>JACRNB010000008.1 GCA_016219425.1 Betaproteobacteria bacterium | reverse complement strand
GTTTTCGTAGGAGCCCGGCTGTGCCGGGCGATAAGCCGGCTCGCTCCGGCCACAGGTTGCTATCGCCCGGCATAGCCGGGCTCCTACATGTGTCGCGCTCGTTCCGGTTTTTGCCGCTGGCGCGTGGTCATGCGCCGGCCACACGAATGAAGGCGCAGACCTTGTTTTCGTAGGAGCCCGGCTATGCCGGGCGATGAGCCGGCTCGCTCCGGCCACAGGTTGCTATCGCCCGGCATAGCCGGGCTCCTACAGGTGTCGCGCTCGTTCCGGTTTTGCCGCTGGCGCGTGGTCATGCACCGGCCACACGGATGAAGGCGCAGACCTTGTTTTCGTAGGAGCCCGGCTGTGCCGGGCGATAAGCCTTCGCACCAACAAGCATCGCCCGGCACAGCCGGGCTCCTACGAAGAGCGGTTGCGTGAGCGGACGATGGCCGTCAGGCGTCATCCCCGGCGATGAACGCATCACACAGGCGTTGCGCCTCCAGGTCGTGGAACTGGCGCGGCGGGGTCTTCATGAAGGCGGCGGACGGCTCGATCAGCGCCCCGCCCAGGCCCCGGTCCAGGGCCAGCCTGGCGCAGCGGATGGCGTCCAGCACCACGCCCGCGCTGTTGGGCGAATCCTGCACCGACAGGCGTATCTCCAGCTCCACCGGCGCATCGCCCAGCCCGCGCCCCTCGATGCGCAGGAAGCAGACCTTGTTGTCCTTCTGCCAGGGCACATAGTCGGAAGGCCCGATGTGGACATCCTCCGCCGGCAGCGAATCGAGCAGGGCCGACTGCACCGAGCCGGTCTTGGAGATCTTCTTGGACTCCAGGCGGTCGCGCGCCAGCATGTTGAGAAAGTCGGTATTGCCGCCGGTGTTGAGCTGGTAGGTGTGGTCGATGCGGATGCCGCGCATGTCGAACAGCCACGCCAGGGTGCGGTGCAGGATGGTCGCCCCGAGCTGGCTCTTGATGTCGTCGCCGATCAGCGGCAGACCGGCGGCGGCGAAACGGGCGGCCCACTCCGGGTCGGAGGCGATGAACACCGGCACGCAGTTCACCAGACCCGCGCCCGCCTCCAGGCACGCCTGCGCGTAATGCCGCACCGCCTGCTCCGAACCCACCGGCAAATAGCACACCAGCACCTCCGCCCCGGACGCGCGCAACGCCGCCGCCACATCCACCGGCGGCAGGTCCGCCGCCAGGAAGGTGCGCTCATCGGGAAACTCGCGCATGTGCGGCGCAACCCCGTCCAGCACCGGCCCCATCTGCACCGGGACGGTGAACATGGAGAGATCCGGCTCGAACGTCTTGACGCAGTTGGGCGGCGCGAAGGCGGCCTCGCCCAAGGGGCGACCCACCTTGCGACGGTCGATGTCGAAGGCGGCAACCACCTCGATATCAGCGGAGCGCCAGGGACCGATCCGCTCGCGCATCTCCCCCTGGAGGGCATCTTTGTAGGCGGCGCTCAGCGCCTGCAACAGCGCGCTGGCGCAATTGCCCACGCCGGCAATGGCAATTCGTGGCATTTCAGACCTTGGGAGCGGAAGCGCGCGGATTATAGACGCGCGCCTCCCGCCTATAATCCGCGCGCCCTCCCGCCGGAAGCCCCGCCATGACGCCCTCGAAACTTGCGCTTGCCCTCCTTCTCCTGTTCAGCGTCGGCGTCCGGGCGGCGGACGAGCCTCCCCGCCTGAGCCTGACCGAAGTGGCCCGACTGGCCCTCGGCGCCGGCGGCGAAGCGGCGCTGGAGCGTGCGCGGCTGGCCGAACAGCGCGCCCAGGGCGCCCTGCTCACCGCCCAGGGCGCGTTCGACTGGAACCTCACCCTCAACGGCGGCGTGCGCCGCGTGGTCCTGCCCGTCGCCTCGGCGGGGCTGCTCACCACCGGCGCGGAATACGCCGACATCCAGACCGCCACCGTCGGCGGCGGCAAACTCTACGAAAACGGCATCCGCATCCAACCCGGCATGCAGATCAGCAGCGGCGCGGGCCAGTCGCGCCTGGAGCAGGCGCTGCTGGACAGCCGCCCCACCCTGGCGCTGAGCGTCCCCCTGGACGCCTCCTGGGGCGAACCGGCGGAGGCCCTGCGCCGCAACGCCCTGCGCTCCAGTCTGGAGGCCGCGCGCCTGGACGGCGGCCATACGCGCCAGGCCTACCTGCATCGCGTGATGAAGTCGGCCTGGAGTCTGCTGGCGGCGCAGCAACGCTACGCCGCAGTGCTGGGCCAGGCCGCCATCGCCCAGGAGGTGGCCGGACGCACCCTGCGCCTGGCCGCGGCGAAGGAGATCCCGCAACTCGCCGCCGATGACGTGCTGGAACGGGTGCGCATCCAGCGCCTGGGCGTCGATCAGGCGGACCAGGCGTTGCATGGCGCGCGCCTGGATCTGGCCCTGCTGCTGGGCGCGGAGGAATCCCGCGTGGCCGGCGTGCAGGCCGATTTCCCCGCCCCGGTGGAGGCCCTGGACGCCGCTGCGGTGCGACGTCTGGCGGAAGACGCCCTCTCCCGCCGTCTGGACCTGCAAGGCGAAGCGCGCCGGGTCGATGCCGCGCGCCAGTTCGCGCGCAGCGCCGAACGCGAAGCAGGCGCGGCCCTGACCCTCCAGGTGGGGCATGACCGCCTGCTCCTCAACTGGGAAAAGCCCCTGGGCGAAAACCGCGACAAGGGCGCGCGGGAACAGGCCCAGGCCCAGATCGGCCTGGCCGCCCTGCAACAGGACGAGGCGCGCCGGACCATCGAGCGGGACGTGCTCCTGGCGCGCAGACGCCTGCTCGACGCCGCCCCCGTCATTCCGCGCACGCGCAAGGCCGTGGAGCGCCTGCACGAGCGCCTGGGGCTGACCCGGCAACTGGCCCAGGCCGGGCAGGAGCCGTTCACCGCCCTGCTCGACGCCGCCGCGCACTGGGCCAACGCGGAACTGCAACGCATCGACCTGGAACTGGTCCACGCCCACGCCCTGGCCGACCTGCACCTGGCCACGGCCAGCGTCCCCGAAGGCATCAGCGACCCCGCCCTCCTGGCGCGGACCTACGCCAGCCTGCCGTGAGGGGCCGCCGATGACCCGCAGCGCCTCCCGCTTCGCGCGCATGGCCGGGGTGCGCCGGCTGAACCAGCGCATCGCCACCCAGATGGAGCTGGCGGGCCGCATCCCCTTCTTCCAGCCCCACCTCGGCGTCAACGGCGCAGCCATCGACCTGGGCCAGGGGCCGCTGATCAACTTCTCCAGCTACAACTACCTGGGGCTGTGCGGCCACCCGGAGGTCTCCGCCGCGGCCAAGGCGGCCATCGACCGGTACGGCACCTCGGTCTCCGCCAGCCGCATCGTCTCCGGCGAGATCCCCCTGCACCGGGAGCTGGAACAGGAACTGGCGGACTTTGTCGGGGCCGAGGACTGCCTGGTCTTCGTGGGCGGCTACAACACCAACGTCACCACCATCGGCCACCTCTATGGCCGGCGCGACCTGATCCTGTACGACGAGCAATCGCACAACAGCATCGTCAGCGGCACGCTGCTGTCGCGCGCCGAACGCAAGCCCTTCCGCCACAACGACGTCCACGCCGTGGAGCGCCTGCTGCGCGAACACCGCAAGCAATACGGGCGCGTCCTGGTGGTGGTGGAAGGCCTCTACAGCATGCACGGCGACCTGCCCGACCTGGCGCACCTGCGCGAGGCCTGCCAACGCCACGACGCCGACCTGATGGTGGACGAGGCCCACTCCCTGGGCGTGCTCGGGGCCGCCGGGCGCGGGCTGGCCGAACATTGCGGCCTGAGCGGGCGCAGCGCCGACATCCACATGGGCACCCTCAGCAAGGCGCTCGCCAGTTGCGGCGGCTTCATCGCCGGCGACGCCAACCTGGTGCAGTACCTGCGCTTCCTGGCCCCCGGCTTCATCTTCAGCGTCGGCCTGCCGCCTGCGGATACCGCCGCCGCCCTCGCCGCCCTGCGCATCCTGCGGCGCGAACCGGAGCGGGTGGAACGCCTGCGCGCCAACAGCCGCGCCTTCCGCCGCCTCATGCACGAGGCCGGTTTTGCCGTGGACGTGCAGGGCGTCTCCCCCATCATCCCGCTGCACATCGGCGACCAGTACCGCTGCATGCAGGTCTCCCACGACCTGCTGGAACGCGGCATCCATGTACAGCCCGTGATCTACCCGGCGGTGCCGCAGGACGGCGCCCTCCTGCGCTTCTTCATCTGCGCCGACCACACCCTGGCGCAACTGGAAGCCGCCGTCGGCCAGTTGGCGGCAACCCTCACCGCATCGTGACCCGGCATGCCCTGATCAGCGGCGGCTCCAGCGGCATCGGGCTGGCGGTGGCGCGCCGGTTGGCGCGGCAGGGCTGGCGTCTCACCCTGCTGGCGCGCCGCCCGGACGTCCTGGCGCAGGCCGCCGCCGAACTGCATGAACAGGGCGCGGCGGCGGTCCTCCCCCTCGCCGTCGACGTGGCGGACGCCGCCGCCTGCCATGCCGCGGTGGCGCAGGCGCTGGCGCAGGGCGGCGCGCCCGACCTCACCCTCACCTGCGCCGGCATCGCCCGCCCGGACTACTTCGAGGCCCTGACGGACGCGGATTTCCACGAGGCCATGGCGGTCAACTACTTCGGCACGCTGCACGTCCTGCGCGCCGTCCTGCCCGCCCTGCGAGCGCGCCGCAGCGGCCACGTCGCGCTGATGTCCTCCGGCGCCGGGCTCACGGGCATCTTCGGCTACGCCGCCTACGCCCCCAGCAAGTTCGCCGTGCGCGGCCTGGCCGAGGTGCTGCGCGCGGAACTGAAGGCCGACGGAGTGGGCGTCTCGGTAGTGTTCCCGCCCGACACCGACACCCCGCAACTGGCCCAGGAAAACCTGACCAAGCCCGCAGAGACCCGCGCCATCGCCGGCGCGGCGCGGGTGATGAGCGCGGACGCCGTGGCCGCCGCCATCCTGCGCGGGGTGGAACGCCGCCGCTTCGTCATCGCCCCCGGCCCGGAGATGGGCCTGCTGGCGCCGCTGCACAGCCTGATCGCGCCGCTGCTCCGGTGGCAGTTCGACCGCGCAGCGCGGCGGGCATGACGGCATGTAGCGCCGGCATCCCTGCCGGCATCTTCAAAGAGCCGGCAAGGATGCCGGCGCTACGGGGCGCGGCTTGAGCCCTTTCGATCCCTGGAACGTACTCATGCCGGTGGCGGCGGTGTTCGCCTTCGGCGCGGCGGTGATCGCCCTGTTCGGCGCGCGCGCCGGGGCCGCCGGGTTGTGGCGCTATTACGGCAGCACGGCGCGCATCGTCGCCGCCTTTCTGCTGCCCGCCGCCCTGCATCCCCTGCTGTTCGCCCTGGCGGCGGCGCTGCTGGCCTGGCGCTGCATGACGGAGCTGGCCCTCACCTACGGCCTGCGCCCCGTTCAGCCGCTCCTGGCGGTGGCGGCGTTGGCCGCTGCGGGGCTGGGCCGCGCCCCCCCTGCCCTCCTCGCCGCCCTGACGCTGGCGGCGCTGGCGTTCTATCTCCCGGCCCTGCGCGCCGCACCCAGGGGGTTCGCGGCATGGGGGACGGCGCTGCTCTTCCCCCTGCTCGCCGCCGCCGCACTGATCCACCTGATGGGGCGGGAAAACGGCTTTGCCTGGGTGTTCCTGGTCTACGCCACGGCGGAAACCCAGGACTCCATGGCCTTCCTGTTCGGACGGCTGTTTGGCCGGCGTCAGGCCCTGCCCCGGCTGTCTCCCGGCAAGACCCTGGTGGGGGTGGTCGCCGGCCTGCTGTGCGGCGGCCTGCTCGCCGCCGCGCTGGCCCACATCCTGCTGGGCTTCTCCGCCCCGCGCGCGGCGGCGCTGGCGGCCTTCGTGACGCTGGCCGCCCTGGCAGGCGATCTGTTCACCTCGCGCCTGAAGCGGGTCGCCGGGGTCAAGGACTTCCCGCCGGTCAGCGCACTGCACGGCGGCGCGCTGGATGTCTACGACTCCACCCTGTTCGCGGCCCTGGCGCTGGCGCTGGCGGGGCTGGCATGGAGCTGACGCTCGCCCTGGCCGCGGCGCTGGGCGGCGGCGCGCTCTGGCTGCGCGATTTCATGGAAGGCGAGCGGCTGCTCACGGACCTCTGGTACGAACACCGTCTGGCCGGCCTGGATCTGAGGCAACTGGACGCCCGCTGCGCCGCGCAGGGGGAGCGCAGCGAGGTCGTGGTATGCCTCACCACCCTGCCCAGCCGCCTGCCGCTGCTGGCCCCCGCCCTGAAGAGCCTGCTCAACCAGAGCCGCGCCCCGCGCGCGATTCGCCTGCACCTGCCGCGCTTCTCGCGCCGCGAACAGTGCGCCTACCCGATTCCCGAAGAGCTCCGGGGGTTGCGCTGTGTGCGCATCGTCGAGTGCGAGCGCGACTGGGGGCCGGCCACCAAGTCCATCCCCGCCCTGCTGGAATTCCCCGATGCGCAGCCGCTGCTGATCGTGGATGACGACCGCATCTACCCGCCCGGACTGATCGCCGAACTGGAGGCCGCCGCGCGCACGCTGCCCGGCGCGGCCCTCGGCATGAGCGGCTGGAACGCCCCGCCGGATCGCATCGACCGCCCCACCACCGTCTGGAGCAACCTGTGGATGCAGGCCCCCGCCCCGGTGCGCGGGCGGCGGCTGGGACGTCCCCGGCAGGTGGACATCCTCCAGGGCATGTCGGGCTACTGGGTCGAGCCGGGGTTTTTCGACCGCGCGGCGCTCATCGACTACGCCTCCGCACCCGAGGCCGCCTTCTATGTGGACGATGTCTGGATCGGCGCCCATTGCCGCGCGCCCAAGTTTGTGATCCCCACGCACCGCTCCAATTTCCCGGTGAAGCGCTGGTTCGTGCAGCACAAGCGGAGTTCGCTGGGCTACCTCAACCGCGGCGGAGGCGACGTACTCCAGCGCCACAACACCATCATGCTGAAGCACTTCACGGAGCGCTGGATGGCGCAACGGGTTAGCGGGTAGCCCGGATGCAGCGCAGCGGAATCCGGGGCTTTGGACGGGCGCGTCCCCCCGGATTCCGGCCTGCGGCCTGCATCCGGGCTACGGCTTCATGACGCGCTGGATGGCGCCGCCGCTTCGCTGATGCGCCCGAAGTCCATCCGCACCACCCGGTCGGCGGCGTCGAAATAGCGGTCGTCGTGGCTCACCACCACCACGGTGAGGCCCAGGGCGCGCAGTTCCGGCAGCCATTCGCGGTAGAAGCGCTCGCGGTGCTCCGGATCCTGTTCCGCGCCGAACTCGTCCAGCACCAGCAGGGGACGCCGTTCCAGCCGCGCCACGGTGAGGGCCATGCGCTTGCGCTGGCCGGTGGACAGTTCCACCGTGGTGAAGCAGCCGTCGCTCTCGCGGAAATCCGTCTTGCCCGCCAGGCCGTAGTGTTCCAGCAAGGCCAGGAGGGCGGCGCGCGGGGTGTCGCGCCGGCCCAGCAGTTCGCCGAACAGGAAGAAGTCGTTGAACACCGCCGCGAACTGCTCGCGGAAGGCCTGCCGGTCGGCCTCTTCCAGGGGCTGGCCGTTGAACAGGATCGCGCCTTCCGTGGGGCGGTACAGGCCGGTCAGCAGGCGCATCAGCACGGTCTTGCCGGAGCCGTTGCCGCCCACCACGAACAGCGTCTCGCCGCGGCGCAGGGTGAGGTCGATGGGGCCGATGCGGAACCCCTCGGCCTCCTGATCCTTCCTCCGCTCGAAGCGGAAGGCCACGCCGCGCAGTTCCAGCGATTCAAACGGCGGCAGGCCGGGGTGGCCGGGCGGCGGCGGCGTTTCGTGCGTGGCCTCGACCGCCTCCAGCAGGCGTTGCAGGTTGTCCATGGAGACCTGGGTGTGGCTGAAGCTGGCGAAGGCCCCCACCACCCCGCCCAGGGGGCCGATGGTGAACAGGATGGCGGCCAGCAACTGCATCACGGTGAGGGAGTCCACCCCGGCCAGCGTCGGCAGCAGCAGGGCGGCGGCGGCGATGGTGAGGTACTGGAACAGGTCCGTGGCCATGCCGCCGAAGGTGGAAATGCGCGCCTCCATCACGGTCTCCTGCAACTGGCTGGCGTTGATCTCGCGGATCTGCCCGCGGTAGTCGTCCTCCTTGGCGCGCGACAGGCGCAGTTCCTTGTAGCCCAGCAGATAGGCCATGTGGCAGGCGTTGTTGGAATTGCCCAACTCGTCCAGGCGGCGGCGGCGCTCGGTGTTGAGACGCTCGAAGTGCCAGTGCACCTGCACCCCCACCAGGCTGATGAGCAGGGCGGAGACCAGGCCGATCCACGACAGCCAGCCGATGTAGGCGAAGTTGAAGGTGAGGGTGACCAGGGAGTTGGCGAAGCCCAGCAGCACGAAATAGGCGCCGGACACCACGCCGATGGTGTGCATGAGGTGGTAGTGCAGACGGGCGGGCTCCTCGCGTTCGACGAAACGCAGGTTGGCGCCGCCGATGCGGTCCAGCAGATGGCTGCGCAGACGCATGGAGAGCAGGGTGGACACCTCGCGCCCGCGAATGGAGGAGAAATAGTCCGCCCCCAGGATGACGACGATCAGCACCAGGATGCCGGCGATCTGGAGCCCGGACAGCCCCTGGGGTCCGGCGGCGATGATGCTGGTGACCAGGGCCAGAAACAGGCTGCGCGAAAGGCCGGACACCAGGGAGGAAGCCAGCAGGGCGGGCCATTGTTTACGGTCCTCGGGCGCGGTCATTTCGCGCAGGGCCTTGGCGAGTCGGATCATGAAATTGCCTCGGAGAGGTCTGAGCCGTCGGTAGCGCCGGCATCCTTGCCGGCTCCCTTGGGCGGACGAAAAAGAGCCGGCGGGGATGCCGGCGCTACCACTGCGCCGCTCATGCCCAGAACCTCGCGGCGACGAGGTACAGGGCATGGAAGTTGGCCAGCGCCAGGAACGCGATGACCGCCCAGGGAAGGCCGTGCGCATCGTCCGCCCCGGCGGGGCGCAGCAGCAGGGAGAGCAGCAGGACGGGCGGGATGTAATACCGTCCCTGTACGCCATCCACATCAAACTCTCCCACCGGGGTCCAGTAGAGGTACTGCGCCAGGGCGATCAGGAAGGGGACGCAGAGGATCAGGAATGCGATCCCGCGTTGCGCAGGCGTCCATCCCTGCACGGGTCGGTCGCGCCGGAACAGCCAGAACAGCGCCAGCAGAAAACCCAGGATCACATACAGCGGCAGCGCCGTATCCAGCCAGCCCAGCCTGCCGACGAACTGTTGGGCGTAGGCGGGCAGTTGCACAAGCGTCATCAGGACGACTGCCGCCGTGGAAAACAGGGGGTGTTCCAGCACATGCCGCCATTGCAGGGCCGGGGCCACCCCCGGTGTCGGGCACTGGGGGCCGCCCTTCATCCACTGAAACCAGACCGCCAGCCATACCAGGGAAAAGATCAGGACCAGGCCGGCTGCGCGGCGCTCGCGCGGGTCGCGCGCCAGCAGCAGGGGGATCAGCAGCAAGGGGGCGTAGGGCGGGCGGCCCAGGACCACGGGCAGCAGCAGCAAGCCCATACCCGCGAGATGGAGGGGCGCACGCGGGGAATCCGGTGCATCGAGATAGCGGTTGCCCAGCGCCACGGCGGCCAGGGTGTAGGCGATCAGGGCGGCATCCTGGGAAATCGCCCCCATGAGGGCGATGCTCATGGGCATCGCCAGCAGCGTCAGGCAAAAGACCTTGCCGCGCGTGATGTGGCGCAGCGACAGGAACAGGATCAGCGTCACGCCCAGGGCCGTGGCGAGGCGTCCGGCGTAGAGCCCGGTCATGGCTCCGCCCCCCAGACGGGTGTTCAGGCCCAGGCCCAGGGCGGGAAGGACGTAGTTGAGGGAGGGGTAATAGGCCGTGTTCGCATAGGCGACGTACTCGCGCTGTGCGCCGACCGCCTGCTTCCACAGGTCATGGCGCAGGAATTCCGCCTGGTTCAACTGCCGTTCCGGGTGGAAGGACAGGTTGTTGAACTCCGGTTCAGCGACAGCGCGCTGGTAGCCGGACCGGATCATGCCGCCCGCGCCATCCGGGCCGCTCAGGGAACGGAAGTCCAGTTCCGACAGTTGGGCGGCGCGCAGGAAATGGGCAAACTCGTCCGGCGTCTGAAACGGCGCGGTCAGCAGGAGGCTCAACCCCAGCAGGGGGGCCAGCAACGCGAGGATGAGCCAGTGCAGGCGCTCGTGCGTCACCACAATGCCGCTCATGCCCAGAACCTCGCGGATACCACCCGCAGGGCGTCGAGGTTGGCCGCGGCGGCGAACAGCAGCACGGCCAGGGCCGGTAGGGCGGCGAGCCGCGATGGCTGGCTGGCCGGTCTCAAAATCAGCGACAGCAGCAGGGCGGGCGGGATGTAGTAGCGCCCCTGCACGCCCCACACATCGTCCAAGCCCACCGGGGTCCAATAGAGGTACTGGGCCAGGGCGGTAAGCAGGGGGATGGAACACAGCAGCGCGACGATGCCCAGGTGCGGCAGGGAGTTCAGGCGGGGACGCCCCAGCAGGAGCAAGCCGGCCAGAAGGGCGAGAAACCCGGTCTGGATGTAGCCGGGCAACACGATGTCGAGCCAGCCCAGCACCCCGGTGAACTGCTGCGCGTACTCGGGCAGGCGGTCCACGCTGGCGGAAAACAGGGTCCGCAGGGTGGCGACGGGGTGTTCCAGCACCCGCTGCAACTGGACGGCCTGGTCCACGCCCTCCGGCGCCAGGCGCGGGCCGCCCTTCATCCACTGCACCCAGGCCGCCAGCAGGGCCACGGAAACAGCCAGGAGCGCGCCGGCGATGCGGCGGTCCCGCACATCCCGCGCCAACAGCAGGGGGATCAGCAGCAGGGGCGCATACGGCGGGCGACCCAACGCCAACGGCAACAGAAACAGGGCCATGCCCGCCAGGGGCCAAAACCCATGCGCGGGCCGGTCCAGGTAGCGGTTGCCCAGGGCTGCGGCGGCCAGGGCGTAGGCGATCAGGGCGGCGTCCTGGGAATACGAGGCCAGCAGGCTCACGCTCATGGGCATGGCGATGAGCGTGAGGCAGAACAGGCGGCCCCGGGTGATGGCTTTCAGGGCCAGGAACAGGATCAGGCACACCCCCAGCGCGACGACGAGGCGGCCCGCGTAAAACCCGGCCATGGCCCCGCCGGGGTTGAGCGCCAGGCCCAGGGCGGGCAGGGCGTAGTTGGCGGCGGGGTAGTAGGCGGTGTTGGGGTAGGTGATGAGGCCCCGCTCGCCGCCCGCCGGGATGCGCCAGTAGTCCTGTTCCAGGTAGGTCGCGCCATCCAGCTTCATGCCCTGGTTGAACGACTTGCTGGCGAAGCGTTCTTCCCGCGCGATCTGGCGGTAGCCGGGACGGATCAGGCCGCCCTGTTCGCCCTTGTGCTCCAGGGTGCGGAAATCCAGCTCCGCCAACTGGGCCGCGCGCAGGAAGTGGTTGTTCTCGTCCGGCACTTGGAACGGCGCGGTGAGCAGGGCGCTGGCGAGCAGCAGCGGGGCCAGCAGCGCCAGGGCGAGCCAGTGCAGGCGGTCGTGGAACAGGGCGGGCAGGGTCATGCGGAGGGGGGAGTGAAGCCGGAACGCCGGGGCGGCGTCCGCAGCAGGTCGATCCAGCGTACCCGATCACGGATGTCCCAGGCCAGAAGCTCGCCGCACTGGTGGATGTGATGGGCCGGATGGCGCTCCGCGAGGGCGCGGAAGGGATGATCGCCGGTGTAGGGCGATTCCTCGTAGCCGGTCTCGTCCAGGCGCTCGATGCGCACCACGGCCAGGGATTCGCCATAGAAATGCGGATTCACCTGCACCGGGCGCAGCCACTGGCCTTCGTGCCGGACCACGCCGCCCGCCGCGCGCTGGTACAGGAGGCCGGGGCCGTGGCGGCGGCGCTCCTGGTTGACGGGGTGCGGGGTCCAGTCCCCCGCCAGCAGGTCGAAGGACCAGAAGATGCCGAGGAAACGTTTCTCCTCGCCCGCATCCCGCAGGGAAGTGATCAGCCACCAGCGGTCGGCGTGGAAAAACGCCACGCTGTCGGCGGCGTCCACCCCTGACAGCAGCCGTTGCACCCGCCGCCAGCGGTCGGGGAAGACGTCGCAGACGTAGAGATCGACGCAGCCCGCCGCGTGGGTCTCGGGGATCATGTAGAGCCGTCCCTCCGCCTCCAGCGGAAAGGGAAACGAGGCGTGGCAGGCGAACGCCAGGGGTTCCACCCGCTGGCGCACCTGCAAGTCCGCATCCAGTTCCAGCGCCAGCAGACGTCCGCGGCTGTCCAGGTAGGAATACGCCTCGACGAACAGCCAATCCCGCCCCGCGTGACGCCACAGGAAGGGGTCCGCGTAATAGCTGTGCCAGGGCGAGGGGATGCGCACCGGCGGGGCGTCCCCGCGCCGCACCAGCACCCGGTAGTGGTCGTGGGGCAGGCGCAGCAGGCCGTCCAGCCGCGGCTGCACATGGCGCATCCAGCGCAGCCAGAGCCGATCCGCCCGCTTGTAGAGCGCGTGCCCGGCGTGGACCAGGGGGGCGGCCCAGCCTGGCAGATCGTCCGGCAGCTTGTTGCGCGAGCTCATCCAGCGCACCGGGTCGGGCGAACTGATGTCGATCTCGCCAGGATTCAACTCCAGTTCCCCGGCAAACCAGGCCTTGAACAGCAAGAGCGAAAGCAGCGACTGCTCGGGCATGTGCCGGATAAAACGAGGGGTGCGCGGGGCGATGTGGGCCTCGATCAAGGCATGTTCGCGCCATGCGCGCGCAATCCGTCTGGCGACGGGGTGGTCGGCATCGAACCCCGCCACACCGGCCACTCGTTCCGGCAGGTGCAGAATTTCCGGGGGGGCGGACAAGGCCTTCAGGGTCAGCGGGGCGCAACGCGCACTGATGGAGGACTGCCCGGCCAGGGTATAGACGCCGTAACGGCGGAGGTCGCGTTCCAGTTCATCGAGCCCCGCCCGCAGCAGGGTGGCGCTGTCGAACCACACCACCGGGCGCTCCAGTTCGTCCAGCAGATTGGCGATCAGGATGGGCTTCCAGGCGTAGGTTTCCGCACTCAGGGCGACATGGGGCGGGTAGGCGGAAAAATCAAAGACGCGGAACTCGCACCAGGGAAACCACTGTCGCAAGGCCTGCGACTGCCCAGGCAGCAGCCCCAGGTCATAGGCGATGAAGCGGTGGCGGCGGTGCAGGCCGCGCCGCCGTGCGGAACGCAGAAACTGCTCCAGGCAACGGAAATAGCCGACGCTCGCGCCGCTCACCACTACCAGCGGCGATTTTTCATGTGGCACAGTGGGGCCTGACAACCTGTTTCACTCCTTCGATGGTCCCGAACACCTTTCCCCATCCATGTGGACGCCCCGTCCCGGCGCGGTCGCGCATTCTGGAAGCCCGTTCCACCCCTGACAAGCCGGGCCGCGCGCCGTGATGCGCGTCCTGGTGCTGGACCTGGCGCTGGCCGGAGCGGCGCCCGCGCAACGCCACTACCGGGCCATGGCCCTGACGCGCGCCCTGCGCGACCTGCCGGAGGTGGAAACGGCGCTGCTGGCGGAGCCCTGGACGGCCATCACCCTGGCGCGCGCGCACCGCTGCAACCGGGTGCTGGCCCTGGGGCCGGGCGCGTTCCCCGAAGCCGTGCTGGAGCGGCTGCGCGCCCTGTGCAGCGTCACCCGCCTGGATGCGGCGGCGCTGCAACCCGCCGCCGCCCCGGAGTTCAGCGCATTCCCGGTGGCGGACGCCTTTCTCTACGACGTGTTCCACGCCAGCGGCGAGCGCCCCCTGCCCGCCGCCGTGGGGCGAGTGCGCCGGGAGACGGCGCGGCGCGGCGCGGCGAGCGCATTTCTGCCGTTTCGCGCCGGCCCGGCGCGCGAAGGGCTGGACCGGGTGGCGCCGCGCGAACTGGCCCGGTTCGCCAACCTCAGTCTGGCGACGGTGCTGGACGCCGGGCCGGCGGCGCGTGCGGATTTTCTGGCGGCGGCCATGGAATCCGCCCTGGCGGGCTCTCCCCTGCTGGTGCAGTCCGATCTTGCGCCCTGGCTGGAGGGCTGGACGCCAGGCCAGGACTACCTCGCCTTCCACGACCTGGACGAACTGCCCGGCCTGCTGGAGTCCCTGCGTGCGGACCCGTCCCGGCGGCGGCGTCTGGCCCTGGCCGGCCAGGGTCGGGTGGCCGCGCATCACCTCTACCGCCATCGCGCCGAATGCCTGCTGCGCGACCTGCCGGACGCCATCCCGCCCGCCCCCGAGGCGCGCGCCCTGCACGTCCTGCATGTGCTCGGCGACGCCTTGCTGCACGACCGCGCCAGCGCGCCGGGTCGGCTCCTGCACGGCCTGCTGGAAACGGAAGACGAGACCGTGCACCGGCTCTATTCCAGCCCCGCCCACGGCCATTACGCCCGCTTGCTGGACGCGCGCGGCGAGCCGTTGCGGCGCATGCGCTTTCCCGACTTCCTGCGCCCGACCCGCCTGCTGTGCGACGACCGGGAGCAGGCGTTCAGCCGCCTGCTGCGAGAAGAGGGCATCGACGTCGTGCACATCCACGACCTGACCGGCCACACCCCCACCCTGATCCCTCTGGCTGCGGCCCTGGGCGTGCCGGTGATCTGGTCCGCCCGGGATGATCGCGCCCTCTGCCACAACGCCGACCTGCGTGATGACCGGGGCGCAGCGTGCGACCCGCGCCGCGTCACCCCCCAGCGCTGCGACGTCTGCCTGGAGCGCCGACACGGCTTCGCGCGGGGCCGCCAGGCCTATCGCCGCACCCTTTGGAATGCCTGGTTGCGCCAGTGCGCCGGGCTCTTCTTCTTCCGCCGCGAGGCGCTGGAGTTGCATGCGGACCTGCTGCCGGCGGCGGCGCGCCCGGCGGCGCAGGCGTTGCCGGAGGAGACGCCGGAGGCCGTGCGCGCGGTACAGGCCGCCTATGCCGACGCGGCGGGGGAATGGCGCTGGCCCCGCAGTGCAGCGCCCCGTGACGGGAAGCGGCTGAGGGTGGCGGAGATGCAGGCCGGCATCGACGAGTTCTGGACCGAACAACGTCCCCTGGCGAAATGGCGCGAGATTGCCGGCGCGGTGCTGCAAAGCCAGAGACGCGGGAGAACGCCATGAAACCGCCCGCACGAGTGCTGGTCTGCTCCACCTTCCCGGACCGCCACAACAGCAACCCCGACATCCGCCGCAGCCTGGCGCAGGGCTTCTCGGAACTGCTGGGCGCGGAAGCGGTGGGCGAAAGCAATTTTCACGACGTCCTGGACGCCATGGAACGGCATGCCCCGAATCTGGTGGTCGGCCCAGGCTCCTGTCTGCTGCCGGAAAGCGCCTATCTCGACTGGCGTCGCTACTGCGACCGCCACGGCTGCCAACTGGCCTTCTGGCTGACCGACGACCCCTACGAGCTGGACCTGGACTGGAAGGCGTTTCAGATCGCGGACCAGGTGTTTTCCAACGACGCCAACACCGTATTGCACCTGGACCGGCCCAACCTGACGCATCTGCCCCTGGCCGCCAGCCGCGAACGGCACGGGCGCGAGGTCCGTACGAAGCTCGACTGCGACCTGTTTTTCTGCGGCGTGGCGTTCGAGAACCGCAAGCGCCTGCTGCGCGCCGCCGCCCCGGCGCTGACGCCGTACCGCGTGGACGTCTATGGCGACTGGTGGCCCAAAGACCTCGCCTTTGCGCGCAATACCCGCCTGTCCACCGCCGCCATCTGCGACCGCTACAACGCCGCCCTGCTCACCCTGAACATGGGCCGCTCCCTGGATATCGCCAATCACCGCCTGGCCCTGGCCGCCTCCACGCCGGGACCGCGCACCTTCGAAGCGGCCATGGCCGGGGCGGTGCAGGCGTATCACGTCGATGGGCTGGAGATCGTCGAATACCTGGAACCGGGGAAAGAGGTGCTGCTGTTCGACACCCCGACGGAACTGGCGCGCCTGATCGAGGAGATGCACGCCGACCCGGCGCGCCGGCAAGCCATCGCCCGCGCGGCGCAACAGCGTTGCCTGGCCGAACACACCTACGCCCGGCGCGCGCAGCGCATCCTGGAGGTGTGCGGGTTTTATTGATCGTCGGGAAGGGGATAACAGCATTCCCCCAAAGAGCCGAAAGGAGGCCAGGCCGAATCACGCCGGATATGAGAACCGTTCGTCCGGTGGTGCGAGAGGGAGGGGCCGCGAGGATTCTTCCTATCCTGATCGAGGCCATCCATATCTGCGTATGGCTTTTTGTATTGCTCAATGCTAGGCTTTGCTCATGGCACACACTCGCTGCGATTGGGATCCAGATAAGGACGCTGAAAACCAGCGGAAGCACGGAGTTTCCTTCTCCCTCGCCCAATACGCCTTTGCGGACTCACAGCGTGTGATTGCCAAGGACGTCACTCACAGCCAAACCGAAGAACGGTTCTATTGTTTCGGCGAAGTCGATGGTGGCGTGCTTACGGTGCGGTTTACTCACCGCGCTTCGATTATTCGAATCATCGGCGCCGGTTATTGGCGCAAAGGAAAGGCCATCTATGAGCGCGAAAATCAAATACACCAATGAACCCCTTGGCGAGGCTCAGGTGGTTCCCGACTTCCTTCCCTCGCCGGCTGAATTGGCATTTCGTGAAGAAGGGGTGAAAGTGACTTTAGCCCTGAGCAAGAAGAGCATTGAGTTCTTCAAGTCCGAGGCCACGAAGCACCATACTCAGTACCAACGCATGATCCGTCGGCTCATCGACGCTTATGTTGATGCCCAGGCCCCAACCCGACGGTCAACCGAACCTCGCACATAAAGCCGCGCAACGCCCGCCCTGTCTTTGGCGTTACCCCTTGCGCCACTTCGAGACCCTGGGAGTACAGCTAACAAACGCTTCGAGAGGACCGCTCCATCGCTTCCATGATGGGGCGCCTCGAATAACCCCGGATTCGTCGTTCCCGCGAGAGCGGGAACTCAGTGCAATCAACCTGGAAAACGCAGTTGAAATGCGTGTAGGTGCGAATTCATTCGCACAATCAATAACTTCTGTGCGAATGAATTCGCACCTACATGTCACATCCCGGACAACTCGTAACGCATTGAATCGTCATGAATTTATCCGTCAACTGCGTTTTCCAGGATCAAAGTTCTTCGCGCCGGCAAGACTGATCTCAAGGTGCAGGTCAAAGCCGTATCCGCGCGTTTGAACAGGAGGTGCGATTGGCATGGCCGAGCAGTTCGACCACGCGCCAGAAGGTGATGGGTGTAGACATGGCAGCGAGTACGGGCCGGCGCACGCCGGCCCGTACTCGCTGGTTATTGCAGCGGCCTGCCGATGGATTCGCTGATGGTTTCCATGTCGGTTTTCAGGCGCTTGGTTGCTTCTGAGAGGCTTTTGCTCATGTCCTTCAGTAGAACGGAGGTGGCCTGGGCTGTGGGAGTGCAGTCTGTTTTTGTCTCGTTCGGCTTGCACTCCTTCACCCGCTTGTCCAGCAACCCGGCCACGTCCTCACCCAGCTTTCTCAAGTCCTTCTTGCCCAGGTCTTCGAGCGCCTTCGGGGCCAGTTTTCCACCCGCGCACTCGTCCGTATTCACCGTGCCCGCATCAGCATCGCACTGCAAGGTCTGATAAGCCGCATGCAGCGCCTTGGCGTAGCGCGTGACCGCCACCTTGTAGACATCCGCCGCCGTCCCGTTCGGCGTACTGGCCGTAGTTTCGGCGCCGACCGTTGGCAAGGGCGCGCCGATGTCGTTCGCCCCGGCGGTAGCCGGGGCGGCTTGTCCAATGCCCAGGTCGCTCATTTTCAACTGGTCGGGCAGCAACCCTTTGGTCGTGGCCAACTGGGTGCGTAGGGTGCCGAGGGAGGCGGTTTCGCCGGCGAGGTGGTAGAGGGCGAGCTTCTTCATGGACTCGAACACGACTTTCTTGTCGCTGTCGAAGCTCTTCACATACCAGTTGCCCACGTCGTCCTTCACCAGCACCTGGTTGACGCCGCCACCGCCGCTCACCCTCACCCGGTTGACCGGCTGCCAGTACTGCTTGTCCATGTCCTGACGCATCTTCTCTTCGCCGTTGGCGCGGGTGTCGGGGAAGGCGCGGATGAACGCCTGCCAGAGCATGTTGGCTTCGTCCTTTTCGTTGATGCCTTCGCTCAACGAAGTGGCGGGCATGCTGTTACGCAGGAAGGAGGAGGAAGGCACGAGCGGCACCATCCCGGCGCGGTGAGCCAGAAGCACCTGGATGGCGTCTTCGACCCGGTCGCGGCGCGCGGTGTCTCCGGCGAGGGCTGCCTGAGCCTGTTGCGCCCGAAGGCGCGCAACGCCCAGATCAACGACTTCACGCGGGTTTTTCGCATCGACCGCTTTCAACTCCGGCGTCAAAAAGGCATCCATACCTTCGAGGCTGGCTTTCCAGGTACGCAATAGCGCGAGGTCTGCCGTCCAGTCGTCCAGTTCTTTCTTCAGTACGTTCAGATGACCGTGCAGTGCCGAAAGGGCTATGGTGAGTTTGCTATCGGCAATCTTCTTTCCCTCACCGATCAGCGCCTTCTCCAAGGTCGGCAATTCAGTGAAATCGTTCCCGAGGCAGGCTTTCAGCAGTTCATTCGGCGTGCCATTGTCTTTTTCATTGCATTTGGCCTGCCCTGTCTTTTCAAGCGCCTTGTTCACGATAGTCAGAGGCTTGACCGCCTGCTGGTAAAGCGGAATGGCGCCACCCAGCAAACCGATTGCTTCAAGCACTTTGTCGTCCGCCGCGTTCAGGTGTGCAAGCAGGCCCGTTTTGAAGTCCTGGCTAACACTCAAAGGGAAAGAACCCCAACCTTTCTGGTCGCGCGTCTTGATCGCCGCCAGCACTTGGTCGCGCGCCCAATGGGTGCCGCTCCATACCGCGCGTTCGCGATCCATCAAGCGTTGATTCCGCTTGTCATCGTTCAGCCCCGCCATTCGCTCAATCTCGTTGGTCTGGCTCAGGATGGCGTTGCCGATGGCTTGCAGGATCAGGGCGTGGGTTTCGACAGCCTGGCGCAACTTGCGACGGGGTTCGTCTATGGGTGTGGGCGAGAACGGGGCCGCCTGTGCCGCCATCTCGTCGTCCAACAGCTTCAGAAAGAGCTTGGCGTGATTGCCTAGCCAACGGGTGCGCTCGGCAAATTCGATCAGGCTTTTGCGTAGTTCAGGTTTGGTCGTCAAATCCACCGGCTTATTTTTCAGGTTCGCCAGGCGCTGCACGATTCCGCCCGATTGCGTTTCCGTTGCAATCTGCTTGATTTGCGTCTTCGCCTGCGCAATATCCGGACTGGGCTCGGTGAGCAATTGGGCGCGTAGCAGGTCCAATTTCGCCCTGGCCTGTGGCGCGGAGGCATGCCGCGCAATTTCCTCGTTGGCCTGGAAGATGCGGGCCGCGAAGTGGGCTGCCGCTGTGTCCGTCGCGCTGTCCTTCGCAAGCTGACTGACGATGGAGACAGCTTTGGGATCGGTTTCGATCATGTCCGCCAGCATTTCCAGAGAGAAACGCAGTTCGTCCACATAGGGTTTGAAGGCTTTGACGTCATACCCCCCCGATTTCGTATCGGTGATCATGGTCTTGATAAGCGGCCCAGCCGCAATAGCCTGCGCTGCCACCTGCTGCAACTGCACATCCGGTTCATTGATGAGCGGGCCTTTGTAGACATCCACATCTACCCGCAGGCTGGCGCAGCCGGTGAGGAGTGACAGGCCGAGCAACGCGGTCATGTATTTGGCGATCATGATCTGTTCTCCTTATTTCGCGTTGAGCGCGTCTTGGGTGGCTTTCAGCCGCTGTTCCTGGCGCAGGGCGTTCACCCAGCCTTCCAGCAGCGCCTGGCGCAGGTGGCTGGTGTCACTATCCAGCTGCACTTCGGCGATGGAACCCAGCGCGGAATCGACGGCATTGAAGAAGTCTTCCGGGTTCGAGCCCATGACGATGACCAGACGGTGATCCTTGGGCGCTTCGCGGAAACCTTCCGGGCCAAACATCACCAGGCGGCGGTTACGGTAGTTGCCGGCGAAAGGGCTGCCGGCTGCCGCACTGCCGAGTTTGCTGACGTCTGCACTGTTCAAGGTATCGACCAGCGAGGCGGGCACCCAGCCGCTGGCATAGTGGGTGCGGCTCAACATGTTGGCTTGGCCGCGCACCCGGACCCGGTAGACGGTCTGGGGAATCTGCTCGGTGGGATCGAACACGCCGAGGTAGTAGGTTTGCAGGATGTCGTCTGAAGGTGAAACCGCCGCCGCGAATAAACCGGCCCCGGCGAGGGCGCGGTTCTCCGGGGCGTTGGCGCAGCCTTGCAAGGCCAGGGCGGCAGTCAGGGCAAGCGCCGCGAGTCTTCCGGTGGTCGCAACAGGCCGGCGCGGTGCGCCGGGTTCAATTGGGGTGGCGTAACAGGTGTTCATGTGGCTCTCCTCGTTCCTCGTTGGTAGCGGCCCTTTCGGGTTGCGCACATTGCAATACCGATAATTGGAATAATCAATACAAGGATAAAAAATACTTCTTGCACCATAAGCAATAGGGCTTTCTGTCATGGTCGACGCTTGAGATCCGCCCGCCTTTCATGGCCTGCCTGCCGCACCGCTGTCAACCTGGCTATCTCCTTGTTGACCCTGTTTTCGCTCATCACCTATTGATCCGGCCCGTATCAATAATTCCCAAGCATCAACCGCTTTCGTGGAACCGGCCCAGCGGCGGCAGGCTTTCCACCCGGTAGCCTGACAGTTTCGCCGCCGTGGGCAGCAGGCGTTCCAGGGCATGCGCCAGGGAGCCGCTTCCGGGGATGGGTTCCGGCGCGAAGCTCCACCCCCCTGGCGGCGGCTCTCGTAGCGCGGCCAAGGCCTCCGGGCGGAACCAGAACATGCTGCCGGCGAAGAACTCGATTTCGCTGCTGCGGTCCCCGCCCCACCTTGCCCGCATCACGGCGGACACCTGTTCCCATTCGTTTTCCAGGCTCTCCTCAAGGCCGAAACGGGGGCTGGGCAGGCGCAGCCGCTCGGGTCCGAGTACGCCCAGATCGGGTTCGCGCAGAAAACGCTGGCCGACCGCCGCCACTCCCTGCGCCGACGGGGCCAGTTCGTGGATCGCCTGACGCGCCCAGGCCATCCCCAGCCAGGTCGGTCGGCCCTCGCATACCGATTGCTTGCCGTGCAGTTTGCATACTCCGTCCAGACCATCGAACGCGCCCCGCGCCAACAGGGACAGGAAGGGGCCGATGTCGCGGCCCCGGTTGGGCGTGCGTTCGATGCAGGCGTGGGGCGCCTCCCCGGCCATGCGCGCCAGCGCCTGCTCCACCGTATCTCCCGACGCCGCCTCGGCGGCATCGCTCACGGTGATGAACAGACGCGCGTCCGGCGGGAAATGGCGTAGCGCGGCGAGCAGGCCGGGCCACGCCGCCAGGTAATGCAGGTGGATGTGAAGGCCCAGCCGGGCCGAACCGGGGGCCGGGGCGGAAGGGTTGGCTGGCGCGGGCGGCGCAGGGTCCGGGGTGATGTCCTCCAGGCGCAGCACCGACAACTGCGAGAGAAACCGGACCCAATCGCGCCAGGGATCGTCCCGCGCCAGCCGGGCAGGAGGCCAAAGCGCACGCCATTGCCCGAGACCGAGTTGCTGGCGTCCATGCTCGAAAACGGGGTACGGGAGCAGCGGATAGAGGATGCGGCCCAGGCCCGCGCCCAGCCAGCCGGGGATGCGGCGCAGGCCGAGAACGTCCCGCTCCGGGGTTCCCGCCCCTCCGCCCAGACGTTGCAGGGCGGGGCGGGACCAGTCCCGGTCGAGCCGCATCCAGTACACGTTCAGGCCGGGCAGGCGCAACCAGGCCAGGCGGCGCAGGGGCTGATCCAGATCGCTCAACGCCATCGCCTCCACCGCATCGCCCCGGCTCCAGGCCAGGTAATCGCCGGCGGGCAGGGCCGGGGCGGCGTCCCCGGCGATCCGGCGCGCGCCCCCGCCCCGCCCGCCGAGAGTCAAGGCGCGCGCTCCCGAAGCAGGGTCAGCAGGACATCGGCGCGCCGTTCCCAGGTGTGGTCTTGCGCGGCCAGCCAGCGCGCCGGACGCAGGCCGTCGTCAAACCCGGCCTGGCGTAGCGATTCCAGCGCCGCGACCAGTTCGTCGGCGCTGTCGCAGCGGCGTACCAGGGGCGCGAATTCGTCGCTCTGGGGACAGCCGGGCGTGGACAGGATGGGGGCGCCGCAGGGCAGGTGCAGGAACAGGCGCATGGGGCTGCCGTGCGGATTGACGGAGCGTTCGCTGTAAGGCATCACGCCGACGTCCAGGGTGGCGGCGAGGGCGGCCAGGGCGTCGTAGGAGAGGCGTCCGGTCAGGGTGCAGCGCGGGTGCCGACGCAGCCATTCGATGCGCGGTCGGTCGGCCTCCAGCAGTTCCCCCTCTTCCACATCCCCGGCCAATACCCAATGCAGCCAGGGCGTGGCCTCGATGCATTCCACCAGCCAGTCCAGCCGCAGGCGGCTCGATACCCTGCCCAGCACCCCGGCGAGGGGCTGCCCGCTGGCGCGAGGCCGGGCGGGCGGCACGGGCGGGACATGGCGCGCGGGAATCGCATTGGGCAGCACCGCGATCCGCTCGCGCGGGAGGTCCGCGCGCCGGGCGAGGCGGTCGGCCAGGCGCTTGGAGACGGCGATCACGCAATCCACCGAGCGGATCAGATCGAGTTCGTCCGCGTCCCAGTCACGCCCGTATTGCGTGAAATCGTCGCAGGCCAGGTAGCCGCGCACCTTGCCTGCGAAGGCGGGCAGCAGCGGACGCTGGTCGGGTCGGGTGAACAGCGCGGCGTCACAGCCTGCGGCCAGCCGCTTCAGCAGGGGGACGTGCAGCGCTTGCCGCCACGGACGCCTGCCGGGCCAGACCGGCAGGAACAGGGGACGAACCCGGATCGCCGGTCGCCGGTCCATGATCGCGCCCCAGCAGGCGGGAGCGACCGCCCGCACTTCGGCCTTCTCCGCCAGCGCCTCGAACAGGTCGCGGTAACCGGGGCTGGAGGGGTCGTAGAGGCCGCACAGTTTCATGGAGTCACCCAGGCGAACAGGCGTTGCCAGAACCGCGGCGGCGTCTTTTGCAGCAGCCAGGTCCAGGGCCGATGCTGCATCCGCTCGGCGAACAGCAGCCGGTGGGCGAGGCGGGCGGGGCGATCCAGGGTCTTCACCCAGCGCCGGAGCTGGCGCCAGGCCTCCTCGTTGCTGTAACCGGAGCCCAGCGTGTGGTGCATCTGCACGCGGTCGTCCACCGTCACCCGCTGTCCGGCGCGGCGCGCCTGGTAGGCGAGGTGGATGTCCAGCCCCCAGCCGAGACGGTTGACCGAGACGTCCACCGGGGCCAGGGCGCGCCAATGGGCGAGGCGCGCCGCCAGGCAGAAGCCGTCGAGAAACGCCACCTCGCGCAGGCCGCCGGAGTGGGCGTTGCGGATGCTGGGAAAGTTGGTGCCGCTGGAGGCGGGCGCCCAGACGCCGACGGTATTGCCGGTGAAGGCCTCGCGCGCCCGGCGCAAGACCTGATCCGGGGCGTCGAAGCGGACGTCGGAGCAGGTCAGGAACAGCACGTCCTGGTCCGCCAGGTCGGCGCACTGTTCCACTGCGGCATTGACCAGGCCGGAGTAGTAGACGTTGGGCAGGAGCCGGTCGAAGACGGCCTGCTCGTCCTCGCTGAGCGTGGAACCGCTGTCCAGCGCCAGGGTTTCGGCCAGGGGCGAGAACTGCCCCTTGAGGTCGCGGGTGGGGCCGGGCAGGCCGTGGTTGATGACGACGACGCGCAGCCGGGGCGGCATGTTCGTCAGTGCGCCTCGCAGCGCCGGAACGCCAGCACCGCATTGCTGCCGCCGAAGGCGAAGGAGTTGCTCAGGGCGGCGCGCAGGGGCGTGTCGGTGAGAGGCGCGCCCATGACGTGACGCACCCCCGCGCAGGCGGGGTCCGGGTCATCCAGGTGGGCGGTGGGGGGGACGGTCTGATGGTGCAGCGCGAGCACGGTGGCGATGGCCTCCAGCGCGCCGGTGGCCCCCATCAGGTGGCCGTGGGCGGCCTTGGTGGCGTTGACCGCGATGTTCGCCGCGTGCGCGCCGAACGCCTCGCAGATGGCGGCGATCTCGATCGGGTCGCCCTCGCGCGTGGCGGTGCCGTGGGCGTTGATGTGGTCCACCTCCGCCGCCGCCATGCCGGCGTCCGCCAGGGCCATGCGCAGGGCGCGCACCTGGCCCTGCTGCTGGGGGCGCACCAGATGGCTGTGGTCGCCGTTGGCGCCGTATCCGGCCAGTTCGGCATAGATGCGCGCGCCGCGCGCCGTGGCGCGATCCCAGTCTTCCAGGATCAGCGCGCCGCCGCCTTCGCCCAGCACCAGGCCCTGGCGTTGACGATGGAAGGGGCGGCAGGCGCGCACGGCGGTGGTCTCATCGCCGTCCGCCAGCACGCGCATGGCCTGCCAGGCGCGCAGGACGGAGTAGGCCAGGGTGGCGTCGGAGCCGCCCGCCACCACGACCTCGCACTCGCCCGAGCGCACCCGGCGGAAGCCTTCGCCCAGCGCCGTCGAGGAGGAGGCGCAGGCCACCGAGTAGGTGTGGCAGACCCCGGCCAGGCCCAGTTGCATGGCGATATGGGAGGCGCAGGCGTTGTTCATGCCCAGCACCACGCTGAGCGGGGAGAGGCGCCCCGGCGGACGTTGGAGATAGACGGTGCGGTAGCCATCCTCGAAGGTCTGGATGCCGCCCAGGGCGGTGCCCCAGGAGACGCCGCCGCCCAGGCATTCCCGCTCCGGGTCGCGCGCCAGGCCGGCGTCGGCCCAGGCGTTCAGGGCCGCGCTCACGCCCATCTGGCTGTAGCGGTCCATCATGCGCGCCAGGGGGCCGCCCAGGCTGGCCTCGGGGTCGAACTCCGGGCAGGGGGCGGCGGGCAGGCGGATGGGGACCGGTTCGTCTTCCTTGGCGTAGAGGCGCAGACCCGAATCTCCCGCCAGCAGGCGCTGGAAGAACCGCTCCGGCTCGCTGCCGAGCGGACTGACGAGGCCGATGCCGGTGACGGCGACCCGGCGCGGGGCGGTGGGGCTCAGTTTCCCGGCTCCGACGGCGTCTGGGCGCGGACGCGGTCCACCAGTTCGATCAGTTCTCCGACGTTGGCGGGGGTGGCGAAGTCGCTGGGGAAGTTGACGCCCCATTTTTCCTCGCACTCGAACACCAGTTCCAGCAGCATCAGGGAGTCGATCTTGACCTCGGCCAGGGCGGCCTCCGGGGTGACCGCCTCGGGCGCCACGCCGGCGCGTTTTTTCAGGAAATCGCGCAGCAGTTCTATCGTTGATTCCGTTTGGCTCATGGCGGCGCGCTTCAGGTTGGGAGGTGGGCGGATTTTGCCATGACCTTTGTTACGCATCCGCCAGCAGGCGGCGCGAGCTCAGGTAGTTGACGCCCAGCCCGGCCACGGAACCCAGGGCCACGGCCAGCCAGAGACGGGCGCGCAGGAACTCCGAGGCGTGAATGCCCAGCGCGAAGACGCCGTAATTCACCAGGGCGCCCAGGCCCATGAGGGCGACGTAGCGGCCCCATTCGTCCCGGCTGGGGGGCTGTTCCACGCGGAAGGTATAGCGCCGGTTCACCCGCCAGGTGACGCTGGCGGCGGCGAGAAAGGAGAGCGCGCGGGCGGCGTAGGGGTTGGCCCCGGCCAGCCCCGCCAGGGCCTGGAGCAGCCCCGCGTCCACCGCGTAGCCCAGCGTCCCCGCCGCGCAGAAGCGCAGAAACCGGGTCAAGGCTCCGCCTCCCCGGCGGCGGGTGCGGCAATGCCCAGGTAGGCCAGACGCTTCACCTCGTCGCGCCCCCGCGTCACCGTGTCCAGGATCAGGCCGCAGGCCAGGGCGATGCCCGCCGCCAGCATCAGGCCGGTGACCAGCACGGCGGTGGGCAGGCGGGGCACCAGGCCGGTCTCGGCGTAGGTGAGGAAGAGGGGAAGCGCCAGCCCCACGGACGCCAGCCCCAGGGCCGCGCCAAGTACGCCGAAGAAGGCGAGCGGACGCTCCTGGCGCAACAGCTTGAGGAGGGTTCCCAGGATGCGCAGGCCGTCGAGCCAGGTGTTGAGCTTGCTGGCGGAACCTTCGGGCCGCGCGGCGTAGGCGACATCCAGCTCCCCCACAGGCATGTGCAGCTTGAGGGCGTGGACGGTGAGTTCCGTCTCGATCTCGAAGCCGGTGGAGAGGGCGGGGAAGGACTTCACGAAGCGGCGCGAGAACACCCGGTAGCCGGACAGCATGTCGCTGCACGCGTTGCCGAACAGGCGCGCGGCGAGGCCGGTGAGGAGGCGGTTGCCGAGGCGGTGGCCGGGGCGGTAGGCCGCGCCCGCGCACGCGATGCGACGGCCCGTCACCATGTCCAGCCCCTGCCCGAACAGGCGTTGCACCATCTCCGGCGCGCTCGCGGCGGGGTAGGTGTGGTCGCCGTCCACCAGGACGTAGGCGTCCGCCTCCACGTCCGCGAACATGCGGCGCACCACATGCCCCTTGCCCTGCAAGGGCACGGGGCGCACCTGCGCACCCGCCGCCCTGGCGATCTCCGCGGTGCGGTCGCTGGAGTTGTTGTCGAACACATGAATCGCCGCCCCCGGCAGGGCGGCGCGGAACCCCTCGACGACGGCGCGGATGGCCGCCGCCTCGTTGTGGCAGGGGATGAGGACGGCGATGCGGGGGGGCATGGTGCAGGTCTCCGGGGCGGAAAAACGGTTCATCACGAATCAATGAGTTGCGAGTTACCCGTAGGTGCGAATTCATTCGCACTCAAGTCCGTGCGCATGAATTCGCACCTGCATGCAGACGTTTTCAGGTTCATTTGCCGGAGGTCGCGCTGGCGAGAAAGGCGGGGTTCCAGACCTCGCCGCGTTCCAGCAGGTAGCTCCAGGTGCTGACCAGGGCGTGCACCTGGCCGGCGCTGAGCGCAGGCGCGCGCTCATGGCCGGGCGACGCGGGAAGGGCCTCGGCGGGCATGGCCCCGCGCGGCAGGGCGGGGTCCGCCAGGATGCCGCCCTGGCCGGTCTGATAGCGCAGGCCGCCGCTACGAATCGCCAGGGCGCGGTCACGGGGACGCCCATCGTCGTGCAGCAGGTCGCGCCCCAGGGCGGCGGAGGGGCGGCGATCCCCGGCCAGGGCGCTGAGGGTGGGCAGCAGGTCCACCTGGGAGGCCACGGAATGCTCCACCCGGGGCGGGCCGATCAGGCGCTCCGGGCCGGCGATCACCGCGCCGCTCCAGACCGTGTCATTGACCGGGAAGGCGCGGGTCTGCTGTTGGTCCAGGAAATTGGCGTGGTCGCCGGTGATGACGATGACCGTGTTGCGCGCGCGCGGACGCTGCTCCAGGTAGGCGAAGAGGCGTCCCAACTGCGCGTCCACGTAATGCAGGCTCTTCAGGTAGTTCTCCTCCAGAACCGGGCCGAAGGTGAGCGTCTTCCCGTCTGCATCCGGGTAGCGGTAGGGCAGGTGCGGATCTTTGGTGAGATAGAGGGTGAACAGGGGCGGCGGCTTCGGTTCCGCATCCCAGCGGCGCAGCCAGTCCAGGGTCTGATCCGCCAGGCGCACGTCCGCACTCCGCTCGTCCGGCTGGTCCAGCCACAGGCTGACGTCGAACGCGCGCACCCAGTTTTCCTGTTTATCGAAGCCGGGGCTGGCCTCCACGTGGAGGGTGCGGTAGCCCAGCGAGCCCAGACGCCGGGCGATCCCGTCCAGCGGCGTTTGGGTGAACTCGGCGACGATGCGCTTGCGCAGATGGGGCCAGGCGGAATGGGTGATGGCGATGTAGCCCGGCCCGCTGGGAAAACCGTTGGACAGGTAATGCGTAAAGGCCGCCCCGCGCGCCGCCAGCGCGGTCATGTGGGGGGTGTGGGCGAGGCGCGGGCCGGACGGATTGGCGGGGGCGAAGTTCTCCCCGCGCAGGGACTCCACCACAAACACGAACACATCCGGCGGGTCTGCGACGGGCGCGCCGGGGGCGGTGAATTCATAGACCAGCGGATAGCGCTCATCCTTCCAGCGTGCGCCGTTGGGCAGGCCCAGCCAGGCGCGCAGTTGCGCCACCCGGGCGCGGCGTTCCGCGGCGGAATAGTCGAGTGCGTCGAGCCCGCTCCACTCGCGCAGGAACAGCACCTCCACCGGCTCCAGCAGGGGGATGGCGGCCACGGCGACGGCCCCCAGCATGCCCGCCAGTCCCGCGGCGGCCACCGCCAGGACATGACGCCGGGCCAGCGGGCCGGCGGCGCGGGCGCCGTGAAACACATGCCGGCTGACCCAGAACAGGAAGACCGCCACGGTGAGCGCGCCCAGGCCCGCCGGCAGCCGGTTGGCGATGACCGGCTGCCAGAAATCGCTGTCCACAAACAGTTGCCAGCCCACGAACTGGCGCAGCACGGACGGCGAGAGACGGTCGCCGATGATCTGGTAAAGGATGGGGTCGATCAGGGAGAGCAGCATGACCCCGAACAGGAGCAACACCGTTGCCGGCCCCCACACCCAGCCGGGCGGACGCAGCCTGCGCAGGCCCTCGCACAGGGCCAGCAGGAACAGGGATTCCGCCAGGTAGTAGACGGCGTGGACGAGCAAGCCCGCCAGGGCCTCGCCCGGCGCGGCGGCATCGGCGAGGCAGACCATGCCCAACACCGCCAGGCGCACCAGCCACAGGGCCAGCAGGGGCAGGTAGAACGGGCTGTGCCGACAGGCGCGCAGGATTGCGGCGGGGTTCATGACGGATAGCGGCGGTCGTTTGCCTGGATCGCGGGGAACACCTGCGCCACCGCGCGCGCCAGGTGCGCGGCGTCGTCGATCTCGCTCCAGGCCAGGTCCGGAATCAGCAGGCAGGCCACGGGCGTCTCCCGCGCGGCGGCCACCAGGGCCTGCTCGTATTCCAGGTGCAGGCTGGCGGCGAACACGGTTTCGGCGTGGCGGCACATGGCGGCGAGCGCGGCGGGGGTGAGGCGGGTGAGGCCGGTCAGTTCGCCGATCACCTCCCCGGCGAGGTCGGCGCGGCGCTTGGACAGGCCGGTGAGCCGACGCTTCGACGCCTCCACATACACCTCGTCGCCCGAACCCGTGGGACCGGAGACCAGCAGGGTGTCGGCGGCGGCGGCCAGCAGCGCGGTGAGAGCGCGCTGCTCGTAGATCAGGTCGGACTCCAGCAGCAGGAAATCCTCCTGCACCGCGGCGCGCGCCAGATAGAGCGAATACATGCTGCCGGAGGCGGCGTAGTCGGGGTTATGGATCAGCGTCACCTCGGGATGCCGCCCCGCCAGGTCGCGGTAGAACCCGTCCAGGTGGCCGGTGACGATGCAGACCCGCACCACGCCCGCCCGCCGCAGCCGCGCCAGGGAGGTCTCGATGATGGCCTCGCCCCCCAGTTCGATGAAGCCCTTGGGGCGCTGCTCGCCCAGCGCCCCAAGGCGCGCACCGCGTCCGGCGGCGAGGATGACGGCGCTGCGGATCATGCGACGGGCTGCCGTGGTAGCGCCGGCATCCTTGCCGGCTCTTTCCTGCGAGCCGGCAAGGATGCCGGCGCCACGGGGCCGATCATGCAAAGAACTCCGTCAGCGCCGTTTCCAGCCGCTCCAGGTCGGTCGCGCCGATCTCGCCCATGGTGGCGATGCGAAAAACGCGCCCGTGGAACGGCCCCTGCCCGGCATAGAGGACGAACCCCTGCGCCTTGAGGCTGTCGTGCAGGGCCTCGTAGCTCCGCCCCGCGGGCATGAGGTACGCCGTCAGCATGGCCGCGGATTCCCCGGCAGGCAGCAGGGGGGCGACGCCCAGCGCCGCCAGCCGGGCGCGGATGCGATCCGTGCGGGCCTGATACCGCGCACGGCGCGCGCCCCAGCCGCCCTGCTGCGCGAACTCCGCCAGCGCCGCGTGCAGCGCCTGGGCCGCCTGCACCGCCTGGGTGAACGGCGAAAACCCGTTGCGCTGCTCGCGGTAGTAGCCGCCCAGGTCCAGGTACAGGCTGGGGGCATGTCCCGACTCCTGCTCCAACGCCGCGCGCCGCGCCAGCACGCAGGCCAGACCGGGAATTCCGTGCAGGCACTTGTTGGCGGTCCCCGCCAGAGCCAGAGGCCGCCATGTAGCCAAGGGGATTTCCTCGCCGCCGAAGCTGCTCACGGCGTCGATCAACAGTTCCGCGCCGCGCTCGCGGCACAGGGCGGCGAGCGGCGTGAGGTCGTTGAGGCGGCCCGTGGTGGTCTCGTGGTGCACCGCGGCCACGCACGCGGTATCCGGGCGGGCGTCGAGCAAGCGGCGCACCGCCTCCAGGTCGATGGGGGCCGCCCACTCCGAACGCGCCAGCAACAGGGGTTTGCCCTGCCGCCGCAGCATCTCCGCCATGCGCTCGCCGTAAACGCCGTTGGCCGCCACCAGGGTGGGGCGGTCGCGCGGCGCAAAGGTGGCAAGCATGGCCTCCACGCCGCAGGTGCCGGAGCCCGTCAGGAGCGCGGCGGCGTAGTCCTGGGCATCCTCATACACCGCCTCCAGACCGGCCAGCAGGTCGCGCGTGAGGGCGGCGAACTCCGCTTCGCGGTGGCACAGGTCCGCGCCTTCGGCCAGGGCGCGGCGCACGCCGGGGCTGAGGGTGACGGGGCCGGGATTGAGCAGGATCACGCTGGCGCTCCCAGAGACTGGATGTGCCGGCGCAGGCGTTGGGCGACCTCCGCCGGGGAGATGCGGGGCCGGGGCAAGCCGTCCGGTACGCCGGGCTGCACCGCCGCCTGGATGAACCCCAGGCGCGTGCGCGGCGCGGCGAACTGCGCGGCCAGGGCCTCGGGCGCGAGGCAGCGCGCCGTGTGCGGGTAGCCGCAGGCGGCGGCCACGGCGGCCAGGTCGGTGGACGGGCTCACCGTGGCCTGGCCGCCGGTGGATTCGTGCTGGCCGTTGTCGAGCACCACATGCAGCAGGTTGGGCGGGCGCAGGTAGCCGATGGCGGCCAGAGCGCCCAGGCGCATCAGGGCCGCACCGTCACCGTCCAGCACGGTGACGTTGAGGTCGGGCCGCGCCAGAGCCAGCCCCAGGCCGACGCTGGAGGCGCAGCCCATGGCCCCCACCAGGTAAAACTGGTTGGGGCGATCCGCCAGGGCGTACAGCTCGCGCCCGGTGTAGCCGGTGGTGGCGACGAGGAGGTCGCGCTCCCCGGCGCGCGCCTGAATCGCCGCCAGATAGTCGCGCCGGGTCGCCGTGGCCGTGGCGGAGTCGGCGGCGGGCGGCGGCGCACCGACCGGGCGGGCGGCGGGCGCGGGCGGGGCCGGACAGGGGGCGACGGCATCCTTGCGCATCACCAGGGCATAGGGCAGCCCGGCCTCGTCCAGGTGGGCGCGAGCGCGGGCGAGGCAGGGATGAATGGCCTCCGGCTCGTGCGGAAAGAACTCCCAGCGGATCTGCATGAGGTCGAGCAGGGCGGTGGTGATGCCGCCCATGAGTCCGTGCTGGGGTTCATCCGCCGGGCCGCCGGGTTCGCCGCGCAAGGTGACGATGAGCAGCACCGGGATGCGGTGGGTGTGGGCCAGGGAGGTGAGCGGGTTGACCGCGTTGCCCAGGCCGGAATTCTGGAACAGTGCGATGCCGCGCCGCCCCGCCAGTTCCGCCCCGGCGGCAATGGCCACGGCCTCGCCCTCATTGCTGGCAGGCAGGTAGCCCAGACCGGGGTCGGCCATGACGTGGTTGATGAAGGGCGCGAGGTAGGAACAAGGCGTACCGGTCCAGAGAGACCAGCCCAGGTCGCGCGCAGCGCGGACGAAGTCAGCAGCCTGGATCATGCAGGCCGCCCCAAGTGCGCCGGCCTGCCCGCGCAGGCGGGATGCCACGACGCCGCCAAGACGCGCGCCTTCCCTCTTTGGAAAAAGGGGGAACCCCGTTGGGTCCGCGCAGACGCTTCCACGAGCGCCTTCCCCCTTTTCCAAAGGGGGAGTGAGGGGGATTTAGCGACGGTGGCCAAGCGACCCGGCTCAGAAATCCCCCCTGCCCCCCTTTGGGAAAGGGGGGAAAACCGGTGGGGCTGCGCAGACGCCTCCACGCGCGCCTTCCCCCTTTTCCAAAGGGGGGGAAACCCTGCAATCGGGTGGGCGTGACGGGGCGGGGGAGGTGACCGGCGCATCAGAACCCCCCTGCGTTGACCACGTCTTCCAGGCGGTCGATGTCGAGCCAGTTGCCGCTGGTGTAGATCACGCGGAGGACGCGGCCCTGGTCGGCCAGGCGGTTGAGCAGCAGGGGGAGCTTGGCGCGGCGGTGCGCGGGGTCGGACAGGAGGGCTGCCAGTTCGGCGCGCAGGGCGGGCAGGGCGGCGGCGGAGATGCGCAGGAAGCCCATCCATTCGCCGTGGATGTCCGCTGCGGGCAGCGCGCCGGAGACCCGCTCCAACTGCACCGGGCGGTTGTAGTGCAGGCGGGAATAGGGCAGCGAGCAGCGCACGTAATCGACGTCGCGGTCGCGGTTGACGCTGTCCTGCCACTGGGTGTCCACCACCACCGTCAGGTCGTCCTGCGCGTCCAGCAGGAGCTGCGGGATGTATTTACGGAACAGTACGTCGCCGTAGCACACGATCAGCCCTTCCGCGCCCCAGTCGCGCGACCCCAGGCCCAGGGCCAGGGAGTACAGCTCGCCGGTGTCGGCGTGGTCGTCGTTGTCCACATAGGCGGGGCCGGGCAGGTTCACCGTCGCCTTGGCGTAGCCGCGCACCACGGTGATGTCCTTGACCCCCACCGCCTGGAAGCCGGCGACGATGTGTCCGAGCAGCGGCTGGTCGCCGATGCGCACCATGGTCTTGGGGCGGTCGGCGGTCAGTTCGCCCAGTTCCTCGCCGCGCGAGGCGGCCAGCACCAGGGCGGCGGGAGGGGTGCGGTCGGCGGGCAGATAGCGGCGCTCCGCCGCTTCCAGTTCGTGCGCGCCTTGCAGGCGGAACACCTCGGACACGCCCGCCACGCGCTGCTCGACGCGCACCAGGCTTTCCTCCCGGTGCAGTTCGCGCGCGGTCTCCTGCATGGCGGTGATGGCGCTGCGCAGGATCTGGTTGGCCCAGATCACCAGGGAGATGCCGTGGTTGCGGAACACTTCGGTGGGGGTGGCGTAGTACTTGGTGGGGACGATGACGATGGGGCAGCGCCGGTCCCATGCCTTGGCGAAGGCGAGGATCTCGTCCGGCACGGACAGGGCGCTGTGGATCAGCACCGCGTCCGCGCCCGCCGCGTGGTAGGCCTCGGCGCGGCGCAGGGCCTCGTCCAGGCCCCAGCCGGCGATGAAGGCCTCGATGCGGGCGACGATGCTGAAATCCGGGTCGCTCTGGGCGTCCTTGCCTGCCTTGATCTTGCCGCAGAACTCGGCCATGTCGGCCAGGGGCTGGCGTTTGCCGTCGATGAAGCTGTTGGTCTTGGGGAACAGCTTGTCTTCGATGCACACCGCCGCCGCGCCGCGCTGTTCCAGCTTGCGCACCAGGCGTTGCAGGTTGTTGAAGTTGCCGTAGCCGGTGTCGCCGTCGAGCAGGATGGGGACGCTGGTGGCGTCCGCCATGAACTCCACCACGTCCAGCACCTGGGTCCAGCTCGCCTCGTTGTTGTCGCGCACGCCGAACTGCGCGGCGATGGACAGGCCGCTGGCCCAGACGCCCCGGAACCCGGCCTCTTCGACGATGCGCGCGGAGAGGCCGTTGTGGGCCTCGCACAGGAATTCCAGATCGGGGGAGTTGAGCAGGCGGCGGAACTGGGTGGTCTTCTTCACGGGGGACTTGCGGCTGGACGTTTCAGGAACGGCTGGCATTATGCCGCCCCAAACATCTTCACAACCCAAGGGGTTTTCCATGGTGACGCAGCAGCAGTTGGCGGATTTCGCGCGCGACGGGTTTCTCGTCCTGCGCGGCATGTATGACGCGGACGAGGTGGCGCAGATGCAGGCGTGGGTCGAACGCCTGGCGCACACCCCGCCCGCCTTCGGCAAGGAGATGGCGTATTACGAGGACAGCCTGAGCGAGCCGGGCCGGCGCATCCTGTGCCGCATCGAGAAGTTCGCCGACCCGGACATGCCCTTCGCCGCCATCACCGGCGCACGCAAGATGCTGGACGTGACGGACGCGCTTCAGGGCGGCCCGTCCGTGCTGTTCAAGGAAAAGATCAACTTCAAGCTGCCCGGCGGCGGCGGTTTCGAGCCGCACCAGGACATCCAGCCGGGCTGGGACGATTACGCGCCCTACTTCCTCTCGGTATGCATCGCCATCGACGCGAATACGGTGGAAAACGGCTGTCTGGAACTGGCCGCCGGCCACCACAAGCGCGGCTGGCTGGGGGAGCGCATGAAGCCCCTGACGCCGGCGCAACTGGCCGGGGTGGAGTTCGTCGCCTGCCCCATGCAGCCCGGCGACGTGGCCTTCTTCGACTGCTATGCGCCGCACCAGTCCGCCCCCAACCGCACCGACAGCCCGCGCCGCAACGTCTATCTCACCTACAACCGCGCCGCCGATGGGGACCATCGGGAACGCTATTTCGCCGACAAGCGCGCCAATTTCCCGCCGGACAACGAGCGCGAGGCGGGCAAGGAATACCGTTACCGGGTCTAGGCCATGCCCCCGCGAATCTGCATCGTCGCGCCGGTCTTCAACGAACGGCGCAACCTCGAATCGCTGGTGCAGCGCCTGGATGCGGCCCTGGCGGATGTCGCCTGGGAGATCCTGTTCGTCGATGACGATTCGCCGGACGGGTCGGCGGAGGAGATCCGGCGCATCGCCCGGTTCGATCCACGGGTGAGGCTGATCCTGCGGATTGCCGATCCGGGTTTGGCGAATTCCTGCATCCAGGGGATGTTGAGCAGCACCGCCGACCTTCTGTGCGTGATGGATGCGGATGGCCAGCACGACCCCATGCTGATCCGCGACCTGATCCAGGCCCTGGAAACCGCGCCTGCGGACCTGGCCAGCGCCTGCCGCGAGCTTGCCGGGGCGGATTGCAGCGAGGCCCTGGGAGTGCGGCGCAGCCGGCTGTCCCGGCTGGGCAATTCCTTGATCCGATGGGCCATCCGCCGGGAAACGCGCGACCCCCTGAGCGGTTTTTTCGTCATCCGGCGCGAGGCTTGTCTTGCCGTGGTCCGCCGCCTGAGCAACTCGGGGTTCAAGTTGCTGTTCGACATCCTGGCCAGCCATCCCGGCCTGAGGCATGTCGAGGTTCCGTTCCGGTTCCAGCCCCGGCAGGCCGGCGAATCCAAACTGGATGCCCTGGCGATCTGGCAGTTCGGCGCACTGCTGGCGGAAAAACTCAGCCGCGGCTGGCTGCCCGCGCGCGCGGTTTCCTTTCTCGCGGTGGGGGCCTTGGGCTTGCTGGTCCATCTGGCCGCGCTCTATGCGGCCCTGGGAATTTCCCTGACGTTTGCCGCGGCCCAGTTCACGGCAGCCCTGACGGCCATGACCTGCAACTTTGCACTCAACAACGCGTTGACGTTCCGGGACCGGCGTTTTCACGGGGTCGGGCTGATTCGGGGCTGGCTGGCCTATCTCGCGATCTGCTCGGCGGGCCTGCTGGCCAATGTGTCCATGGCCTCCTGGGTGTACGAACGCCTGCAAGGACTGGCCTTGCCCGCAGCGCTGGCCGGCATCGCCATGGATACCCTGTGGAAGTTCGTCATCTCCGACCGTGTGCTTTGGCGTCGCAGGAGGACGGGATGAGCGCCCCCGGCCCGGGCTGGCCGCTGGTCCTGGCGCTGCTCTGCCTGCCGCAGCTTCTGCGTCTGGTCCTGAGCATCCCCGTGCTGACGCCGCTGGACTTCAACGAGGGCTGGAACGCCCTGCATGTCCAGGCCCTGGACCTGGGGCTGGCCCTCTACCCCGCCCGCGGCGAGGGGTTCGGCAACAACTATCCGCCCCTGTCATTTCTGGCCGTGCAGGCCGCCTCCGGGGCGATCCCGGATTTCATCGTCGCAGGCAGGGCGGTGGCGACCCTGTCGTTCCTTGCCCTGTGCCTCTTCACGGGCCTGACCGCCAGGATATGGGCCGGGGCGTCGGGCGGTCTGTGGGCCGGGACGTATCTGGCGGCGCTGTTCCTGGCCTACAGCCACTATCCGGGCATCAATGACCCGCAGATGCTGGGGCATGCGCTCGCCGCCGCCGGGCTGTGGGTCGTGGCGCGCCATCCCGGCGCACCACGGGCGTTGGCCGCCGCCGCCGTGCTGATGGTCCTGGCGGGGTGCGTCAAGCAGAACCTGGTGGTGCTGCCGCTCAGCCTCCTGATCTGGCTGCTGCGGTATGAACGCCGATCCGCCCTGGCGTTCTGCCTTGCCTCCGTGTCGGCTGCGGGCCTGGCCTGGTGGCTGTGCGAGACGGCATACGGCCCCGGTTTTCTTGCCCATCTGCTGACGCCACGGGTTCATGCATGGAGCATGTCGCTCGATTCGGGCGGCCATTGGCTGGTGAAGACGGGGCCCCTGCTGCTGCTGCTGGGGGGCGCCTCCTGGTATTGGAAAGAGGATGTGCAGCTGCGTTTCTGCGCGATCTACGCCGGCATCGGAAGCTTGAGCGGGGTGTATTTCATCGGCGGCGCCGGCGTGGACCAGAACGTCTTTTTTGATGTCTACATCGCGTGCACACTGGGTTTCGCCCTCGCCTTGCGCAATGCGTCCGCATCCTCTCCGCTCTGCCCGCACAAGGGGCGGGCGGCCCTGGCAACGGCATTTCTGACGCCCATCGCCCTGTCGGCGGCGATCCAGGCCGCGCCGGAGTGGCTTGAGAAGGCGCATTGGCTGACACCGCATCAGGATGAAGTCCGGCGCAGCGCCGTCTTGATCCAGGCGCTACGGACTGCGGGACGTCCCGCGTTATGCGGCGAGCCCGCGTTCTGCTACTGGGGCGGGCAGGGCCGCGTTGTGGACCCCTTCGGCCATTCCCAAGGCGTGGCGACCGGCCATGCCTCCCCGGACGCCCTGTACGCACGGGTGCGGCAACGAGAATTTGCCGCGATCCAGAACGCTCCGGTCTGGGGCGAGGCCATGCTGCGGGTGGCGCTGGAGAGCGGCTACCGGGCGGCGCCGGGGTTCACGGGCGAGGCGTTGTTGTTGCGGTGACGTCGGCGCTCGGGCCGGCGGCGCAGCGCGCGCTCAAATCGCCGCCCTGGAGCGCATTGCGGCGCGAGGGCGAGAAATCCGCGCGGACGTGCCGCCACCAGTGCCAGGCGTAGGAGCGGGTGTTTTCGTGGCGGAACACCTCCGGCGCGGCGCGGTGCAGGGCGGGCAGGCGGTTCCAGGGCACGTTGACGAAGACATGGTGTTCCAGGTGATGGCCGGTGTTGAACAGGAACAGGTTGACCGGGCCGTAGGTGGAACGCGTCGGCGCGTCCGGGTCGTCGCCCTCGTGCTCGCTCAGGGATTGCCCCAGGTTGGAGACCCCCATCTTGCCCAGGAAGAACGACAGGGCCCAGTTGTGGTAGAGCCAGCCCAGCCAGCCGAAGGCGCTTAGCAGGGCCAGATTGGAGAGGAGGGAGGTCGCCATGAACAGTCGCCGCTCCTGCCGGGTCGGTCGGGTCGCGGGGATGCGCCGCGCCGCATCGCAGACGGCCCGCCCGGTGACCGCCCGATAAAAGCGGGGCATGAGCCAGTCCGAGAGCAGAAAGCCGAAGGGCAGGCTGTGCAGGGCCAGGGTGGCGAGCGTGACCAGCCGTTGCCGGCGCGGGTGTTGCCGCGTGTACGCCAGACGCGCCGTCTGGGCGCACAGGTCTTCGTGTTCGTAATCGCGCTCGTAGTCGCCCTGATAGCGGTGATGGCTGGAAACGTGTTCGTGCTGGTAGGTCAGTTGCCGCGCGAAGGAGGCCAGAATCCATTCCAGCCCGAGATCGACCAGGAGCTTGCCGGCGCGGGAACGAAGGATGAGGCGATGCGAGGTCTCATGCACCAGTCCGCCCGCGGCGTGTATCACCCACTGGCCGACAAAAAAGGCGAGAACCATGCAAAGCAGCAGACTCTGGCTGGCCCCCACCCAGGCCGCGACCGACCAGTGGATGGCGAGCAGGACCGGGATGGCCAGCGCCGTCCAGGGGTTTGCCCCTTGCAAACGCGCCAGTTCGGGATGCGCCGCCAGGGCGGCCTGACGCAGGGCGACATGGTGGCGGGAGGCCTCGGAAGGCGGCGTCAGAGGGGGCGGGTTCGTGCTCATGGTTCATCCTAAGCCGGCCAAGCCGGAGCCGAAGAGGTAGCGGTAGCCCGGATGGAGCGCAGCGGAATCCGGGAAATTTCGCGGTGTGATCCCGGATTCCGCTGCGCTGCATCCGGGCTACGAATCTCTGGAAGCCGCTCTACGCGGTCCCCTCCAGTACCGCCTGAAACGCCTCCAGGCGGGTGTGGATGTCGGTGTTCAGCGCTTGGCGTCGGCCCCAGGCGGCCAGTTCGCGGCGCGCCTCCGGGGCGTCCAGCAGGGCGGCCAGCCGCGCCGCCAGCGCCGCCGCGTCGCCCGGCGCGACCAGGCCGGCGGCGCCGGGGCCGGTGAGCACGGTGCGATAGCCGGCGTTGGCCGCCGCCACCACCGGCAACCCGGCGGCCATGGCCTCCGCCAATACCAGGCCGTAGCTCTCGCCGTAGGGCGAGGGGGCGCAGAACAGGTCCGCCGCGCGGTACAGCCGGCGTTTGGCGGCCTCGTCCGGCGCGCCGGGGAAGTCCACCGCCTGCGCCACGCCCAGTTGCGCCGCCAGCGCCCGCGCCGCCCCCGCCTGTGCGCCGTCGCCGGCGAGGCACAGGCGCGCGGCGGGATGGGTCTGGCGCAGCAGGGCGAAGGCGCGGATCAATAACAGCGCGCCCTTGCGCGGTTCCAGACGGCCCAGGAACAGGATCGTGCGTCCGTCGCCCTGGGGCGGCGACGCCTCCAGCAGCGGGCGCAGGTCGATGCAGGGGGGCAGGGTGTGCAGGCGGCAATTCGGGGCCAGCCAGAGGTGGCTGGCGGGGGCGTCCGATACGGCGATGGCGGCGTCCAGGCGGCGCGACAGGAGACGGCTCATCAGGCGGAACGCCTGGCGCGCGAGCTGGCCGCTCCAGCTCGGGGGCGGGGTGTCGTGGAAGGTGGCGACGCAGCGCGGCCCGCGCCCGGCGAGCAGGCGGTAGACCTGCCAGGGCAGCCAGGGGGTCCAGAGGGTGTGGAAGTGCACGGCGGCGAACGGGGTCTGCCGGTGCAGGTCCGCCAGCCAGGCGAGCTCTCCGGCGTCGGCGCGGGCCGCTTCGAACGCGGTGCCGTGCAGCCGCCAGAGGCGGAAGCGCCCCAGGCGCAGGATGCGATAGCCGTCCCGCTCTTCCTGCCGTTCGCGTCCGGGCGCGCCGGGGGCCAGCACGGTGACGTCATGCCCGGCGCGGCCCAGGGCGCGGGCGAGGTCGAGGATGTGGCGCTGCACCCCGCCGGGGCGGTCGAGGTGGTAGGGGCAGACTTCCAGAATCCTCATCGTCAGACCTTGCGGATCAAGGCGTTGCGGATGGACACCTGGGTGTGGACGAGATCCAGCAGGGACAGGGACAGGAGATAGATCAGCAGTTCGGGCAGCCCGCCCTGGAGGCCGAAGACGATGAGCAGGATGGGCGACAGGAAATCCATGCCGCTGAGGAATCCTGCGATCCGCTCCACCCAGGTGAGGGGGGCTGCGGACGGCGGGGTCTGCTCTGGCGTCGGGCGGGGTTGCTGGGTTTGCAGGTGCAGCCGCCCGGCGCGGGCGGCGAGGGAGAGCCAGGCGGCCAGCAGCCCTATGGCCAGGCCGGGGATGGGCAGCCCCGGGTTGGGCGCCCCCGCGGATGCGGCGTCCGCGAGCAGGCCGATGGCGGCGTAGAGGCAGACGCGAAACGCCAGGTCGCCGGCAAAGTCGGCATAGCCGCCCAGGCGCGAGCTGCGGCCCGTGACCCGCGCGAGGTTGCCGTCCACGCAGTCCAGCACGCAGAACAGGACGCCCAGCAGGCCGACCAGGAGCAGCGCGTCCTCTCCGCCGCGCCAGGCCAGCCAGGGCAGGGCCAGGGCGCAGGCGAGGCCCAGCAGGGTGACCTGGGTGGGGCTCCAGCGCAGGGCGAGAAAGACCAGGGTGAGGGGGAAGGACAGGGGTCGGTAGATCAGGGCGGCGGCCCATTCGGTGCGCAGTTCGTTGCGGAAGCGGGGGCGGTAGCTGGCGATGATCTCGCCCAGGCCGGGGTTCATCCTGGAAACCTCAGTTGACGGATAAATTCATGACGATTCAATGCGTTACGAGTTGTATGCAGGTGCGAATTCATTCGCACAAAACGTATTGATTGTGCGAATGAATTCGCACCTGCGGGCATTTCAACTGCGGTTTCCAGGTTCATGCGGCGATCTCCCAGGGGCCGGGCTCCGGATACCAGCGCCTCAGCGTTGCGCGCAGGTGGGCCGCTACGCCGGGATGCGGGTGCGGGCCGAAGTTGTCGTTGAGGTTCATGCACTTGGGTTGGAGCCGGTCGATCAGTGCGGTCTGGAGGCGGGCGTGGAGCGGCCAGTTTTCCAGGGGGAAATAGAACACGTCGCGCCAGGTGCGTCGGGCCGGGTGGGCGACGGCGCGGCCCCGCAGCAGGGCGTAGTGGGCGTAGAGGTATTCCGGCGGCACGTTGCCGAGGGAGCGGAAACGGCTGGCGCGGGTGTGTTCCGTCACCTCCGGCCAGGTCTCCAGCATCTCGCGCCAGAGTTCGGGGTCGATGGGCAGGGGGGCGTGGTTGATCGCCCGCCGCCGCGCCGGGCCGAAGCGCGCGTCCAGCAATTGGTTGGCCCGCGCCAGGGCGGCGTTCCAGGGGGAGAGGTCGGTGCGTTGCGCGTGCTCCGGCGGTGCGGTGCGGGTGTAGCGCGGGAATACGCGCAGGCGGCCATCCGGCGTCCAGAAGTCCTGCGGCGTCACCGGGGCGCGGAACAGCATGTCGTCTTCCAGGAACAGGAAGGGGCTGGAGATGCCGGGCAGGCGGTGCAGATGGGTGTAGAGGGCGAAGGAGTTGAAGGTGGGCAGGTGCGCCGGGTCCATCAACTCGTCGTGATGGACGATCCGCACGCGGGGATGCGCCGCATCGAGCCAGGCGGGAACCTGGGGGCGCATGGTGAACAGGTAGATGTTGCGCACCCAGGGCGCATAGCGGGCGACGGAGCGCAGGCTGTAACGCAGCAGTTCCAGGTTGTCGCGCGTGCGGTTGGGGTTGCTGTCCTGCTGTTTGCGGGCGTACTGGCCGAGTTGGGCGGCGTAGCCGGGAAAGGCGTCGTCCACCCAGGTGTAGGCGAGGTCGATGCCGCTCATGGCCCGGGTGCGTCCCGATCCGCCTGCATCAGCCGCTGTCTGGCGCGCAGGAAGCGTTGCAGGGCGGTGAGGTGGGCGAGCGCGCCCAGGACCAGCAGGCCGCCGGGCAGGAGGGGCCAGTCGTGCGGGGAAAGCAGGGCGTCCGCCAGGAGCAGGGCGATGAGCAGGATCATGCGTTCCAGACGTTCCAGCAGGTCGGGCCAGTCGTTGTTGTCGATGCGGATTTCCAGGGCGACGCGGGCCTTGTGGTAGCTGGTGAGCAGCGCGCCGGTGATGGCGAAGAAGGCGGCGGGCCAGCAGTCCGCCACCCAGGCGATGGCGGCGAGCACGGCGATCTCCTGGTAGCGGTCCGCCACGGCGTCGAGGTAGCCGCCGTAGCGGGTGCTGCGCCCGCTCAGGCGCGCCACCGCGCCGTCGAGGCCGTCACTGCTGAGGGCGAAGGCCAGGCACAGGCCGTACACCAGGCTGTCGCGCCGCCACAGGTAGTCCAGGCTGGCGACCAGCACCAGCGCCAGCCCCGCCAGGGTGACGCCGTTGGGGCTGCACCCGGCGCGCACCAGGCCGCGCGCGAGAAATTCCCAGATGCGCCGGGTACGGTCGCCGAAGTGGCCGTCGATCATGGTCGGCTCCAACGCCGGGTGGCGCGCCAGTAGGCTACGAAGCGTTGAAAACGCGCCTGGGCGCGGCTGCGTTGCGCCGGGTCCGGCTCGATCACCGGCCCCCAGTGCGCAAGCGTGGCGGCGGCGTAGTCCGGCAGGTCGCCGCAGGCTGCGGCGGCGGTCATGGCGGCGCCGCGCGCGCCGGCCCAGGCGGGGTTTTCCGCCGCCTGCACCGGGCGTTGCAGGGTGTCGGCCAGGATCTGCGCCCACGCCGCGCTGGCCGCGCCGCCGCCCATCAGGCGCAGGGGGGCGGGGACGGCGGGGAGGAGGCGTTCGGCATGGTGCATGGCCCAGCGCACGTTGAGGGCGACGCCTTCCAGCACCGCGCGGGCCAGGTCCGCGCGCCCGTTGCGCAGGCTGAGGCCGGCCAGCGCGCCGCGCAGGTGCGGGTCGTCCACGGGGACGCGCTCGCCGTACAGCCAGGGCAGGAAATAGGGGGCGTCGGCGGCGGGCCGGGCCTGGGCGGCGGCGGCGTCCAGGGCGCGCAGGCCCGCCGCGCCCGCGCCGAAGCCGAAGGTCTCGGCGGCCCATTGCGCCGCGCCGCCGGCGCTTTCCTGGGTGGCGACCAGGAAGTAGCGGTCGGGCTGGGCGGCGCAGATCGTGGCGATGCCGGTGAAGGGGTCCACGCGGCGACGCCGGGTGTGCGCGCCCAGCCACATGCTGGTGCCCAGGTGCAGGTGGTAGACGCCTTCGTGGTGGTCTCCGGCGGCCAGGGCGCAGGCGTTGACGTCGCCGCAGCCGCCGGAGACCGGCAGCCCTGCGGGCAGGCCCAGCGCGGCGGCGGCCTGCGCCGTGAGCCGCCCGGCCACGTCGCCGGAGGCGACGATCTCGGGCAGGCGTTCGCGCGCCACGCCCATGCGCCGCAGCCAGGGTTCGGACCACTGCCGGCGACCTACCCGGTTGTCCATCATCCAGGTGAGCTGGGCGAGGTCCGGGGTGGTGGTGAAGCGCCCGGTGAGGCGGTGCACGAGCCAGTCCTTGACGTCGAGAAAACGCGCGGCCTCGCGCCAGAGGTCGGGGCGCGCGGCGCGGAACCAGAGGATCTTGCTGAGGGGGTCTTTGCCGGAGAGGTTGGGGGCGCCGTTGGCCAGCCATAGCCATGCGGCCAGCTTGAACGCGCCGTAGCCGGCCACGCGCGGCCCGCCTGCGGTGATGGCGCGGGCGACCCCGGCGGAACGGGTGTCCATCCAGGTCAGACAGGGGTGCAGCGGCGCGCCCGCGCCATCGACCGGGATGACGCCCGCCATCTGGGCGGCGATGCCGAGGCCGGCGACCCGGTCGCGCGCGTCCGGGATGCGCGTCAGCAATTCGCGCGTGACGCTGCTCAGGGCTTGCCACCAGTCCGCGGGATTTTGTTCGGCGTGGCCGGGGGCGGGCAGGTGGAGCGGGTAGTCCGCGCGCGCGCAGGCCACGAGGGCGCCGGCGCGGTCCATCAGGGCGGCCTTCACCGAGGAGGTGCCGAAGTCGTAGCCCAGCACCAGCCCGTGCTGCTTGGCGTCACTGGCTGGTTCGGGGAAACTCGCTGGCACAGGCGTCCTTTCGGGGGTTTGGGTTGGGGTGGCGGGCATTTTCGCAGCTACCGGGCCGCCACGGCGTCACGTTTTCCTGAGCAGGCAGAAGGGTCCATGAGCATTCTCGTCACCGGCGGGGCCGGTTTCATCGGCAGCAATTTCATCCTCGACTGGCTGGGGCAGTCGGCGGAGCCCGTCATCAATCTGGATGCGCTGACCTACGCCGGCAATCTGGAGAATCTGGCGCGCCTGGAGGGCGATCCGCGCCATCGCTTCGTGCGCGGCGATATCGGCGATGCGGACCTGCTGGCGCGCCTGCTGCGCGAGCACCGGCCCCGGGCCATCCTCCACTTCGCCGCCGAATCCCATGTGGATCGCAGCATCCACGGCCCGGAGGCGTTCATCCAGACCAATTGCGTGGGCGCGTTCCGCTTGTTGCAGGCGGCGCTGGCGTACTGGGAGGGCCTGGCGGGGGCGGAGCGCGCGGCGTTCCGTTTTCTGCATGTGTCCACCGACGAGGTCTACGGTTCCCTCGCGCCGGACGCGCCGCCGTTCCGGGAGGGCGACCGCTACGCGCCCAACAGCCCCTACAGCGCCAGCAAGGCCGCGAGCGACCATCTGGTGCGCGCCTATCACCACACCTACGGCCTGCCGACGCTCACCACGAACTGTTCCAACAATTACGGCCCGTTCCAGTTTCCCGAGAAGCTGATCCCGCTGGTGCTCCATAACGCCTTGTCCGGCCTGCCCCTGCCGATCTACGGGGATGGGCTCCAGGTGCGCGACTGGCTCTATGTGGCGGACCACTGCACGGCGCTCCGCCGTGTGCTGGAGGCGGGCCGCACGGGCGAGGTCTACAACATCGGCGGCGGCCACGAGATGGCCAATCTGGATCTGGTGCATGCGCTGTGCGAGGTGCTGGATGCGCGCCGTCCGCGCGCGGATGGGCGCTCGTACCGGGAGCAGATCGCCTTTGTGGCCGACCGTCCGGGACATGACCGGCGCTATGCCATCGACGCCGCACGCATCCGGCAGGAGCTGGGCTGGCGTCCGGCGGAGAGTTTCCGGAGCGGGCTGGAGAAGACCGTGGCGTGGTATCTGGCGCACGCGGATTGGTCCGCGCACGTCACCAGCGGCGCGTACCGCGCCTGGGTCGGCCTGCACTACGGGGAGGCGGCATGACCCTGCAACGCCCGGCCCGCAAGGGCATCCTGCTGGCGGGCGGGACCGGCTCCCGGCTCCACCCCGCCACCCTGGCCGTGAGCAAGCAGCTCCTGCCGATCTACAACAAGCCGATGATCTATTACCCGCTCTGCACCCTCATGCTGGCGGGGATACGCGACATCCTGATCATCACCACGCCGCATGACGCTCCCCTGTTCCGGCAGTTGCTGGGCGACGGCGCGCAGTGGGGCATCCAGCTTCAGTACGCGGTGCAGCCGCGCCCCGAGGGGTTGGCGCAGGCGTTTCTCATCGGCGAACGGTTCCTCGGCGAGGCCGCCTCCGCCCTGGCGCTGGGCGACAACCTGTTCCACGGGCACGAGCTTCAACAACTGCTGGAAGGGGCGTGCGCGCAGACGGAGGGGGCCACGGTGTTCGCCTATCACGTCCACGACCCCGAACGGTACGGGGTGGTGACCTTCGACGCCGCCGGCCAGGCCGTCAGCCTGGAGGAGAAGCCCGCGCATCCCAAGTCGCGTTACGCCGTGACGGGGTTGTATTTCTACGATAACCAGGTGGTTCAGATCGCGCGGGACATCCGCCCTTCGCCGCGCGGCGAACTGGAGATCACCGACGTCAATCGGGCCTATCTGGAACAGGGTCGGCTGCGCGTGCAGGTCATGGGGCGCGGCTTCGCCTGGCTCGATACCGGCACCCACGACGCCATGCTGCTGGCGAGCCAGTTCATCCAGACCCTGGAACATCGCCAGGGCCAGAAGATCGCCGCGCCGGAGGAGATCGCCTACCGCCGCGGCTGGATCGGCGCGGATGCGCTGGCGCGGCTGGCGGCGCAGTTGTCGAGCACTGAGTACGGGGCGTATCTGACGGCCCTGCTGGGAGAAGGCTGAGCCCCGGAGTCGCTCGCTCTGGGGAACAATTCGGGTTCATCGTTTCAGGAGCGCGCCATGTCCGCCCAACGTGTCATCCGCCAGGAAGATGTCATCCAGTCCGTCGCCGACGCCTTCCAGTTCATCTCCATCTACCACCCGCTCGATTTCGTGGAGGCCGTGAAGGCCGCGTACGAGCGCGAGGAATCCCCCGCCGCGAAGGACGCCCTGGCGCAGATCCTGATCAACTCGCGCCTGTGCGCGGAGGGGCGTCGCCCCCTGTGCCAGGACACGGGCATCGCCGTGGTGTTCCTCAAGGTGGGGCGCGACGCGCGCTGGGAGGGGGCGATGAGCGTGGACGAGATGGTCAACGAGGGCGTGCGCCGCGCCTATCTGAATCCGGACAACCCGCTGCGCGCCTCGGTGCTGGCAGACCCGGCGGGGGCGCGCAGGAATACGCGCGACAACACCCCGGCGGTGATCCATTACGAGATCGTCCCCGGCGACCGGGTCGAGGTGACGTGCGCGGCCAAGGGCGGCGGCTCGGAGAACAAGGCGCAGTTCACGGTGTTGAATCCGTCTGATTCCCTGGTGGACTGGGTGCTCTCGGTGTTGCCCAGGATGGGGGCGGGCTGGTGTCCGCCGGGCATCCTGGGGATCGGCATCGGCGGCACGCCGGAGAAGGCGTTGCTGCTGGCGAAGGAGGCGTTGCTGGCGCCCATCGACATCCAGGCCTTGCGCGCACGCGGGCCGCGCAACCGCGCCGAGGAGCTGCGCCTGGAGTTGATGGAGAAGGTGAACGACCTGGGCATCGGCGCGCAGGGCCTGGGCGGGCTGACCACGGTGCTGGACGTGAAGATTCTCGATTACCCGACCCACGCCGCCAGCCTGCCGGTGGGGCTGATCCCCAATTGCGCGGCGACGCGGCATGTCCATTTCACCCTGGACGGCTCCGGCCCGGCGGCGTTCACCCCGCCGCCCCTGTCCGCCTGGCCCGAGGTGGCGTGGGATGGCCCGGCGCGCTCGCGGCGGGTGAATCTGGATGCCTTGACCAAGGCGGATACCGCGCAGTGGCGCGCGGGGGAACAGCTCCTGCTATCCGGCAAGCTGCTCACCGGGCGCGATGCGGCGCACAAGCGCATCGCCGATATGGTGGCGCGGGGCGAGCCGCTGCCGGTGGATTTCCGCAACCGCTTCATCTACTACGTCGGCCCGGTGGACGCGGTGCGGGACGAGGCGGTGGGCCCCGCCGGCCCGACCACGGCGTCGCGCATGGACAAGTTCACCGAGCTGATGCTGGGCGAGCAGGTGGGCCTGATCGGCATGGTGGGCAAGTCGGAACGCGGGCCGGGGACGATTGCCAGCCTCCGCGCGCATGGCGGGGTGTATTGCATCGCCGTGGGCGGGGCGGCCTATCTGGTGTCGAAGGCGATCAAGGCGGCGCGCGTGCTGGCCTTCCCGGAACTGGGCATGGAGGCGGTGTACGAGTTCGAGGTGGTGGATATGCCGGTGACCGTGGCGGTGGACAGCAGCGGCGAATCGGTGCATGAATCGGGTCCGCGCGAGTGGCGTATGCGGATCGGCAAGATTCCGCTCGCAGGGCATTGATTGGAGAACGAGATGGAGTGGTGGCATTGGGTGGTGATCGGTCTGGCGCTGATCGGCACGGAGCTGTTGGTCCCGGCCTTCTATCTGATCTGGTTCGGGCTGGGGGCGCTGCTCATGGCCCCGGTCAGCGCCCTTCTGCCGTTGCCCCTGGCAGGGCAGATCGCCCTCTGGGCGGTGTGTTCGGCCCTGATGCTGGGCCTGTGGCTGAAGTTCTTCCGCAACCCGAACCGCACCGGCGCGGGTCAGGCCAAGGAGGGCGCGCTGGGCGTGACCGGGCTGATCACGCGCGAGGTGGGGGAGATGGGGCAGGGCGAGATCCTGTTCCAGCGCCCGGTGCTGGGGTCGGATCGCTGGCCGGTGGTGGCGGATGCGGTCATCGCCGCCGGGGCCAAGGCGCGGGTGGTGGATGTGCTGGGCCAGACATTGAAAGTCGAGAAACTCTAGGAGAGCGTCATGGGTGGTGAAATCGTTTCCTTCGTGTTGATCCTGTTCCTGCTGCTGACCCTGTGGAAGGGCGTGCGCATCGTGCCGCAGGGCGAGGAGTGGGTGGTGGAGCGGCTGGGCAAGTACCTGAAGACCCTGATGCCGGGGCTGCATGTGCTGGTGCCGTATGTGGATGCGGTGTCCTACAAGGTCACGACCAAGGATCTGATCCTGGACATCCCGCAGCAGGAGGTCATCACCAAGGACAACGCGGTGCTGGTGACCAACGCCATCGCCTTCGTCAAGGTGACGGACACCCAGAGCGCGGTGTACGGCGTGACCAATTTCCAGACTGCGGTGATGAATCTGGCGCAGACCTCGCTGCGCTCGATCATGGGAGCGATGGACCTGGACGAGGCCCTGTCCAGCCGCGACCAGATCAAGGCGCGCTTGAAGGAATCCATCGCCGACGACGTGGCGGATTGGGGTCTGACTTTGAAGTCGGTGGAAATTCAGGACATCTCGCCTTCTCCCACCATGCAGAAGTCGATGGAGTTGCAGGCCGCCGCCGAGCGCGAGCGCAAGGCCACGGTGACGCGGGCGGAGGGCGACAAGCAGGCGGCCATCCTGAGCGCCGAGGCGCGCCTGGAGTCCGCCAAGCGCGACGCCGAGGCCCAGGTGCGCATGGCCACCGCCAGCGCAGAGTCCATCAAACTGGTGGCCGCCTCCCTGCCGGATCGGGAATTGCCCGCGATGTATCTGCTGGGCGAGAAATACGTCAGCGCCCTCAAGGAGCTGGCCGGCGCCGAGGGCAGCCGCACCGTGGTGCTGCCCGGCGACCTGCTGAAATCCCTGGAAGGCCTGCTGGGCTCGCGCCGCGGCTAATCCCGAGCAAGTTAAAGTGGTTTATAAAGTCTTCGTAATAACCATGGATATTTGCTACATTTCCGGCAGACACATCTTTCCTTGAAAGGGGTGCCGTGAAACGCACATTGCTGACCTTTACCCTTGCCTCCTTTCTTCTCGGGGGGATGACCGGCACATCGGAAGTGCAGGCTGCGTCACGCCCTGCCGAGGGCAAGAGCGTCAAGCACAAACCCGCCAAGAAGAAGGTGCACCAGACCAGGAAACCCAAGGCCGTCAAAGAGGCCCGGCGTTCCGGCAAGGCGGAGAAACGGGTCAGCCATTCCTACTCGCCGCGTCAGAAGATGGCGCAGTCCTTCGACGAACCCGCGGACCCCAGGGATCTGAGCCTGAAGTCATCCGCCGCACTGGTGCTGGACCAGAAGACCGGCGAGACCCTGTATTCCAAAAACGTGAACATGGAGACGCCCATCGCCTCCATTACCAAGCTGATGACGGCCATGGTCACGCTGGACGCCGGGCTGGATCTGGACGAAGAGATCACCATCACCCAAGCGGAAGTGGATCGCCTGAAAGGCACCAGTTCGCGTCTGGCCGTGGGCGCGCGCCTGACCCGGGGCGAGTTGATGCATCTGGCCCTGATCGCCTCGGAGAATCGCGCAGCGGCAGCGCTTTCCCGCGTCTATCCGGGCGGACGGGATGATTTCATCGCCGCCATGAACCGCAAGGCGCAAACCCTTGGCATGAAGGACACCCAATTCGTCGATGGCACCGGCCTCAACAGTTCCAATCGCTCCACCGCCGCCGATCTGGCGAAGATGGTGGACGCAGCCTACCGCTATCCCCTGATCCGGCGCATCTCCACCTCCGGCAGCTTCGATGTGGCCATGCCCGGTACGAAGGTGGTGCGGGTGCGCGAGAACGGCAAGACGCACAAGGTGGCGCGCGAGGTGACCCGACATGTCGCCTTCAACAACACCAATGCCCTGACCCGCGCAGACGATTGGGAGATCGGCGTCTCCAAGACCGGCTATATCAACGAGGCCGGCCACTGCCTGGTGATGCAGGCCAACATCGCCGAACAGAAGGTCATCATCGTGCTGCTGGACTCGTGGGGTAAATGGAGCCGGATCGGCGACGCCACCCGCATCCGCAAGTGGCTGGAAAACGGCGCGGGACAACGTCTGGCAGCGCGAGACGCACCCTCGGCGTAAACCGGAAAGCGGACAAGAAAAAAGGCGGCAAAGGCCGCCTTTTTTCTTGTCCGCTTTCCGCGTTTACTCCTGGGCCTCGGGCAGGCGCGACATGTAATCGCTCACCGCCTCCAGATCCCGGTCGCTGTAGTCCTTCGCCGCCTCGATCATGTCCGGGTTCGAGTTGCGCCGGCCTTGCTCGCGGATCTCCTGGATCTGACGAAGCAGGTAGCGATAGTGCTGCTGGCTAACCTTGGGATAGAACCACTTGGCGTTCCCTTCACCGTTCTTGCCGTGACAAAACGCGCAGTCCTTTTTGTACAGTTCCTTGCCCCGCTCCAGACGTTTGCCGTCGCCCTTGCCGATCTGGGGTGGCGGGGGCAGGCCGTTGAGGAAGGCGGCGATGTCGGCCAGATCGTCCGTCAATACCAAATCCATGCCGACGAAGGGGTGCATCTTCGAGTTGTCGCGCCGGCCCGCGCGCATGTCCGCCATCTGTTTGATCAGAACCGAAGAAAGCTGTCCGGCAAGCTGCGGGTAATCGCCATTGACCAGACCGGAACCGTCCTGCTTGTGGCAGCCGCGGCAGACCCTGTAGGCCTCCTTGCCCCTGGCCGCATCGCCCTTGTGCAGCAGCGCCTTGGTGGTTTCCGGGTCGGCCTTGTTCCAGACGTAACCCGGCGTCTCGATGCCGGGCGCACGAGGCTGGTTGGCCGCGTGAGCATGGCAGGCGAATAGCAAGGCGAAGGGGATCAGAGTACGTCGCATCAGGGATTCCTTTATTCCATGCTGGCCATGTACTCGGACACGGCGCGCGTTTCCTGTTCGGTAAGACGTTCGGCCACGGTGAGCATGACCTTGACGCCGTTCTTGCGCTTGCCTGCGGCGTAGAGCCGCATCTGCTCCAGGATGTAGTCCACATGCTGGCCGGCAACGCGGGGGAATTTCTTCGAGCCCGTACCATCCTCCTCATGGCAGCCATCACAGGACGGCACACCGCTCTTGGAGTTGCCCTCCAGGTAAAGCTTCTTGCCTGCTTTGATCAAGGCGGCATCCCCCCCCTTGGCCGCCGCGGGTTTCTGCTTGGCGTAGAAGGCGGCCAGGTCAGCCAGATCCTGATCATTCAGGCTGACGAGGAAGGGGGCCATGACCTCGCTTTCTCGACGACCCTCCTTGAAATCCTTCATCTCCCGCGCCAGGTACTGCTCCTGCTGGCCGGCGAGTTTGGGAAAGGCGGCCACGGCGCTGTTGCCGTCCGGTCCGTGACAGGAGGAGCAGGACTGGGCTGCCAGGGCTGCGCCCTTGGCGGCATCACCCTTGCCGGGCGCAGCAGACGCCGCGCAGGCGAGGCCGAAACCCAGAACCAGAGCGGCCTTTGTGAAATGTCTGACTCGGAAACGCATACGGACATTCCTGTAGTGGAGGCTCCGGCATTCTCGCCCAACTCGTCCCGCGCAGAGCTGACCAGGGGCGCGATTTACCGCCCCTACGGGCAAAGACTCCAGTCAGGACAAGGAAATCGCGGAAAAAGTTGATAGCCATCAAGGTGGGGGGGTCTGAGCGATTCATACCATCCGCCTCAAATCGCGAAGTGCCCCTGCGCTTCGCATTTTTTTCCTGTCCTAGGAGGAGATTATGAGTAAACACTTTCTGGCTTTGGTTCTGGCCGTCGGCGCGGCCACATCCGTCCAAGCCGGTGACATTGACGGGCTAGCCCGCACCTGCAACAACTGTCACGGTGTAAACGGCGTCAGCGCCGGCCCCAGCATGCCGTCCATTGGCGGCCTGTCCGAGGCCTATCTGAAGAACATCATGATGGAGTGGAAATCCGGCGCCCGCGCCTCCGCCACCATGACCCGCCTGATCAAGGGCTACAGCGATGACCAGATCGCCGATCTGGCCAAATACTTCGGCTCCAAGACCTGGGCTCCGGTGGTGCAAAAGACCAGCGCCGACGTCCTGAAAAAAGGCAAGGACGTCACCGAGCGTTGCGAAACCTGCCACGGCGACACCGGCAGCAAACCCGATGATGAGCTGACCCCCAAGCTGAACGGCCAGTGGGCGAAATACTTGGAATTGGAACTCATGAAGTACCGCGACGACGGCTTCAAAATGGTCCACAAGAAGATGTCCAAGAACGCCCGCAAGATGGATGAAGCGGATGTGGCCACCTCCGCCGCCTTCTTCGGCGCCCAAAGCAAGTAAGGGGAAACAGCATGAGCCTGAATATCAATCGTCGCGACTTCATCAAAGCGGCAGCCGCAGCCTCCGGCGCTGCCGTCCTCACCATCCCGACCGCCGCCCATGCCGCCACCAAGGCCAAGGTCGTCGTCGTGGGCGGCGGCTTTGGCGGCGCCACCGCCGCCAAGTACCTGCGCATGATGGACCCCGGTATCGAGGTCACCCTGATCGAGCGCAACAAGACCTACACCTCCTGTCCTCTCTCCAACGAGGTCATCTCCGGTCACCGCGAGATCAAGACCCTGGAACGCGGCTATGACGGCCTCAAGAAGCATGGCGTCAAGGTCGTGTTTGATGAAGTCACGGGCATCGACACCGGTAAGAAGATGGTCAAGACCAAGGGCGGCAAGAGCTTCGGCTATGACTCCCTGATCTTGTCCCCCGGCATCGACTTTGCCTTCGGCGCCGTCGAGGGCTATTCCGAGGCCGCCGCCGAGCAACTGCCCCACGCTTACAAGGCCGGCCCTCAGACCCTGCTGCTGAAGAAGCAACTGGAAGCCATGCCCGATGGCGGCAAGTTCATCATTGCCGTGCCGCCCGGCCCCTTCCGCTGCCCCCCCGGCCCCTACGAGCGCGCCGCCCAGGTGGCCAGCTACCTCAAGCACCACGGCAAGGCCAAGTCCAAGGTGCTGATCCTGGATGCCAACGACTCCTTCTCCAAGAAGGGTCTGTTTGAGCAGGCCTGGAAGGCCCTGTACGGCTACGGCGCGGATGGCATGATCGAGTGGGTGCCCGGCGCTCAGGACGGCAAGGTGGTCCGCGTCGATGTGGCCAGCAAGACCTGCTTCACCGGCTTTGGCGAGCACAAGGGCGACGTGGTCAACATCATCCCGCCCCACCACGCCGGCAAAGTGGCGAAGGATTTGGGCCTGGCCACATTCAAGGACAAGTGGTGCGAGGTGAGCCCCGACAGCATGGAGTCCAAGGGCCAGAAGGACATCTATGTGATCGGCGACTCCTGCGTCGGCGGCGATCTGCCCACCAACAACGCCTTCCCCAAGTCGGCCCACATGGCCATGACCCAGGCCAAGGTGGCCGTAGGCGCCATCATCGCCAAGGTGAACGGTCTGCCCCTGCCCACGCCCTACTACGTCAACACCTGCTACAGCGTGGTGGCCCCGGATTACGGCTTCTCCGTGGTGCATATCTACAAGGTGGAAAACGGAACCTGGGTGTACGTCAAGGAGGCCAGCGGCGTCTCCCCGGTCACCATGCCTGACAAGTCCCCGGTCCCCGCGATCTACCGCAAGCTGGAGGCGGAATACGCCAACGGCTGGCTGGATAACGTCCTGGCGGATGCGTTCGCCTGAGCTTGTGAAACGGTGATTGGCAAGAAAGGGGGCTTATGACAGGCACGAAAGTGAGTTCCAACCTTTAGAAACGGCAGGCCCGCCGGCAAGGCGCCGGACGGGTCGCCAAATTGTGAAACCGCAAGGAGATCAACCATGAAGAGAGCAAGCATCTGGAGCCGGATGGCGATGGGGTTGGCAGCAGCCCTGTTCGCCTTCGGTGTGCAGGCCGCAGCGGAACCGGCAGCGCCGGCCCCTGCCAAGGCCCCGCCCATCAAACCGGTGGACGCCAAAAAGTGTTATTCCTGTCACGACAACATCGAGGACTTCCACACTTCCGGACGTCACGCCACCGTCAACTGCGCCCACTGCCACGTGGCGGAGGATCACCTGAAGACGGCCAAGAACAAGGACATGGGTACGCGGCCCGAGACCATCAAGGATCACCGCGCCTGCGCCACTTGCCACGTAGAGCAGTACAACTCCTTCGTCCAGACCAACCTGGAATCGAAGGCGCGTGTGGAAAAGGCCACTACCAAGAGCCGGTCGCCCCTGTTCGACAAGCTCATGGAAGGCTACGGCTTCACCAAGGAGCATAACGAGCCTCGCTCCCACGCCTTCATGCTGGTGGACCAGTGGGCCGTGGACCGCGCCTTTGGCGGTCGCATGCAGTTCAAGGACTGGACCTACATCAACAAGGCGGAAATGGCAGCCAACAGCGCCTGGAACGTCATTGTGGACAAGGAGCCCGGCACCTCGGACCAGAAGCCCTTCATGCGTCAGGTGGCTACCGCCGTGAACCCCGTCTGCATGAACTGCAAGACGCAGGATCACATCCTGGACTGGAAGTACATGGGTGACAAAGACCCCGCCGCCAAGTGGGATCGCACCTCCAAGCCGGTGGAATTCGCCCGCGGCGTGAAGCATGCGCTGAACTGCTACATGTGCCATGACCCCCACTCCGCCCAGCCCCGCGTGGTGCGTGACGCCCTGATCCAGGCCGTTGTGGACCGCAAGGAAGGCACCTACCCGATGGATGCCAAGAAGAGCGCCGAGGTCACCATGACCAAAGTGACCTTCCAGCGCAATGGCAAAGACTTCCGCGCCATCGGTATCCTGAACAAGGCCGACTCCAACCTGATGTGCGCCCAGTGCCACGTCGAGTACAACTGTGGCCCCGGCTTCGATTGCGCCGAGAAGGGCAAGGAGTACTACGTCAAGATGTCGGACCCGCGCACCAACCTGTTCACTTGGACCAACGTGTTTGGTTACAAGGAAAAGATGGTGGGCCAGTACAAGTTCAAGGACTTCAAGCACGCCGCCACTGGCGCTCTGCTGCCCAAGATCCAGCACCCGGAAATGGAAACCTACTGGGGTTCCAAGCACGAGAAGGCTGGCGTCGAGTGCAAAGACTGCCACATGACCAAGAAGAAGGGCGCGAACGGCAAGGTGACCACCAATCACCAGCAGATTTCCCCGCGCTACAACATCAAGGCTGCTTGCGTGTCTTGCCACAAGGAATGGTCCGAGGACGAAGCCAAGTACTACATGGAATCGGTCCAGAACTACGTTCGCGGCAAGATGGCCAAGGCTGAATTCTGGCTGGCCGAGTACATCGACTACATCATGAAGGCCAAGGAAGCAGGTCTGGGCGCTGACGTGATGGACAAGTTGTTCGACCTTCAGTACGACGCCAACCTGTACTGGGAATGGTGGACCGCCGAGAACTCTGACGGCTTCCACAACCCGGAGAATGCGCGCGAATCCCTGACCCGCTCCATCGACGCCTCCCAGGCCGGCATCAAGCTGATCAAGGAAGAGCTGGCCAAGAAGAAGGCCGCCGCCACGGCGGCTGCCGCACCGGCTGCCAAGTAAGCAGTCAAAGCAAGTCTGAAAGGGGCGGGGTAACCCGCCCCTTTTTATTGAATGGAGCTTTTAGCTTGGGGTCTGTCCCATCGCGCTTGTCGATGAGCCCTGGACCCCAAGCTACACGCCCCGCTATCCTCCCGCCGCCTCCCTCTCGTCTCGTCCTCGCCCCCTCCATGCCCCCCCCCCGTATTTCCGTGCACGACCTGGCCTGCGCCCGGGGCGACCGACTTTTGTTCAAGGGCATGAACTTCACGCTGGAAGCCGGGGAACTGCTGTTGGTGCAAGGCGGCAACGGCCAGGGCAAGACCAGCCTGCTGCGCCTGCTCACCGGCCTGGCCCGTCCCGAGCAGGGCGAGGTGCACTGGTGCGGACAGAACGTCACCCGCCAGCGCGAGGTCTACCATGCCGCCATGTGCTACCTGGGCCACGCCAACGGCGTGAAGGACGATCTCAATCCGGTGGAAAACCTGCGCTTCGCCGACGGCCTGCAGGGCCGCCCCTTTGATGAGGTCAAGGCGGTGAACACACTGAAAAGCCTGGGCCTGGAACGTTGCCTGGACCTGCCCTGCCGCGTCCTCTCCTTCGGCCAGCGCCGCCGCGTCGCCCTCTCGGCCCTGCTGCTGGCGGGCGTCACCCTGTGGATTCTGGACGAGCCCCTCACCGGCCTGGATGTCCACGCCGTGGCCCTGATGGAGAGCCTGATCCGCGACCATCTGGCGGCAGGCGGCATGGTGGTGGCCACCACCCATCAGGCCCTCAATCTGGAAGGCGTGAAGGTGCAGCGCCTGCTGGTGGGCAACGTCGCCATTCCGGACCTGACGGAGTAAGAGACGATGCACCGCTTCCTCCTCGCCGTCCTGCGTCGCGACCTCACCCTGGCGGCGCGCCGTCGCGGCGACTGGCTCATCGCCCAGTTCTTCTTCGTCATCGTCGCCAGCCTGTTCCCCCTGGGGGTCGGGCCGGAACCGGAGATGCTGGCCCGCATCGGCCCCGGCGTGCTCTGGGTGGCCGCCACCCTGGCCTCCCTGCTCTCCCTGGCGCGGCTGTTCGAGGACGACCACCGCGACGGCAGCCTGGAACACATGGTGCTGTCGCCGGAGCCCACCGTGCTGCTGGTGCTGGGCAAGGCCCTGGCCCATTGGCTGATCTACTGCATCCCCCTGCTGTTGATCGCGCCGATTCTGGGCATCCAGTTCAATCTGCCGCCGGACGCCATCCTCGTGCTGGAGTTCTCCCTGCTCCTGGGCACCCCCATCCTCTCCCTGCTGGGGGCGGTGGGCGCGGCCCTCACCCTGGGCCTGCGCGGCGGCGGCGTCCTGCTTACCCTGCTGATCCTGCCCCTCTACATCCCCGCACTTATTTTTGGCGCCGGCGCGGTGGATGGCGTGATGGCGGGAACTGGAGCCGAGGCTCACCTGTCACTGTTGGGCGCTTTCATGATGCTCTCCCTTATGATCGCCCCCTGGATCGCCGCCTCCGCCTTACGGGTCTCCCTCGAATGAGCCTCTATACCTACGCCGCCCCCTCCCAGTTCTACCGCCTCGCCGGACAGCTCACGCCCTGGTTTGCCTGGTCCGCCGCCCTGCTCACCGGAGTGGGCCTGTACGTCAGCTTCTTCGTTGCGCCCACGGATTTCCAGCAGAGCGAGGCCTACCGCATCATCTTCATCCACGTGCCGGCGGCCTGGATGTCCATGTTCATCTATCTGGTGATGGCCTTCTGGGGCGCCATCGGTCTGGCCTTCAACACCCGGCTGTCCTTCATGATGTCCCGCGCCCTGGCCCCCACCGGGGCCATGTTCACCGTTGTCGCCCTGTGGACCGGGGCCGCGTGGGGCAAGCCCATGTGGGGCGCCTGGTGGGTGTGGGATGCGCGCCTGACCTCGGAACTCATCCTGCTCTTCCTCTACGCCGGCATCATGGCCCTGTGGGCCAGCATCGACGACGTGCGCCGGGGCGACCGCGCCGGGGCGCTGCTGACCCTGATCGGCGCCATCAACATCCCCATCATCTATTTCTCGGTGAAGTGGTGGAACACCCTGCACCAGGGTTCCACCATCAACCTCACCAAGGCCCCCTCCATGGCCCAGACCATGCTGATCGGCATGTTGCTCCTGGCCGTCGCCGCCTGGTTCTACACCATCGCCGTGGCCTTCATCCGGGTGCGCCGCCTCATCCTGGAGCGGGAGCGGCAGACCGAGTGGGCCAAGGACATTCTTGCGAAGGAGGCCTGAGATGCATTGGGCAAGCTGGTCCGATTTCTGGGCGATGGGGGGCTACGGCCTCTACGTCTGGAGTTCCTATGGGGTGACCGCCCTGGTCATCTTGATCGAGGTCATTCTTTTGCGCCGGGCCGACACCGACACTCGCCGCCGCCTCAAACGCATGCAACAGTGGGAAGAGCAGTGAAATCCAGACACAAGAAACTCCTGGTCATCGTCCTGGGTCTGGCCGGCCTCGGCATCGCCGCCGCGCTCATCCTCAATGCCTTCCAGAGCAATCTGGTGTTCTTCTTCTCCCCCACTGAAGTGGCGGCAGGCAAGGCTCCCGCAGATCGGGCCTTCCGCATCGGCGGTCTGGTGGAAGCGGGCAGCGTGAAACGCGAGGGCGACGGCCTGACCACACGCTTCATCGTCACCGACACCGCCAAGACCATGTCCGTGGTCTACAAGGGCATCCTTCCCGACCTGTTCAAGGAAGGCAAAGGCGTGGTGGCGGAAGGCAAGCTGGGCGCGGACGGCGCGTTCGCCGCCACCCAGGTGCTGGCCAAGCACGACGAGAACTACATGCCGCCCGAGGCCGCCCAGGCCCTGGAACAGGCGGCCAAGGCGCAGAAGTCGGTGGTGCAGTGAGGAGTAGAAGATGAGGAACTATATGGCGGTGGTTGAACGATGCGCTCAGACCGGCTTGTTTGTTGGCTATATCCCCGGCTTCCCCGGCGCCCATAGTCAGGGCGAAAACCTGGATGAATTGAATGCCAATCTGCGGGAGGTGGTGGGGATGCTTTGTGGGCTGCGTGGTCATGAGTAAAGCCCCCGTCATTCCCGCGAAAGCGGGAATCCAGTTTGTCTATCTGATTTCTGTTCAACCACCACTTTGCGCACAAACTGGATTCCCGCTTTCGCGGGAATGACGGTGAGTCTTGGACAGACTTCCCTGTGTGTACCTGTTGGCCAGCCGACGTAATGGCACTCTCTATGTTGGCGTCACCAGCGACCTGCCCAAGCGGGTGTACGAGCACAAGCAGGAACTGGCAGAGGGTTTCACCAAGCAGTACGGCGTTCACCATCTGGTCTGGTTTGAGCGCCATGAAACGATGGAAGGCGCGATAACGCGCGAGAAGCAGATCAAGAAGTGGAACCGAGACTGGAAAATCCAGCTCATCGAGGAGAGCAACAGTGCCTGGCGTGATTTGTATGAAGACATCCTCTGACGGTCATTCCCGCTCAAGCGGGAATCCAGTCGTGACATTCCAACAGCCCAACAACCTGGATTCCCGCGTGCGCGGGAATGACGGAGCCGCCGCATGATCCCCGAACTCGGCCATTTCGCCCTCATCATCGCGCTGCTGCTGGCGCTGACCCAAGCCATCCTGCCCCTCATCGGCGCACAACGCGGCAACCTCACCCTGATGGCGGTGGCGCGTCCGGCGGCGCAGGGGCAGTTCGTATTCGTCGCCCTGGCCTTCGGTTGTCTCGCCTGGTCCTTCCTGCACAACGATTTCTCGGTCGAGAACGTGGCGCGCAACTCCTTCTCGCAACTGCCCGAGATCTACCGCTTCACCGCCACCTGGGGCTCGCATGAAGGCTCCATGCTGCTGTGGGCATTGATCCTCGGGTTCTGGACCACAGCCGTTTCCGTGTTCTCGCGCCACCTGCCGGATGACATGGTGGCGCGCGTGATCGGCATCATGGGCCTGGTCTCCACCGGCTTCCTCGCCTTCCTGCTCACCACCTCCAACCCCTTCCTGCGCCTGCTGCCCGCCGCCGCCGACGGGCGCGACATGAACCCGCTGCTGCAAGACCCCGGCATGGTGATCCACCCGCCCATGCTCTACATGGGCTATGTCGGCTTCTCCGTGGCCTTCGCCTTCGCCATCGCCGCCCTGCTCTCCGGTCGCCTCGACGCCGCCTGGGCGCGCTGGTCGCGGCCCTGGACCACGGTGGCCTGGGCCTTTCTCACCCTCGGCATCGCCCTCGGCAGCTGGTGGGCCTACAACGAACTCGGCTGGGGCGGCTGGTGGTTCTGGGATCCGACCGAAAACGCCTCGTTCATGCCCTGGATCGCCGGCACCGCCCTGATCCACTCCCTCGCGGTCACCGAGAAACGCGGCGCGTTCAAGGCCTGGACCGTGCTGCTCGCGCTCACCGCCTTCTCGCTCTCGCTGCTGGGCACCTTCCTGGTGCGTTCCGGCGTGCTCTCCTCGGTGCACGCCTTCGCCACCGACCCGGCGCGCGGCGCGTTCATCCTCGGCTTCCTGGTCGTGGTGATCGGCGGCTCCCTCGCCCTGTTCGCCTGGCGCGCCCCTCGGATGCTCACTGGCGGCGCGTTCAACTGGTTCTCGCGCGAGGCCATGTTGCTGGCCAACAACGTCATCCTGCTGGCGGCGATGGGCTCGGTGCTCCTGGGCACCCTCTACCCGCTGCTGATGGATGCGCTGGGCATGGGCAAGATCTCGGTCGGCCCGCCCTACTTCAACGCCGTGTTCGTGCCGCTGATGGCCCCCGCCCTGTTCCTCATGGGCGTCGGCCCGCTCACGCGCTGGAAGGAATCCAGCCTGCCGGACATGGTGACCCGCCTGAAATGGGCGCTCGCCATCGCCGTCGCCACCGGCTTACTGCTGCCGCTGACCTTGAAGGGGTTCAACCCCTGGGCCACCCTGGGCTTCACCCTGGCGGTATGGATCACCCTGACCGTGCTGATCGGTTTCCGCGAGCGCCTGAAGACCGGCGCGCGCCTGACCCGTCTGCCGCGCGCCTTCTGGGGCATGCAGCTTGCCCACCTGGGCCTGGCCTGGGGCGTGGCCGGCATCACCCTGGTGGCGAATTACCAGGAAGAGCGGGACGTGCGCATGAATGTGGGCGACCACACCACCATGGCCGGCTACACCTTCACCTTCCAGGGCACCACGGAACGCATGGGCCCCAACTACCGCGCCGCCCGCGGCACGGTGGAAGTGAGCCGCGACGGCAAGAAGCTGTTCACGCTGCATCCCGAGAAGCGCATTTACAACGCCTCCGGCATGCCCATGACCGAGGCCGCCATCCACCCCAACTTCTTCCGCGACGTCTATGTCGCCCTGGGCGAACCCCTGGATGAAGAGGCCAAATCCTGGGCCGTGCGCGTATTCCACAAACCCTTCATCAACTGGCTCTGGATCGGCGGGCTGATGTTGGTGATCGGCGGCTTCCTGGCGGCGTCAGACCGGCGCTACCGCATCGCGGTGAAGGCCGCCGCACCCGCAGGCGCTGCGGCGCAGGGGGCTTGAGATGAAGCGCTGGCTACCCCTCATCCTCTTCTTCGTCCTGGTCGGCTTCTTCGCCAAGGGTCTGTTCCTCAACCCGCGCGAGGTGCCCTCGCCCTTCATCGGCAAACCGGCCCCGGCCTTCACCCTGCCGCTGGTGGGTCAACCCGACAAGACCTTCAGCCCCGCCGACATGAAGGGCCGGGTCTGGCTGCTCAACGTCTGGGCGCCCTGGTGCGTGTCCTGCCGCCAGGAGCATCCGGTGCTGATGGGTCTGGCCCAGAGCCAGTCCGCCCCCATCGTCGGCCTCAACTGGAAGGACAAGGAGCGCGAGGCCGCCCAGCTACTCGGCCAACACGGCAGTCCCTACCACGCCGTGCCGGACGACCTCAGCGGCAGGGTGGGCATCGACTACGGCGTCACCGGCACCCCGGAGACCTACGTCATCGACAAGACCGGCGTGATCCGCATGAAGCACGTCGGCCCCATCGACCCGGAAGTCTGGAAGAAGAAGTTCGAGCCGAAACTGAAGGAGTTGGGCGCATGAAAGCCGTTCTGATTTCCCTCCTGCTGGCCCTGGCGATTCCGACCCACGCCGGCGAGGCCATCCCCGTGGGCGAAGACCCGGCCATCGAGCAACGCATGGTCAAGCTGGCGGAAGACCTGCGCTGCCTGGTGTGCCAGAACGAATCCCTGGCCGGCTCCCACGCCGAACTGGCGGAAGACCTGCGCCGCGAGATCCGCGCCCAGATGAAGACGGGCAAGAATGACCAGCAGGTCGTTGCCTACCTCACCGAGCGCTATGGCGACTTTGTGCTCTACCGTCCGCCGTTCAAGCCGGTGACCTACCTGCTGTGGCTGGGGCCGCTGCTGTTCCTCGGCATCGGCGGCGCGGTCTGGTACGTCACCCTGAAGAAGCGCCGCACCCTGCAAGACAACCCGACGGACGCGAAACAACTCGCCGCCGCCGCCCAACTACTGGATGAAAAGCAATGAACCCGTTCTGGTCCGTCACCTTTTTCTGGCTCGCCGCCGCTCTCTGCGTCGCCATCGCCCTGGCCTTCGTGCTGCCCCCGCTCCTGCGCAAGAAGGCGGTCGCCGCCAAGACCGCGCGCCGCGACATCAACATCGCGGTCTACCGTGACCAGATGAAGGAAATGGAGGCCGACCGCGCCGGCGGCCTGCTCAGCGAAGAGCAGTTCCAGGCCGGCAAGCTCGAACTGGAAGCCCGTCTGGCGGAGGACGCGCTCGCCAAGGAGGATGCGGTGATGGCGCCGGTCGCCAGCCGCCGCCTCGGTTTCTCCCTGGCCGGCGTCCTGCCGGTAGCCGCTTTCGGCCTCTACTTCTGGCTCGGCAACCCCATGTCCCTGGTGGCCATCGCCGAAGCCCAGGCCAGCGGCGGTGGTGCGGTCGAGGGCCAGGTGAAGGGCGAGCACGACATCATGCAGATGATCCAGAAGGTGGAGGAAAAGACCAAGACCGACCCGAACGATGGCGAGGCCTGGAGCATCCTGGCCAAGACCTACGCCGCCGTGGGGCACTACCCGGAGGCGCTGACCGCCTACGAGAAGGCCATGAAGCTGCGCCCCGACGTGCCTTCCATCATGACCGGCTACGCCGAGGCCCTGGCCATCAAGAACAACCGCGCCCTGGCCGGCAAGCCCATCGAGCTGGTGATGCAGGCCCTGGAGAAGGATCCCAACGACATCAAGGGTCTGGAGCTGGCGGGCATTCACGCCTTTCAGGAAAAAGGCTTCGCCAAGGCGGCCTACTACATGAAGCGGCTCTACAAGCAGTTGCCGCCGGATTCGCCCTACGCCCAAGACATCCTGGAGGCGCAAAAGGAGGCGGAACGTCTGCTGAAGGGGACGCTGACGGGCATGGACAATCTGTCCGACACGGGCAACGGCAAGTCCAAGGAAAAGGCCGCCAACGCCACCATCCAGGGCACCCTGTCCCTCGCTCCCGCCCTCAAGGGCAAGGTGGGCGCTCAGGACGCCATCTTCCTGTTCGCCCGCGCCGGCGCCAGCGGCGCCCCGGTGGCCGCCATCCGCGCCACCGCAAGCCAGTTCCCGCTGGAGTTCGAGCTGAATGACGGCATGGCCATGAACCCGGACAACCGCCTCTCCAACTTCAAGGAAATCAACCTCACCGCCCGCGTCTCCAAAAGCGGCGACGTCAAGGGCGCCAGCGGCGACCTGGAGGGAACCCTCACCAGCGTGAAGGTGGGAAGCAAGGGCGTGAAACTGGTGATCGACAAAGTGAAGCCCTGAGGCGTTTTCTGCATCGACCACGGCCCGCCTGAGCGCGGGCCTGTTTTTTTCAGGGTTCCGGCAGGAAAATGCCGGCCTTTCCCGACCACTCCGAGAATTGCATGCGCACCCTCATCTGCGGCTCCATGGCCTTCGACACCATCATGGTGTTTCACGACCAGTTCAAGAACCACATCCTGCCCGAGCAGATCCACATCCTGAACGTCGCCTTCCTGGTGCCGGACATGCGCCGCGAGTACGGCGGTTGCGCCGGCAACATCGCCTACAACATGAAACTGCTGGGCGGCGAGCCGGTGATCATGGCCACCGTGGGCGACGACTTCGGCCCCTATCACGACCGCCTTGATCTGCTCGGCCTGGAGCGCACCCATGTGCGCGAGATCGCCAACAGTTACACCGCGCAGGCCTTCATCACCACCGACCTCTCGGACAACCAGATCACCGCCTTCCACCCCGGCGCGATGAATTTCTCGCACGAAAACCAGGTGATGGACGCCAGCGGCATCGGCCTGGGCATCGTTTCCCCGGATGGCCGCCAGGGCATGATCGACCACGCACGCCAGTTTCACGAGGCGGGCATCCCCTTCATCTTCGACCCCGGCCAGGGCCTGCCCATGTTCGGCGGCGAGGAGTTGCTGAACTTCGTGCATCGGGCGGACTACCTCACGGTGAACGATTACGAGGCCAAGCTGCTGCAGGAGCGCACCGGGCTCACCCTGGAGCAACTGGCGAAGCATGTGCAGGCCCTGATCGTCACCCTGGGCGGCGACGGTTCGCGCATCTACGCGGACGGTCAGGTGCACGACATCCCCGTGGTCAAGGCGGCGGAAGTGGTGGACCCCACGGGGTGCGGCGACGCCTTCCGCGCCGGCCTGATGACGGGCCTGCACAAGGGCTATGACTGGCCCACCATCGGGCGTCTCGCCGGGCTGGTCGGCACGGTGAAGATCGGCCACCGCGGCGGCCAGAACCACCGTTACGCCTGGGACGAGATCGCGCAGCGGTTCAAGGATGAATACGGCTACGCCTTGGCGTGAGGAGAACGAAATGAAACGACTGCTCTGGTTACTGATTCCCGCAACGCTGGCCGGGTGCGCCAGCGGCAAGGGCGGCGGCGACTACGAGCGCGCCGAGGCGCGCAAGGTCTACGAGGTGAAGATGGGCGTGGTGGAGGCGGTGCGTCCGGTCAAGCTCGAAGGCACGGCCTCCGGCATCGGCGCAGCGGCAGGCGGCGTGGTGGGCGGCGTCGCCGGCAGCGAGGCGGGACGCGGCAAAGGGGCCACCATCGGTTCCGTCATCGGCGCGGTGATTGGCGGCGTCGCCGGTGCGGCGGCGGAAAGTTCCGCCACCGCCAAGGCAGGCATTGAAGTCACCGTGCGTCTCGACTCAGGCCGGTTCATCGCCGTGGCCCAGGAAGACGCCGGCGAGAAATTCGCCGTGGGCGACCGGGTGCGGGTGCTGGAATCCGGCGGTCAGGCCCGCGTGACCAAGTAACCCTGAGGCAACCCCGTGGTCTGGCTCGCCGCCTACTTCGCCCTGGGCCTGATCGCCGGGCTGATGGCCGGGCTGCTGGGGGTGGGCGGCGGCCTCATCATGGTTCCGTTCCTGACCTGGGCCTTCGCGGTCCAGGCCTTTTCCCCCGACTACAACATCCACATGGCCCTGGGCACCTCGCTCGCGGTCATCGTGCTCACCTCCGTCTCCAGCCTGCGCGAGCATCACGCGCACGGGGCGGTGGACTGGTCCCTGGTGCGGCGCATCACGCCGGGCATCCTGATTGGCGCCCTGGCCGGCGCGCTCGTCTCGGTCGCATGGTCGGATCGGGGTCTCAAGCTGTTTTTCACCGCCTTCCTGTTCTTCGCGGCGACGCAGATGCTGTTCGGCCTGCGCCCCAAGGCCAGCCGCAGCCTGCCCGGCTGGGGCGGAATGACGGCGGCGGGCGCGGTCATTGGCCTGGTGTCGAGCTGGGTCGGCATCGGCGGCGGCACCCTCTCGGTACCGTTCCAGATCGCCTGCAACGTGGGAATGCACCGCGCCATCGGCGCCTCCGCCGCCATCGGTTTTCCCATCGCCGTGGCGGGCGCGCTGGGCTACGCGCTGGCGGGTCGCGGCGTGGCGGGCCTGCCGGAGTGGAGCCTGGGCTTCCTGTTTCTGCCCGCCCTGGCCGGCATCGCCGCCGGCAGTTGGCTCACCGCGCCGGTGGGCGCGCGCCTGGCGCACCGCCTGCCGGTGGCGCGCCTGAAGAAGATCTTCGCCGGGTTCCTGTACCTGCTGGGGGTGAAGATGCTGTATGGGCTGCTAAATCAGCCCGGCCTTGTCCAGCCCTGAGGGCGCATTGCCGGTGATCTTGCCCTCGTTCTGGTGCAGCTTGATCTTGAGGCGCAGGTCGTTGAACGAGTCGGCAAAGCGCAGGGCGTCTTCCGCGCTGATCACGCCGATCTCGTAGAGGTCGTACAGGCTCTGGTCGAAGGTCTGCATCCCCAAGTCGCGCGAGCGCGCCATGATGTCCTTGATCTCGTCCAGGCGACCGCGCATGACCAGGTCGGCGATCAGCGGCGAGTTGAGCATGATCTCCACCGCCGGCACGCGGCTCTTGCCGTCGATGGTGGGCGCGAGGCGTTGCGAGACGATGGCGCGCAGGTTGAACGAGAGGTCGAGCAGCACCTGGTCGCGCCGGTCCTTGGGGAAGAAGGAGAGGATGCGGTCCAGCGCCTGATTGGCGTTGTTGGCGTGGATGGTGGTGAGGCACAGGTGGCCGGTCTCGGCGTAGGCCAGGGCGTACTGCATCACCTCGCGGTCGCGCACCTCGCCGATCATGATCACGTCCGGGGCCTGGCGCAGGGTGTTCTTCAGGGCCTGTTCCCAGTTCTCGCTGTCGGACCCGATCTCGCGCTGGCTGACGATGCTCTTGGCGTGTTCGTGCACGAATTCGATGGGGTCTTCCACCGTGATGATGTGTTCCTGCGCGTTCTCGTTGCGGTAGCCCAGCATGGCCGCCAGGGTGCTGGATTTGCCCATGCCGGTGGAACCCACCACGATCACCAGCCCGCGCGGCTGCATGGCGATCTCTTTCAGCGACAACGGCAGATGCAGGCTCTCCACCGTGGGGATGCGCGTGTTGATGTGACGCAGCACCACCGCCACCCGCCCCTGCTGGAGATAGACGTTGACGCGAAAGCGACCGATGTCGTGGTCGTGCAGGGCAAAGTTGGACTCGTGCCACATGCCGAATTCGGCCCACTGCTGGGCCGTCATCATGGATTTGGCCAGTTCCGAGGTCTCACTGGGCGTCAGGCTCTGCTTGGTGATGGGCAGCACCTTGCCGTTGAGCTTCACAGCGGGCGGAAAGCCGCCGGACAGGAACAGGTCGGAGGCCTTGCGCGCCACCATGAAGCGGAGCCATTCGAGGATGCGCGGGTCCACGTTCAGTTCCCCAGGAACATGTCCTTGTTCACCGCGATCGCGCGGGCGTCGGCGGAGGCGATCACGTTGCGCCGCACCAGATCCTGCAAACCCTGGTCCAGAGTCTGCATACCCTGCGCCTGTCCGGTCTGGATCGAGGAATACATCTGCGCCACCTTGTTCTCGCGGATCAGGTTACGGATGGCGGGAGTGCCCAGCATGATCTCGTGCACCGCCACGCGCCCGCTGCCGTCCTTGCGTTTCAACAGGGTCTGGGCGATCACCGAACGCAGCGATTCCGACAACATGGCCCGCACCATCTCCTTCTCCGCCGCCGGGAACACATCGACGATCCGGTCCACGGTCTTGGCCGCCGAAGAGGTGTGCAGGGTGCCGAATACCAGATGGCCGGTTTCCGCCGCCGTCAGGGCCAGGCGGATGGTCTCCAGGTCACGCATTTCGCCCACCAGCACCACGTCCGGGTCTTCCCGCAGGGCGGAGCGCAGGGCCTCGGAGAAACCCTTGGTGTGCGGACCCACCTCGCGCTGGTTGATCAGGCACTTCTTGGGCTGATGCACGAATTCAATCGGGTCTTCGATGGTGAGGATGTGGCCCTGCTGGGTCTCGTTGATGTAATTGATCATGGCCGCCATGGTGGTGGACTTGCCCGAGCCGGTAGGGCCGGTCACCACCACGATGCCGCGCGGGGTCTCCGCGATGTCCTTGAAGATCTTGGGGCAGTCGAGTTGCTCCAGGGTCAGCACCTCGCTGGGAATGGTGCGGAACACCGCACCGGCCCCGCGTTGCTGGTTGAAGGCATTGACCCGGAAGCGGGCGATGCCCTCCAGGGCAAAGGAGAAATCCGCCTCCAGATGCTCCTCGTAAATCTTGCGCTGGGAGTCGCTCATGATGTCGTAGATCATGCCTCGCACCTGTTCATTGGTCAGGGGCGGCACGTTGATCTTTCGCACATCGCCATGCACCCGGATCATGGGGGGCATGCCGGCGGAGAGGTGGAGGTCGGAGGCCTTGTTCTTGACCGAGAACCCGAGCAGTTCGGAAATGTCCATATAATTCGCGCAGTTACGTGATTTTTCAGGGGTCTTCGGGGCATTATGGGTGCAATAGCGGAAGGGCTGCAAGCCACACGAAGCCGCATCCAGGCCGCCTGTCGCCGGGCCTCCCGAGACCCGGACTGCGCCAGTCTCCTGGCGGTGAGCAAGACCTTCCCGGCAGCGGCGGTACGGGAGGCCCACGCCGCCGGCCAGACCCGCTTCGGCGAGAGTTATGTGCAGGAGGCGACGGCCAAGATCGCCGAACTGGCGGACCTGGACCTGGAATGGCATTTCATCGGCCCCCTGCAAGGCAACAAGACCCGCCTCGTGGCGGAACGCTTCGCCTGGGTGCATGGGGTGGAGCGTGAGAAGATCGCGCGCCGTCTCGCGGAACAGCGGCCTCCGCATCTCCCCCCTCTCAACGTCTGCGTCCAGGTGAACGTCAGCGGCGAGGCCAGCAAGAGCGGCTGCGCCCCCGACCAGGCCCTGGCTCTGGCCGCCCTGGTGGCCGCCCTGCCCTCACTGCGCCTGCGCGGCTTCATGGCCATCCCCGAACCCACGGATGACCTGTCGCTGCTGCGGGGACGTTTCCGCCAGGTGGCGGAATTGCTGGAGGCGGCGCAACGGCAGGGGCTGGCCCCGGACACGCTCTCCCTGGGCATGTCCGCCGACCTGGAGACGGCCATCCTGGAAGGCTCCACCCTGGTGCGCGTGGGCGCGGCCATCTTTGGCGCGCGCACTTATTTTTAGCGATGGACTGACATGCATTGGTATTTGGTACACACGAAACCAAGACAGGAACGCAGGGCCTTCGAGAATCTGGAACGGCAGGGTTATGAATGCTATCTGCCCACGATTGCCGCCGAGAAGCTGCGCCGGGGCGAGATCTCCGTGATCGACGAGCCCCTTTTTCCCAGATACCTGTTCATCCGGCTGGGCGATCAACGCAGCAGCATGGGATGGCTCCCGGTTCGCTCCACCAAGGGCGTAAGCCGTCTGGTCACCTTTGGCGTGGAGCCGGCCAGGGTGGAAGAGGAACTGGTGGGGGCGCTACGCGCGCGTAGCGTGCTGGCGGCGCAGCATCCGCAGGAACTGTTCACCCCTGGGGAACGCTTGCGCATCTCCGAAGGCCCGTTTGCCGGGCTCGACGCCATCTACCAGATGACGGACGGCGAGCGGCGGGTGATGGTCCTGATCGAACTGTTGTCCAAGCCGGTGAAACTCACCCTTGCCCCCGGCCAATTAGCGAAAGGAATGACATGAAACTGGGCTTCATCGGCGGCGGCAACATGGCCGCCGCCCTCATCGGCGGCCTGCTCGAACGGGGCGGTTCCGCCACGGACATCACCGTGGCGGAACCGCTGGCGGAACGCCGCGCCTGGCTGGCGCAAACCTGGGGGGTGGCGGTGGAAGCAAGCGCCGCCGGGGCCGCACAGGCCGACGTGGTGGTGCTGGCGGTGAAACCGCAGGTGTTGCAGGCGGTGGTGCGCGCCCTGCCGCCCCTGCACCCGCATCAACTCCTGCTCTCCATTGCCGCCGGGGTGCGCGCCGCCGACATCGCGCGCTGGCTGGGCGGTCACGCCGCCGTGGCGCGCGCCATGCCCAACACCCCGGCCCTGGTGGGCGAGGGCGTAACCGGGCTCTACGCCCTGCCCGGCGTCAGCGCCGCCCAACGTGAACAGGCCACGCAGGTGATGCAGGCCGTGGGGACGGCTCTGTGGGTGGCGGAGGAAGGGCAGATCGACGCCGTCACTGCCATCTCCGGCAGCGGCCCGGCCTATGTCTTCCTGTTCATCGAAGCGCTGGAGGCGGCGGCGCGGGAGCTGGGTCTGGCCGCCGACACGGCGCGCAGCCTGAGCCTGCAAACCTTCTACGGGGCCGCCGCCCTGGCCGTGCGGGACAGCGCCCCCCCGGCGGAACTGCGCGCCCGCGTCACCTCCAAGGGCGGCACCACCGAGCGCGGCATCCTGGCGCTGGAGCAGGGCGGGGTGCGCACGGTGGTGGCGCAAGCGGCGCGTGCGGCGGCGGATCGGGCGCACGAGATGGGCGAACTGTTTGGCAAGGATGCGTGAGCATGTACCTTGCCCGCCGCCTTTCCGTAGCGCCGGCATCCTTGCCGGCATGTACCTTCGAACGCGCATTGCCGGCAGGGATGCCGGCGCTACATGACCATGTTTGCTGACGCCGCCGAATTTCTCCTGCGCACCGGGTTCGACCTGCTCGCCTGCGCCTTTTTCCTGCGCTTCTGGATGCAATGGGCGCGCGTACCGTTCCGTAACGCCTTCGGGCAGTTCGTGGTGAAGGTGACGGACTTCGCCGTGAAACCGCTGCGCCGCGTCATCCCCGGCCTCTTCGGGCTGGACTGGGCCAGTCTGATCCCGCTGTTCCTGGCCGAGCTGCTCTCGGTGCTGGCGATCAGTGCGGTGTTGGGTTACCCCTTTGCGGCGGCGGGCGCGGGCGTACTGCCCGGTTTCCTGCTGCTGGCGCTGACGGCAGTGGTGCGCCTCTCCCTCTATGTGCTCATGGGCGTGATCCTGATCCAGGCGGTGATCTCCTGGGTCAACCCGTTCTCGCCGCACGCGCCGGTGTTCTACGCCCTGTCGCGCCCGGTGCTGGGGCCGTTTGCGCGCGTCATTCCGCCCATCGGCGGCATTGACCTCTCGCCCATGGCGGCATTGATCGTCCTGCAACTGGCGCTGGTGGCGCCGGTGGCGGCCCTGGAACGCTACGCGCGCGGACTGGTCTGGTGACGGACTGGGTGCGCCCCCATGACTTCGGCGCCGAGCTGGAGATCCATGTGCAGCCAGGCGCCTCGAAGAGCGACGTGGCGGGACTGCACGGCGACGCACTCAAGGTGCGCATCCAGGCCCGCGCCGTAGACGGGGCGGCCAACGCCGCCCTGACCGAATACCTGGCGCAGCGGCTTGGACTACCGCGCACGGGGGTTACAATCCGGCGCGGCGAAAAATCTCGCCGCAAGACGGTTCTGGTGGCGCTTCCTGCGGAAGCGGTGCGACTCAAGTTGCTGGGCGAAGGGGCGGAATGAATTACGGTCTCGAAAGTGGCATTTCCCGGTTCAAGGACCGGCGCGACCGCCTGGTCAAGGTGGTGACGGACTACAAGGAGTGGATGGAACGCCACACCGAGGTGGAGCCGGAACTGCTCATGCGCCTCTACGACCTCACCGAGGGACTCAAGAAAGACCGCCTCATGCTGGCCTTCGTGGCGGAATTCAGCCGCGGCAAGACCGAACTCATCAATGCCCTGTTCTTTGCCGACTTCAAGCAGCGCCTGCTGCCCTCGGACGCCGGACGCACCACCATGTGTCCCACCGAGATCTTCCGCGACCCGGATTCCGAACCCTTCATCCGCCTGCTCCCCATCGAGACCCGCTTCCGCGACGACAGCATCAACGCGCTCAAGCGCCAGCCGGTGGAGTGGAGCACCCTGCGCCTGGACGTGAACGACCCCAACGCCATGGTCACCGCCATGCGCAAGCTGGCCGAGACCAAGGTGGTGTTCAAGGTGGAGGCGCGCGCCCTGGGGTTGTGGGACGAGAACGACCCCAACCTGGGCTACATGATCAAGGACCAGGATCGCGTCGAGATCCCGGCCTGGCGCTACGCCATGATCAACTACCCGCACCCGTTGCTGGAATCCGGCCTGTGCATCCTCGACACCCCCGGCCTCAACGCCATGGGCGCGGAGCCGGAACTGACCATCTCCGCCATCCCCAACGCCCACGCCCTCTTGTTTCTGCTCGCCACCGACACCGGCGTGACCCAGTCCGATTACGAGATCTGGAACAAGTTCGTGTCCAAGCACGCGAGCCAGCACTACGCCGTGCTGAACAAGATCGACATGCTGTGGGACGACTTGAAGACCCCGGAGGAGATTGGTCGCACCATCCAGCGCCAGATCGAATCCACCGCCACCCAGCTCAACATCTCCGCCGCCAGCGTGTTGGCGATCTCGGCGCAAAAGGCCCTGGTGGGCAAGATCCGCAACGACCCGGACATGCTGCGCCGCTCCGGCATCCAGGCGCTGGAAGTGCTGTTGGCGCGGGAGATCATCCCGTCGCGCGAAAAGATCATGCGCGAATCCGCCGCGCGCGAGCTCGGCCCCCTGGTGGACGAGGCGCGCGAGACCGCGCATGTGCGCATGCAGACCGCGCGTCAGGCCCTGCATGACCTGCAACAGCTTTCCGGCAAGAACCAGCAGATCGTCGAGCAGATGCGGGAAAAGATGCAGCGCGACAAACTTGTCTACGACGAGACTGCGCGCAACTTCAACACCACGCGCAAGGTCATCTCGCAGCAGGGTTGGGAACTGCTCGCGCGTCTGGACGATGACCGCATGGACAAGATCATCGCCGAATCCATGACCGTAATCAGCGATAGCTGGACCACGGCGGGCCTGATCCGCGGCATGCAGCTCCTGATCCGGCGCATGGCGGGCGAGTTCGACAACGCCAACAACCAGTGCGGCAACATCAAACAACTGCTCCTGTCCGCCTACCAGCGCTTCCACGACGACCACGGCCTGGTGGACGTGGACGCCCCCATGATCAATCTGGGCCGCTACCGCGCGCGTCTCGACGAGCTGCTGGTGAGCACCCAGGAGTTCTGCGCCGACCCGCTCAACATCATGTTGGAGAAGCGGTTCATGGTGAAGAAGTTCTACATCGCTCTGGTGGCGCAGGCGCGCATCGTGTTCCAGCAGGTGCGCATGGAGACCGAGACCTGGCTGCGCCTGACCCTGGACCCCATCGTCGCGCGCATCCAGGAGCACAAGAAGCAACTGGAGCACCGGCTGGAAAACCTCAACAAGGTCCACGCCAATCTGGACACCATCCAGGAGCGCGGCGCCGCCGTGCGCCAGGAGCTGATCCAGCTCAAGGCCGACTGGGATCATCTCGACGCCATCGCCCGCGAGTTCTCGCAACTCGCCGGGGTGACGCTGAAACCGCTCAGCCAGGAATAGCCGGACGCGACGCGGCGCTCAAGATTTCGGGCGCCGCGCCGATGATGCGGGGGTCTTTCCGGCTACCGCACGCTCATGTCCCTGATTTCCATTCCGTCCGGCGATCCGCTCGTCAACTTTGAGGCCCTGCGCGCCCTGGTGGTGGATGACTTCCCGGGGATGCGCACCGCACTGAAGATGACGCTGTCCAACTTCGGGCTCACCCGCATCGACCTTTGCGCCTCCTCCAACGAGGCCCTGTTCCGGGTTCAGAACAACCAGTACGACCTCATCCTGTGCGACTTCAACCTGGGCGAAGGACGGGACGGCCAGCAACTGCTGGAGGAACTGCGCCACCGCAGCCTGATCCGGCTGCGCACCGTATTCATGATGGCCACGGCGGAGTCCATCTACGAAAAGGTGGTGGCCACCGCCGAGCTGGCCCCGGACGACTACCTGATCAAACCCTTCAGCGCCGAGCTCATGCGCAACCGCCTGGGCGGCATCCTGCGGCGCAAGCAGGCCTTTTCCCTGGCCTACGAGTGTTTTGAGGAGCATGACCTGGAAGGCGCCATCGAATCCTGCGACGCCCTGATTCGGGACACCCCCCGCTACGCCGTGGACGCCCTGCGTTTCAAGGGTGAATGCCTCAACGCCCTGGGGCGCTTCGAGGAGGCGGAGGCGCTCTACAGGCAGGTGATCGAGATGCGCGCCATTCCCTGGGCGCGCATGGGCCTGGCCATGGCGCTGCACCAGCAGCAGAAGGACGCCGAGGCGGAATCCCTGCTTCAGGACGCCCTGACGCAATCGCCGGAGATGGTGGCCGCCTACGACCTCCTCGCCGACGTGCGCATGGCGCGCAAGGACGCTGCGGGCGCTCAGGCGGCGCTCCTGGCCGGGGTGGGCATTTCCGCCCGCACGGTGCGGCGGCAGCAGAGGCTGGGCGAAGTGGCCCTGGACAACGGCGATCTGGCCGCGGCGCAGACCGCCTTCAGCAACGCCATCGAAAAGGGCCGCCATTCGGTCTTCATCACCCCGCAGGACTACGGCCAGTTGGGCCGGGTGCAGGTGGCCCAGGGCAATCTGGAGGGGGCGATGGAAACCCTGAGAAAAGGGGGCCTTGCCTTGCAATCCAACCCGGACGGCAAACTGGTGGCGGCTCTGGTGCAATGTCTGGTGCAGACCCGCGCCGGGCGCGCCGCAGAGGCCGGTCGCAGCCTGGACGAGGTGGCGCGACTGCGCGCCGGCGGCGCACAGATGGCGGCGCCCCTGTTGCTGGAACTGGCCGGCGCCTGCCTGAGCAACGGGCGACACGAAGAGGCCGACGGGCTGTTGACCGAGGTGGCGCGCAACGCCCATGACAGTGACGCCCTGCTGACCAAGGCCAGGTCGCTGTACGAGCAGGCCGGTCGCGCCGAGGCCGGCGAAAAGCTGCTCAGCGCGGCCACCTCCAATGTGCGTGCGCTGAACAACGATGGCGTGCTGCTGGCGCGCAAGGGTGAATACGCGGCGGCGGCGGAACGCATGCTGGAGGCCTGCCGCCTGGCGTCCGCCAACCCGCGCGTCCTCATGAACGGCGTCTGGGTGCTGCTCAAATGCGTGGAGCAGGCGGGTCCGGATCAGGACAAACTGGATCAGGCGCGCCAACTGCTGGCCGCGGTCGAGACGCAAAGCCCGCGCCATCCCCGTGTAGCCGGCCTGCGCGCCTGCCTGAGAGAAATCGAGCTCCGCAATGGCGCGCGCAGGAGAGGGACGCGATGAAATTTGATCTCATCGACATGCATGCGGCGCTCATGCACGAACTCAAGAACAACCTGGGCCTGCTCACCATGATCCTGGACGCGGTGCCGCCCGCCGGGTTGCCCGAACACGATGCCAAGGTGGACGAGGCGCGGCTGCTTTGCCAGCGCAGCATGGAACGTCTGCAACAGGCCCTGTACCTCTACAAGGCGGAAGGCGGCGTTCTGCACCCGATGATCGACGCCTATTCCCCCCTGGAACTGTTGCAGGAGCTGGGCGACAACGCCCGTTCCCTGGCGCGGGGGCGGCTGGAGGTGGAGATTCTGGCCGGGGAGCGGTTGCCGGACCTCTGGTTTTACGACCGTAGCCTGGTGGAGATCGCCCTCCACAATGCCCTGCACAACGCGCTGGCCTACGCCCGCACCCGCATCCGCATCGAGGCGGACCTTCTGGACGGCCATCTCGCCTTCACCGTGCGGGATGACTCCGCCGGCTACCCCGCGGCCATCCTCGCCTGCGGCGGGGAACACGCGGTGGAAAGCGTCAAGGGAACCGGTCTGGGCCTGCGCTTCGCCCAACTTCTCGCCGAACTGCATGAGAACCAGGGTCGCCGCGGCGCGCTGCGGCTCTACAACGACCAGGGCGCGGTGTTCAGCCTGCTGCTGCCGTGAACGGGTTCACAGCAGGATGATGTCGTACTGCTCCTGCGAGAACACGCTCTCCACCTGCAACGAGATCGGCTTGCCGATGAAGTCGGAGAGTTGCGCCAGGCTTTGCGATTCCTCATCCAGAAACAGGTCGATCACCTCCTGGCCGGCCAGGATGCGGAACTCGCGCGCATTGAACTGGCGCGCCTCGCGCATGATGCCGCGCAGGATCTCGTAACAGATCGTCTGCGCGGTCTTGATCTGGCCGCGGCCCTGGCAGGTGGGGCAGGGCTCGCACAGCACCCGGGTCAGGCTCTCGCGCGTGCGCTTGCGCGTCATCTCCACCAGCCCCAGCGAGGTGAAACCGTTGATGGTCATACGCGTGCGGTCGCGCGCCAGGGCCTTGGTCAACTCCGCCAGCACCGCCTCCTTGTGCTCCGCGCTGTCCATGTCGATGAAGTCGAGGATGATGATGCCGCCCAGGTTGCGCAGCCGCAGTTGCCGCGCAATGGCCTGCGCCGCCTCCAGGTTGGTCTTGAAGATGGTGTCGTCGAAGGTGCGCCCGGAGACGAAACCGCCGGTGTTCACGTCCACCGTGGTGAGCGCCTCGGTCTGATCGACGATGAGATAGCCGCCGGATTTGAGATCCACGCGCCGCCCCAACGCCTTCTCGATCTCCTCCTCCACCCCGTACAACTCGAACAGGGGACGCTCGGCGGCGTAATGGCTCACCTTGTCCGCCACGTTGCGCGTGAACTCCTCGGCGAAGGACTTCATGCGCTGCCAGGTCTCGCGCGAATCCACCAGGATGCGGGTGGTCTCGACGTTGGCGAAGTCGCGCAGGACGCGGTGCGCCAGATCCAGCTCCTGGTAGATCAGGGCCGGCGCGCTGGTGTTCTCGGAACGGGCGCGAATAGCGTCGCGCAGGGCGTGCAGGTACTCCACATCCGCCGCCAGTTCCGCCTCGTCCGCCATGTGGGCCTGGGTGCGGATGATGAAACCGCCCTGCTCATCCTCCCCCAGCACCCGCGTCAGACGCTCGCGCAGGAGTTCGCGCTCCGCCTCGTCGCCGATCTTCTGCGAGATGCCGATGCGGGTCTCCTGCGGCAGGTACACCAGGCAGCGCCCGGCCATGCTGATCTGGGTCGAAAGCCGCGCCCCCTTGGCGCTGATGGGGTCTTTGATCACCTGGACCAGGATGCCCTGACCCTCGTGCAGCACCTTCTCGATGGGGCGCGGCGAACTGTTGCCGCGCGCCTCGACGATGTCGCCCACATGCAGAAAGGCGGCGCGATCCAGGCCGATATCGACAAACGCCGACTGCATGCCCGGCAACACCCGGCTGACCTTGCCCAGATAGATGTTGCCGACCAGACCGCGCAGGCTGATGCGCTCGATGTGCAATTCCTGCACCGCACCCAGATGCACCACCGCGACGCGCGTTTCCTGCGGGGTGACGTTGATGAGGATCTCTTCGCTCATGGGAAAAACACCTGTAGCGCCGACATCCTTGTCGGCATGTTTGAACGAGCCGGCAGGGATGCCGGCGCTACAACAAGGGATACCCCGCTTCCCGCAACAACTCCGACGTTTCAAACAGCGGCAGGCCCATGACCCCGGTGTAACTGCCGCACAGGCGTTCGATGAACATGGCGGCGCGGCCCTGGACGCCATAACCGCCGGCCTTGTCGAACGGCTCGCCGCAGGCGATGTAGGCCGCGATCTCCGCCTCGGAAAGCGCCTTGAAGCGCACCGTGCTCTCGTTCAGGGCGGAACGCACGGACTCCTTGTAAGCCACCGCCACGGCGGTCAGCACCGTGTGCTCGCGGCCCGCGTAGGTCCGCAGCATGGCCGCCGCCTCCTCCGCATCGGCGGGCTTGCCCAGGATCTGGCCGTCTATCGTCACGGTGGTATCGGCTGCGATGATGGGCAGGTCCGGCAGGCCGCGTTCCCGTTGCGCCCGCACACCCGCCGCCGCCTTCATCAGCGCCACGCGCATCACATACTCCACCGCCAGTTCCGAAGCCAGGGGCGTCTCGTCCACCTCCTGGCGGTTGGCCGCGCCGCGCAGGTGCAGCACCGAGGGCAACGCGCCCAACTGGCGCAACAACTCCAGGCGGCGCGGGGACTGGGAGGCGAGGAAGACGGGTTTCGACATGAGCCCGAGTTTACCCGCCCTACTCGCGGTGATAGGGGTGCCCGGCGTTGAGGCTGACGGCCCGGTAGAGCTGCTCCGCCAGCAGCACCCGAGCCAGGGCGTGCGGCAGGGTGAGGCGGGACAGCGCCAGCTTCTGCTCCGCCCGCGCCAGCAGGTCCGGCGCCAGACCGTCGGCGCCGCCGATCACCAGGCAGACGTCGCGCCCGTCCGCCTCCCAGCGGCGCAGGTGTTCGGCCAACTCCCTGGTGCTCACCTGCGCGCCATGTTCATCCAACGCCACCAGCCGCGCCCCGGCGGGGATGCGCTCCAGCAGACGCGCCGCCTCCGCCGCCTTGAGCGTGTCGGCGGGCTGGTTGGAACGCCTCTCCGGCTTCACCGTCACCAGTTCCGCGCGCGGCATGCGCTTCAGATATTCCGCCGTGGCGTCCTGCGCCCAGGCAGGCAGCTTGTCACCCACGGCGAGCAGTGTGAGTTTCATGTCGGCGTTTCCAGCAGGGCGCGCACCCCCGCCGCCTCACGCTCCGGCGTGAACAACGGCGCGCGGGCGGCGCACTGGGTTTGCAGCACTATGTAATAAGCGGGGTCGGTCTCGGCGCGGTGCAGCAGGGCGGCCAGGGCGCTGGCGTCGCCCACAGGGAAGTAGCCCGCGTAGTCCGCCCCCAACATGCCCACGTTGCCGGGGATGCGGGAGGCCAGCACCGGCGTGCCGGCGGTGACCGCCTCCACGATCACGTTGGCGCCGCCTTCCATGTGCGAAGAGATCACCAGGAGATGGCTGTCGGCGATGCGCCGCCGCGTCGCGCCGTGAGGCTGCGCGCCCAGCCAGCGCCAGCGGGCTTGTTCCGCCGCCAGCGCCGCGGCCCGGGCCGCCATGCCGGGCTGCAATTCGCCGCCGATGTGGCGGACGCGGATGCGGCTGTCGTCGGGCAGGAAAGACAAGGCCTCGGCGGCGAGGAAGGGGGCTTTCTCGTCGCGCAGGTGGGCGGTCACGCAGACATCGAAATGCCGCGCCGGGCGGCGACCGGAGGTGATGGCAGGGGCGGACTGGTACAGGATCACGGCCTTGGCGCGCAGCGCCGGCGGCAGTTCCTCCACGCCCCGCTCCTGCAACACCACAAGGCGGCTCGCCACAGTGAGCGACCACTTCGCCTGGGCGTCCGTGTGGATATCGCAGTACAGGTCGGTGCCGGTCAGCACCAGGATGAGGGGGTGGTCAGGCCGCGCCTCGGCCCAGGCGCGGACGCTGGCGTGGCTGCGCCGGGCGTGCAGGGCGATGAGGGCGTCGGCGGTTTGCCCACGCCAGTCCGTGAGCAGCTCCACCCGATGCCCCGCCGCGCGCAGAAAGCGCCGCCAGCGCACTGCCGTATGGGCGTTGCCGTTGCGGCTTTCCGGGAGATAGGGGGTGACCAGGGCGATGCGCATGGGCGGGACTATACCGCCACCCTGGCGAACACAGGTTACGTGCTACACTGGTTATGTGTAACACATAGGAAGTTGCGCCATGTCCAATCTCACCCTCAGCATCGAAGACGACCTGCTCAAGCAGGCGCGGCTCTATGCCGTACAGCACGACACCTCGGTCAACGCCATGGTGCGCGACTACCTGAAGAGCGTGGTGGAGCAAGTGTCCGACGAGCGTCGGGCGCGGCGCTTGCAGGCGGTAGAGAACATCCAGCGCATTGCCGAGCAGATCAAGCAGGAGAACATGATCCCCGAGGGCGTCACCTGGACGCGCGAAGACGCCTACGCGGACCGTGAAGAGCGATGGAAACGATGAGGGTGTTCTTCGATTCCAACATCCTTCTCTACGGGGTGGATGACAAGGAGCCAGGAAAGCAGAGTCAGGCGCAACCGCTGCTGGTGAAGCACTACGCGGCGGAGCAAGCGGTGATCAGCACCCAGGTCTTGCAAGAGTTCTACAACATCGCCACCGGCAAGCTGCGCATCCACCCGGAGCGCGCCGCCCGGCTTGCACGGGAGTACGCCAGCGCCCAGGTGGTGCAGGTCACGCCCTCCTTGATCTTCGATGCGATGGAACGCCACCAGAACGGCGGGTTTTCCTTTTGGGACGCCCTGATCGTTGAGGCTGCGCTGTTGGGTGGGTGTGCGGTGCTGTATTCCGAAGACATGCAGGACGGCCAGACCATCAACGGCCTCACCATCCGCAACCCGTTCGTCGGGGCACCTCATGCTTGAACCCGATCATCTGGTTTCCGACCGCCTCATCACCCCCTCCCCCGCCTCGCGCGAGGAAGAGGCCTTCGAACGCGCCCTGCGGCCCCAGCGCCTGGCGGACTATGTGGGCCAGACCCGCGCCCGCGAGCAACTGGAGATCTTCATCACCGCTGCGCGCAACCGCGCCGAGGCGCTGGACCACACCCTGCTGTTCGGCCCCCCCGGCCTGGGCAAGACCACCCTGGCCCACATCATTGCCAAGGAGATGGGGGTCAACCTGCGCACCACCTCCGGCCCGGTGCTGGAGCGTGCCGGCGACCTCGCCGCCCTGCTCACCAACCTGGAGCCGCGCGATGTGCTGTTCATCGACGAGATCCACCGCCTTTCCCCCGTGGTGGAAGAGATCCTCTATCCGGCGCTGGAGGACTATCAGCTCGACATCATGATCGGCGAAGGCCCGGCGGCCCGTTCGGTGAAGCTGGACCTGCCCCCCTTCACCCTGGTGGGGGCCACCACCCGCGCCGGCATGTTGACCAACCCGTTGCGCGACCGCTTCGGCATCGTCGCCCGCCTGGAGTTCTACACACCGGAGGAGCTGGGCTTCATCGTCGCCCGTTCGGCCCGATTGATGAACGTGGAATGCTCGAAGGAAGGCGCGGTCGAGATCGCGCGCCGTTCGCGCGGCACCCCGCGCATCGCCAACCGCCTGCTGCGCCGCGTGCGCGACTACGCCGAGGTAAAGGCGGGCGGCAAAGTGGATGCCGCCGTGGCGGACGCGGCCCTGAAGATGCTGGAAGTGGACAGCGCCGGCCTGGACGTGATGGACCGCAAGATGCTTTCCGCCATGCTGGAAAAGTTCGCCGGCGGCCCGGTGGGCCTGGAAAACCTGGCCGCCGCCATCGGCGAGGCGGCGGACACCATCGAGGATGTGCTGGAACCCTATCTCATCCAACAGGGCTTCCTCGCCCGCACCCCGCGCGGGCGCGTGGCGCAGCCGTTGGCGTATCGGCACTTCGGGCTGATCCAGCCGGGGGTGGAGGGGTCGTTGCTGTAGCTCTGGCTAATATCCTTGCATTTCAAGTAACGTAACTCCAGAATTGCAAGCATGTCCTACACCCCCCTCTCCCGCCATCTCGTCCCCCGCCTGTTCGACATCCTGGCCCACGCCCCGGCGGCGGCCTTGATCGGGCCGCGCCAGGCAGGCAAAACCACCTTGGCGCTGGAGGCGGCGCGACTAAGCGGACGGCCCTGGATCTATCTCGATCTGGAGTCGGAGCAGGACCGCGCCAAACTGGCCCAGCCGGAGCTGTATCTGGCCGACCACCTGGACAAGCTGGTGATCCTGGACGAGGTGCACCGCGCCCCCGGCTTGTTCCCCGTGTTGCGCGGGCTGATCGACCGCGCACGGCGGGAGGGTCGGCGCAACGGGCTGTATTTGTTGCTGGGCTCGGCCTCGCTGGACCTGCTTCAGCAGTCGGGCGAGACCCTGGCGGGGCGCATCGCCTATCTCGATCTGCCCCCCTTTCATGTGCTGGAAACCGCTGCGTTGCCGCAGGACGCCCTCTGGCTGCGCGGCGGCTTTCCCGAAAGTCTGCTGGCGCCGGACGATGCGCGCAGCCTGCGCTGGCGGCAGGCCTTCATCCGCACCTATCTGGAACGGGACATCCCGCAATTCGGCCCCCGCATCGCCGCCGAGACCCTGCGCCGCTTCTGGGGCATGTTGGCGCACCACCAGGGCGGTCTGCTCAATACGGCCCAGTTCGCCCGCAACCTGGGGGTGGACGCCAAGACCGCCGCTTCCTACCTGGACCTGCTGTGCGACCTGCTCCTGGTGCGCCGCCTGCCGCCCTGGCACGCCAACCTGGGCAAGCGTCTGGTGCGTTCGCCCAAGGTGTTCGTGCGCGACAGCGGGCTGGTCCACGCGCTCCTCTCCATCCCGGACAAGGAGACCCTGCTGGCCCACCCGGTGCTGGGCGCGAGCTGGGAGGGCTTTGTGGTGGAGAACCTGCTCAACTGCGCGCCGGAGGGCGTGCAGGGGTATTTCTATCGAAGCAGCGGTGGGGCCGAGATCGACCTGCTGCTGGCCTGGCCCGATGGCGCGTTGTGGGCCATCGAGATCAAGCGCAGCCTCACGCCCAAGCTGGAACGGGGCTTCCATTCGGCCTGCGCGGACCTGAATCCGGCGAAGAAGCTGGTCATCTACCCCGGCGTCGAGGTCTACCGGTTGGCCGAGGATATCGAGGCCCTGCCGCTGGCGGCGGCGGCGCAACGCATCGCAGGAGCCCCGGCATGATCCCGCACCCCTTCTTCTGGCCCATCCGCGTCTATTGGGAGGACACGGACGCGGGCGGGGTGGTCTATTACGCCAACTATCTGAAGTTCCTGGAGCGCGCCCGCACCGAATGGCTTTCTGCGCTGGGCCTGGAGCAGGACCGCATGGGCGAGGAGTTCGGCATCATCTTCGTGGTGCGGCGGGTGGAGGCGGACTACCTGAAACCCGCCCGCTTCAACGACCGCCTCGTCATCGCCAGCGAACTGGCCGACCTGGGCCGCGCCAGCCTGACCATGCGCCAGCGGGTGCTGCGCGGCGAAGAGACCCTGCTCACCGCCGCCGTGCAGGTGGCTTGTGTCGATAGGTCCGCCTTCCGCCCCGCTAGAATCCCCCAACCCGTCCTCCAGAGCCTCGCCCCCTAATGGAACTCACCCAGGATCTCTCCTTCCTCACCCTCATCACCCAGGCCAGTTGGGTGGTGAAGTTTGTCCTGCTGATCCTGCTCGCGGCCTCGGTGGCGTCCTGGTGGCAGATCTTCGACAAGTACTTCACCCTGCGCCGGGAACGCCAGGAGGCGGAGGCCTTCGAGCGAGAGTTTTGGAGCGGCGGGCATCCGGACATCGTGCGCCGGGCCGGGGAGGAGGGGCGGCGTTCCAGCCTGGAGGAGGTGTTCCGCGCCGGTTGGCATGAATTCAAGAACAAGCGCCAGTTATCCATGTCACCCCAGTCCCAGGTGGAAAGCGCTCGCCGCGCCATGCGCGCGGCCTACCAGCGCGAGATGGATCAACTGGAGTCCTACATGCCCTTCCTGGCCACCGTGGGGTCGGTGTCGCCCTACATCGGCCTGTTCGGTACGGTGTGGGGGATCATGAATGCGTTCCGCGGGCTCTCCAACGTGGCGCAGACCACCCTGGCGCACGTTGCACCGGGCATCGCCGAGGCGCTGATCGCCACAGCCATCGGCCTGTTCGCCGCCATCCCGGCGGTGATCGCCTACAACCGCTACACCCACGAGATCGACCGGCTCGCCAGCCGGTATGACGTGTTCATGGAAGAGTTCTCCAACCTGCTGCACCAGGAGGCGGCGCGCTCATGATTCAGCGGCGCACCCGCAAGGCGGTGAACCAGATCAACGTGGTGCCGTACATCGACGTGATGCTGGTGCTGCTGGTGATCTTCATGGTCACTGCGCCCTTCATCAACCCGACCCAGGTGGAACTACCCAGCGTGGGCCGGAGCGCCACGGCGCCGAGCGCGCCGCTGGAGGTGATGATCCGCGCCGACGGCTCGCTGCTGCTGCGCGACCGCGCCGTTGCGGGCGAGGGCGAGAACCTGAGCGAGGCGCAACTGCCGCTGGCGGTGCAGGAGCGCGTCCGCGCCCGTCCCGGCCAGGCGGTGGTGATCTCCGCCGACGGCAAGGTGGAATACAAGTCGGTGATGCGGGTGATGGACAAGTTGCAAGCCCTGGGCGTGGCCCGCGTCGGCCTGCTGGTGAAGCCCGCCGGGCAATGACGCACCCGCACCGCGCCCAGCATCTTTATTCGGGGGCGCTCGCCTTCCTGGTGCATGGCGTGTTCCTGCTCGCCCTGGTGTTCGGGGTGTCGTGGAAGGTGCAACCGGCGCTGCCGGTGGAGGCCGATCTGTGGGCCGCGCTGCCGCCCTTGCCCAGGCTGCCGGAGCCGCCTCCCGCACCCGCGCCGGAGGCGGAACCCGACCTGCGTGAGGCCGAGATCGCGCTGGAGAAGGCGCGCAAGGTGCAAGAACGCAAGGAGGCGTTGCAACGCCAGGCGGAAGAAAAGACGCGCCTGGAGCGGGAGCGGCAGGAAAAGCTGCGGCAGGAGCTGGCGGAGAAGGAAAAACAGCGTCGCGAACTGGCGCGGCAGCAGGTGGAAAAAGACCTGGCGCGGCAGATGCAGGAAGACCTGAGCAATGAAGAAACCCAGCTCAAGGCCCTGCGCGATCAGGCCCGACGCGGCCAGGATGCGCGCCAGATCCGGGACGCCCAGGCGCGGATCAAGGCCAAGATCATCAGCTATGTGCGCCTGCCCCAGACCTTGTTCGGCAATCCCGAGGCGGTGTTCCAGGTGACGCTGCTGCCCAATGGCGAGGTGCTCAAGGCCACGCTGGTGAAATCCAGCGGCCAGTCGGCCTACGACATCGAGGTGGAGCGGGCCATCCTGCGCGCCTCGCCCCTGCCGCTGCCGACGGATCGGGGCGCGGCGGCGGCGTTTCGGGACGGCCTGATTCTGAAGTTCCGCCCCAGGGAGGACGGCTAAAATGGCCGCCACCCTTTCCCGCCTGGCGCCCATGCCCCGATTCCTGCTGTCCCTGCTCCTGCTGCTGCTCGCCAGCGCCGCCCAGGCGGCCATGACCATCGAGATCATCGGCGGCGCGGCCAGGAAGATCCCCGTGGCGGTACTGCCGTTCAGCATGGCCCAGCCGGGTTGGCTCAATCCCGCCGATGTGGTCACCAGCGACCTCTCCCGCAGCGGTTATTTCCGCCTGCTGGATACCCGCGATGCGGGCCCGCTGGATGACCCCAGGAACGTCCCCCTGCCTGCCTGGAAGGGCAAGGGCGCGGATGCGGTGGTGCTGGGTCAGGTGCTGCCGGCGGCCAACGGCAAGGTGGAGGTGCGTTTCTGGCTGCTCGACGCCGTGCGCCAGACCTCGCTGCTGGCCATGGCCTACACCACCACGCCCGCCGGGCTGCGCATCGCCGCACATAGGGTGGCGGACGCGGTGCACGAAAAGCTGCTGGGCGAGCCGGGGCCGTATTCCGGGCGCATCGCCTACATCTTGAAGCGCGGCGGGCGCTACGAGTTGCAGGTGGCGGACGCCGACAGCCAGAACGCCGTGACCGTGGTGTCCTCGCCCGAGCCCATCATCTCGCCCGCCTGGTCGCCGGACGGCGCACGGCTGGCCTATGTGTCGTTCGAAGACCGCAAGCCCGTGGTCTATGTGCAGAGCCTGGCAGACGGCACGCGCAAGGCGGTGGCGCGCTTTCGCGGTTCCAACTCGGCCCCGGCCTGGTCGCCGGACGGCAAGCGGCTGGCGGTGGCGCTGTCCAAGGACGAGACCTCGCAGATTTACCTGATCGACCTGGCGAGCGGGGTCGCGGCCCGCTTCACCCGCGGCGGGGCGCTCGACACCGAGCCGGTGTTCAGCCCGGACGGCCAGTGGCTGTATTTCACCTCCGACCGCGGCGGTTCGCCCCAGATCTACCGCGCCGCGCTGGCCGGCGGGGAGATCAAGCGGGTGACCTTCGAGGGGGACTACAACGTCTCGCCCGACCTCTCCCCGGACGGCAAGACTCTGGCCTTTGTGCATCGGCGCGATGGCCGTTTTCTGGTGGCTACCAAGGATCTGGCCAGCGGCCAGACCCAGGTGCTCACCGACACGACTCATGACGAATCCCCCAGCTTCGCCGCCAATGGCCGCATGATCCTGTACGCCACCCTGGTGGGCGGGCGCGGCGTGCTGGCCACAGTGAGCGTCGATGGCCGCGTGAAGCAGCGTCTGACCCAGTCCGGCGATCTGCGTGAACCGGCCTGGGGCCGCTAAGGCCATGCGGCCCCGGTTTTTGCGCCGGGAGCGCGGCAACTTGATCCAGGTTTGGAATCCAGGCCGGGCTTTGCCCTTATCCTATTGGCCGAATTCGCATCCAGTTGAAGAGGTTTGCATATGAAACATCTGTTCTGGCCGGCCCTGTTGGCTGCGCTCCTGGCTGGCTGCTCCGGCGCCCCGTCGAAAGACGCCCTGATCGAGGACCGGGGCGTGAAGGCCGAGCCGGCCAAACCCCAGGAGGCGGCCAAGCCCGCCGACGCCGCGAAGGCGGCGGAGGCCAAAGCGGCGGAACTCAAAGCGGCTGACGCCAAGGCCGCAGAGTCGAAGGCGGCGGAAGCCAGAAAGGCGGAGGCGGCCAAGGTGCAGACCCAGGCGCTGACCTCTGCCGTCACCGAGGTGAAGCCGCTTCAGACCGGGGCGGCCACGGGCGCGGTCCAGACGCACAACGCGGCTGCTTCACCGTTGCGCGACCCGAACAACCCTCTGTCCAAGCGCCGGCTCCAGTACGACTACGACAGCGCCGCGATCAAGGAGGAATACGGCGCCATCCTGGAAGCCCATGCGAAGTACCTGAAGGGCAACAAGGCCGCCAACGTCATCCTGCAAGGCCATGCCGATGAACGCGGCAGCCGCGAATACAACCTGGCCCTGGGACAACGTCGCTCCGAAGGGGTGTCCAAGGCGCTGCAACTGCTGGGCGTTCCCGACGCCCAGGTGGAGGCAGTGTCTCTGGGTGAGGAAAAACCCCTGGCAGAAGGGAATGAGGAAGCTGCCTGGCGGCAGAACCGTCGCGTCGAAATCCTCTATCAAGGCGAATGAACACGAACCGCTCCCCGGTCCTCTGGACCCTGTTGCTCCTCTCCGCCGGCGCGCACGGACAGACGCCGGTCCCGGTCACCGCGCCCGTTCCCGTGGCTGCTCCCGCCGTCGTCGCGCCGCGTCCGGCCACGCCCGTGATCGCCGCCCCCATCCTCGAAGCCGCCCCGCCCGCCGCGCGCACGCCGGACTGGAAAACGGCGATGCAATCCCAGGAAGACCGCATCGCACGCCTGGAGGCGCAGTTGCAGAACCAGGGCCTGCTCAACCTGCTCAATCAGGTGGAGGCGCTGAAGGCTGAGGTGGCGCGTCTGCGCGGCGCACAAGAGGAGCAGACGCACCACGCCGCCGAGGCGGATACCCGCGCCAAAGAGCTGTACGCCGATCTGGATGGCCGCATCAAGGAACTGGCAAGCCGTCCCTCCGGCCCGCCGCCCGAGGCGGTGCGGTTGCAACCGGCCCAGGGCCTGGTCAACGGCGCGCCCCCCGGTGCAGACGCTTCCGGCGAGGCCAAGGCCTATGAGGCCGCCCAGAATCTGGTCAAGGGAGGCCGATACAAGGAGGCCGTACCGGCCTTCCAGGCCTTCCTGAAGCAATACCCCAGCGGCGCTCTGACGGCGAATGCGTGGTATTGGCTGGGCTTCTCCCATGTCGCCCAGTCCGATTTCAAGGGCGGCGCGACCATCTTCCAGCGCATGGTGAAAGACTTCCCCGCCCACGCCAAAGCGCCAGACGCCATGCTGTCCCTGGCGCGCGCCCAGATTCAATTGAACGAGCCGGAGGCCGCCAAGACCATGCTGGAACAACTCCTGGTCAAGCACCCGGCCAGCCGGGCCGCCGAGAACGGCAAGCGCCTGCTTTCCACCCTGAAGTGATTTTGTTGGACTCAGGGGCCCGGCTTCGGGTCACGGAAATCTTCTTTTCCCTGCAAGGCGAGGCCAGCCGCGTGGGTTTGCCCACGGTCTTCGTCCGTCTCACGGGTTGCCCCCTGCGCTGTGGCTATTGCGACACCGACTATGCCTTCCAGGGCGGCGAATGGATGGGGCTGGACGCCATCCTGGCGCGTGTCGCCTCGTTCCCGACCCGGCATGTCTGCATCACCGGCGGCGAACCCCTGGCCCAAAAGGCGTGCGCCGAACTGCTCACCATGCTGTGCGATGCCGGGTTCGATGTCGCCCTGGAAACCAGCGGCGCCCTCGACATCTCCGCGGCGGACCCGCGCGTGGCGCGCATCGTGGATCTCAAATCGCCCGGGTCAGGCGAGTCGGCGCGGAATCTCTGGACGAACCTGGAACATCTCACGCCGCGCGACGAGGTCAAGTTCGTGCTGACCGATCGCACAGACTACGACTGGGCCTGCACGATATTGCAGACGCACGCCCTGGCGGCGCGTTGTCCGGTGCTGTTCTCCCCGGTCTGGGAGCGTCTGCCCCCCGCCCGACTGGCGGAATGGATTCTGGCGGACGGCCTGCCGGTGCGCATGCAGGTGCAATTGCACAAGCTGCTGTGGACAGAGGCGCGGGGCCGATGAGCCGCGCCGTGGTGCTGCTCTCGGGCGGGCTGGATTCCGCCACGGCGTTGGCGGTGGCGCGGCGCGCGGGACATGCCTGTCATGCCCTCAGCCTGGACTACGGTCAGCGCCATCACGCCGAACTGGATGCAGCGCGCCGGGTCGCCGCCGCGCTGGGTGCGGTCGAGCACCGCGTCATGCGCCTGGACATGGGCGCCTTCGGCGGTTCCGCGCTTACCGACGCCAACATTGCGGTGCCGGAATCCCCCACCCAGGGCATTCCCGTCACCTACGTCCCCGCGCGCAACACCATCATGCTGTCGCTGGCCCTGGGCTGGGCCGAGGTGCTGGATGCAGAGGCGATCTACATCGGCGTCAACGCCCTCGATTACTCCGGCTACCCGGACTGCCGCCCGGAGTTCGTGCAGGCATTCCAGCAACTCGCCGATCTCGCCACCAAACGCGCCGTGGAGGGTCGCCCCATCCGCGTGGAAGCGCCCCTGATCCTGCTCAGCAAGGCGGAAATCATCCGCCTGGGCCTGAGCCTGGGGGTGAATTACGCCATGACCGTTTCCTGCTATCAGGCCGATGCCGCGGGCCGCGCCTGCGGGCGTTGCGACTCCTGTCGCCTGCGGCGCGCCGGATTCGATCAGGCCGGGGTGCGCGACCCCACACTGTATTTGCCGTGAAACATTGCCAGTCACCCGGTCTGCACGAATAATCCCGCGACCCAAATGGAGGAGTACACGATGGAGTCGATGCAAAACCCCGCCGTAGTGATCGCCTGGTTAGGCTTTTTCCTGGCCGTGATCTTCGGCTATATCGCCAACAAGACCAGCTTCTGCACCATGGGCGCGGTCTCGGATGTCGTCAACATGGGTGAATGGGGACGCATGCGCGCCTGGCTGCTGGCGATGGCCGTGGCAATTCTGGGCACCAATCTCCTCGTCTATCTCGGTCTGCTGGACATCGCTCAGACTTATTACACCCGCGGCGCCATTTACTGGTTCGGCGCCCTTTCCGGAGGACTGATTTTCGGCGTGGGCATGACCCTGGCTGGAGGCTGCGGTCAACGCACCCTGGTGCGCCTGGGCGGCGGCAACCTCAAGTCGGTGGTGGTCTTCCTGTTCCTGGGCTACAGCGCCCTGGTCACCATGAACGGCATCCTTCAATTAGTGGTGGCCAATGTCCTGCGCGCCGACATCTTCACAGTCCGTGTGGAAACCCTTCAGACCCTACCCGCCCTGTTCGGCATGGGGGACAAGGTCTCGCAGATCGCCGTGGCCTGCATCCTCGCCCTGACCATCCTCGCCTTCGTATTCTCCAACCGGGAATTCCGTGAAAACGGCGACAACATCCTGGCCGGTGTGACAGTGGGGCTGATCGTCGTGGCGGGCTGGTATGTCACCGGCCATATGGGATTCTCCGAAAACGACTTCATGGAAAAGACCTTCGTCGGCACCGACTCCAAACTGGCGGAATCCATGACCTTCGTCGGCCCCCTCGCCTACACCATGGACCTGTGGGCCTACTGGAGGGACAAGCACGTCACCTTCGGCGTCGCCAGCGTGTTCGGCGTGGTGATCGGCTCCTTTCTCTATTCCATGCTCAACCGCACCTTCCGCTGGGAGTACTTCAACTCCCCCCAGGACATGTTCCGTCACATCGTCGGCGCCGTCCTCATGGGCTTCGGCGGCATCGCCGCCATGGGCTGCACCATCGGACAGGCGGTGACGGGTGTATCAACTTTGGCACTCAGTTCCTTCATTGTGTTCTTCGGCATCGTCGCCGGCGGGGCGGCCACCATGAAAGTCCAGTACTATCTGATGATGCGAGACGCCTGATAAATACTGCGGCAGACACCTAAAGTTACTGGGTGCTGTGCCGTAGATGGGCCACCTGAATGGAACCGTGTGGCGAGATGGAAAGGAACGTAATGCTCAAGTGGATAAGGCCCCTGGTTGTTGGATTGGTATTGGGAATGACCGGCCCGGCCACCGCCCATGCCGCCAAGGCCATCAATTTCCAGTTCACGGATATCCACGGCAAGACCGTCCGACTCTCCGACTTCAAAGGCAAATGGGTTCTGGTCAATTTCTGGGCGCCCTGGTGTCCGCTCTGCTGGGTCGAAGTCCCGGCCCTCAATGACCTGAACAAGCGCAAGGACTTCGTGGTCATCGGCGTTGGCCTGGACTACGGCCCGGATGAAGGAGTGGTGAAGGAGTCCGCATCCAGCCACAGCCTTGAATTCCACGCCATCGTCGCCGGCGGCGCGCGTCGCAACCCGGACAGCCCGTTCCGCCAGGTGGGCCCGGTGGATTTCTACCCAACCTCGTATGTCTACGACCCGAATGGCGAGATCGTGATGTTCATTCCCGGCCAGGTGAAGATGAACAAGGTGCTCGCCTTCATGGAAGAGTACAAGGCCAAGAATACCCAGATGGCGGAGAGCAAGCCGGCGGAACCGGCCCATTCCCCGATCAACGAAGTGACCTATGCCAAGCCCGCACCCGCACCAGCGCCGGTGGAGCAGACGTCTACCGACGCCCGCGCAAGGGGAAAATCCGGCAAAGGCAAGACTGTTACCTACTGATGATTGCGGCTTGACCGGAATCCCTCCGGTTTGAAATAATCGCGCCCCTTTCGGGGGTCGGTAGCTCAGTCGGTAGAGCAGCGGACTTTTAATCCGTTGGTCGCGAGTTCGAGTCTCGCCCGACCCACCAGGTTGAATTTGCAGTAACAGACGGGTTGTTAGCTCAGTTGGTAGAGCAGCGGACTCTTAATCCGTAGGTCGACAGTTCGAATCTGTCACAGCCCACCAGATGTACCAAGGCCAGGTGATCCTGGCCTTTTTTTTCCGCCCGGCGGAATGCGGACAGCGCGCTGTCCGGCTTGACCGTGGCGGATGCAGCCGATAGTGTCCTCAACCTTTCTGGATTCATTTCTCTGCCATGGCGAACATGGAACTCACTGGTGCGGAAATCGTTGTCAGTTGCCTGCGTGACGAAGGCGTGAAGCATGTCTTCGGCTACCCCGGCGGCGCGGTGCTGAACATTTACGACGAGATCTACAAGCAAGAAGATTTTCACCATGTGCTGGTGCGGCACGAGCAGGCCGCCGTGCACGCCGCCGACGCCTACTCGCGTTCCACCGGCAAGGTCGGCGTCGCCATCGTCACCTCCGGCCCTGGCGCCACCAACGCAGTCACCGGCATCGCCACGGCGTACATGGACTCCATCCCCCTGGTGGTGTTGAGCGGCCAGGTGCCCACGGCTGCCATCGGCATGGACGCCTTCCAGGAAGTCGACATGGTCGGCATCACGCGCCCCTGCGTGAAGCACAACTTCCTGGTCAAGGACGTGAAGGATCTGGCGATCACCATCAAAAAGGCGTTCTACATCGCCGCGACCGGGCGTCCCGGGCCGGTGGTGGTGGACATCCCCAAGGACATCACCCAGCACAAGTGCGACTACGAGTACCCGCAACACGTCTCGATGCGCTCGTACAACCCCACCAGCAAGGGCCACTCGGGCCAGATCCGCAAGGCCGTGCAGATGCTGCTGGAGGCCAAGCGCCCGATGATCTACACCGGCGGCGGCGTGGTGCTGGGCAATGCCGCGGCGCAAGTCACGGAACTGACCCGCCTGCTCGGCTACCCCGTCACCAACACCCTCATGGGCCTGGGCGGCTACCCCTCGCCGGACCCGCTGTTCCTGGGCATGCCCGGCATGCACGGCACCTACGAAGCCAACATGGCGATGCAACACTGCGATGTGCTGCTGGCCGTAGGCGCGCGCTTCGATGACCGCGTCATCGGCAGCCCCAAGCACTTTGCCAAGGAATCCCATCGCATCATCCACATCGACGTGGACCCCTCTTCGATTTCCAAGCGCGTGAAGGTGGACGTGCCCATCGTCGGCGACGTGGCGCAGGTGCTGGACGAGATGATCAAGCTGCTCAAGGCGGAACCGGCGCAGCAACCCGACGCCAGCGAGATCAAGGCCTGGTGGACCCAGATCGAGCTGTGGCGCGCGCAGGACTGCCTCAAGTTCGACCGCACCGCCCCGGTCATCAAGCCTCAGTTCGTGATCGAGAAACTGTACGAAGTGACCGGCGGCGACGCCTTCATCACCTCCGACGTCGGCCAGCACCAGATGTGGGCCGCGCAGTACTACAAGTTCGCCAAGCCGCGCCGCTGGATCAACTCCGGCGGCCTCGGCACCATGGGTTTCGGCCTGCCCGCCGCCATGGGCGTGCAGTTCGCCCACCCCGAGGCGATGGTCGCCTGCGTCACCGGCGAGGGCAGCATCCAGATGAACATCCAGGAGCTTTCCACCTGCACCCAGGAAAAGCTCCCGCTCAAGATCATCCTGCTCAACAACGGCTACCTGGGCATGGTGCGGCAGTGGCAGGAGTTCTTCTACGAAGAGCGTTACGCCGAGTCCTACATGGGCTCCCTGCCCGACTTCGTGAAGCTGGCCGAGGCCTACGGCCATGTCGGCATGACCATCGAGAAGCCGGAAGACGTGGAACAGGCCCTGCGCGACGCCTTCGGCAAGCACCGGGATCGCCTGGTGTTCCTCAACTTCCTCACCGACCCGCGCGAGAACGTGTACCCCATGATCCCCGCCGGCAAGGGCCTGTCCGAAATGATCCTGGTTTGAACATGCGGCACATCATCTCCCTCCTGATGGAAAACGAGGCCGGCGCCCTGTCCCGCGTGGCGGGCCTGTTCTCCGCGCGCGGCTACAACATCGAATCCCTCACCGTGGCCCCCACCGAGGACGCCACCCTGTCGCGCATGACCATCGTCACGCGCGGTTCCGACGACGTGATCGAGCAGATCACCAAGCAGCTCAACAAGCTCATCGACATCGTCAAGGTGCAGGATCTCACCGACGGCTCCCACATCGAACGGGAACTGATGTTGGTGAAAGTGCGCGCGGCGGGCGAGCAGCGCGAAGAGATGAAGCGCATGGCGGACATCTTCCGCGGCCACATCCTCGACGTCACCGACAAGAGCTACACCATCGAGTTGACCGGCCCCGGCGCGAAGCTGGACGCCTTCCTGGAGGCGCTGGAGCCCTCCGCCATCCTGGAAACCGTGCGCACCGGAGCCTCCGGCATCGGGCGCGGCGACCGCATCATGAAAATCTGAGTACGAAAGGACGATCCATGAAGGTTTACTACGAAAAAGACTGCGACCTCTCCCTGATCAAGAAGAAGAAGGTTGCCATCGTCGGCTACGGCTCCCAGGGCCATGCCCACGCCAACAACCTGAAGGATTCCGGCGTCAAGGTCACTGTGGGCCTGCGCAAGGACGGCGCGTCCTGGAACAAGGCCAAGAATGCCGGCCTGACCGTGAAGGAAGTCGCCGCTGCGGTGAAGGACGCCGACGTGGTCATGATCCTGGTGCCGGACGAGCAGCAGCCCGGCGTGTATTACGGCGAGATCGAGCCCAACATCAAGAAGGGCGCGACCCTCTGCTTCGCCCACGGCTTCAACATCCATTACAACCAGATCGTGCCGCGCGCCGACCTGGACGTGATCATGATCGCCCCCAAGGGCCCCGGCCACACCGTGCGCTCCACCTATCTGGCCGGCGGCGGCGTGCCCTCCCTGATCGCCATCTACCAGGACAAATCCGGCAAGGCCAAGGACATCGCCCTGGCCTATGCAGCGGCCAACGGCGGCGCGCGCGCCGGCGTGATCGAGACCAACTTCCGGGAAGAGACCGAGACCGACCTGTTCGGCGAGCAGGCCGTGCTGTGCGGCGGCGCGGTGGAACTGGTGAAGATGGGCTTCGAGACCCTGACCGAAGCCGGCTACGCCCCCGAGATGGCCTACTTCGAGTGCCTGCACGAGCTCAAGCTGATCGTTGATCTGATCTACGAAGGCGGCATCGCCAACATGAACTACTCCATCTCCAACAACGCGGAGTATGGCGAGTACGTGACCGGCCCCGCCGTCATCAACGAGCAATCGCGCGCCGCCATGCGCCAAGCCCTGAAAAACATCCAGAACGGCGACTACGCCAAGCGTTTCATCCTCGAAGGCAAGACCAACTACCCCGAGATGACCGCCCGCCGCCGCCTGAATGCCGAGCATCCGATTGAAGTCGTGGGCGAAAAGCTGCGCGACATGATGCCCTGGATCAAGGCCAACAAGCTGGTCGACAAGAGCCGGAACTGAAGCCAGTAGCCGCGTAGCCGGTAGCTCGTAGCCCTCGCGCCTGCGGCGCGCTGACTTCCAGCTACCGGCTACCAACTACCCGCTACCTGCTGAACATGTGCATCGGCGTCGCCCCCCCCAACAAGGCCCCCTGGCCCCATCCCCTCATCGCGCGGGAAGGCTGGCCGTTCCTGGCCGGAGCCTTCGTACTGGCGTTGCTTGCCACCCTGTACTCCGGCCCGGTCACGACCGCCCTGGGCTGGATCGTTTGCCTCTTCGTGCTCCAGTTCTTCCGCGACCCGGCGCGACCCGCCCCGGCGGGAGAAGGCTTGGTGCTGTCTCCGGCGGATGGCCGCATCGTCGCCGTGGAAGAGACCGACGACCCCTGGCTCAACCGCCGCGCGCTCAAGATCAGCGTGTTCATGAACGTGTTCAACGTCCATTCCAACCGCGCCCCGGTCGATGGCGAGGTCAAGGGCTGCTGGTACAACCCCGGCAAGTTCATCAACGCCGATCTTGCCAAGGCCTCCACCGAGAACGAGCGCAACGCGGTCTGGTTCCGCACCCGTGCGGGGCAGGACGTCACCAGCGTACAGGTAGCCGGCCTGATCGCCCGCCGCATCCTCTGTTACGCCAAGGACGGCGATCCGTTCAACCGCGGCCAGCGTTACGGCTTCATCCGCTTCGGCTCGCGCGTGGACGTGTACCTCCCGACCACGGCCCAACCCCGCGTTACCCTGGGTGACAAGGTGAAGGCCTCCGCCGACATCCTGGCGCAGTTGTAGCCAGGCATGCCGGACAGCCTCGACAACGAAGAAGTCCAGGCCGCCCGGCCCAGGCGGCGCGGCATCTACCTCCTGCCCAACCTGTTCACCACCGGTGCGCTGTTCTGTGGCTTCTTCGCCATCGTCCAGGCCATGAACGGGCGCTTCGAGCAGGCCGCCGTGGCCATCTTCATCGCCATGATCCTGGACGGCCTGGATGGCCGCGTGGCGCGCATGACCAACACCCAGAGCGCGTTCGGCGCGGAATACGACTCCCTCTCCGATATGGTTTCCTTTGGCGCGGCCCCCGCCCTGGTGGTCTACGCCTACGCACTGAAGGACATGGGCAAGCTGGGCTGGATCGCCGCCTTCGTCTACTGCGCCGGGGCCGCCCTGCGCCTGGCCCGCTTCAACACCATGCTCGCGATACAGGACAAACGCTGGTTCCTGGGCCTGCCCAGCCCGGCGGCGGCGGCCCTGCTGGCGGGTTACATCTGGGTGGCGGTGGACAACCGGCTGGCCGGCGATGTGTGCCGCTGGTGCGCCTGGGGCATCACCCTGTTCGCCGGCCTCAGCATGATCACCACCTTCCGCTACTACAGCGGCAAGGACATCAACCTGAAAAAGAGCGTGCCGTTCGTGATGATCGTGGGAGTGGCCCTGGCCTTTTCCCTGGTATCGCTCGACCCGCCCATCGTGCTTTTCGTCCTGTTCCTGGGCTACGGCGTCTCCGGCTATGTCATGTACCTGAAGCGGCGCTTTTTCCCCTATCGCCGCGATAGGTTGCCGGATGCGGAATGAGTCCCTATAGTCCGGCCCATGCAACCCCGTTTCATCCCTCTCTCTTTCGCTTTTCCGCAGCCCGCCGCCCTGGCCCTGCTGCTGCCCCCGCGCGGGCGCTAATCTCTTACTTCCCCCTTTGCATTACCCCCGGATTTTCCGAACGCCCCGGACATGGGCGACCGAGCCGTTTACATGAAGCCGGCTCAAAGATCGTATGGAGTACGCCATGAATGACCGTTTGATTATTTTCGACACCACCTTGCGCGACGGCGAACAGAGTCCTGGCGCCGCCATGACCAAGGACGAGAAGATCCGCATCGCGCGGCAGTTGGAACGCCTGGGCGTGGACGTGATCGAGGCGGGTTTCGCCGCCGCCAGTCCCGGCGACGCCGAGGCCATCAAGAGCATCGCCGGGATCATCAAGCACTCCACCGTCTGTTCCCTGGCCCGCGCCAACGAGAAAGACGTGCGCGCCGCGGGCGAGGCCATCCTTCCCGCCGCCTCGGGCCGCATCCACACCTTCATCGCCACCAGCCCCATCCACATGGAGAAGAAGCTGCGCATGTCGCCCGACCAAGTGGTCGAAGCGGCGGTGAAGGCGGTGAAGATGGCCCTGGAATACACCGACAACGTCGAGTTTTCCGCCGAAGACGCGGTGCGTTCCGAGATGGATTTCCTCTGCCGCGTGTTTGAAGAAGTCATCAAGGCCGGCGCCACCACCCTCAACGTGCCGGATACCGTGGGCTACAGCATCCCCGCCCTGTGGGGCGAGCGCATGCGCCAGTTGATCGAGCGCGTGCCCGGCGCGGACCGGGTGATCTGGTCCACCCACTGCCACAACGACCTTGGCATGGCCGTGGCCAACTCGCTTGCCGCCGTCATGAACGGCGCGCGCCAGGTGGAATGCACCATCAACGGCCTGGGCGAACGGGCGGGCAACGCCTCGCTGGAAGAGGTGGTGATGGCGGTGAAGACCCGGCGCGACGTGTTCACCTGCGATTCGCGCATCGACGCCAGCCAGATCGTGCCCAGCTCGCGCCTGGTCTCGCAGATCACCGGCTACCCGGTGCAGCCCAACAAGGCCATCGTCGGCGCCAACGCCTTCTCGCACGAGTCCGGCATCCACCAGGACGGCGTGCTCAAGCACCGCGAGACCTACGAAATCATGCGCGCCGAGGATGTGGGCTGGAGCCACAACAAGCTCACCCTGGGCAAGCTCTCGGGCCGTAACGCCTTCCGCACCCGATTGCAGGAACTCGGCATCGTGCTGGAGAGCGAAGAGGCGGTGAACGCCGCCTTCGCCCGCTTCAAGGAACTGGCTGACAAAAAGCGCGAGATCTTCGACGAAGACCTCCAGGCCCTGGTGGCCAACGAAAGCGGTCTCGACGCCTGCGACCGTTTCCGCCTGGTCTCGCTCAAGGTCTGTTCCGAGACCGGCGAGACGCCCCACGCCTACATCGTCCTGTCCGACGGCGGCGCGGAACTGCGCGCTGACGAATTCGGCGGCGGCCCGGTGGACGCCTCGTTCCGCGCCATCGAGAAGATGGTGGGCAGCGGTTCCAGCCTGCTGCTCTACTCGGTCAACAACATCACCACCGGCACGGATGCGCAGGGCGAGGTCACGGTGCGCCTGTCCCGCAACGGCCGCATCGTCAATGGTCAGGGCGCGGATACGGACATCGTCATCGCCTCGGCCAAGGCCTACCTGAATGCGCTGAACAAGCTGTTCGGGGTTGAGGAGCGGGCGCACCCGCAGGTGTGAGATCTGCTCTCCAAACAAAAAGGGCGGCCAACTGGCCGCCCTTTTTGTTGCCGGGAAGGAGATCAGACCTTGCCGTGGATGCAGGGAATCTCGCCCTCGTCAGAGATGGCGTCCGGCACCTTGCCGAACCACATCTGCCACATGGAGATCACCCACATGGCGCCAAAGGCCATGCCCATGAAGGCGCCGCTGATGATCACCATCCAGGCGAAGCCGGCCCAGACCTTGGTCAGATACCAGGAGGCCACGTCGGTAATCAGCACCACGAAGGGGACGGCAATCAGCAAGCACTTGAGCCAGGTCGGACGCACATAAGCGTGGGAGAAGATGAAACCGACGATGAAGAAGATGAAGGTGATGGAGAACAAGTGGATGTGGGATACGCGCACCAGGGTGGGGATGGTCATGCCCTCATCCTTGGCGGCCACCTTGGCCACGCCCTCATAGGCGCGCAGATCCGGCAGATGGGGGTTGGCGTCCGGGTTGTGGCAGGCGATGCAGTGCTCCTGAATGATGGGATTGACCTTGGCGTCGAACTGATCCTGCTTCGCGCCGTCATGCAACCAGGTGAAGATGGCCTCGCGCTTGTCGTCCGGCAGCATGGCCTGCATGGGGCCGCGCAGAGCGGATTCCAGCTTGGTGCCGCTGGGGTTGCCGCTGTAGGCGATCATCAGATCCTTGCCCGAGATCATGGGGTCGCCGTCACGCCCGGCGTGGGACTCCCAGACCTGGATCATGGCCATGAGGTAGCCGACGCCGAACACCAGCAGAACCATGGTGAACAGCACCCGCATGGACATGGGCAGGAACTTGAAGTGGATGGAATTGATGTTGGACATGTCGACTCCTGAGGCTGGAAGTGGGATCAATGGGCCGGAATTCTACCGTTGCGCATACTAATAAGAGTTGTTTGTCCGGCATTGACCGGCATCAACGTCCTCAGGAAGGCGATTTCGCCGCGCCGCGCGCATACAGCGCGGCGGCCAGGAAGAACGTCACGGCCAGCGCCGTTTCCACCATGCCGAGCCGGGCGGAAAGCCCGGAATCGCTCCAGGCGCGCACCGAACCCTCGGTGAAATACAGCCAGATCAACAGGGTGGACCAGCGATAGGTGTAGAGCCGACCATGCAGGATGCCGAACAGCGGCAGCAGCAGGGGCAGCACCTTGAGCACCAACCAGGAACCGCCGGGACGCAAGGGCGCCAGCCACAGTTCCCACGCCACGCCCAGCAGGATCAGGCCAATCAGCGTGGCGGAGGCCAGCGCCTGGAGCGCGCGCGGGTTCACGCTTGCATCCTCCGCACCAGGGCGGCGCGCGCGGCGGCGGCGTCGAGTGCCGGTTCGGGAAACTCGAAGCGCAACCCCCGTTCCCCGGCGCGCACGTCAAACCCGTCCGGGTCGATGCCGATCATCTCCACCGCCGCCGGTTCCGCCTCCACCCCATGCCCCTGGCGGCAAAGCGCGGCCAGGGCATCGGCATGGTCCGCATTCATGTGCGCCAGGATCGACGCCTCCGGCAACGCGCTCCCGCCCAGCAGAAAATCCTCCGGCTCCACCCAATGAATGCGCCCAAAGCCGCCGATCCAGCGCACCCGCACCGGCTCGATGCGCCAGAACTGAAAGTCGTGCATGGCGAAATACGCCTCCGCCTGGGGATGGAAGCGCAGATAACGCGGCCCCAGCGCATCCTTGTCCGGCAGGGGCGCGGCGCGCCCGATCACGGTGGCGCGACCCACGGTCTGCATGTCCGGGCTGTAGGGCTGGACGATGAGCGAGCAGCGCGGATCGGCGGCCAGGTTCTTGGTGTGCTCCGCCAGGGTGGAGATCAGGATCACCGGACAACCCGAAGCGTCGGTGACAAACGGAGCCACGGAGCCGAAGGGAAACCCCTCCACCCGCTGCGAAACGGTGGAAAGCACCCCGGAATGCTGCCCGCGCACGAAGCGGCGCGCGTCGAGACCGTTGCTCATGCCGCCAGTCTCCGCGCGGTTTCCGCCAGACGCTTGCCCAGGGCGAAGGCCAGCTTGCGCTCCTCCTCCGTCACCGGCTCGCGTCCATCCGGCCCGGCCCAGTGACTCGCGCCGTAGGGCGTACCGCCGGAGCGGGTGCGGTTCAGCTCCGGGTTGGAATAGGGCAGGCCCAGCAGGAGCATGCCGTGGTGCAGCAGCGGCACCATCATGGTCAGCAGCGTCGTCTCCTGACCGCCGTGCAGGCTGGCGGAGGAAGTGAACACGCAGCCCGGCTTGCCCGCCAGATCGCCGTTCAGCCACAGACCAGAAGTGCCGTCCCAGAAATGCTTCATCGCCGCCGACATGTTGCCGAAGCGGGTGGGCGAACCCACCGCCACGCCGATGCACTCGCGCAGGTCATCCGCCGTGGCGTAGGGCGCGCCCTCATCCGGCGCCAGCCGGGCCGGGCCGTCGCGCTCGCTCATCACCTTGGGCACGGTACGCACCCGCGCGCGGCAGCCGGGCGCGGCCTCGACGCCATGCGCCACATGCTGCGCCAGTTGCCGCACGCTGCCGTGCAGGCTGTAGTAGAGAACCAGGATGTCGTTCATGGGGGGAGAGGCAGAAAGAGGCCGGGCGATCATACCAGCGGCGCTCACCCCCCCAGGGCGCGGGGCGACGAACCTACCATCGCGGCCTGCACCGGGCCGCCGCTATGCTTGGCGCGCACGAGGGAAACCCCGTCACGAGGAGAAACCCATGAAACGCCTGATCCTGACCATCACCCTGATCGCCCTGGCCCTCGCCGCCCAGGCCGAGGTAGGCAAACCCGCCGCGCGCAAGGGCGCCTACCTGGGCGCGAAGGACACCGTCTACCCCGCCTGGTTCAAGGAAAGCTTTCTCGATCTGCGCGAAGACCTCGCCGAAGCGCGCAAGGACGGCAAGCGCGTCATGCTCCTGTTCACCCAGGACAACTGCCCCTATTGCAACCTGCTGGTAGAGCGCAACCTGGCCCAGCGCGACATCGAAGCCACGCTCAAGGCGCGCTTCGACGTCATCGCCCTCAACCTCTGGGGCGACCGCGAGGTCAAGGGCCTGGACGGCCAGACCTACACGGAAAAGACCTTCGGCGCGGCCCACAAGGTGCAATTCACCCCCACCCTGATGTTCTTCGACGAGACCGGCAAGACCCTGCTGCGACTCAACGGCTACGTCCCGCCGACGCGCTTCAAGGCCGCGCTGGACTGGGTGGCCGGGCGCGAGGAAGGGCGCATCGCCTTCCGCGACTTCGTCGCCGCGCGCGAGTCGGGCGCGACGAAGGGAGAGTTGATCGCCGAACCCTGGTTCGCCCGGCCCGACGCCCTCAAACGCCCTGGCCAGCGTCCCCTCGCCCTGTTCTTCGAGCAGCGGGACTGCCCCGATTGCGCCACCCTGCACCGTCGCGTGCTGGCGGACCCGGAGATACGCGCCCTGCTCGGGCGCTTCGACGCCGTGCAGCTGGACATGTGGGCGCGCGACCCCGCGCCCGGCCTCGACGGCCACCCCATCGCCCCGCGCGAACTGGCCCGCGCACTGGACGTGAAATACGCCCCCGGCATCATCCTGTTCGACGCCACAGGACGCGAGGTGATCCGCTGGGAGTCCGGCTTTCGCGTGTTCCACACCGCCGGCATGCTGGACTACGTGATTTCCGGCGCACACCGCACCGAGCCCAACTTCCAGCGCTACCTCTCCGCCCGCGGCGACCACCTGCGCGAAGCAGGCCGGGACGTGGACTACACGGGGCCAACATTTCACGTCACCGCCAGCCCCGTCCCCCAACCCCCGTAGGAGCCCGGCTGCGCCGGGCGATCCCCGCTCCGCCCAGGCCACCGTCGCATCGCCCGGCATAGCCGGGCTCCTACAAGGGGCCAACATTTCGCGTCACCGCCAGCCCCGCCCCCCAACCCCCGTAGGAGCCCGGCTGCGCCGGGCGATCCCCGCTCCGCCCAAGCCGCCGTCGCATCGCCCGGCATAGCCGGGCTCCTACAAGGTGGCCGACATTTCGCGTCACCGCCAGCCCCGTCCCCCAACCCCTGTAGGAGCCCGGCTGTGCCGGGCGATCCCCGCTCCGCCCAGGCCACCGTCGCATCGCCCGGCATAGCCGGGCACCCACGGGCCATGATATGGTTACGGTCGTTACATATTCGTAATGATCATAATGAATTTTTCCCTACTCATCCTTTCCCAACCCAGCGACAAGGCCACTGAGCGCATCCGCGTCTGGCGCGCGATCAAGGCGCTGGGGGCGGCGGCGTTGCGTGACGGGGCCTACCTGCTGCCGGATCGGGACGACGTCCGTGCGGCGCTTGCGGCCCAGGCCGAGGCGGTGCGCGCCAGCGGCGGCACCGCCTGGCTGCTCACGGTGGCCGAAGACGAGGACGCCTTCCACGGCCTGTTCGACCGCGCCGCCGAGTTTGCCGAGCTGGCGCAGGAGGCCGAGGCCGCGCGCCACGAGGGACTGGAGGCCGATGCCTTGCTGCGCCGCGCGCGCCAGTTGCGCCGCCGCTTCGAGGCGCTCGCCGCCATCGACTACTTTCCCGGCGACGCCCAGCCGGCGGCGGGCGCGGCGGTGGAGGCCTTGATGGCCGAGGCCCGGCGGCGCAAATCGCCGGACGAACCGGGTTTTGTCGAAGCCTCCATCCCGCGCCTGGACCCTGCCGCCTACCAGGGCCGCCTCTGGGCCACGCGCTGCGGCCTGTGGGTGGACCGCCTTGCCAGCGCCTGGCTGATCCGCCGCCACATCGACCCTGCCGCACGCTTCCTCTGGTTGGCGCAGCCCGCCGACTGCCCGGCGGACGCCCTGGGCTTCGACTTCGACGGCGCGGTCTTCACCCATGTCGGCGCGCGCGTCACCTTCGAGACCCTGCTCGCCGCCTTCGGCCTGGAGCCGGACCCCGCCCTGATGCACCTGGGACGCATGGTCCACACCCTCGACGTGGGTGGCGGCGCATCCCCCGAAGCGGCGGGATTCAGCCTGCTGCTGCGCGGCCTCAAGGCGCGCATCGACGATGACCACACACTGCTGGCCGAAGGCGGACGGCTGTTGGATGACCTCTATATCGCACTGCAACAAGGAGAAACCGCATGACCACACCCCAGGAACGCCCCCCCCACCCCTCCTTCTGGGAGGCCTTCGTGTACTGGCTGAAGCTGGGCTTCATCAGCTTCGGCGGCCCCGCCGGGCAGATTGCCATCATGCATCAGGAGCTGGTGGAGAAACGCCGCTGGATCGGCGAGCGCCGCTTCCTGCACGCCCTCAACTACTGCATGGTGCTGCCCGGCCCCGAGGCGCAGCAGCTCGCCATCTACATCGGCTGGCTGCTGCACCGCACCTGGGGCGGCATCGTCGCCGGCGTCCTGTTCGTGCTGCCCTCGCTGTTCATCCTCGCGGGGCTGACCTACGTCTACCTGGCCTTCGGCGACGTCACCTTTGTGCAAGGTCTGTTCAACGGCATCAAGCCGGCGGTGGTCGCCATCGTCGTGTTCGCCGCCTGGCGCATCGGTTCGCGCGCCTTGAAGAACAACCTCCTGTGGGCGCTGGCGGCGGTCTCCTTCATCGCCATCTTCGCCCTGAAGATTCCCTTCCCCTACATCGTGCTGGCGGCGGGGGTGCTGGGCTTCATCGGCGGCAAGGTGATGCCGGACAAATTCAAGGTGGGTGGCGGCCACGGCGCTTCCAACAAGCAATACGGCCCGGCCCTGCTGGACGACGACACCCCCGCCCCGGAACACACCAAGTTCAAGCCGATGTACCTGGCCGGGCTGCTGGTCGTGGGCCTGATCTTGTGGGGCGCGGCCATGCTCATGCTGGAACAACCGGTGCTGAAAGACATGGGCGAGTTCTTCACCAAGGCCGCGCTGGTCACCTTCGGCGGTGCGTATGCGGTGCTGCCCTACGTCTATCAGGGCGGCGTCGAGACCTACGGCTGGCTCACCGGCACGCAGATGATCGACGGCCTCGCCCTGGGCGAGACCACGCCGGGGCCGCTCATCATGGTGGTGTCCTTCGTCGGCTTCGTCGGCGCCTGGACCAAGCAGATCTTCGGCCCGGACGCCCTGTTCCTGGCCGGTTTCGCGGGCGCATCGGTGGCCACCTTCTTCACCTTCCTGCCCAGCTTCATCTTCATCCTGGCCGGCGCGCCCCTGGTCGAATCCACCCACGGCGACCTCAAGTTCACCGCCCCCCTCACCGGCATCACCGCCGCCGTGGTGGGGGTGGTGCTGAATCTGGCGCTGTTCTTCGGCTGGCATGTGATCTGGCCGCGCGCCACCGAGGCCGCGCCGTTCTCCGGCGGTTTTGAATGGTTCTACGCCCTGATTTCCATCGCGGCCTTCATCGCCTTGTGGAAGTACAAACAGGACATCATGAAAGTCATCGCCGCCTGTGCCGCCATCGGCCTTGTCTACACCTACATCGTCTGAGGAATTGGAAATGCCCTACGAACTGAAACCCCTGGCCTGTGACCCTGCCCGTCTCAACGGCCTGTCCGAAAAGCTCATCGTCAGCCACTGGGAGAACAACTACGGCGGCGCGGTGAAGCGTCTCAACGCCATCGAACAGCGTCTGGCGGAACTGAACTGGGCCGCCGCCCCGGTGTTCGAGATCAACGGCCTCAAGCGCGAGGAGATGATTGCCGCCGGCTCCATGATCCTGCACGAGGTCTATTTCGATTCCCTGGGCGGCGCCGGCGGCGAGCCCTCGGGCGCGCTCAAGAGCGCCATCGAGCGTGATTTCGGCAGCCTGGACGCCTGGCGCGCCGAGTTCACCGCCATGGGCAAGGCTCAGGGCGGCGGTTCCGGCTGGACCCTGCTGACCTGGAGCCCGCGCCGTGGCCGACTGGTCAACGCCTGGGCCGCCGACCACGCCCACAACCTGGCCGGGGCGACGCCGCTGATCGCCCTGGACATGTACGAACACAGCTACCACATGGACTTCGGCGCCAAGGCCGGCGCCTATGTGGACGCCTTCATGCAAAACCTTTCCTGGACGGCTGCCGAGGCCGTCTTCAGCAAGACTGGAGCCTGACCCATGGACCGCACCATCGCCCCCGACACCCTGAAAACCGAACTCGCCGGCAAATACCTTCTGGACGTGCGCCGTGTGGAGGACATCGCCGCCTCCAGCGAACAGCTCGCCGGCGCGAACTGGCAAGACCCCGCCCAACTGTCGGCCTGGGCCGACGCCCTGCCCAAGGACCAGGACATCGTCCTCTACTGTGTGCGCGGCGGCGGCGTCTCCAACAGCGTGGTGGACGCGCTGCAGGCCAAAGGCCTGAAGGCGCGCTTCATCGAAGGCGGCATCGAAGGCTGGAAGGCGGCGGGCGGCGCGGTGGTGGGCAAGCAAGTGGGGTGAAACCGGGTTGGGAACGCTGGCAGGCTGCGCCTGCCCCACCCTCTCCCCCGCCCCCGCCACGATTGCCCTTGGCGCGTCCCCTCCCCCCTGGAGGGGGAGGGTTAGGGAGAGGGGGAGGCGAGCGCAGCTCGCCATCAACCAACGCTATTGAAAGGACGCAGAACATGAAATGGATCACCCGCGAACGCCCCAAGATCGACCGCATCGCCTGCCCCTGGCTGATCGCGCGCTTCATCGACCCCGCGCCGGAATTTCTCTATGTGCCGGGCGGCGATGTGCTCAAGGTGGCGACGGAGACCGGGGCCACGCCCTATGACATCCCCGGCGTGGAGTACGGCCACCACGGCGACCAGTGCAGTTTTGACGCCTTCATCCACAAACACGGCCTCAAAGACCCCGCCCTGCACAAGCTCGCCCTGATCGTGCGCGGCGCGGATTGCAGCGCACCGCACCTGGCCAAGGAGGCGGCGGGCCTGCTGGCCATCTCCAAAGGCCTGTCACTCAACTTCGAGGACGACCACGAGATGCTCGAACACGGCATGGTGATCTACGACGCCCTCTACGCCTGGTGCGCCGACACGCCGTTGAAGAAGCTGGGACGGGTGCTGGGACTGGGATGACCCTGCCGCCCGAAGCCCGCCTCCTGCTCACCGCACGCGCCCTGCGCGCCTTCGCCGACGGCTACCTCTGCGTGCTGCTGCCGGCCTACCTGCTGGCGCTGGGGCTGGGGGCGCTGGAGGTAGGCATTCTCAGCACCGCCACCCTGCTGGGTTCCGCCCTGCTGACCCTGCTGCTGGGCAGCCATGGGCATCGCTACCACCACCGTCCCCTGCTGCTGGGCGCGGCCCTGCTCATGGTCGCCACCGGCTTGCTGTTCGCGGGTCTGACCTCGTTCTGGCCGCTGCTGCTGGCGGCCTTTCTCGGCACCCTCAACCCCAGTTCCGGCGATGTCAGCGTGTTCCTGCCCCTGGAGCATGCGCGTCTGGCGGAGGCCGCCCAGGGTGACGAGCGCACCGCCCTGTTCGCCCGCTACAGCCTGACCGGGGCGCTGTTTGCCGCCCTGGGCTCCCTTGCCGTAGCGCTGCCCGACGCCCTCGCCGGCCAGGGCTGGGACCGGCTGGACGCCCTGCGCGGCATGTTCCTGCTCTACGCCCTGACCGGCGGCGCAATCTGGCTGATCTACCGCCGCCTGCCCGAACCCGCGCCGCACGAACAAGCGCCGCGCGCGCCGCTGGACGCCTCGCGCGGCGTCGTCATCCGGCTCGCCGCCCTGTTTTCCCTCGACGCCTTCGCCGGAGGTCTGGTGCTCAACTCGCTCCTGGCCCTGTGGCTGTTCCAGCGATTCGGCCTCTCGCTTGCCGCCGCCGGGGCGTTCTTCTTCTGGGCCGGGCTGCTCACCGCTTTTTCGCAACTGGCGGCCCCCTGGGTGGCGAAACGCATCGGCCTGCTCAACACCATGGTGTTCACCCACATCCCGGCCAACGTGTTGCTGATTCTGGCGGCCCTGGCCCCCAGCCTGCCGTGGGCGCTGGGGTTGCTGCTGGCCCGATCCGCCCTGTCGCAGATGGACGTGCCCACCCGCTCGGCCTTTGTCATGGCGGTGGTGACGCCGCCGGAACGCGCCGCGGCGGCCAGTTTCACCGCCGTTCCGCGCAGCCTGGCGGCGGCGGCGAGCCCCTCGCTGGGCGGGGCGCTGTTTGCCGCCGGTTGGCTGGCCGCACCTCTGGTGGCTTGCGGGGTGATGAAGATCGCCTACGACGTGGCGATCTGGCGCGCCTTCCGGCGGGTCCGGGAACGCTGAACGCTATTCCTCGTCCTCGAACAGCTCCCGGTACAGCTCGCGCACCCGGTCCTTGCCCAGGCGCAGCATCTCCTTGCCGGCCTCGGTGGCGACGTAGTTGCGCCGCCGCCGCCCGCCGCGCACATCGTCCTCGGCCACCAGATAGCCATGCCGTTCCAGGCTGTGCAGGATGGGGTAGAGGGTGCCGGCGCTGAGCTTGTACCCGTGGCGCGCAAGCTCCCCCATGATGCCCACTCCGAAAATGGGTTCATGGCTGGCGTGGTGGAGGATGTGCAGGCGAATCAGGCCGCCGTAGAGGTCTCGGTCTTTCATGGGGGCGTTCCGGGAAACGCTCGGATTGTATGCGCGCCTACCCTCCCGACCGCCGGCCTGAAAATATCGTCATTCGATATCGTTTTCCGATATAAGTCGCGCTCAACGCTACGCGGTATCCCCCCGGGTCTTCCGGACGGGGCTTTTCAACGAGGAGACGATGATGAAAAAGCTGTGGACGTGGGGGCTGCTTGCCCTGGGGGCGTCGGCCTGGATGCTGGGCTGTACCCTGCCCGAAGCCAAGGCGGTCGGCGCCGCCATCAAGGGAGTCGTGCAGGATCGGGACGGGCGCAAGGTGGCGAACGCCACGGTCTGGCTGATCCCGGCGGCAGACGTGGCGGCCATGGGCAAGACGCCCATCGAGATCAAGAAAGACGCCAAGAACGATGAACCGCTGGAAGACAACCTGAACGCCAACCGGGAGCGCTACGCCAAAGGCAAGAGCGGCCCCGACGGCGAGTTCAACGTGGTCGGAGAAACCGGCGGCAAGTACTTCCTGTATGTGGAACCTGCCGACGCCACCTACCTGCCCGGCGGCGACAAATCCCGCAAGGCCATGACCAGCTCGGAACTGGCGGCGGCGCCGGTGAAGATCCAGGTCTCCGGCAACATTCCTGCCGGGGCGTCCTATGTGGGCACCAGCAAGTGCCTGGACTGCCACGACGAGCACGAGGCCTTCAAGACCACCCTGCACCGCCTGGGCATCCAGGTCGTGGGCAAGCCCAGCAAGTTGCAGGATTTCTCCCGCTTCCCGGAGTACAACAAGGGCCTCAACAAGCTCATGGCCGGGACCAAATTCTGGTTCCACGGCTTTGACAAGACCCGCAGCTTCGACAAGTACCAGATCAGCGACAAGGAACCTGCCGACCCGGCCAGCGTGAGCTTCACCGCCACCTTCTTCAAGGATGCGGACGGCAAGCTCAAGTTCCGCACCGAGAACGCCCGCGACATCGCCGATGCGCCCCGGACCTACACGGTGGACCTGGCCTACGGCGGCGGCGTGTACAAGCAACGCTATCTGTATCGCGTCGGCCCCAACCTGTTCCCCTTTGTCCAGTTCAACCAGAACGGCGACAACAGCTTTGGCGACCGCGCGCGCAAACCCTGGCGCGATTACCACGCCGACTGGCTCTACAACGAAGAGACCAGGAAGCTGGCCAACCCGTCCCAGGCCAAGTCCTTCGACAAGGAATGCGCCTCCTGCCACTACAACGGCTACAGCCTGACCAAGACCGCAGCGGGCGACTACATCGCCGGCTCCGCCAACGACCCGGATGGCGAACTGGACATCGACGGCGACGGCAAGCCCAACGAGATCAACGGCGGTTGCGAGAGCTGTCACGGCCCCGGCTCGGTCCACACCAAGGCGCCCAAGGGCACGAAGTCGGCCAGCATCGTCAGCCCCAACAAGCTGGCGGCGGAACGCGAAACCATGATCTGCGGCCAGTGCCACAGCCGTCCCCAGGGCAATCTGAAGAATGACCAGCCGGTCAATACCGAGTGGAAGATGATGCTGCCGGGGACCAGCCGCAACGTCTACCTGAACCAGTACACCACGCGGGAAGACGCAGCCAAGGGGGACTACTGGGCGGACGGGCTGCACTCCAAGTCGCACCACCAGCAGTACACCGACTTCATCAAGTCCTCCAAGCACCGCAACGGCAACCATCTGGTGTCTTGTTCCGATTGCCACGATACGCACGGCAAGGCCAAGTTCCCGCACCAGATGAAGGCGGATGCCAAGTCGGTTCAGGCCTGCACCACCTGCCACCAGGGCAAGACCGAGATGGGCAAGCATGTGATGGACAAGACCAAGTGCAATGTCGAGCCGAGCAAGATCACCTGCGCCAACTGCCATGACACCAAGACCATGCAGACCGGCGCCGGGCTAGGCAAGGGCATGACGGGCAAGGACGGCAAGAACTACTGGCTCAACGACATCACCTCTCACCTGTATGACGTACCGCTCAAGAGCAATATCGGTGTGAAGGGCGTGGAACCGGGCAAGGCCATGCCGATCCCCTACACCAACCCCTGCGGCGCGGCGTGCCATAACACCAGCGCACTCTGATTCGCAGCGGACGTCCCGCAGAAACCGCCGGCAGGTCCGGCGGTTTTTTTTGTAGCGCCGGCAAGGATGCCGGCGCTACCGCTGCGGTTCATCTGTGCGGACGCGCCCGCGCCAGAACCGTCCGCGCCTGCTGGCGCATCTCGCGCCAATCCCCCTCGTGGCGACTGTAGCCCGCCTGCGCGAGCGCCTCCCGCAATGCCTCCACCCCTGCTGCACGCGGCGCCCGCCATGCGCCCAGGGTAGAGGCCGGACGCCCTGCGGGTTCCAGGCTGAAACCCCGCACCGCCGCGAGCACCGCCGCCATGTCCTGCGCCGCCTCGATCCGCGCCAGCCCCCGCCGCCGCGCGGCGCGCCAGCGCAGGGCGCGGGCCAGTCTGCGTCCCGCCAGGGCCAGCAGCGCCAGGGCGGCGAGCCCCCCCGCGCCCCAGGCCAGTTGTGCGTGGAGGGGGTTGATGATGCGCACCGCCCGCGCTGGCAGTTCCACCGCCTGCAAACGCCCCCCGGCGGGGTCGAACCAGGGCAGGCGCAGGGCGGGCAGCGTCACGGCCCCGGCGGCGTCCGCCCGCAGGGTCAGGGTGACGGCATAGCGCGGCGCGGCGGCGTCGCCGGGCAGCGGATGCACCTCCGGCGGGTACTTGAGCCAGACGGGGTGAGAGGCGAGTTGCAGGGCCAGCAGGGATTTCAGCGCCTCTGCGCCATAACCGCCCGCCACTTCCAGCCGCCAGGCCAGGGGACGGTCCAGCGGCCAGGTCTCGGGCAGGGACTCGGCCTGCACCTGCACCGGCCCCACCGCCGCCTCGGGCGACAACCAGGCCGGGGCGGGGCGCACGTTGACGACGGCAAGCGGGGGCGGAAAGCGCAAGGGCCGCCCCAGCTTGCCCGCCTCCAGCATGGGCGGCTGGAGCGGCAGCGCGCCCGCCGCCGTGGGGATCAGCGCCCAGTGCCAGCGGTGCGCGGTGCAGCGTTCGCCCGCCCGTTCCACGTCCGCCTGTTGCTCGTTCAGGGCGCGCAGGTGCTGGCCCTCGCGGGTCGGGAACACCGGGCGCTGCCAGGTCAGGCTGCCATCGTCGCAGGCCTCCAGGGTCAGGCGCACAGGCTGGCGCACCAGGGGTTCGGCGGGGTCCGTGGTCAGGCTGAGGCGGACGCGGGGAGTGTCGGACGACTGCTCCTCCACCTTTACCGACGGAGGACGCCCCGGCAGCCCCAGGGCGGGCAGGGCCAGAGGGCCGGTACGCAGGGGATAGAGGGTGAGCGCCAGGGAAGCGGTGCGCCCGTTCTGGTTCATGGTCTGACCGCGCAGCTCGAAATCGCGCCGTAACGGAGCGAGGTCCAGGGCCGCCAGCTTCTCCGGCGCGGCCTGCAAGGTGAGGGTGACAGGCTCGCCCAGGGCGATGCGGGACGGCTCCAGGCGATAGGAGGCGGCGTGGGCGGGGAAGGCAAGGAGCAGGCACGCCACCCCCTGTAGGAACCCGGCTATGCCGGGCGATTCCACCCTCGCCACCGTCGCATCGCCCGGCACAGCCGGGCTCCTACAAGTGGGGGCCGAGGGCGGGAACGACGAATCCGGGGTTTTTCGAGGCCCCCAAGTAAGGCGGGGGCTCACCACGGGTTCCCCTCCTGCGCCGCCGCGCCCCTGTCCTGCTGCAACAAGCCGCGCAGCAGGGTGCGGGGACGCTCTTGCAGCCACTCCAGCTTGCGCAGGCCGGATTGCAGGCGGCGCGCATCCGCCGCCACCTGCGCCTGGGCGGCAGCCTGGGCGTTGAGTTGAGCGGCATCGGCCTGGGTGCGATCCGTCAGGGTTCCGCCGGGTTTCGTTGCCAACTCCTTCACCGCGCTTTCGCGCTCCCAATCCAGGTTCACCACGCCCTGCATGAGCTGGCCCCGGCGTCCGCGCAGGTCGCTGGCGGCGGGGTTGCTGTTGCGGAAGCGCGCGGCCTGACGCTGCGCCTCGGCCAGGTTGGCACTGGCGCGCGGGTCGCCGGGACGGGCGCGCAGCACAGTCTGATACGCCTCCACGGCAACGCCCCAGCGCCCCTGGGCGTAGTGGGCGCCGCCCAGGTTGTAGAGGGCGTCGGCGCGTTCGCGCTCGTTGCCCGCCAGCAGCAGGGCAGCGCTGAACTGGCGTCCGGCGGCGGCGTAGTCCCTGGCCTGCCAGGAGGCGACGCCGCCCTGCATCTGGTCGAGCCAGGGACCGGCGTGGGCAGGAAGAACAAAAAACAGGCACAGCACCCCCTGTAGGAGCCCGGCTACGCCGGGCGATGCGACGCCGGCAAAGGTGGAATCGCACGTCTCGGCGGTTTGCGCGCGGCGGCTCATCGGCTCTCCCGCAAAAAGCAGGCGCAGCAGCCCTCGTAGGAGCCCGGCTGTGCCGGGCGATGCGACGCATGCAAAGGTGGAATCGCCCGGCACAGCCGGGCTCCTACAGCTCGTCTCGGCGGTTTGCGTGTGGCGGCTCATCGGCTCTCCCGCGGACGTGAGGACGGCCACCACGCCGCCGCGAACAGCAGCAGCGCCGCCGCCAGGGGCCCGTGATGCAGCCTGCGCCAGGCGCGGGCGCGTTCCGCCGGCACGGGGCGGCCCGGCAGGCGGGCGATGCCCTGGTCATAGAGGGCGGCCCAATCGCCGTCGCCGTCCTGCACCGGGACGTACTCGCCCCCGCTGGCGCGGGCCAGGGCGCGCCAGGCGGCGGGGTCGGCGCGACTTTGCACCTGGACGCCGTCGGCTTCTGCAAAACCGCCGTCCGGCAGGGGGATGGGCGCGCCTGCCTCCGTGCCCAGGCCCAGGATGTAGAGGGGGATGTGCGCCGCGCCCAGCCGTTGCGCGGCGGCGCGGGCGGCGTCGGTAAGGCTGCCGGTCTCGGCGTCGGTGAGCAGGAGCACGGCCTGGGGGACGGACCTCTGTCCTCCCGTCGTCTGGCCGGATGAATCCGGCCCTACGGGGGGGAGCGCCAATGCCAGGGCCGCCGCCAGATTCGTGCCGGGTTTCTCCAGCAGGTCCGGCCCGGCCTGGGCCAGGGCGCGGGCGAACAGGGCGGGGTCGTCGCTGGGGGGCAGCAGCAGGCCCGCCTCGCCGGCATAGAGCAGCAGGCCGATGCGCTCACCGCGCAGGCGTCGGCTCAGGTCCGTCAGTTCCAGACGCGCGCGTTCCAGGCGGGTGGGGGCGGTGTCGGCGGCGGCCATGGAGGCGGAGACATCCAGCAGCGCCATGAGGGTGAGGTCGTGGCGCGGCTGGGCGCGCTCGCCCGGCGGCAGGTCCAGCGGCTGGCGCGGCCCGGCGGCGGCCAGGGCCAGCAGCGCCCAGGCGGGCCAGGCCAGCCAACGCCGCCGGTCATGGGTGCGGGGCCGCGCCTCCAGCGCCCAGGGGTGCAGGTGGGGTTCGGCCCAGCGCTCCAGGCGCTGGCGCGCGCGGCGGGCGAGCAGCGCCTGGAAGAGCGGCGCCAGCAGCAGCAGGGCGGCCCAGGGCGTGGCCCAGCTCACGGGGTCCAGGTTCATGCCCGCCCCCCACGCAGCGCCAGTACGCGCGCCAGGGTGAGGCTGGACGCGCCCAGCAGCAGGGGCAGCAGATACCACTCGCGCGTCTCCCGTTCCCGCGCCGGGCGGGCCAGGGTTTTTTCGTGCCGGTCCACGGCGCGGATCATGGTCTCCACATCGTTGGCGTCCCTGGCCTGGGCGTACTGGCCGCCGGTGAGGCGGGCGATGTCGGCCAGCCCCGGTTGAGGATCGGCCTCTGGCGGCGGGGCGCTGCGGCCTGCGGCGAACAGGTCGCTGCCGACTTGCAGGGTGTGGATGGCCGCCCCCAGTTGGCGCGCCACGGCCACCGCCTCGGCGGGGGTCATGTCGCCGGTGTTGGAAGGCTCGCCGTCGCTGGCGAGGAGGATCGCAGGGCGCAGGCGGTGTTGCTTCAGGTCTTTGAGCGCCAGCCCCAGGGCGTCGCCCAGGGCGGTGTTTTCCCCCGCCATGCCGACTTGCAGACGCGCGAGTTGGGCCTGGACGTGGGCGTGGTCGAAGGTGGGCGGGGTGAGGGTGGCGGCCTCGGCCCCGAACGCCAGGAGGCCGATGCGGTCGTGCGGGCGGGCGGCGACAAAGCGCGCCAGGGCGGCCTTGAGCACGGTGAGGCGGGCAACCTTGCGGCCCTGTTGTTCAAAGTCGTCGATGCTCATGGTGAGGGAGGTGTCGATCACCAGTGCGATGTCGCGGCCTTCCGGCGGCGGGGTGATCCAGACGCCGATCTGGCGCGGTTGGGCCAGGGCGAGGACCAGGAGCGCGAACCCCAGGGCGGTGAGCAGGACAGGCAGGCGCGGGCCGGGGGGCGTGGCGGCGTCCAGGTCGGACAGGCCGGGGTGGCGCGGCAGTGCGCTCTGGGGCTCGCCTTCGGCGGCGCTACGCCAGGCGAGCGCGCCCCAGACCAGGGGGAGGGGCAGCAGCAGGAGCCAGAGGGGGGCGGCGAGTTCCATGTCAGTTCCGCACGGCCGTCCCGAAGGAACTGACCTCCCCCTCGGGGGGAAACGAGCAAAGCGAGTAAGGGGGCTGTTTCATCTCAGCGCGGCGCGTCCCCCCCCTTTGAAAAAGGGGGGCTGGCGTCTGCCGGGGTCAAATCCCCCTCCTTCCCCCTTGTGCAAAGGGGGAGGGCGCGGGGGCTGGCGTCGAGGGCGGCTTCGCACAGGCGCGCCAGGGTGCTGGCGCCATCGTCGGCGGGGGGGCCGAAGCGCAGGCGTTCGAGTTCGCGCTTCCAGGTCTGCGGCATGGGCGGGGCGATCTGGACACTGAGACGCGCCAGGGCGTGGGCGGCGGCGATGGGGTCGGGGGCGTGCGCCAGGCGGCGCAGGGCGCGGCGTGTGGCCCCGCGCCGCCAGAGCCAGAGGCCCAGGGCCAGCAGTGCGAGGAGGACCAGGCTTGTTGCCGGCAGCCAGGGAAATTCCGCAACCGGGACGGGCGGAAACGGCGGTTCGATGATGGGGGCCAGGTCTTTGTGCGGGTCAGGCATGGTTTTCCAGGGTGAGACAAGGCAGCAGCGCCTCTTCCTCCGCCCCGACCAGGCGGTGGGCGATGCCGGCGCGAGCGAGCAGCCCGGTCAGATATTCCTGGCGCGCCTGGAAGGCCTGGGCGTGGGCGGCGGCGCTGGCGCGGGTGTCGAGCCAGCGCGGGCGGGCGCGGGCGAGGTCCAGCACCTGGGCCAGGCCGATGTCCGGCAGGGCGCGTTCCGCCGCATCGACGATTTGCAGTACCTGTACGTCGCAGCGTTCGCCCAGGCGCGCCAGGGCGGGGGCGTGGCGGTCTTCCAGCCAGGAGAGGTCGGTGAGCAACAGGACGCGCGCACCGCGCGGGAGGTCGGCGGCGAGGCGGGCGAGGCGGTGTTCTTGCGCGGGTGGGTTGGCGGGTGTTGCTCCCCCACCCCTCCCCCGGGGGGGGAGGGGTGGGCAGGGCGCGGCGGCGGCGCGGGCGATGGCGAGGGCGGCGTGGCGTCCGTGGGCGGGGGGGAGGTCGTGGTCCTGGGCTTCCCAGAAGCTGGCGGAGACGGCGGCGTTGCGTTCGGCGGCGGCGAAGGCGACCAGGGCGGCGAGGCGCGCGGCCTGGGTCGCCTTGAGGCGGCGACGGGTGCCGAAGCGCATGGCGGGGCCGCGATCCACCACCAGATGCAGCACCGGCTGGCGTTCTTCGCGGTAGGTCTTTACATACAGGTGCGAGAGGCGCGCGGTGGTGCGCCAGTCCATGTCGCGGATGTCGTCGCCGGGGGCGTAGGGGCGCGATTCCTCGAAGTCCAGCCCGCGCCCGAGGCGCGCCGAAGGCCAGTCTCCGGCGTGGTGGTCGTGCACCTCGCGGCGCTGCGGCAGGCGCGCCAACAGGCGGGCCTGGGCGGCGAGGGCGGTGATCTCGGCAGGCGTGAGCAGGGCGCTCCCTCCCCCTTGAGGAGGGAGCGCCGGGGAGAGGGTGGGCCTTTGCGTTTTTCTGAATAGACGCACGATGGCGGCTTGCGCCGCCGCCACCCTCTCCCCAACTCCTCCCTCCTCAAGGGGGAGGGGCTTTGGCGACATCTTCACGGCGCGGGGACCGCGTCCAGCAGGCCCTGGATGAGGGCGTCCCGCTCCAGGCCCTGGAGGCGGGCGTCCAGGCCCATGACCAGACGGTGGCGCAGGCAGTCGGGGGCGACCTCGCGCACGTCGTCCGGGGTGACGTAGTCGCGTCCGCGCATCCAGGCCAGCGCGGCGGCGGCGTGGGCAATGGCGAGGGCGGCGCGGGGGCTGGCGCCGACTTCCACCGCGCCTTGCCAAGCCGGGTTCCACGCCCCCGCCGTGCGGGTGGCGCGCACCAGGGCGACGATCCAGGCCTCCACCGCTTCCGCCAGATGCACCCGCGCCACTTCCTCCCGCGCCGCCAGCACAGCGGCTACGTCGAGCACGGGGGCGAGATGCGCCTTGCCGTCCGAGAGGTGCAGGGCGCGGTCGCGGCGCAGGATCTCCACCTCTTCGTCGGCGCTGGGGTAGTCCAGGCGGACGTGGAGCAGAAAACGGTCGAGTTGCGCCTCGGGCAAGGGGTAGGTGCCGGCCTGTTCCAGCGGGTTCTGCGTCGCCATCACCATGAACAGTTCCGGCAGGGCGCGGCTCTCGCCGCCTACCGTGATCTGGCGTTCCTGCATGGCCTCCAGCAGGGCGGACTGGACCTTGGCGGGGGCGCGGTTGATCTCGTCGGCGAGGATGATCTCGTTGAACAACGGGCCGGCGACGAAGTGGAAACGCGATTCACGCGGGTCGTAGATGTCGGTGCCGGTGAGGTCGCCCGGCAGCAGGTCGGGGGTGAACTGGATGCGCCGGAAACGCGCCGCCACGCCCGCCGCCAGGGTCTTCACCGCCGTGGTCTTGGCCAGACCGGGCAGCCCTTCCACCAGGACATGGCCGCCGGTGAGGAGGCCGATGAGGAGACGGTCGAGCAGGGTGTGCTGGCCGACGATGATGCTGGCCAGGGCCTGGCGCAGGGCGGCGATGGCGACGCGGGGGTCCATGCGGTGCGCTCTTTCGTGTTGGATGCGGGGGGACGAAACGTAGCTCAGGTCAGGGCGCGGCGGTATGCGTCAATTGAACCAGACCGCGCCCTTGGCGGCCTTTTCCCGCCTGATGCCCGGTCATAGGCCGTCCGGCTCCGACAGGCTGCGTCCCAGCTCGAATTCCAGTTCGTCCATGGCCCATTTCGCCTCGGCGTGCGTCGAATCCAGCAGCAACGCCCGTTGCAGGGGCGCCACCGCCGCTTCGTTCTGGCCCATGCCCTTGAGGGCGCGGCCCAGCGCCATCCAGGCCTCGGGGTTGTTGGGCTCCTGTTGCGTCCATTCCCGCGCCAGATGCGTGAGCGCTTGCCACTTCCGTTGCGCGCCCAGGTCGCAGGCGGCCAGGAAGTACCCGCTCTCCCGGCCTGGCCGTTCCCAGAAGCTGTCTTCACCGGTGCCGGCGGGGGTGACCGGCGGAATGGCGGCATGCCGCAGCCAGCCCACCGGCAGGGCGAAGTGGAAATTGCCGCCCGATTTGGCCTTGAAGGTGAGAACGCCCGTCAGGCGACCTTGCGTGTCGAACAGGCCGCCGCCGCTGGCGCCCCGGTCGAAGGCCGCCGAGGTCTGGATGATCTTGCCGCCATCGCATTCGCAATGGTGCAGACCCACGATCCTGCCCTTGCCGATGGCCAGTTCACCGGACGAATAACCCGCCGCCATGACCTCCATGCCGACACGGGTTGCACCGATGTCGATCATCGGCATCGGCGGCGCCCGAAGTCCAGGCAGCGTGAGGAAACACATGTCGCGGTAGGCGTCGCGCTGATCGCTCAGCGCCAGCCGGTCGGCGTCGCCCAGGCGCACTTCGATGCGCGCCGCCTGACGCAGTACATGGCAGTTGGTGACCAGTTTCTCTCCGCCCAAAGGCACGGCGGAGCCCAGTTCCGTCGCGCCATCCACGCGGGTGACTGTCAGCTTGAACACCCGTGCGCTCCAGTCAGGTTGCTGCGCGAGGACGGCTGCGCCCCAGGGCAAAACGATCACCAACAGCAAGATCCTCAGGCCGTGTTGCATTCAGCGTCTCCAGTACCTCCGGGCGGGGTCATAGCTTCACGGTAGCCGCCTTTGGCGCGGATATCCGTTCCCGAATGCGGAGTTGACGCATTTGTAATCGCCACGTCAGGTTCTCGATGGGGTCGGTATCCATACTGGGTATCAGCATCACTCGACGTGATGCGATTTTGGAACCGATACAAGGAGTCCATCATGAAAGCGCTCATCCCCTTCGCAGTTCTGGCATTTGCCGCCACTTCCGCCTTCGCCAATGACTGGGACAGCAACCCCGACATGCGGCAAAGCATCCTCAACGACCACGCTGGCGGCTTCGTCGGCACCGCTTTCTCTCCCGCCAAGCTGGAACGGGGTAGCGGCGGCACTTACGGCTGGGTCATCCTGGATGTCCAGGCCGGCAACATCAAACCTTCCGCCGGCCCCGAGAAGGGCGATGTGGATACCTACGGCTCAGTGCTCAACGACTTCCGGAAGTGATGCTTTGGTCAACCTGAGGCGGCCTGGGTCGCCGGGTGGAAGGACATCGGCGGTGAAATAGGGTCGATTGCACAAGCGCTCATCCTGGGAGTCTGCGGACTGTGGAATCGTCGGCTGCAAAACGCCCCCGACAGGCTCCTGGGTTTACTTGGCGATGCCCAAGAACAGCGCCAGACAACGCTCCACCTCCACCAGCGCAGCCACGTCGATGCGCCCGAAGGCGGCCCCACCTTGTCCCGTTTCACCGTCATGGCCTTGTCCGCCATGACTTGCATCGCACCGCGAAATTCCCCGGATTCCGCTGCGCTCCATCCAGGCTACCTATTTGGCGCCGGGTTCAGGCGCGGGTGCGTTTCTTCCGCCAGCAGCCACACCGCCAGACCTGAAGCCACCATCGACCCGGCCACCAGCCAGGCGGTGATCTCCAGCGCGCCCGTGAGGCTGGCGGTCAGGCCCAGGAGCAGCGCGCCCACGGCGTAGCCGAAGTCGCGCCAGAAGCGGTAGATGCCGATGGCGGAACCGCGCCAGTCCGGGTGGGCGATGTCGGCCACGGCGGCGGAGAGGTTGGGGTAGAGCAGGGCCATGCCCAGGCCGGACAGGGCCGCCGCCAGGGTGAGGCCCAGGGGGGAGGGGAACAGGGGCATGAGACCGACGCCCACGCCGCACAGGATCATGCCGCCGACGATGGGCTTGAGCCGCCCGATGCGGTCGGACAGACGCCCGGTGAAGAACTGGGCCACGCCCCAGACCAGGCCGTAGGCGCCCACGGTCCAGCCGATCTGGGGCAGGGTGAGACCGCGCTGGTAGAGCCACACCGGGGCGATGACCCACATCCAGGCGTCCACGAACTTTTCGATCAGCCCGGCCTGGCAGAAGGCGGCGAGGCGACGGTCGCGCCAGGACAGCAGGGTGAACATCTCCCAGGTGTCGGGCCGGGCGCTGACGCCCGCTGGATAGCGGGGGCGATACCCAGACCCGGGCGCGCTGGCGGCGGCGTGCTGTTTGGCTTCGAGCCGCGCCCAGGGCAGGGTTTCCTCCACCCACAACAGGGTGGCGATGCCCGCCGCGCCGACGCTGGCCAGGCCGAACCAGAGCAGGCCGGCGCGCGCGCCCAGGTGTTCCGCCAGGTAGGCGGTGAGGATGCCGGCGATGGCGACACCGACATAGCCGGAGAACTCGTTGACGCCGATGGCGAAGCCGCGCTGGTCGCCGCGCGCGAGGTCGATCTTGGAGGTCTGGGTCATGGACCAGGTGAAGCCCTGGTTGACGCCCAGCAGCACGGTGGCGGCGACGATCCAGCCCCAGGAGGGGGCGAAGTAGATCATCACCGGGATGGGCACGGCGGCAAGCCAGCCCCAGAACAGCACCCGCCTCCTGCCGACCCGTTCCGACAGCCGCCCGGCCACGAAGTTGAGCGCCCCCTTCACCGCGCCGAAGGCCACCACGAAGCTGGTGAGCAGCAGGAAGGAGCCGCGCGGTACGCCGAATTCGGTCTCCGACAGGGCGGGGATGACGGTGCGCATCATCCCCAGGGTGAGGCCGACGAAGAACACCTGGACGACCTGGTGAATGAATTGCGCGAGGTTGTCGCGGATGCCGTGGTTCATGGGACGCCCAGGTTGGCCTGGACCATGCGGTCCATCTCGGCGGGCCGGGGCGGAATTTCCTGGGTGAGGGCTTTGATGAAGGCCTCACGGGACATGCTCAGCATGGCGTTCCAGCGTTTCTCGAAGCCGATGGTGGAACTGGGTTTGCCCGAGATGCCCGCGCCGCACACGCTGCCGGCGACGTGGCCGCCGTAGATCTCCACCGCGTCGGGCAGGGTGAGCAGTTTGGTTTGCACGCTGTCCCAGATCTGGCCGGCCATTTCCGTTTCCTTGCCCGCCAGGTCGGGGCGTCCGATGGCGCCGACGAACAGGGTATCGCCTGTGACCACGAACCAGGGTTCCGGCGCGGCGTCGCCCATGCGGCGCTTGTCCGTCACCAGCAGGCAGATCGAATCCGGGGTGTGGCCGGGGGTGTGGAGCACGTCGATGTAGACGTTGCCGATGTCGATGCGCTGGCCGTCTGTCAGCGGCTCGAACGGGAAATGCACCCGTCCGGCGTTGGCCTCGTGCAGGCAGTAGACCCCGCCGCAGCGTTCCGCCAGGGCGCGCCCGCCGGAGTAGTGGTCGGCGTGGACGTGGGTGTCGATGACGTGGGTGATCTTCACGTCCTGCTTCGCGGCCTCGGCCAGGAACCAGTCCTCATCCCCCAGCACCGGGTCCACGACCACGGCGACATGGCAGGTGCCGCAGCCAAAGAGATAGGAAAGGGTGGCCTCGCGGGTGGCCAGTTGGCGGAAAAACATGGTCAGTCTCCTCAGTGAACCGAATCACGCTCACCGGCCAGACCGGTGAGCCCTTGTAGCGCCGGCATCCCTGCCGGCTTGTTCCTGCCTCATGTCGGGTTAGTCGGGTTACGCTGCGCTAACCCGACCTACCGCTGCTTGTTCCCGCAGGCAGGGATGCCGGCGCTACGGGTCGGTTCAGGCGGTTTCCACCGGCAACCCGTGCGCGCGCCATTCCGCCACGCCATCCTCCAGGCGGATGGCCTGGAATCCTTCCTTGCGCAACAACTCCACCGCCTCCACCGCCATCAGGCAGAACGGCCCCCGGCAGTAGGCCACCACCGGCTTGTCGCGCGGCAAGTCCGCCAGACGCTGACGCAACTCGTCCAGCGGCAGAGAGCGGGCGTAGGGCAGGTGCCCGGCCTGGAATTCCTGCACCGGACGCACATCCAGCACCATCAACTCGCCCTCCCGCGCCCGCGCCAGCAGGTCATCGCGCGAAACCGGCGTCAGCTCGTGGACGTGTTCCTGCAACTTCGCCAGCGCCGCCCGCAGGCCCAGCAGACGGTCTTCCGCCAGGGAACGGATGGCTACCCAGAAGTCCGCCACCGCCTCACTGGAGAGCCGGTAGAAGACGTTCTTGCCGTCCTTGCGCGTCTCCACCAGATGCGCCAGGCGCAACTCTTTGAGGTGGGCGCTGGCCAGCTTCAGCGAGATCTCCGCTTCCGTCGCCAACCGCTCCACCGGCTTCTCGCCCTGCGCCAGCAGCTCGATCAACTCCAGGCGCTTGGGACTGCTCACCGCCTTGCCGATCCGCGCCACCTGGGCATAGAGCACATCTTTTACTTGCCTTCCGGAATCTTCCATCCAATACTCCAATGGTCGTTTGAATGTTAGCCGTCAATCCCCGCCACCTCAACCCCTTTTTTCGGAGGAAGCGCCATGGACCCCTTTGCCATCCTCGCCGGGCTGGCCACCGGCATCGTACTTGGACTGTTCGGCAGCGGCGGCTCCATCATCGCCCTGCCCGCGCTGCTCTACCTGCTGCATGTGGAGCCCAAGTCGGCCATCGCCATGAGCCTGGGCGTGGTGGCGGTCACCGCCACCGTGACCGGCCTGGACAACTGGCGCAGGGGCCTGGTGGATGTCCGCGTCGCCCTGGTGTTCGGGATCTTTGGCGTGGCGGGCACCTTCGCCGGGGCGCGTCTGGGGCTGCTGACGCCGGTGGTGATCCAGTTGGGCCTGTTCGCCCTGGTGATGTACGCCGCCGCCTGGCGCATGTTGAAGCCGACGCGGATCGCGGCTCCGGCGGCGGGCGGCGTGGTCAGCACCGGCGGCGGTACGCTGGCCCTGGGCGGTTGCCATGATTTCTTCTCCCCCTGCATGGGCCACATCGCCCTGCACGGCATCGGCGTCGGCGTGTTGACCGGGCTGGTGGGCGTGGGCGGCGGCTTCCTCATCGTGCCGGCCCTGGTGCTGCTCTCCGGCATCCCCATGAAAACAGCGGTGGGCACCTCATTGGTGATCGTCGCCGCCAAGTCCTATGCGGGCTTCCTCGGCTACATGGGCGGCGTGGCCATCGACTGGGGCGTGATGGGCAGCTTTACCGCGGTCACTGTGGCAGGCAGCTTTCTCGGCTCGCATTTCGCCAACCGCATCTCCCAGGCCATGCTGAAAACGGCCTTCGCCTGGTTCCTGGTGGTGGTGGCCAGCTACATCCTGTTCAAGAGCGTACTCGGTGGATAAAACGCCGTTACTTGTCCGGGTCATTTCCCAAACGCCGCCCGGGGGCCGCTGCACCCTGTACGCCGGCTACGCCGAGGTGCTCGAACGCCATCTGGAGGCGCGCGCCGAACTGGTCTTTACCGCAACGCGCGACGCCCACGGTGAGGGCTTTCCCAGCCTGTGGCTGAACGGCGCGGCGGTCCAGCCCGAGGACGGCGTAATCCTGATGCCGGCGGATGTGCTGGCCGGTTTGCTTGCCAGCGGCCTGCAGGAGGAGGCGATGCCGGGTCTGATCGAGGCCCTGGAGGCGCCGCTGGAGCGCATGCTGGAAGAGGAGGGATGAGCCGTCCCGTAGGTGCGAATTCATTCGCACAAATTCCAGTGCGAATGAATTCGCACCTACCGCGCCACGCCCGACCTATCGAATCGCCATGAATTTCTCCGCTGACTGCGGTTTTTAGGAGCCCCCCATGACCACCCATCTCGCCACCCTCTGCGTCCACGCCGGCGAACTCGCCGACCCCCACGGCTCGCCGCACACGCCGCTCTACACCAGCACCACGTTCAAGTTTTCCAGCACCGCCGCCATCCTGGATGTGGTGGAGGGGCGTCGCGCCGGGGCGCTGTATACCCGTTACGGCCTCAACCCCACCATCCAGGCGCTGGAGGAGAAGCTGGCCGCCATCGAAGGGGCGGAGGCGGCGCTGGCCTTCTGTTCCGGCATGGCGGCGGAATCGGCCCTGTTCCTCACCCATGGCCGCCAGGGCGTGGTCTGCCTGGGCGATGCCTATGGCGGCACCCTGGAACTGGTGGCCAGCCAGTTGCCGCAACTGGGCATCCCCACCCACCTGCTGCTGGGTTCGGAGCTGGATCGGCTGCCGGGGCTATTGCAACGCGGCGTCGGTCTGGTGTTCTTCGAGACCCCCACCAACCCGGCCCTGGAGCAGTTCGACATCGCCGCGATCAGTGAATTGGCCCACGCCCACGGCGCCCTGGTGGCGGTGGACAACACCTTCGCCTCGCCGGTGAACCAGAACCCCCTGGCCCTGGGCGCGGATTTCGTGGTGCATTCCGCCACCAAGTACCTGGGCGGCCATTCCGACCTCACCGCCGGGGCGCTGATGGGGCGCAAGGAGTTGGTCATGCCGGTGTGGAACTGGCGCAAGAACCTGGGCCAGACCATCGCCCCCGAGATCGCCGCCCTGCTCGCACGCAGCCTGCGCACCCTGCCGCTGCGGGTGGAGCGCCAGAACGCCACGGCCATGAAGGTCGCCCTGGCGATGCAGGCCCATCCGCAGGTGGAGCGCGTGCTCTACCCCGGCCTGCCGGACTTCGCCGGACACGCCCTGGCGCAGCGACAGATGAAGGGCTACGGCGGCATGCTGACGATTGAAGTCAAGGGTGGCGGAGAGGCGGCTACGCGATCTGCGGACAAGCTGAAACTGTTCGCCCTGGCCCCCTCTCTGGGCGGCGTGGAGAGTCTGGTGACCCAGCCCAGCACCACCACCCACCACGGCCTGACCCCGGAGGAACGCACCCGGCGCGGCATCTCCGACGCCATGCTGCGGCTGTCGGTGGGCCTGGAAGAGGCGGATGACCTGATCGCCGATCTGGCGCAGGCGCTGGGATGACCGGCCCCATCTACCTCGACTACAACGCCACCACCCCGGTGGACCCGCGCGTGCTGGAGGCCATGCTGCCCTGGCTGCGCGAGGGGTACGGAAATCCGTCATCCGACCACATCTTTGGCCGCGCCGCGAAGGCGGCGGTGACCTTGGCGCGGGAACAGGTGGCGGCGCTGATCGGCGCGCGGGCGGATGAAATCCTGTTCACCGCCCACGCCACCGAGGCCAACAACCTGGCCATTCTGGGCGTGGCGCACGCGCTCCGGGGCGGTCGCCGCGACCGCCTGCTGTATTCCGCCGTCGAACACCCCGCCGTGTCCCAGCCCATGCGGCATCTGGCCGGGGAGGGGTGGCGGGTAGCGTCGATTCCGGTCGACGCCACGGGCCGGGTCGATGCCGCCAGGATCGACCTCGACGCCGAAACCGCCCTGGTTTCCGTCATGTTGGCCAACAACGAGGTGGGCGCGATCCAGCCGGTGGCGGCCATCGCCGCCCGTGCGCGCGCGGCGGGCGCGCTGCTGCATGTGGATGCGGCGCAGGCGGCGGGCAAGATCGCCGTGGACGTGAACGCCCTGAGCTGCGACCTGTTGACGCTCGCCGGGCACAAGTTCTACGCGCCCAAGGGGGTGGGCGCGCTGTACGCCCGCACCGGCACGCCCCTCCAGGCCATCCAGTTCGGGGCCGGGCACGAGGGGGGCTTGCGCCCCGGCACCGAGAACGTGCCCCACCTCGTCGCCCTGGGCGAGGCCGCCCGGCTGGCGCGGATGGAGCTGGAGGCGGAATCGGCGCGCCTGTGCGAGCTGCGCGAGCGCTTGCACCAGCGTCTGACCGCGGCCATCCCCGGCCTGGCCCTGAACGGCCCGGCGACGGAGCGCCTGCCCAACACCCTCAACCTCTCCTTCCCCGGCGTGGCCGGCTGGCAGGTGCTGGCCGCCGCACCGGGGCTGGCGGCCTCCACCGGCTCCGCCTGCCACGCCGGGCAACATGCCGCCAGCGGCGTGCTGGGGGCGATGGGCCTGTCCGCCGAGCGCGCCGCCGGGGCGGTGCGCTTGTCGCTGGGACGCACCAGCACGGCAGCGGAGATCGAGACCGCCGCCACCGCCCTGATCGCCGCCTGGCGGCAACTGGCGGCGTGACCCCCGAGGGCTACGAGGCCTGGTACGGCACGCCGCGCGGTCGCTGGATCGGCGCCACCGAATTGCGTCTGCTTCAGCGTCTGGCCGGGCTGCTCCCCCACGAAACCCTGCTGGACGTGGGCTGCGGCACGGGCTGGTTCACGCGCCGCTTCGCCCTCCGCAACGGCTGGCTGGTGACGGGACTGGACCAAGACCCGTCGCGTCTGGCCTACGCCCGCGCCCATGGCCGCAACGAGCGCTATCTGGAGGGCAACGCCCGCGCCCTGCCGTTTGCCGACGCCGCGTTTGACCGGGTGGTCTCGATGACCGCGCTGTGCTTTGTGGACGACTGGCGTCAGGCCCTGGCTGAAATGGCGCGCGTGGCGCGGCGGCGCGTGGTGGTGGGGGTGCTGAACCGGCGCAGCCTGCTTTGGCGCGGCAAGGGCCGGGCCGGCGGCGCGGGCGGTTATGCCGGGGCGTACTGGCATGAATGGGACGAATTGACTCTCGCCCTGGAGGCGCTTGGGCTGGTAAACCTCCGCCTGCGCTCTGCCGTCTTTCTGCCGGGATGGGGATGGCGGCAGGGATGGCTGACGCGCACCGCAGAGCATTTGTTGACGGAACGTTTGCCTTGGGGCGGCGTGATCGTGGCGGCAGCGGACAAGCCGTCGTGACGCCCATACCTGGGCGCATCGAAAAACCCTGGGTTCGTTATTCCCGCGAAAGCGAGAACCCGGTGAAATCAACAACCTGGATTCCCGCATCCGCGGGAATGACGGGTTTTTCGAGGCGCCCACCTGTAGGTGCGAATTCATTCGCACAACAAACATCTGTGCGAATGAATTCGCACCTGCTGAGGTTTCCAGGATGAATCTTTTGTTTGCCTTGCTGCTGGCGCTGCTGGTCGCTCCGGCCCAGGCCGAGACCCAGCGCCGAACCGACCCGGATACCGGTGCGCTCTCCTGGGAGACCCGCACCCAGGGCGTTGCCGTATCACTGACCCAACTCCTGCCGGATCAGGTGCTGGCCTTTTATCTCAATCGCGGCTTTCCGCCGGCGGCGGCGGAGCGCTTCGCCGGGGCCTGCGTGTTCATGACCGTGCTGCGTAACGAGTCCGCACCGGGGGAGCTGACCTTCCGGCTGGCGGATTGGGGCGTGCGCCATGCCGGCGGCGTCCATCCGCCGCCGGACGTGGCCGTCTGGATGGGGCAGTGGACGGCCTTGGGTGTGAGCGAACCGGCGCGCATTGCCTTCCGCTGGGCGCAGTTCCCGCCCGAGCAGGAGTACGCCGTGGGGGAGTGGAACCAGGGCATGTTGGCCACCGGCCTGACGCCGGGGGCGGGATTTGATCTCGTCGTCCGCTGGAACGTGGCGGGCAAGACCGTTGAGGGGAAGCTGGATGAGGTTCGCTGTGCGCGTTGATCGTGTTCTGGGGCGGCTGTGCCTGCTGGGGTGCCTGATGTGCGCGGGGTGGGTGGCGGCGGCTGATCTGCCGCCTCTGTCCCGCGCCCTGACCGTACTGGCGGAGCCCAAGCCGGCCCCGGCCCTGCGTCTGCCGGACCTGGACGGCAAGACCGTGGACCTGGCGGCGTTACGGGGGAAGCTGGTGGTGGTGAATTTCTGGGCGACCTGGTGCCCCCCCTGCCGGCGCGAGATGCCGTCGCTGGAACGCCTGCGCCGTCAGTTGGGGCCGCAGGGCCTGGAAGTGCTGGCGGTGGATGTGGGGGAAGACGTCGATACGGTGTTCGCCTTCACCGGGCAACTGGAGCCCGGCCCGGAATTCCGCATCCTGCTGGATCGGGATTCCGCCGCCATGCAGGCGTGGAAGGTGAAGGGCCTGCCCACCACCTTTGTGGCGGACCCGTCAGGAAAGGTGATCTTCCGCGCCGTAGGCGGGCGGGAGTTCGATCACGAGTCGGTAATCAAGCAACTGCAAGCGCACCTGCCCGGCGTGAAATAGGCCTGAGCAGGCTCATGCGGGAGGTCGTTGCGCGCCGCACTCGCGGAAGACGCGCGCAGTGCAGTCGGCGCAGACGCGGGGGTTCAGGCGACGGAAGACTTCTGCAATCGCTTCGGTCTTGGAATCGAACAGGTTGGCCCCGCCGATGTCCTTGAGCGCGCCGCTCTCCGCCAGTTGCTCCTGCACCGTGTCCTTGATGCCGATGAAATACAGCCCGCCGCCGCGTTCGCGTCGCGCCTTGGCTTCTTCCGCCAGGAAGTGGGCGCCGGCCAGGTCCAGGAAGTTGATGCCGTGGGCGACGATGGCGACATGTTTTTGTTCCGGATGACGCTGATCCTGTTCCGCCAGGGCCTCGCGGATATGCGAGGTGGCGCCGAAGAACACGGAACCGTCGATGCGCACAAAACGTAGCTGCGGACATTCCGGCGCATTGGCGGCATCCGTGAACTTGCGCTTGCTGCTGTGTGGATTGGGTACGCGCACCCGCACCTGGGGTTTGGAGGTGCGGGATAAATACAGGGAAAGCGACATCAACACCCCAAGGATGATGGCCTCTTCCAGCGTCAGAAAGAGGGTGGAGGCGAAGGTGGAAAGCAGGATGGCGGATTCGGCGCGGCTGGTTTTGAGGACATGGAAGATCTCCGCAAAGTCGATCAGCCCCCAGGCCACCAGGAACAGGATGCCGGCCATGGCCGCGTTGGGCAGGTACTGCGCCCAGGGGGCGACAAACAACACCAGCACCAGCAGGAACAGCCCCGCCAGCATGGCGGCCAGGGGAGTTCGGGCGCCCGCTGCGTAGTTCACGCCGCTGCGGTTGAAGGAGCCGGTGGCGACATAGCCGGAGAAGAAGCTGCCGAACAGGTTGGAAAGTCCCTGGCCGACGAATTCCTGGTTCCCGTCCACATGCTGGCCGGAACGCGCCGCCAGGGCGCGGGCGATGGATACGGCTTCGGTCAGCGCCAGCAAGGTCACGGCCACCACGCCGGAGGCGACGGCGCGGATGTTTTCCGCGTCCAGGTGAGGTGCGGACAGCGGCGGCAACACGGCGGGCAGCGCACCCACCGTGGGCAGCGCCACGCCTTTCCAGGCGCTGAGGGCTGCGGCCAGGGCGGAGCCTCCCAGCATCGCCACGATCATGTAGGGCCATTGCGGTCGCCAGTGCTTGACGGCCACGCCCAACAGCAGGGTGGCCAGGCCCACGGCGAAAATCCCCGGCTGGATCTCGGCCAGATGGTTGAAAACCTGGCTCCAGGTATCGGAAAACGAGGCCCCTCTGGGCACGGCCAGACCGGTGAAGTGCTTCACCTGATTCGTCGCAATGAGGATGGCGGCCCCTGCGGTGAATCCGGTGACCACGGAATGGGAGATGAAGTTGACCAGGGTTCCCAGCCGCGCCAGGCCCATGACGATCTGAATCAGGCCCACCAGAAAGGTCAGGGTAAGCGCCAGGCTGACGTACTGGGCTGAGCCCGGCTCGGCATGGGGTGCGAGCACCGAGAACAGGACGATGGAGGCCGCTGTGGTGGGGCCGGAAACCAGATGCCAACTGGACCCGAACAGGGCGGCGATGATGGCCGGGATCATGCCGGCATAAAGGCCGTATTCCGGCGGCATGCCGGCGATGGTGGCAAACGCCACGCCTTGTGGCAGGGCCACCAGCGCGCCGGTCAGGCCGGCCATGGCGTCGGCCCGGACGCTGCCGCGATTCACGCGCGGCAGCCAATGCAGGAAGGGAAACAGGGGGCGCGCCCAGAGGGGAAGATTTTCGATGCGTGGCATGGACATGGGGTAGGAGGGGGAAGACCCGGTTCAACTCAGGAAAAAAATCGGCGCGGCGGATAAAACGCCATGCCTGCACAGGTGGAGGCGGCGCAGAAGCCCGAATGGGGGGGTGCGCGCTCCTGGAGGGAGAGGCCGGAGGGGGGGGCCAGCAGGTCGCGGTTCAACCAGGCCAGGGCCGCCAGCACCAGGCTGATGGCCAGGGGCAAGAGCCAGGAGGGGGACAGACGCATCACTCCCCCCTGGTCGTCTTTTCGCTCACCACCACCACCGGCACCGGCGGGCGCGCGGCGCGACGACCACTCAGCAGGGAACGCAGGGGGTTGTTTTCTTCCCCGGTTACGGCAAACAGCACGCCGCGGTGCAGGTGAAGCGCCTGTTGCACGGCGGAGGGGGCGCTGCCGGACAGTTCCTCGGTACGGCATTCAATGCCCTGCAAAGCAGGCAGATAGTCCGTCAGCAGCGTACGCACCCGCAGGGCATCCACGGAAAGCAGCAGCAGCCCCGCCTGCATGCGGCGGCAGGCGCCGATGACGTAGCGCATCACCGGCGCGGACAGCGCATCGCCCACACCCAGGGCGATCCAGCGCTGGGGAATCGACTCGGGAAAATCGCCCGAGCCGCCCCCCGTGGGGGTCTGGTCGTTCTTGAGGCGGCAGGGCGTGCGACTTGAGGGGGAAGCGGAGACGGGGAACAGGGCCGCGTGTTTCTCGCGCCGCCCAATGCGTTCGCCCAGGTCTGCAAACGCGAGGGCGTCGAGGGCCTGTTTGAGTTGCTCGGTCAGAGTGGTCATGGCCGCTATCCGTGGAAACATGGGGCCATCCTTTCGCAAAGCCCATGCCAAGCGGACGAACCACGCAACCCGTTGTTTTTATTTGATGTTACGAATTCGTCGCCAAGACAGTGGCGTTTCCATTTTGAAACATCCGTGGCAACTCACTGCCTCTTCAACATGCGTACCGGGCCTGGATAAGCGCAAAACCCAGGACGTTCCCACCGCTGCAAAACAGCGCATAATCAACTTATGTCATTGTTTTAACGAAGAATATAAGATTCTCTGCGCGTACACCCCGCACCCCAGGCAGGGGATGGGTGCAAGCCTGGCGTTAGCAACGGGAAACACGTTTCGAAACGGAAACATACATGAACAGCATCCGCGGCAAGATCGTCCTCATCTACCTGGCGCTCGCCCTGGGGGTCGGGGCCTTTGTGTTGTTCGCCTCCGCCAGCCTGCGCTACCTGGAACAGCGGGTGCATGAGGGGGCGCAGGTCGCGGCGTTTCAGGAAACCGCGCAGGAGATGCGGCGGCACGAGAAGAACTTCCTGCTCTACCGCGCCGACGAAGACCTGGCGGCAACGCAACAACTGGCTCTACGCCTGGACTGGCAGCTGGCGCAGGACCGGGCGTTGCTGTCCGAACTGGCGCTGGCGGATGAACTGCCTGCCCTGGGCAAGGCCCTGGAACGGTATCGCCGAGAACTGGGGGACAACGGTCTGGCGGGAAATGAGCCCAGGGAGGCCTCCGTGCGTAGCGCAGGCCACGTCATCCTCACCCTGAGCGAGACCCTGGCGGAACGGGAGCGGACCAGCCTGGGGGGCAGCGTACGGCAGTCCCGCCATGCCCTGCTGTGGTCCGTGGGGGTGCTGGTGTTGATGGCCTTGGCGGGGGGGCAGGTGCTGTACCGGGTGGTGGGACGGCCCCTGCGACAGCTGGAAGAGCAGCTGGAGCCCCTTGCCCAGGGGCGCTTCCACGCCTTCACCATGGTCTCGTCGGATCGCGAGATCGTGTCCTTCACCCAGGCCCTCAACCACATGCTGGAGGAGTTGGAACTGCGCCGCCGCCAGGTGCTGCAATCGGAAAAGCTCGCGGCCCTGGGGACGTTGGCCTCCGGCGTGGCGCATGAGCTCAATAATCCTCTGGGCAACATCTCGGGGGCGGCCCAGATCGCGCTGGAAGAATGTGATGCCGCCTCGCCCCCGCTGCGCGCCGAACTGCAATCCTGGCTGCGCCAGATCGACAACGAGACCGAACGTGCGCGCCATATCGTGCGCATCCTGCTGGATTACAGCCGCCGCCCATCCCAGGAAACCCAACCGACCTCGTTGCGGGAGGTGCTGGAGAAAACCTTGCTGCTGCTGCATCCGCGCCTGCCCTCGGACGCGGCAGTGCGCCTTGATCTGTCCGGGGAGCTGCAACTGCGGGTGGACCCGCAGCGGCTCCAGCAGGTGTTCATCAACCTGATCCAGAATGCGCTTGATGCGGGGGCGGGGCGTGTGCTGATTCAAGCGGCGGCGGCAGGGCCGAGAGACTGGCCGCCAGGGGAGGCGACAACCGGAACGGTGCAGGTGTTGGGCTCTCCCCGCGAGGCGGAGCGCGCCGTGCTGATCCGGGTGCGCGATGACGGTCCCGGCATCCCGCCGGGGCGCATCGGCCAGGTGTTCGACCCCTTCTTCACCACCCGTGCACCAGGGGAAGGTACCGGGCTGGGACTCTACATCGTGGGGGAGATCGTGCAGGAACACGGCGGCGCCATCGCCGTCTCCAGCCCGCCCGAGGGGGGCGCGTGCTTTGCCCTGTGGCTGCCCGAGGACGGAGCCCGCCCATGACCGCCCCGCGAATCCTGGTGGTGGACGACGAGGCCGCCGCCCTGAAAAACCTGAGCCACCTGTTGCGCAAGGAGGGCTATGACGTCACCGCACGGCAAAGCGGCGCGGCGGGCTTGCAGGAAATCCAGCAACGGGAGTTCGAACTGATCCTGACCGACCTGCGCATGAAGGGGGTGGACGGCCTGGCCCTGTTACGCCGGGCCAGACTGGTGCAGCCGGAATGCGAGGTCATCGTCATCACCGGTCATGCCACCCTGGATTCCGCGGTGGAGGCCATGAAGGAAGGCGCGTTCCATTACATCGCCAAGCCCTACCGCCTGGATGAGGTGCGCCAGGTGGTGAAGGGGGCGCTGGATGTGGTGCTGCTCAAGCGGGAGAACCGACACCTGAAACGGCGCATTGAGGGTTATGAGGGCCGCCTCAACCTCGTTACCCAGGATGCCGCCATGCTGCGCCTGCTGGATACCGCCCGGCAGATCGGCCCCACCGACTGCAATGTGCTGGTGACAGGGGAGTCGGGCACGGGCAAGGAATTGCTGGCGCGCACGGTGCATGCCCACAGCAGCCGCCGGGAGGGGCGCTTTGTCGCGGTGAACTGCGGTGCATTGCAGGCGGAACTCCTGACCAACGAACTGTTCGGCCACGAAAAGGGCGCGTTCACCGGGGCGGATCGCAGCAAACGCGGCCTGATTGAAATGGCGGAAGGCGGCACACTGTTTCTCGATGAAGTGACGGAAATGTCCACCGCCATGCAGGTCAAGCTGTTGCGGGTGATCCAGGAGCGGGAGCTGCTGCGTGTGGGGGGCGTGGAGCCGGTAAAGGTGGATGTGCGATTCATCGCCGCCAGCAACCGTGATCTACAGGATGGGGTGGCCAGTGGCCGCTTCCGCGCAGACCTGTACTACCGCCTCAACGTGGTCAATCTCACCCTGCCGCCCCTGCGCGAACGGCGCGACGACATCCCGCTGCTGGCGTTCTACTTCCTCAAGAAATTCGCCCTGGCCATGGGCAGGCCCGTGGCGAATATCGCTCCGGACGCGCTGAGGCTGTTGAGCCGCTATGACTACCCCGGCAATGTGCGGGAACTGGCCAACCTGATGGAGCGCGGCGTCGCCCTGGCTCAAGGGGATACGCTGCAACTGGCGCACCTGCCGGAAAGTCTGCAAGGCCTGACCCTGCGCGTCGCCGCGCCCGGCGGCGGCGGCGAACTGTTGACCCTGGAGAAAAACGAGGCGGCCCATATCGCCCAGGTGCTGGAACACACCGGCGGCAACCGCAATCAGACCGCCGACATCCTGGGTATCGACCGGGTGTCGCTGTGGCGGCGTATCAAGCGTTACGGGCTGGAATGAACCTGGGAGCCTGCAAAGGCGCTCAGGCCCGCGCCGGCACCATGCAGAACAGGTCTTCCCTGGCTTCTTCACCCAGACGCTCGTAGATGGCGGCGATGGCCTGGTCTTCGGTAGCGAAGATGTTGGCCTGGCTGATGAGATCGAACAGGCCGGTGGAGCGCATCACGTCCAGGATCTGCTTCTTGAGGCCGGAGAACACGACCTCAATGCCGCCTTCACGCAGCCGTTCCACCAGGTGGTGCACCACTTCTTCGCCGGAGGCGTCGAGCTGATTGATGGCGTCGCCCACCACCAGCAGGTACTTGGCGTCGGGCTTGGCGGCCACCATCTCCAGCACCGAGTCCTCGAAGTAGGCGATGTTGGCGAAGTACAGCGAGCCGTCAAAACGCAGGGCGATGATGTGCGGGCTGGTGGGCAGGTCCGGGTTCACCTTGATGTCGCGCAGGGTGCCGTCCTTGAAGCGGCCCAGTTGGGCAACGCGCGGCTTCATGGTGCGGTACAGGTACAGGATGATGGCGAGGGAGGCGCCGATCAGGATGCCCTTGTCCAGATGCGGCGCAGCAATCAGGGTGATGACAAAGGTGACGCCCGCCACGATGCCGTCGAACCGGCTGGCCTGCCAGGTGTGCTTGAGCGCCTTGGGGGTGATCAGGCTGGTGACGGCGAGCAGGATGATGACCGCCAGGGTGGCCTTGGGCAGGTAATACAGGTACTCGGTCAGGAACAGCAGGGTGACGGTGACGAACAGGCCGTTGAACACCATGGCGAAGCCGGTCTTGGCCCCGGCCTGGAGGTTGATGGCGGAGCCGGTGAAGGAGCCGCAGGCGGGATAGGCCTGGAAGAAGGAGCCGCCGATGTTGGCCAGACCCTGGCCGATGAGTTCCTGGTTCGGGTCCAGGCGCTGCTTGGTCTGGGCGGCGATGGCCTTGGCCATGGAGATGGATTCCATGAACGCCACCAGGGCGATGATCAGCGCCGCCGAGAGCAGGGAAACGATGGCGTCCAGGGACAGGGGCGGGATGCGGAAGGCGGGCAGACCGGCGGGGATCTTGCCCACCACGTCGCCGCCGCCCACCAGACGCACCTCGCCCTTCTCGATCTTCTTGATGTGCCAATGGCGGCCATCGCTCTCCACGCCGGCGGGAACCTGGCCCACCAGATAGAGCTTGGCCGCCTCCTTTTCGTCCGCCTTGGCGCGCTCGAAGTTCATCTTGCGGATGACGTGCAGGCGTTCCTTGTTCTCGCCTTCCAGGGTGGCGATGTCGAGCTTGTAGACGTCGATGGTGTATTCCAGGTCGGCGGCGGTGCGGGCGTCATGGTCCTTTTTGGCCTGGCGCACCTGACCGGCCAGGGCGATCACTTCGGCGTTCATCTCCAGGATGCGCTTGTCAGTGCCGGCATAGGCGGTCACCAGTTCCTGGGCGGTCTGGTCTGCAAACAGGTCCGGCGTGGCCTTGGTCTTGTGCTCGAAGCTCATGACGGCGCTCACCACGATGGTCACCACCACGGCGATCAGCACGGACAGCTTGGACAGGGCGGGGATCTTCTTCAGCCCCAGCATCAGGGCCAGGGCGAACACCGACATGACGAGGGTAGGCAGATGGGTCTGGGGCAGGTAGCCGAACATCTCCCAGATGTCATACAGGAAGGAGTCGCTGCGCCCCTTGGGGATGCCCAGCAGCATGTCCAGCTGCGACAGGGCGATGATGAACGCCGCCGCATTCATGAAACCGAGAATGACGGGGTGGGAGACGAAGTTGACGATGGTGCCCAGCTTCACCGCGCCCAGGGTGAACTGGATGATGCCCACCATCAGAGAGAGCAACAGGGCCAGGCCGATGAACTCTTCCGAGAACGGCGCCGCCAGGGGCGAGATGGCCGCCGCCGTCATCAACGAGACAATGGCCACCGGGCCGGTGGAAAGCTGCCGCGACGACCCCCACATCGCCCCCAGGATGGCCGGGATGAAGGCTACATACAGGCCGAAATACACAGGCAGACCCGACAACTGCGCATAGGCCATCGCCTTGGGAACCAACACCAGCGCCCCGGTGATGCCGGCGATGATGTCCCCCCGCAAGAGGACCGAACTGACGGGAAACCAAGCGAGGAACGGGAAGATGCGAAGCAGCCACGGGTTGTTCATGCTGAGATGCCTGTTGTGATTGTTGCGTAATGCAACCATGCCATTGGGAATCGCAGCAGTTTAGCAAATACGGTCAGGCCCGCCCATGCGCGGAGCGTTCACCTCATTCCTCGATTCTTCCCCGTCCCGCCTTCAGCGACGCCCGCCGCGCCTTGCCTTCCAGGCGCTTCTTGACTGCCGAACGAGTGGGTTTGGTGGGGCGACGCGCCTTGGGCGTGAACGCCGCCCGCTCGATGAGTTCTTCCAGCCGACGCAAGGCCTCGGCCCGGTTTTTCTCCAGGCTGCGGAACTCCTGGGCCTTGATGATGACCACGCCCTCCTTGCTGATGCGCTGATCCCCGAGTTTGAGGAGCCGTTCGCGCACCTCCGCCGGCAGGGACGAGGCGGCGATGTCGAAACGCAGATGCACCGCGTTGGAGACCTTGTTGACGTTCTGCCCGCCCGCGCCCTGAGCGCGGATGGCGGTGATTTCCACCTCTTCCGGGGGGACGGCGTGGTGAGGGCGCATGGGGTGCGTGGCAATAGGGAGGGAGAGAGCCGCATTCTAGGTAGACTCCGGCAAGTCCATCCTGACCAAGGAAAAAAGCATGAAAACCGCCCTGAATGCCTTGCTGACCATTTTCTTTTGCAGCGCCTTGAGCCACCCCGTCCAAGCCGGCCAAGTGGCGGACATCCAGTCCACCCTGGCCGTGACCCGGCAACACACCATGGTCATGTTGAGCGAGGCCGACCGCACCGTCCTGGAAATGCGTTACGAAGAAGCCCTGAAATCCAGCAAGGATCTGGACGCCCTGCTGGACGCAGCCATGAAGAATGCCGCCCTCCAGCCCAAATTGACCCAGTTCAAAGCCGTATGGGAAGCGTTCAAGAAGACCCGCGATGACGAAATCATCCCGGCCATGATGTCCGGCGCCCGCGACCAGGCCCGAGGCCTGGCCCAAGGAGTTCAGGCCCCTCGCTTCAAGAAGATGAATGAACTGTTGGAATCTTTGCCCCAGTAAAAGAGAAACGGGCGTCTGGCAGCGCCCATCGCAACCGATCAGGGCTGAAGCGAGGCCTCTTCGATCATCACCTTGTAGGCGTAACCGGCGCCGAAGTCCTTGTTGATACGGACCGTGCCGCTCGCGGTCACCACGTCGCCGGGCTTGGCGTGGCTTGCTGTGGTGACCAGCACATCGTTGGAACCGTCGGCGGCGGAACCCGAGCCGTCGCGCAGATGAACCCAGTTCCGACCCAGGATGCCCGAGTTGTATTTGACGACCTTGCCGCGCACCTGCACGGGCTTGTCCTTCAACTCCGCGCCCCTGGTGACGATCTCCGCCACGGTGCGGGCGTTGGCGCCGACGGCCTTGGGAACCGCAACGTCGGCGACCTCCACGGGCTTGTTGGCGCCCGTGCGCCCCACCGGCAAGCCAGCGCCCGGAGCCAGTTTGCCCGCGCCCGCCACGGCGCCGAACACAATCTTCGGGAAGGTTTTCTTGAGCGATTTGCTCTCGAAGTTCTCCATCACCATCGCACTCTCAATGGTGACTTCCGCCCCCTTGGCCACCTGCGCCCGATTCACCGCCGCCCAGGTCTCGCCCTCCTTGGTCTTCAACCGCAGGTAGGTATATCCGCCCGAGTTCAGGGTCTCCAGCACCACGCCCTTGACCGTGGCGGCAGTTTCGCCCGCAAAAACGAGGGGGGCGGCGATAAACAGGCAAAGGGCTAGCAGGGCTTTCATGTTCACTCCTTGGGATGGGGGTGGCAGGGTAACAGCAGGGCGCTCCACCCGCGCACCGTGAAAGGCATCGCCCGGCGCAGCCGGGCTCCTACGGAGAGAGGCTGTCAGCGCGCACCGACAGCAGTAACCAGGCTGGAACGCCTACCCCCGCTCCTCCCCATACTTCTTCAACTTCCGCCACAGCGAAACCCGGTCTATCCCCAGCATCTGCGCTGCCAGGGTCTGGTTGCCGCGGGCCTCGTCCAGTACCCAGAGGATGTACTCCCGCTCTTGTTCTTCCAGCGGGACCACGCGCCCGTCGCGGCGGCGGAAGGCGCGGATGGTGAGGTCGCGCAGGTCGTCCGGCAGGTGGGCGGCCTCCAGGGTGTCGCCCTGGCACAGGGCCACGCCGCGTTCGATGATGTTTTCCAGCTCGCGCACGTTGCCGGGGAAGTCGTAGGCCTTGAGCAGGGCCAGGGCGTCTTCCGAGATCGTGCGCACCGGCTTGCCCATCACCGGGGCGGCGCGGTCGAGAAAGTGCTGCGCCAAGAGCGGGATGTCCTCGCGTCGCTGCGACAGGGGCGGGATGTGCAGGTTGACCACGTTGAGGCGGTAGTACAGGTCTTGCCGGAAGCGCCCGTCCGCCACCCACCCCTTCATATCCCGGTTGCTCGCAGCGATGAAGCGCACGTCCACCTTTTGCGGGCGCGTGGAGCCTACCGGCAGCACCTCTTTCTCCTGGATCGCGCGCAGCAGCTTTACCTGCATGGCCAGCGACATCTCCGTCACCTCGTCCAGAAACAGCGTGCCGCCGTGCGCCGCCGCCAGCAGGCCGGTCTTGCCCACCGCGCCGGTGAATGCGCCCTTCTCGTGGCCGAACAGTTCGTTGGCGAGCAGTTCCTCGTTGAACGCGCCGCAGTTGATGGCGAGAAAGGGGCCGTCGGGACGTCCGCCGTGCTCGTGCAGGCAGCGCGCGAATAGCTCTTTGCCGGTGCCGGATTCGCCGGTGATGAGGACGTTGCAGCCGGTGGGGGCGACCTGGCGCGCCATGTCCAGCAGCTTCTGCATGCCGCCATCGCGGGTGATGACGCGGCTGCGGCCTTCAAATGCGTCGAGCTGGGCGCGCAGGGCGCGGTTCTCGCGTTTCAGGCGCAGCTTCTCCAGCGCCTCGGCCACGGTCTGGCGCACCTCGTCCAGGCGGAAGGGCTTGGCGATGTAGTGAAACGCGCCTTCCTTCATCGCCGCCACGGCGGTTTCCAGGGTGGCGTAGCCGGTGATCATGATGACCTCGGTGTCCGGGTGCTGCGCCTTGCAGCGGCGCAGAAGCTGCATCCCGTCCACCTTGTCCATCTTCATGTCGGTGAGCACCAGGTCGAAGGGCTGGCCGTCCAGCAGCTCCAGGGCGTGGGGGCCGCTTTGCGTGGCGGTGATCTGGTAGCCCTCCTTGCTGAGGACGTGTTCCAGGTTGCGCAGGGCGATTTTTTCGTCATCGACGAGGAGGAGGCGGGCAGTCATGTCGAAATCCAGTTCTCGCTTCCCCCTTGAGGGGGGAGGGGTGGGGGGAGAGGGTGGTGCGGGCGCAGCCCGCCTTGGGTGAGGTAAGCGGGGAAATCAATCAGAGGATGGAACCACCCTCTCCCCGGCCCTCCCCCCTCAAGGGGGAGGGGGAAAAGCGCGTCATCACCCATGGCCGGCCTCCTGTCCGGGCAGGCGGAGGCGGAACTCCGCACCGCCCTCGGGACGGTTGCTCACGGCGATGCAGCCGCCGTGCTCTTCGACGATTTCAAAGGTGATGAACAGCCCCAGGCCGCTGCCGTGGCCGATGGCCTTGGTGGTGAAGAAGGGGTCGAAGACGCGGGACAGGAGTTCCGGCGGGATGCCGGGGCCGCTGTCGGCGAGGAGGAGGTCCACCACCGCGCTGCCGGGGCGGCATTGGCCGGAGAGGGCGGGGAAACCGTCGCCCTTGCCGACCACGCCCGCGCGCGCCGTGATGTCCAGGGCGCCATGGGCGCCGATGGCGTCGAAGGCGTTGACCATGAGGTTGAGCAGCACTTGTTGCAGACGCGGGCGGTCGCCGCTCACCGTGAGGTCCGGCGCGATCTCCACGCGCACTTCCACGCCGGGCGGGCGCTTGGCCTTGAGGAAGCGCAGCGTCTCCTCCACCAGTTCGCCCAGAACCACCGGCGCGGGTTTGAATTCACGGTCCCCGGCATAGTCCAGCAGGGTGCGCACGATGCGGCGCGCGCGCAGGGTCTCGGCGTCGATGTCTTCGATGAGTTGGCGATGGAAGGCTTGAGACTTGTCCAATGTTGCTCCCTCCCTTGCAGGGCGCGCCCCGGCCTGCATGCCGGGGCCGCTGGATGGGCGCGGAGCTGGATGCGTTGCTCCCTCACCCCCAGCCCCTCCCCCGGTGGGGGAGGGGGGCAGGTCTTCTTTCAGGATTTGGGCGGAGGAGGAGATGTTGGACAGCGGGTTGTTCAACTCATGCGCCACGCCGGAGAGCAGCGTCCCCAGCGAAGCGAGCTTTTCCGCCCGCACCAGGGTGTGCTGGCGGCGCTCCAGCTCGTCGAGGACGTGGTTGAAGGCCTCGGCCAGGGAGACGAATTCGCGTTCCGGGCTATCCAGGGCCAGGCGCGTGAGCTGGCCGTTGGCCACCGCCTCCATGCGCGTCTCCATCGCCTGGAGCGGACGCGTCACCTGGCGCGCGAGCAGGAACCCGGTCAGGCCCAGCAGGGCGGCGACCACCGCCAGCGAGACCAGCAGGTTGCGCCGGTGCGCCGCCAGGGCGGCGTTCATCGACTCGCGTTCGCGCGTCGCCAGACGTTCCCCCGCCGTGACGATGCGGTTGCCCAGGGCGCGCACGGCGGCGGCGATGGCCTCGTCGAACGGGGTCTGGGCGTGCGCCTCCATGGCCACGGCGTAGTGCGAGAGGTCGCGTTGCAGGCCGGCGGCGGCGTTGGCGCCGGCAAGCGCATCGATCACGGCGGCGTCGCGTCGCAGCAGTTCCTGCGCGCGGGCGACGAAACGGGCGTGTTCGGCCAGATCGCTGGCCTGGGCGTAGAGGAAGTGGTTCTTCTCGAAACGGCGCATCTCCAGCGTGGCGTCGAACAGCTCCGCCACCTTGCCGCCCTCGCGCGCCTTGTCGGCGATGCGGTCGAGCTCGAACAGCGCCACCGCCGAAAGCCCGACGATGAGCGCGGCCAGGGCGAGGTAGACAAAGACGATCTTGGCTTGCAGGGAACGCATGGGGCAGAGTGTAACAGCGGTGTTGCAATATGAAACTCGCATATTCGGCGCGCCGCGTAATGACCACGCAATTTCAATGGGTTAGGGCGGTTTATCGGGATGGCACGCTTGCTGCTAATGGCAACACGTCGAATGCAACCGGACGCTGCCATGCGCGCCACACCGCTTCAAACCCTGCTTGAAGAACGCCTCCAGTCCGCACGGGGACTGGGCTGGGAAATGCCCTTGAACCCCCCTGTGCAAAAGGGGGGAGTGGCTGCCTGGTTCGATGCGGTGCGCCTGGCGGCTTACCGCATCCTACGTTTTGCCCGCTGAATGAAACGTCGCATCGTCGTCGCCCTGCGTCCGGTCTCGCCGGTGGAGCGCCTGCTGTCGGTGGGCGCTTCGCTGTGTCGGCGCATGGAGGCGGAGCTGGAGGTGCTGGCGGACCCGGCGCGCCCGGACTGGGCCGAGCTGGAGGTGCGTCTGGCGGCGCTGGAGCAGGACGGCGTGGTCTGCCGCCTGACCCCGGCCCCCGGCCTGGACGCGCGCCGCGTGGTGGAACACGCGCGCCGCCATGAATGCGTGACCTCCGTGGTGGTGGGGCGTCCCGCCGCCTGGGCCAAGGAAGGCGGCGACCCCTGGAGCAAGCTGGAATGCCCGCTGGTGGCCGCTTCCGATCACCCGAACCTGCCGGAAGAGCCATGAGCCGTTTCCGCCCGTCCCCCCCGTGTAGCGCCGGCATCCTTGCCGGCAACGCGGGCTGCAAGCCCGCCTCACGGCGCACATGCCGGCAAGAATGCCGGCGCTACCTCTGATGGACCCGTTGCCATGCCATTGACCCGTTTCCTCCCCTTCCTGCGCTGGTTCCCCATGAAGGGGGACATCCTCAAGGCCGACTTCATGGCGGGCATCACCGTGGCCCTGGTGCTCATCCCCCAGTCCATGGCCTACGCGCAACTGGCGGGGCTGCCCGCCTATTACGGCCTCTACGCGGCCTTTCTGCCGGTGGCGGTGGCGGCGCTGTGGGGCTCGTCCAACCAGTTGGGCACCGGGCCGGTGGCGGTGGTGTCCTTGCTGACGGCCTCCTCGCTCACGGTGTTCGCCGCACCCGGCTCGCCCGACTTCGTCGCCCTGGCCATCATGCTGGCGCTGCTGGTGGGGGTGATCCAGTTGCTGCTGGGGGTGTTCAAACTGGGCGTGATCGTCAACTTCCTGTCGCACCCGGTCATCGTCGGCTTCACCAACGCGGCGGCCATCATCATCGGCCTGTCGCAGGTGTCCAAACTGTTCGGCGTACCGATGGGGCGCAGCGAGCATTTCATCCAGGACATCGTCGGCGTGGCGCGCCTGATCGGCGACACCCACCTGCCCACCCTGGCCATGGGCGTGGCGGCCATCGCCCTGATGTGGGCGATCCGCAAATACCAGCCGAAATGGCCCGGCGTGCTGATCGCGGTAGCGCTGACCACGACCCTGTCCTGGGCGATGGGGTTCGAGCAGACCCTGGGCGGCAAGGTGGTGGGCGCCATCCCCGAGGGCCTGCCCAGCGTCGCCGCGCCGCGTCTGGACATGGACAAGCTGGGCTCGCTGCTCTCCGCCGCCCTGGTGATCTCGCTGGTGGGCTTCATGGAAGCCATTTCCATCGCCAAGGCCATCGCCGCCAGGACCAAGCAGCGCCTGGACCCCAACCAGGAACTGGTGGGCCAGGGCCTGGCCAACATCGCCGGCTCCTTCACCCAGGCGTTTCCGGGCTCCGGTTCGTTCTCGCGTTCGGCGGTGAACATCAACGCGGGGGCCAAGACCGGCATGAGTTCGGTGTTCACCGCGCTGTTCGTGCTGCTCACGCTGCTGTTCCTCACCCCGCTGCTGTACCACCTGCCGCAGGCGGTGCTGGCCGCCATCATCATCATGGCGGTGATCGGGCTGGTGAACTTCCAGGCGGTGAAGCACGCCTGGCACGCCAACCGGCATGACGGCATCGCCGCCGTGGTCACCTTCATCGCCACCCTGGCGTTCGCCCCGCACCTGGACAACGGCATCATGGTGGGCGCAGGGCTGGCCCTGGTCCTGTTCCTGATGCGCACCATGAAGCCGCGCGTGGCGCAGTTGGGCCGTTACAAGGACGGCACCCTGCGCGATATCAGCGTCAACCCCGGCCTGCCCACCAGCGAGCATGTGGTGGCCATGCGCTTCGACGGCCAGCTCTATTTCGCCAACGTGTCGTTCTTTGAGGACACCGTGCTCACCGCCCTCGCGGACCACCCCAAGGCAACCTATTTCCTGGTGGTGGGCGATGGCATCAACCAGTTGGACGCCTCCGGCGAGGAGGTGATCCATCACCTGGTGGAACGCCTGCGCGGCGCGGGCGTGGAACTGGTGTTCTCGGGGCTCAAGAAGCAGGTGCTGGACGTGATGCGCGCCACCGGGCTGTTCGACCTCATCACCCAGGCCAACATCTTCGCCACCGAGGATCAGGCCCTGGCGGCGATCTACGAGCGACTGGGGGATGTGGCGAAGGATGACCTGTTCTGTCTGGTGAAAGCGGCAGCCTGACCCCGCCATGGCAACGATTCTGAAACTGGTTGGGTTGAATCACGGAGCCGGAGCAAGCCCCGGCGGCCCGCAGCGCCCGCAATGCGGAGAACTAGAATCCCCCTGTTCTCCCCTTGCCAAAGAGCGCCCCGCCATGATCCGTCGCAACCCCTCCGGCCACATCCCCCAGATCCATGAAACCGCCTTCGTTGATCCCACCGCCATCCTGTGCGGCAAGGTCATCGTCATGGAGCATGTGTTCATCGGCCCCTACGCCGTCATCCGCGCGGACGAGGTGGACGAAAACGGCGAGATGGAACCCATCGTGATCGGCGCCGATTCCAACATCCAGGATGGCGTCGTGATCCATTGCAAGGCGGGCGGCGGCGTGGTGATCGGCTCCGGCACCTCCATCGCCCATCGCTCCATCGTGCATGGCCCCTGCACAGTGGGCGACAACGTCTTCATCGGCTTCAACTCGGTCCTGTTCAACTGCGCCGTGGGAGATGGCTCCGTGGTGCGGCACAACTCCGTGGTGGAAGGCTGCAACGTACCGCCGGGCTTCTACATCCCCTCCACCAGCAACATCCACTCCGATGCCGACCTGGCCACGATTCAGCGGGTCACGCCCGACCAGGCCGGCTTCTCGGAAAGCGTGGCCCAGGCCAATCATGAGTTGGTGAAGGGCTACAAACGCATACGAAATGAGTTCTGAACCGATGATGGATCTATCTCTAGTGCAACTGGCCTGGGCCGGTGTGCTGTGCTGGTTGGGTCTGGGCCTGGCGGCCCTGCTGGTGCAACGCCTGCGCGGCCTGTTGAACCTGATCTTCCCGCTCGGCGCAATCGTGGCCCTGGGGCTCGCCGCCATCGGGGCCATGGCGCTGCTGGGCCACGCCAGCGCCATCGTCCTGCCCATCGGCCTGCCGGACCTGCCCTTCCATCTGCGCCTGGACGAACTCTCCGCCTTCTTCCTGATCCTGCTCGGGGGCGCGGCGTTCGGCGTGACCCTCTACGCCTGGGGCTATTTCCGTCACCAGGAATCCGGCTCCCTGGCCCTGCTGCTGCTCTGGTACCACCTGTTTCTGGCGGGCATGACCACGGTGCTGCTGGCGGATGACGCCTACGCCTTCATGGTGGCGTGGGAGGTGATGGCGCTGTCTTCCTACTTCCTGGTCACCACCGACCACGACCAGCCGGACATCCGCCGCGCCGGTTTTCTCTATCTGCTCATTGCCCACGTCGGCGCGGTGGCGCTGCTGCTGTGTTTCGGCGTCCTGCAAGGCGGCGGGGTGGAAGGGGCGGGCGATTACACCTTCGACACCATGCGTCTGGCCGAGATGACGCCGTTCTGGGCCTCCGTCGCCTTCCTCCTGGCCCTGTTCGGCTTCGGCGCCAAGGCGGGCCTGGTGCCCATGCACGTCTGGCTGCCCGAGGCGCACCCGGCGGCGCCCTCGCCGGTTTCCGCCCTGATGTCCGGGGTGATGCTGAAGACCGCCATCTACGGCCTCTTGCGCGTCACCTTCGACCTGCTCAACGTGCAACTGGGCTGGTGGGGCGCGCTGGCGCTGGCCCTGGGTCTGGTCACCGCGCTCTACGGCGTGATCTTTGCCGCCGTGCAATCGGACATGAAACGCCTGCTGGCCTGGTCCTCCATCGAGAACATCGGCGTACTGCTGGCCGGTTTCGGCCTCACCCTGATCTTCTACACCGACGGCAAGGGCGCGCTGGCGGCCCTGTCCCTCACGGCCATGCTCTACCACGCCCTCAACCACGCTTTTTTCAAGGGTCTGCTGTTCACCGGCGCGGGCGCGGTGCTGCACGCCACCGGCGAACGCAACATGGACAAGTTGGGCGGCCTGATGCGGGTCATGCCCTGGACCGCCTGGCTGACCCTGATCGGCGCGCTGGCCATCGCCGGCCTGCCGCCGCTCAACGGTTTCGTCTCGGAATGGCTGTTGTTGCAGGCGTTTCTGCTCACCCCGGGCCTGAACCAGAGCTACCTCAACATGGTGATCCCGGTGGCCGCCGCTTCCGTGGCCCTGGCCGCGGCCCTGGCGGCCTATGTGATGGTGAAGTTCTTCGGCGTCACCTTTCTCGGCGTGGCGCGCTCCGGGGCGGTGGCGAAGGCCCATGAGGCGGGCTGGCGCGAACGCTTGGGGATGATCTGGCTGGCGGCGGGCTGCGTCGCCCTGGGCCTGTTCCCGGCCCAGGTCATCGCCGCCCTGGCCCCGGTGGTCCGCCTGTTGACCGGCCAGACCCTGGTCAACGACGGCTCCTGGTTCCTGCTCGCACCGGTGGATGCGGAACGCGCCAGCTACGCGCCGCTGGTGTTCTTCGCCGTGGTGCTGGTAACGCTGTTGCTGGTGTTCATCTGGGTGCGCCGGGTCTATCACGGACGCATCCGCCGCGCCGACCCGTGGGATTGCGGCTACCCGGAACAGGATGCGCGCATGCAGGACAGCGCCGAGGGCTTCGGCCAGCCCATCCGCCAGATCTTCAGCAGCTTCATGCGCGTGGAACGCGAGACCCCGGACCCGTTCGACCGCCACCCCCGCTACCGGGGCGACAGCCGCGACAAGCTCTGGGTGCTGCTGTACCAGCCCATCGCCGACGTGGCCGCGTGGCTTTCCGACAAGGCCGGTCGCCTGCAACACGGGCGCATCCAGTGGTACCTGATCTACAGCTTTGCCACCCTGATCTTTTTGCTTGTTTTTGTTACGCGGTGAGCACCATGCGAGACAACCTGTGTTTTGAACCCCCCTTTTGGAAAAGGGGGGAGTTGCGATGAGCACCGGCATCCTCCTGCAAATCGCCCAGACCCTCGCCGCCATCCTGCTGGCGCCGCTGCTCATGGGCTGGGTCAACCAGTGCCGCGCCTGGCTGCAAGGTCGCAGCGCGCCGCCCCTCACGCAGCCCTATCGCACCCTGAAAAAGCTGTTCCACAAGGATGTGGTGATCGCCCACAACGCCTCGCCCCTGTTCCGCTTCGCGCCCTACATGGTGTTCGCCTGCATGGCCCTGGCGGCGGGTCTGGTGCCCACCATCGCCAACGACCTGCCGTTCTCCCCGGCGGCGGACGCCATCGCCCTGGTGGGGGTGTTTGCCCTGGCGCGGGTGTTTCTGGCCCTGGCCGCCATGGACATCGGCACCTCCTTCGGAACCTTGGGCGCGCGGCGCGAGATGCTGGTCTCCTTTCTGGCCGAACCGGCGCTGCTGATGGTGTTCTTCACCGCCAGCCTGATCTCCCACTCCACCGAACTGCCCACCATCGTCGAGGCCCTGGCGCACAAGCAGTTCGTCATCTACCCCAGCATGGCGTTCGCGGCGGTGGCGTTCTGGATGGTGTCCACGGCGGAAAACGCGCGCATCCCGGTGGACAACCCCACCACCCACCTGGAACTGACCATGATCCACGAGGCCATGATCCTGGAGTACTCGGCGCGCCATCTGGCGCTGATCGAATGGGCCGTGGCCTTGAAGCTGTTCACCTATTCCGCCCTCGGCATCGCCCTGTTCGTACCCTGGGGCATCGCCCCGCGCGGCGATCTCTACGCCCTGCCGCTGGCCGTGCTGGCCCTGTTGCTGAAGATGATGGCGGGCGGCGCGGCCCTGTCGCTGCTGGAGGCCATCTCCGCCAAGGTGCGGCTGTTCCGCGCGCCGGAGTTTCTCGGCACCGCCTTCCTGCTGGGGGTGCTGGGCATGTTGATCCATTTCCTGCTGGAGGTCTGACGTGAGCGTGATGCGCATTTCTCCCTCCCCCTTGAGGGGGGAGGGTCGGGGAGAGGGTGAGCGATGCAAGGCATCGCTTGCGAACTCTCAACACGGGCGCTGGCGCGCCCGCCCCCTCTCCCCCAGCCCCTCCCCCTCCAGGGGGGAGGGGAGCGAAACCGCGGAGGTCTGAAGTGGCCCTGTCCTACCCCCTGCAAGTCGTCAACCTGCTGGCCGCCCTGCTGCTGCTGATCTCCTTCGCCATGCTGTCGCAGCGCCGCATTGCCGGGCTGGTGACGCTGTTCGCCGTGCAGGGCGCGGCGCTTTCTCTATCCACCGCCATCGTCGCCTGGTCCACCGGCCAGCATCACCTGTACTACTCGGCGGCGCTGACCCTGGGGCTGAAGGTCTTTGCCATGCCCTATTACTTCTTCCGCCTGATCCGCAAGCTGGACGTGGACCGCGACGTGGAACCCATGATCACCATCCCCACCACCATGTTGATCGGCATCGTGCTGGTGATCTTCGCCTTCAATCTGGCCATGCCCATCTCGCAGATGTCCGGCACCGTGACCCGCTCCACCTTGGGGATCGCCATGGCCAGCGTGCTGCTCGCCTTCCTCATGATGATCACCCGCAGCAAGGCCATCCCCCAGGTGATCGGCTTTCTGGCCATGGAAAACGGCCTGTTCTTCGCCGCCACCAGCGCCACCTACGGCATGCCCATGGTGGTGGAGATGGGCGTGGCCCTGGACGTGCTGGTGGGCGTGTTCGTGCTGGGCATCTTCTTCTTCCAGATCCGCGAGACCTTCGATTCGCTGGACCTGAAACACATGGAAAAGCTGAAAGAGCGATGAGCACATTGCCAGCCGCCCCGCGCACCCGTCATTCCCGCGAACGCGGGAATCCAGTGCGTAACTCTGATTGCAGTTTGATGAACGACCTGGATTCCCGCGTGCGCGGGAATGACGGCGTAGTGGACCAATAAGCCATGGAAATCTACTGGTTACTCGGCATCCCCCTCAGTGGCGGGGTCTTTCTGGCGCTCTGGGGCAATCGCCGCAATGCCCCCGAGATCAACGCCCTGTTCAGCCTGCTGACGCTGATCGCGGCGGCGGCGCTCACCGCCCGCATCATCGAGCACGGCCCCATGACGGTGGGCGGCGAAGGCTGGTTCTTCATCGACCCGTTCAACGTCTTCCTGGTGGCGCTGACCGCCTTCGTGGCCTTCACCACGTCGCTGTTCTCGCGCCCCTACATGCGCATCGAGAAGGAGCATGGCCGCCTCAACGACAAGCGCCTGCGCCTGTATCACAGCAGTTATCAGATTTTCATCGCCGCCATGCTGCTGGCGCTCACCACCAACAACATGGGCATCCTGTGGGTGTCGATGGAAGCGGCCACCCTGGCCACGGTGCTGCTGGTGTCCCTGTACCGCAGCCCGGCCTCGCTGGAAGCGGCGTGGAAGTACTTCATCCTGTGCGGCGTGGGCATCGCCCAGGCCCTGTTCGGCACCATCCTGCTCTACTTCGCGGCGGAAAAAGTCCTGGGCTCCGGCGGCACCGCCCTGCTCTGGACCCACCTGAACGAGGTCAAGACGCAACTGGAACCCACCGTGCTGCAACTCGCCTTCGTATTCCTGCTGGTGGGTTACGGCACCAAGGTGGGCTTGGCGCCCCTGCACAACTGGCTGCCCGACGCCCACGCCGAAGGCCCCACGCCGGTCTCCGCCGTGCTCTCCGGCCTGCTGCTGAACGTGGCCCTGTATGCGGTGATGCGCTCCAAGGTGCTGGTGGACGGCGCCCTGGGCACAGACATGGCCGGCAACCTGATGATGGGTTTCGGCCTGCTCTCGGTGGTGCTGGCCGCCTTTCTCATCAAGCGCCAGACCGACGTGAAGCGCATGTTTGCCTACTCCTCCATCGAGCACATGGGCCTCGTCACCTTCGCCTTCGGCATGGGCGGGGCGGTGGCGAGCTTCGCCGGCCTGCTGCACATGACCATGCACTCGCTCACCAAGTCCGCCATCTTCTTCGCCGTGGGCCACGCCACCCAGAAGGCGGGTACGCAGTTGATGGACGACATCCGCGGCCTGATCAAGACCAACCCCACCATCGGCTGGGGCCTGATGCTGGGCACGATTGCCATCCTCGGCGTACCGCCCTTCGGCGTGTTCGCCAGCGAGTTCCTCATCATCACCACCGCCATGCACGAGCACCCCTGGGCCACGCCCTTCCTGCTCTTGGCGCTGGGCGTGGCGTTCGCCTCGATCTTCGGCAAGGTGCAGCCCATGGTGTTCGGCGAGACCGAGATGCCCCGGCTGCCTTACCAGCCCGCCCTCACCCCGGTGTTCATCCACCTGGGCCTGGTGCTGATGCTGGGACTGTTCATCCCGCCCTATCTGGCGACGTGGTATCGCCAGGCGGCGGCGCTGCTGGGAGGCTGAGATGCAAATCAACAAGCAGGACTGGAATCTCACCGCCTTAGCCCCCCACCTCTGGCGCGGCCAGATCGAGGCCGCCCGCCTGCCCGAACTGGCCCAGGCGGTGAAGGAGGAAGGCGGCCAGCTCGTCGCCTTATGGGGTGCGGATGACCGGCATCTGGGCGACGGATATTCCCTCCACATCGCCTGCATCACCGCCAACGGCCTGGCCTGGGTGAGCGCAGCGCTTGCCGCTGCCGCACCCGCCTACCCGGACCTGTCCGCCCTGTTCCCCCAGGCCGACCGTATGCAGCGGGCGACCTTCGACCTCCTGGGCCTGCGCGCGGAGGGCGCGGTGGACGCGCGCAAATGGCTGCGCCACAACGCCTGGGGCGCGGAAGAGTTCCCCCTGCGCCGCGATTTCGTCGCGGCCACCGGCGCTACGCCAGTGGATGGCTACCCCTTCCTGCGGGTGGAGGGCGAGGGCGTCCACGAGATCCCGGTCGGCCCGATCCATGCGGGAACCATCGAGCCCGGCCACTTCCGCTTCTCCATCATCGGCGACCGCATCCTCAAGCTGGAACAGCGCCTGGGCTACACCCACCAGGGCGTGGAAAAACGCTTCGAAGGCATGGACCTCGCCGCCGGCGCGCGTCTGGCCGGACGCGTCTCCGGCGACAGCCATAGCGCCTTCGCCTGGGCCTACTGCATAGCCGTCGAGCAGGCCACGGGCAGCGCCGTCCCCGAGCGCGCGGTCTGGCTGCGCGCCCTGTTCCTGGAGATCGAGCGCATCGCCAACCATCTGGGCGACCTGGGCTACCTGGGCAACGACGTGGCGCTCTCGTTCGGCTTCATGCAGTTCTGGCGGCTGAAGGAAGACTGGCTGCGCCTCAGCGCCCAACTGTTCGGCCACCGTTACCTGTTCGACTGCATCCTCCCCGGCGGCGTCGCCGCAGACCTGGCGGATGCGCCGGCGCTGCTGGCCGCCGCCGACCGCCTTGAAGCCGAGGTGCGCGAGCTCAAGACCATCTACGACGAACACGCCGGCCTGCAGGACCGCTTCGCCAACACCGGAATCTGCAAGCCCGCCCTGGCGGCGCGCCTGGGGTTGACCGGCCTGGCGGGTCGCGCCAGCGCCCAGGCCTGGGACGCCCGCGCCCAGTTCCCCCAGGCCCCTTACGACCGCCTGGAGGTGAACATGGCCACCCACCGCAAGGGCGACGTGCTCGCCCGCGCCGAGGTGCGTTTCGCCGAAGTGGTCGAATCGCTGCGCCTGATCCGCGAGATCGCCCGGCATCTGCCGGCGGGGCCGCTGCATGCGCCCCTCGCCCCCGTCAGCGCCCCCTGCGAGGGCTTGGGCTGGGTGGAAGGCTGGCGCGGCGAGGTGCTGGTGGCGGTGCGGATCGGCGCCGATGGCCGGCTCGACCGCGTCCACCCGCACGACCCCTCCTGGCAAAACTGGCCGCTGCTGGAAGTGGGGGTGCTGGGCAACATCGTCCCCGACTTCCCGCTCATCAATAAATCCTTCAACCTGAGCTACAGCGGGCAGGACTTGTAACCATGGCCACCCATCTCATCCTCCAGAAGATCTTCAAGACCGGCATCGTCTCGGAAGCGCCCCCCGCCGCCGACCTCTCCCTGCGCACGCGGGAGCAGGAACTGCACGAGGAAATCCTCAAGGTATTCGGCCAGGCGGTCGCCATCCGCCATGTGGACGCCGGCTCCTGCAACGGCTGCGAGTTGGAGATTCACGCCTTGGGCGGCCCGCACTACAACATCGAAGGCCTGGGCGTGAAATTCGCCGCCAGCCCGCGCCATGTGGACGTGCTGCTGGTCACCGGCCCGGTCTCGCGCAACCTGGAGACCGCCTTGAAACGCACCTACGACGCCACCCCGGAACCCAAGTGGGTGGTGGCCATGGGCGATTGCGCCGGCGGCTGCGGCAGCGTGGGCGCGATGTTCGGCCCCAACTACGCCAGTTGCGGCAAGATCGCCAACGTCATCCCGGTGGATGTGGAAGTGCCCGGCTGCCCGCCCACGCCGGCGGCGCTGCTGGCGGGCATCCTGGCCGCGGTGAGCGGCGCAGGCGCTTCTGCAAAAAAACACCCAAGCGCCTGAAAGGGGCTTGGGTGTGTTCAGCCCCGCCGCGGACGGGGCTGCCGGGCTTACTCCTTGACCTGCATCTTGCCCAGGTCTTCCCGCGTCAGATCCTTGAACTTGGACAACACCCAGCCCCCTTCGCCCACCCAGGCCTTCATCACGGCGAGGTTCTTCTGACGCTCCGCCTCGTCCGCGCCCAGGTGCACATACATGTTGCCCGGCTTCCCGTTCTTGGCGTTCTTGCCGTCATCCAGACGCCGCATGAAGGCGCCGGTGTCGGGCCAGCCCACATACATGACCAGGGCAGGGTACGAATCCATGCGCGGCCCCAGCGATAACTTGGTGTAATGCTCCTTCTTGCTCAGAAACTCGGCCAGATAGGGCGACCTTTCTCCATGACAGGCCATGCACTTCGCTTCCCAGAGCGGGCGGACATGTTTGGCATAGGTACTGTCTTCCGCCTGGGCCGGAACGGTCATCAACAGGGCGGGAAGGATCATGGCTAACGAGGGTTTCATGGCGTCTCCTTGGAATGTCGAAAGGTCGTGTGTCGCCAAAAAAGCGCGAAGCGCAAAAGACTGCGCACCTCCTCGGCAGCCCCGGATGGTAGACCCACCCGCCGGGCCGACAAGACCGAATCGCACCGCACAATGACGGATCTGGAAGCGCACTTTGCCGCCCTGGGCGCGCTGCTCGCCGCCCAGGATGATCTCTGGCGTCCCGCCCCCTTCCACACGCCGCGCCCGGCCTGGTGCGAGGCGCTACCGGGCCTGAGCGAGCGCCTGCTGGCCTTGCCCGAGGCCGAAGCGGCGCGCCTGGCGGACGACGCGCAAGGCCTCATCGACCTGCTGGCGGCGTGGCGACCGGAGCTGGCGGCGCTGCATGGGCTGATCGCGCTGGCGCAGAGCGCGGCCTTGCCCGATGCGCCGCCGGAACGCCTGCTCGCCCATGTGCCGGGGCGCAAGCAGGCGCAGATCACCGCCTTCTCCGCCGCCGTGGGGGAGGTGCGCCACCCGCTGCTGGAGTGGTGCGCGGGCAAGGGGCACCTGGGGCGGCTGCTGGCGTGGCGGCAGCCGCATCCGGTGGCAAGCCTGGAGATCGACGGCGCGCTGGTGGAGGCAGGCATAGATCTGGCGCGGCATGCCGGGCTGGCGCAGAACTTTCTGCAGGGCGACGCCCTGGCCGCCGCCTCGGCGCACCACCTGGCGGGCCGTCATGCCGTGGCCCTGCACGCCTGCGGCGATCTGCATCTGGCCCTGCTGCGCGGGGCGGCGGCGCAGGGCGCGCCAGCGCTGGACCTGGCCCCCTGTTGTTATTACCGCATCGCCCAGCCGGAGTACGCGCCGCTCAACCCGGATGCGGGGCTGCGCCTCACGCGCGACGAGCTGCATCTGGCGGTGACCGAGAGCGTGACGGCGGGCGCCCGCGAGCGCCGCCTGCGCGACCGGGCGCGGGCGTGGAAGCTGGCCTTTCTGGAACTGCGAGCGGCGGCGGGCGGGGCGCGCACACGCACCTTCAAGCCGGCGCCGGGGGCGTGGCTGGCGTTGGGGTTTGCGGGCTGGATTACGCGCATGGCGGCGCGCGAGGGCGTCGTCCTGCCGCCCGCGCCGGACTGGGCGGCGCTGGAGGCGGCGGGGTGGCGGCGATTGCGCGAGGTCGCGCGGCTGGAACTGGTGCGGCTGGCGTTCCGGCGTCCACTGGAGGTGTGGCTGGCGCTGGACCGGGCGGTGTTTCTGGAACGGAGCGGCTATCACGTGGCGGTGCGAACCTTTTGCGACCGACGGATGACCCCGCGCAACGTGCTGATCAGCGCCAGAAAAAAGCCCGGATAAAGCGTCTCAAGTATTGAAGTGGTGCGTCCGATATAGGGCTACCGCGTCCCGGTACGTTTCTACCGGTCGGCTCTGCCCAGGTGCGCCCTGATGAGCCATTGCGGCTCAACCCACTCAAGGAGACTCCCATGCGCATTGCTTCCCTGTTGTCATTTCTGAGCGTTACTTTCCTGACCGGCGCGGCCTGGGCGGTGGAGGAGACGCCGACGAACATCCCCGGCGGAACCTATGTCGATGCGGCCAAAGCCAAAGCTCTGCATGACAAGGGGGCGATCTTTGTGGATGCCCGCGTGGCCGCCGAATACGCAGAGAAGCACATCAAGGGCGCCGTCAACGCGCCCTACAAGGAAACGCACCCCAAGGCGTCCAAGATCGTCCCCGCAGACAAATTTGATCTGGCCAAACTGCCCGGCGACAAGGGCAAACCGCTCGTCTTCTATTGCAACGGTTCGCCCTGCTGGAAGGGATACAAGGCCGCCGATGCCGCCATCAAGGCCGGTTACAAGCAAGTGAACTGGTTCCGCGACGGCATGCCCGCCTGGGAAGGCGGCGGCTTTCCGACCGAGTGATCTGTTGTGGCCGGCCCGTTCCCCGCCGGGGTCGCGCGGGGCGCGGAGAACGTAGAGGAGAGAGGTCATGCACTTGTTTCATACCTTGCGCGGTTTGCTTTACCTGATGTCCGGCGTGACGCTGCTTGGCATGGTGACGCTGGGAGGAATGGCGATCCATTCGGTGCGCGACAGCGCCGTGCAACTGGATGCGGTCAATTCGCAGGCCATTGCGCCGCTGACCCTGTTGCAGAACGTCGAACGCCGCATCAAGGAGGTGCGCTTCCGCATCGCCGGCGTGGCCCTGGGACAGTTGCCGACCGTGGGTTCCGCCAACCATCTCAAAGAGGTGCGCACGGTGCTGCCGGGGGAGTGGGCAAAGTTCTACACGCTGGCCGGAAGCCAGGCGTTGCCGAAGGAAGAAAAAGCCTTGCTGGAAAAGATGGACAAGGGCATGTCCGGGCTGGACGCGCTCATGGTCAAGCTGCTGACGGCCTATCAGGGCGATGACCTGGGAACGGTAAAGAGCATCCTGGAGGACGAGTGGCCGCAAGTGCATTCCGGTTTCATCAAGCCGCTCGAACAATTCATGCCGTTCTACCAGGGCGCGGCGCATACGCAGCTTCAGGAGGTCAGCCGCAAGGCCGGTCGGCTGGCCTGGGTAGTGGGCGTCGTTTTCGTGGCGGCCATAGGCTTGGTGGGCATGGTGACGTGGATATTCCAGGTTCGCCTCTCACGCCAGTTGACCGCCGCCCAGATCGCCGTGGAGGCGGTATCCCGTTTCAACCTGACGCAGTTGATCCATGCCAACGGCAAGGATGAGATCAGCCTTTTGCTAAATGGTCTGGGGATCATGCAAAACCACCTGCGCGATGTCGTCGTGCAAGTGCGCGACGGCGCCTCTGCATTGGAAAGCATGGCGGGCGCCCTGGCCGGCGCCAGCGCCAACGTGGCGGGCGCCAGCAACGGACAGGCCGAATCCGCCGCAGGCATGGCGGCATCCATGGAGCAATTGTCGGTATCCATCGACCAGATGCGGGAACACGCCTCTGAATCCAACGACTTGGCGATCCGCTCCGGCGAGGCTTCGCGCGAGGGGCGCGACGTCACGCGCAACGCCGCGCAGGAGATGGCGGCCATCGCCGAGGGGGCGCGCCAGTCCGCCTCCATCGTGGGTGAACTGGGCGAGCTTTCCAGCGAAATCAGCGGCATCGTCAACGTCATCAAGGAGATCGCCGACCAGACCAATCTGCTGGCGCTCAATGCCGCCATCGAAGCGGCCCGGGCCGGAGAACAGGGACGCGGTTTTGCCGTCGTGGCGGATGAGGTGCGCAAACTGGCCGAACGCACCTCGTCTTCCACGCAGCAGATCAGCGGCATGATCAGCCGCATCCAGGCCGGCGCCCAGCGCGCGGTCGATGCGATGCAGGCGGATGTGAACCGCGCCAATCAAGGCGAGGAACTGGCGCGCAAGGCGGGCGGGGCCATTGACCAGATCGAGCAGCGTGCGTCCGATGTGGTGCGCGCCGTGCACGAGATCCAGCTTGCCCTGTCCGAACAAAGCGCCGCGGCCAGGGATGTGGCGGTGCGCGTCGAGCAGATTGCGCAAATGACGGAAACCAACTCCAGCGCAAGCCAGCAGACCAGCCATACCGCGAGCCAGGTTTCCAGCCTGGCCGGGCAACTCAATGGCCTGATGGCCCGTTTCCAGGTCTGACGCCGAAGACGCGGCCCCCGGTTCACTTTTTTTACGGAGCGCCGCGATTTCAAGGGCACACTTCGCACGCCATGCCCTTCAACACCCACATCCTCCAGACCGCCTTCCTCCTGGCCCTGTCCAACCTGTTCATGACGGTGGCCTGGTACGCCCACCTCAAACACCTGAACGACAAGCCCTGGTGGATAGCCGCCCTGGTGAGCTGGGGCGTGGCCTTCTTCGAGTACATGTTGCAGGTGCCGGCCAACCGCATCGGCTTCCAGACCCTCTCCCTGCCGCAACTGAAGATCATGCAGGAGGTCATCACCCTGCTGGTCTTCGTCCCCTTCGCCGTGCTCTACCTGCGCGAGCCGCTGTCCTGGAACTACCTGTGGGCGGGGCTGTGTCTGGTAGGGGCGGTGTTTTTCATCTTTCGCGCCTGATTCGCCCCCTGATTCACCCCCCCGGCACGGTTAAAATCGCGCTTTCTTCATCATTTCAGGTCGCAACGCCATGTTCTCCGCCTCCCAAACCCTTAGCCAGACCGATCCCGAACTGTGGGCCGCCATCCAGGCCGAAGCCCATCGCCAGGAAGAACATATCGAACTCATCGCCTCCGAGAACTACGTCAGCCATGCGGTGATGGAGGCCCAGGGTTCCCAGCTCACCAACAAGTACGCCGAGGGCTACCCCGGCAAGCGCTACTACGGCGGCTGCGAGCATGTGGATGTGGCGGAACAACTGGCCATCGACCGGCTGAAGAAGCTGTTCGGCGCCGAAGCCGCCAACGTGCAACCCAACTCCGGCTCGCAAGCCAACCAGGCCGTGCTCATGGCCTTCTGCAAACCCGGCGACACCATCATGGGCATGAGCCTGGCCGAAGGCGGCCACCTCACCCACGGCATGGCGCTCAACATGTCCGGCAAGTGGTTCAACGTGGTGTCCTACGGCCTCAACGCCAAGGAAGAGATCGACTACGACGCCATGGAAGCCAAGGCGCGCGAGCACAAACCCCGCCTCATCATCGCCGGCGCATCGGCCTACGCCCTGCGCATCGACTTCGCCCGTTTCGCCAAGGTGGCGAAGGAAATCGGCGCGATCTTCATGGTGGACATGGCGCACTACGCCGGCCTGATCGCCGCCGGGGTCTACCCCAACCCGGTGCCGCATGCCGACGTGGTCACCTCCACCACCCACAAGACCCTGCGCGGCCCGCGCGGCGGCATCATCCTGATGAAGGCCGAGCACGAAAAGGCCCTCAACAGCGCCATCTTCCCCGGCCTGCAAGGCGGCCCGCTGATGCACGTCATCGCCGGCAAGGCCACTGCCTTCAAGGAGGCGGCCACCAAGGAGTTCAAGCACTACCAGGAGCAGGTGATCGACAACGCCCTGGTGATGTGCAAGGTGCTCACCGAGCGCGGCCTGCGCATCGTCTCCGGGCGCACCGAGAGCCACGTCTTCCTGGTGGACCTGCGCGCCAAGAACCTCACCGGCAAGGAGGCCGAGGCCGCCCTGGGCCGCGCCCACATCACGGTGAACAAGAACGCCATCCCCAACGACCCGCAGAAGCCCATGGTCACCAGCGGCATCCGCATCGGCTCGCCCGCCATGACCACGCGCGGTTTCAAGGAGCTGGAAGCGGAGAAGCTGGCGCATCTGGTCGCCGATGTGCTCGACGCCCCCAACGATGAGGCCGTGATCCAGCGCGTGCAGGGCGAAGTGGCGAAGCTGACGGCCAAGTTCCCGGTGTACGGGAAGTAATTTTTCCGTTTTGAGAAGGGGGAGCGATGGACATCTGGTCAACAGAAAAACTGCCTTTGTTCCTGATGTTTGTCGTCCCCGGCTTTGTTTCTCTAAAGGTTTGGGATCTGCTGGTTCCCGGTGAGAGGCGTGGTTTCGATAGCTCGTTGGTCGAAATCGTCTCCTACAGCGCCTTGAATTTCTCCGCCCTGGCTTGGGTAATCGTGCCCCTGCTTAGGAATGAGTTGAACGGCGCCGCTTCTCTTGTGGCCATAGTCACCATATTTGTCATCTTTCCGACCTTATGGCCCATCTTCTGGAAATGGTTGCGCACACGCCCTTGGCTGAGCAGATTTGCCATCCATCCTCTCGTCCGCCCATGGGATTATGTTTTCTCCAAGCGCGAACCCGCATGGATCATCGTTCATCTGAATGACGGCTCAGTGGTGGGTGGCAGGTATGACGAGAGATCGTTTGCTTCCTCCTGGCCCGCGCCGGAGCAACTGTATTTGGAGGAGCTCTGGGAACTGGATGCAAATCGCGCTTTCAAACGGGCGATACCTCAGTCTCGGGGTGCGATCATTCTCGGAGCGGATATTCGCGCTATCGAGTTCTTTGAATACTTTCCCCAAGGAGATTAATGCGATGACGATAAAACCGAATCCCCCCACCCCCAGGCAGGGAACTACGACGCGCTGTACCGACGGTTATCAACCCCTCGACAGAGGCTACCAACCCACCAGCAGTCAGGCCATCGGCCAACCTGTTCCGCCCACCGGTGGTTCCGGGTTCCGCCCCGCCCCAGTGCCTGGCGTTTCTGTTCCCGCACCTACCGATAGCAAGCAGTGAAATGCCCCTTCTGCGGCGTCTCCGACACCCAGGTGGTGGAGACGCGCCTGTCGGAGGATGGCGTCAGCATCCGCCGCCGCCGCCGTTGCGCGGCCTGCGACAAGCGCTTCACCACCTATGAGACTGCCGAGGTGCGCCTGCCGCAGATCGTCAAGAGCAACGGCACGCGCGAGGAGTTTTCCGAACCCAAGCTGCGCGAGGGCTTCCGCCGCGCCCTGCACAAGCGCCCCGTGTCCGCCGAACTGGTGGATGAGGCGGTGGATCTGATCCGCCAGAAGCTCCTGGCCATGGGCGAGAAGGAAGTGCCCGCGCGCACCCTGGGCGAAATGGTGATGGCGGCCCTGCGCAAGCTCGACAAGGTGGCCTACATCCGCTTCGCCTCGGTCTACCGCAGCTTCCAGGACGTGGCGGACTTCCGCGACGCGATCCGCGAGGTCAGCCACACCCACAAGGAAACCCCGTGATGCGTCGGCTGCGCTTCATCGCCCTGCTGCTGCTGGCCTGCCTGTGCGGGGTGGTCCAGGCGGAACCCCATCGCGCCACCCGCCTGGGCAACCCCGCCACCCGCTTTGCCGAGCCCCTTTCCACCCCGGACGACCTGCGCCGGACGCTGGCGCGGGAAGATCTGCGCGCCGATGTGGCCGCCATCCTGCGCATGTCCGGCTATCTCGGTTCGCTCCAGGACTTCCAGGCGGCCCTGGCCCGCGCCGAGATTCGGGAGGTGAGCTACCCCGTGGGCGCGCGGCTACCGGCCATGTCCACCCGCATCCAGGGCAAGGCGGCCCTGCTGCATGAAGTGCTCTGGGCCGGGGAAGCGCCCTTGCCGGCCTACGAATTCCTGGTCGAATCCGGCGACCGCGTCTACCGCGTGGTCACGCCCAAGGCGTGCAGCAATTTCTGGGTGGAAGAGCAGCAGCGCCCGCGCCTGTCCCTGAGCTGCGATGCGCCGGAGGAAGGCTTGGTTGCGCGTCCCGTCACCCTCTGCCACCGCATCGCCAACACCGGCAACGCCCCCGCCGCCGGGGCCGCGCTCACCACCCTCGTCCCCGCCGGGATGGAACTGGTTGATCCGGCGACCCCTGCGCCGACAGACCGGGTGACCTGGACCCTGCCCCCCGTGGCGCCCGGCGCGGAGCAGAGCGCCTGCGCCACCTTCCGCCCCATCCGCGCCGGCCTGGCGAGTTTCACCACCCAGACGTCGGGCGGCTTGCCGGCGGCAACCCCCTGCACCACGCGGATACGCGGCATCCCCGCCGTGCTGCTGGAGGTCATCGACCTGCGCGACCCCGTGCCCGTGGGGCAGGACGTGGTGTACGAGATCCGGGTGCTGAACCAGGGCTCCGAAACCCTGCGCACACTGCGCGTCCACGCCACTCTGGAGGATGGTCAGACCTTCCTCGCCGCAACCGGCCCCACCCCGATGCAGCGCAACGGCGCCGTGCTGGCCAGCAAACCTCTGGCCAGTCTGGAGCCGAAACAGGAAGCGGTGTGGCGCATCACGGTGCGGGCCGACAAGGCCGCCGATGTGCGCTTCAAGGTGGACCTGCTGGCGGAGCCGTTCAAGCGCCCCGTGTCGGAAACCGAGGCCACCCTGCAATATTGATGCGCTTCAGGACAGGCGCCCCCATGAAAAACGGCCTCCGCGGAGGCCGTTTTTCATGGTGAAAGCTCGTTCCTAGAACGGGATATCGTCGTCGAAGCCACCGCCGGCAGGGGCCGGAGCGGGACGATTGCCGCCGGATGCGGGCGGGGCCGACGGCGCGGAGTCGAATCCGCCCTCGTCATACGACGCGCCCTGTCCGCCGCCGCCGCCGCGCCCGCCCAGCATCTGCATGCGGTCGCCGCGAATCTCGGTGGTGTAGCGGTCGTTGCCTTCCTTGTCCTGCCACTTGCGTGTGCGCAGGCTGCCTTCCACATAGATCTGACTGCCCTTCTTCAGGTACTGGCCGCAGATCTCGGCCTGTTTGCCGAAGAACGCGACGCTGTGCCACTCGGTGGTTTCCTGCTTGTTGCCTTCCTTGTCCTTCCAGTTGTCGGTGGTGGCAAGGCGCAGGTTGGCCACGGCGTCGCCGCTGGGCAGGTAACGCATCTCCGGGTCGCGCCCCAGGTTGCCGATCAGGATTACTTTGTTCACGGATGCCATTCAACTGCCCCCTTTCAAGTTCAAAAGATGTTTCACGCCTTCCTCGTCCCAGCCGGTCTGGCTCACCTTGAGCAGCACGGCGCCTTCGGCGGGCATCACCGTCACGCTTTCCACGCCGGTGAACACAGTGAGCCGCGTCGCCAAAGCCTGGGCTTCCAGTTGATCAAGATGGCCGATGTGGAAGAGTTGGGTCTTCACCCGCGGCGGCGGCGTCATGCCTGCCGCGACAACGAGCCACAGGCCCATGAGCAGGGCGCAGAACGCAAACACCGCGCCGAACCCCTGATGCTGCGCCAGCCAGCCGCCCGCGAGGCCGCCGAAGAATAACCCGAATGCCTGCGAGGTGTTGTAGACCCCCATGGCCGTGCCTTTGGCCTCGGGCGGGGCGATCTTGGAGATCAGCGAAGGCAGGCTCGCCTCCAGGATGTTGAAGGCGATGAAGTAGGCGAACAGCGCCGCCACCACGCCCCAGAACAGATGCATGGAGAAGGCCAGGCCGATCTGGGCGACGAACATGAGGGCCACGGAGGCGACGAACACCTTCTTCAGTTCGCCGCGCTTTTCTCCATAAATGATGGCCGGGATCAGGATCACGAACGAGCCCAGCAGCACCGGCAGATACACCTGCCAATGCTGTTCCGCCGCCAGCCCGCCGTCGCGCAGGGCGAAGGGGACCACCACAAACATCGCCATCTGCGCCGCATGCAGGGCGAAGATGCCCCAGTTCAGGCGCAGGAGTTCGCGGTTACGCAGGACATCGCGCAAGCGCGCCGGATTGGCCTCGGCGTCGGAGTGAAACGCGGCGGGGCCGGGGTCCGGGGTGACGTAGCGGACCACCAGGATGGCGGCCAGTGCCAGCACGCCGGTCATGGCGAACATGCCGGGCACGCCGATCCAGCGATAGAAGGCGGGGCCGGCGGCGAGCGAGAAGGCGAAGGCGAGGCCGATGGTGCTGCCGATCATGGCCATGGCCTGGGTGCGCTTCTCTTCCCGCGTCAGGTCCGCCAGCAGCGCGGTGACGGCGGCGGAGATCGCCCCTGCCCCTTGCAGGGCGCGCCCGAGAAGCACCCCCATCAGGGTATCGGCGGAGGCGGCCAGGAAGCTGCCCAGGGCGAAGATGACCAGGCCGAAGATGATGACCGGCTTGCGCCCGATGCGATCCGAGGCCATGCCGAAGGGGATCATCAGCAGCGCCTGGGTCAGGCCGTAGATGCCCAGGGCCAATCCCACCAGGGTGTGGTCGTCGCCGCCGGGCAGGGTGACGGCATAGAGGGCGAACACGGGCAGGATCAGGAACATGCCCAGCATGCGCAGGCCGAAGATGCCGGCAAGGGAGATGGCGGCGCGACGTTCGGAGGGCAGAAGGGGGTTGGCGGCGGCTTTCATGGCGGGCGCAGGCCCCGGCGGAAAAATGGTGCGGCATTCTACATGGCCCCGCACCCCCCCTTATTACCCATTACCCCAGCAGGGATGCGGTCTCCTGGCCTATACCAGGTTCAAGTTGCCGGTGTGCAAGCCGATAAGCCCTTATCTCCCCTGACGGACGGATGCATGCATTTCCTCCTCCTCCTGGCCGGCCTGATTCTGGTCGGCGCGCTCTTCGTCGTCTGGCGGCGTAATCGCCGCCTGCGTGCGGGAGGAACGTTGGCCCGCGCCATGATGGACAGCATGGCCGAAGGACTGGTGATGCTGGACGCACGGGGATGCATCACGGCCAGCAACCCGGCGGCGGAACGCATCCTCGGCCTCTCTGCGGACGAGATTCTGGGGCGCATGGCCATGGACCCGTCCTGGCGTCCCGTGCACGAAGACGGCAGCCCGTATCCCGCAGAGGACCACCCGTCCATGGTCACGCTGCATACCGGCCAGCCCCGCACCGGGGTGGTCATGGGGGTCAGCCACCCGGTTCGCGGTCGCATCTGGCTATCGGTCAGCAGCCGCCTGCTGGAAAGGAGCGCCGACTCCGGTTCGCCGCATGTGGTGGTCACCTTCTCCGACATTTCCCTGCATCAGGAAAGCCACGCCTACTTCACCTCCCTGGTGGACAACCTGCAAAGCGCGGTGCTGATGGCGGATGGGGAGCGGCGGGTGCTGGCCGCCAATCAGCGCTTTTGCGACCTCTTCGGACTCCCCGGAGCGCCCGCCTCCCTGCTCGGGACGGACTGCATCGGCGTGATGGAAAAGATTGCGCACCTGTTCGTCGCCCCGGAACCGTTCCTGGCGCGCATAGGCGAACTGGTGACGCGCAGGGAACTGGTCCTGGAGGAGGAGTGGGTGCTGGGCGACGGGCGCATCCTGAAACGCGATTACGTCCCCATACGGCTCAACGACAAGCGGCATGGCCACCTGTGGGTATACCGGGATGTCACCCTGCGCCGTCGCGCCTCGGACCTGCTGAAGGAGCGGGAGGCCTATCTCAGCGCGCTGCTGGACAACCTGCCCATGATGGTCTGGCTCAAGGATGCCCAGAGCCGTTACCTGACCGCCAACGCCCTGGTGGCGCAGGCCTGCGGCGTCTCCGACAAGTCCTGGCTGACCGGCAAGAGCGATCTCGACCTCTGGCCGGACGACATCGCGCAACGCTACCGCGCGGGCGACCAGGAGGTCATGACGGAATGCAAAAGCATCCTGGTGGAAGAACCCATCGAAACCCTTCAGGGCCGCCGCCTGATCGAGACCTTCAAGACCGCCGTGTTCGACCCGGAAGGCCGGCTGCTGGGCACCGCCGGCTTCGCGCGGGACATCACCGCGCGGCGACAGGCGGAGCTGGCCCTGCGGGAATCCGAACAGCGCTGGCAATTCGCCCTGGAAGGGGCCGGCCACGGGGTCTGGGATCTGGATGTCAGCACGGGCCGCATGTACTACTCACCCGCCTGGAAGACCATGCTGGGCTACGCCGAGGAGGAGATCGGCGACACCCTGCGCGAGTGGTGCGACCGCACCCATCCCGAAGAATTGGCCCCGTGCCAGGGCGAATTGATGGCCTGTCTGGAAGGAAAAAACGAGTTCTTCACCAGCGAACGCCGCATGCGCTGCAAGAACGGCGCCTGGCGCTGGTTCCTGGCGCGCGGCAAGGTCATCGAGCGGGAAGACGACGGCACGGCCCGCCGCGTCATCGGCACCCTCACCGACATCACCGAACAGAAGGAATCGGAAGAACGTCTGCGCCAGGCGGCCACGGTTTTCGCCGCAAGCACCGAAGCGATCATGGTCACCGGCGCCGACGGCATCATCAAGGCCGTCAACCCCGCCTTCACCGAGATCACCGGCTACACGCCCGCGGAGGCCATCGGCCACACCCCGCGCCTGCTCAAATCCGGCCACCACGACGCCGACTACTACCACGCCCTCTGGCACGCCCTGCAACACCAGGGACGCTGGGAGGGCGAAGTCTGGAACCGGCGCAAGAACGGCAAGATCTACCCCGAATGGCAAAGCATCACCGCCGTGCGCGACCCGTATGGACAGATCATCGAATACGTCTCCGTGTTCAGCGACATCACCCGGCGCAAGCTGACCGAAGAAGAGGTGCGCTACCGCGCCAACTATGACGTCCTCACCGGCCTGCCCAACCGCAGCCTGCTCATGGAGCGCCTGGAACTGGCGTTGCAACAGGCGCAGCGGGACCAACGCAAGGTAGCCGTGCTGTTCCTCGACCTGGACCACTTCAAACAGGTCAACGACACCCTGGGCCACGCCCTGGGCGACCGACTGCTGCAAGAGGCCGCCGCCGTGATCCGCGGCTGTGTACGCATCAGCGACACGGTAGCGCGGCTGGGCGGCGACGAGTTCGTCCTCACCCTGGACGGCATCGACCACAGCGACGACGCCGCCATGGTGGCGGGCAAGATCATCGAAGCCCTGGTCGCCCCCTTCCTGCTGGAAGGCAACGAGGTGCGCATCGGCGCCAGCGTCGGCATCACCGTGTTCCCGGACGACGGCAACGACGTCTCCACCCTGTTCCGCAACGCCGACCTGGCCATGTACCGGGCCAAGGACTCCGGACGCAACAACTTCCAGTTCTTCGAAGCGGCCATGACCCGGCACGCCCTGGAACGGCGCAGCCTGGAAACCGAGTTGCGCCACGCCTTCGCGCGCGAAGAACTGCGCCTGCACTACCAGCCCATCACCCGGCTCGGCGCCCAGCCCCGCACCACCAGCCTGGAAGCCCTGCTGCGCTGGCCCCATGCGGAGCGCGGCATGGTGCCGCCGGACGTATTCATCCCGCTCGCGGAAGAAATTGGTCTGATCCGCGAATTGGGCGTGTGGGTGGTGGACCGCGCCTGTGACCAACTGGCGCAATGGCGCGCCCAGGGGCTGGACATCCGGGTGGCGGTCAATGTCTCCGTGCGCCAGATCCCCGACGGCCTGCCGCCGGAACAGATCGCCGCCATCGTCGCGCGGCACGGCCTGAGCCCGGACGACCTGATCCTGGAGATCACCGAAGGCGTGGTGCTGGCGGACACCGACCGCACCCGACAATGGCTCGCCTCGGTACGGGCGGCGGGCTTCAAACTCTCCCTGGACGACTTCGGCACCGGCTATTCCTCCCTGGCCTACCTCAAACGCCTGCCGGTGGACCACGTCAAGATCGACAAAACCTTCGTGCGCGACATGACGCATGACCCCAGCGACCTGGCCCTGGTGGAAGGCATCCTCACCATCTGCCAGCGCCTGGGGCTGGAGGTGGTGGCGGAAGGGGTGGAAACCGCAGCCCAGTACGACATGCTGCAAAACATGGGCTGCACCTACGCCCAGGGCTACCTGCTCTCCGCCCCCATCCCCGCCGAACGGGTGCCGGAAACGGTGGCGCGGCTGGCGCGGGGGTAGCGCAGGCGCCCTCGCCTGCATCGCTCAATGGGTTGACCACGTTTCTTGGAAGCGCCCGCGATTTCGTGCGTTGGGCAACGAGCCCAGCCCTAAAATGCCGGCCATGGAACTCGCCGCCTACCTGCCTGACGCCCTGCTGGACCTCTATGAGGTTCACAACTACCGCCACGCGGCGGAAGTGATGCATGCAGGCTGCCGGGCGGAACTGGATGAACTGGTGCAGGCGCTACTGGAATTCCGCCTGACGCAAGCCGACATCGTCACCCCCGGAGGGAACGAATCCAGCATCCCGAAACGGCTATCGACGCTGTTGCGCCCCAGGGAATGGCTGGAGACCAGGATCAAGGGCGACCTGCTGATTACTCTGGAATCTCACGGGACTGAAAAATCGGTGCGCACCCTGCGTATCGACGACTACCTGGACGGCCACAAGGTGGATTACGTCAAGAACCGCATCGCCTTCGACCTGGAATGGAACAGCAAGGACCAGACCTTCGACCGCGACCTCTACGCCTTCCGCGCGTTCCACGAGGCCGGGGTCATCAGCGCCGCCGTGCTGCTGACGCGCAGCGAATCGCTGAACCCGGTGTTCAAGCAACTCGATGTCATGCACAAGTACGGGGCCAGCACCACCTGGATGGGCAAGCTGCAATATCGCCTGCGCGCCGGACGCAATGGCGGCTGCCCCGTACTCGCCCTCGGCATCACCCCCAAACTGATCTCGGACTGGCCGCCATGAACGCACCCCTGCTCGACCCTTCGGCGGACCTCCTGGCGCGCTGCGGCGGCCAGAAATTCCAGACCATCCTGGCCGACCCGCCCTGGCAGTTCCAGAACCGCACCGGCAAGATGGCCCCGGAGCACAAACGCCTGTCCCGCTACCGCACCATGACCCTGCCGGAAATCATGGCCCTGCCGGTGGCGCAGGTGGCGGACGAACCCGCCCATCTCTACCTCTGGGTGCCCAATGCGCTCCTGCCCGAGGGTTTGCAGGTGATGGCCGCCTGGGGCTTCGCATACAAGTCCAACCTGGTCTGGCACAAGATACGCAAGGACGGCGGCCCGGACGGGCGCGGTGTGGGCTTCTACTTCCGCAACACCACCGAACTGCTGCTGTTCGGCGTGCGCGGCAAGAACGCCCGCACCCTCGCCCCCGGACGCCGTCAGGTCAACATCCTCAAGACCATGAAGCGCGAGCACTCGCGCAAGCCGGACGAGCAATACCCGCTGATCGAGGCATGCAGCCCCGGCCCCCGGCTGGAGTTGTTCGCGCGCGGCAGCCGCCCTGGCTGGACCACCTGGGGCGACCAGTCCGACGACTATTTCCCGACCTGGGCCACCTACGCCAACCACTCCCAGACCGGGACGACCTCCGGGTTTCTTGAGCCCGCGAACGTCGAGCTGCCGCTGTTTCCGCCGCTGTTTCCGCCGCTGTTTCCTTAACGCCTTGCCCCCCCCGCCCTTCTCCGCCGCCGACCACGCCCACATGGCGCACGCCCTGCGCCTGGCGGAGCGCGGGCTCAACACCACCACCCCGAACCCCCGCGTCGGCTGCGTCATCGTGCGCGACGGGGTCGTGGCGGGCGAGGGCTGGCATGAACGCGCGGGCGAGCCGCACGCCGAGGTGCATGCCCTGCGCCAGGCGGGGGAACGGGCGCGCGGGGCCACTGCCTACGTCACCCTGGAGCCGTGCAGCCACCACGGGCGCACCCCGCCCTGCGCCAATGCCCTCATCGACGCCGGCGTAGCGCGCGTGGTGGCGGCGATGCGCGACCCCAACCCGCAGGTGGCGGGGGGCGGCATCGCCCTGCTCACCCTGGCCGGGGTCAACGCCCAGGCGGGTCTTCTGGAGGCGGCGGCGCGCGAGCTGAACCCCGGCTTCATCTCGCGCATGACGCGCGCGCGCCCCTGGGTGCGGGTGAAAACGGCCTCGTCGCTGGATGGCCGCACCGCGCTCCTGAACGGGGAATCGAAGTGGATCACCGGCGCGGCGGCGCGCCAGGACGTGCAGCTTCTGCGCGCCCGCGCCTGCGCCCTCCTCACCGGCGTGGGCACGGTGCTGGCGGACGACCCGCAGATGAACGTGCGCGGCGTGGAAACCCCGCGTCAGCCGTTACGGGTGATCCTCGATGGCCGCCTGCGCACGCCGCCCGTGGCGCGCATCCTGGCCGGCGGCGGCGTATTGCTGGCGTGCGCCGCCGAGGCGGAAGCGGGGCGGCGCGCGGCGCTGGAGGCGGCGGGGGCGGAATGCCTCTGCCTGCCCGCCGCCGACGCGCGCATCAACCTCGCGGCGCTGCTGGCCGAACTGGGCCGGCGCGGCGTCAACGAGCTGCACGTCGAGGCGGGCGCCACCCTCAACGGGGCGCTGCTGGAGGCGGGTCTGGTGGATGAGTGGGTGGCCTACCTGGCGCCCCTGGTGCTGGGCAGTGCGGCGCGCGGCGTGTTCAACCTGCCGGAGTTGACCGACATGGCCGGACGCCGGGGCTTCAGTCTGATCGACCAGCGCATGCTGGGCGGCGATCTGCGCCTGACGCTGCGGCCTGTGTAGCGCCGGCATCCTTGCCGGCATGTGCCGTGAACCTGAAAGAGCCGGCAGGGATGCCGGCGCTACATGGGCCGCAGCCAGCGCGCCGTTTCCTCCGTCACCTCGTCGCGCCAGGCCCGGGTGGAGAAGGTGTGGTTGGCGCTTGCGATGCGGTGCGTGGAGTAGCCGGGCCGGGCGCACAGCCCGCGCCAGTCGCTCTGGGTCAGGGCGTCGAATTCCTGGGCGGTGAGGTCGTTGCCGCTCAACACGCACAGGGTGCGGCCCCGCCAGGCGGCGAGACCGGATTTCATGCGCTCGATGAAGTGGCGCGTGTCCGCCGCCGTCGCCGGTTTCCTGCCCAGTATCAGCCGCACCGTGCGCCCCAGGTCGCCCAGAACGCGCACCGGGTTGAGGCGGCCTGAAACCAGCTTGCGCCAGAACTCGGGGCTGCTCAGGCGCGCCAGGTAGTAGTGGCGCACCTGGGCCTGCGCGGCGGCGCGTTCGGTATGCACCCAGGGGTTGAGCAGGATCAGGCCGCTCACGCGCGCGTCCGTCGGCGCGTACATGAGCGCGGCGGAGGCGGCGTCGCACAGGCCCCAGAGGACGACGCTTTTCAAACCCGGTGTGTGGGCAAGCAGGGCGTCCACGGCGGCGCGCAGGTCATCGGCTATCGCCTCGAAATCACGCATCGCGCCTTCACTGTCGCCCAGGCCGCGGTAGTCGAAGCGCAGGCTGGGGAAGCCGCGCCGCGCCAGTGCACGCGCCAGCAGGGTGAACTGGCGATGGCTGCCGGCGCGGTATTGCGGGCCGCCCACCACGATCACCACGCCGACATCCGCCGGGCGCTCCGGCTGGGTCAGGAGGCCCAGCAGGCGCTCGCCCTCGCAGGGGAAGACGAGCGGGTGTTCGGGGGTGGGAGACGCCAGTGGGGCGGGGTTCATTCCGCCTTGGCCGGCTGAAGCCGGCCCTACGGGGTTGGTCTGGGGGAGGGCGTCCAGCGTGGCCTGGATCAGCGCCGGGCATTCGGTGATCTCCTGCGTCAGCCAGAAGCCGTCGCCGGGCACGCTGCGGGCGCTGACGTTCACGCCTGCCGCCTGCCAGGCTTCGACCACGCGCCGGGCGGCGGGGGAGAGGGGGCGCTCGGCCCCGGCGGCGACCTCCAGCCAGTACACCGGGCAGGGCGGCGCGAGGGGTTGGAGTTGCAGGCGGTCGAGGGCGGCGGCCAGGTCCGGGGCGAGGGCGTAGCCGCCGATCTCCAGGGTCTCGCCCGCCGCCAGTTGTGCACGCAGGCCGTCCACCCCGGTCTGCGCCTTGCCCCCGGCGATCAGGTCGCTGCCCAGGCGGATGCGCAGGAATTGGGTGAGGAAGGCGTTGCCGTTCAACACCGGCTGCCACAGCAGCAGGCCGGCGGGCGCTTCCGGCAGGCGCGCGGCCAGGTCCGCCGCGAGCAGTGCGCCGCTGCGCAGGCCCCAGAGGTGTATGGGCAGTTGCCAGCGTTGCCGCAGCCAGTCGTGGGCGGCGCGGGCGTCCTGCAACCAGCGCTCCCAGTTCGCATCGGCAAAGTCGCCGTCGCTGTCGCCGCAGCCGGTGAGGTCGATCTGGAGCACGGCCCAGCCCGCCGCCGCGAGCGCGCGCGCCTGCACGGCGGCCATGCGGCGCGACTTGTGCATTTCTTCGGCGAACGGGTGCAGGTAGAGCGCGATGCCTTGCGGCGGACCTTCCGGGGCGAGGTGCAGGGCGAACAGGCGGCGCCCGTCCGCGTCCAGAAAAAAAGGGTCCAGGGCGAACGGCGCGAGCGCGCTCATGCCGCCAGTTTGCTGTCCACGAAGGCGGCGAGGCTGCCGAGGGTGGCGAAGGTGTCGGCGTTGATGTCGTCGTCGAGGACGCTGATGCCGAAGTGCTCTTCCAGGCTGGCGATGACGTTCACCACGGCCATGGAATCCAGTTCGGGCAGGGCGCCCAACAGGGGGGAGTCGGCCTGCATGGCGCTGGCGCGACCGCCCAGTTGCAGGGCGTGGTCGAGGAGGTGTTTGACGTCTTCCAGGGTGTTCATACGAAGCTCGGTGCGTGCAGGGTGGGCGAATGGTAGTGCAGTTTCCCGCCGTTCCGCAGGGACGAATTGGCCAGAGCGATTCCGCGGCGATCACCAATAATGAGAGGACGGTTCCCGCCGAGAGAGAGGATGCAGCCCCGCTACCGCAACACGCTGATTGCGTTGTTCGTTCTGTTCGCCCTGGCCTTTTCCGGGCTGGTTGCGCTGTTCCATCAGCGGGCGGATGTCTACGCCGAGGGGGAGGCCAGGAAACTCGCGCTCAATGCCCTGCTGGTGCACCGCGCCACGCACGCCTATGTGACCACCATCCAGCGCCCCGAGATCTATCGCCTGAAGCGGGAAAAGAAGCTGTACGAGGGGTACTTCGCGCCCGAGGTGATGTCTTTTACCTACATCTCCCGCCGCATCAAGGAGCTGCTCAATGAGCAGCGGCGCAGGCACGGGCTGGAGCCGATCTACTTCAAGCTCGCCTCGGAGAACCCGCGCAACCCGGTCAATCAGGCGGACGCCGCAGAGTCGCGCTTGCTGCGGCAGATGAACCAGGGCGCCCTGAAGGAATACCAGGGCGTGATCGAGGAGGGCGGGCAGAAATGGCTGTACCTGGCGGTGCCCATCGAGCGCTCCAATGCGGGGTGCATGAAGTGCCATGGCGACCCCAAGGACGCCCCTGCCGAGTTGATCGCCATGTATGGCGACCGGGCCGGCTTTCATGAGAGCCCGAATACCATCCGCGCCCTGATCTCCATCCGCGTCCCCATGCAGGAAATCACCCGCGCCGGGGACCAGATGGCCAATACCCTCAGCCTGGTCACCTTCCTGGTGCTGGCCGGGCTGTATGCGCTGATTACCTTCCTGATCCGGCGCATCGACTCCCAGCAGCGGCAGATCCTGGCCCAGAACGAGGATCTGGAGCGTCTGTCCGTGACCGATGCGTTGACCGGCGTGTTCAATCGCCTGGGCATGACCCGGCGCATCCGGGAACTCACCAGCGGCGCGGCCCGTTTTGGCCATCCCCTGTCCGTGCTGTTGCTGGATCTGGACCTCTTCAAGCAGGTCAACGACCAGCATGGCCACCCCGCCGGCGATGCCGTGTTGCGACGCTTTGCCGAGGTGGTGAGCCTGAATCTGCGCGCCTCCGACATCTTCGGGCGCTGGGGGGGCGAGGAGTTTCTGGTGGTGTCGCCCTACCTCGACCTGGAGGGGGCGAAAAAAATGGCCGAGAAGCTGCGCACGGCGGTGGCGGAGACCGCGTTCGAACCGAATATCCGCATTACCGCCAGCATCGGCGTGGCGAGGTATCGCCACCTTGAGGCGGCGTTCGAGATGCTGGAACGCGCGGATCGCGCCCTGTATCGCGCCAAGGGCCAGGGCCGCAACTGCGTGGTCAGCGAGGGGTAAGCGGCCTCTGGCAGGAGGCTTCCTTAGCTTGCAGCGTGGCGCTGGTTGGCGCGCTGCATGGCGGCATTCCAGTCGCCTTTGGCAATCCAGGACCAGAGATCCAGGGCACGGTCGAGGGCGGCGTCGATCTCCGCGCGTTCTTCCTTGCGCGGGGGTTTGAGGACGTAGTTCACCACCTCGTTGCGGTCGCCCGGATGGCCGATGCCGATGCGCAGCCGCCAGAAATCCTGCGTACCCAGGTGGGCGGTGATGTCCTTGAGGCCGTTGTGGCCGCCCAGGCCGCCGCCGAACTTGAGGCGCAACTGGCCGGGCGGGAGGTCGAGCTCGTCATGCAGCACCAGGATCTCGCCGGGCTGGATGCGGTGGAAGCGGATGAACGCGCCGACCGATAGTCCGGAGCGGTTCATGAAGGTCTGGGGCATGAGCAGCCAGACCCCGGCGCTACGCGCCTGGGCGGCGCGTCCGTGAAAGCGGGATTCGTTGGCGAAGGCGGCGTCGAGTTGCGCCGCGAGACGCTCACAAAGCCAAAACCCGGCGTTGTGCCGGGTTTCGGAGTAGTCGGCCCCGGGGTTGCCGAGGCCGACGATGAGGCGCGGGGCCGCTGGGGACATCAGGCGGCGGCGGGGGCCTCGCCCTCGGCGGATTCCGCCTTGGCGCCCAGGATGGTGACCACGGTGGGGTCATCGCCGCGCGCCAGCTGGGGCAGTTCCACGCCGGCGGGGAGCGTCAGGTGGGACAGGTGCATGGAGTGGCCGGATTCCAGCTTGATCAGGTCCACTTCGATGAACTCGGGCAGGTTGGCAGGCAGACAGGCGATGTCCACCTCGGTCATGACGTGGCTGACCACGCCGCCGGACAGCTTCACGCCGGGGGAGACGTCCGCGTTCTTGAAGTGCAGCGGCACCTTGACGTGGATCTTGTGGGTGGCGTCCACGCGCAGGAAGTCCACATGCAGGATCAGGGGCTTGTAGGGGTGCATCTGGAAATCGCGCAGGAGCACGGATTCCTTGGCGCCGTCCAGGTTGAGGCTGAGCACGGTGGAGTGGAAGGCCTCGTTCTTCATGCTGAAGTAGAGCTCCTTGTGGTCCACGTCGATGGACTGGGGGGCCTTGCCGGCGCCATAGACGATGCCGGGGACGCGGCTGGCATGACGCAGGCGGCGGCTCGCTCCGGTGCCCTGTACGTCACGCTTGGTGGCGTTGAGTTCGAATTGCATTGCAGTACTCCTAGTTGAAGAGGGTCGCCCGCGACCAGGCGACCCGGAAAAGTGAGCGCGCTATTCCAGGAACAGCGAACTCACGGAATCTTCCGCGCTGATGCGGCGAATGGTCTCGGCCAGCAGGCTGGCGCAGGAAAGCTGGCGGATGCGTGAACAGGCCTTGGCCTCGTCACGCAGGGGGATGGTGTCCGTCACCACCAGTTCGTCCAGGGCGGAATTGCTGATGCGGCTGATGGCGCTGCCGGACAGGACCGGGTGGGTGCAGTAGGCCATCACCTTCTTCGCGCCGTGTTCCTTGAGCGCGTTGGCGGCCTCGCACAGGGTGTTCGCGGTATCCACCATGTCATCCATGATCAGACAGGTGCGGTCCTTCACGTCGCCGATGATGTGCATGACCTTGGCCACGTTGGGCTTGGGACGGCGCTTGTCGATGATGGCCAGGTCGCACTCCAGGCGCTTGGCCACGGCGCGCGCGCGCACCACGCCGCCGACGTCGGGGGAGACCACCATCAGGTTCTCGTAGTCCTGCTTCCAGATGTCGCCCATGAGGATGGGGGTGGAATAGATGTTGTCCACCGGGATGTCGAAGAAGCCCTGGATCTGGTCCGAGTGGAGGTCCATGGTGAGGACGCGGTCCACGCCCACCACGGTGAGCATGTCGGCCACCACGCGCGCGGTGATGGGCACCCGAGCGGAACGCACGCGGCGGTCCTGGCGCGCGTAACCGAAGTAGGGAATGGCGGCGGTGATGCGTCCGGCGGAGGAGCGGCGCAGGGCGTCCACCATGAGCATGATCTCCATCAGGCTCTCGTTGGTGGGGGCGCAGGTGGACTGGAGCACGAACACGTCCTTGCCGCGCACGTTCTCCATGATCTCGACGGTGATCTCGCCGTCAGAGAAGCGGCCCACGGTGGCGCGCCCCAAACGCATGTTGAGGTTTTTGGCCACATCCTCGGCGAGCTTGGGATGGGCGTTGCCGGTAAACACCATCAAGCTGTCGTATGCCACTGCGAGCCTCGCGCCGTCAGTCCATAAACAAAAAAGCGTGCAGCCTGCGCTGCACGCCGTGAGTGGCTGGGGAGGTAGGGATCGAACCTACGAATGCCGGAATCAAAATCCGGTGCCTTACCACTTGGCGACTCCCCAAGTTCAACCGGCGTAGTCGATCAAGGGATGCTGATCGACGCCGTCGGCGACAAAACCGTTCAGATGCTCGGGGCGCTGGCGAAACACCGCTTCCGCCGCCGCCCGGTCGGCAAAGGGTGCAAACACGCAGGCCCCGGAGCCGGTCATGCGCGCTTCGCCGTATCGGCCCAACCAGACCAGGGCCTCGGCCACTTCGGGGAACTGCGCGCTGACCACGGACTGGAGATCGTTGCGGAACCGATCATTGCCGAAAAACCCAGTCCTGGCCCCATCCGAGAGGGGCGCGATTTTGACGGAGGGTGTATCCCGCGTCAACCCTGGATGGCTGAACACGGCGGGGGTGGAGACATGGACGCGGGGCGTCAGCACCACATAGGCGGCGGGGGCGGGGGCGCACGGGGAGAGCGCCTCTCCCACCCCCTGGGCGAAGGCGGTCTGGCCGTAGATGAACACCGGCACGTCGGCGCCAAGTTTCAGTCCCAACGCCTGCAATTCGGCGCGCGACCGATGTAGCGACCAGAGCCGGTTCAGCGCCAGGAGCACGGTGGCGGCGTCGGAGCTGCCGCCGCCCAGGCCGCCCCCCAGGGGCAGGCGCTTGATGAGGCGGATATCAGCACCCAGGCGGCAGCGGGTGTGCGCCTGCAACAGGATCGCCGCGCGCGCGCACAGGTCTTGTTCCGGCGGCACTCCGGGCAGGGGGGCGTGCAGGCAGATTGCGCCATCCACACGCGGGGTGATCTCCAGTTCGTCCCCCACATCGAGGAAACGGAACACGGTCTCCAGCAGGTGGTAGCCGTCGGCGCGTCTGCCGACGACATGGAGGAAGAGATTGAGCTTGGCGGGGGCGGGGTAGCGCGTCATCACGGCAGTTCCCAGGCGTCCGCCACCAGGCGCACCTCCAGGTCTTCGCCGCGGCGGGCGATGAGGCGGCCAGGCAGGAGGTATCCCTGCTGCCGGGCATGGCGCGCGAATTCGATGCGCCAGCCGTCCTGTTCCATGCGCGCGACCTGGCCTGCGGCGTCGAATTCCTCGTGGGCGGGGGCGTCCGGGCGGGGGCGTCCGAGCGCCCACCAGACCAGGCCTTGCAGGGGCAATTCCACGCCCAGGGTCTGGCGCAGCAGGCTGGCGGTATCCGGGGCGGCGTGCTGGCGACCCTTGCCATCCACCAGGTTTGCGCCCTGGGGGGTGATGCGAAGTTCCGCCACGCCCTGGCCCAGCGGGGTGGTGAGGAGGATTTCATCCGCGTCCGGGACGTGCCGCCAGGCGATGCCGCCGGAAAAGGATTCCTCCCCGGATTTCACCGAGACCCGCCCCTCCAGACGGAACGAGGCGGGTGGGGCAGTACGCGCGCCGGCCACGGGGGCGGGTGCGATGGGGGGTTCGGCGCACCCCGCCGCCAGCAAGGCCAGGGCGACGAGGACGCCGCGTCGGGAAGGGTTCAACGCGTCAGGCGCGACACGGTTTCGCGCAGGACTTCATTGTCCGGATGGGTTTGCAGGGAGGCGCGCCAGATGCGTTGCGCCTCTTCACGTTCGCCGGTGGCCCAGAGGGATTCCCCCAGGTGGGCGGCGATCTCGGGGTCGGGCTTGGCGGCGAAGGCGCGGCGCAGATAGGGGATGGCCTCGCCAGGGCGTTTGGCCTTGAACAGCGCCCAGCCCATGCTGTCGAGGATGAAGGGGTCTTCGGGGGAGAGCTTCAGCGCCGTTTCCAGGTACTTGATCGCCTCGTCGATGCGCGCGGTGCGGTCCGCCAGGGTGTAGCCCAGGGCGTTGTAGGCGTGGGCGTAGTCGGGCTTGAGGCGGATGAGTTGCAGCAGATCCTTTTCCATCAGGTCCAGTTGCCCGCGCTTTTCCGAGAGCATGGCGCGGTCGTAGAGCAGGTCGAAGGCGCCGGGCATCTTTTCGATGGCCTGACTGAGCGCCTGGTACGCGCCGGGCAGATCCTTGGCGTCGCGCAGGATCATGGTTTCGGCCTGGATCAACTGGACGCGCTCTCCGTCATTCCGGGCATGGGTTTCCGCCAGCCACTCCCGCGCCTCGCGCACCCGGCCCAGCTTGCCCATCAGGGTGGCGGAGCGCAGCCGCGCATCCAGGTACACCGGGCTGCGGTCCACGCCTTTGTACCAGGTGAGGGCCTGTTCCAGCTTGCCCTGCGCCTCCTCGATCTGGCCGAGGTAGAGGCGGATGGTGGGGATGTCCTGGTGTCCCAGGTCCATGGCCTTGATCAGGCTGGTGCGGGCGTTGTCCAGGTCGTTGCCCTGCAAGGCCACCAGGCCGAGGGCGAAATGGGCGCCGGGGCTGTCCGGGGATTCCTTGGCGATCTGCTCAAACACCTGGCGGGAGTCGCCCAGACGCCCGGCGCGCGCCAGTTGTTTGGCGTAGGTCAGACGGGCTTCCCGCGCCTGGGGGTAGTCCCTGAGAAAACCTTCAAGGTAGGCCAGGGAGGCCGGCAGCCCGTCTTTCCGACTCAGGGCCTGGGATTTCAGCAGGGCGGCGGACTCCCAGCCGGGCCGGGCGTTGAGCGCTTCGTCCAGCACCGACAGCGCCTTGGCGGCCTGCCCGGCCTGGAGGGCGAACTGGGCCACGGCAAAACGCGCCTCGGGCAGGCCCGGATAGGCGGCGGCCAGGTCGGAGACCAGATTGGATAGCGCCAGCTTGTCGTTCTGGCGCGCCAACAATCCGTGCAGTTGCAGGAAGGTTTCTTCCGGCTTGCCAAGGCGCAGCCAGGCGTCCAGATGAGGCTTGGCGTCGCTGACCTGACCGGCGCTGAGGAGCAGCGAAACCACGGTCTGACGCCCCTTGGCGGAGGCGGGGTCCAGTTCCACCCACAACAGGGCGTTCTTCAACGCCAGTTTGGGTTGGCGGGAGTACGAGGCGATCTCGGTGGCGCGCTTGGCGATGCGCGCGTCGGGGATCTTGTCGGCCAGATCGCTGTAAGCGTCGGCGGCGAGCTTGAGTTCGCCCCGCTGCCCGGCGATCTCGCCCAGCAGGAACTGGTATAGCAACGGGCCGTCCAGGCCGGGCGCGGGTTTCACGACCTCGGGCTGGGCGACTGCCGCGGTTTGCGCGCAGGCGACGAGGGGGAGGGTGAGAAAGGCGAGGCGAAGGGATTTCAGGTTCATGGCGGCGACCCGTGCGGAGGGTGCCGGCTATGGTACAGGCTGACAGCGCTTCCCGGAGGCTGTCAGACTCGCGCCCATGCCCGAACTGCCCGAAGTCGAAACCGTCCGCCGCGGCCTGGCGCCCTATCTCGCCGGCAGACGCCTGCTCGGGGCGCGGGTGCGCGAGCCGCGCCTGCGCTGGCCGGTGTCGGCGGATCTGTCGCAGCGGGTGGCGGGGCAGCGCGTGCTGGGGTTGGAGCGGCGCGGCAAGTATCTGTTGATGCGGCTGGAGCAGGGCGGTCTGCTCCTGCATCTGGGCATGTCCGGCAGCCTGCAACGGGTGCGCGCGGATACGCCGCCCGCACGGCACGATCACCTGGACCTGTTGCTCGATGACGGCGCCTGCCTGCGTCTGCACGACCCGCGCCGTTTCGGGGCCGTGCTCTGGAGCGCCGACCCCGCGACGCACCCCCTGATCGCCGCCCTGGGGGTGGAGCCGCTCACGCCGGCGTTCGATGGCGCGCGCCTTCATGCCCTGAGCCGGGGTCGCAAGACGGCGATCAAGCACTTCCTGATGGACGCGCATCAGGTGGTCGGGGTGGGCAACATCTACGCCAACGAGGCCCTGTTCCGCGCCGGCGTTGATCCGCGCCTGCCCGCCGGACGACTTTCCCGGCCCCGTTGCGAGCGTCTGGTCGGCGCGATCAAGGCCACGCTGCTGGAGGCCATCGAGGCCGGCGGCAGCAGCCTCAGGGACTTTGTGGACAGCCAGGGCCGGCATGGCTGGTTTCAGCAGAGCTACTTTGTCTATGGCCGCAGCGGCGAGCCCTGCCGCATCTGCGGCGGGACGATCCGCCATCTCACCCAGGGCGCGCGCTCCACCTTCTTATGTAATGCATGTCAAAAGCGCTGAAACCCATTGATGTTGAACGGGTTTCCCATGTTACAGTCCGCCCAATTCTGCCGCCGCCGGAGTACGCCATGAGCACCGCATCGCTTGTTAATGACTTCGAAGCCTATAGCCAATGGCGGGGCGAGTTGTCCAAGAGCATCACGGAATATCGCCAGTGGCTGGCGCAGGAAGACCTCAACGACTCCCAGCGCGATATCCGCCTCCAGCACCTGCTCGACCAGTTGGCGGAGGACAAGCTCCACGTCGCCTTCATCGCCGAGTTCTCGCGCGGCAAGTCGGAGCTGATCAACGCCATCTTCCTGTCCGACCTGAAGCAGCGCCTGCTGCCTTCCACCGCCGGTCGCACCACCATGTGTCCCACCGAGTTGCTGTACGACGCGGGCAAACCGCCCATGGTGGAGCTGCTGCCCATCGAGACCCGCACCTCCAACGCCTCCGTGTCCGAGTACAAGACCTATCCGGAAGAGTGGAAGACGGTGGTGATGGACATCAATAACCCGGAAAGCGTGACTCAGGCCATGCTGGAAGTGTGCCGGGTCAAGCACGTCACCCAGGAGGAGGCCGCCCAGTTCGGCCTGTTCAACGTGGAAGACCCGGAGGCGGGCCTCTCCATCAATGATGACGGCTCCATCACGGTGCCCGCCTGGCGACATGCCGTCATCAACTTCCCCCATCCCTTCCTGGAAAAAGGGCTGGTGGTGTACGACACCCCCGGCCTCAACGCCATCGGCGTGGAGCCGGAACTGACCTTCAACCTGCTGCCCAACGCCCATGCCGTGCTCTACCTGCTGGCGGCGGACACGGGGGTGACCAAGTCCGACATCGACGTCTGGCGCAACCACATCCACGCGCGCGGCAACAGCCGGGGGCGGCTGGTGGTCCTGAACAAGATCGACGGGCTCTGGGATGAACTGAAGACCCCGGCGCAGATCGAGGCGGAGATCGACAAGCAGGTGCGGGACTGCGCCGACATGCTGGACATCCCGGCCAGCCAGGTCTTCCCCGTCTCGGCGCAGAAGGGACTGGTCGCCAAGATCAACGGCGACCCGGCGCTGCTGGAAAAGAGCCGTCTGGCCTCCCTGGAGAGGGCGCTTTCGGAAGAACTCATCGCCTGCAAGCAAGAGATCGTGCGCGATCAGTCCGAATCGGAACTGGCGGATCTGCTGGAGGGCAGCCACAACCTGCTGGTGACGCGCCGCCAGGGCGTGGACGAACAGTTGAACGAACTGCGCGGCCTGCACGGCAAGAACCAGGACGTGGTGGAACACATCATGTCCAAGATCGCCAACGACAAACAGAACTTTGAACGGGGCCTGCAACAGTTCCAGGCCCTGCGCTCCATCTACTCGCAGCACAGCGTCAAGCTGTTCACCCACATCGGCATGGACGTGCTCAAGAAGGACGTCCACACGGCGCGCGAGGCCATGGTGGCGAGCCGCTTCACCAAAGGCCTGCGCGCCGCGATGAACGCCTTCTTCACCAACGTGGAGCAGCACCTGGACGCCGCCTCCAGACAGATCGACGAGATCAACAAGATGATGGAGGCCATGTACCAGAAGCTGAACAAGGAACACGGCATCAACCTGATCGCCATCCCGCCCTTCTCCATGCTGCGCTACCGCAAGGAGATGCGCCGCCTGGAAGAGGCCTACGAAGGCCAGTTCAACACGGTCTACAACTTCCTCACCACCGAACAGTTCACCCTCACCACCCGCTTCTTCGAGACCCTGGCCAACCGCGCCGTGAAGGTATTCAGCATCCTCAACAAGGATGCTGAAAACTGGCTCAAGGCCGTGATGTCCCCCATGGAAAGCCAGGTGCGCGAACACCAGATGCAGTTGCGTCGGCGTCTGGAAAGCGTGAAACGCATCCACAAGGCCACCGACACCCTGGACGACCGCATCGGCGAACTGGAACAAATGTACGGCGAAGTGAGCCGGCAACTGGGCGAACTGGACGCCCTCTCCGCCCACCTGCGCGCCGCCCTGGAGCCCTTGCCGCGTCTGGCGCAGGAGCAACTGGCCGCGTAACGGCGCCCCCGCCGTCAGGGGGCAAACCCTCCGCATCAAAGGGCCGTCCCCCACGGTAGGGGGTGCGCCGACATGGGCTGCGCCAATACAATTGCGCGCTATTTTTTATTTGGCGCATCCCTCCCGGCCCGTCCATGGCAGTCCCCGACTACTCCGAATCCTCCATCAAGGTGCTCAAGGGCCTGGAGCCCGTGCGCTCGCGTCCGGGCATGTACACCCGCACCGACAGCCCCGCGCACGTCGTCCAGGAGGTCATCGACAACGCCGCCGATGAGGCCCTGGCAGGCCACGCCAGCCTGATCGACGTGTGCGTGCATCTGGACGGCTCGGTCTCGGTGGAAGACAACGGACGCGGCATCCCGGTCGGCCCGCACCCCACCGAAGGCGCGCCCACGGTGGTGGTGGTGCTCACCCACCTGCACGCCGGCGGCAAGTTCGACAAGACCTCGGGAGAAGGCGCCTACGCCTTCTCCGGCGGCCTGCACGGCGTCGGCGTCTCCGTCACCAACGCCCTGGCCCTGCGCCTTGCGGTCACGGTAAAGCGCAATGGCGAGATCAACGAACTGGAATTCGCCAACGGCGGCGAGATCGCCCGCCCCCTCACCGTCACCGGCAAATGCGCGAAGAAAGACAGCGGCACCCTGATCCGGGTCTGGCCCGACCCGGTCTTCTTTGAATCCCCGCGCGTCCCCATCCGCGAGATGGAACACCTGCTGCGCGCCAAGGCGGTGCTGCTGCCCGGCGTCACCTTCCGCCTGCGCGTGGAACACCCGGAGCGCGTGGACGAACGCACCTGGCTCTACCAGGGCGGCCTGTCCGACTACCTGGCGGAACAGTCCCCGCCGGACGCCGCCATCGCCCCCATCTTCGCCGGCGAGGCCTATGCCGACGGCAGCAACGGCTTCGCCAAGGGCGAAGGCGCGGCCTGGGCGCTGGTGTGGTCGGAACAGGCGGTGTTCTCCGAAAGCTACGTCAACCTCATCCCCACCCTGCAAGGCGGCGCCCACGAAGCCGGCCTGCGCGCCGCCGCGTTCGAGGCGGTGAAGACCTTCGCCGAACACCACGGCCTGCTCCCGCGCGGCGTGCAACTGCGCCAGGAAGACGTGGCGGGCCGCCTCTCCTTCGTCCTCTCCGCGCGCCTGCTGGACCCGCAATTCCAGGGCCAGGTGAAGGAAAAACTCAACTCGCGCGAAGCGGTGAAGCTGGTCAGCGCCATGCTGCGCGACCCGCTGGAGATGTGGCTCAACGCCCATGTGGACCACGGCAAGGCCATCGCCGAACTGGCCTCCAAGGCCGCCGCCTCGCGCCTCAAGTCGGCGCAGAAGGTGGAAAAGCGCAAATCCTCCGGCGTCGCCGTGCTGCCGGGCAAGCTCTCCGACGCCGCCAGCAACGACCCGGCGGTGAAGGAACTGTTCCTGGTCGAAGGCGACTCCGCCGGCGGTTCCGCCAAACAGGCGCGCGACCGCGAGACCCAGGCCATCCTGCCCCTGCGCGGCAAGGTCATGAACGCCTGGGAGATCGAACCGGCGCGGCTCTACGCCAACGCCGAGATCCACGACATCGCCGTCGCCCTCGGGGTGGAGCGGCACGGTCTGAACGATCAACCGGATCTCACCGGCCTGCGTTACCACAAGGTCGTCATCATGACCGACGCTGATGTGGACGGCGCCCACATCAGCACCCTGCTGCTGACCCTGTTCTTTCGCCACTTTCCGCGCTTGGTTGAGCAGGGTCACATCTTTGTGGCGCAGCCTCCGCTATACCGCGTGGACGTCCCGGCGCGCGGCAAGAAACCGGCGCGGCGGCTGTATTGCCTGGACGACGGCGAACTCGCCGCCGCCCGTGACCGCCTGACCCGTGAAGGCATCCGCCCCGAGGCCATCGAGGTGGGGCGTTTCAAGGGCCTGGGCGAGATGAACCCGGAACAACTGCGCGAGACCGCCATGGCCCCGCAGACCCGGCGTGTGTTGCCGGTGCGCGTATCGCGCCCGGAGATGGAACGGGTGATCGCCACCTTCGACCTGCTCATGGGCAAGGGCGAGGCGGCGGGTCGCCGTGAATGGATGGAACGTAGAGGCAACGAAGTGGAGGCCGATGTATGACGAACGAGAACCCGCCGATCGCAATCCCGGAGCGCAAATACTGCTCCAGCTGCTCCCGCCAGAAGCCGGTGGAGGGCGGCGGCCTGGTCGCCTGCGCCAACGGCGCCAAGCGCTGGAAGTGCGCCGACTGCCTGGCGAAATCGACCCGTGGCAAAAAGACCGTACCAAAGGAGTGAGGCGCCGCGAATGCGCCTGTAGGAGCCCGGCTGCGCCGGGCGATCAACGCTTGCGTAGAAACCTCCGGATCGCCCGGCGCAGCCGGGCTCCTACAAGCCTCCCCTGACCCTCCCCCCATGACCCACCCCGAAGACCCCTACACCCTGGACATATTCGCCATCCCCGCCCCGGAAACGCCGCCGCCCCCGCCGCCGGCTGCACCGGCCCCGGCGGACGACGACGACTCCCTGCCCCTGGGCGACTACGCCGAACGCTGCTACCTCGCCTACGCCATGAGCGTGGTGAAGGGCCGCGCCCTGCCCAATGTGGAAGACGGCATGAAGCCGGTGCAGCGGCGCATCCTCTACTCCATGCGCGAGATGGGGCTGGGCTCCGCCACCCGGCACGTCAAATCCGCGCGCGTGGTGGGCGACGTCATCGGCAAGCTGCACCCCCACGGCGACCAGTCGGTGTACGACGCCATGGTGCGCATGGCGCAGACCTTCACCCTGCGCTACCCGCTGATCGACGGCCAGGGCAACTTCGGCTCGCGCGACGGCGACGGCGCGGCGGCCATGCGCTACACCGAAAGCCGCCTCACCCCGGTGGCGGAACTGCTGCTGGCCGAGCTGGACCAGGGCACGGTGGCGTTCCGCGACAACTACGACGGCGCCTTCCGCGAACCCGTGCTGCTGCCCGCGCGCCTGCCCATGCTGCTGGCCAACGGCGCCTCCGGCATCGCCGTCGGCATGGCCACCGAGATCCCCCCGCACAACCTGCGCGAACTGGGCGCAGCGGCCATCGCCCTGCTCAAGAAACCCGATACCGGCCTGGACGCCCTCATGCTCCACGTCCCCGGCCCCGACTTCCCCGGCGGCGGCCAGGTCATCTCCCCCGCCGCCGACTTGCGCGCCCTGTACGAAGGCGGACGCGGCAGCCTGCGCGTGCGTGCGCGCTGGAGCGTGGAACCCCTGGCGCGCGGCCAATGGCGCGTGGTCATCCACGAACTGCCGCCCGGCGTCTCCACCGCCCAGGTGCTGACCCAGATCGACGCCCTCGCCAACCCCCAGCCCAAGGCCGGACGCAAGGATCTGACGCCGGAACAAAAGGCCATGAAGCAGGCCGTGCTGGCGCAACTGGAGGCGGCGCGGGACGAGTCCGACGAAAAAGCGCCGGTGCGGCTGGTACTGGAACCCTGCTCGCGCAACCTGGAGGCGGACGCCTTCATGCGCCTGTTCCTGGCCCAGACCAGCCTGGAGACCAACGTCGCCGCCAACCTCACGGTCATCGGCCATGACGGACGTCCGGGGCAAAAAGGCCTGGTCGCCCTCCTCTCGGAGTGGACCGCCTTCCGCGTGGATACCGTGCGCCGCCGCAGCGCCCACCGCCTGGACGTGGTCAACCGCCGCATCCACATCCTCGAAGGCCGCCGCGCCGTCCTGCTCAACCTCGACGCCGTCATCCGCGTCATCCGCGAAGCGGACGAACCCAAGGCCGACCTGATGCAAGCCTTCGGCCTCAGCGAGATCCAGGCCGAAGACATCCTGGAGATCCGCCTGCGCCAACTGGCAAGGCTGGAGGCGATCAAGATCGAACAGGAACTCGCCGGCCTGCTGCAAGAACGGGACGGCCTCAGCCGCATCCTGGCCGACGGCGAGGCCCTCACCAGCCTGGTGATCGACGAGATCCGCGCCGACATGAAGAAATACGGCGACCCCCGCCGCACCCTGATCGAGACCGCCCAGGCCATCACCGTCTCCTCCACCTCGGAAGAGACCGTGGTGGACGAACCCGTCACGATCATCGTCTCCAAGAACGGCTGGGTGCGCGCCCGCAACGGCCACGGCATCGACCCGGCGGGCATCCAGTACAAGGCCGGCGACGGCGAGATGGCGGTGATCGAAACGCGCAGCGTCTGGCCCCTGGTGCTGCTGGACTCGGGCGGACGCACCTACACCCTGCGCATCCCCGACCTGCCCAGCGGGCGCGGCGACGGCGCCCCCCTCACCAGTCTGGTCGATCTCGCCAAGGGCGCGCGCGTGCTCTACGCCCTCTCCGCCGCCCCCGACACCCGCCTCCTGGTCGCCACCGACGTGGGCTACGGCTTCCTCTGCCGCCTGACTGACCTGGTCTCGCGCCAGCGCGCCGGCAAGGCCTTCCTCACCGTGGAGGCCGGCTACGCCCCCCTGCCGCCCGTCACCGTACAAGGCGACCAGATCGCCGCCGCCGCCAGCAATGGCCGCTACCTGGTGTTCCCGCTGGCGGAGATGAAGGAAGGCGGCGGCGGCAAGGGCGTGCAGATCATGAAGCTGGAAGCGGGCGAGACCCTCACGGCCCTGACGGTATTTGGCGGCCAGCGCCTCGCCGTCACCGGCCTCGGCAAAGGCCGCAAACCCGCCGCGCTCACCCTAAGCGGCGCCGCCCTGGAAGCCCTGCGCGCCCGCCGCGCCAAGAAGGGGCAGTTGCTGGACAAGGCAGTGGTGGCAAGCGGGTTGGCGGGAGTCTTGTAGCGCCGGCATCCCTGCCGGCTCTTGCTGAACAGGACGGGGAAACCCGTGCCGCCTCCTGCCGCCGTTGAAGCCCGCCCCAACGCCGTATATCCTGTATATACCAAGCCCCAGGAGCCTCCCCATGCTGACCCGTGTATTCAAGAGCGGCAATTCCCTCGCCGTGCGCATCCCGAAAGAACTCGCCATCGTCGAGGCCGCCCAGGAGGTCGAGATCGAACAGGTGGGCAACACCCTGGTGGTGCGAGCGGTTCAAAAAGAGACGCTGGGGGATCTGATGGACATCTTTGCCTCCTTCCCCAAGAGCTTCATGGCCGAGGGGCGCGAATTCCACGAGCAGAAGGAGCGCGACTGGAACGGGTTCGGCAAGGAGTAGGCCATGCGCTACCTGCTGGACACCAATATCTGCATCCACTTGATGGATGTGCATCCCCCACACCTGATCGAGCGCTTTCGCGTCACCCCCCTCGGCGACCTGGCGATGTCCGTGGTCACCTATGCGGAACTGCGCCACGGCATCGAACGTTCCCCCGCCCAAGACCGCCTCGCGGCGGAACAGGCCCTACGCCAATTGCTACGGCTGGTGCCCGCGCTGCCCTTCGATATGGATGCGGCGAAATGTTATGGCGTACTTGCCGCCGCCGTGCGCGACCGCCGCCGCGACGCCCTGGATCGCCTCATCGCCGCCCACGCCGTCAGCCTGAACGCTGCGCTCATCACCAACAACGAGGCGGACTTCCAGGGCTACCCCGGCCTGCGGGTGGAAAACTGGGTCCACCCGGCGGCGTAGCTCCACCATGGCCCACATCCACCCCGACGGTTGGCGCGCGCTGGAGACCCGCGGCGCGGCGGGCCGCGAGATCGAGACCCTGGCGCGCCTGGGCGCGGCGCTGCCGGACGCCTACACCGTCTACCACGCGGTGCACTGGACCAACCTGGAGCGCGGTTTCGCGGTCTATGGCGAGATCGACTTCGTGGTGGTCAACCGCGCCGGCGACCTGCTCCTGATCGAGCAGAAGAGCGGTTTCCTGGAAGAAACGCCGGAAGGTCTGGTCAAGCGCTACGCCGGCAAGACCAAGAGCGTATCCCTGCAACTGGCGCGCACCGTCACCGCCCTGCGCGCCAAGCTCCACGCGCGCTGCCCCGAGGCCCATGTGGAGTACCTGCTCTACTGCCCGGACTACCAGGTGCGCCAGGTGGAAAGCGCCGGCCTCTCGCCCCAGCGCATCGTCGATGCACGCCGCCGCGAGCAGCTCGCGGCGCTGATCCAGGCCGCCCTGCCGCCGGGCGAGGCGCAGCCCCGGGCGCAGGAGGCGCACCGTTTCCTGCGCGACGTGATCCAGCTCGAAACCGACGTCAGCGCCCTCATCGGACGCGCCCGCGCCCTGGTCACGCGCGTCTCCGGCGGTCTCGCGCACTGGGCGCGGCAACTGGAGTTCCACCCCTACCGCCTGCGGGTGGCGGGCACCGCCGGTTCCGGCAAGACCCAACTGGCCCTGGCGGAATACCGCGCCACCCTGGAGCGGGGCGGTCGCCCCCTCTACGTCTGCTACAACCGGCCCCTGGCCGACCACTTCCGCCGGATCGCGCCCCCCGGCGGCTGGGCCGGCGCCTTCCACATGCTGTGCGACCAGCGCCTGCGCGAGACCGGCGTCACCCCGGACTTCCGCGCCCCCGGCGCCTTCGAGGCCCTGACGGAGCAGGCCGCCGTCCTGCCGGTGACGGAAGCCTGGCGCTTCGACACGGTGATCGTGGACGAAGGCCAGGACTTCACCGAGGCCTGGCGCGATGCCGTGCTGGCCCACGCCGCGCCGGATGCGCGCCTGCTCTGGCTGGAAGACCCCCTGCAAAACCTGTACGGACGCCCGCCCGTGGCGCTGCCCGGCTGGGTCACGCTGAAGGCGCAGGGCAACTGCCGCAGCCCGCGCTCGGTGGTGCGCCTGCTGCAAAGCCTGCTGGGGGAGGCGGCAGCGATGGAAGCGGTGGGTCCGCTGGGGGATGCCGGCCTGGAAGTGCTCACCTACCGCGATGCGGCGGAACTGAAGGAGCGGGTGAAGGAGGCCATCCGCCTGTGCTACGCCGCCGGCTTCAAGCGCGACGACCTGGCCCTGGTGAGTTTCCGGGGGCGGGAGCAGTCCCTCCTGTTCCCCTACACCCAATTGGGCCCCCACACCCTGCGCACCTTCACCGGCCAGTACGACTTGCTGGGCCAACCGATTTACAGCGAAGGCGACGTGCTGCTGGAGACGGTGTACCGCTTCAAGGGCCAGTCCGCCCCGGCGGTGATCTTTACCGAGATCGACTTCGAAACCCTGGACGACAAGGCGGCGCGCAAGCTGTTCGTGGGCTGCACCCGCGCCATGATGAAGCTGGTGCTGGTGGTGTCGGAACGCTCGGCGGCGAGGTTGCTGGAGGCGGCAGACGGGGGGTAAACCTAAGCCGGACGAGCCGGAGCCAAAGAGGTAGCTCGGATGGAGCGCAGCGGAATCCGGGGAATTTTGCGGTGCGGTCCCGGATTCCGCTGCGCTCCATCCGGGCTACAAATCTGCTGGAGGCGGCAGACGGGGGTTAAACCTCGCCCCCCAGCGCCTCCACCAGGTCCGCCAGCATCTTCGCCAGTTCCCCCGCCATGAGCGTGAAATCCAGTTCGAACTGCTCCTCGGCGGATTCGGCCTGGGCCTCGGCGTTTTCCTTGAGGATGTCCAGAAACCCCACGCGCTTCACCTGCCAGTCCTCGGTCAGGGTGAAGGAGATGCGGTCGTTCCAGGTCATGCCGACGCGCGTGACCTGCTTGCCGGCGGCGATGTGTTCGCGAATCTCCTCGCCGTCGAGGGCGTGGCGCACATAGCGCACCGTGGCGCGCTCGTCGCCGGGGGCGCGCAGTTCCAGGTCGCGGTCCAGGGTGAAACCGGCGGGAGCCTCGCCCGCCGCGAGCCAGCCGGTCATGGCCGCACCCGGCGATTGCTGCGTGTTGAGCAGCTTGGCCGGCAGTTCGTCCAGATTCTTCACCAGTTGGCTGATCACCTCCTCGGCCTTGCCGCGCGCAGCGGCGTCGATCACCAGCCAGCCGTGTACGGGGTCGATCCAGGCGCGCGTGGTGCGGCGGCGCGCAAACGCGCGCGGCAGGAGTTCGTCGATGACGCGCTCCTTGATCTCGCGCAGTTCCTTGCGGCCCACGCGCCGGTCTTCCTGCTGGGTGATGGCATCGGCGCGGTCCTTGGCGAACTGGTTGACGATGCTGGCAGGCAGCAGCTTCTGCTCCACCCCCAGGGCGATGAGGATCTGACCGTTGAGACCGAACGCCAGGGCGTCATCGTCGCGCGGCGAGGCCCAGCCCGAGGTTTGCAGATCCAACCCGCCGCAGGGCTGGAGCGGGGAGCGGGCAAGACGTTCTTCCAGGCGCGGGGCGTCCATGTCCCAGGCGGCGGGGAGGCGGTAGATCTGAAGGTTTCTGAACCACATGGCGGGTCGTCTGACGAAAAAAGAGGGCGGATTATGCCGGGAAGGCGCTTCTTCGCCCGGCGATAATGCCGCGCTCGCCCGTCTGCACGCCCCCCCATGACCGACCCGTTCCGCTCCACCGACACCTTCCGTCTCGCCTTCGGCCAGGGCCTCGCCGACCTGCTCGCGCGCCACGACGGCCTGGGCGTGTACATCCTGGTCCTGGCCAACGCGGCGTATGAACCGGCCCTGTGGGGCCCGCTCGCCCCGGCCCTGCGCGCGCGCCACGAGCGCCACGCCGCAGAGATCACCGCGGCGCTGCGGGCAGGGCGGCGCAGCGCCGAGCCGGAGGACGACCTGATGGTGTTCCTCAAGCTCCTGGCCATGGGCTTCGACGCCGTCCGCATCACGGAGACCCGCCAGGCCGACCCCTGGCAGGTGCAGTTCAACCCGGTGCGCGCCCTGCGTCCGCCGCGCGCCAGCGGCGGCAGGGTGGAAGGGCTGCTGCGCCCGTTCGACCCCGCCGGGTTCCACTTCAACAAGCCCTTCCTGGCCAAGGAGGTGTTTTGGCAGGGCGCGCTGGCGGGCAAGCCTGCGCGTCTGCTCTACAACAAGTTTCCCTTCGCCACCCTGCACGGCCTGCTGGTCCCGCAGCCCGAGCGCGGCCTGCCGCAGTGGCTCACACCGGAACTGCACGGTTGGGCCTGGGAGGCGACGCAGGAACTCGCCGCCCGCATCCCCGGCCTGGGCGTGGCCTACAACAGCTTCGGCGCGCAGGCCTCGGTCAACCACCTGCACTTTCAGACCTTCACGGGCGCAACGCCGGTGCAGTCGCCGCGCTTCGTCCACAACGGCGGCGCTGAACCGTACCCGCTGCCCTGCCAGGTGGCGGGCGACGCCGGGGAGGCCTGGTTCCTGCTGGACGCCCTGCATCAGCGCGGCACGCCCTACAACCTGCTCTACAGCCTGGGCCGGCTGCACATCCTGCCGCGCGCGCCGCAGGGCAGCCGCGCGGACGCAAGCTGGGGCGCGGGCATGGCCTGGAGCGAACTGGCCGGTTGCGTCACCGTGTTCAGCCGCGAGGATTTCACGGCGCTGACCGAGGCCGACGTGCGCCAGGCGTTGGCCGGCCTGATTCCGTGACCATGCACCCGCCCCGCCTCACGGCGTAGCATTGCCGCGCATGTCGCCCACGCTCGTCCTCTTCCTGCGCCGTTCCTACCACTACGCCGTCTACGCCCTGGGCGGCGCGGTGATCGTGGTGTGCGCGGTCGCCCTGGCGCTGCGGTTCTGGTTCCTGCCCGACATCGGCCAGTACAAGGCCGAACTGGAACGGGAGGCGAGCCGCGCCGTGGGCGCGCCGGTGCGCATCGGCCAGTTGCAGGCGGACTGGCTTGGCCTCAACCCGCGCGTCTCCCTGCTCGGGGTGCGCGTGCAGCCGAAGGAAGGCGCGCCGCTGATCCTGCCGCGCGTGGACGCCATCGCCTCCTGGCTCTCCCTGCCCCTGTTCGACCTGCGTCTGGCGCGCCTGGACGTGGTGGCGCCGCAACTCGTCATCCGGCGCGACCGCGACGGCATCCTCTACGTCGGCGGCATCCCGGTGAACCAGTCCGCAGAACCCAGCCCGTTCCCGGACTGGCTGCTGCGCCAGCCGCGCGTGGTGGTGAAAGACGCCCGGATCGAGTGGCGCGACGAGCTTCTGGACGCGCCGCCCTTGCAGTTCCGCTCGGTGCGCCTGCTGCTGAAGAACCGGTTCGGGCGCCACCGCTTCGGCGGCGTGGCGCTGCCGGACGACGCCCTCGCCCGGCTTGAACTGCGCGGCGACCTGAAAGGGCGAACCGTGCGCGACCCGCCCTCCTGGTCGGGCGCGGTGTACGCGCGCATCGACGGCGCGCAGTTCGCCTCCTGGCGGCAATGGGCGCCGTGGGCGCAGCAGGCGGTGAAGACGGGTTCCGGCGACATGCGCTTCTGGCTCAACGTCGAGCGCGGGCAGGTGGCCGGGCTGGAGGGCGATGCGCGCCTGACGGACCTCACCGTGAACCTGGAGGCGGGCCTGCCCGACATCGCACTGGCCAGCCTGTCCGGGCGTATGGGCTGGGAACGCAAGGCGCAGACCCACGCCTTTTCGGTCGCCGGTCTGCGTTTCCGCACCCCCGAAGGCCGCGAATCGGAACCGGCGGACGTGCGCGTGAGCGTGACCCCGGACGCCGCAGGCGCGGGCGTGCGTCGGGTGGATGCCGGCGCCCACAACCTGCGCCTGGAGGCCTTCACCGCCCTGACCGGGGCGCTGCCCCTGCCGCGCAAGGCGCATGACCTGATCGAGGCGCTGGGACCGCGCGGTCTGGTGGCCGAGGCCGAAGGACACTGGGCGGGCGCGCAGGACTACGCGGTCAAGATGACCCTGGCCGACGCCGGCATGAAGCCCTGGGGGGCGTTGCCCGGCGTCACCGGCCTGAGCGGTCGCCTGGTGGCGAGCCAGAACGGCGGCCTGGCGGAACTGGACAGCCGCAAACTCCACCTCGACTGGGACCGGGTGTTCCGCCATACGCTGGCCTTCGATACGGTCAAGGCCGAGGCCAAATGGCGGCGCGAGGACAACGGTCTGAACGTGGAATTTGACGTGGGCCGCCTGACCAACGCCGACATCTCGGGAGGGGTGAAAGGACGCGTCGATCTGCCGCTCAAAGGCGCGCCCAAGGTGGATATCCAGGGACGTTTCACGCGCGGGCAGGCCGCCGCCGTATACCGCTATCTGCCCCGTTCGGTGGCGGACGACGCCTACCTGTGGCTGCGGCGCGGGCTGGTGGCGGGACGCTCCGACGATGTGCGCCTGACCCTGAAGGGCGACCTCGGGCGTTTTCCCTTCGACAAGGGCGGCGGCGAGTTCCTGGTCAGCGTGAAGATGCAGGACGGCGTCCTCGATTACGCCCCGCGCTGGCCCCGTCTCGAAGGGGTGCAGGGCCTGCTGGAATTCCGCGGCATGGGCATGTACATCGCGGCGGAGCGCGCCCGCATCCTCAAGGCGGAACTGGGGCCGGTGAAGGCGGTGATCCCCGATCTGCATTACTCCTGGGACGAAACCCTGCTGGTGGAGGGCCGCGCGCGCGGCGCCACCCAGGATTTCCTGGAGTTTGTCCGCGCCTCGCCGGTAAACGAGTACACGGGCCGCGCCACGGAGGCCCTGCGCGCGGAAGGCGCGGGCGATCTGGCCCTCAATCTGCGCGTGCCCCTGCGCCATGTGGCGGACAGCACGGTGAGCGGCAACTTCGCCCTGCACGGCAACCGCATCACGGCGGGGGACGATCTGCCGGAACTCGCGGAGATGAGCGGGCTGCTGGGGTTCACCGAGCGCGGCATCCAATCCCAGGGCCTGCGTACCAAGGTGCTGGGCCTGCCTGCTGCGCTGGAACTGGTCAGCCAGCCGGGCGGCCAGGTGCTGGCGCGCCTGTCGGGCCGGGTCGGGGCCGAGCAGTTGCGTCCGCATCTGCCCCCGACCCTGGCCAGCCGCGTCCAGGGCGCCACGGCCTGGCGCGCCGAGGTGGGGGTGGGCGCACAAAGAAACATCACCGTCACCTCCGATCTCGCCGGTCTGGCCCTGGACCTGCCCGCACCCCTGGGCAAGCCGGCGGATCGAGCCGCCGCCTTCACGCTGGTCAAGACCTCGGGCGAGGCGGAGGGGGTGCAGGCGCGCTATGGCGATGTCCTGCACCTGCGCGCGCACCATCCGGGCGACCCCGCCCAGCGTATCGGCGTGCGGCTGGGGGCGGGGGACGCGGTGTTGCCCGCCGAGGCCGGAATCAGCGTTGCCGGCGCGCTCCGTCAACTCGATCTGGACGCCTGGCGCGCCCTCGCGCCCTCAGGCCAGGGCGGCGCCGGCCCGGCCTTCAAGGCGGATATCAAGGCGCAGGAGCTGCGCCTGATGGAGCGGCGTCTGCACGACGCCCACCTGCAACTGGCCCCGGCGGGTTCCGGTTGGCGCGTCCAACTGGCCAGCCGCGAGATCAGCGGCGAGGTGCTGACCCAGCCGGATGCCGGGGGACAGCGCATCCAGGCGAATTTCCGGCGTCTGGCCCTGGGCGGGGGGGAGGAGGGCCCGGCCCGGCCCCAGGCGGATGCGCCCCTCGACGGCATCGCCAGTCTCGACCTGGAGGCGGAACGCTTGGTCTGGAAGGACAAGGAGCTGGGCCGGCTCAACCTGCGCCTGCGCCGCGCCGCCGCCGGCAAGGGGTTCGAGGTGCAGAACCTCAAGCTGGCCTCGGCGGACGGCGCAGTGCAGGGCAGCGGGCTGATGGCGAGCCGCATCGAACAACCCACCCGCATGACCCTCTCGCTGGATTCGCCGGACCTGGGCAAGCTGCTCACGCGCCTGGGCCATCCCGGCGCCATCCGCGGCGGCGAGACCCATGCGGAAGGCGTGCTGTCCTGGCAGGGCGGGGTGGAGGATTTCCGCCTGGAAGACCTGATCGGCAACGTCAGCCTCAAGATCGGCAAGGGCCAGTTTCTCAAGGCGGACCCCGGCGCGGCGCGGCTGTTGGGCATCCTCAGCCTGCAATCCCTGCCCCGGCGCATCACCCTGGATTTCCGCGACATCTTCACGGACGGCTTCGCCTTCGACGAGATCAAGGGCGACCTGCGCTTGTCCCAGGGGGTGGCGCGCACCACGGACATGAACCTGAAAGGGCCGGCGGCGCGCATCGGCATGAGGGGTTCGGTGGACCTGGTGAAAGAGACCCAGGATCTGCGCCTGCACATCCAGCCGCGCCTGGAAGATACCGTGGCGGTGGCGGGCGCCCTCCTGGGGGGGCCGGTGGTGGGCCTGGGCGCTTTCATCGCCAACAAGTTGCTGAAAAATCCCATCGGCGAGGCCGTGACCTTCGATTACGACGTCACCGGCGCCTGGGCGGAGCCGGTGGTGAAGAAGATTCCCCGCGTCCTGAAGGAGGACAAGGAGGAGGCCCCCGGCGCGCCATTCCTCTGACGCCCCCCTGCCGGCCCGACCGCGGCGCTGCGTGTTTTTTCGCGCTTTCGGACCCTTGCCCATTGCCCTGTACGGAAGTCCTTTTGTACCCTCAACCCATTCCCCAGACGTCCACCCGGAGCACGCCGTGACCAGCGCCAAACCCGCTCGCGCCAAACCTTCCAGCTTTGCCCGCGCCAAGACCCGCGCCGTCGCCGCTCCGGTGCAGGAGGCCTCCGGCATCGTGCGTATGGCCGCGGTGCAGATGGCCTCCGGCCCCAACGTGCCGGCCAACCTGGCCGAAGCGGAACGGCTCATCGGCATGGCCGCCGGGGCGGGCGCGAAGCTGGTGGCGCTGCCCGAGTACTTCGCCATCATGGGCCTCAAGGACACCGACAAGGTCGCCGCTGCCGAGGTCTTCGGCAAAGGGCCGATCCAGAAATTCCTCGCCGCCCAGGCGAAAAAACACGGCATCTGGCTGGTGGGCGGCTCCGTGCCGCTGGCCTGCGACAACCCGAAGAAGGTGCGCAACGCCTGTCTGGTGTTCGACGACAAGGGCAAGTGTGTGGCGCGCTACGACAAGATCCACCTGTTCGGGCTGGACCTCGGCAACGAGCACTACAAGGAACAGACCACCATCGAGCCGGGCGATACCGTGGTGGTGGTGGACACCCCGTTCGGGCGCGTCGGCCTGTCGGTGTGCTACGACCTGCGCTTTCCCGAGCTGTACCGCGCCATGGGCGACGTGGACATCATCCTGGTGCCCGCCGCGTTCACCGCCACCACCGGCAAGGCGCATTTCGAGACCCTGATCCGCGCCCGCGCCATCGAAAACCTGGCCTACGTCCTCGCCCCGTCGCAAGGCGGTTATCACGTCTCCGGACGCGAGACCCACGGCGACACCATGATCGTGGACCCCTGGGGCAACATCCTCGACCGCCTGCCGCGCGGCTCCGGCGTGGTCATGGCCGGCATCAACCGCGAGTATCAGGCGTCCCTGCGCAAGAGCCTGCCCGCGCTCAAGCATCGCACCCTGGAGTGCCGCAAGGCGATCAAGATCGAGGTCGTTAAAACGTAGCGTCGGCATCCTTGCCGGCTCTTCCAACCTGCCGGCAAGAATGCCGGCGCTACAGGAACTCCATGTCCGCCTTCGCCACTGCCGAATCCATCCTCCTCGCCCCCAACGCCATCGACCCCGCCCAGCTCGACGGCGTGTTCGGCCAGCTTGCCGCGCACCGCGTCGATGACGCCGATCTCTACTTTCAATATTCCCGTTCCGAGGCCTGGAGCCTGGAAGAGGGCCAGGTCAAATCCGGCAGTTTCAACATCGACCAGGGCGTGGGCGTGCGCGCCGTGGTGGGCGACAAGACCGCCTTCGCCTATTCCGACGACATCCGCCTGCCCGCCATGAAGGAGGCCGCCGCCACCGTGCGCGCCATTGCCGCCGCCGGTCAGAGCGCCACCGTGCGCCTGCCCCGGCGCGAGGCGGGCCGCAGCCTGTATGCCCCCATCGACCCGCTCGCCTCGCTGGGCGAGGCCGACAAGGTCGCCCTGCTGCTGCGCCTGGAAGCCTATGCGCGCGGCATGGACCCGCGCGTCAGCCAGGTCATGGCCAGTCTGGCGGGCGAGTACGAGGTCATCTTCGTCACCCGCCTGGATGGCCGCAGCGCCGCCGACGTGCGCCCCCTGGTGCGCTGCTCGCTACAGGTCATCGTCGAACAGGACGGACGGCGCGAGCAGGGCAGCTCCGGGGGCGGCGGACGTTTCGACTACGCCTGGTTCAGTGACGAGCGGCTCAAGGACTACGCGCGTCTGGCGGTGGAGCAGGCGCTCACCAACCTGGCTGCCAAACCCGCCCCCGCCGGGACCATGACCGTGGTGCTGGGGTCCGGCTGGCCCGGCATCCTCCTGCACGAGGCCATCGGCCACGGCCTGGAGGGCGACTTCAACCGCAAGGGTTCCTCCGCCTTTTCCGGGCGCATCGGCCAGCGCGTCGCCGCCCCCGGCGTCACCGTGGTGGACGACGGTACGATTCCCGACCGGCGCGGCTCGCTCAATGTGGACGACGAGGGCACGCCGACGCAACGCACGGTGCTGATCGAAGACGGCATCCTCCGGGGCTACATGCAGGACGGCATGAACGCGCGCCTGATGGGCATGGCCCCCACTGGCAACGCCCGGCGCGAGTCCTTCGCCCACCTGCCCATGCCGCGCATGACCAATACCTGCATGCTGGCGGGAGACAAAGACCCTGCCGAGATCATCGCCTCGGTGAAACGGGGCCTGTACGCCACCAACTTCGGCGGCGGCCAGGTGGATATCACCAGCGGCAAGTTCGTGTTCTCCGCCGCCGAGGCCTGGATGATCGAGGACGGCAGGATCACCTACCCGGTCAAGGGCGCCACCCTCATCGGCAACGGCCCGGACGTGCTCACGCGCGTGTCCATGATCGGCAACGACCTGCGCCTGGACCCCGGCGTCGGCACCTGCGGCAAGGAAGGCCAGAGCGTGCCCGTGGGCGTGGGCCAACCCACCCTGCGCATCGAGGAACTCACGGTGGGCGGCACGCACGCCTGAAGCGTCGGAGCGCGCGCAATGGTCGAGTTCCAGCCCATCCTCGCCGACGCGCGCGACTACCCGGCCCCGCGTGTGCCGATGCTGCCGCAGCGGCTGGCGCCGGGCCGCAACGGGCGTGATCTGTCCGCCTTTCTCACCCTCCCCGCCATGTTTGAGCGCGGCGCCTACGCCCTGGCCGAGGCCCTGCGCCGCTGCGGCGTCGGCCCCCGGGGCGCGGTGCTGCTGCCCGCCTTCCACTGCCGCCTGATGGTGGAACCCGCCCTGTTCCTGCACGCCGAACCCCGCTTCTATCCGATGGACGCCGCCCTGCGCCCGGACTTCGACGCCCTGGCCCGCCTGTGCGCCGATGGCCGGGTCAAGGCCCTGGTGCTGGTGCACTACTTCGGTTTTCCCAACGCCCTCGGAGAGACGGCCCGGTTCTGCCAGGAACGCGGCCTGACCCTGATCGAGGATTGCGCCCACGCCCTGTACGGTCGCCACGAGGGCCGCACGCTGGGGACGACCGGACGCTACGCCACCGCCAGCCTGTGGAAATTCCTGCCCGTCCCGGACGGCGGCGTGCTGCGCGACAACGGCGCGGAGCCGGTGCGGCGGGCGCGCCACCCCAGCCTGAAGGCGGAACTGCGCGCCGTGGCCAACGCCCTGCGCACCCGTGCGTTTCCCGCGCCGGAGACGCCGCCCGCCCATGCCGGGGAGAGTGCGGCCCGCGCCCGCGCCGCCAGCCACGCCCCCATCCCCGCACCCCAGGGGCTGCATGAGTTCCAGCCCGCTCACGCCGACCTGGGCGCATTGCGCTGGTCCCGCGTCCTGGCCGCCGTCAGCGACCACGCCCTGGTGGCGGAGCGCCGCCGCGCCCACTACCGGCGCTGGCTCGCCGCCCTGACGGGCATGCCCGGTGTGCGCCCCCTGCACCCGGAACTGCCGCAAGACGTGGTCCCCTACGCCTTCCCCCTGCTGGCGGACGCCGCCGGTCTCGCCTTCCGCTGCCTGCGCATGGCCGGCATCCCCATGTGGCGCTGGGAGGACATGGCGGCGACGGACTGTCCCGTGGCCGCCCGTTACCGCACCGCCCTGTTGCAACTGCCTTGCCATCAGGGCTTGACGGACGCCCAGGCGGACTGGATGGTGAACACCGCGCGGGCCGTGCTGACGGAGGCCCGTCTGGAGCCCATGACGTGACGCAAACCGTGCAATTCCTCCCCTTTGACCAGCCTCTCCCCGCTTCCCACAGGGCGGACTGCGACGCCGCCGCGCGCCTCAGTTACACCCTGGATGCCGACTGGTTCCAGCATCTCGCCGCCCACGCGCTGCCAGCAGGGGCGCGCGCGTACTGGTGCCTGGCGGAAACCGGCGCGGAAGACCGCGCCTGCCTGCCCCTGGCGCTCCGGGACGACGCAAACGGCGCGCTGGTGAACTACTACTCCACCTATTACACCCCCGTCCTGTCCCGCCCCGAGGCGGCCGCCCTGCTGCCCGGCATGCTCACCGCCCTGCGGCAACGCTGGCCCGGCGTGGGGCGCTGGTGGTTCTACCCCGCCGATCCGGCGGCGCCCGCGCAGGTCGCCCTGTTCGCCGCCCTGCGCGGTGCGGGGCTGATCCCGTTCCGCTATTTCTGCTTCGGCAACTGGCATCTGCCCTGCGCGGGCATGGACTGGGAGGCGTACCTCAAGACCCGCACCAGCAAGATGCGCAGCAACATCAAGCGCATGAGCCGCAAGCTGGAAGAGGCGGGCGGCGTGCTGGAGGTGCTGACGACGCCGGAGCAGGCCGAAGAGGCCATCCGCGCCTACGAGACGGTGTACGCCTCCAGTTGGAAAAAGCCCGAGCCCTTTCCCGAATTCATGCCCGGTCTGGTGCGTCTGGCGGCGGCGAAAGGGTGGCTGCGGATGGGGGTGGTGCGGCTGGACGGCGCGCCGGTGGCGGCCCAGCTCTGGCTGGCGTGCCAGGGCCGCGCCGCGATCTACAAGGTGGCCTACGACGAGCGCTGCAAGGACTACTCCCCCGGCCTGGTGCTCACCGCCCATCTCCTGCGCCACGCGCTGGAGCAGGACCGGGTGACGGAGGTGGACTACCTGATGGGCGACGACGAATACAAACGCACCTGGATGAGCGAACGGCGCGAACGTTGGGGCATCGTCGCCTACAACCCGCGTACGCCGGCAGGGCTGCTGGGGCTGGCGCAGGAATGGGCGGGGCGGGCGGCGAAGACGCTGGGCGGGCGCTTGCGGCGGGGCAAGGGCGGGTAGTTCGCGGCCTGTCGCCGCTTATTTGCCGATGCAAAACTGGCTGAAGATCACCCCGAGCAGGTCGTCGGCGGTGAATTCGCCGGTGATCTCGCCCAGCGCCTCATGTCCCAGGCGCAGTTCTTCCGCGAAGAATTCCAGTTGTTGCCCGCTCTCCCGCGCTGCATCCAGATGGACTGCGGCGCGGCGCAGGGCGTCGAGGTGGCGCGCGCGCGCGGTGTAGACGCCTTCGCCGCTCTGTTGCCAGCCGGCCAGTTCCAGCAGACGGCGGCGCAGCAGGTCCACGCCTTCGCCGCTCAGTGCGGAGAGCCAGACCTCGTTGTCCCGGCTGCGCGCCGCTTCCAGGGTCTGGTCGATCTTGTTATGCACGGTGAGCACGGGGATGTCCGGCAGACGCGCCAGGATGGCGGACTCCGCCGCCGTGACGCCGTGCTGGGCGTCGAGCAGGAGCACGGCGATGTCGGCCTTTTCCAGCGCCGCCCAGGTGCGGGCGATGCCCATGCGTTCCACCGGGTCTTCGGTCTCGCGCAGGCCGGCGGTGTCGATGACGTGCAGGGGCACGCCTTCGATCTGGATCGCCTCGCGCAGGGTGTCGCGGGTGGTGCCGGCAATCTCGGTGACGATGGCGGCGTCGAACCCGGCGAGGCGGTTCATCAGGCTGGACTTGCCTACATTGGGCTGGCCAATGAGCACCACGTTGAGGCCGTCTCTAAGCAGGACGCCTTGTCGCGTGGTAGCAAGCACTGACTCCAGTTGTTGCCGCAGGGCGGCGAGGCGTCCCCAGGCATCGGCCTTGTGCAGGAAGTCGATGTCTTCTTCCGGGAAGTCCAGGGTGGCCTCCACCAGCATGCGCAACTGGATCAGGGCGTCCTTGAGGAGGTTGACCCGGCGCGAGAATTCGCCTTCGAGGGCGCGCAGGGCGGAGCGGGCGGCCTGGCGGCTGCCGGCGTCGATGAGGTCGGCAATGGCCTCGGCCTGGGCCAGGTCGAGCTTGCCGTTGAGGTAGGCGCGGCGGCTGAATTCGCCCGGCTCGGCCAGACGCGCGCCCAGTTCCAGACAGCGTTCCAGTACCGCTTGCAGCACCTGGGGGCCGCCGTGGCCCTGCAATTCAAGGACGTGTTCGCCGGTGAAGGAGCGCGGGGCGGGAAACCAGAGTGCGATGCCGTCATCCAGAGCGACGCCGTCGGCATCGAGAAAGCGGGCGTGGCGGGCGCGGCGGGGCTGAAGTTCCAGACCGATCAGGCCCCGGATGAAGGGCGCCGGGTCCGGGCAGGAGAGGCGCACCACGCCGATGCCACCCCGTCCTGGGGCGGTGGCGATGGCGACGATGGGGACGGAGGCGGGCGACGGCATGGCCGTCAGGGGTTAGTGCTTACTATCGTTTGCGGCAGCGCCGCCGGCGGCCATGACGGTATTGATACGCCACTGCTGGGTAATCGACAGAACGTTATTGACCAGCCAGTACAACACCAGGCCCGCAGGGAAGAACAGGAACATGACGGAGAAGGCCACGGGCATGATCATCATGACCTTTTGTTGCACCGGGTCCGGCGCGGGCGGCGACATCTTCACCTGGATGAAGGAGGTGATGGCCATGATGATGGGCAGGATGTAGTACGGGTCCGGCTCGGACAGATCCATGATCCATAGGGCGAAGGGGGCCTGGCGCAACTCCACCGCCCCCAGCAACGCCCAGTACAGGGCAATGAATACGGGGATCTGGACCAGGATGGGGAGACAGCCGCCGAGAGGATTGATCTTCTCCTCCGAGTACATCTTCATCATGGCTTCCTGGAGCTTCTGCTTGTCGTCGCCGTAACGCTCCTTGAGGGCGGTCAGGCGCGGCGTGAGCTTGCGCATCTTGGCCATGGATTTGTAGCTGGCGGCGGAGAGCGGGTAGAACGCCAGCTTGATCAGGATGGTCAGCGCGATGATGGCCCAACCCCAGTTACCTACCAGGTTGTGGAGGAAATTGAGGGCCATGAAGATGGGGTAGGCAATGATGGTGAGCCAGCCGTAGTCCACCACCAGGTCGAGGCCGGGGGCCAGTTCCTTGATCTTTTCCAGCTCTTGCGGGCCGGCGTAGAGGCGGGCGGTGACGGTCTTTTCCTCGCCCGGATTGAGCTTGAGGGCGGGCAGGATCATGCCGGCGGTGTATTCGTCCTCGCCCAGGCTGCGGGTGTAGAACTCGCGCGAGCTGGCGTCGGCGGGATCTTTGGTCATCCAGGCGGAGAAGAAGTGGTGCTGCACCATGCCGATCCAGCCGTCCTTGGCCTGCTTGACGTGTTCCTGCTTGCCTTTGGTGATGTTGTCAAAGGTGGCCTTCTGGAACTTGGCGGCGTCGGTGTAGATGGCCGGGCCGGTGAAGGTCTGGATCATCGCGGATTCGCCTTCCGGCGCCTTGCCGTGGCGCAGGAACTGGTAATAGGGGAAACCTTCCACCACTGTCGCACTCGTGTTCTTGACCCGGGTGGAGACGTCCACCACGAAGCTGCCGCGCTGAAAGACGTAGGTCTTGGTGACTTCGGCCCCGTTGACCATCGCCGTCATGCTCAGCGTCAGTTCCTTCTGGCCCTCTTTCAGGCGGTATTCGCCGGGGGTGAGCTGGAACAGGGTCTTGTGGGTGGGCAGGACGTTGCCGATGAAGCCGGTCTGGGCGAAGTAGTTGCGCCCGGCGCGCTCTTCGAACAGTTTGAAGACGGGGCGCACGCCATCCTTGCCCGCCTCGTTCTGGAGGTAGCCGGGCAGGGTCAGGTCGCGCAGGTCGCCGCCGTTGGCGTCGATCTCGGCGCGCAGCACATCGGTGATGATCACGGCGCGGGCGCCGCGGGCGGCCTGGCCGGCTAGCGGTTGAACGCCCGCCTTGGTTTCGGAAACCAGTCCCTGGCCCGGCGCAGCAGGCACGTCATTGCCCTGGGCCGCCGGTTGGCCCGGCTTGGCGGCAACCACGGGTTGGGGGTTGTTGTACGCCTGCCAGTTCTCCCACAGCAGCAGCAGGGAGAAGGAGAAGACGATGAAGGCGATGATGCGCTGGGTGTCCATGGAAACTAGCCGGTTGTGTTTTCTGGGCGCTGACGTCGGTCCACGCACGCCTTGCAGGCTTCCAGCCCCCGCAGGAAATCCTGCCGAAGCTGTGGTTCGTCGCCGGCGGACTGCAAGCGCGCAATCACGTCCAGACCGGCAATGTGTTCCTGATGCAGCCGGAACCCTTCGCGCAACAGGCGCTTGATCCGGTTGCGCCCCACCGCGGTGGGGATGATCTTCTTGGGCACGATCAACCCCAGGCGGGGATGTTCAAGCCCGTTGGGCGCCGCCAGAACCACCAGACGTTCGCCGCGATAACTGCATCTGAAACGAAAAACGGATGAAAACTCATCCGTCTTGCGTAATTTCTTTTCCCAGCCGTAGGCGTGGGACACGTCCGGGCGGCTGATTAGACGGCCAGACGTTTGCGGCCCTTGGCGCGGCGGGCATTGATCACGGCGCGACCGCCAGCGGTCTTCATGCGGGCGCGGAAACCATGGGTGCGCTTGCGGCGGACGACGGAAGGTTGGAAGGTGCGTTTCATGGCGGAACCTCTAGGGGATATCGGACTTCGAAAAGGGCGGCATTAAACCGCCTAGCTCTCTGATTTGTCAAACCTTTTCCGGCCCTGGAAAGGCCGGTGCTAGAATGCCTCGCACCCCCTTCCCCCCACCCTGGACCCCCCTCTACATGGACGAATTCTGGAGCCATTGCCTCGCCCATTTTGAGCGGAGTCTTAACGCGCAACAGCTCAATACCTGGATTCGGCCCCTGTCCGTGGAGGTGAGTGACAACCAGGTAAGCGTGAGCGCCCCCAGCGGTTTCGTCGCCAAGTGGGTGCGGGACAAATACCTCAGCCAGATCGAATTGCTGGCGCGCGGGTTTTTTCCCAGCCCCTTGCCGGTAAGCCTGTCCATCAGCCTGCCCGGCGCCAGTCAGTCCACGACCAAAACGCCGGCCAATGGCGCCAAATCCGCACTGGTTTCAGAAAAACAGGCGCTCGATCCGGCCCCCGTCGCCGCTGCTCCGGCTGTCAACAAGTCCACGCTCAACGCCGAGAGCCGCCTCAACAGCCTGTTTACCTTCGATTGCTTCGTGCCCGGCAAGGCCAACGATCTGGCCCGCGCCGCCGCCTTGCAGGTGGCCGACAATCCGGGCTCCGGCTACAACCCTCTGTTCGTGTACGGCGGAGTAGGTCTGGGCAAGACCCACCTGATCCAGGCCATCGGCAACCGGGTATTGCAAAGCAACCCCAAGGCGCGAGTGCGCTATATCCATGCCGACCGCTATGTCTCCGACATGGTGCGAGCGGTGCGCGCCAACTCCTACGATGATTTCAAACGCCGGTATGACTCCCTGGATCTGCTGCTGATCGACGACATCCAGTTCTTTGCGGGAAAGGAAGGCACTCAGGAGCAGTTTTTCTACACCTTCAATACCCTGATCGAGGAACACAAGCAGGTCATCATCACCAGCGATACCTTCCCCAAGGACATGGAGGGCATTGAAGAACGCCTCAAATCCCGTTTCAGCTGGGGCCTGACCGTGATGCTGGAGCCGCCCGAACTGGAGATGCGTGTGGCCATCCTGCTGGACAAGGCGCGCCTGGAGAAGGTGAATCTGGACGAAGGAACCGCCTTCTTCATTGCCAAACAGGTGCGCTCCAACGTGCGCGAACTGGAAGGTGCATTGAAGCGGGTGGTGGCTTTCGCCAATTTCAAAAATCTTCCCATCACACCTGATCTTGCCAAAGAGGCGCTCAAGGATCTGCTGGCGGTGCAGAACCGCCAGGTCTCCATCGAGAACATCCAGAAGACCGTGGCGGACTACTACAAGATCAAGGTGGCGGACCTGTTTTCCAAAAAACGCACCCGCAACATCGCCCGCCCCCGTCAGATGGCCATGTATCTGGCGCGGGAACTGACAGATATGTCCTTTCCCGATATCGGCCAGTCTTTCGGCGGACGGGATCACACCACCGTCATCCACGCCTGCGAGAAAATCCTGGAACTCAAGGATTCCGACCAGACCTTGCGGCGGGACTACAACCTGCTCAATCAGGTTTTGACGGGATAACCCTGTGGACGCTTACGGTATGAAATGTGGACAAGTCGCGCGGATGACCCTGTGGAAAAAGTTATCCACAATTCGTCCCAGTTCCGCCCCCAGGCTTGCCCACGGCTTTTTCCACAGCCTAATCCCATGATCTTGATACACTTTTCAGACTTATCCGGAACTTAGCCCCGCACCTATCAGTACTATCAGGAAGAGACATATGCTTGTACTTAAATCCTCCAAGGACGCACTCCTGAAGCCGCTCCAGGCCGTAGCCGGGGTGGTGGAACGCAAACACACCCTGCCCATCCTCTCCAACGTGTTGTTGGAAGTGGAAGGCGGACGCGCCGCCTTCGTGGCTACCGACCTGGAACTCCAGATCACCACCTGGGCCGAGGGCCTGGGGGTGGCGGACGCGTCCTTCACGGTGTCGGCGCGCAAGCTGCTGGACATCAGCCGTTCCCTCTCCGATGTGGAGCCCATCGCCCTGGACCAGACCGGCGACGCCCTCAAGGTGCAATCCGGGCGCAGCCGCTTCAGCCTGCAAACCCTGCCGGCGCGCGATTTCCCAAAACTCCAGATTCCCGACGGCCAGGGCCAGGCCTTCAGTCTGTCGCAGGGCATGGTGAAGAAACTCCTGTCCCGCGTGCAGTACGCCATGGCAGTGCAGGACATCCGCTACTACCTCAACGGCATGCTGCTCTCGGTGCAGGGCAAGCGTCTGGTGGTGGCTGCCACCGACGGTCACCGTCTCGCCGTGGATGCCGTGGATCTGGCGCAAGAGGTGAGCCAGGGCGTGGACGTGATCCTGCCGCGCAAGACCGTGCTGGAACTGGCCAAGCTGCTGGCGGACAACGAGGAGCCGCTGGAGATACAGGTGAACCAGTCCCAGGTGGTGTTCCGCCGTCCCGAATTCGAACTGCGCTCGAAGGTGGTGGACGGCAAGTTCCCCGACTGGCAGCGCGTGGTGCCCGTGGGCCACGACAAGATCTTCGCCATCCCGCGTCAGCGCCTGTCGCAGTCCCTTACCCGCGCCGCCATCCTCACCAACGAGAAGTACCGCGGTGTGCGCATCGCCCTCACCGCCGGCAGCCTGCGCATTGCGTGCAGCAACAACGAGCAGGAAGAGGCGCAGGAAGAACTCGACATCGACTATGCCGGCGAGGCCCTGGACATCGGTTTCAACGTTCAATACCTGCAGGAAGCGCTCAACAACCTGGACACCGAATCGGTGCAATGCGCCTTTGGCGACCCCACCAGCTCCATGCTGGTGACGGTGCCGGGCGATGAGCACTTCCGCTACGTCGTCATGCCGATGCGCATCTGACGTCCCCTGCGCCGGGAGCCTTGCGCTCCCGGTCGCTCCGCACAACGCTTCACCCCCCCGCACCAGACTCAAAAAGGTTTCACGTGGAACAGGAAAACAGCACCGGCAACGGTGGGTACGACGAGGACAGCATCCAGCAACTGGAAGGCCTGGAGGCGGTGCGCAAACGCCCCGGCATGTACATCGGCGACACCTCGGACGGCTCCGGTCTGCACCATATGGTGTTCGAGGTTCTGGACAACGCCATCGACGAAGCCCTGGCCGGTTACTGCGACGACATCAAGGTCATCATCCACCCGGACAACTCCATTTCCATCTCCGACAACGGGCGGGGCATCCCGGTCGGCATCAAGTTCGACGACAAACACGAGCCCAAGCGCTCCGCCGCCGAGATCGTGATGGTGGTGCTGCACGCGGGCGGCAAGTTCAACCAGAACAGCTACAAGGTCTCCGGCGGCCTGCATGGCGTCGGCGTGTCCTGCGTCAATGCGCTGTCGAAGTGGCTGCGCCTCACCATCCACCGCGACGGCAAGAAGCACACCATGGAATTCCAGCGCGGCGCGCCGGTGAATCGCCTGATTGAGGTGCAGAACGGGGTCGAGGTATCGCCGTTGAAGGTGGCGGGCGATACCACCCGGCGCGGCACCGAGGTCCACTTCTCCGCCGACGAAGAGATCTTCGGCCATGTGGACTACCACTACGACGTCCTCTCCAAGCGCATCCGCGAACTGTCCTTCCTCAACAACGGCGTCAAGATCGAGTTGATCGACGAACGCGATGGCCGCACCGAAAACTTCGCCTTCTCCGGCGGCGTCAAGGGCTTCGTCGAATACATCAACCGCGCCAAGAGCGTGCTGCATTCCAACGTGTTCTACGCCAGCGGCGAATCCAAGGTGGGCGACAGCGGCGTCATCATCGGCAGCGAAGTCGCCATGCAGTGGAACAGCGGCTACCAGGAACAGGTGCTCTGCTTCACCAACAACATCCCCCAATCCGACGGCGGCACCCACCTCACCGGCCTGCGCGCCGCGATGACCCGGGTGATCAACAAATACATCGAAGAACACGAGATCGCCAAGAAGGCCAAGGTGGAGATCACCGGTGATGACATGCGTGAAGGCCTCGCCTGCGTCCTCTCGGTGAAGATGCCGGACCCCAAGTTCGGCTCCCAGACCAAGATGAAACTGGTCTCCAGCGAGGCGCGCCCGGCGGTGGAAGAAACCGTCTCCGCCAAGCTCTCCGAATACCTCCAGGAACGCCCCGCCGACGCCAAGCTGATCTGCGCCAAGATCGTCGAGGCCGCCCGCGCCCGCGAAGCCGCGCGCAAGGCGCGCGACATGACCCGGCGCAAGGGCGTGCTGGATTCCGCCGGACTGCCCGGCAAGCTGGCCGACTGCCAGGAAAAAGACCCCGCCCTGTGCGAGCTCTACCTGGTGGAGGGCGACTCCGCCGGCGGCTCCGCCAAACAGGGTCGCGACCGCAAGTTCCAGGCCATCCTGCCGCTCAAGGGCAAGATCCTGAACGTGGAAAAGGCCCGCTTCGACAAGATGCTGTCCTCGCAGGAAGTGGTCACCCTGATCACCGCCCTGGGCACCGGCATCGGCTCCGGCCTGGGCAAGGACGACTACAACCCCGCCAACCTGCGCTACCACCGCATCATCATCATGACCGACGCGGATGTGGACGGCTCCCACATCCGCACCCTGTTGCTCACCTTCTTCTACCGCCAGATGCCAGAACTGGTGGAGCGCGGCCACATCTACATCGCCCAGCCGCCGCTGTACAAGGTCAAACAGGGCAAGCGCGAGAGCTACCTCAAGGACGACTACGAGCTGAAGCAATACCTGCTGCGCGAGGCCCTCAACGGCGCCGAACTCATCCCCGCCGCCGGGGCCGAGGCCCTGAGCAAGGAGACCTTCGAGCGCATCGCCCGCGAATTCCTCCTGGCCGAGGCCATGATCGAGCGCCTGGCCCGCCGTCTGGATGCCGACGTGCTCTACACCCTGCTCAAGATCCCCACCATCAGCCTCAACGACGAGACCGGCGCCCAGACCGCCGCCGCCCAGCTCACGGCGGAACTCAGTAAACACGGCGTGGTGAAGATCACCCCGGTACACCACGAAGGCGACCTGGGCTGGCGTCTGGAGATCACCAAAGTGCGCCACGGCATCGGCCACACCAGCTTCCTGGACGCCAACTTCATCGAAGGCGGCGACTACGAACAACTGCGCCGCACCTCCGAGATCCTCACCGGCTTGTTGCAGGAAGGCGCCGAGATCCGCCGCGGCGACAACCGCGCCCCCGCCGCCGACTTCAAGCAGGCCCTGGACTGGCTCCTGGGCGAGGTGCGGAAGAACCTGGGCATCCAGCGCTACAAAGGCCTGGGCGAGATGAACCCGGAACAGCTCTGGGAAACCACCATGGACCCCACCGTGCGCCGCCTGCTGCGCGTCCAGATCGAAGACGCCATCGCCGCCGACGCCATCTTCACCACCCTCATGGGTGAAGAAGTGGAACCGCGCCGCAACTTCATCGAGACCAATGCGCTGGGGGTGCGGAATCTGGATGTGTAAGGCCCACCCCCTTGAGGGGGTGGGGGGTGGGCGTAGCCTGCCGGGAAACATCTAATTGGGAGGACGCGCTTGAAACTTCCAAACAGTCAGCAAGCCCGGATCGATGTAGAAAAGCTGAGGGCCTACTGCCTCAACACTTTCCACCCGGAAGGCAGACACAAGGCCAGGGTATTCAAAGCATCTCTAGGGATTGGAGCGGAAGATGCGGAATGGCTGGCCGAGAGAATCCTGGCCGGCATTGAGGACGCGGAGATAACGCACGGCGAATCCACCCCCTATGGCTGGCGCTATGATGTGGACATAACCGTCGCAAGAGACAGGCGTTCCGTGCTCTTGCGCACTGGTTGGATTCTGCGCAACGCAGAAAGCTTTCCCCGCCTAGTAACCTGTTATGTGAGGTGACCCGATGAAGCTACTCGATACGGTTGCACTTACCCGAGACCTCCCGGAACAGCACCTTCCTGCCGGGCTGGTTGGTGTGTTGTTGGAAGAATGGGAGCCGGGAGTATTTGAGGTGGAATTTGCGGATTTGGATGGCCGTCCTTATGCACGAACAGTCATCAAGGCTGCGGATTTGTTGGTTTTGCAGCATTCCAGGGGCCTGGAGCGGATGGCGGCCTGAAAACTTCCACCGATACAAATCGTGGATTACTTGTCCAGCCCAGCCTGTTTATAAACACCCAACACCGAATTCACCCCCCCGCAAATCGCCCCAGCGGCATCGCCTCCATCCCCTCCGCCAGCGGATATCCCTCCGCCCCCGCATGCACCACCGTCAGTTGGTCCAACTCCAGGTTTTCCACGGCGGAACGCATGGAGGGGGTGAGGCGGGGCGCGTCGGTCAGCTTGAATTCGAAGCCCAGACGTTTGCCCCCGGCCTGTACATACAGGTCGAGTTCCGCCCCGGTGTGCAGCTTCCAGTAGTAACAGTCGCGCCATTCCACCTTGTGGGTGATCTGGAGCCAGCGCACCACCTGGGCCAGGGCATACCCCTCCCAGGAGGCCCCCACCTTGGGATGGCCGTGCAGGGCGCTGGCGTCCGGGATGTCCAGCAGGCTGTGCAGCAGGCCGCTGTCCGCCAGATAGACCTTGGGGGCCTTGACCTGCCGCTTGCCCAGGTTGGCGTGCCAGGGTTGCAGGATGCGCACCATGTAAGTGCCGGCCAGGATGTCCAGGTAATGGCGCACGGTGCGTTCGGTGACGCCGAAAGCCCGCGCCAGTTCCGAGCCATTCCAGGTCTGGCCGTGATAGTGGGCGAGCATGCCCCAGAAGCGGCGCAGGGTGGCGGGGGCCAGGCGCAACCCCAGGGCGGGGATGTCCCGCTCCAGATAGGTGCGGATGAATTCCTGCCGCCAGCGTTGGCTGGCGGCCTCGCTCGTCGCCAGGAAGGCGCGCGGAAAACCGCCTCGCAGCCAGAGGGCGTCCAGGGTGTGGGCGCCGGTTTCGCTCAGATCCAGCCCCGGCAGTTCGTGATAGGCGATGCGCCCGGCCAGACTCTCGGCGCTGCGTTGCATCAACTCCGGTGAGGCGGAACCCAGGAGAAGGAAGCGGGCTGGGGTGTCGGGCCGATCCGCGAGGACGCGCAGGGCGGGAAACAGGTCGGGGCGCAGTTGCGCCTCGTCCAGGACCACCAGCCCGTTCAGCCGCTCCAGCGCCAGCAGGGGGGACGCCAGGCGGGCATCCACGCGGGCGTCTTCCAGGTCCAGGAAATGGGTCTCGCCGGGATGGGCCGCCGCCAGCGCCCTGGCCAGGGTGGTCTTGCCCACCTGGCGCGCGCCCGCCAGGGCTACGACCGGGAACTCCGCAAGCAGGGCGGTAAGGTTGGAAAGATGGTTTTCGCGCGTGAACATGGCAATATAGTAACGTGAAAATGCAGAGACAGGATATGCAATATCATGGTGAGAACGGGGTGCGATCCAGGCGATCCCCCCTTGTTTGAGCCTGACTGAGACAATCCCGCATCGAATCCAGGAATCTCCCCATGAGCGTTATTCCTACCCGCACTCTTTCTCCCCGTGGGCGGGCGCTGATGCGCGCCATCGTCATCGGCGGCGGCCCCGCCGGGCTGATGGCGGCGGAGGTGTTGAGCCGGGGCGGCGCGGCGGTGGACCTGTACGACGCCATGCCCTCCCTGGGCCGCAAGTTCCTGATGGCGGGCAAGGGCGGCCTTAACCTGACCCATTCCGAACCCATCGAGTCTTTTCTGGAGCGCTACGGTGCGCGCCGCGCCGAGGTCGAACCCTGGCTGCGCACCTTTGGGCCGGATGATCTGCGAGCCTGGGCGCAGGGGCTGGGGGTGGAGACCTTTGTCGGCAGTTCCGGGCGCGTGTTTCCCCGTGAGATGAAGGCCGCACCCCTGTTGCGCGCCTGGCTGCACCGGCTGCGCGGCGACGGGGTGCGGGTGCATGTGCGGCATCGCTGGCGGGGGTGGGAGGGGGGCGATCTGGTGTTTGACGCCCCTGCGGGTGCACAACGGGCGCGGGCCGATGCCGTGGTGCTGGCCCTGGGCGGCGGCAGTTGGGCGCGACTGGGTTCGGACGGGCGTTGGGTGCAGATCCTGGCGCAGCGCGGGGTGGCGGTCGCCTCTCTGCGCCCCGCCAACTGCGGCTTCGACGTGGCCTGGAGCGAGCATTTCCGCGCGCGCCATGCGGGCCAGCCGGTGAAGACGGTGAGGTTGGGCTACACGGATGATGCGGGCGTGGAACATGCGCGCCAGGGCGAGTTCGTGGTGACGCAGCATGGCGTGGAAGGCAGCCTGATCTACGTCTTCGCCGCTGACCTGCGCGACCGCATCGAGCGCGCTGGTCATGCCGTGATCCATCTGGACCTGCTGCCGGACCATACGGCGGATCGGGTGCGCGCGGAACTGGCGCATCCGCGCGGGTCGCGTTCTTTCTCCAGCCATCTGCAAAGCCGTCTGGGTCTCACCGGGGTGAAGGCGGGCCTGCTGCGCGAGGCCTTGAGCACGGAGGCGATGGCCGATCCGGCGCGTCTGGCCGCCGCGCTCAAGGCGCTGCCCTTCACGTTGCAGGCGCCGCGCCCCATCGACGAGGCCATCAGCACGGCGGGCGGGGTGGCGTTTGCGGGGCTGGATGAACGCCTGATGCTGCGCGATCTGCCCGGTGTGTTCTGCGCCGGCGAGATGCTGGACTGGGAGGCGCCTACGGGTGGCTATCTGCTCACCGCCTGCTTTGCCGGCGGGCATGCGGCGGGGCGGGGAGCGCTGGCCTATCTTCGCGGCGCCGGCATCCGTCCATCCGCCGAAAGAGCCGGCTGGGATGCCGGCGCTACGGGGTAAACTCGCCCGCATTTACATAACCTGAGCCGGCGCAAAACCGGACCCGGGGATGGCGGAAGACAGCGACCTCGAACGCACCGAACCAGCATCACAGCGAAAGCTCGACAAGGCGCGCGAGCAGGGGCAGGTTCCGCGCTCGCGCGACCTCACCACGTTCGCGGTGCTGTTGGCGAGCGGCAGCGCCCTCATGGGGCTGGGCCTGTACATCTATCACGGCCTTGGCAAGATGATGCGGTCCTCCCTGAGCTTCGATCATCTGGTGGTGGCCAACCCCTCCAGCATGGGCCGCGTCCTGTTCGATGCCGGTCTGGAGGGTCTGCTGGTGGTCGCGCCCCTGGCGGCGGCGGCGCTGGTGGCGGTGGTGGTCTCCAACCTGCTGGTGTCCGGGTGGGTGTTCTCGCCCGAGGCCTTCATGCCCAAGTTGTCGAAACTCAGCCCGGTGGCGGGTCTTGGGCGCATGTTCTCGTGGCGTTCCCTGGCGGAACTGGTCAAGGCCATCCTCACCGGGCTGCTCATCGCCGGGGCGGCGGGCTGGATGATCTGGCATCAGAGCGAAGACATCCTGGCGCTGGGCCTGGAGCCCCTTTCCTCCGCCCTGGTGCATCTCTCCGGCATCGTCTTCGCCACCTTCATGGCGGCGGCGTCGGCCTACGCGCTGGTGGTGGCGATAGATGTCTTCTTCCAGATCTGGAATTACCACCACGGCCTGCGCATGACCAAGGAGGAGGTGCGCCAGGAGTCCAAGGAGATGGAGGGCGACCCCCAGATCAAGGCGCGCATCCGCGCCCTGCAACGCGAGGCCGCGCGCCGCCGCATGATGCAGGAGGTGCCCAAGGCCGATGTGGTGGTGACCAACCCGAGGCATTACGCCGTGGCGCTGCGGTACGAGGAGAAGGGCATGAGCGCGCCGCGGGTGGTGGCGAAGGGCTCGCAACTGGTGGCGCAGCGCATCCGCGAACTGGCGGCGGAGGGCCGTGTTCCGGTGGTGGAAGCGCCGCCTCTGGCGCGCGCCCTGTTCCAGCATGTCGAGGTGGGCGACGCCATTCCCGGCCCCCTGTTCTCCGCCGTGGCGCAACTGCTGGCCTATGTGTATCAGCTCGGCGAGTCGCGCTACCCGGTGCTGCCGAGCGACTGGCTGGTGCCGGAAGACATGGACCCTGGCGTGCCTGAGGGCGCCCGCTGATGGCTCAGGCTTCCGCCATGAAGTGGCAAAAGATGGGCGCGCCCCTGCTCGTGGTGATGATCCTCGCCATGATGGTGCTGCCGCTGCCGCCCTTCCTGCTGGATCTGCTGTTCACCTTCAACATCGCCATGGCGATGATCGTGTTGCTCATCAGCCTGTACACCCTGAAACCGCTGGAGTTCTCGGTGTTCCCCACGGTGCTGCTGTTGACCACGCTGTTGCGTCTGTCGCTCAACGTGGCTTCCACCCGCGTGGTGCTGATGCAGGGCCACACCGGCCCGGACGCCGCCGGCAAGGTGATCGAGGCCTTCGGCCACTTTCTGGTGGGCGGTAATTACGCCGTGGGCATCATCGTCTTCATCATCCTGGTGGTGATCAATTTCGTCGTCATCACCAAGGGCGCGGGGCGGATCGCCGAGGTGAGCGCTCGCTTCACCCTGGACGCCATGCCCGGCAAGCAGATGGCCATCGACGCCGATCTCAACGCCGGCCTCATCGGCGAGGACGAGGCGCGCCGGCGACGTTCCGAAATTTCCCAGGAGGCGGACTTCTACGGCTCCATGGACGGCGCCTCCAAGTTTGTGCGCGGCGATGCCGTCGCCGGCATCCTCATCCTGTTCATCAACGTCCTGGGCGGGCTTTTGGTGGGGGTGCTCCAGCATGACCTTTCTCTGGCCCAGGCCACCGAGAACTACGTCCTGCTCGCCATCGGCGATGGTCTGGTAGCGCAAATCCCGGCCCTGGTGATCTCTACCGCGGCGGGCATCGTGGTGTCCCGGGTCTCCAGCGACCAGGATCTGAACGAGCAGATCATCAGCCAGATGTTCGGCAAGCCGGAAACCCTGTTCCTGACTGCCGGCATCATCTCCATCATGGGGCTGATTCCGGGCATGCCGCACATCGCTTTCCTGCTCATCGGCAGCCTGCTGGCGGGCGCCGCCTATCTGGTCACCCAGCGCCAGCGCCAGGAGGCGGCAGCCCCTGCGCCGGTGGAGGTTGCACCCAGGCCGGAAGAGCCGACCGAAGTGGGCTGGCATGACGTCGCCCCGGTGGATCGCCTGGGCCTGGAGGTGGGCTATCGCCTGGTGCCGCTGGTGGACAAGAACCAGGACGGCGAACTGCTGCGCCGCATCCGCGGCATCCGCAAAAAGATCGCGCAGGATCTGGGCTTTCTGGTGCCCGCCGTTCACATCCGCGACAACCTTCAGCTCAAGCCCAACGCCTACCGCCTCACCCTGAAGGGCGTGGTGGTGGCGGAGGATGAGGCGGTGGCGGGCAAATTCCTCGCCATCAACCCCGGTCGCGTGCTCGGCACGGTGCAGGGGCAGCAGGTGATCGACCCGGCCTACGGCCTGCCGGCGGTGTGGATCGACGCCGGCCTGCGCGATCAGGCCCAGACCTATGGCTACACCGTGGTGGACGCCAGCACCGTGGTGGCCACCCACATCACCAAGCTCATCCACGAGCACGCCACCGAACTTCTGGGACGCGAAGAGACGCAGCAACTGCTGGATCACGTCGCCAAGAGCCACCCCAAACTGGTGGAGGAGCTGACCCCCAAGGCGTTGCCGGTGGCCACGGTGCAGAAGGTGCTACAGAACCTGCTCGACGAGCAGGTTCACATCCGCGACATGCGCACCATTCTGGAGGCTCTTTCCGAGCAGGCGGCCCGCACCCAGGAGCCTGAGGAGCTGACCGCTGCGGTAAGGGTGGCGTTGGGCCGTGCTATCATCCACGACACCTTTGGCGGAGCGCAGGAGTTGCCGGTAATGGCCCTGGAGCCGAACCTTGAGCACATCCTCACACAGGCCATGGCCAGCCGCGGCGGCGCAGGCGGCGGGCTGGAACCCGGACTGGCGGATCGCCTGGTGCGGGAGACGGTCCAGGCCGTGGAAAAACAGGAAAACGCGGGACAACCCGCCGTGTTGCTGTCCCCGCCCGCCATCCGCACCCTCCTCGCCCGTTTTCTGCGTCGTTCCGCCCCCTCGTTGAAAGTGCTGTCTCACGCCGAAGTGCCGGATGGCAAGACCATACGCATCGTCTCCCTGATCGGAGCCGGGGCATGATCCGCACATGATCAAGAAATTCCACGCCCACACCACCCGCGACGCCCTGCGCCAGGTGCGCGATGCGCTCGGTGCGGACGCCATGATCCTGTCCAACCGGCAGGTGGCGGGGGGGGTGGAGATCATCGCGGTGGCGGACATGGACGTGGAGGCGCTCTCGGCGCAGGCCGAACCCAGCCTGTGGAGCGAGCGTCCGTTGGCTTCCCCGCCCAGGCCCCAGCCTGTGGCGCGGCCCGCGCCGCTGGAAGAGGGCGCCCGCTTCACCACCCTGGCCGACTATCTGGCCCAGAGGGAGTCGGCCACGGTGATCCGCCCCGCGCGCGGCCCGGAACCGGCGCGACCCGCCCAGGCCGCCGCCGGCAAGCCGAAGGTCGCCCCGCTGCAGACGCCCCACCCCAGCGTGGCGGCCCCCATCCCGCAGGAACCGGAGTTTGCCGACGAGGTGCGCCACGAGTTGCGCCAGTTGCGCGGTCTGGTGGAAGGCCAGCTCGCCGGCTTCGCCTGGGGCGGCCTGACGCGGCGCGATCCGCTCCATGCCGAGGTGATGAAGCGCTTGCTTGCCGCCGGCTTCTCCAACGCCTTCTCGAACCATCTCCTGGGTCGTCTGCCGCAGGACGAGGCGGACCTGGAGCGCGCTTTGAAGTGGCTGCGCGGCGCCCTTGCGCGCAACCTCAAGCTGGCCGACACCGACATCATTGAGCAGGGCGGCGTCTATGCCCTGGTTGGCCCCACCGGCGTGGGCAAGACCACCACAGTGGCCAAGCTGGCGGCGCGCGCGGTGTTGCGCCACGGCGCCAACAAGGTGGCCCTGGTCACCACCGACACCTACCGTATCGGCGCGCAGGACCAGTTGCGCATCTATGGCCGCATCCTCGGTGTGCCGGTGTTCGCGGTGCGCGACGAATCCGACCTGGAACTGACCCTGTCCGACCTCGCCACGCGCCATCTGGTGCTGATCGACACCGTGGGCATGAGCCAGCGCGACAAGCGCGTGGCCGAGCAGATCAACCTGCTGTGCGGCGATTCCAGCACGGTGCAGCGCCTCTTGCTGCTGGGCGCTCCCTGCCAGGGCGTCACCCTGGAAGAGGTGGCGCGCGCCTATGCCGGGCCGGGGCTGATCGGCAGCGTCCTCACCAAGATCGACGAGGCGCTCACCTTTGGGCCGGTGCTGGACGTGGCGATGCGGCATGAGCTGCCGTTGCACTTCATCACCAACGGCCAGCGTGTGCCGGAAGACCTGCACCTGGCCAACGCCGCCTATCTGATTGACCGCGCCTTCCGCCTGAACCGCGCCGAATCGCCCTTCAGCCCGGCGGAAGACGACTACCCCATCCTCATGGCGGCCAACCGTCAGACCATGGATTCGGCCAACGGTCGGGCGGACGCAGGAGGCTCCGGTGCATCTCGCTGAACCCCACGATCAGGCCAGCGGGCTGCGCCGCATGTTCACCGCCGGAGCGGCCTTCCGCAGCGTTGGCGTGATGGGGCCGGACGCCCGCGCCACGGCGCGCGCCACCTTGTTGCTGGCGCGCGGACTGGCGCGGCAGGGGGATCGCGTGCTGGTGCTGGATGAGGCGTCGCCCCCCCACAACGTGGGCGGGCAGTTGGGCATGGTGCCGCCGCGGGATCTCTCCGATCTTCCCCGCATGGGTCTGGATGCCGCAGTACGGCCCGTTGGCGAGGAACTGGCCCTGCTCTCCGCCCGGGACGGCATCGCCGTCCTGGCGACGCTGGATGAGCGCGATCTGCGCGCGCTTACGGAATACATGGCCCCTCTGGCGCCGGAGTGGATGCTGTTCAACGCGGCTCGGACGGGCGGCGGGCTTGCCGCCACGGCGGATCTGCGCATCCTCGTCCTGCCTGGCAGTCGGGCGCATCTGGCCGAGGCCTATGCCGTGCTCAAGACCGCGCATGCCGCGCGTGAGCAGGGGGTCTGGCTGGTGCTGGTGGAGGGGGTTGAGGCCGATGGCGCGCGCCGCCTTCATGCCGCGCTGGCCCAGACCGCCGAGCATTTCCTCGGTTTCGAGCCGCTCTATCTGGGTTGCCTGGATGGTGCGCGGCGCGGCGCCGCGGAGGATGCGGGGCAGGATCTGGCGGAAACCCTGGCGGGCATGCCGCTGCAGGATACGTCGGACTTCGCCCAGGCTTGGCAGCGCATGTGGCTGTTCAGCCGCATGCACACGGCGCGTGCATATGGGACGCCGGACCCGGCATCGGCTTTTGTCCTGAGCGGCAATAAAGACAACAAGGTGAAGCGTGAACAGCGTCGGCATCCACACCCGTAGCAAGGATGCACTGGCCAGGGAGTATCTGCCCCTGGTCAAGCGCATCGCCTACCACATGATGACCCGCCTGCCCGCGAGCGTGGAGGTGGACGACCTGATCCAGGCCGGCCTGATGGGCCTGATGGATGCGGTGGAGCGCTACGACGATGAGCAGGGCGCGCAGTTCGAGACCTATGCCACGCAGCGCATTCGCGGCGCGATGCTGGACGAGCTGCGCGAGGCCGATTGGGCGTCGCGCAACGTGCGCAAGGCGGGGCGGCAGATCGAGAACGCCATCCACATCCTGCAGCAGCGTCATATGCGTCCGCCCACGGAGCAGGAGATCGCCGACGAGATGGGTATGGAGGTGAACGCCTACTTCGAACTCCTGGGCGATACGCGCGGCGCGCAACTGGTCTATTACGAAGACCTGCACGATGGCGATGGCGACGATTTCCTGGAGCGTTTCGCCGACGATGAGGGCCAGGGGCCGTTTGACATCCTCGCCACCCAGCATTTCAAAGGCGCGCTGATGCAGGCGGTGGGCATATTGCCGGAGCGGGAAAAGCAGCTCATGGGCATGTATTACGAGCAGGACATGAATTTCAAGGAGATCGGCCAGGTGCTGGGCGTCTCCGAGTCGCGCGTGTGCCAGCTCCACGGCCAGGCCATTTCACGCCTGCGTTCCCGTCTGCGGGAATGGCATGCAGGCAAGCCGGAGTAGCGGCGGCCCCGTGCGGCCCCGTTCCGTTTCCCAACCCCCTTCCGGTTAATCCATGCGTTTTGACCTAGTCAGCCTGATCGGCATCCTGCTTGGCCTCTCCGCCGTCCTGCTGGGCCAGTTCATGGAAGGCGGGAGCATGGCCTCCCTGCTGCAAAGCACCGCTTTTGTCATCGTCGTGGGCGGCACCCTTGGGGCGGTCATGCTCCAGAGCAGCATGCGGGTGTTCCTGGAAGCGCTCGATATGCTCAAGTGGGTGCTGATTCCCCCCGTCATCGACAATCGCCGCACCCTGCAACGCATTTTGGACTGGAGCCAACTGGCTCGTCGCGGCGGGCTCCTGGCCCTGGAGCCGCTGATCGACGAGCAGCCCGACCTGTTTCAGCGGCGCGGACTGCAACTCCTGGTGGACGGCGCCGAGCCGGAACTCCTGCGCGAGACCCTGGAGATGGACCTGAATTCCTTTGAACAGCACCACCTGAACGCCACCCGGGTGTGGATGTCCGCCGGCGGTTATGCCCCCACCATCGGCATCCTGGGGGCGGTCATGGGGCTCATTCACGTCATGGAGAACCTCTCGGACCCCTCCAAGCTGGGGGCGGGCATCGCGGTGGCCTTCGTCGCCACCATCTACGGCGTGGGCAGCGCCAACCTGCTGTTCATCCCCATCGCCAACAAGCTGCGCTATTGGGTGGAGCGGCAGGTGGCCAACAAGGAGCTGTTCATCCAGGGCATGGTCGGCATCGCCAACGGCGAGAACCCGCGCATGATCGAGGCCAAGTTGCAGGGGTGTCTGGCATGAGGCCTTGTTCCGTTCCACTGCCGACCTGAGCCCCATGGCCCGTCGCAAACGCCCGGAAGAGCACGAAAACCTGGAACGCTGGATGGTGTCCTACGCGGATTTCGTCACCCTCTTGCTGGCCTTTTTCATCGTCATGTACGCCATCTCCTCCATCAACGAGGGGAAATACCGGGTGCTTACGGACTCCATCACCCACGCCTTCCAGCAGTTGCCCTCTTCGAACAAGCTGGTGAACCTGAACACCCCCCAGACCGAGCTGTTGCAGGGCGCAGGCCTGCCCCTGGGCAAGGGCAAAACGCAGGAAAACCCGGTCGAGCGCGAGCGTATGAAGCGCATGACCAAGCAGGTGCTGGAAGGGGTGCAACCCCTGGTGGACAGCGGCGAAGTGCGCGTCAGCCTGAGTCCCAAGGGCATCCTGGTGGAGATCAACGCCAGTCTGCTGTTCAAGAGCGGCGAGGCGGCGCTTCAGCCCCAGGCCACCGACACCCTGGCAACGGTGGCGCAACAGCTCAAGGGCACACAAAACCTGATCCAGGTGGAAGGCCATACCGACAACGTGCCGATCAAGAGCCCGGCATTTCCGTCCAACTGGGAACTGTCCTCTGCGCGCGCCGGCAGCGTGGTGCGCCTGTTTACCGAAATGGGTATTGATGCGGAGCGCATGATGGCCATCGGCTATTCCGACAACCGTCCGGTGGAGACCAACACCACTCTGGACGGGCGCACCCGTAACCGGCGCGTCAACATCCTGATCCTGAACGAGACCGGGGCGGTGGAGAAGGAACTGGTGGTGCGCTGAGGCGCGGCTCAGACCGCGCCGGTGATCTGGAAACGGTACTGTTCCAGGTGAGGGGTGGAGTCCATGCGGGACTCCAGGCGCAACTGGTGGCGACCCTTGTCGCTGCGAATCTCCAACTGGTTTTCCGGCGCAAAGCATCCGGGCAGACTGAGCAGCATGGACGGGGGCTTGCCCGTCGGCGCCGGGGCGAGCATCAGGACGGGCCAGTGTTTGCCCGTGTCCAGGCGTTTGGCTTCCACCGGCAGGGCGCCTGGGGCGAGGAACTGTACGCCGAAGTACACGGTGCCGGACTTGGGTACGCGGAACCAGCGCACCACCCCGATCCCCCAACTGCCGTTGGCCTGGCGTACGCCAGCGGCCTCGCCGATGCGGATCTGGATGCCGATGGCGGAGTTTTTACCCAGAGCCAGACCGCCCATGCTGTCGTTCAGGGTCTTGCAGCGCACGATCTGGTGCCCCGGCTCCGAGCCCGGCAGGTCGGCCATGAGATCCTGGGAGGCTTCCCCGATCAGGTGGTGCAGGGTCTTGAGGCCGAAACAGACCTCCACTTCCTTGCCATCCTGGTGGCGGCGGCGTTGCGATTGGCGCTGCGCCGCCGCCCCCCAGTGTTGTTTCAGGCGGCGCACCATGGGGGCGTAGGCGGGGTCTTGGGCGGCATCGGGCAGGCCCAGCTTGTCCAGATCTTTGGGGTTGTTCAGGTGGTTGGTGATCAGGGCCAGGTGCTTGGCCAATTCCGTGGTGTTGAGCAGCAGATCCCAGCGCGGATTCATGGCGTGGGACTCCTGGGCGATGGGGCGGGGCGGGTAGTCGGTATTGATGTCCACCACGAACAGGCCGGCCTGCCCCTTGGAACTTTCCTCCGCCGGAAAGATCGACACCAAGTTGGAAAAACGGGCGATGACGTCCTTGATCCAGGGCAGTTCCACCTGGGGGAAGTGGTAGGGGTCGGCCAGAGCCATGAGCAGGGTGGCCTTGTAGATCTGCTCCAGGGACTGCATCTTTTCGCTGCCGCTGGGCATCACGTCCTTCTGGCCGGTGCGCAGGGCGTAGTTATAGGTCTGGTGCAGGTCGGCCCAGATGCCCTTGGGCAGTACCTCATGGGTTTCAAAGCTGATCTCCACCGCCGCCTGGAGGGTGAGGAGGATGCGTTGCAGGTAGAGCGGAACCGGGTTGCCGCCGAACAGGTGGAAGCGGCGCTGAAGCCAGTCCAGGGTGAGGATCTTGTACACCCCGGCCATTTCCATGAGCAGGCGCTGTGCGGCCTGGGCATTGCGCTGTTGCTTGGGTTGCAGGGGCAAGGCGGCGACGCTGTATTGCTCGTACAGGGCCACCACAATGTCCTCTACCACCGCGCCGACCTTCTCCACCACGGCAAGCCGCTGGTCGTGGGAGAGCTCGGTCTGGTTCAATCCGGCGAGGAAATCGGCCAGCTCTTCAGCGGCTTCGGCGGGGTTGGAAAGGGGCAGGTTGCGCACCCACGCGTCAACCTGCTTGGGCTTGGTCGCCAGGCTTGAATTCCGGGAAGTTTCCCGGTTAGGTAAAACGTATCTGGGTAGCATGGAGGCGACGAGCTTATTCTCCCTGCCCGATTCTAACCACGCGCCGATTCGGCCCGTTAACAATTCACCGCCCGTCGGGCGATTGGTTCACATGAACGGATGGATGGCATGAAACACACATTTCCGGTGCTGAATGGGCGTGGCGGTGGGCTGAAATGGGCGCTGTTGCTCGTCATGGTTGGCCTTTCCCTCTCCGCCCATGCGTTTACGCTGGTGGATAGCAAGGGCAAGACCCATAGCCTGTCGCAATACAAGGGCAAGTGGGTGCTGGTCAATTTTTGGGCGACCTGGTGTCCGCCCTGCCTGGAAGAGATCCCGGACCTGGTGTCCCTGCACGAGAACAAGAAGAACAATCTGGTCGTTCTCGGCATCGCCATGAGTTATCGCGACCCCAAGGAAGTGCTCCGCTACGCCAGCGACATGATGGTGAGTTATCCCGTCATCCTGGGTGATGACAAGGCGGCGCAGCAGTTCGGCGAAGTGCCGGCGCTGCCCACCACCTATCTCTACAACCCCCAGGGCAAGGCGGTGGCCTACAACGTGGGCGCCCTGACCCGTGCGGCGGTGGAGAAATACATCGGCGCGAAGAAGAAAGGTTGAGTCATGCGTTGGTTGCTCCTGGCCCTGACCCTGTTGACTCTCCCCGCCCTGGCGGAGGTGCGTGACGCCCAGACCCATTTTTTCCAGGCCAAACTGGGCGATTTCAAGGACGAACTCGCCACCGCGAAGCAGGAAGGAAAATCCGGCGTCCTGATCATGTTCGAGATGGACGATTGCCCGTTCTGCCATCGCATGAAGGCCACGGTGCTGAACCAGTCCGCGCTGCAGGACTGGTATCGCAAGCACTTCCTTCTCTACAACATGGACGTCAAGGGCGATGTGCCCATGACCGACTTCAAGGGCAAGGCCACGCGGGAAAAGGACTTCGCCCTGGAAGTGCGCGCGCGCGCCACCCCCACCTTCATTTTCTTCGACCTGGAAGGCAATCCCGTGGCGCGCTTCACCGGCCCCACCCAGACCGCCGAGGAATTTCTGTTGCTGGGCCGGTGGGTGTTGGAAGGGCATTACAAGACCGTGGCCTTCAATATCTTCAAGCGGCAGCCGCCCAAGTGAGGCGTCTGCTGCTGGCCGGTTGCCTGGCCGCTGCGCCGGTCTGGGCGGCGGGGGGCGAAGTGCCCCTCACCCTGGAGGCGGTGCTGGCCCAGGCTGACGCCGCGCATCCCGACCTGGAACTGGTGCGCGCTCAGGAGACCGGGGCCAAGGCCGACGCCCAACTGGCGGACAGCCTCAACGACTTCCGCGTCACCCTGGAGGCCAGCCTGCGCGGCGGGCGCAACGAAACGCTGCAAAACCGTTGGCGCGACGACAACTACGCCCGCCTGAATGCGCGCAAGACTTTGCTGGACGGAAGCCGCCAGGCCAGCGGCAGCGCCGCCGCCCTGGCCGAGGCGGAAGCGCGCGGCCTGCAACTGCTGGATGCGCGGGCGCAGCGGCGCATTGCCCTGATGGCGCGCTATTTCGACGTGCTGCTGGCCGAGATGCAGCACGCTGCCGAGACCGAATACACCGCCGTGGCCTATGTCGCCTGGGATCAGGGCAAGGATCGCCAGAGCCTGGGCCAACTGGCCCAGTGGGAGCTGGCGGAGGACGAGGCGCGCTACCTGGATGCGCGGGCGCGTCGCAGTGACAGCCTGCGCGTCCTGCGCAGCAAGCGTCTGGCTCTGGGCCTGGCACTGAATCAGGTCGGCGCCGTCAACGAAGACCTGAAAGACCCGGAACTCAAGGACAACGAACGCAAGCTGCCCGAACTGGATGCGCTGTTGGAGCGGGCGCTGGCGGGGAACTCCCGGTTACAGGCGCAGAAGCGGATGCTGGCCGCCGCCGTGAGCCGGCTGGGGGGGGTGCGGGCCGAGCGCAAACCCAGTCTGGAGTTCGAGGCGGAGGCCGCCAGGTGGAGTCGGACCGCAGCCACACGGGATGACCTGCGAGCCGGCGTCAATCTGGTCTGGCCTCTGTGGCAGGGCGGGCGCGACGATGCCCGCCTGGCGCGGGAGCAGGCCCGCTTCCATGAACTCCAGGCGCAGCACGACAAGCTGGTGCAGGAACTGCGTCAGGCCGCCCTCGATGGTCTGGAGGAGATCCAGCAGTTACGGGATGGAGAACGCCGCAGTGCGGAGGTTCAGAGCGTCTACCGCAATCTGGGTCTGGAACGGGCGCAGGCGGAATATGAAATGGAGCGCAAGACCAATCTGGGCGCCAGTCTGGCCCAGACCCAGACCGCGCGCATCCGCAAGCGCGGCATCGAATATCGCCTGGCCCTGGCCTGGGCGCGGCTGGACGCCCTGCTGGGCGAACAAACCATAGAGGGGAAGAAATGAAGGCAAGGTATCTGGCCCTGACCTGGGGTCTGCTGGCGGCGTCCGCCCAGGCGGCGGAGCATGCCGGCGTGTTGGACTGGTCGGGCCGGGTCAGCCTGGCCATGACCGTATCCGGCGTGGTGGAGACGGTCATGGTCCAGCCCGGCCAGAACGTGAAAAAGGGAGACCTGCTCGCGGCCCTCAACCCCGCGCTGTTCAAGGCCGGCGTGGCCGAAGCGCGGGCCGACATGGACCGGCTGACCGAGGAAGAGGCGGAAGCGGGGCGGGATCTCGCCCGAGTGAAGGAGCTGTACAACCGAACCGTAGCCCCCACCACGGAACTGGATGCCGCCAAGTTGCGCCATGCCCGCGCCGTCTCCGGCCTTGCCGCCGCCCAGGCGCGCCTGGAAAAGGCCCGGCGCCTGTTGGCCGAATCCGAACTGCGCGCCCCCTTCGATGCCGTGGTGCTCCAGCGCATGGCGGAACCGGGTCTGGTGGCCGCCGCCCCGTGCCAGCCCAACCCCCTTTTTACCCTTGCTCACGCCGATGAAATTCTCGCCCGCGCCAACCTGGAGCCTGCTCAGGCCGCCAGGGTGCGGCCTGGTGCGGCGGCGGAGGTGCAGGCGGGGGGGCGGAGCCATAAGGGCGTGGTGCGCGCCGTCAGCATCCAGGGCGAAATGCGCTACGGCATCGAGGTCGCCCTCCCGCGCGAGGCGGGCCTGATGCCCGGTCTGGCTGCCGTCATCCATTTACCCTGATGTCGCCAGAACGCCCGTCTGATGCGGCTTTTCCAAGCGCAATCATTGACATAGAGGGGTGTCGTCACCATAATCCGCGCCTCTTTTCGGCCCGGTGATGTAGCTCAGACGGTTAGAGCGGTGGATTCATAACCCACAGGTCGGCGGTTCGATTCCGCCCATCACCACCACCCCCCTCCCCCCTGTTTCCGCTCAATGCCCCGTAAAGTCTTCATCCGCACCTTTGGTTGCCAGATGAACGAGTACGACTCGGACAAGATGGCCGACGTGCTGGCGGCGGGCGAAGGGTATGAAAAGACCGACGACCCGGAACAGGCCGATGTGATCCTGTTCAACACCTGCTCGGTGCGGGAAAAGGCGCAGGAAAAGGTGTTCACCGATCTGGGCATGGTGAAACACCTCAAGCAGAAGAACCCCAACCTCATCATCGGCGTGGGCGGCTGCGTGGCCAGCCAGGAAGGCGCGGCCATCGTCCGGCGCGCGCCCTATGTGGACCTGGTATTCGGCCCCCAGACCCTGCACCGCCTGCCCGCCATGATGGACAAGCGCCGCAGCACGGGACGCCCCCAGGTGGACATCGAATTCCCCGAGATCGAGAAGTTCGACCACATGCCCCCGGCGCGGGTGGAAGGCCCCACCGCCTTTGTCTCGGTCATGGAAGGCTGCTCCAAGTACTGCACCTACTGCGTGGTGCCCTTCACCCGCGGCGAAGAGGTCTCGCGCCCCCTGGCCGACGTGCTGGCCGAGGTGGCGCATCTGGCCGCCGAGGGGGTCAAGGAAGTCACCCTGCTGGGCCAGAACGTGAACGCCTATCGCGGCGCGATGGAAGAGGGCGAAACCGCCGACTTCGCCCTGCTGCTGGAACTGGCGCACGAGATCCCCGGCATCGAGCGCCTGCGCTTCACCACCTCCCACCCGCGCGAATTCACCCCGCGCCTGATCGAGGCCTACGCGCATCTGCCCAAGCTGGCGGGCTACCTGCACCTGCCGGTGCAATCCGGCTCCGACCGCGTACTGGCCGCCATGAAGCGCGGCTACACGACGTTGGAATACAAGAGCCTGATCCGCCGGATCAAGGCCGCTCGCCCCGGCATCTCGATTTCTTCCGATTTCATCGTCGGCTTCCCCGGCGAGAGCGAGACCGACTTCGACGCCACCATGAAGCTGATCGCCGAGGTGGGTTTCGACGCCTCCTTCAGCTTCGTCTACAGCGCCCGCCCCGGCACCCCCGCCGCCGGCATGGCGGACGAGACCCCGCACGACGAAAAGATGCAGCGTCTCTACCGCCTGCAAGCCCAGATCAACGCCCAGGCCGCCGCCATCAGCGCCGCCATGGTGGGGCAGGTGGAGCGCGTGCTGGTGGAAGGCCCGTCGAAGAAAGACCCGAACGAACTCATGGGCCGCACCGACAACAACCGCATCGTCAATTTCCCCGCCCCGGCGCGGCTGGTGGGGCAGTTTGTGGACGTCACCATCACCCAGGCGCTGCCGCATTCTCTGCGAGGCGAGGTGGTCACCCGCTGATGCAAGTCACCTTCCCCGACGCCGACAACACCCGCCTCGCCAACCTGTGCGGGGTGCTGGACGAAAACCTGCGCCAGATCGAGACCGCCCTCAACGTCAACATCCACCGGCGCGGCGAGGTGTTCCAGATCTCCGGCGACAAGGCCGAGGCGGCGGGGCTGCTCATCAAGGATTTCTACCAGCGCGCGCGCAAGCCGCTGGACATCGACGACATCCAGCTCGCCCTGGTGGAGATCGTGCACAAACCGCGCGCGGGCGAAGCGCCCCAGGACGCCCCTTCCGACATCCCCGTGCTGATGACCCGGCGCGCCGGGCTGCACGGGCGCACACCGCGCCAGAACAGCTACATCCGCCAGATGCAGGAGCACGACATCACCTTCGGCATCGGCCCCGCCGGCACCGGCAAGACCTACCTCGCCGTGGCCGGGGCGGTGGACGCCCTGGAGCGCGATCTGGTCAAGCGCATCGTCCTGGTACGCCCGGCGGTGGAAGCGGGGGAACACCTGGGCTTTCTGCCCGGCGACCTGGTGCAGAAGGTGGACCCCTACCTGCGCCCGCTCTACGACGCCCTGTGGGATTTGATGGGCTTCGACAAGGCCAGCCGCGCCTTCGACCGCCAGGTGATTGAGGTTGCCCCGCTCGCCTTCATGCGCGGTCGCACGCTCAACCACGCCTTCATCATCCTGGACGAGGCGCAGAACACCACGCCGGAACAGATGAAGATGTTCCTGACCCGCATCGGCTTCGGCTCCAAGGCCGTGGTCACCGGCGACGTCACCCAGATCGACCTGGCGCGCGGCCAGAAATGCGGCCTGATCGAGGCGCGCGAGGTGCTGAAGGCTGTGCGCGGCATCGCCTTCACCGAATTCATGAACGACGACGTGGTGCGCCACCCCCTGGTGGCCCGCATCATCGACGCCTATGACGCCTATGGACGCAACTAAACCCCGCCTGGAACTGGCCTTCCAGTACGCCGCAAAGGGCGCCGACCTGCCCTCCCGCGCCGCATTCCGCCGCTGGGCCAAGGCCGCCCTCGCCCACGACGTGGCCGCCACCCTGCGCATCGTCGATGAGGCGGAAGGGCGCGAACTCAACCGCGACTACCGCCGCAAGGACTACGCCACCAACGTCCTCACCTTCGCCTACGGCGCGGAAGAGGCGGGCGGCCCGCTCACCGGCGACCTCGTCCTGTGCGCCCCCGTGGTGGCGCGCGAGGCGGCGGAACAGGGCAAGACCCTCGCCGCCCACTACGCCCATCTCACCATCCACGGCCTGCTCCACCTTCAGGGCTACGACCACGAGAAGAAGCGGGAAGCCGCAACAATGGAGGCGGTGGAAGCCTTTATCATGCAGTCGTTGGGTTATCCCGATCCCTATGGAGGTCCGGAAACATGAGCGCCTTGCTGGAACGCCACATCCCCCGATTGCATGAGTTGAGTTACGACGAAAAGTGCGCCCTGCTGACGGACCTCTCTCTGGAAGTCCAGCAAGAGCCCAGGCCTGACATCCCGGATTGGCATCTGGCCATCCTGCAAGAGCGGCTGGCGGCTCACGAGGCCGACCCTCAGGCCGCCATCCCCTGGTCGGAAGTGAAAGAAAGCGTTCTTGCCAAACTTCGCACCCCATGATGACGCGCGAGGTGCGCAACCGTCCGGAGATCGCGCAGGACTTGCTGGAGGCGGCGCAATGGTACGAGTCCCAATCCCAGGGGCTGGGCGTGGCCTTGGTGCAGGCCATGGATGACGTGGTCCGCCTGATGGTCAATTTCCCGGAGATGTACCCTGTCGCCAGCGGATCCATACGCCGTGCCGTGCTATCTACCTACCCCTACAACCTCTACTACAAGATCGGCCCCGAGAGCGTGACCCTGCTGGCCTTGCTGCATCAATCCCGCGCCCCCGCATGGATTGCCAGGCGGTTGAAAGCGCGCATCTGAACCATGGAAGACAGTCCCAGTAAACCGAACTTTCTCGACCGCCTCACCTCCTGGCTCTCGCGCGAGCCCGACAACAAGGAGGAGCTGACCGAGCTGCTCCACGCCGCCTACGAAAAGAACCTGCTCGACGCCGACGCCCTGTCCATGATCGAGGGCGTCATGCAGGTGTCCGAGATGCAGGTGCGCGAAATCATGATTCCACGCGCGCAGATGGACGTGGTGGACATCAACGAAGCGCCGGAAAAGCTTCTCCCCTTCATCATCGAGACCGCCCACTCCCGCTTTCCCGCCATCGACGGCGAACGCGACAACGTGACGGGCATCCTCCTGGCCAAGGATCTGCTGCGCCTGTGCGCCGAAGAGGAGGTGGACCTGCGCGACATGCTGCGTCCCGCCATCTTCATCCCCGAATCCAAGCGCCTCAACGTCCTGCTGCGTGAATTCCGCGCCTCGCGCAACCACATCGCCATCGTCGTGGATGAATACGGCGGCGTTGCCGGGCTGGTCACCATTGAGGATGTGCTGGAGCAGATCGTCGGCGACATCGAGGACGAGTACGACTACGACGAGTCCGAAGACAACATCATCCGCGAGGACGAGAACGGCTACCGCATCAAGGCCCAGACCGAGATCGGCGATTTCAACGAAACCCTGAGCGCCACCTTTGCCGATGACGATTTCGACACCGTGGGCGGTCTCGTCATCCATGCCTTCGGACGTCTTCCCAAACGCGGCGAGACGGTCGAGATTGCCGGATTCCGCTTCCTCGTCCTGCGCGCCGACAGTCGCCGTCTGCACACCCTGCGCGTCGAGCGCCTGCCGCAAACCTCACTGCTTTGAAGCCCCTGGTCCTGTTCTGCCTGATGCTGGCCCTGTTTCCGGCCATCACCAGCGTGGTGCATTGGTTCCAGGGGGAGCCGTTGAGCGGCTGGGAAGGATTGGGCGTGGCCGTGTTTCCTGGCCTGGCCTGGGTGTGGCTACGTTATTTTTCGGTGCTGGGATGCCGGGGAGAGTGCCAGCCACCAGACCCGCCGCCGCCGGGTAAGTAAACGCTCACCTTGCCACCGCCCCGCCCCCCGGCTACCTTACGCCCCATTGAAAATCCCGGGCCTGCCCCCGCATCCGGCCCGGAACCCCTCCCCCAAGGACGACAAAAGATGACCGCCTGGACAGATTTCCTTGCCGCGCGTGGCGCGGTTTTTGAGCAGGGCGTGTGCGCCCATTTCGGCGACCCTGCCGGTGAACTGGCCGCTGCCGGCCAGCGGGTCGTGGCGGACCTGTCTCATTACGGCCTGATCGCCTTCACCGGCGACGACGCTCAGGCCTTCCTGCACGGCCAGATCACCAACGATCTGCGCTCGCTTTCCGAAAAGGCTGCCGTGTTCGCCGCCTACCTCTCGCCCAAGGGCCGCATGCTCGCCAACTTCCTCGTGCTGCGGCGCGGCGCGGACATCCTGGTGATGCTGCCGGAGGCGGTGCGCGAATCGGTGCAGAAGCGCCTGTCCATGTTCATCCTGCGCGCCAAGGTGAAGGTGCGCGAGGCAGGGAGCGAGTGGGTGCGGCTGGGCGTGGACGGTCCCGAGTCGGCGGTGCGCGTCTCCGCCGTGCTGGGGAGGGCCGCCCCGGAAGGGATCATGACCATGGCGCATGGCGATGCGGCCTTTGCCGTGCGCCTGGGTGACGAGCGTTTCGATCTGTTCATCGAGCCCGCCGCCGCGCCTGGGGTTTGGGAGGCGCTGAGCACGGGGTTCCGCCCGGTCGGAGCGACGGTCTGGGACTGGATCATGGTCAACGCCGGCATCCCGGCGGTGCTGCCCGCGACCCAGGATCATTTCGTACCGCAGATGGCGAATATGGAGGCGCTGGGCGGCGTGAGTTTCAACAAGGGGTGCTACCCCGGCCAGGAGATCGTGGCGCGCAGCCAGTACCTGGGCAAGGTGAAGCGGCGTCTGTTTCTCGCCCACATCGAAACCGATGCCCGGCCTGGAGATGAGCTGTACGCCCCGGAGCCTCCGGACCAGTCCTGTGGAATGATCGCCAACGCCGCACCCTCGCCGCGCGGCGGCTGGGATGTGCTGGCGGTGGCCCTCGGCCCCAGTGTGGAGGCCGGGCAGGTGCGACTGAAGTCGCGCGAGGGCGCACCGCTGGCCTTCCGGCCCCTGCCTTATCCCGTGACCTGACCCTTCGCGAGCTGACCATGGCCCAACCTGGCGAACGCAAACTGCAAATCCTGCAAACCCTGGCGCAGATGCTGGAGGCGCCGCAGGCGGAAAAGATCACCACTGCCGGGCTGGCGGCGCGGCTCCAGGTTTCCGAGGCGGCGCTGTACCGCCACTTCGCCAGCAAGGCGCAGATGTACGAGGGCCTGATCGAATTCATCGAGCAGACCCTGTTCAGCCTCATCAACCGCATCGGCGCCGAGACGCCCCAGGGCCTGGAGCAGGCGCGCGCCACGGTGCAACTGCTGCTGGGGTTTGCCGACAAGAACCGGGGCATGACCCGGGTGCTCACCGGCGAGGCGCTGGTGAACGAGAACGAGCGCCTGCAAGCGCGCGTGAACCAGTTGCATGACCGGGTGGAGGCCAGTCTCAAGCAATCCCTGCGCATCGCCGCCACCCAGGGTGTGGACGTGGCGGATGCGGGCGCTGCCGCCAACCTGATGCTGGCCTGGGTGCAGGGGCGCTGGCAGCAGTTCGTGAAGAGCGGTTTTGCCCGCTCCCCCATGAATCAATGGGAAGCGCAGTGGGCCATGTTGGCGCGCGCCCCGTAGGTGCGAACTCATTCGCACCTTCCGTAACGTCGTGCGCATGAACTCGCGCCCACATTCATGAACGCCGACCGCCTTGACTGGCCTTCCATTCTTGACGAACTCAGGGTTCACCGCCCGGCCCTGATCCGCGGCAACCTGATCGCCCTGCTGGGCGTGCTGTGCGCGGTGCCGATCCCCTTGTTCCTGCCGGTACTGGTGGACGAGGTGTTGCTGCACAGGCCCGGCGCTTTCATCGCCTTTTTCTCTCCCTGGTTTCCGGCCTCCTGGCACACCCCGGCGTTGTTCATCGGCCTCGCCCTGCTGCTCACCCTGGGCCTGCGTCTGGCCGCCATTCTGTTTAACGTCTGGCAGAGCCGCACCTTCTCGCTGGTCTCCAAGGAGGTGGTGTTCCGTCTGCGCGCACGCATGCTGGAGCGGCTTTCCGGTATTGCCCTGTCCGAGTACGAGACCCTGGGTTCGGGGCGCGTCACCTCGCACTTCGTCACCGACCTCAATGCGCTGGACGGCTTTCTCGGCGCGTCCATCTCCGGTTTTCTCGTGGCGGCCCTGTCTCTGGCCGGGGTGGCGGCGGTGCTGTTGTGGATGAACTGGCAACTGGCGCTGTTCATTCTCCTGCTCAACCCCCTCGTGATCCTGTTCTCCACGCGCCTGGGCAAGCGCGTGAAGAGCCTGAAAAAACACGAGAACGCAGCGTTCGAGGCGTTCCAGGAGGCGTTGGCGGAAACCCTGGACGCCCTGGCGCAGATCCGCGCGATGAACCGCGAGCGCCATTACCTGCTGCGCGTGACCGACAGAGCGGCGCAGATCCGGGAACACGCCGCCGCCTACGCCTGGAAGTCGGACGCCATGAGCCGCGTCTCCTTCTTCATCTTCCTGGCCGGTTTTGATGCATTCCGCGCCCTGGCCATGCTCATGGTCCTGTATGCGGGCTTGAGCATCGGCGAAATGCTGGCGGTGTACGGCTACCTCTGGTTCATGATGTCCCCGGTGCAGGAACTGGTGAACATGCAGTACGCCTGGCATGCAGCCAACGGCGCTCTGGCTCGCATCAACCAGATGCTCGCCCTGCGTCCGGCGGAGCAGGGCGGCGGCGGTGCAGATCCCTTTCTGGGGCGCGCGACCGTGGACATCGAGTTGTGTCACGCCGCTTTTGCGTATGGCGAGGATGGGGAGACCATCCTGGATGACGTCAACCTGCGCATCGCCCCCGGTGAAAAGGTCGCCCTGGTGGGCGCTTCCGGCGGCGGCAAGTCCACCCTGGTGCAGGCGCTGCTGGGGCTCTATCCCCTGCGTTCCGGCGAACTGCGCTATGGCAGCGCGGATGTGCGCGACATCGGCTGGGAGCGGGTGCGGGATCATGTGGGCGTGGTGTTGCAGCACCCGGTCCTGTTCAACGCCGACGTGCGTGAAAACCTGACTCTGGGCCGCCATTGCGAGGACGAAGAGCTTTGGCGCGCACTGGCGATTGCCCAGTTGAAGGAATTTGTCGCCGGCCTGCCCCTGGGGTTGGACAGTCTGGTGGGCAGGAACGGGGTACGTCTCTCCGGAGGGCAGCGGCAGCGTCTCGCCATCGCCCGTATGGTGCTTGGCCAGCCGCGGGTGGTGATCCTGGATGAGGCCACTTCGGCCCTGGATAGCGACACGGAGCATCAGCTTCACCAGGCCATGTCCGCCTTCCTGGCCGGGCGCACCACCCTGATCATTGCCCACCGCCTATCCGCCGTGCGGCAAGCTGATCGCATCCTGGTTTTCGAGAACGGGCGCGTGGTGGAGGAGGGCGATCATGACAGCCTGATGCGGCAGGGCGGTCTGTATCGCAAGCTGTACGGTCATTGATCCTGTTTCACGTGAAACATGCGGGCGGGTGTTTCACGTGAAACGCTACAATGCGCGCCCGGTTCAGCGGTGTGGTTCTCATGCAATTTCCCGAGCAATTCGATGTCATCGTGGTGGGCGGCGGCCATGCCGGGACCGAGGCCGCCCTGGCGCCGGCGCGCATGGGCCTCAAGACCCTGCTGCTGACGCACAACATCGAAACCCTCGGGGCCATGTCCTGCAACCCTTCCATTGGCGGCATCGGCAAGGGGCATCTGGTGAAGGAGGTGGACGCCCTGGGCGGGGCCATGGCCATCGCGACCGACGAGGCCGGCATCCAGTTCCGCATCCTCAACGCCTCCAAGGGGCCGGCGGTGCGCGCCACCCGCGCCCAGGCAGACCGCGTTCTCTATAAGCAGGCCATTCGCACACGCCTGGAAAACCAGCCCAATTTGGTGCTGTTCCAGCAGGCGGTGGACGACCTGATCCTGGAGGGCGACCGGGTGGCGGGGGTGCGCACCCAATTGGGCCTCGTGTTCAAGGCGCGCGCCGTGGTGCTCACCACGGGCACCTTCCTCGCCGGGTTGATCCATGTCGGCCTGGAGCATTTTGCGGCGGGCCGCATGGGCGACCCGCCCGCCGTCTCCCTGGCGGCGCGCCTGCGCGAGTTGAACCTGCCGGCGGGTCGCCTCAAGACCGGTACGCCGCCGCGCATCGACGGGCGCAGCATCGACTTTTCTGTGATGCAGGAACAGCCGGGGGACGCGCCCGCACCGGTGTTCTCTTTTATGGGGCGGCGCGACATGCATCCGCGCCAGTTGCCGTGCTGGATTACCCAGACCAACCCCCGCACCCACGACATCATCCGCGCCGGGCTGGATCGCTCCCCCCTCTACACCGGCGTGATCGAGGGGGTGGGACCGCGTTACTGCCCCTACATCGAGGACAAGATCCACCGCTTTGCGGACAAGGACGCGCACAACATCTTCCTGGAGCCGGAGGGGCTGGGCACGCACGAGTTTTATCCCAACGGCGTCTCCACCAGCCTGCCGTTCGACGTGCAACTGGCGCTGCTGCGTTCCATCCGCGGCCTGGAAAACGCCCACATCCTGCGCCCCGGCTATGCCATCGAGTACGACTTCTACGACCCGCGCGGGCTGCGGCCCAGCCTGGAAACCAAGGCGATTGCCGGGCTGTTTTTTGCCGGCCAGATCAATGGCACCACGGGCTATGAGGAGGCGGCGGCTCAGGGGTTGCTGGCGGGCGCGAACGCCGGCCTGTACGCGCGCGAGCGGGAGGCATGGTGGCCGCGCCGGGATCAGGCCTACCTGGGTGTGATGGTGGACGACCTGACCGCGCGTGGCGTGCAGGATCCCTACCGCATGTTCACCAGCCGCGCCGAATACCGGCTCTCCCTGCGCGAAGACAACGCCGACGCCCGCCTGACCGAGGAGGGGCGGCGGCTGGGTTTGGTGGAAGACGCGCGCTGGGCGCGCTTTTTGGAAAAACAGGAGGCGGTGGCGCAGGAGACGGAGCGGCTGAAATCCACCTGGGTGAATCCCGGCCTGCTGCCCGCCGAACAGGCGGAGGCCGTACTTGGAAAGGCGATTGAGCGTGAGTACAACCTGTTTGACCTGCTGCGCCGGCCCGAGGTGAATTATTCGTCCCTCCTGACTCTGCCGGGCGGCGCGCCGGGCCTGGACGATGAGGAATCGCGCGAACAGGTGGAGATCGCCGCCAAGTACGCGGGTTATGTCAGTCGCCAACGGGAGGAAATCGAGCGCCAGCGTGCCCTGGAGGACCAGCCCATGCCGAAAGACATCGACTATCTGTCGATCCAGAGCCTGTCCAACGAAGTGCGGCAGAAACTCCAGGCGGCGCGGCCCGCCACGCTCGGGCAGGCGGCGCGGGTTTCCGGCGTGACGCCTGCGGCCATTTCGGTGTTGATGGTGCATCTCAAGCGGAAGGCTGCGGCATGAGTCTGCAGGAGCGTCTTTTCGTCGCGCACCCGGATCTGACCCCGGCGCAGTGCACGGACCTGCTGCGCTACCTGGATCTGATGCGCAAATGGAATCGCACCTACAACCTCACCGCCATCAGCGATCCGGCGCAGATGTTCACGCATCACCTGCTGGACAGTCTGACCCTCCTGCCCCATGTGGGCGTGGGGCCGCTGCTGGATGTAGGCAGCGGGGCGGGCTTGCCGGGCATTCCCCTGGCGGTGGCGCGGCCCGATCTGGCGGTCACCACGCTGGACGCCAGCCAGAAAAAATGCGGCTTCATGCAGCAGGCGGCGATTGATCTGAAATTACTCAATCTGCGCGTGGTGCATGGGCGCGTGGAGGATTTTCAGCCGGAGAACGGCTACGCCGTCATCGTCTCGCGTGCGTTTTCCGATCTGGGCGATTTCGTACGCCTGACCCGGCATCTGCTGGCGCCGGGCGGACGTTGGCTGGCCATGAAGGGCGCATATCCGCGCGCGGAAGTGGAGCAACTCAAGGAGGTACGGGTGGTGGAAAACATCGAACTGCATGCGCCGGGGCTGGACGCCGAGCGTTGCCTCGTCATCATGGAGCGGACATGAGCACGGGCCGCATCCTCGCCATCACCAACCAGAAGGGCGGGGTGGGCAAGACCACCACCGCCGTCAACCTGGCGGCCAGCCTGGCGCAACTGGGCAAGCGGGTGTTGCTCATCGACCTGGACCCCCAGGGCAACGCCACCACCGCCAGCGGCATCGAAAAGCAGGCCCTGGAGAAGTCCGTCTATCACCTGTTGCTGGGGGAAGACGAGGTGGCGGACGTGCGGGTTCGTTCCGAGCAGGGCGGCTATGACCTGTTGCCCTCGAACCGCAACCTGGCGGGGGCCGAGGTGGAACTGGTGCAGGAGATCGCGCGTGAAACCCGCCTGAAACAGGCCCTGGAGCCGGAGTTGGCGCATTACGACTTTGCCCTCATCGACTGCCCGCCGGCGCTCAACCTGCTTACCGTCAACGCACTGACCGCGGCCCACGCCCTCATCATCCCCATGCAGTGCGAGTACTTCGCAGCGGAGGGGCTGGCGGACCTGGTGAATACGGTGAAGAAGATCAAGGCGCGACTAAACCCGGCGCTTACCATCGACGGCGTGGTGCGGGTGATGTTTGACAACCGCAATACCCTGGCCCAGAACGTGTCCGACCAGTTGAAGACCCACTTCGGGAGCAAGGTGTTCAACACCGTGGTGCCGCGCAACGTGCGTGTGGCGGAGGCGCCCAGTTACGGGCTTTCCGCCCTGCAATACGACCGTTCTTCCAAGGGCGCTCAGGCCTATCTGCAAATGGCGCAGGAACTCATCGACCGACAAGGAAACGCACATGGCTAAGTTGAAGGGATTGGGGCGCGGACTCGACGCCCTGTTGGGAGAGGGCGATACCAACGACGGTGAACGTCTGCTCACCCTGCCGGTGGAAACCCTGGCGCCGGGCAAATATCAGCCCCGGACCCGCATGGACGAGACCGCCCTGGCGGAATTGGCGGAATCCATTCGCGCCCAGGGGCTGATGCAACCGATCCTGGCGCGCCCGATCCCGGGCGGCAAATACGAGATCATCGCCGGCGAACGCCGCTGGCGCGCCAGTCAGATCGCCGGTTTGACCGAGGTGCCGGTGCTGGTGCGCGAAGTGCCGGACGAGGTGGCGCTGAAGATGGCGCTGATCGAGAACATCCAGCGCGAGAACCTGAACCCGCTGGAAGAGGCCCAGGGCATCCAGCGTCTGATCAGCGAATTCGCCATGACGCACCAGAGCGCCGCCGAGTCGGTGGGGCGCTCGCGCACGGCGGTGAGCAACCTGCTGCGCCTCTTGAACCTGACCAAGCCGGTGCAGAACATGCTGATGGACGGCGGCCTGGACATGGGCCACGCCCGCGCCCTGTTGCCCCTGACCAGCGCCAACCAGGTCGACGCGGCCCACGAAATTTCGCGCAAGGGCCTGTCGGTGCGGGATGCGGAGCGCCTGGCGGCGCGCATGCTCAAGCCGGCGGCGAAACATGAAGCGCAAAAAGACCGGGATGTGGCGCGGCTGGAGGAAGAGTTGGCGGAGCGCCTGGGGGCCGGCGTGAAGATCGCCGCCAACCGTAAAGGAGCCGGGCGGCTGGTCATCGAATTCGCCAGTCTGGACCAGCTGGACGGCCTTTTGCATCGCATCCAATGACGCGGAATCTTCGTGCGCGAGCTTTCATCAATAGCTTTGATGATTGCATCAGTCTGTCTAATTGAAATATCATAACCCTCTAATGCTTGTGGCCCTGAGCGTTCAGGCCGGGCTGGTGATCACCGCCAGCCTGCTGGTTTGGTCGAGTCTGGGGGCGCCGGTTGCTGTGGCGGTTGCTTACGGCGGCGTGGTGGCTCTGGCGAATTCGGGGTTGCTGGTCTGGCGTTGGCATCGCGGTCGCAAGGAGTTTCATTGCGATAGCGGACGCCACATGAAGGGTTTCCACCGTTCCGCTCTGGAACGGTTTTTTGTTGTCGGAATTCTGTTGGCGGCGGGCATGGCCGGGAGTCGGTTGGGGCCGCTTGCCATGCTGGTCGGGTTCACAGTTGGGCAGTTGAGCTGGGTTGTCCTGGTCAGCGGTCTGCAACGCAATTGACGGATTAAGAGTTATGTCGGCGGAAGCGCACGATTCCACGCACTACATCAAGCACCACCTCCAGAATCTCGCCTATGGCAAGCTGCCTGCGGGGTATGTGCGCGAGGACGGTCAGGCCCTGACTCAGGACACCTGGACCATTGCCCATACCGCCAAAGAAGCCAAGGACATGGGGTTCCTGGCCTTCCACATCGACAGCCTGGGTTTTTCCGTCGGGCTGATGTTGGCGCTGATGATCCTGTTCCGCTCGGTTGCGACCCGAATCTCCACCGGCGTCCCTTCGGGCATGCAGAACTTCGTCGAAATGATCATCGAGTTTGTGGACGGTGCGGTGCGCGGTTCCTTCACCTCCCGCAACAACCTGGTCGCCCCCCTGGCGCTGACCATCTTCCTGTGGGTGTTCTGCATGAACCTCATGGACCTGCTGCCGATCGACTGGCTGCCGGGCTTGGCCACGATGCTGGGCGTACCGTTCCTGAAGGTGGTGCCCTCCACCGACCCCAACGTCACCTTCGGCATGTCCCTCTCCGTATTTGCCCTGGTGCTGTACTACAGCGTCAAGATGAAGGGCGCGGGGGGGTTCTTCTCCGAGCTCGCGTTCCAGCCCTTCCCCAAGTACATGTTCCCGGTGAACCTGCTGCTGGAAGGGGTCGGCCTCATCGCCAAGCCCATCTCACTGGCCCTGCGTCTCTTCGGCAACATGTACGCCGGCGAGATGATCTTCATCCTGATCGCCCTGATGTTCAGCGGCGGCGTCGCCCTGGCCGTGTTCGGCGGCGTGCTGCAATGGGCCTGGGCCGTGTTCCACATCCTGGTCATCACCCTCCAGGCCTTCATCTTCATGACCCTGACCATCGTCTATCTCGATATGGCGCATCAGGAACATCACTGATTCACTGACTTACTGATTTATCTCTAGGAGAAAACCATGACTGAAGTTCAAGCCCTCCTGTTCATTGCCGGCGCCCTCATGATGGGTCTGGGCGCTTTGGGCGCCTCTGTGGGCATTGGCATTCTTGGCGGACGTTTTCTGGAAGGCGCAGCGCGTCAGCCGGAATTGATTCCCATGCTGCGCACCCAGTTTTTCATCGTCATGGGTCTGGTGGACGCCGTGCCGATGATCGCTGTGGGTCTGGCCATGTACGTCCTGTTCGCGGTGGCTGCGTAATTTCTCGGTAACCCGCAAGGAGCGGTCATGAATATCAATATGACCCTGATCGGCCAGTCCATCACGTTCTTCATCTTCGTGTGGTTCTGCATGAAGTTCGTGTGGCCGCCCATCGTCAGCGCCCTGGAAACCCGGCGCAAGCAGATCGCCGACGGCCTTGCCGCCGCCGATCGTGGTCGGCATGAACTGGAACTCGCCGCCCGGCGCGCCAGTGAAAACCTGCACGAAGCCAAGCAGAAAGCCGCCGAGATCATCGCTCAGGCCGAGAAACGCGCCATCCAGTTGGTTGAAGAGGCCAAGGGCGCGGCCAAGGAAGAGGGTGACCGTCTGATCGTCGCCGCTCAGGCCGAGATCGAGCAGGAAAGTCATCGCGCGCGGGAAGCGTTGCGCGCTGAAGTGGCGGCCCTGGTGGTGGCTGGCGCGGGTCGGGTGCTGCGGCGCGAGGTGAACCCTCAGGCCCACGCCGACCTGCTGGAAGCCATCAAGAACGAGTTGTGATCGGAACGAGACTGACATGGAACGTGCGACCTTAGCCCGCCCCTATGCCGAAGCCGTGGCCAAACTGGCCAGCGCCGGTAATGCCTGGGGCGCCTGGTCTGAGCGTCTGGCGCTGCTGAATGCGGTGTGTGCGGATGCGCAGTTACTGACTCTGGCCGGCAACCCCGCCATCTCCTCCGAGCGGGTGGCCGAGGTGGTAATCGGTGTGTGCGGCTCGGCTCTGGGGGAGGAAGGCGCAAATTTGGTGCGCCTGCTGGCCGAGAACAAGCGTCTGGCCCTGCTGCCGGAGATCACGACCCTGTTCGAGGACGCCAAATCGGCTCAGGACGGCCAGTTGATCGCCCACATCACCTCGGCCTTCGACCTGTCGCCGACCCAGATGGCGGCGCTGGTTTCCCGCCTGGAGAGCAAATTTGGTCGCAAGATCATTGCCACCCAGTCCACTGACCCCGACCTGATCGGCGGCGTGGTGGTTCAGGTCGGCGACGAAGTAATGGATGCGTCGGTGCGCGGCGGGCTGGAACAGCTGGCCGTCACCCTGAAAGCCTGAAGATTGAATAGAGAATCGGAGTAACCATGCAACTCAACCCGTCTGAAATCAGCGAGCTGATCAAGAGCCGAATCCAGAACATGGAAGCGGGCTCGGAGCTGCGCACCCAGGGTACCGTGGTATCCGTCACCGACGGCATCGTCCGCGTGCACGGACTGGCCGACGTGATGCAGGGTGAAATGCTGGAGTTCCCCGGCAACACCATGGGCATGGCCCTGAACCTGGAGCGCGATTCCGTTGGCGCCGTGGTGCTGGGCGAATATGAGCACATCACCGAGGGCGATACCGTCAAGTGCACGGGCCGCATTCTGGAAGTGCCCGTGGGCGAGGCCCTGCTGGGCCGCGTGGTGAATGCCCTGGGCCAGCCCATCGACGGCAAGGGTCCGGTCAACACGGACAAGTCCTCCCCCATCGAGAAGATCGCCCCCGGCGTGATCGCGCGCCAGTCCGTGGCGCAGCCCATGCAGACCGGCCTCAAGGCTATCGACGCCATGGTGCCCATCGGGCGCGGTCAGCGCGAACTCATCATCGGCGACCGCCAGACCGGCAAGACCGCCGTGGCCATCGACACCATCATCAACCAGAAGGGCACGGGCGTTCTTTGTATCTATGTCGCCGTCGGCCAGAAGGCGTCGTCCATCGCCAACGTGGTGCGCAAGCTGGAAGAGCACGGCGCCATGGGCCACACCATCGTTGTCGCGGCCACCTCCTCCGATCCTGCTGCCATGCAGTTCATCGCGCCTTATTCCGGCTGCTCCATGGGCGAGTATTTCCGGGATACCGGTCGCGACGCCCTGATTGTGTATGACGACCTCACCAAGCAGGCCTGGGCCTATCGCCAGATCTCCCTGCTGCTGCGCCGTCCGCCGGGCCGTGAAGCCTACCCCGGCGACGTGTTCTATTTGCACTCCCGCCTGCTGGAGCGTTCCGCCCGCGTCAATGCCGACTACGTCGAGAAGCTGACCGGCGGCGCTGTGAAGGGCCAGACCGGATCGCTCACCGCCCTGCCCGTGATCGAGACCCAGGCCGGCGACGTATCCGCCTTCGTGCCCACCAACGTGATCTCCATTACCGACGGCCAGATCTTCCTGGAATCCGACCTGTTCAACGCCGGCATCCGTCCCGCCATCAACGCCGGTCTGTCCGTGTCCCGCGTCGGCGGCGCGGCGCAGACCAAGGTGATCAAGAAGCTGGGCGGCGGCGTGCGTCTGGCCCTGGCCCAGTACCGTGAACTGGCCGCCTTCGCCCAGTTCGCCTCGGACCTGGACGATGCCACGCGCAAGCAGTTGGAGCGCGGCAAGATGGTCACGGAGCTGATGAAACAGTTCCAGTATTCGCCCATGAACGTGGCGGAGATGGCCGTGACCCTGTTCGCCGTCAACCGCGGCTACATGGATGACGTGGAGGTGAAGCGCGCCCTGGCGTTCGAGGCGTCACTCCAGTCCTTCCTCAAGGGCAAGTACGCCGCGATCATGGACAAGATCCAGTCCACCGGCGACCTGGATGGTGAAACCGAGAAGCTGCTCGCCGTCGCCATCGAAGACTTCAAGTCCTCCGCGGCGTACTGAGCGACGGAACCAGAGTAGAGACCGAGAGATATGGCTGCCGGAAAAGAGATCCGCACCAAGATCAAGAGCGTTGAAAACACGCGCAAGATCACGCGCGCCATGGAAATGGTCGCCGCCGCGAAGATGCGCAAGGCTCAGGAACGCATGAAGCAGGCGCGTCCCTATGCCGAGAAGATCGCTCGCGTGGCCGCCCACTTCAGTCAGGCCCACCCCGAGTACCGTCACCCGTTCGTGGTTCCACGTGAAACCATCAAGCGGGTCGGCATCATCCTCATCACCACCGACAAGGGCCTGTGCGGCGGCCTCAACACCAATGCCCTGCGCCTGACGTTGAACAAGCTGAAAGCCTGGGATGAGCGGAAGATCGGCGTGGATGTTTGCGTGGTGGGCAACAAGGGCCTGGGTTTCATCCAGCGCCTGGGCGCCAACGTGGCTTCCCAGCTCACCGGTCTGGGCGATACCCCGCACATGGAACGCCTGATCGGCCCGGTGCAGGTCATGCTGGATGCCTACAAGGCCGGCAGCATCGACGCCCTGTATCTGGTCTATTCCAAGTTCGTCTCCACCATGAAGCAGGAACCCACCTTTACCCAGTTGCTGCCCCTTTCCTCCGAGGCGGCTCTCGAAAAGGCGGAACACCACTGGGACTATATCTATGAGCCCGACGCGCCCAGCGTGGTGGACGCCCTCATGGTGCGTTACGTCGAGGCGCTGATTTATCAGGCCGTGGCGGAGAACATCGCCTGCGAGCAGTCGGCCCGCATGGTGGCCATGAAAGCGGCCTCCGACAACGCCAAGAGCGTGATCGACGAACTCAAGCTGGTCTACAACAAGACCCGCCAGGCCGCCATTACCCAGGAGCTCAGCGAGATCGTCGCGGGCGCCGCAGCCGTTTAACGAATTCGATATCTAGCAATCAGGAAACAGCCATGACCGAAGGAAAAATCGTTCAGATCATCGGTGCGGTGGTGGACATGGAGTTCCCCCGCGGGGCGCTGCCCAAGGTCTACGACGCCATCAAGATGGACAGCCCCGCGCTGACTTTCGAGGTGCAACAACAACTGGGTGATGGCGTGGTGCGTACCATCGCCATGGGTTCCACCGATGGCCTCAAACGCGGCGCGCCGGTGAAGAGCACCGGCGCCCCCATCTCCGTGCCCGTGGGTCAGGCCACCCTGGGGCGCATCATGGACGTGCTGGGCGAGCCGGTGGACGACGCCGGCCCGGTCAACGCCGACGTACGCTCCCCCATCCACCGCAAGGCCCCGGCTTACGCCGAACAGGCCGCCTCCGTGGAGATCCTGGAAACCGGCATCAAGGTCATCGACCTGGTCATGCCCATCGCCAAGGGCGGCAAGATCGGCCTGTTCGGCGGCGCCGGCGTGGGCAAGACCGTGACCCTGATGGAACTCATCCGCAACATCGCTGTGGAACACAGCGGCTTCTCCGTGTTCGCCGGCGTGGGCGAACGGACTCGGGAAGGCAACGACTTCTATCACGAGATGAAAGATGGCGGCGTGCTGGACAAGGTGGCCCTGGTCTACGGCCAGATGAACGAGCCTCCCGGCAACCGTCTGCGCGTGGCACTGACCGGCCTGACCATGGCCGAGCACTTCCGTGACGAAGGCCGCGACGTGCTGTTCTTCGTGGACAACATCTATCGCTACACCCTGGCCGGCACCGAAGTGTCCGCCCTGCTGGGCCGGATGCCTTCCGCGGTGGGATATCAGCCCACCCTGGCGTCCGAGATGGGCGCCCTGCAGGAGCGCATCACCTCCACCCGCACCGGTTCCATCACCTCCTTCCAGGCCGTGTATGTGCCTGCCGATGACTTGACCGACCCGTCTCCGGCCACCACCTTCGCCCACCTGGACGCCACCCTGGTGCTGTCCCGCCAGGTCGCCGAGCTGGGCATTTACCCCGCCGTGGACCCGCTTGATTCCACTTCGCGCCAGCTTGACCCGCTGGTCGTGGGCGAGGAGCACTACGGTGTGGCGCGCTCCGTGCAGGCTACCCTCCAGCGCTACAAGGAACTGCGCGACATCATCGCCATTCTGGGCATGGACGAGCTTTCTCCGGAAGACAAGCTGGCTGTGGCGCGCGCGCGCAAGATTCAGCGCTTCCTGTCGCAGCCCTTCTTCGTGGCCGAGGCCTTCACCGGCGCGCCCGGCAAGTACGTCACGCTGAAAGAGACCATCGCCAACTTCAAGGCCATCGTCGCGGGCGAGTACGACCATCTGCCGGAACAGGCCTTCTACATGGTGGGAACCATCGACGAGGCAGTGGAAAAGGCCAAGACCCTTCAATAAGGAAGCGCCATCATGGTCATGACCATCCATGTCGATATCGTCAGTGCGGAAGCCGCCATCTACTCCGGCCTGGCCGAGTATGTGGTCGCCCCCGCCGAGGCGGGCGAGGTGGGCATTTACCCGCGTCACACTCCCCTGCTGACCCGCCTCAAGCCCGGTTCCGTGCGCATCAAGTCTCCGGATCGCACGGATGAGGACGTGATCTATGTCTCCAGCGGCATCCTGGAAGTTCAGCCTGGCGTCATCACCATCCTTTCGGATACCGCCATTCGTGGCGCCGATCTGGATGAAGCCAGGGTGATGGAAGCGAAGCGGATGGCGGAAGACGCCATGAAGCATCGCTCCTCCGCCATGGACTACGCCCGCGCCCAGGCTGAATTGGCCGAGGCGGTGGCGCAGTTGGCGGCCATCCAGAAGCTGCGCAAGGTCAAGCATTGACCGTCCCGAACGGGTCCGGAGCAACGGCAGCCCACGGCTGCCGTTTTCCTTTGTGCGGCCCGGAACCGCACCCTCAAAAGTTATACTCACCGCCTCCAACAAGCCGTGCGGCCCTCTACTCCCCCTCATCATGACCATACCGCTCAACGTCATCATTCTTGCCGCCGGTAAGGGTACGCGCATGAAGTCGGAACTGCCCAAGGTGCTGCATCCCCTGGCGGGCAAGCCCCTGTTGGCGCATGTGCTGACGGCGGCGGACCGTCTTCAGCCCGCGCGCATCTGCGTGGTCTACGGCCATGGCGGCGAGGCCCTGCCCCAGGCCATCGCGCGGCCCGAGTTGGCCTGGGCGAAACAGGAACCGCAACTGGGTACCGGCCACGCCGTGCAGCAGGCCATCCCCCATCTCGACCCGGATGCCATCTGCCTCATTCTCTACGGCGATGTGCCGCTGACCCGGCCCGAAACCCTGCATGAAATGGTGCGAATTGCCCGTGAAGGGGCAATCGCCTTGCTCACCGTACGCCTGGACAACCCGCATGGCTATGGCCGCATCGTGCGTGACCTGGAAGGCCGTGTGGAACGCATCGTCGAACAGAAGGACGCCTGCCCGCAGGAGCTGGCCCTGAACGAGGTCAATACCGGCATCCTGTGCCTGCCCGCCGCCAAGCTCACGGGCTGGCTGGGTCGCCTCTCCAACCACAACGCTCAGGGCGAGTACTACCTCACCGACGTGATCGGTATGGCCGCAGCGGAAGGCGAGCGAGTCATTCCCTGCCATCCGTCCGCCGAGTGGGAGGTGCTGGGCGTGAACAGCCGCCAGCAACTGGCGGAGCTGGAACGCCAGTATCAGGCCAACCTCGCACAGGGGTTGATGACCCAGGGCGTTACCCTCATCGACCCCGCGCGCATCGACGTGCGCGGCAACCTGGAATGCGGGCGCGATGTCCTGATCGACATCAACTGCGTGTTCGAAGGCCGCGTGATACTGAGGGATAGCGCGAGAGTGGGCGCTAACTGCGTGATCAAGGACGCGGACATAGGCCCCGACGTGGAGATCAAGCCCTTCTGCCACATCGAGAGCGCCACGGTGGGCGCGCGCGCCATCGTCGGCCCGTATGCCCGCCTGCGACCCGGAACCGAATTGGCGGAGGAGGTGCATGTGGGCAACTTCGTGGAGTTGAAGAACGCCCAGGTGGGTTTCAATTCCAAGATCAACCACCTTTCCTATGTGGGTGACGCCACCGTGGGGCGCAAGGTGAACGTGGGCGCGGGTACGATCACCTGCAATTACGATGGCGCCAACAAGCACCGTACCGTAATCGAGGACGAGGCCTTCATCGGCTCCGACACCCAGTTGGTGGCCCCGGTGACCGTGGGCCGGGGCGCCACCCTGGGCGCGGGCACCACCCTGACCAGGGACGCACCGCCGGACCAGCTCACCCTGTCCCGAGCCAAACAGTTGACCATTCCGGGCTGGCAACGCCCGGTGAAAAAGAAAAAGGAAGCCTGAGCATGTGCGGAATTGTCGGCGCGGTGGCGCAACGCAATGTCGTCCCCATCCTGATCGAGGGCCTGCAAAGGCTGGAATACCGGGGCTATGACTCCGCAGGCGTGGCCGTACGCGGGGCGGACGGGCACATGCACCGCATCCGCGCCGTGGGCAAGGTGGCGCGCCTGCGGGAGATGGTGGATGTCAGCCCCATCCCGGGCGATCTCGGCATCGCTCACACCCGTTGGGCCACCCACGGCATGCCTGCCGAGCGCAACGCCCACCCCCACATGAGCGGGGAAAAGGTGGCGGTGGTCCACAACGGCATCATCGAAAACCATGCCGAACTGCGCGCGGATCTGGAGGTTCACGGCTACCGCTTCACCTCGGAAACAGACACCGAAGTGATCGCTCACCTGCTCGCCAGCGTCCTGGAATACGAGCCGGACCTGCTTAAAGCGGTGCAGCACACGGTGACGCGGCTGACTGGAGCCTACGGTCTGGCGGTGATCTCGCCGGATCATCCGGACTGCATGGTGGTGGCCCGCGCCGGCAGTCCCCTGGTGATCGGTCTGGGGGTGGGAGAGAACTTCATCGCCTCCGATGTGTTTGCCCTGCTGCCCGTCACCCAGCGCTTCATCTTCCTGGAAGAGGGCGATATCGCCGAGATTCGCCGCGACGGCATCCGCGTGTTCGATGGGGCGGGCAAGCCGGTGGAACGGTCGGAGCGCCTGTCCCAGCTCTCCGCCTCCACCTCGGAGAAAGGCCCCTACAAGCACTTCATGCTCAAGGAGATCTTCGAGCAGCCCTCGGTGATCGCCGAGACTCTGGAAGGGCGCATCCACAAGGGCCGTCTGCTGGAAGAGAGCTTCGGCCACCGCGCCCAGCAACTGTTCGACGCCGCCCGCGGGGTGCACATCATCGCCTGCGGCACCAGCTACCACGCCGGCATGGTGGCCAAGTACTGGCTGGAGGAAGTGGGCGTGCCTTGCCACGTCGAGGTTGCCAGCGAATACCGCTACCGCAAGGTGGTCGTGCCCGAGGGCACGCTGTTCCTGTCCATCTCGCAGTCGGGGGAGACTGCCGACACCCTGGCCGCCCTGCGCTTCGCCAAGCAGGCGGGCTACATCGGCAGCCTCGCCATCTGCAACGTGCCGGAATCCTCCCTCACGCGCGAATCGGACGTGGCCCTCATGACCCGCGCCGGTCCCGAGATTGGCGTCGCTTCCACCAAGGCCTTCACCACCCAGCTCACCGCCCTGCGTCTGGTCACCCTGGCTCTGGCGCGGCGACGCGGCCTGAGCGCGGAACGGGAGGCGGAACTGGTGGAAGAACTCCACGCCCTGCCGCGCCAGGTTGAGGTGGTGCTGGAACTCTCCGACGCCATCAAAGAGATGGCCAACGCCTTCGCCGACAAGAAAGACGCCCTGTTCCTGGGGCGCGGCCCGTTCTACCCGGTGGCCCTGGAAGGCGCGCTCAAGCTCAAGGAGATCTCCTACATCCACGCCGAGGCCTACCCGGCGGGCGAGCTGAAACACGGCCCTCTGGCCCTGGTGGACGCCGACATGCCCGTGATCTGCGCCCTGCCGGACGACCCCTTGCTGGAAAAGGTGCTCTCCAACCTGCAAGAGGTCCGCGCGCGCGGCGGCGAGCTGTTCCTGTTCTCGGACCAGACCGTGAAGATCGACCTGGACCGCTACCAGAACCTCACCCTGTCCGACATCCGCCCCAGCACCGCCCCCATCGTCTACAGCATCCCCCTGCAATTGCTGGCCTACCACGTGGCCATCCTCAAGGGCACGGACGTGGATCAGCCGCGCAACCTGGCGAAGTCCGTCACCGTGGAATGACGCCATGGCCGTGATCGCGGTGTTCAACCAGAAGGGCGGCGTGGGCAAGACCACCACCTGCGTGAACGTCGCCGCCTCCTTGGGCCTCCTGGAACGCAACCCGCTGCTCATCGACCTGGACCCCCAGGCCCACGCCAGCCTGGCTCTGGGCGTGAAATACCTGCCCGGCAACGCCACCGTGGCCGCCTTTTACAAAGACAAGACCCCCTTCAGTCGCCTCGTGCGCCGCCTCGGTAACGGCGTGCGCCTGCTGCCGGGCCACCCGGATCTATCCAAGGTGGACGCCCTGCTGGGCGGCACGCAGGGCGTGGCTGTCCTGCTGCGACGCGAACTGGACGGCGGCCTGGGCCGTGACGGCGCACCCGTCCTGTTGGATTGCGCACCCTCACTGGGGGTGCTCTCCCTCAACGCCCTGTTTGCCGCCGACCGGGTGCTGATCCCGGTCACCGCCGATTTTCTCGCCATTCAGGGCCTGCAACGCCTGGAACTGGCCCTAAACGTGCTGGAAGGCCCCCTGAAACGCCGCATCGACCGCCGCATCGTGCTCACCCGCTACGACGAGGCCAAGCCCCATTGCCGCGATGCACTGGCCAAGCTCAAGGCGCGTTACGGCAGCCTGGTGTGCGACAGCCGCGTCAGCGACGACCCGGCCCTGTCCGAGAGCCCGGCCCACGGCCAGGACATTTACGCCTACGCCCCGGACAGCGGCGGCGCGCGGGATTACCGCCTGCTCACCATGGAACTGCTGTCCAAGGGCTTTTTCCAGTAACGCCCGTGGCGAGCAACGCCGACTGGCACACCCGCAGCCGCACCGCCCTCTGGCATCCCTGCACTCAGATGCAGCACCTGGAGGCCGCGCCGCCCCTGCCCATTGCGCGCGGCGAAGGCCCCTGGCTCATCGACTACGAGGGCCGGCGCTACCTGGACGCCATCTCCTCCTGGTGGGTCAACCTGTTCGGCCATGCCAACCCCCGCATCAACGCCGCCATCACCGACCAGCTTGGCAAGATCGAACACGTCATCCTGGCCGGCTGCACCCACGCCCCGGCGGTGGAGCTGTCGGAACGGCTGGGCCGCCTCACCGGCCTGGGCCACGCCTTCTACGGCTCTGATGGCGCCTCCGCCACCGAGATCGCGCTCAAGATGAGCTTCCACTACTGGCGCAACGTGGGGCGGCCCGGCAAGACCGGCTTCGTCAGTCTGCAAAACGGTTACCACGGCGAGACGCTGGGCGCACTCTCGGTCACCGATGTGGACCTGTTCAAGGACGCCTACGCCCCCCTGCTGCGCCCCAGCCACCAGGCCATGAGTCCGGATTTCCGTCTCGCGGAGCCCGGCGAGAGCGCCGAGGCCTACGCCCTGCGCGCGGCGGCGGACCTGGAAGTCTGGCTGGCGGCGCACGCGGAAGAGACCGCCGCCGTCATCGTCGAGCCCTTGGTGCAGGGCGCCGCCGGCATGGCCATGTATCCCCCGGCCTATCTCACCCGTTTGCGGGAGTCATGCGACCGCCATCAGGTACATCTCATCGCTGACGAGATCGCCGTGGGCTTTGGCCGCACCGGCACACTGTTCGCCTGCGAGCAGGCCGGCATCCGCCCGGACCTGATGTGTCTGTCCAAGGGCATTACCGGCGGCTACCTGCCCCTGGCCTGCACACTCTGCACCGATGCGATTTACGCCGCCTTCTACGGCCCGGCCACCTCCCGCGGCTTTCTTCATTCCCATTCCTACACCGGCAACGCCCTGGCCTGCCGCGCCGCCCTGGCGGTGCTGGACATCTTCGAACAGGATCAGATCATTGCCCGCAATCGTGAGAAGTCGCTTGAGTTCACAGGGATTTTGGCAGAAGTGGCCGCTCACCCCCGGGTCCGCGCCTTCCGTCAGCAGGGCATGATCTGGGCCTTCGATGTGGTGGATGCACCCCCTGGATTCAGCTCGGACTTCCACCGTTCCGCGCTGGAGCGCGGGGTATTCATCCGTCCCATCGGCGCCACGGTTTACTTCATGCCTCCCTACGTCATCGATACCGCGGACATGGCGTTGATGGCGGAAGTGACCCTGGGGTTGCTGTAACGCCGGGTAAACGATCATGCGGGACAGTGCGTTAACCCCTTGCCGGAGATAGTCCAAATTACTGATTTATTGGCTGTTCTCAGTGCTGGGGATGTCCAGTAACATCCGCGCCGCAACGCAAGTTGCCTTTTTGCAAAAAGGAGATTCGACATGAAAGTTGTATTGATCGCTGCCGCTCTGGCCCTGTCTGCCGGCGTCGCTTCCGCCGCTGACGAGACGGAGTTGGCCAAGAAGAGCACCTGCATGAGCTGCCACCAAGTGGAAAAGAAGGTGGTTGGCCCCGCGCTGAAGGACATCGCCAAGAAATACAAGGGTGACGCCAAGGCCGCTGACCATCTGGTCCACGTCATCAAGAACGGTGGCAAGGGCGTTTGGGGTCCGATCCCCATGGCTGCTCAGAAGCAGGTTTCCGACGAAAACGCCAAGAAGCTGGCGGACTGGATCCTGAGCCTGTAATTCAGGTTTGCCTCTGTAGCGCCAAGGCCGGGTTTTTCCCGGCCTTTTTTGTGCAGAAACGAAAAAGGGCGGAACCGAAGTTCCGCCCTTTCAAGCTCAGAAGCCGGAATTACTTGGCAGCGGGAGCGGGAGCAGCAACCGGGAACAGGCCAGCGAAGGGGTTGGCCATGTTGCCGTAGGTGGCGGGGTTCATGAAGGCGCCCCAGGTGCCGTAGGTCTTGGGATCGGCAGCAGCGCCGGCCCACTGGGTGTACAGGTTGGGGTTCAGGGGAGCCATCATCATGTTCATGTTGGCGGGAGCCAGAGGAGCGGTGGCCCACTGCATGTACAGGTTGGGGTTCAGGGGAGCCATGGCCATTTGCAGGACGCGCGGGTCAACCGGAGCCATCATCCACTTGGTGTACATGTTGGGGTTCAGCATGGGGTTGATGGCGGCCATGTAGAAGTTGGGGTCCATACCGGCAGCCAGCCACTTCATGGAAACAGCGGGGTCCAGGAAAGCGGCATAGGCCTTCAGGATGTCAGGAGACATGCCAGCCTGCATCATCTTGGTGAAGGTGGCGGGGTCCATGGACTTCTGGGCCAGGGCGATGGCGGTGGCGGGATCCATCAGGTTGGTCATGGCGGCAACGGCAGCCTTGGGGTCTTTGGCCAGATCGGCAACCTTGGCGGGATCCAGCAACTGGGCGGCGGTGGCGTCGGGAGTGGGGGCGGCGGCGAAGGCGGATTGGGCAACCAGGGCCAGGATCAGGGCGGACAGTTTCTTCATTTCAAAACTCCTAAACAGGTTTGGAAGGAAAGTGGGGGACTGCAAGGGGTACAGCAGGTGAAGGGCAGTATAGGGACGTGTATTAGAACTATCGAATGTTTCAATGGGCGCATCAGAGGGGGTGGCCCAGCGTGTTGCGTTACTGCAACACGGTTGGTTTATGCCTTTGATTGCAAAGTGGTTTTCTACTCGCCGATGTACGCGGCGCGCACTTGGGAGTTGGCGGCGAGCTCGGCGGAGGGGCCTTCCAGGGTGATGGACCCGCTTTCCAGCACATAGGCGCGCTGGCTGACCTGCAACGCCAGGTTGGCGTTCTGTTCCACCAACAGGAGGGTGACGCCCTCCCGCGCGATGGCGGCGATGGTCTCGTAGATCTTCTGCACCATCAGGGGGGCCAGGCCCATGCTGGGTTCATCCAGCAGCAGCAGACGGGGCCGGGCCATGAGGGCGCGGGCGATGGCCAGCATCTGCTGTTCGCCGCCGGAGAGCGTACCCGCCAACTGAGAGCTGCGCTCCGCCAGACGCGGGAAGATGCCCAGCACCCGCTCCAGATCGGCCTGGATGCCCGCCTTGTCGCGGCGCAGATACGCGCCCATGTCCAGGTTCTCCAGCACCGTGAGGCGTCCGAAGATGCCGCGTCCTTCCGGCACCAGGGCCAGACCACGGGCGGCGATGGCGTGGGTGGGCTGATGGTGCAGGCGCTCCCCCGCGAAGCGGATGTCGCCCCCGTCGGCGGCCAGACCCATGATGCCTTTCAGGGCGCTGCTCTTGCCCGCACCGTTGGCGCCGATGAGGGTGACCAGCTCGCCCTCCTCCACATGCAGGTCGATGCCGCGCACGGCCTGGATGCCGCCGTAGGCAACCTTCAAACCCTTGATTTGAAGCAGGCTCATGTCGCGCCACCGAGATAGGCGGCGATCACCGCCGGGTCTTTCCGCACCTCGGCGGGCGCGCCCTCGGCGATCTTGCGACCGTAATCCAGCACCGCAACGCGGTCGCACAGGCCCATCACCAGTTTCACGTCGTGCTCGATCAGGAGCAGGGTGCGGCCATCCTCCCGCAGGCGGCGGAACAGGTCTGCCATCTGCTGGCGTTCGGCGGGGTTCATGCCCGCCACCGGCTCGTCCAGGGCCAGCAGTTTGGGGTTCGTGGCCAGGGCGCGGGCGATCTCCAGGCGGCGCTGTTCGCCGTAGGCCAGATGCCCCGCCAGGGCGCGGACCTTGTGACCCAGGCCGACGTACTCCATCAGCTCGTGTGCGCGCGCGCGGATTGCCGTCTCTTCCTCGCGCGTGCGGCGGCAGCGCAGGATGGCGCCGATCACGGTGGCATGGCTGCGCACATGGCGGCCCACCATCACGTTTTCCAGCGCGGTCATGTTGGCGAACAGGCGGATGTTCTGAAAGGTGCGCGCAAAGCCCCGTTTCACCACCTCGTGCGGCTTGCGGTTCTGCACCGCCTCGCCTGCCAGGCGCACTGCGCCGGAGGTCACGCTGTAGAGCCCGGTCATGCAGTTGAACAGGGTGGTCTTGCCCGCGCCGTTGGGACCGATCAGGCCGAAGATCTCGCCCTCGTTCACACTCAGAGTGACGTCTTCCAGCGCGGCAAGGCCGCCGAAGCGCTTGCAGACGCCCTCCACGGACAACAAACACTCAGGCGCGGGCATCGTAGAGGTCGGCATGTTCGTCTTCCGAGGCGAACTCGCGCTTGCGCTGGCGCGACGGCCACAGCCCGGCGGGCCGCCACAACATCATCGCCACCAGCGACAGCCCGAACAGCAGCATGCGCAGGTCCGACGGGTCCACCGCGACATGGCCCAGAGTGGCCCGTTGCAGGTCGCCCAGATAGCGCAGCGCCTCCGGGATCACGGTGAGCAGCACCGCCCCCAGGATCACGCCGGGAATATTGCCCATGCCTCCCAGCACGATCATGCACAGCACCAGGATGGACTCCCACAGATTGAAGCTCTCCGGGCTGATGAAGCCCTGGAACGCGGCGAACAGCCCGCCCGCCAGCCCCCCGAACATCGCCCCCATGGCAAAGGCCAACAGCTTCACGTTGCGCGTGTTGATGCCCATCGCCGCCGCCGCCACCTCGTCCTCGCGCAGGGCCGCCCAGGCGCGCCCGATGCGCGAATCCTGCAAGCGCATGGCGACGCCGATGGCGAGCAGGGTGAAGGCCAGGAACAGGTAGTAATACAGGTGCAGCCCGGTCACGGTGAGGCCGAGAAATTGCCGCTGCCCCTCGAACGCCAGCCCGCCCACGCTCACCGGGTCGATCAGGTTCATGCCCTGCGGCCCGTTGGTCAGGTTGAAGGGCGCGTTCAGGTTGTTCATGAAGATGCGGATGATCTCGCCGAAGCCCAGGGTGACGATGGCGAGGTAATCCCCGCGCAGACGCAGGGTGGGCGCTCCCAGCAGCACCCCGAACAACCCGGCCAGCGCCGCCCCCAGCGGCAGCACCGCCCAGAACGGCAGATGCAGGCCGAAATGCGGGCTGGCCAGCCAGGCATAGAGATAGGCCCCCAGGGCGTAGAAGGCGATGTAACCCAGATCCAGCAGGCCCGCGTAGCCCACCACGATGTTGAGGCCGATGGCGAGCAGGGCGTAGATCAGCACGAAATCCAGCACCCGCACCCAGGAGCGCCCCAGGCCCGCACCCACCAGGAAGGGCAGGGCGATGAGCAAGGCGGCGAGCAGCAGCAAGGCGAGACGCGGGCGCGCCCGCAGCCACGCCATGCCGTGTTCAAGCACGGTTCGCCACCCGTTCGCCCAAGAGGCCGGAAGGCCGCAGCACCAGCACCAGGATGAGCACGAAGAAGGCGAACACGTCCTGGTAATGGCTGCCCAGAAAGCCGCCGGTGAGGTCGCCGATATAACCCGCGCCCAGGGCCTCGATCACCCCCAGCAGCAACCCCCCCAACATGGCCCCGGCGATGTTGCCGATGCCCCCCAGCACGGCGGCGGAGAAGGCCTTCAGGCCCAGCATGAAGCCCATGTAGTAATGCGCCAGGCCGTAGTAGGCGCTCACCAGCACCCCGGCCAGGGCGGCCAGACCGGAGCCGATGATGAAAGTGGCGGCGATCACCCGATCCACGTTCACCCCCATGAGCTGGGCCACCTCGCGGGACTGGGCGGTGGCGCGCATGGCGCGACCCAGACGGGTGCGCTCCACCAGCAGCCAGAGGCCCGCCATCACGATGAGGGCAGTGACGAAGATGATGATCTGGGTATCGGTGACGTGAGCGCCCAGGAATTCATGGCGGCCCTGGGGCAGCAGGGGCGGGAAGGAAATGTACTGGCGGCCCCAGATCAGCATGGCCAGGTTCTGCAACACGATGGAGACGCCGATGGCGGTGATGAGCGGCGCAAGTCGGGGCGCATGGCGCAAGGGCCGGTAGGCGATCTTCTCGATGGCGAACCCCAGGGCCATGCAGGCCGGCACGGCTACCAGCAGGCCGCCGGCGAACACCATCAGGCCCGGCATGTCCGGCGCGACGCCCAGCAGGGCGCCGATCACCATCAGCGCCACCATGGCCCCGATCATGGTCACCTCGCCGTGGGCGAAATTGATCAGTTCCAGGATGCCGTAGACCATGGTGTAACCCAGGGCCACCAAGGCGTAGACGCTGCCCACCACGAGGCCGTTGATGAGCTGCTGGGTGAAGATGTCCATGGAACTAGCCCGTCATTCCCGCGCAAGCGGGAATCCAGAAAGTCACTTCAAAGTACGGTTGAGGCACGGCTGGATTCCCTCTTGCGCGGGAATGATGTTGCGTTACTTGACCGTCTCCAGCACCACCCACGCCCCGCCCCTGGCCTCATACAGGGTCACCGCGCCGGCCATGGTGTCGCCCTTGGCGTCGAAGGTCACCGGGCCGGTGACGCCCTGGTGGCTGGTCTTGGGCAGTTCTGCCAGCACCTTGGCAGGCTCGGCGGAATTGGCGCGCTTCATGGCCTCCGCCAGCACGTTCACCGCGTCATAGGCATAGGGCGCGTAGACCTGGATGGGACCGAACCTGGCCTCGAAACGCTTGCGGAAGTCCGCGCCGCCGGGCATGGCGTCGATGGGCAGGCCGGGGGAAGAGGCGATCACGCCTTCCGCGTCCGCCCCCGCCAGCTTGAGGAAGTTGATGTTCTGCAGGCCATCGCCGCCCAGCAGCTTGGCGGTGAGGCCCAGACGCTTCATCTGCTGCGCCATCGGGCCGCCCTGAGGGTCCATGCCGCCGAAGAAGATCAGATCCGGGGTCTTGCCCTTGATGGTGGTGAGGATGGCGGTGAAGTCCGTCTTCCTGTCGTCGGTGTATTCCCGCGCCACGATCTCGCCGCCCGCCGTCTTGGCGGCCTTCTCGAACTCGTCCGCCAGCCCCTGGCCGTAGGCGGTGCGGTCGTCGATCACGGCGATCTTCTTCGCGCTCAGTTTGGTCACGGCATACTGGCCCAGGGCCTTGCCCTGCTGCGCGTCGTTGGCCATCACACGGTAGGCGGTCTTGTAACCCTGAGCGGTGTACTTGACGGCGGTGGCGGAGGGGGAAATCTGGGGAATGCCGGCATCCAGGTAGATCTTGGAGGCGGGGATGGTGGTGCCGGAGTTGAGGTGGCCGATCACCGCCACCACGCCCGCGTCCACCAGCTTCTGGGCCACGATGGTGGCGGTCTTGGGCTCGGCCTGATCGTCCTCGCTCAGGAGCTCCAGCTTCACCTTCTTGCCGCCCAGTTCCAGGCCCTTGGCGTTGATCTCGTCCACCGCCAGACGCGCGCCGTTCTCGTTGTCCTTGCCGATGTGGGTCTGGGGGCCGGTCAGGGGGGAGACGGAGCCGATGCGGATTACATCGCCGCTACCGCCGGGTTTCTCGCCACAGGCGGCAAGTAGGCCGGCACAGGCCAGGGCAACGAGGGAAAGGGCAAGCTTGGACAGGTTCACGGACGACCTCGCAAAGGCAAAAAGATTCGCGGATATATATCATAGGCGGGAGCCGCCATGGCTCGCCGCGTGCGGCAGGGCGGTGTTCACCTGGGCAATGGTTCGCACACAGGAAATCCCTACCATTCATCGTTTTCTAGTAGATTCGTGCCATGAACAGAAAACGCATCCTCCACGCGCTCCCCGGCGCCCTCCTGGCCTGGGGGATGCTCGCGCCGGCGGCGCAGGCTGCGGGCCAGGAGCGCACCGTGCGGCAGACCAAAGTGGCGGTCAAAGCGGTGCAGCGAGCGGACGGCAGTGTGGTGGATCGGTTGGATATGGCGGCGCGCAAACTCCCCGTTCGCCCGGAAGAATGGCCGCAGCGCATGGCGGACCCCACCCGCAATGGCACGGCCTGCAAAGACCCCAAGGCCTTCGCGGAGTGGCTGGATGCCACCACCGAACCCCGTTTCATGACCGCCCTGGCCACCATGGCCATGGACCCGAATACCTATCCCAAGGCGTTGGGACAGTTGTTCGACCCGGCCACGGCGCACAACTGGTCCGAATTCACCGATCCTGTGCTGTATCTGAAATGGATGGGGGCGGGCATGGACCCGCAGTTCTACCAGGCCCTGTTCAACCGCCTTACCGATTCCGGCAAGCTGGGGCGCTGGGCGGCCTCTCCTGCATCCCCCGAGGTCCAGGCCCTGATCCGGGCGATGGCGGACCCTGGCGTCTACGGCAAGTGGATGGCGCAGGCCGTGGATAGCCGTACCTACGCGCCCCTCGCCCAGGCGGCCAATCCCCTGTTGCCGACGATCTGGATGGGAGGCATGGCGCAGGGCGTGAGTCGTGCGCTGTCACCGTCGTCTGATCAGCAGGACTGGCACAAGTTGCCCGCCGCCGACGCCAAGACCAACCCCTGGCTGGCGGGTAGCGCCGGATACCGGTACTAGGCGCAAAACCTGCGCAGTTCCTGCTCGGTAAGCACTGAATTCAGCGGGATGTCCCAGGGGTCTCGTGGCGCCAGATCCACTTCCTGCACCGAATAGGCCACCCCGGTCAGCGCCGGACGCCGCCATGTGCGACGCCGCGCCAGGAAGGCGAGGCTGGCGTCGTAGTAGCCGCCGCCCATGCCTACCCGGAAGCCCGCCCCATCAAATCCCAGCAAGGGCATGAACAGCCGATCCAGCGCGGGCGCGCGTACGCGCCGGGATGTGACATGGAGGTATTCGGGGATGCCGTAGCGGTTGAGCGTCCAGGAAGGGTGAGCGCCCAGGCGCACAAACCACAATTTGCGCTTGCCCCGCCCTGGCACAACGGGCAGGTAGCAGTCCGTCTGCATCTCCAGCGCCCGGTTCAGGAGCGGCAGAAGATCAATTTCCCCCTTGGCGGGGATATAGAAGGCGATGCGTTTACCGCGTCCCAACAGGCGGCGGCGCAAGGCCAGACGCACCAGCGCCCGTGCCGCCTGCCGCCGCACCTCCGACGGCACGGCGGCGCGGACGGCGCGCAGGCGCTTGCGCAGGCGGGACTTGTCTTCAGGGGGGGATGGAGTCATGGAAGGAGGGTCTCCCCGCTCACGCCGTCCGGGAAGCTATCTTGAACCCAGGGGTTCAAGGTCGGCCCGGCTCAGTCGCCTCGGGTTCGTGGGACGAGCCACGATCACACCAGCGGCCTTGTTGCCGGACCTGCGCTTACGCGTATCGGTTCAAAGAATTTGCAACCCTCGCGAACGCAGCAGGGAGATGGGTACAGGATACGGCAGTCAGAAAAGATTGTCCTGCTGCGCCAGGGCTTGATCCAGCAGGCCGGTCAGGCGCTGCACCCGGGCCAGTTGGTCCGCGTTGGCGACCTCGGCGGCCATGCCCGCCGGGTTGGAATTGAGCAGATCGTGGGCGATGTTGAGGGCGGCCATGATGGCGATGCGCTCCAGGCCGACGATTTTTCCGGAATCCCGAATCTCCCGCATCTTGCGATCCAGGTAGGTGACCGCCTGCAGCAGGCTGGGTCGTTCCTCTTCCGGGCAGGCGACGCGGAATTCGCGTCCCATGATGCTTACGTCCAGGCTTACGTTCTTGGCGGCGGGCATATCAGTCCGGTATCCGATCCATCAGGCTTTCCACACGGGCGCGCGCCTCGGCCTGACGTTCCAGAAGTTGTTTATTGGCGTTTTCCAGAGAAACCACTTGCTGGCGCAACCGGATGTTCTCTTCACGCATGGCCTGAAACCGCTCCAGGACCTGGGCTAGCTTGACTTCGAGGGCGTCCAGTTCATTTTGCATGGGGTCACTATAATTGGCGCGATTTTGCTGCGTCAACAAAGGCTTTTCCCGGCCTCTCCCCGTTCCCCTGAATTGTCCCAACCCGCTTACCGGGGCCGCTTCGCCCCCACTCCCTCCGGTCCCCTGCATTTCGGCTCCCTGGTGGCTGCTCTGGGCAGCTATCTGGATGCGCGCGCGCGGGGGGGAGAATGGCTGGTGCGGATGGAGGACGTGGACCCGCCCAGAGTCGTACCGGGTGCAGCGGACGCCATCCTGCACAGCCTGGAGGCCTACGGTTTCGAATGGTCTCATCCCGTTCTGGTCCAGAGCCGGCGGGGGGAGGCCTATCACGCCGCGCTGGACCGGTTGCTCCAGGCGGGTCGGGTGTATGGCTGCACATGCAGCCGCAAGACCCTCGCCGAGACTGCACGGATGGGGGTGGACGGCCCGATCTACCCCGGCGCGTGTCGCGGCCATCCCCCGCGGACGGGTACGGCGCTGCGCTTTCGCGTACCCGACCGGCGCATTCAATTCAGCGACGGCCTGTTGGGCCGGGTCGGTTGTGATCTGGCGGCGGAATGCGGCGACTTCGTCCTGCGCCGGGCCGATGGCGTCTACGCCTACCACCTGGCGGTGGTGGTGGACGACGCCGACCAGGGCATCACCCATGTGGTGCGGGGTGCGGATCTGCTCACCTCCACCCCCCGCCACATTGCCCTTCAACAAGCCCTGGGCCACCCTGTTCCAGCCTATCTACACCTGCCCGTGGCGCTGGACGAGCGGGGCGAAAAGCTATCCAAACAGACCCTCGCCACGCCTCTGGACGATGCCCATCCGCTCCAGGGTTTACAGCGGGCGGCGCGATTTCTTGGCCTGGAAGTCGGGGCGGCGGGTACTCTCGCCGAATTCTGGCAACTCGCCGCGCCGCTTTGGCGCACCACCACACGCCCCCCGATCCGCGGGCGGCGCATGTCCCCATAAGGCCACCCATGCAACTTGAACGTCTCCTTCAATCCCAGGGTTTTGGCAGCCGCAAGGTCTGCCGCGCCCTGATCCGCGCCGAAGCGGTCAGCGTCCGGGGCCAGCCCTGCGACGACCCGTTTCTGGAATGCGACCCCGAAGGCCTGGAATTCAGCGTGGACGGCCAGCCCTGGCGCTACCGCGAAAAGGCCTACCTGATGCTGCACAAGCCGACGGGATACGAATGTTCGCGCGCCCCGCGCGACCATCCTGGCGTGCTCTCCCTGCTGCCCTCCCCCCTCCTGACCCGCGGGGTGCAGCCGGTAGGGCGCCTGGACGAAGACACCACCGGCCTGCTGTTGCTGTCGGACGACGGCGTCTTCATCCACAACCTGATCGCCCCCAAACGCAAAGTGGCCAAGGTCTACGAGGTACACGCCAAGCACCCCATGGCGGACGAGCAACTGGCGGCCCTGCGCACCGGCGTGCTGCTGCACGATGCGACGGAGCCGGTAGCGGCTTCCGCCTGCGAGCGCATATCGGAACGGGTGTTTCTGCTGACTGTGACGGAGGGGCGTTATCACCAGGTCAAGCGCATGGTGGCCGCGGCGGGAAACCGGGTGGAAGACCTGCGGCGGGTGCAGGTGGGCGGCCTGAAACTGCCCGATGACCTGCCCGCAGGGGAGTGGCGCTGGCTGGAGACCGCTGATCTGGCGCGACTGGCGGACGGGTAGCGGGCGATTGGCGCGTTACCCTAGAAACCTCAGTTGGACGCGCCCGAGTGTGCGGTTTTCGCGCCGCCTGGCAAGGCGCGACGACGCGGCGGGGCCGGCCCCGCAAGGAGGAGCAACGCGGCCAGGCGGCGCGAAAACCGTGCAATCGGGTGCGTAGCGGCCCCACCCAATGGGTGAGCCCTCCCCGGAGGCGCAAACGCCTGCGCCCATGCGCCCTCACGAGGGGCAAGGAGCGGTCAACTGAGGTTTCTAGGGTTACAGCGCCACCAGGGTCAGAATCCCCACCATCATCAGCACCATGCCGCCGGTGACGATGCGGCTTTCGGGTTCGTGCAGGTGCTGGCGCACCTCCAGGCGCAGGGCGGTGACCGGCAGTTCCGGCGCGGTGCGGGACTGGACCTCCAGTTGGTAGGCACCCGGCAGCACCTCCTTGAAATACAACAGATGCTCGCGGAACGTCGGGGCGGGCCCGGCGGCGCCGGCGGCCTTCTGACTCACGCCCAGGGGCTTCGCCTTCTCGCCATCGCGGGACAGGGTGACCAGAAAGTGATTGTTCAAGGTCACGTTCTCATCCAGCCCGCCCGGTCTGCTGGTCTCCACATGCAGGACCAGGCCCGCCGGGGCCATGCCCGGCTCCAGGCGGAACTCCGCGCTGCGCCAGACGCCGGCGGCGGCATCGACCCGTTTCAGGTCCAGCATCGCCAGACGCTCCCCGGTGAAGAACTTGGCCGTCACCCAGTAGGCCGGGCCGGCGATCAGTCCCAGGACAAGGCACAGCAGGGCGGCGGTTTTCATCGGGATACGCTCACTTGAGGTCGAGGCGCTGCCACAGGGCGGAGGTCAGCGCGGACTGGTTCATGGAATAGAAATGCAGCCCCGGCGCACCCCCCGCCAACAGGCGTTCGCACAGGCTGGCGATGAAATCCAGGCCAAAGGCGCGGATCGAAGCGGTGTCATCCAGATAACTCTCCAGCCGCTTTGCCAGCCAGCGCGGGATCTCCGCGCCGCACATGGAGGAAAAGCGCGCCAACTGGCTGTAGTTGGAGATGGGCATGATGCCCGGCACGATGGGGATGGAAATGCCCAGGGCCGCGCACTCATCCATGAAATTGAAATAGGCGTCGGGATTGAAGAAGTACTGGGTGATGGCCGCGTTGGCCCCCGCGTCCACCTTGCGTTTGAAATTGACCAGATCGTCGCGGTAGCCCTTCGCCTGCGGATGCACCTCGGGGTAGGCCGCCACCTCGATCTCGAACCAATCGCCGGTCTCGGCGCGGATGAACTCCACCAGCTCGTTGGCGTAGCGGAACTCCCCGGTCTCGGCCATGCCCGAGGGCAGATCGCCGCGCAAGGCGACGATGTGGCGGATGCCGTGGGATTTGTAGGTGGCGAGGATGTCGCGGAGGTTCTCGCGCGTGGAGCCGACGCAGGACAGGTGCGGCGCGGCGGCGGACCCGGCGGCCTGGATCTCCATCACCGTCTCCAGGGTGCGGTCGCGCGTGGAGCCGCCGGCGCCGAAGGTCACGGAGAAAAAGCGCGGATTCAGGCGCGCCAACTGCATATGCACATCGCGCAGCTTGGTCACCCCCTCCGGGGTCTTGGGCGGGAAAAACTCGATGCTGAAGGTACGCATGGCGGCGGCGAACGGGGGAGAAGAGGCCCGGATTCTAGCCGAGCGCCACCCCCAGCCCGCGCCCGATGAGCCAGGTCGCCGCGCCCGCCGCGCCGCCGATGGCAAGCATGCGCAGGCCGCCGACGAGGGCGTGACGCCCGGTAAACAGGCTGATGGCCGCCCCCACCCCGAACAGGGCGATGGCGGACGCCGTCAACGCGCCCGCCAGGGCGATGGCGGCGGACAGCAGCAGCCAGGGCAGCAACGGAATCGACGCACCGATGGCGAAGGCGAAGAAGGAGGAAAGCGCCGCCCCCCAGGGTGAGCCCAGCTCCTCCGGGTTGAGGCCCAACTCCTCGCGCGCCAGGGTATCGAGGGCGCGATCCGGGTCTTGCAACAGGGCGTCCGCCATGCGTCGCGCATCCGCCGCAGGGATGCCCTTGGCCTCATAGATCAGGGCCAGTTCGGCGGCCTCCTCCTGCGGGTATTCGTCCAGCTCCTCGCGCTCCAGGGTGATCTGGTACTCGTAAAACTCGCGTTGCGAGCGCACCGACACGTACTCCCCCGCCGCCATGGAAAACGCCCCCGCCAGCAGCCCCGCCACGCCCGAAAGCGCCACCACGCCGGGGGCCGCCCCCGCCCCCGCCACGCCCAGGATCAGGCTGGCGTTGGAGACCAGGCCATCGTTCACGCCGAACACCGCCGCGCGCAGATTGCCGTGGCCGGAGTGGCCGTGGCGGCGCTCCTTGTGCCCCTCCCCCGTCGCGGGATAGGACGCGGCGCCGCCCTGATACAGGCTCATGCCGCGCACCTTCATCGCCGCCAGCACCCCGCGCAGGGGGCGCACGCCCAGGCGCGGGATCAGCCGCCCCACCAGTCTTGCCCGCAGATCCGGCTTGAAAAGCGGTAACTCGCCGCCCGCACGCACCACCGTATCCGCCCAGATCGCCGCCTGTTTCTCCGCCGCCTGCGCCAGCTCCAGAAACAGCACCTGGCGCGCCGTGCCGGACTCGGCATCGGAGACGATGCGATAGAGCCAGGCCGCCTGTTTTTCCTCGTACCAGCTATCCAGGGCGCTCATGGGTTGGCCTCAGGGTTGGGCCAGACGGCGGTACTGCACCGCCTCGGCGACCTGGGCGGCGTTGAGGCGATCCGCCCCGGCCAGATCCGCCACCGTGCGCGCCACGCGCAGGATGCGGTGATAGCCGCGGGCGGACAGATTGAGGCGGGCGATGGCCTGTTTCAGCAAGCCCTGCGCGGCCCCGTCCAGGGCGCAATGGCGCTCGATCTCCTTGCCCGCGAGCTGCGAATTGGGTTTGCCCTGGCGCGCCAACTGGCGTTCCCGCGCCAGCGCCACGCGGGCGCGCACGACCAGGGAGGCCTCCCCGGCGGAAGCGGCGGTGAGGTCCGCCTCCGGCAAGGCCGGCACCTCGATGTGCAGATCAATGCGGTCCAGCAGCGGCCCGGACAGGCGCGAGCGATAACGCGCCACCTGCTCCGGCGAACAGCGGCACCGGCCCGACGGATGCCCGAGAAAACCGCAGGGGCAAGGATTCATCGCCGCCACCAACTGGAAGCGCGCGGGAAAGTCCGCCTGACGCGCCGCGCGCGAGATGGTGATGCGCCCGTTTTCCAGCGGCTCGCGCAGCACCTCCAGCGCCTTGCGGTCGAACTCCGGCAACTCATCGAGAAACAGGATGCCGTGCGTCGCCTGGCTCACCTCACCCGGGCGCGGCGGGTTACCCCCGCCCACCAGAGCCACCCCGGAGGCGGAGTGGTGCGGCGCGCGCATGACGCGCCGCCCCCAGGCCGCGGCGCGGAACGCCCCGGTGAGCGACAGCACGGCGGCGGATTCCAGCGCCTCCGCCTCGGTCATGGGCGGCAGGATGCCCGGCAGACGCTGCGCCAGCATGGACTTGCCCGTACCCGGCGGGCCGCTCATGAGCAGGGAATGTCCGCCTGCCGCCGCCACCTCCAGCGCCCGGCGCGCCGTCTGCTGACCCTTCACGTCGGCCAGATCGGGGTAATCCGGCGCTTCGTGCACCGCCCCGGCTTGCGCCGGAGACAGGAGTTCGCGCCCCATCAGGTGCGCACACACCGCCCCGAGCGAGGCCGCGCCGTACACCTGCGCCCCCTGCACCCGCGCCGCCTCCGCCGCGTTCTCGGCGGGCAGGAGAAAGGCGCGTCCGCCCGCGCGCGCCGACAACATCATCGCCAGCGCCCCGCGCACCGGGCGCAAGGCCCCGGTCAGCGCCAGCTCCCCGGCGAACTCGTATTCCTCCAGACGGTTGGGCGGAATCTGCCCGGAAGCGGCGAGCAGACCGATGGCGATGGGCAGATCGAAACGCCCGGACTCCTTGGGCAGATCGGCGGGGGCAAGGTTGACGGTGATGCGCTTGCCGGGGAAGTCAAAGCCGGACTGCGTGATCGCCGCGCGCACCCGGTCGCGCGCCTCCTTCACCTCCGCCTCGGGCAGGCCCACCAGGGTGAAGGACGGCAGGCCGTTGGCCAGATGCGCCTCCACCACCACCTCCGGGGCCTCCATCCCGGCCAGGGCGCGGCTGCGGACTACGGCTAGAGACATGGGGCTCCTCGATTAGACCTGCCTGGCGGCGGGTGGTTGTTGGCGTTGCGGCGGATTGTGCTTGAACTCTGGGGCGATGCGCACGCTGCTCGGAGAGTATCGGTTCGTCTGCGGGGGGCATTTCCACGCGGAAGGGAATCCAGATTCCGGGATGTAGCGCCTTCACATCGGGCTCGGGGCGTACCATGGCACTCACCCGCTGGATTTCCCTCTGTTAAACGAAAGGCAAACGATGAAACTTCCCGCATGTACCCTGGCATTGGCACTGACGCTGTTGAGCCCTACCGCTTTTTCCGCCGGGGCGATCGCGGTGGACGACGAGGTCGGCGACAAGGAGCCGGGCTACGGCCTAGTCTACGGTTACGGTAGCCGGGACGAGGCGGCGGTAGCAGCCCTGGCGGAGTGCAAAAAGAGCAATGAGCACTGCAAGGTGGTGGCCCGCTTCGACAAGTGCGGCGCCTACGCGGCGTCGTTGAAGTACTACGGCGTTGGCTGGGGCGTCTCCGCCGCTGAGGCCCAGACCATGGCTATGGACAACTGCGGGCACAGCAACTGCCGGATTGTGGTGGTGGATTGCGAATAGGGCGGAATGCTTACAAATCATCATTAAGGCTGGGCGTGCGGGTGATGGCTGAACAATTGGGTATTCCCCTGAGTTCTGTTGCGTGCCAAATTTGCGTCCAAACTCGACTTTTTGGTGATTTATGCCAGCGGGGCAGATAACCAGGGTCAAAACAGCATGAAATACAAGAGCATATCTTTGTTCTCCGGCGCAATGGGCCTCGACATCGGCATGCACAAGACCGGTCGGTTCGAGTTGTTAGCCGTCGTGGAAAAGAACCCCGCGTTCTGCGGGACGATTCGCCACAACGTCGCATCGCTCGGCGGCAATACGAAGGTATTTGCGGGTGACATCAACGATATCGACCCCGTCGAAGTTATGAAGGCTGTTGGAATTCGTCCGGGCGAACTGGACGTTCTGATAGGCGGGCCGCCTTGCCAGGCTTTCAGCACTGCGGGTAGGCGTGGCGCCACCCAAGATCCGCGTGGGACGCTTCTTTGGCAGTTCCTTCGATTTGTTGAAGTGATGCGCCCGAAGATATTTGTCATGGAAAACGTGCGTGGCCTGATTTCCGCCGCGCTGAGGCATCGCCCTATCTGTGAGCGAAAGCTACGTCCCTTGGAGCCTGACGAAGAACCTGGTTCTGTTGTCCAGATGTTCGCGCGGGATCTGCAGGCGCTTGAGGGCGCTTCGTATCACATGGATGCCTTTGAAGTTAACTCCGTGAACTATGGCGCCCCCCAAATCCGGGAGCGGGTGCTGTTTATCGGGAACCGATACAACGCCCAGATCGATTTCCCTCAGCCAACGCACGGCAATCCGATGGATTCCAAGTTTTGTCGGGAGACTACCCAACATGTGCTTCTGCTGGATGACCCGAGTCCAGTGCTTCAGCCGTGGCGGACCTTGGGCGACGCACTCAGCGACTTGAACGAAGACCGCCCGACCGTTCTCGATTTCAGCGAGCGGAAAAAGGCCTTTTTGGCTCTTATCCCTCCAGGCTCGAACTGGCGCAGCTTGCCGACCGGTCTTCAGCAAGAGTCGATGGGAAATGCCTGGTTTGCAAAGGGTGGACGCTCTGGTTGGTGGCGAAGACTCACCATGGAATTGCCATGCCCGACCCTAGTGACTCTGCCGAACCATGCAAGCACTTCACTTTGCCACCCCACAGAGACGCGTGCGCTTTCAGTCCGTGAGTACGCGAGGGTGCAGGAATTTCCGGATACCTGGATATTCAAGGGAACCCTAGCAGAGCAGTACACGCAGATTGGTAACGCTGTTCCCATTCGGCTCGGGTTTGTGGCTGGCCAAGTCGCTGCGGGAGCGCTTGATCGGCTCAAGGGCAGAGGTTGGCAATCATTTCAGGAGGCTCGTGAGGGCTACCGGTTGATCTATCTTCAGTCGCATGTCCGAACACGTAAGTGGTTTAAGGATGGAAAGACAATAGTGTGGGGTGAGGATGACGATGAGGATTCGCGCTATGCCGCCCCGAAAACGAAGCGCCGCGTCCGCACGCTGCGGGCAGCAGTGACAATTCAGGAAGGATGATGGCTTCTCGCAATCCCAATCTCCCGCGGTCGGTCCCACCGACAGTATTCACGAAGCGTCAGATACTCGCCGATTTGGTGGCAGTAGATCGCGACCCTGTAGCGAACAGGCGAATTCTTGCGCTTGAGAACGGGTTTCGGGCGCGTGTCACGGCCCACGTCGCATCCTTGCCTATTGCGAATGCAAGGTTTGAATCATTCAGTACTAGCCCCTTTGTCCTGTTGATTTATTCGAGCTTGCGCCGGTTCACAAAATTGAGCGAACTCGAAGGGCATATCCCAGCCGCAAAGCTGTTTTCCTCGATTGAAACGTCTGCTGGCCGGATGGTTGAGGACGTAGTGTTGCCGGTCTACGGGTGGCAAGCAGTACCGAGTGGAATGCACTCGGCGAACTCGGCGCTCGACGGCAAATGCCTGGTTGGCGCCACCTTGCGTGCAGCCACGCTCAAAAGTGGTCCAAGATGCTTGAACGACGAGATGAGCGAGAACTTCGCGGACAATGTGATCCAGTACGGCCCGACGTGGTTGATCGAGAACGCGGCGACCAGCCTAGATTTCACCTATGGGGTGCTTTACGGTACCCGAGCGCAGTCCAACAAGAAGGATTGGCACATCCTGCGAAATATCGCAGAGAAACTTCCTGCACATCAGGTTACGCAGCTTCCTTGGCAGCGGTGGGACTGCGGCTTTAACTTGGGCGTTCGCCCTGCTACAGCGACGATACGCGTGGGCAAAGACTGGTGGACGTACCTCGGTGGGTCTGATCTTTGCCTGACCGAAGTGTGTGTGGCCATGATTCGCGCGTGCGTATCCCCTGAGGGCGCTGATCCTGCAAATCAGCGGTACACGATCGGTGACCTTGGCCAGATCGCGGCGTGGCCTCGTGAGTCTGGGGTGGTCAATGTCCTTTGCCTGCAAGCCAGTCAGCTACCGTGGTTGTTCCTGTTGATGCGGCATTTTTGCGATGTGCTGAACGATTGACAGGCTCCCGGCAGGGCCACCGTTATTGTCGTTCTGGGTTCTGCGCTAAACATAAACACGGCCAGCAAGTCTTCCTGCTGGCGTTGTTGGTGGTTTTTCCAACATCTGCTGTTTGCTCCAGCCTTGAGCCAGCAGGCGCAGCCAGGTAGAACCGCATCATCGTTGCTTGCCATGGTTGATGCGGTTCGTTCCCCGCCACATCTGCGTTACTTTGACCCGTGTCCGGACGGGGAGGGTGTTTGTCGCGGTAGAGGGCGCAGACGGACGCCCTCCTCGTCCGCCACTACGAATTTGCCGGCCAGTTCGGTCTCTTTCCCTTCAGGCAGCGACATCAGCCGTTCCAGCACTTGTTGCGGGGATGAGGGAATAAGGCGCAGATACAACCGCCCGGCGGGACAGGGCATGCGGCGGACAAAGATCAACTCGCCGTAGTCCCGGTCAAAGGTGAGCAGCGGGCGTTCTTCTGCATTGGCCATGGTCAGCACTTCGCTGTCGCGCATGCCAGGGGTTCGCTCCACGATGGCCGCAACGTCATGGCCCCGTTCCCGCAGACCTCGTACCACGCTCTGGGGGATATTCTCGTTGGCCAGGAGTTTCATGCCGCCAGGGCTTGACCAAAGAACGGCTCGTTGTGGAGGCAGTCGGCGCTGAAGGCGAAAACGGCCTGTAAGTTCTCGCGCCGGAGTTGGGGATAGTTCTCCAGGATTTGCTGCTCGTTCCAGCCCTGGGCCATAAGTCCCAACAGGAACTCCACAGCCAGACGGGTTCCGCACACCACTGGCTTGCCAGCCAGAACCTCGTTGTCCACAGCAATACGTTCACGCCAGTTCATGGGGTCTCCTTGAAGGTCGAAGCATCGCTAGTCCAATCACTATGACTCATTGCACGAAACCTGCTTACGACGGTCATCCAGGCGCGCCGAGAGCGGTACGGACAACATTAACGTCCGAAGCTTGGTTAGCGAAATTGGACGCTGTCCATTTTTTTGCATAGCGCCGCACTGCGCCCATACGAGATCGCCAGGGCCGTTGTAGACCTCCTCTGCTTCGCCTTGCCGGTTCAACAAGAGAACCACCAACTGCTCCGGACTAGAACGAAGTGCGACGGATTTTCCTTGAGTAGCCTTGACTTGTACTTGGCGGCCATTTGGGGCCATTGCGTCGTGGGTTTCGGCCGATGCGTTGTGCAACATCAGGCCATATCGGTGAGCGGCAATGACTTCGCCTATGCTGCCTACGAGATGGCCGTCCGGCGTAAAAGGCCGGCCCGGAAATAACTTCTCAAATTCGGCTACAAGGGCATACAAACTCCGGATCAGTGCTGGCACACGTTCTGTAGGGGGTATGCACTGAACTGCTGTCATCACTATCTCCTCCGCATACCCTGCCGCCCCACCCAATCCCTTGCAAACTGCTGCGCCACCCGCCCTGACCGCCCGCCGCGCTGGATCGCCCATTGCAGCGCCTCCTGGCGCATCGCGTCGGTGGCCACGCCGCCCAGCGCCGCCACCCAGCCGGCGCAGATCGCCAGGTAGTCGTCCTGGCTGAAGGGCCAGAAGGTGAGGGTGAGGCCGAAGCGGTCGGACAGGCTGATCTTCTCTTCCGTGCTCTCCGCCGGGCGCACCTCGCCGTTCTCGTCATGCCCCGCCGCCGTGTTCTCGCGCATGAATTCGGGCATCAGGTGGCGGCGATTGGAGGTGGCGGCCAGCAGCACGTTCTCCGGCAGCCCGGCGATGGAGCCGTCGAGCGCGGCCTTGAGGGGCTTGTAGGCAGCCTCGCCGGGTTCGAACGAGAGGTCGTCGGTGAACAGCAGAAAGCGCCAGGGCTGGCCCGCCAGACGGTCGGTGATCTCCGGCAGGTGGGTGAGATCGTCGCGATCCACCTCGATCAGGCGCAGCTTCTGTTTGGCGAAGCGCGGCAGCAAGGCCTTCACCAGGGAGGATTTGCCGCAGCCCCGGCTGCCGGCCAGGAGCGCGTTGTTGGCGGGCAGGCCCTGGAGAAACTGGCGCGTGTTGCGTTCCAGGGCCGCCTTCTGTTCGTCGATGCAGGTGAGGGCGGCCCAGGCCGGGCAGTTCAGGGTGCGGATCGGTGCCAGCCAGCCGCGTCCGTTATGGACGCGCCAGCGGCAGGCCAGGGTGGTGCGCCAGTCGATCACCGGCGGCGGCGGGGGCAGCCAGGCGTCCAGCCGCGCCAGCAGGTCATTGCCGCGCGCGATCAGCAGGGCGAGTTCGGGCGAGAGGGAGTAGGCGTCGTCATCCATGGCGGCGAGGGTAACTCAGGCGATGCGGAAGAAGTCCCGCGTCTGGAACACGCTTGCGGGCAGGCGTTTGCCCTCCCAGGCCAGATGTCGCTTCAGCGCCAGATCGAAGAGCAGCGCGTTGTGGTTGCGCAGGCGGTCGAGCGGGGCGATGAGGGCCGGATCGAGCAGGTCGTCATGCGCCAGCTTGCGCAGCGAGATGAGCGGGCGCGCCCCCGGCAGGGGGTAATCGCTGCCGTTGAGCAGACGGCCATGCCACTCGTTGCGCGCGAGCACCGTCTGCATCTGCGCCGAGCGGTTGTTCTGGGTCATGGCCGAGATGTCCCCGAACAGGCGTCCGGCGTACTCCGGCATGCACATCAGGCGAGTGAACAGATCGAAGCTGGGAACCTTGCGTCCGCGCTCGTCGCGGTCCTGGCCGTGCGAGGCGCAATGCGCCGCCACCACGCGCACCCTGGCGTCCAGGGCGCGGCGCAGGCGCAGGGGGTTGCCGAATTCCTCATGCCGCGCCTTCACCGTGGCCTCCGCGCCGACATGGACGATGAGCGGCAGGTCGAGGCGCGCCAGGGCGGCGTAGAAGTTGTCGCAACGGGGCGAGGCGGGGTCGATGTTCTGTCCCGTGGGCAGCCATTTCACCGCCCGCGCACCCGCGGCGGCGGCGGTCTCCAGGGCGGGCACGCAGTCGTCCCGGTAGGGGTGGATCGAGGCCGCCCACTCGAAGCGGTCCGGGTGCGCGCGCGCCACGTCCCGCGCGTAGTCGTTGTGGATGAAAAAGGTGGAGTTCCGGGGCTGCGGCAGTTTGTCGTCGCCGTGGTAGTGGTCAAAGGCGAACAGCAGGATCTTCGCCCCCGCCGGATGGTCGCCCATCAGGCGCGCCAGGTGCGCCACATAGGCCGCATCCACTGCGCCGGGGGCGGCGTCGGCGCAGGAGGCGTTGAGCAGAAAGTCGCGCCGCGCGCGCATCGTGGGGTGACGCCAGGTTTCCATCTCCGGCGAGATCCAGACCCCCTTGCCGCCGTCGCCCACGCCGGTGAGGTGGGCGTGGACGTCCCAGACGCGGGTCGGGTCCAGCCCCTCCCAAGTGCGCGCGAGCAGGGCGCGCACCTCGTCATCGTCCGGCAGCCCGGGTTTGCAGGGGTTGCCCAGCGGGCTCTTGCGCACCCAGCCCGCCATGGCTGGGGCGGCGAAGGCAGTGAGAGCGGCGAGAAACAGGCGGCGGTTCATGGGCATTTCCTTCAGGTCCAGGCCGGGGCTTCGGCCCGTTTCTTCAACGCGACGAAATCCACCTTGCCTGTGCCCAGGAACCAGGTGAGGAAAAAGGGGGCGAAACGCCGTTCTGCACGCAGGTGGTAGCGATCCATCACCGGTCTCCGGTTGTTGGTGTTGGTGCGTTATTGGTCTGGATGCGCTGGGAAAACTGGAACGTCGCCTTGTAGGAGCCCGGCTGCGCCGGGCGATCCCGCACCGCTTCCTTCACCCGCGCATCGCCCGGCACAGCCGGGCTCCTACAGGTTCGGCGGTGTGTTCAGGTGCGGTACTCCGCGTTGATCTTGACGTAGTCGTAGGAGAAGTCGCAGGTCCATACGGTGGCGACGGCGTTGCCGCGCGCCAGGTCCACGCGCACGGCGATCTCCGGCGCCGCCATCACACGGGCGCCTTCGGCTTCCTGGTAGGAGGGCGCGCGTCCGCCGTTTTCCGCCACCAGCACGTTGCCCAGCCAGAGGCGGAGGCGGTCCACGTCCAGATCCGCGATGCCGGCATAGCCGATGGCCGCCAGGATGCGGCCCAGGTTGGGGTCGGAGGCGAAGAACGCGGTCTTCACCAGGGGCGAACGGGCGATGGTGTAGGCCACCTGTTTGCATTCCGCCTCGTCCTTGCCGCCTTCCACCCGCACTTCCATGAACTTGGTGGCGCCTTCGCCGTCGCGCACGATGGCTTGGGCGAGCTGGATCATGACCTCGGTGATGGCGGCTTGCAGGGAGGCGAAGCGGCGGTCGCCGTCGTCCATGATGACCGGCGCAGGCGTGGAACCCGTGGCGATGAGGATGCAGGAGTCGTTGGTGGAGGTGTCGCCATCCACGGTGATGCAGTTGAATGAGCGGTTCACGGCATGGCGCAGCATGGCCTCCAGCGCCTCGCACGACACCGGGGCGTCGGTGGCGAGGAAGGAGAGCATGGTGGCCATGTTGGGGTGGATCATGCCGGAGCCCTTGGCGATGCCGGTGACCACGAAGTCCACGCCGTCCAGGGCCACCTTGCGGCTGGCGGCCTTGGCCACGATGTCGGTGGTCATGATGGCCTGGGCGGCGTCGGCCCAGTTGGCCGGCTTCAGATCCCCCAGGGCGGCGGGCAGGGCGGCGATGATCTTGTCGTGGGGCAGGGGTTCCAGGATCACGCCGGTGGAGAAGGGCAGCACCTGTTCGGGCTTGATGTTGAGGTTCTCCGCCACAGCCGCGCAGGTCTCGCGCGCCCGGCGCAGGCCATCCTCGCCGGTGCCGGCGTTGGCGTTGCCGGTGTTCACGACCAGGGCGCGGATGCCCGGTTCGTTATGCAGGTGCTCCTTGCATACGGTGACCGGCGCGGCGCAGAAGCGGTTCTGGGTGAACACGCCCACCACTTCGGAATCCGGGGCGAGGGTCATCACCAGCACGTCCTTGCGTCCCGGCTTCTTGATGCCGGCGCAGGCGATGCCGAGTTCGACGCCGGGGACCGGCAGGAGGGAGGCGGGGTCGGGGGGGGGCAGGTTGACGGGCATGGCGGGTGAGTTGGGTGTTGAGGTGCGTGGATTCTATGCGGGCCGCCGCCTTTAGCCCCCTCCCCCACCGGAGGAGGGCGGGGGGTGAGGGAGCAACGGTGGAAGATGCGTAAACGGCAAGTCGGGCGCCGTTCCCTCGCCCTGCCCTCCCCCAGTGGGGGAGGGTTCTAGTTTGTCCAACACAGTTGGCCGTCTGCGAACGCCAGCGCGCAGCGCACTGGCTTGGGGGCGTAGAGGGGGGCGAGGGCTGCGCGATAGGCGGCCATCTGTTCCAGATAGGGTGCGGCGCGGCGGGTGAGGTCGGGTTCGTCCAGACCGCCGGATTTGTAGTCCAGCACCCAGATCTCATCGCTGAATTCCACCACGCGGTCCATGCGCAGCAGGCGGCCTTGCGCATCCAGGCATTCCAGCTCGTTGCGGGCGCGGACATGCCGCGCCGGGTCGAAGGCGGGGGCGAGTTCGGGGGTGGCGAGCACGGTGCGGGCTTGGGCGATCACCGTCTCGTCCGTGGTCAGGCGGGCGCGCAGGTCGGCCTCGCTCCAGCCCTCGGTGGCGCGCTCCAGCCAGGCGTGGAGCAGCGTGCCGTGGGCGCTCTGGGGGGTGTCCTGCCAGGTCTCGGACGGGCGGCGGGAGCCGATGGGTTCGCGTCCTCCCTCGGCGGGGGAGGGCTGGGAAGAGGGCGGCGTCGGCAAGGCGCCCTGCGGTCGCCACGCCATCTCCGGCAATCCTTCCATCTCCGCGCGCGCCTTTGCCGTGCTCAATAGCGTCAGCCAGGAGGCCTCCGCGCGCTTGCCTTCACCCGCCACGCCGGTGACGAACAGCGCCTGCCGCGCGCGCGTCATGGCGACGTAGAGCAGGTTGAGGCGCTCGCGTTCGGCCTGCCCCTGTTCCGCCGCGAACAGGTCGTCGCGCCCCGGCCCGCGCCATTCCGCCGCGCCGTGGAGCGAGTAGTGCTGCGGACGGTCGGCCTCGGGCGGCCAGTCGATCAGGACGCCGGTGTGGTCCGGCTTGCCCTCGGCGGCGTCGGCCTTGATCAGGAACACCACCGGCGCTTCCAGCCCTTTCGCGCCGTGGATGGTGAGCATGCGCACGGCGTCGGCCTGGGCGGGCGGCGGTTCGTCCGGACCTTCGCCGGCGGCCTGGTCGCGCAGGCGGCGCACTTCGTCGAGAAAGCGCGGCAGGCTGGGGTAGCGCCCGCCGGAGAGCTTGAGGGCGAGGCCGGGGAGTTCTTCCAGGTTGGCGAGCGCGGCGTCGGCCAGGGCAGGCGGCAATGCGGCGGCGTAGCGCTCCATGACCTCGCCCTCGTGATAGATGCGGTCGAGCAGGTCATGCACCGGGATGCGCCCGGCCAGATCGCGCCAGCCCGCCAGCAGCCGCGCGGCGCGCACCACATGCGCCGGGGCGTCAGGCCGGGCGGCCCAGGCGGCGAGACGCGCGCGCCAGGCAGGCGGTTCCCCCCTTTGCAAAAGGGGGGCAGGGGTGATTTCTGGGGCATTGGCCTGAGCCGCCGTCGCCAAATCCCCCTCACTCCCCCTTTGGGAAAGGGGGAAGGCGCTCGTGGAGACGTCTGCGCAAACCCAACGGTTTTCCCCCCTTTCCCAAAGGGGGGCAGGGGGGATTTCTGGGGCATTGGCCTGAGCCGCCGTCGCTAAATCCCCCTCTCTCCCCCTTTGGGAAAGGGGGAAGGCGCGCGTGGAGGTGTCTGCGCGGACCCAACGGTTTTCCCCCCTTTCCCAAAGGGGGGCAGGGGGGATTTCTGGGGCGTTGGCCTGAGCCGCCGTCGCCAAATCCCCCTCACTCCCCCTTTGGAAAAGGGGGAAGGCGCTCGTGGAGGCGTCTGCGTGGACCCAACGGTTTTCCCCCCTTTCCCAAAGGGGGAAGGCGCTTGTGCTGCCGGCCAGCGTCTGCAAATCCGCATTGCTGAATCCGAACACCGGCGAGCGCAGGGCGTGGGCCAGGGGCAGGTCGTCGTGCGGGGGGGCGAGGCTGGTGAGCAGGGCGGTGAGGTCGCGCGCCTCCAGGGTGTCGAGCAGCGCGCCGCGGCGGTTGGTGCGGAAGGGGATGCCGGCCTGTTTGAACGCCTGCTCGAACACCTCCAGGTCGGCGCGCTTGGTGTAGAGCACGAGGAGGTCGCCATAGCGCGCGGGGCGCGGCGGGGTGGTTTGGATCTCCAGGCTGCCGACGATCTCGCCGATGCGCTGGGCCACCCAGGCGGCCTCTTCTGCGCGTTTGTGCGGCGGGTTGGGCGCGGCCTGTTCCAGCGGGCGGCGGAAGGTGATGGGCTCGGTCTGCACCCCCTCAGCGGCTGCAACGGATTGGATCTCGCACCAGCCGGGTAGCGCGGTCTGGTGCGCGTCATGGGGGGCGAAGCCGGGGTAGTCGTCACGCCCGGCGAAGACGGCGTTGACCCAGGCGACCACGCGCGGGGCGCAACGGCGCGTTTCGTTCTGGGGAAAGTGCTGTGCGTCGAAACGTTGTTCCAGCCAGTGCGCGGCGGCGGTGAACAGGCGCGGTTCGGCGCGGCGGAAGCGGTAGATGGATTGCTTGGGGTCGCCTACCAGGAACACCGTGGGGCGCTCGGCGTCGGCGCCGTAGGCGTCCAGCCAGGCGCGCAGGATGCGCCACTGCATCGGGTTGGCGTCTTGAAATTCGTCCAGCAGCAGGTGTTTCCAGCGCGCGTCCAGCTTCATCAGCACCGCCTCCGCCGCGCCTTCCTGAGTGAGCAGGCGCGCGGTTTCCACTTCGGCGTCGGTGAAGTCCAGTACGCCCTGCGCCTCTTTCTGCGCGGCGTAGGCGTCCAGCCAGGCGAGGCCGCAGGTGAGGCCCAGACGGTTGAGGCGCAGGGCGCGCTGTTCGGCGAGATGGTGGAGGGTGCGCTGTACGCGCTCGGCCAGGGCGTAGTGGAGTTCGAGATAGCGTTCCGCCTCGCCGTTGGGCAGGCGGCCCTGCATGGTTCCGGTCAGCTTCAGCGTGCGCGGGTGGCCGTCTGTCGTCAGCAGGCAGGATTGCAGCCCTTCCAGCGCGGATGCGGGCGTTGCGGCGGCGAGGAACGATTCCAGCGAATTCAGGCGCTTGGCCTCGGTCTTCAGGCCGGTTGCTTCCCGTGTGAGCAGCGCCCGGTATTCATCCAGCGCGTCGCGGAACGCCGGATCGGCCAGCAGGTCTGCGGCGGGCGTTTCCTCGGGTGTGACGCCCAGCCGGGTCGCCAGCGCGTCGCAGGCCTGCTCCAGCGCATCCTCGCTGTTTTCTGCATACGCCGCCCATTCCGCGCGCCGTTCCAGCAGGGTATCGAGCAGGTCGCGCAGGGTGGCGAGGGGCATTTCCGCCGCCAGTTGGGCGAAGGCGCTTTCGGCTGCGTTGCCGCGCTCGCGCCCGAGTTGGCGCATGAAGTCGGACCACGCCTCTTGCTGCATCAGGGCCGGGTGTTCCACCACTTCTTCCGCACGGCGCAGGGCCAGCGGGGCGTGGGACAGCAAGTGGAAAAACCAGCCGTGAAAGGTGGTGATGAGCGGGCCGGGACGCGCGTTCAGCACCTGCTCCAGCAGCCCGCGCGCGCGCGGCAGCGCGGCTTGCGCCTCGACCCCGGTCAGGCCGCGCTGGGTCAGGAATTCGAGCGCGTCGGCGTCGGGCAGGCAGGCCAGATCGGTGAGCCAGGCATCCAGCCGCGCCCGCATCTCCCCCGCCGCCTTGCGCGTGAAGGTGATGGCGAGCAACTGCGAAGGCTCCGCCCCCGCCAGCAGCAGCCGGATCATGCGCGACACCAGCAGCCAGGTCTTGCCGCTGCCGGCGCAGGCCTCCACCACCGCGCTGCGGGCAGGGGCGAGGGCTTCGTGGAGAGGGGTTCCTAGGATCATGGGTTCAGGGGGGGCGGCGCGCGTTGGATTGTCCATCAGGCGACCCCCGCCGGTGCGGGCCGTGAAGGCCGAAATCCCGATTGCCGGGCTTTGTTATTGTTAATACAATAAGTGACATGAACATCACGTCTGATCCCGCCAAGGATGCCGCCAACCTCGCCAAGCATGGCGTGTCGCTGGGGTTGGCGGCGCGGTTGGAGTGGGAGACGGCGCTGATGTGGCCGGATGCCCGGCGCGCGTATGGCGAGGCGCGCCAGTGCGGAATCGGGTACATCGGGCTGCGGTTGTTTTTCGTGGCCTTCGTGGATCGCGCCGATGGGCGGCGCGTCATCAGTTTGCGCAAGGCCAACCCGAGAGAGGTGAACCACTATGCCAAGACTTAAACCTGGAACGATCATCCCCACCCCGGAAGAAGACGCCATCATCACGGCGGCGGCGATGTCCGACCCGGATGCGATGCCGCTGACCGATGAGGAATGGGAGGCGGTCAAACCCTTGGTCCGTTTCGGGCGTCCGCCTTCCACGCGCCCGCTCAAGGTGCCGACCACCATCCGCTTCGACGCCGATGTGCTGGCGGCGCTCAAGGCCTCCGGCAAGGGCTGGCAGACGCGCGTGAATGAGGCGATGCGGGAGTGGGTCAAGACCCATTCGCCGGTGTAGGGCGTAGGTCGTAGGTCGGGTTAGCGCAGCGTAACCCGACATGAGGCGGAGACGGCGCGTCGAGTCAGCAGTGCACCTGGCCTCGCAACGCACGCGGTTATACTAATTTCAATCGAGCCCAAGTATAACTTTCATGCCCCGCCACACCGAACTTACCCTCACTGCCCAGACCGCCTACGCCGAGTTGTTCGAGGTCGCCCTGGCCGCAGACCTTGCGCGTGGCGTGGCGGACTTGCGCGGCGCGTTTTCCAGCAAGACCGTGAAGGGGCGGAAATACTGGTACTTCCAGTTCGCCGGGTTGGATGGCGTGCACCGGCAACTCTATGTGGGGCCGGACACCCCGGAGGTGCAGGCGCTGGTCGGACAGACCCAAACAGCACGCGCGAGCCCCCTGATCCCCCTGGCGCGCTCCGCCCTGGCTCTGGGGTGCGCGGGGCTGCTGCCCCGACATTACCGGGTGATTCGGCAACTGGCCGATTTCGGTTTCTTCCGCGCCGGCGGGCTGCTGGTCGGCACGCATGCCTTTCTGGCCTACGGCAACCTGCTTGGTGTGCATTGGGGCGACGCCTCGCGCACCCAGGATGTGGATTTCGCACATGCGGGCAAGAATCTGTCGATTGCGCTGCCGTCCAGCATCGAGATCGACGTGCCCAAGGCCATTGAATCGCTCCAGATGGGCCTGCTCCCGGTGACGCAGCTTTCCGGCAAGCGCGGGGCGACCTTCCTCAACCCGCGCCAGCCCGAGTTCAGGCTGGACTTTCTCACCACGCTCAAACGCGGCGGCGACGAACCGTATATCCACCCGCGCCTGGGTATCCCGTTGCAACCCCTGAAATTCATGGAATTCGGGCTGCAATCCCCGATCCAGGCGGCGCTGTTCTGCCCGGAGGGCGCGGTGACGGTGAGTCTCCCCGACCCCGCACGCTATGCCGTGCACAAATTGCTGGTCTACGGCGAGCGCGCTGGCGCCTTTCTGCACAAGGGCCAGAAGGACTTGCTGCAAGCCGCCGCCCTGCTGGCGTATTACCGCGAACGCCGCCCCTGGGAGATCGAGGCGGCCTGGGCGGATCTGTCCTCGCGCGGCAAGGGCTGGGCGATGCGGGCTCGCCGCGGGCTGGCGGCGCTGGAGGGCATCGCGCCGGAACTGGGGGCGGCGGGTTGGCTGGGTTGAACGTTGGCTACCCCAGCGTCGCCACCATCTCGATTTTCGGTGCGATAGATCGCACCGCCTTCTGAATGCCGTGGCCAGGGTTGGCCTGCCGCTCCGACACGATCAACCCCATCTTCTCCAGCAATCCGACATCCTTGGAGATGGCCGAGCGATTCCGGTGCAGGCGATGGGATAGCTCGTTGATGGTCCTGGCCTCCTGCATGACCTCAAGCATCAGACGGCGACGCGCCTCCGACAGGACGGTAAACATCCGCTGGGGATCTTCGAACGAGAGCGTGACCTTGCCTTCGAAGGCCTCGCCTCGATCGGCCCGGCGTGCGGCATCCCTGGCGCGCGCGAAGAAGCCCGCCACATCATCCGTGCGAACGACGACCTTGGTCATGGTTTCTTTCCTTGTGTTTTGTTCACAATCTCCAGCCACTCTTGCTGGAATCTTTCCTGCGTTGCTTCGTAACTCACGAACTCAACAGTGTGCTGCTGGTTTGCTTTCCGGTGGTCCGGAGTTCGATCCACGTTCACGCTATCGAACTGCCTACGCTACTTTCGCCATCCCTCCCCAGCCCGCCAGTCCGTGTCGAGATTGTCATGTGCGGAGAGCGCCGCCAACACCGGCGACAGAAATTCGCACAGATCAGCTATCACGTCGGCGAGTGACATCGGGTCCAGGGCGTTCTTGCGCAGGAAGGCCTGCCACTGCTTTCCCTTCTGGATGTCATGGATGAACTCGTCACTCAAGCCAACCGGTAAGCCCTGGGGAATGGTCGTGCGCCGCCGCTCGAAGGTGGCCGAGACCGCTCGCGACAGCACGGCTCCATCAAAGTCGGAATGCCATCCTCGACCTCGATGCGGCAGATGTCCTGGAAAAGCCGTTCCAGATGTGGACTCTCGGTCGATCCGAAACCGAGGAAGTCAGCGTCATGGGTGGGCCGATGCGGCACGTCGAACCAAAGATCGAACAGCAGCGCCCCCTTGAGCAGGAACTGGTCGCGCTGTTCCGAGGTGCTCAAACGGTAGAGCATGCGTTCCAAGGCATATCGAGTCAGCAACAGGTTGTAGTCCAGCTTCTCGGCCCGCGCCTTGTTGAGCAACCGGTCGCGAATCGACGCGCCGATGTTCCGAACGGTCATACCAGGCTCTCCAGGTAGGGACGCATTACGTTGGCCACGCGGCAGACCTTGGCGTAACGCCAGATGTCGTCACTGGTCATGCGCTTCTCGTGCCAGGCCTCGCGCAGTGCCTCCAGGGTGACATCGAGGCCGATCTTGTTGCGGTACTTGAAACAGTCGGCGACGGTCTTGGCGACGCCGGTCACGCGAACGGTCACCCCGTCCACGCTATGTTCCTCGACGCCCTCGGTGAACGCCGCGCCGGAGAAACGGACGATGCGCAGGGGCGGGTAGTCGAGCTTCGGTGCAATGGCTTTGTTCTCGATGGCCAGCCACACCTGAAACGGGGCTTGGGTCGTCAGGTCGTGAAATCGCAGCGCAGAGAGCAGGCAAACCACCCCTTTGGGCACCCTGCGCGCCACCTCCGCCAGCGATCCGTGGGCCGATACCTCTCGCCCAGGCAGTCCGTAGAGGCCGCGCCCGACACGCTCCAACTGCCCATGCCGGACGGCGCGGGTCAGGGAAACGCGGGGGATTCCCAGTGGCGCCAGATCACATGGGCGGACAAGCCCACTGGATCGCACCAGATCGATCAGCCTCTCGGCGGTGGTGTTCATATGAGTCAGCATGTTCCTTAATATCGGTACATATCAATATTCACCGAATTACAGGAACAATACTGTGATGGCGAATCGAAGGTATTGATGGGGAACCCGTGCCGGACTGGTGGCGAGATTCAGCTCCCGCCCAAGGCTGCTCGCCAGTAGCGGAATGCGGTTTCGCCGATGCCACAGTCGGGTTCCGACTCGCGCAACTCGACGAGGGCGGAATGGAACTGTTCGGCCACCGGTTGCAACCCCAGCAGGGTTAGCAGCGCCCCCGGCTCGGGAAAACCGCCCGAGCCGCCCCCCGTGGGGGTCAAGTCGTTCTTGGGGCGGCCCGGCGAACAACTTGAGAGGCGAAGCCGTAACCCGACATGAGGCGTCAGCGGCTGTTCACTGGATGTCGGCCTTCGCAGGTGTGACGAGGCTCAAGTCAGGCTCGTCCCGTATCAGGAAGAATGGGGCTGCGCCCGGCTCAGTTTGGGCGAGTTGGCTGGGTCGACCCCGGTGGCAAGATTTTTCCCGTGCGCTATGGCGTTGCAACCGATTTGGCTTACCATCACCCGACCCTGCCGGGTGGCAGGACCGGTTTTTTCAACCCGTTTGGAGGATTCAAGAATGACCCCGATGCGTACCCCCACCGCCCAAGGCGGCTTTACCCTGATTGAACTGCTGATTGTTATTGCCATCATCGGCATCCTGGCTGCGGTGGCGGTGCCTAGCTACCAGAGCTACACGACGAAGGCGAACTTCGTCAGCGTTATCAATGCCACGGCCCCATATAAAACGGCAGTAGATGCTTGTTACCAGACTGTTGATACCAGCTATGCAGCTTGTGACGCAGGTAGCAGCGGGATTCCGGCCGCTGCTGGGAGCGTGAGTAGTGTGATCAATGGCGTAATTGTTGCCGGTAACGGTGATGGTACCTACACGCTTACCCCGAACGCCGGCACTTGGGGAGCTGCGTGTGCCCCGACGACTTTGTGTTAATCGGATTACTTCAATTGTGATGCGGACTAATAGGCACCTAGTTCCATCCTGAGGTGGGTCGTTTTTTGACGCGCTAGTAAGACGCCGACACTTTGTCGGCGTCTTTTTTGGTGGGCGATATGCTCTACATGGTTGTGCTTGCTGTTGCCTTGATTGCCAGCGTTATTGCCCCGACGGCTGCGTTGGCTGCGGTTGTTTTATTGCCTGCGGCGATAGCCCCCTTTGTTCGTGGACAGTCCCCAAAGCTGAACGTACTGGCCGGGGTGATGTTTGCTTGGGCCATATGGGTTCCATTAAGCGTTTCTTGGAGTTTGTCCCCGGGGCTATCCTTCGGATATGCGGGGGTCTTGTTGTGCCTTCCTATGGGGTGGATTTTTGGGGGTGTGTTGCAACAGCAAGGTTTGTTAAACAAATTCCTGGATCGTGCATTGCCTTTTTTGTTGTGGTGGGTGGTGGTGTGGGGTCTGTTGCAAGGCCCTAATACTTATACAGGCAAACCACAAGGCCCATTCAGCGATCCAAATGCTTATGCAGCGTTGATCAACATTCTTCTCGTTCCGCTGTTGGCAAAATATTTGGGATGTGATTTGCGGGCGGTTGTGTGGTGGAAAAGAACTCTTCAATTGGCATTGTTTGGCGGGGCTGTTTTTACGGCTTTTCTTGTGGCATCGAAAGGCGCATGGCTTTCCCTGGCGATGGTCTTTGCATATTTGGCTTGGTCGGTGCGGAAAAGTGATGACGTTGTCAGAAAACTATTCCTCCTGATGGCTGTGGTGTTGGTGGCATATTTGGCTAGCTGGGTCGTTCTTCCCCAATCGTCTCAAGCAATTCCGCAAAGGATCGCAGAATTTGTGCGGCACGGTGATGATCCAAGATTGATGCTGATAACTTCAACGTGGCTTATGATCAAGGATAGCCCTTGGTTAGGGGCTGGGTTGGGCTCATTTTTTTATTTGTACCCGCGCTATAGATTGCCCAATGAGATGGGTAGTGCGGGGATATGGGCGCACAACGATTATCTGCAACTTTGGCAGGAAGGTGGTTTGCCAATGTTGTTATTGCTTGTGGGTCTTGTGGTTATGGGATTGATGTTCGCCAGGCGCCCCGCTAGGGCTGACGGATATTTTGGTGTAGAACGATTGGGGTATGCGTTGGGGGTGCTCGCAATTTTTTTTCATGCGGCAGTAAATTTCATTATTTATCTTGCTCCCGTTTGTTTGTTGGTTGGTGTGTATTTTTCTGTTATTTCTGGGGGGGCGTCGCCAAGGCAAGAGACATTCTCCCGTGCACCAAGGGCGCTAGGGCTTGCGGTGGGTGGTTATGGGGTAATTATTGCCTATTTGCTGGTGGGGCAGGTTGGGGTTCAGAGCTTGCTGTACGGTGCACGGGATATTCAGTTGGTCTTGGCAAGGATAGGCACGACGTACCCGAAGTACAGTGTGGCGCATTTTCTTTCTGTGGTGAATCCATTTCATCCGACTCCGCAAATGGTGATGGGGTTTGAGCTGGTTGATGCGTACTATTTTTTGGGGGCGAAAGATTCTGCTATTTATTCGGCGGCCTTGTCGCGAATTGAAGCTGGAATTGAGCGCTCGCCTTGCAATATTGGATTTGCATTATCCTATGTGTCATTGATTGAAAAACATGATCGGATTGGGGTGTATTGGGCGCGTGCGCAGGAGGCGCTGGGCCGCAATCTCTACTGCAACCCACGGCATGGGCTGAGTTACTATTATTTAGGTTTGTTTGCGGCCAAAAGAGGGGACAAGAAGTTGGCACTTCAGTGGTGGCGTGCCGGGATAGCGTCCAGCATGTATTCAACTGAAAAGTTTTTGTTGGTAGGTGCGATAAGTTCTATTGTCATGAGACAGAATTCTCTGCGCTTGACAGAGCTTAGCGCTAGGGTGGCAGAGGAGCAGAAAATTTGGGAGGCTAAGCTGGGTGTTAAGCAAGATCAGCGTATATGGCCTGAAATGCAGCGAAGATTGGAGTTAGTAACTGGAATGCCGTACGCACAGTTACTGGTGCAGGCGCAAAGCATGGATGTTGATTTGAAATAAATATGTTGCGCCCTCCCTCCCTCCTCCTCTCCCACCCCGCCCACTTCCTCTCCTTGGGTTTCGGTTCCGGCCTGGCCCCCAAGGCCCCCGGCACTGCCGGCACGCTGGTCGCCTTCCCCCTCTATTTCCTTCTGCAGGGCTCTCCCCTGTTCTGGGTTTGGGGCGCGGCGTTCGTGCTGGTCGGCATCTGGGCCTGCGGTGTTACCGGGCGCGCGCTGGGCGAGCATGACCACGGCAGCATCGTCTGGGACGAGATCGCCGCTTTTCTCCTGGTGCTGCCGTTTGCGCCGCCCACCCTGGCCGGGTATGCGCTGGCCTTTGCCCTGTTCCGCCTGTTCGACATCTGGAAGCCCTTCCCCATCGGTTGGCTCGATGCGCGCGTCCACGGCGGCCTGGGGGTGATGCTGGATGACCTGGTGGCCGCCCTCTATGCCGTGGTCGTCCTGCTGCTGGCGGCACGATGGATGTGACCCAGGAAACCCTCGAAGCCTTGGCGCAAGACCTCGGCGCGGCCCTGATGCAGAAGGGCTGGATGCTGGCCTGCGCCGAATCCTGCACCGGCGGTTGGGCGGCGCAGGCGTGTACTGCCGTCGCCGGCTCATCGGCCTGGTTCGAGCGCGGTTTTGTCACCTACAGCAACGCGGCCAAGCAGGAGATGCTCGGGGTGCGGGGCGAGACCCTGGACGCGCACGGTGCGGTGAGCGAGGCCACCGCGCGCGAGATGGCGCTGGGCGCGCTGGCGCATAGCGCGGCCCAGGCCGCCTTTGCCATCACCGGCATCGCCGGACCCACCGGCGGTACGGCGGAAAAGCCGGTGGGGACGGTGTGGTTCGCCTGGGCCGCCGGGCAAGGGTGTCGGGTGGAGAAACGGTTTTTCTCCGGCGACCGCCGCGCCATCCGCGCTCAGGCCGCGGCTCATGTTTTGAGCACGATGCGTGAAATAATCCGCGCCACTTTCTAACGAGGGGACACCCCATGGACGACAACAAGACCAAAGCGCTGGCCGCCGCGCTGGCACAGATCGAAAAGCAGTTTGGCAAGGGCTCCATCATGAAGATGGGCGACGGCAGCGTGATCGAGGATTTGCAGGTGGTTTCCACCGGCTCTCTGGGGTTGGATGTGGCGCTGGGCGTGGGCGGCCTGCCGCGCGGGCGGGTGGTGGAGATCTACGGCCCGGAGTCGTCCGGCAAGACCACGCTGACGCTGCAAGTCATCGCCGAGATGCAGAAGATGGGCGGCCAGGCGGCCTTCATCGACGCGGAACACGCGCTCGACCCGCAATACGCGCAGAAGCTGGGCGTGAATGTTTCCGACCTGCTCATCTCCCAGCCGGACACCGGCGAGCAGGCCCTGGAGATCGCCGACATGCTGGTGCGCTCCAGCGCGGTGGATGTGGTGGTCATCGACTCGGTGGCGGCGCTCACGCCCAAGGCGGAAATCGAGGGCGAGATGGGCGACTCCCACGTCGGCCTGCAAGCGCGCCTGATGAGCCAGGCCCTGCGCAAGCTCACCGCCAACATCAAGCGCACCAACACCCTGGTCATCTTCATCAACCAGATCCGCATGAAGATCGGCGTGATGTTCGGCAGCCCGGAGACCACCACCGGCGGCAATGCGCTCAAGTTCTACGCCTCGGTGCGCCTGGACATCCGCCGCATCGGCGCGATCAAGAAGAACGACGAGGTGATCGGCTCCGAGACCCGCGTCAAGGTGGTGAAGAACAAGGTGGCGCCCCCCTTCAAGGAGGCGCTGTTCGACATCCTCTACGGCGAGGGCATCTCGCGTCAGGGCGAGGTGATCGAGATGGGCGTGACCCACAAGTTCATCGACAAATCCGGCGCCTGGTACGCCTACGAGGGCGAGAAGATCGGCCAGGGCAAGGACAACGCGCGTGAATTCCTGCGCGAGCACCCGGACATGGCCGCCGAGATCGAAGGGAAGATTCGCGCCAAGCTGGGCGTGAAGCCGATGGGCGCGGCGGCGGAGTGATGCCTCGGTCGTGACCCTGCGCCAGCGCGCCCTCAACCTGCTTGCCCGGCGCGAACACAGCCGGGTGGAGTTGGGCCGCAAGCTGGTGCGCCACGCGGAAGAGGGCGACGCCCTCGACGCCCTGCTCGACGACCTGGAACGCGAAGGTCTGCTTTCCAACAACCGTTACGCCGAAGCCCTCGCCCATGCCCGCGCCGGACGCCACGGCAGCGTGCGGCTCAAGGCGGACCTGCGCGACAAGGGCGTGCCGGAGGCGGTGAGCGCCGAGGTGCTGGCCCAGGCGCGCGGGCAAGACCTGGAGGCGGCGCGGGCGGTGTGGGCGAAGAAGTTCGGAGCGGTGCCCAAAGACGCAGCGGAACGGGCGAGACAGATGCGTTTTCTAGCCAGCCGCGGGTTTCCGGCGGAGATCGTGCGGCGGGTGGTGGGGGAGGAAGACTGAGGCGTCAAGGTAGCGCCGGCATCCTTGCCGGCTCGTTCTGTGTCGTAAAGAGCCGGCAAGGATGCCGGCGCTACAGGGTTACAACCGCCCCCGCACCACCGCCGCGACCTCCGCATCCGTCAACACGATGGGGTTGGTCTTCATGCTCGAACCCCGGCTGTTTGCGACGATGCGCGGGATGTCCGCCTCGCGCACGCCGTACTCGCGCAGGCGCGGCAGTTGCAGACGCCGGGTCCAGTCTTCCAGCGTCGCCACCAGCGCGGCGCACGCCGCTTCCCCTTCCCGTTCAGCGCCCGCCAGCAGCCTCCCCGTCGCGGCGTAGCGCGCCAGGGCTGGATTGGTCGGCTCGCGCGCCTGCATGGCGGCGAGGTTCATCCGCGTCGCCTCCGCCACCAGCGTGCCGCACACCACGCCATGCGGGATGGGGAAGAACGCCCCCAGCGGCGCGGCCAGACCGTGCACCGAACCCAGCCCGACGTGCGCCAGGGTGATGCCGGAGAGCAGCGCGGCGTAGGCCATGTCGGCGCGGTGTTGCGCCGCATCCCCCCGGCCCTCGTACCAGGGCAGCAGCGCATCGCGCGCGTGTTGCAGGCCGGACAGCGCCAGGGCGTCGGTGAAGGCGTTGGCCTTGAGCGAGACGTAGGACTCCAGCAACTGCGTGAAGGCGTCCATGCCGTTGGCGGCGAGCACGGCGGGCGGGCAGGTGGCGAGCAGGTCCGGGTCCAGCAGGGCCACGCTGGCCATGAGCTGGTCGTCGCGGAAGGATTTCTTGAAGCCGTTCGCGCCCTGCACCGAGAGCACCGCGTTCTTGGTGGCCTCGGAGCCGGTGCCGGCGGTGGTGGGCACGGCGATGAAGGGGGTGGCGGGGCCGTGATAGGGCAGCTCCGGCCCCACGCCCTCCAGGTGGTCCATGACCGAGTTGCCCTGCCGCAGCAGCCCGGCGATGGCCTTGGCCGCGTCCAGGGCGCTGCCGCCGCCGATGCCGACCACGCAGCCGAAACTGCCGTGCCGATGGGTGGCGACGGCCTCATCCACCAGGGCGGGGGAGGGTTCGCCCGGCACGCGCACGGTCTCCCAGGTGAATCCGTCGCGCCGCAGCGCCTCGGCGAGCCGCACCCCGTGCGGGCCGTCGATAAAGGAACTGCCGCCGGTGACCAGCAGCACGCGCTTGCCGTAGGGGGCGATGAGGTCCGGCAGGCGGGCGAGGCTGCCGGGGCCGAATTCGATGCGGGGAAGGCGGGCGAGGGAGAAGTGCATGGCAGGGCGAGCGTATGAAGCAGGAGAGGATAGTAAACGTGAGCCCGTAGGAGCCCGGCTGTGCCGGGCGATTGCAACGTATCCAGGCGGCGTATCGCCCGGCACAGCCGGGCTCCTACTCGGGCATTCGCCCCAGGCTGACGCGGGGCTGGCCGGCGAGGTCTGGCACGCATTCCACGTCGATGAAGCCGGCGGCGTAGAGCAGGGCGGGCACGGCCTCGCCCTGGTCCCAGCCGTGCTCCAGCAGCAGTCCGCCGCCGGGGGCCAGATGCGCGGGGGCGGCGGCGATGATGCGGCGCAGGTCGTCCAGGCCATCGGCGCCGGCGGCCAGGGCGCTCAGGGGTTCGAAGCGCACATCGCCCTGGGCAAGGTGCGGGTCGGCGGCGGCGACGTAGGGGGGGTTGGCGACGATGAGATCGAAGGCGCGCCTCTGTGGGGCCGGATTCATCCGGCCTGGCGGGTTGCAACCCGCCCCACCTTCCAGCACGGCGAACCAGTCGGATTCGATCAAGGCGACGTTGGCGACTTGCAGGTGGTGGGCGTTCTCGCGCGCCACGGCCAGGGCGTCGGCGCTGGCGTCCACCGCCGTCACTTGAGCCAGGGGCCGCTCCAGGGCCAGGGTGAGGGCGAGGCAGCCGCTGCCCGTGCCCAGGTCGAGCACACGCGCCGGGGCGTCGGCGGGCAGGCGCTCCAGGGCCAGGTCAACCAGCAGTTCGGTCTCGGGGCGGGGGATGAGCACGGCGGGGGTGACCTGGAACCGGCGTCCGTAGAACTCGCGCTCGCCCAGAAGATAGGCGATGGGTTCGCCCACGAGGCGGCGGGCGATCAGGGCGTTGCAGGCGTCGAGCTGGGCGGGGGTGAGGGGGTCGGTGTCGTGGGCGATGAGCCAGACGCGGTCTACCTTCAGGGCGTGGGCGAGGAGGAGTTGGGCCTCCAGGCGGGCTTCGCGGGGGGGGAGGGTTTGGGCGAGCTGGCGGATGGTCAAGCGTTGCAGTTCCGCCACCGTTGCTCCCTCACCCTGGCCCTCCCCCGGGGGGGGAGGGGGAAAAACGTCACTCATCGCCGGAGAGGGCGGCCAGCAGTTCGGCCTGGTGTTCCGCCGTGAGGGCGGCCACCAGGTCGTCCAGGTCGCCGTCCATGATCTGGGCGATCTTGTACAGGGTGAGGTTGATGCGGTGGTCGGTCACGCGCCCCTGCGGGAAGTTGTAGGTGCGGATGCGGTCGGAGCGGTCGCCGGTGCCGATCAGGCTCTTGCGCGTGCTCGCCTCTTTCGCCTGCGCCTCGTGCGTCTGCTTGTCCTTCAGGCGCGCCGCCAGCACCGCCAGGGCCTGCGCCTTGTTGCGGTGTTGCGAGCGGTCGTCCTGGCATTCCACCACCAGGCCGCTGGGCAGGTGGGTGATGCGCACGGCGCTGTCGGTCTTGTTGATGTGCTGGCCGCCCGCGCCGCTGGCGCGGTAGGTGTCGATGCGCAGGTCGGCGGGGTTGATGTCGATCTCGCCCAGTTCGTCCGCCTCCGGCATCACCGCCACGGTGCAGGCGGAGGTGTGTACGCGGCCCTGGGATTCGGTCTCCGGCACCCGCTGCACCCGGTGGCCGCCGGATTCGAACTTGAGTTTGGAATAGGCCCCGGCGCCGACGATGCGGGCGATGACTTCCTTGTAACCGCCGACTTCGCCTGCGCTTTCCGAGACGATCTCCACCCGCCAGCGCTGGCGTTCGGCGTAGCGGGCGTACATGCGGAACACCTCGCCCGCGAACAGGGCGGATTCGTTGCCGCCGGCCCCGGCGCGAATCTCCAGGAACAGGTTGCGCTCGTCATTGGGGTCGCGCGGGAGCAGGAGCACCTGCAATTGGGCGTCGAGGTCGGCGATGCGCTGTTGCGCCGCCTCCACCTCTTCCTGGGCGAACGCCTTCATGTCCGGGTCCGCCAGCAGGTCTTCCGCCGTGTCCAGGTCGGCCTGGGCCTGCCGCCAGGCGTGGTAGTGCGCCACCACGGGGGTGATCTCGGCGTGCTCGCGGTTGAGGCGGCGGTACTGCTCCATGTCCGCCGTGGCCTGGGGCTCGGCCAACAGGTGGTCGAGTTCTTCCAGGCGCTGCGAGAGCTGGTCGAGTTTGGTTTGCAGGGTGGGTTTCATGGGTGGAACAGGTGGATGGGTAGGTTGGGTTAGGCCGTAGGCCGTAACCCAACGCGTCGGGTTACGGCGCCAAAACCGCGCCTAACCCGACCTACTCGTTATGCAGGTTGTACAGCCGCGCAATCACCCGCGCGAGGCTGTCGCGCTCGTGTTCACCGGCCTGATTGAGGGCGTGGCTGGGGTCGTGCAGGAATTTGTTCATGAGGCACTTGCTCAAGGCCTCCAGCACGGCCTGGGGGTCGTCGCCGCGCGCCAGGGCCTTGTGGGCCTTTTCCAGCTCGTGCCGGCGCAGGCGTTCGCCGTGGTCGCGCAGGCCGCGGATCACCGGCACCGCCTGGCGCGTGTCGATCCAGTGCATGAACTCGTGCACACGCGAGGCGATGATGGCCTCGGCCTGATCCACGGCGGCGTGGCGGCTGTCCTGGCCGCTCTTCACCACCTCGCCCAGGTCGTCCACGGTGTAGAGGAAGACATCGTTCAACTGCCGCACCTCGGCCTCGATGTCGCGCGGCACGGCCAGGTCCACCATGAACATGGGGCGGTGGCGGCGCTGCTTGATGGCGCGTTCCACCAGCCCCAGGCCGACGATGGGCAGCGGGCTGGCGGTGGAGGTGACGACGATGTCGAACTCGGGCAGCAGTTCCGGCAGGTTGGTGAGCTGGGCCGCCTCGCCGCCGAACTTGTGGGCGAGGTCGCGCGCGCGTTCGATGGTGCGGTTCACCACCATGAGGCGGCGCGGGTTGCGCGCGGCGAAGTGGGTGGCCACCAGTTCGATCATCTCGCCCGCGCCGATGAACAGCACCGCCTGCTCGGCAATGCTGGGGAAGATGCGCTCCGCCAGGGTGACGGCGGCGGCGGACATGGACACCGTGCTGGCGCCGATCTCGGTGCTGGTGCGCACCTCCTTGGCCACCGCAAAGGTGCGCTGGAACAGTTTGTTCAGCAGCAGGCCCAGAGTGCCGGCGTCGTGGGCCTTCTCCGCCGCCTGCTTCATCTGGCCCAGGATCTGGGTCTCGCCCAGGACCATCGAATCGAGCCCGGAGGCGACGCGGAAGGCGTGCTTGGCGGCGTCGGCCTGGGGCAGGTGGTAGAGGTAGGGTTTGACTTCCCTGGGATTGAGGCCGTGGAAGCTGGCCAGCCACTCCGACACGCCTTCCGGGGCCGGGGTGTTGCAGTAGATCTCGGTGCGGTTGCAGGTGGAGAGAATGGCCGCCTCGCGCGCGAGGCCCGCCTGGCCCTGCCCGCCGCCGGTGATGTCGGCCAGGGCCTTGATCAGGATGTCGGGCGGAAAGGCGACCCGCTCACGGATGGAGACGGGGGCGGTGTGATGGTTTACGCCACAGGCGAAAAGCTGCATGTAACCGGGAAATCAATGCGTTGGGCGCGCATTGTAAACCGGGAGGGGCGGTCTCCGACTTGATCCAGTCCCCCCTTTGGGAAAGGGGGAAGGCGCGCGTGGAGACGTCTGCGCGGACCCACCGGTTTCCCCCCCTTTCCCAAAGGGGGGTAGGGGGGATTTCTGAGCCGGGTCGCTTAGCCACCGTCGCTAAATCCCCCTCACTCCCCCTTTGGGAAAGGGGGAAGGCGCTCATGGAGGCGTCTACGCAGCCCCAACGGTTTCCCCTCCCTTTCCCAAAGGGGAAGGCGGCGGCGTTTACGGTCTCAGGGTTTCTTGCCGCCCGCTTGCCGTTCGAACATCTGCCCCAGGTTGAGCTGGGCCTTGGCGTAGCCCTGGTCGGCGGATTTCTGGAACCAGGCGGTGGCCTCGGCCTCGTTCTTCGCCAGTCCCAGGCCGTCCCGCAGCATCACGCCCAGGTTGTTCTGGGCCACGCGGTCGCCCGCTTCGGCGGCTTTGCGATACCACTTGGCGGCGGCGGCCAGGTCTTTGGCCACGCCCCGGCCCTGCTCGAAGATCACGCCCAGGTTGTTCTGCGCCGGCAGGTCGCCCGCCTCGGCGGCCTTGGTGAGCCAGGTCACCGCCTCTTCCGCCTTGCCGTCCTTGTGCAGCAGCCAGCCCAGACGGCTCTGCGCGGCGGGCAGGCCCTTGTCCGCCGCCTTGCGGAACAGGTCCAGCGCCGCCGCCCCGTTCTTTTCGACGCCCTGGCCCTGTTCGGCCATCAGGCCCAGGTTGTACCAGGCCAGGGGTTCGCTTTGCGCGGCGGCCTTGTGGAACCACTCGCGCGCCTTGGCATAGTCCTGCGCCTCGCGCAGCAGACGCCCCAGGTTGTTCTGGGCGGCGGCGTCGCCCGCCGTGGCGGCCTTCTCATACCAGGCGCGGGCGGCGGCGGCATCGGCCTGGCCTGCCGCGCCGGTCTCCAGCAGCCAGCCCAGATGCGCGGCGGTGGGCGCATCGCCCGCGTTGGCGGCCAGGGTGAACCAGCGCACCGCCTCGCTCAGGTTCTTCGGGATGCCCTCCCCCTTCTCGAACATCCAGCCCAGGCGGCTCATGGATGCCACATGACCCTGATTGCCGGCCAGGGCGAACCAGTTGGCGGCGGCGGCCAGGTCTTTCGGCGTGCCGCCCATGCCCTCCTTCAGGATCAGTGCGAGGTTGCCCTGCGCCTCGGCGTTGCCGCCTTCCGCCGCGCGGGTGAACCACTTCACCGCCTCCTTGAAGTCCACCGCCACGCCCAGGCCCTGGGCGTACTTGATGCCCAGGTTGTTCTGCGCCGGGATGTCGCCCAGATCGGCGGCGCGGCGCAGCCACTGGGCGGCGAGGGCCGGGTTCTTGGGGACGCCGACGCCCTGTTCGTACAGCAGGGCGAGCTGCGACTGCGCGGCGGCCATGTTGAGTTCGGCGGCGCCGGTGAAGAGTTGCGCGGCCTGATTCACGTCCGGGTTCACGCCCTGGCCCTTGAGGAACATCAGGCCCAGGTTGTAGAGGCCGATGGGGTCTTTCTGCATGGCGGCGCGGGTGTACCAGTCCACCGCCTTGGTGAGGTCTTTCGCCACCCCCATGCCGTTTTCGAACAGCCAGCCCATCTTGGCTTGCGCCTCCGGGTCGCCGGCCTGGGCCGCCATCTGGTAGTAGCGCAGCGCCAGTTGCATGGCCTGGGTCGGGTCGGGGATGGGTAACTGGGCGGCTGCCGGCAGGGGGGCGAGCAGGGCGAGGGCGAGAGACAGGGCGCGCAGTTTCATGGCGGCTCCTTTCGTGGGTAGTCTGAAATTCATTTTCGGTCCTCGGGCAGGCGGTATTCCACCGGGATATCCACCCAGGAGGGGACCACCTGGCCGTTCTTGCGCGCCGGCGTGAACTGCCAGCGTGCGATCTGTTCGCGTGCGTCGCGGTCCAGAAGTCCGCTGCCGCTGCTCTGTTTGAGCAGGATCTGGCCGGGCGTTCCATCTTCCATCACCTGCACGCGCACGATGAGTTTGCCCGAGATCCCCTGGATATTGGCCAGCACCGGGTACTGGAAGCCGGGGTTTTCGGCCCGGTAAGCGGGCTTCTCGAACTGTTCCAGCAGGGATTTCGGCGCGCGGTTGTCCGGCTGCGGGTGCATGGGCAGCGGGCAGAAGCTGGACGGGGCGAGCACATCCAGTTTCTGCAACTGGCTGTCCGGGCGCATGACCTTGCCGGCGGCGACCTTGACGCCTTGCAGCGTGCCGTTGACGTCGCCGGGGCTGTGCGCGCGTCCGCTCGCCAGACTCTGGCCGGACGGGGCGGCAAGGCCGGGCTGGCCGCGCTCGGCGCGCAGGCTGGAGACCGCGTTGGTGACGCCCGTACCGCTTGCGCCGCCGGGCGCGCGGGCGAGGTGCGTGGGCGAAACCCCGTCGCCATCGGCCCCGCCGGGTAGCGCAGGCGCCCTCGCCTGCAAGCCCTGCCCCTCGCCAGCCTGAGTTCCGCGCACGCCGGCCTTGCCGCCTTCCGGCGCGAGCCCCGCGCGCACGGGTTGCAGGGCGACGGCGAAGCGCGGCGAACTGCCCGGCTCTCCAGGCCGCAGGGCCACGACCCCGACCGGCGCCGCCATGACCCCCGCGCGCAGGGCGGGCAGACCGGTTCCGCTGACCAGGGATTGGTTGCGTGGGGCCGTTCCGGTCAGGTGCGGCACGGCCTCGCCGCCCTTGGCGGCGAGCGCGGCGGATGCGCTGGCGCCGCGCCCGCCGCTGCCGGCGCGCCGGGGGCCTGCACTCAGCGGGCTGGCGGAAGCGCCGCCGGCCTGCGCACTCGCCAGCGCGTTGCCTTGGGCCGCGCCGGGGGCGGGCTGGGCGCGACCGGCCTCGACCGCGGGCGGTGCGGCGGCAAGACTGCCGCGGCCCGCCGGCAGGGCGGCCTGGGCGGCGAGCGCGCCGGCAACGCTCAGGCGCGCGCCCTGCGGTTCGCCCCCGGCCAGGGGCGGGGAGTCGCTGCGGCTGACGCTTTGCGCCCCGTTCCCGGCAGCCACGTTCTGACCTGCGCCGGCGCCGGCGCTGGCGGAGAAGGAGCCCGCGCCAGGCTGGGCGGAGGCAGAGGCTGCGGCAGCCAGCGCACTGCGCGCTTCGGCCCCCTGCGCGCCCGCCCCGGGTGCGGTGTTCTGCGCCTGGGGCGCAGCGCCGGCATTGGACAGACTGGCGAAGCTGCCGGGCGCGCCGCCTGCGGCGAGGCCGGCGCTGCCGGGTTCCGACAAACCGGCCTCGCCCTCACCCGTAGCGCCGCTCGGGGCCGGGGTTTTCGCGCCGGCGGCGGGTTGGCGCGCGTTGGCCGCGAGCACCCCGGAAACCGGGTGGGTCGGGGCGTCGGGCGGGCTGAGGACGGCTTCGGCCTTGGGCAGGTCCACCGCCGGCGCGGCCTTGGGCTGGATCGACTCCGCCTTCCATTCCGCCTGGAGGGTCTCGGCCTGACGCGGTTTGCGCTGGATCGGCTTGGGCTTGGCCCGGCTCCGGTCGGTCAGCCTGGATTTCACGCGTGTGCGCGGCGGCGGTTCCGCCTCGGGCGGTTGCAGGGCGACCTCGAAGGTGATGGGTTTGGGCGCGGGCGGGCCGCCGGCGGGGAAGCCCCACCAGACCGCCCAGTGCAGCGCAAGGCTGGCGCTCAGGGCGACCCAGTGGCGGGGTTCCAGCAGGGCGAGGAGGCGGATCAGGGACGACACCGCGCGCCCCGGCCTGTAGCGCCGGCATCCCTGCCGGCATGTGCTCGCAAAAGAGCCGGCAGGGATGCCGGCGCTACGCGAGTCGTCATGGTTTCTTCGCCGCCGGGGCGCTGGCGGTGATGAAGGTGAGCTTGGCGATGCCGGCGCGGCTGACCGCGGCCATCACCTCGGTGATGCGCCCATAGGGCACGCCGGTGTCGGCGCGCAGTTGCACGGCGACCTCGGGGCTCTTCTCCAGTACGCCCTTGAGGCGCGCCTCAAGGGTGAGGAGGTCGATCTCTTCCTTGCCCAGGCTGGTCTTGCCGTCCAGTTGCACCGTCACCACCAGGGCCGGTTCGTTCTTCAGGGTGGCCACCGGCGCGGTCTGGGGCAGCTTCACCTTGACCGATTGCAGCAGGAAGGGCGCGGTGATCATGAAGATGGTGAGCAGCACCAGCATCACGTCCACCAGGGGGGTGACGTTGATCTCGCTCATGGGGCTGAAGCCCCCTTCATCGCTGGGATGGCGGCGCGAGAGCATGTCACTGCTCCTGGAGATTGCAGACCAGACGCATGAAGTCGTCGGCAAAGCGTTCCATCTCCGCCACCGCCAGGCGCGTCACGCGCACGCCGTAGTTGTAGGCGAGCACGGCGGGGATGGCGGCGGCGATGCCGATGGCGGTGGAGAGCAGCGCCTCGCCCACCGGGCCGGCCACCACTTCCAGGCCGGCGGAGGCGTTTGCGGCGATGCCTTCCATGGCGTTCATGATTCCCCACACGGTGCCGAACAGGCCGATGAAGGGGGCGGTGCTGCCGATGCTGGCCAGGATCATCAGGCCGGATTCGAGCCGGTGCTGTTCCTGACGCACGGCCTGATACAGGCTGCGCTCCATCACCGCCTGGCGGTCGCCCATGGTTTGCAGGGTCTTCTGTTTGCCCAACTGGTGACGGGTGTTGAAGCCCTGGATCGCAAGCCGGGCCAGGGCGCCGGGGGCCTTGCGGGCCATTTCTTCCGCCGCCGCCAGGTCTGCGGCGTGCCAGAAGGCGGCGCTGAAGGACGCGTTTTCCCGGTTCTGCCGGACCTGCAACCAGCCCTTGGCGAAGATCATGGCCCAGGTGACGAGAGAGAACAGGATCAGCACGGTGAGCGCCAGATTGACGGCGGTGGAGGCGGAGTAGTCGATCATGGCGGCGTCCGGCGGGAGGTTGGAGTCCGCCCGATTATAAGCAGGCGCTAATACATGCCCGTTTCAGCATTGGTCGGACCTAGAATCGCGCTCCCTGCTCGTCGTCCGGAAGCCACACCACGATGTCTGCCGCCGCCTTTTCCGCCCGTCGGGTTCTGCTCGCCCTGGATGGCTGCGCCCTGTCGCGGGAGTTGCTGGAGGCGGCGCTGCGGCATTGCGTGCATCTCTCTTCCCGGCTCGACATCCTGCTGGTCAACCCGCCGCGCGCGCCGGCCAGTCTGCTTGCGGTCCTGTTGCTGAAGTTGGAGCACAGCGGCGTGGATTACCGGCTCACCAGCACCCAGGGCGATCTGGCCGGGGAGGTGGCGCGCTATCTGCGGCGCTACCGCGGCGTGACCACCGTGGTGGCGGAGGGGGTGGAGCCGCTGCGCACCCCGGCGGAACAGAACTGTGAATGGGTCGAGCTGGGGATGCCGACGCCATGAAAAAACCCGCCGTCTGGCGGGTTTTTTCGTTCGGGGTCGCGCTGGTTTACTTGCGGAACACCGAGGCCTGCATGGGCAGACCGTTACTTATGTAGGTGTGGAAGTACTCCAGGTTGTTGTAACGCTCGCTGCCCGGTTCGTCGCCCACATGACGCACCGAGCCGTGGCAACCCTTGTAGCGGGTTTGCAGGGTGACCAGATTGGAGCCGCCGCGGAATACGGGCCAGTGGGTGGCCTGACCGATCATGGGCGAGAGGATCTCGGAGCGAACCCGCTCGCCAGCGCCCAGCACATGGCAGTTGGCGCAGGAGAAGTTGAGCTGGCCCTTGCGGGTGTACCAGGTCTTCTTGCCATCCTCGTAGGCCTTCAAGGCCGCCTCGCCTTCCACCTTGATGTTGACCTTCATGCCATCGGACAGGGTGCGCAGGTGGGCGGTGAGCAGGCCCATGGTCTTGTCGTCGCCGTACTTCCAGGCCTCCTCGCCGTTGGCCGTGCGGCAGTCGTTGACCACCATCTCCAGCGTTACCACCTTGCCTTTGGCGTTGTCGAACTGGGGGTAGTTGCCGGCGATCATCTTGCCGCCGTTGGGCAGGCAGTCGGCGTAGGTCTTGCCGCTCTTCATCGGGGTGTTCCAGAGCTTCTCCGCCTTATCCAGTTCGGTGGTGTAGGGCGGGAATTCCATGATGCTCTTGTACTGGCCAAGAGCGTCTTTGTTGAGCGCCAGGGCGCCATAGACGTAGTCCTCGGTCTTCAGGTCGGGAAACTTGTCCTTGAAGGTCTTGATCATGTTCTGGCGATCCTGCTCCGGGTTGGCCTGGGCAGGGGTCACGGCGGCCAGCAGGCTGCCGAGGAGGGCGAGGGCGGTAACGATCTTGTTCACATTCATCTCCAATGCGTCGTCCGGTTACAGGCCGTGGATGAAATCCACCACCTTGGTCAGTTCTTCCTGGGTCAGCGTGCCGTGCTTGAGGAAGGGAGGCATGGGGGTGTAGGGGTTGAACGCCGTCTCGTCCGCGATGCGGGCGGTCAGCAGGTTCTTGTCCGGGTAACGCGCCTTCATGTCGTTCAGGGCCGGGCCCAGGGTGCCGGGCTGTTCGCCGCCGGCGATGGCGTGGCAGGCCAGACAGTTGCCCTTGGCCTGGGCGAAAGCGAGTTCCTTGCCGGTGGGGCCTTTGGCCGGTTCGGCGGCGAAGGCGGGGGTCAGGATGCTGGAGGCGAGGATGAATGCGCCCGCCAAATGCTTGATCTGCATCGTATTTCTCCTTTTTTGAAGGCGAACGGGTCGCTCAGATTTCGGTGGACGGGTAGTTCAGTTGCTCCAGGCCGCCTTTGACCTGATCGGAAGCGAACGCAGCCTCCTTGAGCACTTTGGCGCTGTCGCCGGCCTTGGCGGCTTCCTGAGCGGCCTTGAGGGCGTTCTGGGCGGTGGTCCAGAGGGCGAACTTGGCCTTGGCCATCTTCACATCGGCCTCGGCCTGAGCCAGCGCCTTGACGGCGGCTTCGCTCAAGGCGGGGACGGCAGGTTTGGCGGGAGCGGCGGGAGCGGCGGCCTTGGTCTCGGCCTGGGGGGCTGTGGCGCAGCCGCTGACGCTTGCGACCAGCAAGGCGAGCAGGGCGGCCAAATGGGATTTGCGCTGAAGCATGTTTCACGTCTCCTGTAGTAGTGAGTGCGACGCCGAATCATAGCGGCTGAGGATTGCTCTGCCATTCACCAATACATACCAGCCGAATGGCCCAGTACACCGGATTTTTGTACCGGGTGCGCCGGCCTTATCCGGGTTGATCCGGTTTGAGCCAGCGCGCCAGGAGCCCGATGACAAGGGCCACCGCGTAGCCGGAAAACACCACGTCGCTGAGGAAGTGGCCGCCCTGGGCGATGCGCATCAGGCCCAGCAGGGAACCGGCGGCGAGGCCGGCTCCGATCCAGGCGCGGCGATGGCGACCGAAATAGCCGAAGGCGAGCAGGGCAAAGCCTACGGAGGCGTCGCCGCAGACGAAGGAACAGTTGCGTTGGCATTGGTCGCTCATCACCCAGGCGGGGGTGAAATCGCGTGCGCCGCCGAACTCCTGCACCTGATGCGGGCGGGCGCGGCCCCACTGGTCCTTGAACAGGGTGTTCACCACCAGCCCCGGGCCGATGAGAAGGACCAGGGCAAGGAAGGCCAGACGGCGGCGATGACGCACCAGGGGGACCGGGGCGCCGCACAGATGACTCCAGGCCCAGCCGCCGACGCTGGCCAGAAGCGCCAGCCCGACCGCCCAGTCCAGCAAGGGCTTGCGCACGAAGGCCAGGAGCGGGGAACCGGAGCCGCTGAACCCGCCCTCCGGCGACCAGAACCGGGCGGCCACCGCCAGATCGATCTCCGGAAACAACAGAAACAGCAGCGCCAGGGGCGGAAAGGCCCAGAAGGCAAGGCACTTCACGGCGCGGTCCAGACGTAGTCGCGCACCCGCCAGAGATAGATCACGCGGGTCAGGTCCGGCAGCAGCGGGGTGCTCACGATGCGTACCCGTTCGCCTTCGCGGAACAGCTTCAGCGGCACGGTTTCGCTGTAGGTGATGAAGAGGAACTCCCCGTGCGGCTGGCTGCGCAGGCTCGCCGTCAGGTCAAAGTGGTTGCGGATGCGGTCTTCGGGGTTATGGATCAGCGGGTCCGCTGCGCGCGGGCCGCCGTAGAAGGACGCCTGGGCCAGCAGATCCCGCGCCTCGCCCGCCAGCCGGGCGTCGGGATGGGCCGCCAGCTCCTCCGCCACCTCTCGGCCCAGGGCGCTCCAGCCATGTACGCGATGGTAGGGGTCGGTCTTGCGCACCAGGGTCTGGTCCAGGGCGCGGGCGATGTCGTGCCAGTGGTACAGCCCGGCGCCCAGGGCCAGATTGGTCGCCAGGGCGAGCGTGAGCCAGCCGCGCCGTCCTGATCGCCACCAAGCCGCCGCCACCAGCGGCGTGGCGGCGACATAGGCGAAGGCCGCCCAGTTGGCGAAGGCGCGGCTGGTCAGGGCCAGACCGCAGAACGCGAGCAGGGCGGGCAGGCTGAAACAGGCCAGCAACACCAGCCGTTCATCGCGCCAGGTGGCGCGGCGCAGCAGGAGCAGCGCCAGGCCGGTCATCAGCACCGGCCCCATCAGGCCGAACTGGGCGGCGACAAAGGAGGCCAGTTCCGCCGGACGCAGCCCCGCCCGGTCCAGATGGGAGATCTCCGCCGTGTGCTTGAAGCTGGCGAACTGGTGCTGGGCGTTCCAGATCAGGTTGGGGGCGAGGAGGGCCAGGGCCAGCAGCCCCGCCGCCCACAGGCGAGGATTGGTCAGTTGCGCCCCCGGCTCGGAAAAACCGTCCGAGCCGCCCCCCGCGGGGGCCAACTCGTTCTTGGAGCGGCTCGGCGAACGACTTGCGAGCCGACGCCTGCGATCCGCCTGGAACAGGGAGTGCAGGCCGATGCCCAAGGCGAAAAACACCATGGTGTATTTGCTCAGTGCGCCCAGGCCCAGGGCTGCGCCCAGCAGCAGCCAGTCGCGCCAGCGGTTGGTCTCGGCGGCGCGCAGGTAGGCCCAGATCGCGAGGGCGCCGAAGAACATCAGCGGCGCGTCCGTGGTCATGAACCAGCTGCCGAAGCTCACCACCGGCAGGGTGATGAAGGCCAGACCCGCCGCCAGGGCGATGGCGTCGGCCTCGGGCTCGTGCGCAAACAGTCGGCGCGTGAACAGGAAGATGAGCCCGGCGGTGAGGGGGTAGAGCAGCGCCGCGCCGGCGCGAATGCCGGTTTCGCTGGGGCCGAACAGCTCCGTGCCCAGGCGGATCACCCACGCCACCATGGGCGGCTTGGAGTAATAGCCCCAGTCGAGATGGCGCGACCAACCCCAGTAATAGGCCTCGTCGAAGAACAGCTCCACGCCCGCATGCTGGCGCGCCCACAGACGCCAGAGCGCCAGGGTGGCGCAAACGCTGAGCAGGATGAGCCCACCCCGAAAACCTTCGCTTCGCTCGGTTCTCCCCTCAAGGGGCAAGAAACTCTTGGGGCGGCCCGGCGAGTTTCTTGGGAGGGCGGCGCAAGGGAAGGAAGGCGTCCCCAGGCGCAGCCGGAAGCGGCCCGGCGGCAGCCAATACGTCCACAGATAGGTCAGCAGGGCGGCCAGGGCGATGCCCTTCTCCAGACCGTCGGTGAGGGGCTGGCGGCTGTCGTAGCCGGTCAGGTAGTACACGGCGGCCAGCAGCAGGAAGCCCTGCGCCCAGGCGTTCAGACGGCGCAGGCCGATGCCGTGGGCGATCCACACCCCGGTCATGCCGCACACCCAGCCCAGCGCCGCCCCCGCCAGCACATCCAGGGGCCAGTGCGCGCCCACGGCGATGCGCGAGACCCCCGCCAGCGCCGCCAGGGGGAACAGCCACAGCAGGCCGGCGCGATTGCGCAGGAAGGCTGCCGCCAGGGCCAGCATGACAAAGGCCGTGGTGGTGTGGCCGGAGGGAAAGGAGCCGTGCCTCAGCGTCGGCCCGATCACATGCACCGCATCCCCCAGCGCCATGACCGGACGCGCCACATCGAGCACATGTTTGGGCAACTGGGTCAGCAGGGTGGCGAACACGGCGGCGATCAGGCCCGCCGCCACCATGTCCGGGCGGCGACGCGCCAGGGCCAGGAGGATGCAGAAGGCGGTGAGGCTGTCCCCCAGGGTGGTGAACGCGGCCCAGACGCCATCCGGCAGGCGCGGCTGATTGAAGACCAGGAACCAGTGCGCGTTGCCGCCCTGCACCAGCACCAGGGCCATGCCCGCCAGCATCGCCAGCGGCAGGCCCCAGACCAGGGCGGGGGAAAGGGGGCGCGGCGCGTCCAGCAGGGGGGTCATGGGGTTTCCCTCATCCTCATCTTCACCCGTGCCAGGGCCAGGTCGCGGTACAGGCCGACGACGTCATGCGGCGGCATCTTGTCGAGACCGCCGGCGGGCAGCAGCACCAGGTCGCCGGGGCGCAGTTCGCGGCGCTCCACCAGCCTGCCGGCGTAGGTCTGGAAGCTGGGGTGGTTGAGGCCGTCCATCACCAGCGGGCCGGGCAGGGCGCGCGCCGCCAGCCCGGCGGCCTTGGTGGGGCCTTGCAGCAAGTTACCCACGGCGGGCAGCAGCAGCAGGGCGACGCCCAGCCCGCCCAGGAGGCCCAGCGCGGCGGTGCGGGCGGATACGGAGAAGCGTCCCGTCAGCAGGCTGGCCAGCGCCGCCAGGGCGGCGAAGGCGAAGAAGGCGCGGTAGCCGGGACCGAAGTGCTGCGCCGTCTCGGCCAGGGCGGCGCGATAGTGCATCCCCACCGCCCCGGCCTGGGCCAGCAGCAGGTCGGGCAGGAACAGGAGCAGCAGGAACAGCGGCAGCGCGCCCAGGGCCACGGCGCGCATGCGCGCCTGTCCGCAGGCCCAGGCCAGGGCGGGGATCAGCCCGGCGTAGCCGTAATACAAATAGTGCGGCAGCTTGGTGCCGGAGGCGGAGAACAGCAGGAACACGAAGCCGAACCAGATCAGCCCGAAGCGCAGCCAGGGCGTGGCCCAGGCGGTGCGGGCGCGCGCGCCCAGGCTGAACAACAGGCCGGTGAAGGGCAGCAACGAGAGCAGCAGCACCGGCAGGTAATACAGGGGCGAGCCGCCGTGGCCTTCCATGGGCGCGGAAAAGCGTCCCAGGTTGTGCTTGAGGAAGAAGCCCAGCAGGAAGGCCGGCCCCTGCTGCTGGTAGAGGATGACGAACCAGGGCAGGGCGATGAGCAGGAACAGCGCCCAGGCGCGCGGCGCGAGGAAGAAGCCGCGCAGTCGCGTCCAGTCGCGTCCGCTGGCGCAGTACAGGAATACGGCGGCGGCAGGGATCAGCACCGCCACCGGCCCTTTGGTGAGAAAGCCCAGGCCCATCGCCCCCCACGCCAGCGCACGCCAGCGCGCCGCACCGGTATCGAGCCAGAGCCAGGCGGCGTAGCCGGCGGCGGCGAGGAACAGGTTGAGCAGGGCGTCGGCGGTGGCGGCCTTGGTGATGATGAGCGGCCCCAGCGCGGTAGCCAGGATCACCGCCGCCAGGGTGGCGGCCTCGCGGCTGGCGACGCGCGCGGTGAACAGGTAGGTGAGCCCGATCCAGGCGCTGGCGGCGAGGGCCGAGGGCAGGCGGAAACCGAACTCGTCAAACCCGAACAGGCGGGCGGAACCGGCCTGGAGCCAGTAGGACAGCACCGGCTTGTCGGTGCGCGGCGCGCCGTGCAGCCAGGTGGAGAGGAAGTCCTGGCGCAGGAACATCTCGGTGGTGGAGGCGGTGAATGCGCCTTCATCCAGGTCAAACAGGGGAAAGCCGCCCAGGCCGAGGAAAGGCAGGAGGAGGGCGAACAGGAGCAGCAGGCGCGGCAGCACGGTCAAGGGCGCGGATTCCGGGGAATGGAAGGCGCGAATTATCCGCGTCCGGGGGGGATTTGGCGGCGGTGGCCTGTGCGTATGTCGCGGAAATCCCCCCTGCCCCCCTTTTCCAAAGGGGGGAACCGCTGGGGGATCGCCGGCCTGGAACTTACGCTGGCGCTTGCACGAGTGGCCTCCCCCTTTGCAAAAGGGGGAAGGAGGGGGATTTGACGACGGCAGCCAGGCGGACCGGCTCAGAAATCCCCCCTGCCCCCCTTTATCAAGGGGGGAAAAACCAGGATGGGTGGCGGCTTACTTCAGCTTTTTGATCCCCAGTACGCCCAACACATATTTCTCGTACAGGGGTTCAGTCGTGCCCTTCCTCATCTTGCGCAGGAAGTATTTCTCGAACGCGATCTTGGCCAGATGCACCCACTTGCCTTCCTTGAACCAGTTCACGTTGCGCGGCGGGATCTGGGGCAGGGCGACGAAGGCGGCGCCGGTGTCGCCGAAGTCGGCCAGACAGATGGCGTTCCAGGTGGCCTTCTGGTCGGGCTGTTTGCCGTCCAGCACGGCGCGGATGTTGTGGGCGGTGGCGCGCACCATGGTCTCGATCATGTAGCCGGTCTTGGGCGCGCCGGTGGGCACCGGGGTGGCCTCCACCGGGGGAATCGCGACGCAGACGCCGACGCCGTAGATGGTGTTGTACTTGGGGTTGCGCTGGAATTCGTCGATGGCGATGAAGCCGCGCGGGTTGGTCAGGCCTTCGATGCCGAACACCGCGTCGATGCCCTTGAACGCGGGCAGCATCATCGAGTACTTGAAGGGCAGGACGTGCTCCTTCTTCACCGTGCCGTCGTCGTGGTGTTCGGCGACGTACATCTTGCCCTCTTCCACCTTGGTGACCTTGGCGTTGCAGATCCACTTCACATGGCGATGGCGCATGGCGGATTCCAGCAGGCCCTTGGAGTCGCCCACCCCGCCCAGGCCCAGGTGGCCCACATAGGGTTCGGCGGTGACGAAGGTCATCGGCACCTTGCTGCGGATGCGGCGGCGGCGCAGGTCGGTGTCCATGATGAAGGCGAACTCATAGGCCGGGCCGTAGCAGGACGCGCCCTGCGCCGCGCCCACCACTACCGGGCCGGGATCCTTGATGAATTCGTCCCAGGCCTTGCCCGCTTCCACGGCGTGATCCACATGGCAGACCGAATGGGTATGGCCCTTGGGCCCCAGGCCTTCCACTTCGTCGAAGGCCAGCTTGGGGCCGGTGGCGATGATGAGGAAGTCGTACCCCAGCCGGCGTCCGTCCTCCAGTTCCAGTTCCTGGACCTCGGGGTGTACGCGCTTGGCGCCGCAGGCGATGAAGTCGATGTTCTTCTTTTCCAGCAGAGGCCCCACGTCCACGGTGATGTCGTCGCGCGTGCGCCAGTTGACCGCCACCCAGGGGTTGGACGGGGTGAACTGGAAATAGGGGTGGTTGGAAACCACGGTGACCTTGTCTTCCTTGCGCGCCTGCTCGCGCATTTCGTAGGCCATGGACATGCCGCCGATGCCGGCGCCGAGAATCACGATATTTGCCATTGGGTGTGCTCCGTTGCGTTGGTTGTTGAATGTTGGTTGGGGGATTACCAGACGAAGACGCGGGTCATGGCGTCCAGGCCTTCTTCGACGAGTTTTTGCAGCTCTTCGGGACAGTCTTCGCGCTCCATCGCAAACGTGGTGTAGGCGGAAAGGCTCTTCAGCGCGCAGGCGATCTTCGCCACCTCGTTCGCCGCCTCCGGGCTCATGCTCACGCCGGGTTGCAGATGCCAGTTTTTCTTCTCAGTCATGTCTCCATCCTTGAAACGGTTAAAGGGGGGCAACCCATCGCAAGCGCTGTGCCAGGTGATTCCCGACGCGCTTTCTCGGGTTTTGCGGCCAGAAGGCGCGATCCTCTCCTTCTGTCATGACAGGCCTGTCATGACACGGCTATCCTCTGTCATGACATTCCACGGGAAACCCCATGCTCGCCGTTGACCTGCACAGCCTGATCGAAACCCATGACCACCCCTTCGTGGCGATTGACGGCGACTACCACATCGTCGCCGCCAACCAGGCCTATTGCCGCCAGTACGGCCTGGCGCGGGAGGACATCCTGCACCGCCGCTGCCACGAGATTTCGCACCATTCCCCCCGGCCCTGCCACGAAAACGGCGAGCTGTGTCCGCACCTCGCCCTGTTTGCCGGCGGCGAATCCAGCGAGGTGCTGCACACGCATTACGACAACGCCGGCCATGCCTGCCGTTCCCGCATCAAGGGCATGGCGCTACGCGGGGCGGAGGGCCAGCTTTACCTGGGCGAGATGGTGTTTCCGCTGGAGGCCGACCTGCCCCTGGGGTGCGAAGAGATGCGCATGGTGGGCCACTCTCCCGCCTTCCTCGCCTGCATCGACCACCTGGCGCGGGCGGCGGAATCGGAGGCCTCCGTCCTGCTGGTGGGCGAAAGCGGCGTGGGCAAGGAACTGGCGGCGCGGTTCCTGCACGAGCGCTCCGGGCGGGCCGGGCGTCCCTTTATCGCCATCAACTGCGCCGCCGTGCCGGAGGCCATGTTCGCGGACGAACTGTTCGGGCATGAGCGGGGCGCGTTCACCGGCAGCACGGCGCAGAAGAAGGGGCTGTACGAGCTGGCGGACGGCGGCACCCTGTTTCTGGACGAGATCTCCGAGATTCCGCCGGCGCGCCAGGCCAAGCTGCTGCGCGTGCTGGAGACCGGCGAGTTTCGCCGCGTGGGCGGCACGGCCACCTTGCGCGCGGATGTGAGACTGGTCTCCGCCAGCAACCGCAACCTGCTGGATTGGGTGGACCGGGGACTGTTCCGCGAGGATCTCTACTACCGCATCGCGGGCATCGACGTGGCGTTGCCGCCGCTACGGGAGCGCAGCGAAGACATCCAGGCCCTGGCGGAAGTCCTGCTCGCGCGCCTGGGAGGGCCGGATCGTCCTCCTTGCCGGCTCGACAAGGCCGCGGCCCAGCGGCTGAAGGGATACCCGTTTCCGGGCAATGTGCGGGAGCTGCGCAATGTCCTGCAACGGGCGATGCTGTTGAGCCGCTCCGGGGTGATCGGGGCCGATGCCATCGTGTTTCAACCGTCGCCGGCCCAGGCGCCCGTGGAACGGGTCGTGCAGGCGGACCCCGGCCTGAAAGGCATGGAGCGGGAACACATCCGGGACTTGTTGGCGCTGCACCAGGGACATCGCCGCACCGTGGCGGACCTGTTGGGCGTCAGCGAGCGCACCCTCTACCGCAAGCTGGGACGCCTGGGACTGAAATAGGGGAGGTCAGTCGTCCTGCGCGTCGGGGGTGGCGCGCAGCAAATACTGGTGCTTGCCGCCCGGCTCGTGCCAGATGCGGGTGAGCATCTCGCCCAGAATGCCCAAGCCAAGGAACTGCGTGCCCATGAGCGAGAGCATCACCCCCAGCATGAGCAGGGGCCGACCGCCGATGGCCTCGCCCAGGCCCAGCTTGACGAAGGCGAGCCAGAACAGGATGGCCAGTCCCGGTAGCAGCATGGCGATGCCGATGCCGCCGAAGGCGTGCATGGGGCGGTGCAGAAAACGCAGCAGGAACTTCACCCACATCAGGTCCAGCAGGACGCGGATGGTGCGGTCGATGCCGTACTTGGAGACGCCGCGGGTGCGCGCGTAGTGGTTCACCTCCGCTTCCATCACGCGTGCGCCGTATTCCTTGGCCAGGGCGGGGATGAAGCGGTGCAGTTCGCCATACAGCTTGACGTGGCGGATGGCTTCGCGCCGGTACAGCTTGAGGGAGCAGCCGTAGTCATGCAGCGCCACGCCGGTGGCCCAGGAGATCAGCCGGTTGGCGATCATGGAGGGCAGCTTGCGCGAGAAGGCCTTGTCCTGCCGGTTCTTGCGCCAGCCGGAGATGATGTCGATCTTGGGGTTCCGGTCCAGAAGTTCGAGCAGGCCGGGTACGTCGGCGGGGTCGTTTTGCAGGTCGCCGTCCAGGGTCGCCAGCACCTCGCCGCGCGCGGCGTCGAAGCCGGCCTGCATGGCGGTGGACTGGCCGTAGTTGCGGCGCAGGAACTGGGGACGGAGCCAGGGGCGGGTCTGCGCCAGTTCGGCCAGCAGGTCGTCGGAACCGTCGCGCGAGCCGTCGTCCACGCAGATGAACTCCCAACTGCCCGCCGCCAGGGGGGCCATGGCGGCCTCCACCCGGTTCACCAGTTCGGGCAGGTTCTCGCGCTCGTTGTAGATAGGCGCGATCAGGGTAAGGCGAAGGGTGGCGGTGGAGGTCATGCGGGGCCTGCGAAGGATGCGCCCGGACGGGCGTGGTGTGCGGAAGATGTGTGCGGCGGTTTGTACCGGCACAGGGTAGGGATGTCAAAGCGTTTGCCCCCCGCGCTGGGCTAAAATCCGCGTCTTTCCAACGCATTCATTCCGGAGCCCCACCATGTCCATGGCCGACCGCGACGGCGTCATCTGGTACGACGGCAAACTCGTCCCCTGGCGCGAAGCCACCACCCATGTCCTCACCCATACCCTGCATTACGGCATGGGCGTGTTCGAGGGCGTGCGCGCCTATGAAACCCCCAGCGGCCCGGCCATCTTCCGCTTGCAGGAACACACCGACCGCCTGTTCCGTTCCGCCCACATCCTGGGCATGAAGATGCCGTTCTCGAAGGATGAGCTGAACGCGGCGCAACGGGCCGTGGTGAAGGAAAACGGCCTCAAATCCGGCTACCTGCGCCCGATGGCGTTCTACGGCGCCGAGGCCATGGGCATCTCCGCCAAGACCCTGTCCACCCACGTCATCGTCGCCGCCTGGCCGTGGGGCGCGTATCTGGGCAAGGAGGCGCTGGAGCAGGGCATTCGCGTCAAGACCTCTTCGTTCACGCGCCACCACGTCAACATCACCATGTGCAAGGCCAAGGCCAACGGCAACTACATGAACTCCATCCTCGCCCACCGCGAGGCGGAGCAGGACGGCTACCAGGAGGCCCTGCTGCTGGATGTGGACGGTTTCGTGGCGGAAGGCTCGGGCGAGAACGTGTTCATCATCCGCAACGGCAAGATCTACACGCCGGACCTGACCAGCGCGCTGGAAGGCATCACGCGCGACACCATCTGCCGTCTGGCGGCGGAACTGGGCATCCCGGTGATCGAGAAGCGCATCACGCGTGACGAGGTGTATTGCGCCGACGAGGCCTTCTTCACCGGCACCGCCGCCGAGGTGACGCCGATCCGCGAACTCGACAATCGCGCCATCGGCGAGGGCAAGCGCGGCCCCATCACCGAGAAATTGCAGTCCCTGTATTTCGACTGCGTACAGGGTCGTTCCGCCGCACACGCCGGCTGGCTGGCCCACGTCTGAGCGCTCTCCCAAGGAATCACCATGAACCGGATTGCGTTTCTGCTCTTCTCGTTCTGGGCCGCTGCCGCCAGCGCCCAGCAGCCCACGCCCGAACAGATGAAGCAGATGCACGAGGCGGCAACCCGTCAGTTTCAGTTGATGGGGGCCATGTTCCATGTGCGCCGCGCCAAGTTGGGGTTTGAGGAAACCGTGGCCGCCATCCGGGATGGCGCCGGCAAGCGGGGTTGGAGTGTGGGCGGGGTGCAGGACGTGCAATCCACACTGCAGCAGCAGGGCGTCAAGGATGCCCGGCGCATGAAGGTCGTGTTTCTGTGCATCAAGGACGCCAACGAGCGCCTTGCCAAGGTCTACGGCGGCAAGGCCCCCGGGCTGCCCTGCCGGGCCACGGTGTTTGAAGACAAGGAAGGCGTGATCCATCTCCTGCGCATGAACACCAGCGCGATGGCCAGGCTCACCGTGGGCGAGGGCGCGAAGGAACTGGCCCGCATCCTGGCCGAGATCGGGGCGGAAGAAGATGCCCTGTACAAGGGCCTGACCAAGGACTGAGCCGGGGCTAGTCCCGGCTTCCCGGCTTCACCTTTTCCACGCAGGGCAGGTCTGCGCTCAACACGGCTTGGCGCACGGCCTCGATGGCGCGGGGACGGGGAAAGTTGCGACGCCAGGCGATCACCACGCGGCGCGTGGGGGCCGGGGCGTCGAAGGGCCGCAATACCAGCATGCGCTCGTCCAGGGTGGCGTGACGGGTGGCGGTGCAGGGCAGCACCGTAACGCCTACGCCGCTCGCCACCATCTGGCGGATGGTCTCCAGGGAAGAACCCTCCAGCGTCTTTTGCAGACTGCCCCCGGCGCCCCGGTTGAGGGCGGGACAGGCCTGCAAAACCTGATCCCGGAAGCAGTGGCCGCTGCCCAGAAGCAGGGTGGTCTGTTCCCCTTCCAGGTCGGCCATGCTGATCCGCTGCCTGCTGCGCCAGGGGTGCTCCCCCGGTGCGGCGAGGACGAAGGGCTCGTCATACAGGGGCAGGGAGAGCAGGCCGGCATCCTCCGCCGGGGTGGCCAGGATGATGGCGTCCAGTTCACCGCGCTTGAGCCGTTCCGTCAGCACCCGCGTGTAGTTTTCCTCCAGCAGCAGGGGCATGGTCGGGGCGCTCTTGTGCAGGGTGGTGATGAGCGCCGGCAACAGGTAGGGGGCGATGGTGAAGATGGCCCCCAGGCGTAACGGACCGGAGAGGTCGTCCCGCGCCGTGGCGGCCAGATCCTTGATGCCGTCCACCAGTTCGAAGATGCGGGAAGCCTGCTCCGCCACCCGCTCCCCCGCCGGCGTGACGGCGATCTCGCCGCCGCCGCCGCGCTCGAACAACATCACGCCCAACCCCTCTTCCAGCTTTTTGATCGCCACGGACAAGGTGGGCTGGGCCACATTGCAGGCCTGGGCGGCGCGCCCGAAATGGCGCTCTCGGGCCACGGCGAGCATGTATTTGAGTTCAGTCAGGGTCATAGGGATTCGCTATTGTGTTTTGTCGGGTGATGCGCCCAGGCAATGCTAAGCCCTGTGGTGCACGAGGGACAGCCCCGTGTTTTTGTGCATGGCACAAATGGCCCATCAACTTTTTTGCGCAGACGCCGTTATAGGGTTCAGGCAGGCGTCATTTCGGGCGCAGGCCGTTTCAAGGAGTCGATCATGAGCAGAGTTCACGGACGTAAAGCGCAGGGCTGGCACGTCCTCTTCCTGCGCGTGCTCGCGTTCTTCGGCATCGGCCTGGCCGGCTTGTCGGCCCGCGCCGAAGAGTACGAAGACTGGCTCGGGATCGGTTGACCCGTTCAGGCCAGTTCTTCGATGTCGAAGATGCGGCGGTGCTCGCGGATGGCGTAGCGGTCGGTCATGCCGGCGATGTAGTCGCATACGGTGCGATGCAGGTCGGAGGCGGCGCGCTCGCGGTGCTCCGGCGGCAGCAGGCGCGGGTTGGAGGTGAAGGCGACAAACAGTTCCCGCAACAGCCGGCGGGCCTTCTCGCTCATGCGCACCACGCGGTAATGCCGGTACAGGTTCTGAAACAGGAACCGCTTCAACGCCAGACTCTCTTCCCGAATCTCCGCACTGAACGCCGCCAGGGGCGGGCAGGCGCGCACCGCGTCTATGCCGTCCGGTCGGTGCAGGGCGATGTTGCGGCGGGTCTCCTCGATCAGGTCGGTGACCAGGGTGTTGATCATGCGCCGGATGGTTTCGTGGATCAGGCGGCGGTCGTTCAGGTCCGGGTAGAGGCGGCGCACCCCGTCCAGGTGGCGCGCGAAGATGGCGGCCTCGCGTAGCTGTTCCAGGGTGATGAGGCCGGAGCGCAGGCCATCGTCCACGTCATGGTTGTTGTAGGCGATCTCGTCCGCCAGGTTGGTGATCTGGGCCTCCAGCGAAGGCTGACGCCCGGCCACGAAGCGCTCCCCCACATCCCCCAGTTGCTGCGCGTTTTTCACCGAACAGTGTTTGAGGATGCCCTCGCGCGCCTCGAAGGTGAGGTTGAGCCCTTCAAACTCCGCGTATTTCTGCTCCAGTTCGTCCACCACGCGCAGGGATTGCAGGTTGTGCTCAAAGCCGCCGTGCTCCTGCATGCACTCGTTCAGCAGATCCTGGCCGACATGACCAAAGGGGGTGTGGCCCAGGTCGTGGGCCAGGGCGATGGTCTCCGCCAGATCCTCGTTCAGCCCCAGGGAGCGGGCGCAGGTGCGTCCGATCTGCGCCACCTCCAGGCTGTGCGTGAGGCGGGTGCGGAACAGGTCGCCCTCATGGTTCACGAACACCTGGGTCTTGTATTCCAGGCGGCGGAAGGCGGTGGAATGGACGATGCGGTCGCGGTCGCGCTGGAACTCGGAACGGGGCGTGGCGGCGGGTTCCGCATGCCGCCGTCCGCGGGTGAGGGAGGCATGCGCCGCATAGGCGGCCAGGGAGGAAACGGGCGCTGGGTCGAGCATGCAGATCCTTTCGTGGGCCGCGCCGGATTTTGCGCGTTCCCCGTTATCCTACGGCCTCGCCCGACTGCCCACCCAGCACAACATGACTGACGCCCTGTACGAATCCTCCCTCCGCTCCCTGCCGCTGATCCACAAGGGCAAGGTGCGCGACATCTACGCCGTGGATGACCGGCGCATGCTCATCGTCACCACCGACCGTCTTTCCGCCTTCGATGTGGTGCTGCCCACACCCATCCCCGGCAAGGGACGGGTGCTTACCGCCGTGGCGGATTTCTGGTTCGCCCGCCTCGCCCACATCCTGCCCAACCAGCTCACCGGCGAAGCGCCGGAATCGGTGGTCGCGCCGGATGAACGCGATCAGGTGGCGGGGCGCGCGGTGGTGGTGCAGCGGCTCAAGGCCCTGCCCATCGAGGCCATCGTGCGCGGCTATCTGGTGGGCAGCGGCTGGGCCGACTACCAGAAGACCGGCGCGGTCTGCGGCATCCCCCTCCCCGCCGGGCTGCAACAGGCCGAGCGCCTGCCCGAACCGCTGTTCACCCCCTCCACCAAGGCCGCCGTGGGCGCGCATGACGAGAACATCGACTACGCCCGTTGCGCCGAACTGCTGGGCGCGGACCTCGCCGCGCGGGTGCGCGACGCCGCCCTGGCCCTGTATCGGGCGGCGGCGGAGTACGCGCTGACGCGCGGCATCATCATCGCCGACACCAAGTTCGAGTTCGGCCTGGATGCAGCGGGGACGCTCACCTTGATCGACGAAGTGCTCACGCCCGACTCCTCGCGCTTCTGGCCGCAGGATCAGTACCAGGTCGGCAGCAACCCGCCGAGCTTCGACAAGCAATATGTGCGCGACTGGCTCACCGCCTCCGGCTGGAACAAGCAGGCCCCCGGCCCGGACCTGCCCGCGGAAGTGGTGGCGCAGACCGCCGGGAAATACGCCGAGGCGCTGCGTCGGCTTGTTGCCTGACCGCCCCCGATCCGGCGGCTATACTCCCGCCCGGAGTCGGCCAGACAGTCGCCGCGCTACCCAGCGCGGAGGAAAGTCCGGGCTCCATAGGGCAGGGTGCCAGGTAACGCCTGGGCGCTATAAGCCGCAAGGCCCAAGGCGACGGAAAGTGCAACAGAAACATACCGCCGATGGCCGGTTGCAAGACCGGATCAGGCAAGGTTGAAATCGTGCGGTAAGAGCGCACGGCTGCACTGGCAACAGATGCAGCGGGCAAACCCCACCCGGAGCAAGGCCAAATAGGCAGACGTTGAGGCGGCCCGCCGAGTCTGCGGGTAGGCTGCTTGAGGCGCGCAGTGATGCGCGTCCCAGATGAATGACTGTCCACGACAAAACCCGGCTTATCGGTCGGCTCCATTTTTCCTCCCTGTTCAGGGCGTCCATATCGCTAACCGCCGATCGTGTTCATGAAGCGAATCAGCTTCTCCGGTTGTTCGCTGAATTCATGGCGCTGGGGTTTCAACCAGCGCGCATCGGCCACAACGGCATCCTCAAGCCGGGCTGGCGGTGGAATCGCCGGTCAACAAGTGACCTCCTCCTGCATCGGGTGATTTCACGTCCGCCCGATGTTTTCCACGCCGCCCTCCGGGGCGGCGTTTTTATTAGCGATTTCTAAAGTTGCTGTTTGAGCCTGCCGATATGCAAGGTCATATCGACCGAATTTTTCAACCATGGCCCAGAACCCCAATGTCATCGGTGTGGCCGTCATGCAACGGCTCAAGGAAACCGGCGCCTCCGCGACGCCGGAGAACTATGAGCGTCTCTATTACGACATCTCCGGCGAGCAGCGGCCCGAGACGGAGGCGGTTCCGACCCCCTCCGATGAGCCCCGGCGCGACGCCGCGTTTTATGCCGATCTGGTGGCCGCCCTGCGCGAGATGCTGCAAGAGGTGTCCGACAAGACGGCAAATCTGGCGCAGAACCTGGGTGAGAAAAACCACAGTCTGGCCACCGATGTGAGCACCCTGCGGAGCAGCCGGGACAAGCAGGAAATCCTGCGCCTGCTCTCCAGCGTGGTGATGCAGGCCAGCGGCATCCAGAGCGTTGTGGAGTCGAGCCACAAGGAGTTGCAGGAAACCCGTAGCGCCCTCTCCAGCATGCAGGAGGAATTGGCGGAAACCCGGCAGATGCTGAACGAGGACGCCCTCACCGGCGCCCTCAACCGGCGCGGAATGGATCAGACCTTGGCGCGAGAGGTGGTGCGCGCCCAGCGCAGCGGCAGTCGGATGTCCCTGGCCATGGCGGACCTGGATCACTTCAAGCGCATCAACGACACCTACGGCCATGAGGCGGGTGATCGGATGCTCATGCACTTCGCCAACCTGATCCGATCCGTGCTGCGCGGGTCCGACGCCCTGGTGCGCTATGGCGGCGAGGAGTTTGCCCTGATCCTGCCGGATACCGACGAACGCGGCGCGCTGCTGGTGTTGGGCCGTCTGCAACAACTCATGAAAGGCGCGCCCATGCAGTTCGAAGGACGCGAGATCAACACGACCTTCAGCGCCGGCATCGCCTGCCTGGGTTCGGACGAGAACGGCCATTCCCTCCTGCGCCGGGCCGACGAAGCCCTCTACGCCGCCAAGCATGGCGGACGCGACCAGATCAAAATCGCCCGCCAAGCGGTTGTTTGACCTTGCGCTGGGCGAGAATGCGCCCATGACGGATGCCCGCACCCTTGCCGCCCATCTGGTGAATGCTGTCCTGCTGGAGGGGCGCAGCCTCACCCAGGCCCAGTCTTCACTCCCCGAACTTCCTCCCCGCACCCTTGCCGCAGCGCGTCATCTCGCCTACGGCGCGTTGCGGCACGCCGGACGGTTGCACTTCTATGTGCGCTGGCTGGCGGAGCGCCCTCTCAAGCCGGCCTCTCTCACTGGCCATCTGCTGGTCGGTCTGTTCGAACTGGATGCGGGCGACAGCCCGGACTACGCCGCGGTGAACGAGACCGTGGCTGCCGTGGGGCGCGCGCATCCGGGCGCGAAGGGCTTCGTCAACGCCGTGCTGCGCAACTTCCTGCGCCGCCGCGACGAACTCGCCCGCGCCGCCGAGGCGGATACGGAGGCGCGCTGGAACTTCCCTGAATGGTGGCGTCAGCGTCTGCAAGACGAATATCCCGAAGCCTGGGAAGACCTGGTCCACACACTGAACGGCCATCCGCCCATGACCCTGCGGGTGAACCGCCGTCGCCTCGCGCGGGAGGCCTACGGCGACCTGTTGGCGGCGGCGGGCATTGCCGCCCGCCCGGTGGGCGACGCGGGGTTTCATCTCCCCAGCCCCCTGCCGGTGGCGGAACTGCCGGGGTTCGCCGACGGCCTGGTGAGCGTGCAGGATCTGGGGGCGCAATGGGCCGCTCCCCTGTTGCAGGCGGCGGACGGCCTGCGCGTGCTGGACGCCTGCGCCGCCCCCGGCGGCAAGGCCGCGCATCTGCTGGAGCGGCACGAACTGGATCTTCTGGCGCTGGATTCTTCGCCGGAACGGCTGGAGCCCATGCGCCGCAATCTGGCGCGCCTTGGCCTGTCGGCCCGCTTGCGCGCAGCGGATGCCGGGCGTCCGGACGATTGGTGGGATGGACGTCCGTTCGACCGCATCCTGCTGGACGCGCCCTGCACCGGTTCCGGCGTGGTGCGCCGCCATCCCGACGGTAAATGGCTCAAGCGGGAGGGGGATGCGCCACAGCTTGCGCGCGAACAGTCGCGTCTGCTGGAGGCTTTATGGCCGCTCCTGAGGCCGGGTGGCAAAATCCTTTACGCCACTTGCAGCCTGTTCCGCGCCGAAAACGGGGATCAGGTTGCGCGGTTTCTGGCGCGCCACCCCGAGGCTGTGAACGAGGGTCTCGACCTTGCATCGGCGCGCGCGGGGCAGTTTCTGCCTGACCCGGAGATGGATGGATTCTTCTATGCCCGTTTCATCAAGACGTGACTTCCTGCGTGCGGCGGCGGCCTGTGCCTGCCTGCTGATCACGCAGCCGGGGCGCGCCGAGGGCATCCAGTTGTCGCTGATCGAGGTGGTGCAGAAGGGCGAGCTGTTCCACCTGTCCGGGCATTTCGACATCCAGCTTTCTCCTTCGCTGGAAAACGCCCTGCAACGCGGTGTGCAGATCACCTTTGTGCAGACGGTGGAAGGCGAACGGGTGCGCGATTACTGGCTGTCGGAGGGGCTGGTGGATCAGGAGCGCCGCATCCGCGTCGCCTATAACGCCCTGCTGCGGCAGTACTACGTCACCGTTTCCGGCGTCTCCTCCTCCCACGACACCCTGGACGACGCCCTGCGCGCCGCGGGCGACCTGCGCGAGTGGGCGGTGTTGAGCGTCAAGCAGATGAAGAAGAAGTCGAGCTACCGGGTCCAGGTGCGCATGCAACTGGACCTCTCGCAACTGCCCAAACCGCTCCAGGTGAACGCGCTCTCCTCTTCCGGGCGCTGGCAACTGGATTCGGGCTGGCAGGAACGGGAGTTCAAGTACTGATGCTGTACCTGGTCGCCGTCAGTCTGCTGCTGGGCGCTGCCCTCATCGGTCTGCTGGTGGCGGCGGCGGGCAACACCGTGTTCTTCGCCGAGAACCTGCCCTTGCTGCTGGGGGTGGCGGTGGTCACCCTGGCGGGGTTGGCCCTGCTCATCCTGTATCAAGGCTTCGTGCTGGTGCGGCGCATCCGTTCCGGCGTGTTCGGGGCCAAGCTCACTGCGCGCCTGTTCCTCATCATCGGCCTCATGGCCCTGGTGCCGGGTCTGGTGGTGTACGGCGTCTCGGTGCAGTTCCTGATCCGGTCGATTGAGTCCTGGTTCGACGTGCGCATGGAGAACGCCCTGGAGGGCGGCCTCACCCTGGGCCGCACCGCCCTGGAGCATGTGCAGCGCGAGGTGGTGAAGAAGTCCGAATCCCTGTCCAGCCAGCTCTCCCTGACGCCGGCCATGATCCAGGCCGAGCGCCTGGATGACCTGCGCGAGGAGGCCGGGCTGCAGGACGCCGCCCTGTATGACGAGAAGGGCCGCATGCTCGCCTTCTACACCACCAACCGCACCAGTCTGGCGCCGCCGCCCTTGCCTGCGGGCGCGCTGTGGCAGGTGCGTTCCGGGCAGCATTGGTCGCGTCTGGTGAAAGAGGAAAGCGGCGGCATTTCCGTGCATGTCCTGGTGCCGGTCAGCCAGTTCACCCTGCACGAACGCCAGCGCTTGTTGCAGGTGATCCAGCCGGTGCCGGCGCAACTGGCGATGGATGCGCAACAGGTGGAGACCGCGCGCCAGGGGTACCAGGAACTGGTGCTTTCGCGCCTGGGGCTGAAGCGCCTGTACGGCATCTCGCTCACTCTGGCCCTGGCCCTGGCGTTGTTTTCCGCCTTCACCCTGGCCTTTTTGCTATCCGAGCGTCTGGCCGCACCCCTGCGCATCCTCGCGCGCGGCACCCGTGCGGTGGCGCGCGGCGACTTCAGTCAGGTGGCGACCTCTTCGCAACGGGACGAGCTGGGCATGCTCACCCTGAGCTTCAACCGCATGACGCGCCAGTTGGCCGATGCGCGCGCCGTGGCGGAGGAGAGCCGGGACAAACTGCTGGAGGCCAACGTCTATCTGGAGGGCGTGCTCTCCAGCGTGACGGCGGGCGTGATCACCCTGGACCATGACCTGGTGGTGCGTCTGGCCAACCCGGCCTCCGCCCTCCTGCTGGGCGTCAGCCGGGATGATCTGGAGGGTCGCCCCCTTGCCTCCTGGGGCCAGGAGGGCGATGGCCTGCGCCGCTTCGCCACCGAGATGTCGCGTCGCTTTCACGACCACCCCAGGCAGCCCTGGCGCGAGCAACTGGAGCTGCCCGGCCAGCCGCGCCACCGCATCCTGCTGGCGCGCGGCGCGCCGCTGTCCTCGGGCGAAGCGCCCGATTACGCGCTGGTGCTGGACGATGTCACCCAGCTCATCGCCGCCCAGCGCGACGCCGCCTGGGGCGAGGCGGCGCGGCGCATGGCGCACGAGATCAAGAACCCGCTCACCCCGATCCAGCTCTCCGCCGAGCGCCTGGAGGCGAAGCTGGCCGACCGCCTGGAGCCCGTGGCGCGCGATTTCCTCACCCGCGCCGTCGCCACCATCGTCGGCCAGGTCGCCGCCATGAAGGGGCTGGTGGACGCCTTCGCGCATTACGCCAAGCTGCCCTCGCCACGCATCGAGCGCCTGGACCTCAACGCCCTGGTGCGCGAGGTGCTCAATCTGTACGAAGGCAGTACACAGGTGAGTTCTGATCTGGGCGAGAATCTGCCGCCCGTGGCGGGCGACCCTTCGTTGCTGCGCCAGGTGCTGGTGAATCTGATCAAGAACGCGCACGAGGCTGTGGCCGAAGGCGAGGTTCGCATCCGCGTCGCCACGCGACTGGAAGAGGGCCAGGTGGCCCTGTGCGTGGAAGACAACGGGCCGGGCTTTCCGGACGAGCTCATGGGGCGGCTGTTCGAGCCCTACGCCACGACCAAGGCCAAGGGCACCGGCCTGGGCCTGCCGGTGGTGAAGAAGATCATCGAGGAACACCACGGCAACATCGCCGTGTGCAATCTGGAAGCAGGAGGCGCGCAGGTCTGCGTCAGCCTCCCCGCATTGATGGAAGAGGACGACAAACATGCCTGAGATCCTGGTGGTGGACGACGAACCGGGGATTCGCGAGTTGATGCGCGAGATCCTGGAAGAAGAAGGCTATGACGTGCGCATGGCGGAAAACGGCGCGCGCGCCCGCTCCGCGCTGGAGGCCAAGATCCCGGACCTGGTGCTGCTCGACATCTGGATGCCGGACGTGGACGGCGTCACCCTGCTCAAGGAATGGAAGAGCCAGGGCCGCCTGACCCTGCCGGTGGTGATGATGTCCGGGCATGGCACGGTACACACCGCCGTGGAGGCCACCCGCCTGGGTGCCTTCGACTATCTGGAAAAGCCCATCGCCTACAAGCAGTTGCTGGAGACGGTGAAGAAGGCGCTGGAGGCGCGCCCCAGCCGTCCCACCACCAGCGGCGACCTCTCCGCCCTGGGCGAGGGCGAGCCGATTCGCCGCCTCACCCAGCGTCTGGCCCTGGCCTCCGCCGCCGGTCTGCCGGTGCTGCTGGTGGGCGAGCCCGGCAGCGGCGAAGAGGCCGCCGCGCGTTTCCTCACCCCGCCGGAAGGCGGTTTTGTGCGCCTGACCGACGTTGTGCAACTGGGGGAACGCCCCGGCGACATCCTGGCCCAGGCGCGCGGCGGTCTGGTGTTCGTGCCCCACCTGTCCGGCCTCAACACCATGCAGCAGCGCGGGCTGGCCCTGCTCATCGCGCGGCGCGCCGAATTCAGCGTGCGCGTGGTGGCCGCGGCCCATGAAGCGCCCTCGCTCCTGCTTTCGGAAGGGCTGCTTTCCCAGGAGTTGCACGATCATTTCGCCCATGGCGTGGTGGAACTGCCCGCCCTGCGCACCCGCCGCGACGACATCCCCGCCCTGGCCGCCCATATGCTGGAAGACGCCTGCGTGCGCCTGCTGGTGACCCCGCGCCATTTCGGCGCGGATGTTCTTGCCGTGCTGAGCGCCCATGAATGGCCGGGCAATCTGGCGGAACTGGAGGCCCTGTGCGGACGCCTGGCCCTGGCGGAAGGCGAGCCCCTGGTGGGCATGGAGGAGGTCGAGGCCATCATCGGCCATGCCCCGGTGCAGGAGACCGGCATCGACCTGATGCTGCACCTGCCCCTGAAGGACGCCCGCGACGCGTTCGAAAAGGCGTATCTGGAGGCCCTGCTGGAACAGTGCGGCTGGAGCATGAGCCGCGCCGCTGAACGCGCCGGGCTGGACCGCACCAACATGTACCGCAAGGTGAAACAGTTGGGGATCGAGCGGGAAGGCTGAGCCATGAAGATCATCATCCTTGGCGCCGGCCAGGTCGGCTCCAACCTGGCGGAGCATCTGGTGCGCGAGGGCAACGACCTCACCGTGGTGGACCTGGACGCGGACAAGCTCTCCGCCCTGCAGGACCGTTTCGACCTGCGCACGGTGCGGGGCGAGGCCTCGCACCCTTCCATCCTGCGCGCCGCCGGGGCGGAGGATGCCGACATGCTGGTGGCGGTGACGGTGAACGATGAGACCAACATGGTGGCGTGCAAGGTGGCGAGCGCGGTGTTCAACATCCCCACCAAGATCGCGCGCATCCGTTCCACCGACTACATGCGCCACCCGGAGTTGTTCGACGCCGAGCACTTCGGGGTGGACCACGTCATCGCCCCGGAGCAGGAGATCACCGATTACCTGCGCCGCCTCATCGACTACCCGGAGGCGCTTCAGGTGGTGGATTTCGCCGGCGGTCGCATCCGCCTGGTGGCGGTGAAGGCGCATGGCGGTTTCATGGTGGGCCACGCCCTCAAACACCTGCCCGAGCACCTGCACCTGATGTTCCGCGAGCACCCGGACCTCAAGGGCCAGATCGACGCCCGCGTCGCCGCCATCTACCGCCAGGACCGCGCCATCGTGCCGCAGGGCGATACCGTGATCCAGGAGGGCGACGAGGTGTTCTTTCTGGCCGCCACAGAAAACCTGCGCGCGGTCATGAAGGAGATGCGGCGCGAGGATCGCAACGTGCGCCGCATCATGATCGCGGGGGGTGGAAACATCGGGCGGCGTCTGGCCAAGAGCCTGGATTCGGAATACCAGGTCAAGCTCATCGACCGCAACAAGAAGAACACCGAGCGCCTGGCGGCGGAGCTGGACCACACCCTGGTGCTGAACGGAAACGCCACCGACGAAGACCTGCTGCTATCCGAGAACATCGAGGACATCGACGTGTTCTGCGCGCTCACCAATGACGACGAGGACAACATCATGGCCTCGCTCCTGGCCAAGCGGCTGGGGGCGAAGAAGGTGATCGCCCTGATCAACCGCGCCACCTATGTGGACCTGCTCCAGGGCGGCGAGATCGACATCGCCCTGTCCCCGGCTCAGGCCACCATCGGCCCGCTGCTCACCCACATCCGGCGCGGCGACATGGCGGTGGTCCACTCCCTGCGCCGGGGCGCGGCGGAGGCGCTGGAGGCGGTGGTGCATGGCGATGCCCGTTCCTCGCGCCTGATCGGTCGCCGCATCGAGCAGATCAACCTGCCCGAGGGCGTCTCCGTGGGTGCGGTGGTGCGCGGCGAGCAGGTCATCATCGCCCACCATGACACCCGCATCGAGGCGGACGACCACCTGATCCTGTTCGTGCCCAACAAACGCATGATCAGCAAGGTGGAACGCCTGTTCCAGGTGGGTATCGGGTTCTTCTGATGATCGGCGTTCTGTATGCATTGAGCCCCATCATCCTGATTTTCGGGCTGGTCATGCTCGTTCCTCTGGGCGTGTCCTGGCGGTATCAGGACGCCGCCCTCAACGCCTATGACGAGGCGGTGGTCATCACCATCGGCGTCGGCGCCCTGCTTTGGCTGTTCACCCGCGCCGGACGGCGCGACCTGAAGACCCACGACGGCTTCCTCATCGTGGTGCTGACCTGGACCCTGTTGCCGGCCTTCGCCACCCTGCCGTTGATGTTCCACCTGGATACCTCGTTTACCGACGCCTACTTCGAGACGGTCTCCGGCATGACCACCACCGGGGCCAGCGTGTATTCCGGCCTGGACCTGTTGCCGCCCTCCATCAACCTGTGGCGGCACCTGCTCAACTGGATCGGCGGCATGGGCATCATCGTCCTGGCCGTGGCCATCCTGCCCCTGCTGGGCGTGGGCGGTCGCTCCATGTTCAAGGCGGAAACGCCGGGGCCGATGAAGGACAGCAAGCTCACCCCGCGCATCGCCCAGACCGCCAAGGCCCTGTGGCTGGTCTACGCCGGCATCACCCTGGCCTGCGCCGTCGCCCTGCACCTGGCCGGCATGAGCTGGTTCGACGCGGTGTGCCATGCCTTCTCCGCCTTGTCTCTGGGCGGGTTTTCCACCCATGACGCCAGCATCGGGTTCTTCAACTCCGTGCCCATCGAGGTGGTGTTGACCGTGTTCCAGGTGATCGCCGCCGGCAACTTCACCACCTATTTCCTCATGGTGCGCGGCGTCAGCCTGCGCACCTGGCTGGCGGACGTGGAGATGATGCACATGCTCACCCTGCTGGCGCTGAGCGTGCTGGGGGTGACGGCCTTTCTCTGGTATCAGGGCGTCTACCCGGATGCGCTCACCACCTTGCGCCATGTGAGCTTCAACCTGATCACCATCGCCACCGACTGCGGCTATGCCAGCACGGACTTCGGCCAGTGGCCCATCTTCGCGCCCATGTGGATGCTGTTCCTGAGCTCCATCCTGGCCTGCTCCGGCTCCACTGGCGGCGGCGTCAAGATGATCCGCACCCTGATCCTGGCCAAGCAGGCCTCACGCGAACTCTCCCGCCTGCTGCATCCCAACGCCCTCATGCCGGTCAAGCTGGGCGGCCAGGTGATCGAGAACAAGGTGGTGTTCTCGGTGCTGGCCTTCATCTTTCTGTACTTCATGACGGTGGTCACGCTGACCTTCGCGCTCCTGGCCAGCGGGCTCGATTTCATCTCCGCCTTCAGCGCCATCATCGCCTGCATCAACAACGCCGGCCCCGGCCTGGGCGTGGTGGGGCCGGCCAACAACTACGGCGCGCTGACCGACTTCCAGACCTGGGTGTGCACCGTCGCCATGCTGGCGGGCCGCCTGGAGGTGTTCACCCTGCTGGTGGTGCTCACCCCCGCCTTCTGGCGGCGTTAATCGCCCAGTTCGTCTTTCAGGCGGCTCAGGGCGGAGAAATGAAAGCCGTCGGCGTCGTTTGACATCCAGCCTTCCCGCTTCCATTCAGCCAGGGCGCGCGCCACGGTCTCGATGCGGGCGTCGGTGATGGCCCCGATCTGCTCCAGGGTCAGGCGGATGGGCAGGCTGGCCGCGCGCTCCCCCGTGGGGACGCCGTAGCGTTCCAGCAGCATGTGCATGAGGGCGGCTACGCGCTGTTGCACCGTCCCGGCGCTGACGATGTCGATCTTGCGCAGAAAGGCCTCGGTGAAGCGCCCGACTTCCTCCATCAGCGGTTCCAGCAACCGGGGTTCCTCCCGCACGCACTTCACCAGGGCGGAGGAAGAGAGGGCAAGAACGGTCAGGCCGTGATTGAGGGCCAGGGCGTCGGTGGGGTACTTCATGCCGGCCCAGATGGCGTACAGCCCCAGGGAATCGCCGGGGCCGTACAGGCCGTAGGTGCGGCTCACCCCCTCGCGCACACGCCGGGAGGCGATGGCCAGCCCTTCCTCGATCAGCAGCACGCGGCGGCTTGCCTCACCCTGATGCCAGAGCGCATCCCCGGCGCCATGCACCTGAACCCGGGTGGCGGCAGCCAGTCGGGCCAGACAGTGCGGTGGAAAGTCGGAGAACAGACCGAAGCGCGCCAGCCGCGCCGCCATCGCCTTGGGGCCGGGCTGGCCCGCAGGGCGTACCGGCGCAAGTCGCCGCCGCGAGAACAAGCGGCTCGGCAACTCCACGGCGACATGAGGCAGGCTCAGGAGTGGGGCGGGCATCGACAAACCGGAAAGTGTGGACGCCCGCACTGTCTCACGAGCCGGCGCGGGGAAAACTACCCATGAATGGGTACGCTCCCGACGCTTACGCCAGGGTCACCACCGCACCCGCCTGCTCCGAACACAGCCGGGACAGGGCCGCGAACAGCTCCTCACCGCCCCGAGTGTCGCGCCAGGCGGCCCCATCCCAGCGGTAGTGGAAGCCGCCGCTCCGGGCCGCCACCCAGATCTCCCGGGCTGCGGTGTGGCGGTTGACCACCATCGGATTGCCGTGGGCGAACTCGATCTCCAGTACGCCCCCGACGCCCGGTTCAAAATCCAGGTCCGCCGCCTCCAGCGCCGCCTCCAGACGGGCCAGGGCGGAGTCCGCCAGGGCCAGGAACTCACTCTCGGTCATGCTGTTTCTCCGTGCTAGACTGGCCCGGAATTGTACGAGCCTCCCATGCGCCGCCTGACCTTCCTCCTCCTGATATTGAGCCTCTGCGGCCCTCTCGGCGCCTGCGGCAAGAAGGGTCCGCTGTACCTGCCGGACCCGGTCTCCAAACCCGCCCCAAGCACACCCGCGCAATGAACGCCCTCTCTCGCAAGGGCGGCGTCCTCCACATCGAGGACACGCCCCTGGACAGCCTCGCCGCCAAGTACGGCACCCCCTCCTACATCTACTCCCGCGCCGCCCTGGAGGCCGCCTACAAGGCCTTCGATCTGGCCCTGGCGGGACATCCGCATCAGGTCTGCTATGCGGTGAAGGCCAACGGCAGCCTGGCCATACTGCAACTGTTCGCGCGCCTGGGCGCCGGTTTCGACATCGTCTCCGGCGGTGAACTGGCGCGGGTGATGGCGGCAGGGGGCGATCCCGCCAAGGTGGTGTTCTCCGGCGTGGGCAAGCGCGAAAACGAGATGCGCGCCGCCCTGGTGGCCGGCATCCAATGCTTCAACGTGGAGTCGGAAAGCGAGCTGGCGCGGCTCAACCGCGTCGCCGGGTCCATGGCGCGCAAGGCCCCGGTGAGCTTGCGCGTGAATCCCAACGTGGACGCCAAGACGCATCCCTACATCTCCACCGGCCTGAAGGACAACAAGTTCGGCATCGCCCACGACCAGGCCCTGCGCGTCTACGCCGAGGCCGCCGCGATGCCCCATATCGAAGTGGTGGGCATCGACTGCCACATCGGCTCCCAGCTCACCGACATCGCGCCCTTCGCCGAGGCCCTGGACCGGGTGCTGGAACTGGTGGCCGGCCTGGAGGCGCAGGGCGTCCGCCTGCATCACATCGACATCGGCGGCGGCGTCGGCATCCGCTATCGCGACGAGACGCCGCCGGACCTGGCGGCCTACGCGGAGCTCCTGCTTGCGCGCATGCGCGGACGCACGGAGACCCTGGTGATCGAGCCGGGGCGCGCCCTGGTGGGCAATGCCGGCTGGCTGCTCACGCGCGTGGAATACCTCAAGCATGGCGCGGCGAAAGACTTCGCCATCGTCGATGCGGCCATGAACGACCTCATGCGGCCTTCCCTCTACGACGCCTGGCACGACATCCTGCCGGTGCGGGAGCGCGAGGGCGAGGCCCGCGCCTACTCGGTGGTGGGGCCGGTGTGCGAGAGCGGCGATTTCCTCGGCCATGACCGTACCCTGGCGCTGGCGGAAAACGACCTTCTGGCGCTGTGTTCCGCAGGCGCTTACGGCATGAGCATGAGCTCCAACTACAACACCCGCCCGCGCGCGGCGGAGATCCTCGTGGACGGGGCGCAGCATCACCTCATCCGCACGCGTGAACGCATCGAGGATCTGTATGCCCACGAGCGGCTTCCTGACTGACTTCTTTCTGTAGAAAAAACTTAAAAAAGCGCGTTTTCGCCTTGCGGGGCGCGGTTTTTTTTGTTCTACAATCCGGCAGCCTTATGGGAGCGCCAAAACGCTTGAGGCATAAGGCTTTCCGGCTGATCAACGTTATCAACAGAGGAGTCACTTATGCCCGCCGAGAAGTCCACCAAAACCGCCGCCAAGGCGAAATCCCCCGCAAAAAAATCTGCTGCACCCAAAGTTGAAAAGGCTGTAGCCGCCAAGGCTGCCGCACCGGCGAAGAAAGCGGCTGCTCCCAAGGCTGCCGCTCCCGCCAAGGCTGCTGCACCGGCAAAGAAGGCCGCCGCTCCCAAGGCCGCCGCTCCTGCCAAGGCTGCTGCACCAGCGAAGAAGGCCGCCGCCCCCAAGGCTGCCGCTCCCGCCAAGGCTGCTGCACCGGCGAAGAAGGCCGCCGCTCCCAAGGCTGCCGCTCCCGCCAAGGCGGCTGCACCGGCGAAGAAGGCCGCTGCTCCCAAGGCTGCCGCTCCCGCCAAGGCTGCTGCACCGGCAAAGAAGGCCGCTGCTCCCAAGGCAGCAGCTCCCGCCAAGGCAGCAGCTCCCGCCAAGGCTGCTGCACCGGCGAAGAAGGCCGCCGCTCCCAAGGCTGCCGCTCCCGCCAAGGCTGCTGCACCGGTGAAGAAGGCCGCCGCTCCCAAGGCCGCTGCTCCCGCCAAGGCTGCTGCACCGGCGAAGAAGGCCGCTGCTCCCAAGGCTGCCGCTCCCGCCAAGGCCGCTGCACCGGCAAAGAAGGCCGCGGCCAAGCCTGCTGCGAAGAAGGCAGCCGCGAAAAAATCCTGATCCTCTCAGCCGGACCGCTTGGCGGTCACATGAAAAAGCGGGCCTCGGCCCGCTTTTTTCTTGTCCGTCCGAAGGGGATTACCGCAGCGCCCGACGCCCGAATTGGGCTGGCCGGGTCTGTGTGCGTGTCACCCGCACGCCCCCACCGCCCCGCACGCGGTACAGAAATCGCAGCCATCCTTGCGGATCACCGTGTCATTGCCGCATTCCTTGCACACCTTGCCGCGCATCACCGTGGCGACCTCGCCGGCGTGGGCGGGGGGCAGGGCGGGGGTTTGCAGGATGCCCATCTCCTTCACCGGCAGGCCGTCCTCGGTGAGGATGCCGAGCATGGCGTAGCGGTGGATGATGAGCCGCGCCACATAGGCCAGCGTCGAGGGCCAGGTGGTCTGCTTGCTCTGGCCAGGGACGAAGGCCATGAAGTCGCCCAGGGGTTCCGGGTAGTCGATCAGCTTGCGCAGCTTCATGCCGATCCAGGCCGGGTCCATCACGCGCATGTCCAGGGAGAGGAGCTTGCACAGGCCGTCCAGGGCGCGCGGGTAATCGCCCGCCAGCCACAGGGAATAGGGGCGGGTGAGGCCGTCCGGCATGGTGACCTCCTTCAGGCCGAGCACGAAGTCGTCGCCGGTGTGCGGGTTGTAGACGTCCACGGTCCAGGACAAGGTGCCGTCCGTGCCGGTCTTGGGTTCCTTGAGCGAGAACAGGGCGTCCAGCACGGGGGTGTCGTCGCCTTCGTCCAGGGTATGCAGTTCGTCCAGACGCCAGCGCAGGAGTTGCGCCACGGCGGCGACCAGGCTGGGCATCTGGCGCGGTTCGCCTTCGGGTGGGAAAGGGATGGCGCAGGTGTCGTCGCCGCGTGTGCGGGCCAGGGTTTCCAGCTTGAGCTTGAGCCAGCCGCGGTCGTTGGCGCGCATGTCCATGGACAGGGTCTTGGCCACCGCACCCAGGCCGCGCGGCTGTTCCGCGCCGTTCACCCAGACCTCGAACGGCCAGGCGCGGCCTTCGCTTTCGGTGTGGCCGACGAACAGGGCGAAGCTGCCGCAGGTGGTGTCGATCATGTAGCTCCAGGCCGGGTTGCCGCCGGGCAGACGCGGACGGCTGGGCCATTTCAGGCTTTCCAGCACCGGGGCGGGCAGGGCCTTGATCTCGATGCGGCGGTTCACGTCCGAGAGTTCGAAGTCCTGCAACGCCGCCGCTTTTTGCACCGGCGCGGCGGCGGGCGTCTCCGGCGTGGTGGAAAGCACGCTGCCCAGCACGGCGTTGGGGCGGTAGGTGGCGAGGCCCTTGAGACCCGCCTTCCAGCCCGCGAGGTAGAGGCCCTCGAACTCGGTGTAGGGGTAGTCCGCCGGCACGTTCACGGTCTTGGAGATGGCGGAATCCACATACGGCGCCACCGCCGCCACCATATCCATGTGCGCCATGGCGGAGATCTCCAGCGCGGTGACGAAGGAGGCGGGCAGTTGGGCAGTGTCGCCGCCCTGTTCGCGGTACATGCGCCAGGCGTGGTCTTCCACCGGGTATTCCTTCCAGCCGCCGTCCTGCTGGCGCTTCTTGCGCGTGTACGACCAGGAGAACGGCGGTTCGATGCCGTTGCTGGCGTTGTCGGCAAAGGCGAGCGAGATGGTGCCGGTGGGGGCGATGGAGAGCAGGTGCGAGTTGCGGATGCCGTGGGCGCGGATGGCGTCCTTGAGCTCGTCCGGCAGGCGCGAGGCGAAGTTGCCGCCCGTGAGGTAGAGGTCGGCGTTGAACAGGGGGAAGGCGCCCCGGGCCTTGGCCAGTTCCACCGAGGCCAGATAGGAATGGTCGCGCATGAACTCGGCGATCTGCTTGGAGAAGAACAGGGCCTCGGGCGAGTCGTAGCGCAGGTTGAGCATGGTCAGCGCATCCCCCAGACCGGTGAAGCCCAGGCCCACGCGGCGCTTGTTGTGGGCCTCTTTCCTCTGTTTTTCCAGGGGCCAGGCGGTGAGGTCGAGCACATTGTCCAGGGCGCGCACGCAGACGGGCAGGATGCGCGCGAGGCCATCGAAATCGAACGCGGCGTGTTCGCCGAAAGGCTGTCGAACGAAGCGGGTTAAATTGACAGAACCCAGGCAGCAACAGCCGTAGGGCGGAAGTGGTTGCTCACCACACGGGTTGGTCGCCTCGATCACCTCGCAATAGCCCAGGTTGTTGTCCCGGTTCATGCGGTCGATGAACAGCACCCCCGGTTCGGCGTGGTCGTAGGTGGAGGACATGACCTGGGTCCACAGGTCGCGCGCGCGCAGCTTGCGGTAGACCCAGAGACCGTCGCTGCGTTGATACGCGCCGTTGACCATCTGCTCGTCGCCGGGCCGGGCGCGATGGATGAGCTCCACGTCGGCATCCGCCTCCACCGCCTGCATGAAGGCATCGGTGACGCCGACGGAGATGTTGAAGTTCTTCAGGTCGCCCTGGTCCTTGGCGTGGATGAACAGTTCGATATCCGGGTGGTCGCAGCGCATCACGCCCATCTGCGCGCCGCGCCGCGCACCGGCGGATTCCACCGTCTCGCACGAGCGGTCGAACACGCGCATGTAGGACACCGGCCCCGAGGCGCGCGACTGGGTGCCTTTCACCAGCGAGCCCTTGGGGCGGATGGTGGAGAAGTCGTAACCCACGCCGCCGCCCCGGCGCATGGTCTCGGCGGCCTCTTCCAGCGCCACGTAGATGCCGGGCTTGCCCTCGGATTCGCCGGAAATGGCGTCGCCCACGGGCTGCACAAAGCAGTTGATGAGGGTGGCCTGGAGTTCCGTCCCGGCGGCGGAGTTGATGCGCCCGGCGGGGATGAAGCCCGCCTCCATGGCGGCGAAGAACTGGCGCTCCCAATGCGCGCGATCCGCCTTCTTTTCTACCGCCGCCAGCGCCCGCGCTACCCGAGCGCGCACATCCGTGACGTTCTGTTCCTCCCCCTTGGCGTACTTTTCCAGCAGGACTTCGCTGGAAATGGCTTGGTCGGTCAGCTCGGGGAAAAGGGCTTCCTGCATGGTGCTGTCTCCTGCGTGTGTGGACGCTATATGTAGTGCAGAGAGTCAAAGTTAGCACTAGATGCAGTGATTCGAAAGTGCCACTTTGTGGGTAGACCGGCTACGGACGAGTGTGCCTGTTATCCGAGTTCCCATGTAGCGCACTCGTGCTACATTGCCCGCATCACTTCGGAGAGCGCCATGTCCACCACCACCATCCGCCTACCGGAAGACCTCAAGGCCCGTGTATCCAGGGCCGCGCAGGAGAGCGGCGTTTCCACCCACAGCTTCATCCTCCAGGCCATCGCGGAAAAAACCCAACAAGAAGAGAGTCGCACCGCCTTCGACGCCCTGGCGGAAGGGCGCTATGCCCGCCTGCTGGCTACGGGTCAGACCGTCCCCTGGCAGGAAATGCGGGCCTGGCTATTGGAACGGGCCGAGGCCGCCAGAGAGCAGGCCGCCGCGCCGGGTGCGGACTGAACATGGCGCGGGTGGAACTCGCGCCGGAGGTGGCGGAAGACTTTGAACGCATCCTCGACCACCTCATCCGCCACGAGGCCAGTGCGATCCCGGGGCGCATCCATGGCCTCATCCAGGCCCTCGACATCCTGCAAGAACACCCGCTGATCGGACGCCCGGCCCGCAATGACAAGCGGGAACTGGTGATCGGGCGCGGTGCGCGGGGGTATGTGGCCTTGTACCGCTACCTGCCGGAGGTGGACACGGTGTTTGTGCTGGCGATCAAGGGGCAGCGGGAGGCGGGGTACGGCAGTGGGGTACAGGAATAAGCGCATAAGGATCGTCCTTCGCTCCACCCGCATTGCGCGAAGCAATGCCGCGGGGGCGGGCGTTGGGGGGTAAGGGCGGCGCTGCGGTTTCCCCCCCTTTCTCAAAGGGGGGCAGGGGGGATTTCTGAGCCGGTTCGCTTTGCTGCCGTCGCTAAATCCCCCTCCATCCCCCTTTGGAAAAGGGGGAAGCCGCGGGGGCGGGCGTTGGGGGGTAGGGTGGCGCTGTGGTTTTCCCCCCTTTTTTACGGGTGGGGGGTCAGCTCGTCTCGGCCCACACCGGCGTGTGGTCCGAGGGGCGTTCCAGCTTGCGCGGGGCCTTGTCGATGACGCAGGCGGTGCAGCCCGCCGCCAGGGGCGCGGAGAGCAGGATGTGGTCGATGCGCATGCCCAGGTTGCGGCGGAAGCCTGCGGCGCGGTAATCCCACCAGGAGAAGGATTTCTCGGGCTGCTCGAACCGGCGGAAGGCATCCTGCAGGCCCAGGTCGAGCAGGCCCTGGAAACGCGCGCGCTCTCGCTCCGAGACCAGGATCTGGCCCTCCCAGGCCGCCGGGTCATGCACGTCGCGGTCGTCCGGGGCGATGTTGTAGTCGCCCAGCAGGGCCAGGCGCGGGTGGCGTTTCAGCTCGTCCGCCAGCCAGGCGGTGAGGGCGCCCAGCCAGCGCAGTTTGTAGTGGTATTTGTCCGAATCCACCGCCTGGCCGTTGGGGATGTAGACGCACACCACCCGCACCCCGTCGACCGTGGCGGCAAGTACCCGCTTTTGCTCGTCCTCAAAGCCGGGGATGCCGGCCTGCACCTCGGTTAGTGCCCCCGGCTCGGGAAAATCGTCCGAGCCGCCCCCCGTGGGGGCCAAGTCGTTCTTGGGGCGGCCCGGCGAACGACTTGAGAGCGGTGCGCGGCTGAGGAGGGCGACGCCGTTGTAGGTCTTCTGCCCGGACCAGGCGGCCTGATATCCCGCTGCCGCGATCTCCGCCGCTGGGAAGGCGTCGTCCGTGAGCTTGGTCTCCTGCAAACACACCACGTCGGGTTGGGCGGCGGCGAGCCAGTCGAGCAGGTGGGGCAGGCGGACTTTTAGGGAGTTGACGTTCCAGGTGGCGAGTTTCAATTCCGTGTTCCCGTGTGTTCAGACGATGCCGAAAACCGAATCGGTGCGCACGACCAGCAGTTTGTGGTTGGGTGCGGCGGCCTCGATTCCTGGCCATGACTGAATCAGAAAAGCCCTCAGTTCGCGCAGGCGCAGGTTGCCTACACGCAGGTGGACCACCCTCGGCGGCGGGCTGGAGAGCATGACGCGATCAGAAAAATCGGCGTCTTTGGTGACGATGATCAAATCCTGCTCGCGTGCGAGCTTCCATACCTGCGAGTCGGACCAGGCGTCATCGTGATCCGCCACCCAATCGAAGTCCGGCCCGTTCCAGATCGCCAGACGGCGCGGCAGGTTGGCGTCGATCAGGTAGCGCGGCATTACGCCACCTTGAGCAACTCGTAGCGTTGATCCATCAAGCGGCTGGCGAACGTCAGACACGCGCGGATGTCCTCGGGCTCCAGCCCCGGAAACTCGGCCAGGATGTCCGCCTCGCTGTCCCCCGCAGAGAGGTATTCCAGGATGGATTGGACCGTGATGCGTTTGCCGCGCACGGTCGGATGCCCGTTGCAGATGTCCGGGTCTATGGTGATGCGGTCGTCCAGAAGGTGCAGGGTTTGCGACATGGCGGCGTTCCTTTCGACGGGTTTCAGGCGGGAAGATACATCAGGCGTTTGCGCCGTTTCACGCCGCCACCCCCGCCGCCTGCAAATCCGCGTGATAGCTGGACCGCACCATTGGCCCGCTGGCGACGTTGGTGAAGCCCATCTCCCGCCCGGCGCGTTCGTATTCCGCGAACTGTTCCGGCGGCACGAAGCGTTCCACCGGCAGGTGGTGCGCCGAGGGTTGCAGGTACTGGCCCACGGTGAGCATGTCCACGCCGTGGGCGCGCAGGTCGCGCATCACTTGCAGCGCCTCCGCGTCCGTCTCGCCCAGGCCCAGCATGATGCCGGACTTGGTGGGTACGCCCGGCGCGCGCGCCTTGAAATCGCGGAGCAGCGCCAGCGAGTGCGCGTAGTCCGCGCCGGGGCGGCAGGCCTTGTACAGGCGCGGCACGGTCTCCAGGTTGTGGTTCATCACGTCCGGCGGGGTGGCGGCGAGCAGGCCCAGGGCGATCTCCACCCGGCCCCGGAAGTCCGGCGTGAGGATCTCGATGCGGGTGGCGGGGGCGCTGTTGCGCACCTCCGCGATGCAGGCGGCGAAGTGGGCCGCGCCGCCGTCTTTGAGGTCATCCCGGTCCACGCTGGTGATGACCACATAGTTCAACCCCAGCGCCGCCACGGTTTCCGCCAGGTGGCGCGGCTCGTCCGCGTCGGGCGGCAGGGGCTTGCCGTGGCCCACGTCGCAGAACGGGCAGCGGCGCGTGCACAGGTCGCCCAGGATCATGAAGGTGGCCGTGCCGTGGGCGAAGCATTCGCCCAGGTTGGGGCAGGCGGCCTCCTCGCATACGGTGTGCAGCTTGGCCTCCCGCAGCAGCCCCTTCACCCGCGCCACCTCCGCCGCGCCGTGGGTGTGGGCGCGTATCCAGGGCGGCAGGCGCAGGCGGGGTTTGGGGACGATCTTGATCGGGATGCGGGCGGTTTTGGCCCGGCCCTTGTGCAGTTCGGAGTCAGCCATGGTGGCGGTGGGGGGTGGGGATGCGGCATTCTACCTACCCGTTTCCCGCCCACCCCTCCCGGAGCGACCATGAGACTCCCCCTGCTGGCGCTTGCCCTGAGCCTCCCTGCCATCGCCCTGGCCGATCTGCCCTACGCCATCGTCGATACCGGCCAGCAGCATTGTTTCGATGACCGGGGCGGCATCGTCTGCCCCAAGCGCGGCAACGCCTGGTCCGGGCAGGATGGCGAGTGGCGCGGCAACGCACCCCAGTACCTCGACAACGGCGACGGTACGGTGACGGATCGGGTGACCGGCCTGATCTGGCAACAGGCCTTCAAGCAGGTGCGCTGGGCCGATGCGGCGGCGGATGCGCAGGCCGACCGCACCGGCGGCCATGCGGACTGGCGCGTCCCCACGATCCGCGAGCTGTATTCCCTGATGCGTTTCGACGGCTCCGCCGGCCTGGCCAGCCCCAGCGCGCGCAGCGTGCCGGCGGACGCACGGCCCTATCTCGACACGCGCGTGTTCCGCTTTGAATATCCATCCAGCGGGCGCTATATCGACGCCCAGTACCTGAGCCGCACCCCGGTGCTCGCCGGGACCATGCGCGGTGAACCCAGTTTCTACGGCGTCAACTTCGCCGATGGCCGCATCAAGGGCTACCCCCAACACGGCAACATGAGCCGTCCCGCCTTCTATGCCCGTTATGTGCGCGGCAACCCGGACTATGGCCGCAACGATTTGCTCGACAACGGCGACGCCACGATCCGCGACCGCGCCACCGGCCTGACCTGGGCGCAGGCCGACAGCGGCGACGCCTCAATGAAGGCCTATCTCGGCCACAGTCGCCGCCGCGACGGCAGCCTGGACTGGGGCGAGGCCCTGCGGTACTGCGCCTCGCTGGAACTGGGCGGTGAGCGCGACTGGCGTCTGCCCAACGCCAAGGAGCTGCAATCCATCGTCGAGTACGCGCGCACCCCCGCCATCGACCCGCTGTTCCGCATCACGGCCACCACCAACGAAGCGGAGGAGCGCGATTTCCCCTACTTCTGGACCTCCACCACGCACCTGGACGGCCCCGCGCCCGGCACCGACGCCGTGTACTTCGCCTTCGGCCAGGCCCTGGGCTACATGCGTCCGCGCGGCGAGTTCCGCTATGCCTACCTGGATGTGCATGGCCCCGGCGCGCAACGCGGCGACCCCAAGGCGGGCGATCCGGCGGACCACCCCAAGGGACACGGTCCGCAGGGCGACATCCGCCGCATCTACAACCACGCACGTTGCGTGCGCGGCGGGGCGGAGTTTTTCGAGAATCCGGCGGCGGCGCCGCAGCGCGCGCTCAACCGTCCGCCGCCCCCGGCCTCGCGCCCGGCGGCAGGGCCGGGCGAGGTGCGCATGCCCGGCCCGCCCGCCGCAGCGCGCGCGGTGTGCCAGGACCAGGCGGCGGACAGCGTCTGCACCTTCGCCACTCCGTATGGACACATCCTGCGCGGGGTGTGCGCGTCGCTGCCGGAAGGGGTGATGGCGTGCGTGCCGGCGCGGTGGGGGGTGTGTAGGGGCTGTGCCGGGCGATGGCCGGGCTCTTACAGGGGGCGTTCAGCCCCGCACGTGCCCGTCCCCCAGCACCACCCATTTCTGGCTGGTGAGCCCTTCCAGCCCCACCGGGCCGCGGGCGTGGATTTTGTCGGTGGAGATGCCGATTTCCGCGCCCAGGCCGTATTCGAAGCCGTCGGCGAAGCGGGTGCTGGCGTTGACCATGACGCTGGCGGAATCCACTTCGCGCAGGAAGCGGCGCGCGCGGGCGTAGTCCTCGGTGAGGATGGCGTCGGTGTGCTGCGAGCCGTGCGTGTTGATGTGCTCGATGGCGGCGTCCAGGCCGTCCACCACCTTGATGGCGAGGATGGGGGCCAGGTATTCCTCGTGCCAGTCCTGCTCGGTGGCGGCCTTCACCTGACCGATGTCTTGCAGGATGACCAGGGCCTCGGGGCAGCAGCGCATCTCCACGCCGTGGGTCGCCAGCATGCGTCCGATGTCGGGCAGGGCCTGGGCGGCTACGGCGCGCGCCACCAGCAGGGATTCGGTGGTGTTGCAGGTGCCGTAGCGCTGGGTCTTGGCGTTTTCGACGATCTTGACGGTCTTGGTCAGGTCGGCGCGGTCGTCGATGTAGACGTGGCAGTTGCCGTGCAGGTGCTTGATGACGGGGACGCGCGCTTCGCCGGTGATGCGTTCGATCAGCCCCTTGCCGCCGCGCGGGACGATGACGTCCACGTAGTCCTTCATGGTGATGAGGGCGCCGACGGCGGCGCGGTCGGTGGTTTCGACCACTTGCACCGCGGTGGCGGGCAGGCCGGCGGCGGCGAGGCCTTCGCGCACGCAGGCGGCGATGGCCTGGTTGGAGCGGATGGCTTCGGAGCCGCCGCGCAGGATGGCGGCGTTGCCGGACTTGAGGCAGAGCCCGGCGGCGTCGGCGGTGACGTTGGGGCGGGCTTCGTAAATGATGCCGATGACGCCCAGCGGGACGCGCATCTTGCCCACCTGGATGCCGGAGGGGCGGTATTTGAGGCCGTCCATCTCGCCCACCGGGTCGGGCAGGGCGGCGATCTGGCGCAGGCCTTCGGCCATGCCGGCGACGGTCTTGGCGCTGAGGGCGAGGCGGTCGAGCAGGGCGCTGTCGTAGCCGGCGGCGCGGGCGTGGGCCATGTCTTGTGCGTTGGCGGCGATCAGCTGGTCGGCGTCGCGTTCGATGGCGGCGGCCATGGCGAGGAGGGCGGCGTTTTTCTGGTTGGTGTCGGCGCGGGCGACGGCGCGCGAGGCTTCGCGCGCCTGGCGGCCCAGGGTCTGCATGTAGGGGGTGATGTCCATGGTGGTCTCGCTTGGTAGCGCAGGCGCCTCGCCTGCTTCAACGGTTAGTGCAGGCGAGGGCGCCTGCGCTACGGGAGGTTAAAGGCGGGCGCTCGGCCCCGGTTCATGAGAGCCAGGCCAAGTTGTTTCAGTTCATCCCAGGGGTCTGCGCGCAGCAGGCCCTTGGCGGCGCGGTCCAGGCGTGAGAGGGCGTGCACGGCCTGGTTCAGTTTTTCCCGGCTGGTGCGTTGCAGGGCGCGTTCCACCAGGCTCTGGCGGCTGTCCCATACGCGCGCGGCCTGCATCAGGGCGGGCAGGCGTTCGCCGCGCGCGACCCCGGCGGCGAGGCGTTGCAGGGTGCGGATCTCGTTGCCGACGAAGGCCAGGATCAGGGGCAGGGCTTCGCCTTCGGCCTGGAGTCCGTCCAGCACCCGGCAGTAGCGCGCGGCGTCGCCCTTGAGGAAGGCCTCGGACAGGTCGGCGGCGTCGTAGCGCGCCACGTCGGTCACGGCGCTGCGCACGTCCTCCAGGCTGAGGGGGCCGGGTTGCACCAGCAGGGCGAGTTTTTCGATCTCCTGGTGCGCGGCGAGCAGGTTGCCTTCAACCCGTGCGGCGAGCCAGGCGAGGGTGTCGCGTTCGGCCTTGAGGCCGTGCCGCGCCAGGCGCGCGCCAATCCAGCCCGGGAGTTGTTCCAGCGCCGGGGCGGCGGTCTGCACCCAGACGCCGGTTCGTTCCAGGGCGGTGAACCATTTGGTGGTCTGGGTGGCCTTGTCCGGCTTGGGGGCGAGGACGACCAGGAGGGTGTCGGCGGGGGGTTGGGCGGCCCAGGCTTCCAGGGTCTTGCCGCCTTCGATGCCGGGTTTGCCGGTGGGCAGGCGCAGTTCCACCAGACGGCGGCTGGCGAACAGGGAGAGGCTGTCGAAGCCGGCCATCCATTCGCGCCATTTGAAATGTTGGTCGGTCTGGCTGGTCTGGCGTTCGTCGTAGCCCTGTTTGAGGGCGGCGGCGCGCAGGGCCGCGAGGGCCTCGTCCACCAGCAGGGGTTCGTCGCCGCTGAGGAGCCAGACCGGGGCCAGCCTCTTGGCGAGGATGGCATCGAGCTGGTCGCCGCGCAGTTTCATGGTGCGGCGTCGGCGGGTTTCTTGAGTTTGATGGTGTCGAGCCGGCGCAGGATCTGGCGCAGGGCGTCCAGTTCCATGGCGCGGTACAGGCCCGTTTCTTCCAGTTCCTTGGCCAGGGCCTGCTGGTCGTCATAGGTCATGTCGCGCTGCACGAAGACTTCGCCGGGGTTGAGCACGGACTTGCCGGCCTGATCCAGGACGGAGAGGGTGACGCGAAGCTCCAGACGGTATTCCCGCACTTTGCCTGCGCTGGTGAGGGAGAGGATGGCCTTGGCGCGCCGTTCGCCTTCGAGAAGGATGCGGAGGGTTGCCAGTTCCGGCTTTTCGGCCAGCTTGCCGTGGCTGGTCAGGGTCTGGCGCAGTTCCCGCGTCAGGGAGGTGTCCGGGGCGTCCACATAGGCGCTGTCAAAGCGCAGTTGCGCGCTGCCGCGCAGCTTGAAGCCGCAGCCTGCCAGCACGGACGCTCCCGCCAGGGCGGCCACGGATTTCAGAAACGCACGCCTCATGTCGTTCTCCTTCGCCTACGCGACGATGTTCACCAGCCGGCCCGGCACTACCACCACCTTCTTCGCGGGCCGGCCTTCCATGTGTTTCTGCGCCTCGGGGCTGGCCAGGGCGGCCTGTTCGATGGCGTCCCTGGCGGCATCGGCGGCCACCAGGAGCTTGCCGCGCAGTTTTCCATTCACTTGGAGCATGAGCTCGATTTCATCCCGCACCAGGGCGGCGGCATCAGCCACCGGCCAGGCGGAGCCGACCAGGCATGCGCCCGGTTTGAGGGCCTTGAGCAACACGCGGCAGATGTGGGGGACGATGGGGGCGAGCATGAGCACCACGGCTTCCAGGGCTTCCTGCTTGATGCTGCGGATTCGCTGCGCCCCCGGCTCGGAAACCCCGCCCGAGCCGCCCCCCGAGGGGGCCAAGTCGTTCTTGGGACGGCCCGGCGAACGACTTGCCAGTGAGTCCTCACCTTCCAGCTTCGCCAGGGCGTTCATGAGTTCCATGATGGCGGCGATGGCGGTGTTGAACTGCTTGCGGCGCTCGATGTCGTCGGTGACCTTCTGGATGGTCTGGTGCAACTGACGGCGGAAGTCCTGCTGGGCGGCGGAAATCCCCCCCGCCCCCCCTTTTTCAAAGGGGGGAGTGACGCCCGCCTGGACGTGCTCATGGACCGCCTTCCACAGGCGGCGCAGGAAGCGGTTGGCCCCTTCCACCCCGGCATCGCTCCATTCCAGGCTTTGCTCGGGCGGGGCGGCGAACATCGTGAACAGGCGCGCGGTGTCGGCGCCGTATTGGTCGATCAGGGCCTGGGGATCGACGCCGTTGTTCTTGGACTTGGACATCTTCTCCGTGCCGCCGGCGATGACCGGCTGGCCGTCGGCCTTGAGTACGGGGCCGGCGGGGGTGTGTTCGATGTCCGCCGGGTTGAGCCACTGCTTTTTGCCCTCGCCCAGGTCGCGGTAATAGGTGTCCGCCACCACCATGCCCTGGGTGAGCAGGTGGGTGAAGGGTTCGTTCGTGCTTACCAGCCCTTCATCCCGCATCAGCTTGTGGAAGAAGCGGGCGTAGAGCAGGTGCAGGATGGCGTGTTCGATGCCGCCGATGTACTGGTCCACCGGCAGCCAGTGGTTGGCGCGGGCGTCCAACATGCCGGTGGTCAGGTCCGGGCAGGCATAGCGGGCGTAGTACCAGGAGGACTCCACGAAGGTGTCCATGGTGTCGGTCTCGCGCTGGGCCGCGCCGCCGCACTTGGGGCAGGCGCACTCGTAGAAGGAGGGCATCTTCTTGATGGGCGAGCCGATGTCCATCTTCACGTCTTCCGGCAACACCACGGGGAGCTGGTCCGCCGGCACGGGTACGTCGCCGCAGGTGGCGCAGTGGACGATGGGGATGGGGCAGCCCCAGTAGCGCTGGCGGCTGATGCCCCAGTCGCGCAGGCGGAAGGTGGTGCGGCGCTCGCCCAGGCCCAGGTTCTTCAGCACCAGGGCGATCTTTTCGATGGCGTCTTGCGATGCGCGCCCGGAGAAATCGCCGGAGTCGAACAGGATGCCGGGCTCGGTGTAGGCGGCCTCCAGGGGCAGGGTCAGGTCGCCCTCCACCGGCTTGATGACAGGCCGAATGGGCAGGCCGTACTTCTGGGCGAAGGCGAAGTCGCGCTCGTCGTGAGCGGGCACTGCCATCACCGCACCCTCGCCATAGCCCATCAATACGTAATTGGCGACGTAGACCGGCACAGGTTCGTTGGTGAAGGGGTGGTGGACCGTAAGGCCCGTGTCCATGCCCTTCTTTTCCATGGTGGCCATGTCGGCTTCGGCCACGCTGCCCTGCTTGCATTCGGCAATGAACGCGGCGAGGGCGGGGTTGCCTGCGGCGGCCTGCGTTGCCAGGGGATGCTCGGCGGCGACGGCGACGTAGGTGACGCCGAACAGGGTGTCGGCGCGGGTGGTGAAGACTTTCAGGACCGGGCCTTGGTCTGGAGGCGTTGCTCCCTCATCCCCGGCCCTTCTCCCGGGGGGAGAAGGGAGAAGGGGAAAGTGGATCTCGACGCCGAAGCTCTTGCCGATCCAGTTGCGCTGCATGGTCTTGACCCGCTCGGGCCAGCCCGGCAGGTGGTCGAGTTCGGTGAGCAGTTCCTCCGCGTAAGCCGTGATGCGGAAGAAGTACATGGGGATGTCGCGCTTTTCAACCAGCGCGCCGGAGCGCCAGCCGCGTCCGTCGATGACCTGTTCGTTGGCCAGGACGGTGTGGTCCACCGGATCCCAGTTCACCGTGGCCATCTTCTTGTAGATCAGGCCCTTCTCGAACAGGCGGGTGAACAGCCATTGTTCCCAGCGGTAGTAGTCCGGCTTGCAGGTGGCGACCTCGCGCTGCCAGTCGATGGCGAAGCCCAGGCGCTTCAACTGGCCGCGCATGTAGTCGATGTTGGCGTAGGTCCAGCCGGCGGGGGGGACGTTGTGGGCGAGGGCGGCGTTCTCGGCGGGCAGGCCGAAGGCGTCCCAGCCCATGGGTTGCAGGACGTTGTAGCCCTTCATGCGGTGGTAGCGCGCCAGCACGTCGCCGATGGTGTAGTTGCGCACATGCCCCATGTGCAGCTTGCCCGAGGGGTAGGGGAACATGGACAGGCAGTAGTACTTGGGTTTGCTGCTGTCTTCGCTGGCGCGGTAGGCCTGTTTTTCCTCCCAGTGCTGCTGGGCTTCCGGTTCGATGATCTCCGGGCGGTAATGGGCGTCCATCTTGTAGGGGTAGGCTGGCGAGAGGCCCGGATTATAGCGGCCTTCGGGTGACATCCCGTCTGGGCGGCGTTTATACTGCCCGACCATTTTTGCGAGTTTTCTGTCTGTCTAGGGGGAGTTCCCAGCCATGTCCAAGAAGCATCCCGTCGTGGTCGTCACCGGTTCGTCCGGGGCCGGCACCACCACCGTCAAGCGCGCCTTTGAGCACATCTTCACCCGCGAGCACCTGAACGCCGCCGTGATCGAGGGCGACAGCATGCACAGCCTGGGCCGCGTCGAGTTCAAGGCCGCCATGCAGGCCGCCGAGGCGCAGGGCAACAAGGCCTTCAGCCACTTCGGCCCCGAGGCCAACGATTTCGAAGGCCTGGCCCATATGTTCAAGACCTATGGCGAGACCGGCGGCGGCAAGAAGCGCTACTACATCCACAGCGATGAAGAAGCCGCGCAACTGAACAAGCGTCTGGGCACGGACCTGAAGCCGGGCCAGTTCACCCCCTGGGAGGACATGCCCGCCAATACCGACATGCTGTTTTACGAAGGCCTGCACGGTCTGGTGGTGACCGACAAGGTGGACATGGCCCAGCATGTGGACCTGGCCATCGGCGTGGTGCCGGTGGTGAACCTGGAGTGGATCCAGAAGATCCACCGCGATGCCGCCGAGCGGGGATATTCCGCCGAGGTGATCGTCGATACCATCCTGCGCCGCATGCCGGACTACGTGAATTACATCACCCCCCAGTTCTCGCGCACCCACATCAACTTCCAGCGCGTGCCCATGGTGGACACCTCCAACCCCTTCATCGCGCGCGACATCCCGACCCCGGACGAGAGCATGGTGGTGATCCGTTTCACCAACCCCAAGGGCGTGGATTTCCCCTACCTGCTCAACATGATCCCCAATTCGTTCATGTCCCGACGCAACAACATGGTGGTGCCTGGCGGCAAGATGGGGTTTGCCATGGAGCTGATCCTGGAACCGCTGATTCACGATCTGGTGGCCAGCGGCAAGTCGTAACTCGCCGTTGCAACACAAAAAAACCGGGCTTTGGCCCGGTTTTTTTGTGTCCGGTCGAGGGCGCTACAGCCAGTCTTTCCAGGACTGCGCAGCCAGATAGGCGGGCAGTTCGTCGGCATGGAGGGGCTGCCCAAACAGGAATCCCTGCGCGGCATCACACCCGTTTTCGCGCAGGAAGGCCAGTTGCGCGGGGGTGTTGACGCCTTCCGCCACCGTGCGCAGCCCCAGCCGTTTGCCAAAGGCGAGAAGTGCGGCCACCAGTTCCCGGCTTTGCGGTTCCTGATCAATCTCCTCAATGAAGGATTGGTCGATCTTGATGCTGGCCAGCGGCAACTGGCGCAGCAGATCGAAGGAGCAATATCCCGCGCCGAAGTCGTCCAGAGAGGCGTCAAACCCCTGCGCCACCAATTGGTAGATGGCGTGGAGCCCTTCTTCGTTGCCGGTGACGGCGGGTTCGGAGAATTCCAGGGTGATCCGGTGCGGCTCAATGCCGAATTCCTGCAACAGCTGGAGGATGACGTCCGGATGCCCCGGCATGGCAAGCTGGCGCGCCGAGAAATCCATGGTCAGCCCCGGCCCGTCGGGCCCCAGTGCGTTCAGGGCCGTCAGCGCCTGACGGAAGGTCCAGTGCAGGAGCGGATGCATGACGCCGATACGTTCGGCGGTGTCGGTGAAGTAGGCTGCTTCGATCAGACCCCGTTCGGGGTGGCGGAGGCGCATCAGGGCCTCGATCCGGGGCGCTGCACCCGTGCGCAGGTCGATCTCGGGCAGAAAGCGGAGTTCGAACCGGTCCTCTTCCAGTCCACGCGCCAGCAGGGACTCCATCGAGCCATGGGCAAGAGGAGGCGTTGCATCCGGAGAGGGAAACCAGAGGATGCCGCGGCCATGGCGCTTGGCCTCGTACAGGGCGGCGTCGGCGGCGTTCAGCAGGGAATCCACGGCCTCGCCATCCTCCGGGTAGACCGCAGCCCCGATGCTGGCGCCGATACAGGCCTCGATGCCGTTGATCCGATAGGGTTGCGAAACCATCTGGATCAGTTTGTTGCCCACCAGGCTGGCGGCCTGGCGCGGAGACTCGGATTCGATCAGGGCGACAAACTCATCTCCGCCGCGCCGGCTGATCATGTCGCCTTCACGGATGGCGCCGGTCATGCGCCGGGCGGCTTCGATCAAAACCTGGTCGCCGAAGGCGTGGCCGTGGAGGTCGTTCACGTTCTTGAAGCGGTCCAGGTCGATGTACAGCACGGCCAGGCTTCCGCGTGTGCGCGACACGCGCGCCAGGCTGCGGCGAATATGGTCCATGAACATGACCCGGTTGGGCAGGCCGGTCAGGCTGTCAAAATGAGCCAGGCGGCGAATGTGCTCTTCGGCGCGCTTGCGCTCGGTGATGTCCGAGAACAGGCCGACAAATCGGGGTTCGCGCCCCGCGCCGTTTTCCACGGTGACGATATTGAGCCACTCGGTATACAGCTCGCCGTCCTTGCGGCGGTTGGTGATCTCGCCGGACCAGCGTCCCACGCTGGCCAGGCTCTCGCGCATGTGGCGGTAGAACTCCACACTGTGCTGGCCGGAGGAAAGAAGGGCCGGAGTGTTTCCCAATGCCTCGTCGGCGCGGTAGCCGGTCACTTCGCTAAAGGCGGGGTTCACTGCGACGATGCGCCCGGATTTTTCCGTGACCATGATGCCCTCGGCCACGGACTCGAACACCATGCGCGCCAGCCGAAGTTCGAGATGTTGAGCCCGGTCCCGCAGGCACTTGTGCATGGCGTCGTGCAGCAACGGCTCGTCCAATGGTTTGAGCACATAGCGGTCAATGCCGATATCGAGCGCCTTGCGTAGATGTTCGGTTTCGGAAGAGGAGGTGGCAACGATGATCTGGGCGTGCGCATCTTCATAACGGATGCGCTGGCTCATGCTGAGGCCATCCATTACCGGCATCAGGATGTCGGTAATGGTGAGGTCGGGCTGCCAATCGCGCCAGAGCGCCAGACCCGTGGCGCCATCCTCGGCCACACGAACTTCGGCAGCCAGCTTGGCGGCCATGCGGTGCGTTTGCGTCCGCAGGAGGGAATCATCTTCCACCACCAAAACGCGGGCCTTGTACAGGCCTTGGTCATTGACCGGAAAACCGCTCATCTGCGCTCCTTCGTTACCCGCAGGGGAGGCGCTGGCGCCTCGAACCGGATTCTGGGGGACAATTTAACCACTTAGCGACACAAGGGCCGCGTCCATGGAGATCTTTCAGCGTTTTTCCCTCGAAGCCGCCAGGCGTCTGCCCCGGCTTCCCCCCGAGCATCCCTGCGCGCGGATGCACGGTCATTCCTTCCAGGTCGAGGTGCGTGTGGCGGGGGCGCTGGACGAGCGGCTGGGATGGGTGGTGGATTTTGCCGAGATCCAGCAGGCCTGGGCGCCCGTTCATGCTGCGTTGGATCATCGCTGTCTGAATGAGGTGGAGGGGCTTTCCAATCCGACCAGCGAGCTTCTCGCCATCTGGATATGGCAGCGCCTGCATCCGGCCCTTCCCGGTCTTGTCGCAGTGACGGTGATGGAAACGGCGAATTCCGGCTGCGAGTACCGGGGCGACCCATCGCCCAAGGCATGAGCGGTCTCGGCTTTTCGTGGTCGGCATGTCGGCGCGAGAGAAAATATCCGGGCTGAAAGGTTTGACATGCCGTCTCTCGGCAATCATAATCGCGCGCTTTCCGGAGGGGTTCCCGAGCGGTCAAAGGGATCAGACTGTAAATCTGACGGCACTGCCTTCGAAGGTTCGAATCCTTCCCCCTCCACCAGATTTACGGCGCTTGTGCTCTCGGCGTCAGGAACGGTCCGCGGGTGTAGTTCAATGGTAGAACCCCAGCCTTCCAAGCTGATGACGCGGGTTCGATTCCCGCTACCCGCTCCAGCGGATAGTTGTTAGGTTTTGCCCATGTGGCTCAGTGGTAGAGCACTCCCTTGGTAAGGGAGAGGTCGGCAGTTCGATCCTGCCCATGGGCACCAGATTCTGGCGCTGCATATATGTATATGCAGCGCTGCGGTGTTGAAGGTACTTTTTTGTTAATTGTTCGTCCGATTGCTAGGGGATAGACATGGCCAAGGAAAAGTTTGAGCGCACGAAGCCGCACGTAAACGTGGGAACGATTGGACACGTGGACCACGGCAAGACCACGTTGACGGCGGCGATCACCACGATTCTGTCGAAGAAATTTGGCGGAGCGGCGAAGAACTAC
>JACRNB010000007.1 GCA_016219425.1 Betaproteobacteria bacterium | reverse complement strand
TTCATAAATGGGCCGGTACTGCGCCGGCAGGCTGGTTTCATGCATGGGGGGCGGGGCGTAGCTGGCCATGTCTTGAATCAGCAGGTCTACCTGTTGGGCGATCAGGGCTGCGTTGGCCATCTCGATGCGGTCCACCTTGTGTTCGCCTCCCGCAAACCAGTCCTTCACCCGCACGCTGTCGCTGGAGCCGAACGCCTTCATCTCCAGGTCCATGCCCTTGCGTCCGTACCAGAGGTCGAAGTAGTTGATGTCCAGCAGCTTGAGGGTGTCCTGCTTGCCCGGCGTGGCGTCGTTCTCCTGGATCACGTCGGCTCCGTCGCCGCGCCGGAATTCGTAGGTGTCGTTGCCTGCACCACCCGCCAGCAGGTCGTTGCCTTGCCCCCCGGCGATGACGTCGTCGCCGGCGCTTCCCGTGATGACATCCGCGCCCTGGAAACCTTCGATGCGTTCGATGTTCACCAATTCGGTGGCGGAGAAGTCCAGCGCGCCCGCCCACGCCCCGCTGACGATGCGGTTATGTCCCGCGCCGCCGTCGATGCGCTCGATGCCGTCGGCGGCGGCCAGACTGTGCAGGCGGATCACATCATCCCCGTCGCCGCCGCGAATCTCGTCGAACCCGCTGCCGCCGAGGATGCGGTCCACGCCCGCATCGCCCTCCACCAGAAACACGTCATCACCGCCCTGGCCGTCCAGCACGTCCGGGCCTGCACCGCCCGCGATCACATCGTTGCCCTGGCTGCCGATCAGTACGTCATTGCCTGCGCCACCCTCGATGCGCGCGATGTTCACCAGCTCCGTGGCGCTGAAATCCAGGCTGGCCTGATACCCGCCCGCCGCGAGCCGGTTCACCCCCGCGCCGCCGTCGATGCGCTCCAGCCCGTCCGCCACGGCCAGGCTGTGCAGGCGGATCACCTCATCCCCCATGCCGCCCACCAGGACATCGAACCCCTCGCCGCCGATGTACCGATCCGAGCCTTCGCTTGCCAGCAACACGTCATCGCCCGCGCCGCCGTCCAGCAGGTCGTTGCCCGCCCCGGCGTCGAGCAGGTCGTTACCCGCGCCGCCATAGAGTTCATCGCCGCCCTCAAACCCCCTCAGCACGTCATTCCCTGCGTCGCCATGCAGGAGATCGTTCCAGGAATCCCCCTCCAGCAGGTCATCACCCGCGCCGCCCGTGAGGCGTTCGATACCGCCGGAAGCGGTCAGCGCGCGCAGGCGGATCACATCGTTGCCCGCGCCGCCGCGCAACTCGTCCAGCCCCGCGCCGCCCTGATAGCGGTCCACGGACGCATCGCCGTTCACCAGGAATACGTCGTCGCCGCCCTGTCCGTCCAGCAGGTCCGAACCCGCGCCACCGTCGATCACGTCGCCGCCCTGGCTGCCGGTGATGCGGTCATTGCCCGCGCCGCCCTCGATGCGATCAATCCGCCGTAGCACCGTCCTGGAAAAATCCAGCACCCCCGCCCAGGCGCCCGCGACGATGCGGTTCAGCCCGCCGCCGCCGTCGATGCTCTCGACGCTGTCTGCAACCTGGAAACTATCCAGGCGGATCACGTCATCCCCCGCGCCGCCGCGAATCTCGTCGAACCCGTCGCCGCCCCGGATGCGATCCGCGCCCGATTCGCCCGCCACCAGAAACACGTCATCACCGCCCTGGCCGTCCAGCACGTCCGGGCCTGCGCCGCCCGCGATCACATCGTCGCCCTGGCTGCCGGTGATGAAATCGTTGCCCGCCCCGCCTTCAATGCGGTCGATGCGGGCCAACTCGGTGCGGCTGAAATCCAGGCGACCCGCCCAGGCCCCGCTGACGATGCGGTTCACCCCCGCGCCGCCGTCGATGCGCTCCACCACATCCTCTCCCGTCAGCCCGTAGTGGGCGAGGCGGATCGTGTCATCCCCCGCGCCGCCCGCGATCACGTCGAACTGCTCGCCGCCGAACACCCGCACCGCACCCGGCGCATCGCCCTCAAACAAAAAGACATCCTCGCCCGCGCCGCCAGCCAGCCAGTCATGCCCACCCGCGCCGCGCATGCGGTCGTTTGCGTCAGCGCCGTTCAGATGGTCCTCCCAGGGCGTACCCGTCTGCGTGGCTGCGGCAGGCGCGGCCCAGGCCACCGCCGCCGTGGGTGCGCCGGCCACGGTCTCCACCGTGCCGTAACCGTCGGTGTAGTGCGCCACCACCCGCACCTGTCGATCCGCCTCCGCCTCCGCCAGCACAAGCTGCCGCCCCGTGGCCTGATGGATGTCGCTCCAGGTCTGCCCATCCAGCGAGCGCTGCCACTGGTACGACAACACGCCCACGCCCTCCGTATCCGTCAGGGTGGATTCCGCCGTGAGCGTGCGCCCCAGAATCGCCTCGCCCGTCGCCCTCATCCCGCCTTCCGGCGCGCTGTTCAGCATGCGCCGCAACCGCTCCACATCCCACGCCTCGCCCGAGGCGAACTCCACGCGCTCCACCGCGTACTCGCCCGCAGCAGGGTTGGCGAAGCGCAGGCTGTCCGCCCCGGCCACGCTCAGCACCACCTCGCGGCCCTCGCGGCGCGCGGTGACTTCCTCCGGCGCAATGTCCGCCTCGAACACGATGCGATCCGCCCCGCCCGCATCCGTGATGCGGTCCTGCCCGCCGCCCCGGCCAAAACGATAGGCGTCATCCCCCAGCCCGCCATCCAGCGCATCGTCGCCCGCGCCGCCATCCAGGGTGTCGTTGCCCGCCCCGCCGGAGAGGGCATCCGCGCCCCCCAGCCCCCACAAGGCGTTGTCCGCCCCATTGCCCAGAATCACGTTGTCCAGCGGATTGCCCCAGCCGCTGGTCTTGAGCCAGCCGTTCAGGGTCAGGTACTCCAGGTTCGCGCCCAGGGTCCAATCCATGGACGAGATCACCGTATCCCGCCCCTCGCCCGCGTTCTCGCTCACGCGATCGCCGGCGTTGTCCACCACATACACATCGTCCCCCGCACCGCCGATCAGGGCATCCGCCCCCGCAGCGCCATCCAGGGCGTCATTCCCCGCCCCGCCGACCAGGGTATTGCCCCCCGCATTCCCGGTCAGGCGGTTATCCGCCGCATTACCGGTAGCGTTGAGGTTCTCCACCCCCAGCAACTCCACATCCTCCAGGTCCGGCTGCGCGGACAGATCCACGCTCACGGAAGCGCGCACGGCGTCATGGCCCTCCCCCGGCAACTCCGTGATGCGGTCATTCAGGCTATCCACCTCATAGATATCGTCCCCCGCACCACCCAGCAGCCAATCCTCCCCCGCCCCCCCGTGGAGCAGATCACTCCCCTCATTCCCGAACAGCACGTCATTGCCCGCCTCGCCATACAGCAGGTCATCCCCCGCATTCCCGGCGATCAGATCATTCCCCGCACCGCCCGCCACGAAATCATTCCCCGCCCCCGCAAAGGCCAGATCGTTCCCCCCCTCCAGCACCAGCGCATCATGACCCGCCCCGGCAAACACCCGATCCGCCCCCACCCCGGCGAAGACCGCGTTATTCCCCTCGCCGGCCAGCACCAGATCGTCCCCCTCCCCGGCATACAACACGTCATCCCCCGCACCGCCGTCGATCAGATCATCGCCGCCGTCGTCCATCACCACATCATTGCCATCCCCCGCCTCGATCCAGTTATTGCCCCCCTGGCCGGGGATCAGGTCATCCCCCGCCGACCCGGCCAGGCGCTCCCCCCCATTCGCCTTCAAGCGCACCACGCTGGCCGACCCATCCGGGCTCACCACCCGCACCTCCTCCGACACCCCCAGCACCACATCCCCCGCCTGCCGCGTCGACCCATCCGCCATCGCCACCGACACCCGGCCCAGCACACTCTGACCATCCACCGCCGCAAAGCGCCCATCGCTACTCAAACCGATGGCGCGCACCCCCGCCGCCGCCAGCGTCGAGAACTCCCCCGCCTCACTCACCCCATTCTGATTCGCATCGCGCCACAGGCCGAACTCGGCCCAATGCGCATCCCGCGCATCGAACACCCCATCCGCATTGCTATCGAACCGGCGCAGCCCCTCCAGGTCCGACTGCGCATCCCCGTATTGCGCAAAACTCACCTCCAGCCCGCTGGAGACCGCCCCATCCCCATCCAGATCACGCGCCAGAAACGCATCCCCCGCCTCCGGCCACGCCATACGGTGCTTCCAGCCATCGCCATTGATATCGAAGAACACCTCGGACAAATCCACCGGCGTGAAATGCAGGCCATCACCGTTCAGATCGAGCACGATGGGACACCCGCCACCGCCTCCGCCGCCGCCAGAGGGCAGGGTGTACGTCCCCAAGTGATCCACCGTGATCGTGGTGGTGACGGACGCCCCGGACGCATCGGACACCTGCACCACAAAGCTGTCAGGCTGCGGATCGGGGTAGGTGGTGACGGGACCGTAATCGCTATATTGCGTGTTGCCAGCGATGCCGGGGGAATTGGGCGCGCTCCAATTGGTGTACGACCAATGTCCCGCGGCATCCACGTTCGCCGCCCCCCTCTGGGGCTGCGACAGCACGGTGTAGGTGAAGGGACCGTTGGGGGTGTCCGGGTCGGAGACGCTCAGGCTGCCTGCATGAACATCCGCATCCAGCCACTCGATAGGGGTGTCGTGGAACCCGTACACGGGGTTGCTGGAGCCGAGCCATGCGCGCCAGGTCCGCTGCTGCGTTTGGACGGGAGCGTTACTGGCGTTGCTGAGCATGTTGATATCGGTGCGCGACCAATGGCCCGAATCCTCCAGCCTGACCGCGCCCATCTGGGGTTGGTAGCGCACGGTGAATGTGGATTCTCCATAGGACGCACCCAACCACACGATGGAGGGAATGTTGTTCCCGAATTCGGGATGGCTGGCGTCGGGCAGCCCGAGCCCGCGCCAAATTCCAGGCCCCCCATAGGCGCCGGGGAGCCAATTGAAATAGGGGGAATAGTCCCAGCCGGTATAGGGCGTGAAACTGGGCTCGGACGGGACGCGGCCATAGAAGGGATCATTGACCCAGTAACTACCGGTGTACCCGTAGATCGCCTGGGTATCCTGGCTCCAGCTCACCGTCGGCGCATCGTTCTGATTAATGACCGTCACATCCACCGTCGCCGCCGCCGACTGCCCGCCGGGCGCCTGCAAGGTGTAGGTAAAACTCGCCTGACCATAAAAATTCGCCGCCGGCATAAACCGCACCCACCCATTGCCATCGCGCCACACCGACCCATTCACCGCATTGCCCACGCCAACGATGGACAAGTCATGCCCCAGCAACCCCCCCAGCACATCATTCGCCAGCAAATCCGCGGGCGCCACGATCAACTCCACATCCTCATACGCGTACACCCCATCGCGATTCGGCGCCAACGCACTGCGATCATCCACGCGCGTCGCCAGCACACTGATCTGGCCCGAACTCGACTGCACCACCAGACCAATCGGCGTTGAATACGAACGCGACCCCACCGCCGCCGCCGTCAAATCCGCGCTCACCAACGCCTTCACCCCCCCGTTTTGCGTAAAGCGCCCCTGCGCATAATCCAGCTCCGAGATCCCCAAACTCCCCAGCGCAGACAACTCCCCCGCATCCTGGACCGCATCCCCATCCCGGTCCTGCCACACGCGCAACTCATTCCACACCGGATCCACCGCCGAAATACGCCCATCCCCATTCGCATCCACCCACGCCAAAGACGGCACACCGCGCCGACCCGCCGCCACCTGCCCAGAACTGAACAACTCCCGCCCGCTATCGAACACCCCATTCACATCCCGATCCAGCACCAGGAACCCATCCGTCGCCGCCCCCTCCGGCGTCAACCACCCCGTCGCCTTCAACCACCCCGAATCATCCACATTGAACGCCACCCCGGACGCCCCCCGCTCGCGCGACTGAACGCCATCCCCATCCAGATCCAACACCACAGGCCGAAAACGCACCTCCCCCCCCGCCGCATCCCCCCCCGGCGCAGAAAGCAACGCCCCGGAACGCCCCGCGCGCTCCTCCTCCGAAAGGCCCGCATACGCCAACCCCCACTGCCCCTGCAACTGCGCCGTCGCTACCTCCCACACCGGCGCAATCGCCCCGCGCCCCAGCGCCGAACGCACCAAGCGCTCCATCACCCCCCACGCCGCCAAATCCGACCCCGCCGCCGCCCCCAACGGACGCCCATCCGGCTGATAACGCACCTCCGCCCCCCGCACCGCCCCACTGGCCGGATCGACATCCGACACCCCATAGCTCGACCCATTCCACTCCACCCCCGGCATCCGCTGCGGAATCAACCCCAACGCCGCCCCCGGATTCACCGCCTGCTGATTCGCGATGATCTGAGACAAGGTCGCCTGAAGACTGGACAACACATTCGCCACCGTCGCCTCCCCCCCATGCTCCCCCGCCACCGAAAACACCGCCTGCCCGGAAGCATTGAACTGCCAGGAACCGGACCCCCAAGGCGTGGGGACATCGTCATCGCCGCCGAAGAGGCTACCGATGAGAGAAAACACAGTGAGCGCGATCCCGATGGGCTCCAGCGGAGGAATCAGCAACATGGTGCTGATGGCCGCTCGGGTAAGGCCCATTTGCCAGGATATACAAATATTTGTATTATTTGATCATGACCGATTCCAAACCAGTCGAGTTCAGGGGAAGTTCCCTTGAAGACCTTCGTGCCTTTCCTCTCCCAGCCAGACGCGAGGCAGGACATCAACTCGATCAGGTGCAGAGCGGTCAAGAACCGGACGACTGGAAGCCTATGAACACCGTGGGCCAAGGAGTGAAGGAGATTCGGATGCGGGATGCCGGCGGGGCATTCCGGGTCGTCTACGTTGCCAAGTTCGCTGATGCGGTCTACGTGCTTCACTGCTTTCAGAAGAAAACAGAGAAGACCAGCAAGACTGATTTGGACTTGGCAGCCAAGCGTTACCGCGACTTGTTGAAGGAGCTAGGGCAATGAGCAATCAACGATTTACCAGCGTCTGGGATGCCATCGAGGACACCCCGGAGGAAGCGGAAAACATGAAGCTACGTTCCGTCCTGATGACGGCCCTGAAGAACCACATCGCCTACACCGAAATGAGCCAGGCGCAAGCCGCCAAGCTCTTCGGCGTGACCCAGCCGCGCATATCTGACCTGATGCGCGGCAAGATCAACCTGTTCGGCCTCGATGCGCTTGTGAACATGACGACGGCTGCCGGACTTCACATTGAGATGCGGGTACTGGAAGCAGTCTGATTTTCCAGCCTTACGGCGGACGAAAAACACCTGCGACAAATCCACCGGCGCGAACTGCAAGCCATCGCCGTTCAGGTCCAGCACTACCGGGCACCCGCCGCCGCCGCCGGAGGGCATCTGTCACGTCATGGGTCGCCCCATTCCAAGCCGGCTCGCGGGTGCAACGTTGATCGCCCGGCATAGCCGGGCTCCTACAGGGGCTGCGCTTCGGTTTTCTTGCGGCGGTTTTCCTCCGGCCCGCGCGGGCTTTCCCCGCGGCGATCTTCATCCGGCGCGTAGGAGCCCGGCTGCGCCGGGCGATAAGCCGGCTCGCACGGGCGCAACGTTGATCGCCCGGCATAGCCGGGCTCCTACAAGGGCTGCGCTTCGGTTTTCCTGCGGCGGTTTTCCTCCGGCCCGCACGGGCTTTCCCCGCGGCGATCTTCATCCGGCGCGTAGGAGCCCGGCTGCGCCGGGCGATAAGCCGGCTCGCGCGGGCGCAACGTTGATCGCCCGGCATAGCCGGGCTCCTACAAGGGCTGCGCTTCGGTTTTCCTGTGGCGGTTTCCATTCGGCCCGGGCGCATATTTATTGGTGTGGATCCAACGCTCCGGAAACGGTCCATTTGGCGTATCCGGCGCCCTGTTTCCGGTCGCTACAGTTTTCCAGGGCTACGCCGATAACCCCCTCGTACCAACGTAGCGAGGGGTAAAACATGAATCGTCATCTGCTCTTGCTGGCTGCTTTTGCCTTGCTGACGTCCGGCCAGGCCCGCGCTGCGGATGCGCCGGTTTCCACCGATGTGGAGAAGGAAAAAATCCGGCTTATCGTCAAGGAGGTGATGCGGGAATACGTCGGTTCCCTGAACAAATCCCACAGTTCTGGCGGCGCCAAGGACATCGTGCGGAGTCTGGTGCAGGACAACAAGACCTTCGTCCGTACCCACAAGCCCGCGTATTTCAGCCACTTTCTGGACAGTCAGCACCCCCGCGCCACGGTGGTGACCTGCTCCGATTCCCGTGTGCATACCCACGCCCTGGACGCGACGCCGGACGGCGATCTGTTCATGGTGCGCAACATCGGCAACCAGATCGCTACGGCGGAGGGGTCGGTGGAGTACGGCGTGCACCATCTGCATACCCCTCTGCTGCTCATCGTCGGCCACGTTGCTTGTGGCGCGATCAAGGCGGCCTCCGGCGACTACAGCAAGGAATCTCCCTTCATCAAGCGTGAGCTGGACAGCATCCAGATTCCCAAGGGGGATAGCGGTCTCTCCGGCGTGAAGACCAACGTCAACAATCAGGTGCGCCATGCCGTGGGCAAATTTGAGGAAGAGGTGACGAAGGGCAGCCTCACCGTGATTGGCGCCGTGTATGACTTCAAGGATGAGATGAGACAGGGGCAGGGCAAGCTTCACATCATCAACGTCAACGGCGAGAACGATCCGCGTCGTATCGCTGCGCTGGAGATCATGCAGGGATTGGATGCGCCGGACCCCCATGCCGTCGCCGCCCACGCTCCGCGGGCGCCCCGGCCTGTTGCCAAGCCCAAGCCGGCTGCGCCGGTCCATGAGGAGCCTGCCGAAGAGGCCAAGCCCCTCAAGAAATCCATGATCAAGCTGCCGGAGAAGCCCAAGGATGCTGGCAAGGACGCCCACAAGGCGGATGAGCCCAAGGTAGCCGGCAAGAAGAAGGCCGCTGCGGAGGATGAGGAAGACCCGCACGCCAAGCCTGCCAAGAAGGCGGAAAAGCACTAGGGATACGCGGGTTCTATGTGTTGAGAGAGCGGGTTGTGGGTGCGAATTCATTCGCACGGGAGTTGTGCGAATGAATTCGCAGCTGCGGTCGTTTTTGCCGGTGGTTGTGCGAATGAATTCGCACCTACGGTCGGCTTTATCGGGAGTTGTGCGAATGAATTCGCACCTACAGCGGGGGGGGCTCTACCGGTTTGCGTCGGTTTCTGCTTTCCAGCGCTCCAGTTCTCTCAGGGCGGCATCGAAATCAAACAGTTCAATCTGCTGCGCCAGGGCGTTGAAATGCCCGCCCAGGCCGGCCTTGAACAGGTAGGTCTCACGGCGGAACACCACTTGGGCGCGGGTGTCTGCTTCATTCAGCAAGGTTTCCAGTTCGTTTAACGCCTGGGGCAGAAGGCTCAGGTCCAGCCCTTGCGGCGGCGGTTCCTGCGCCAGGTCGGCAGGCCGCTGCGGCAGGGCGCGAAGTACGGCCAACAGGCTTTCGTGTTCCCGCTCGGTTTCCGCCAGTGCGTTGTCCGGGTCTGCGTCGATCTTGCTCAAGGCGGCTTCCAGGCGGGCGGCGGCGGCATGTACCGCGTTCGCGCCGAGAAGGGCGCTGACGCCTTTGAGGGAATGGGCCAGCCGGGCCGCGTCCCGGTGGTTTCCCGCCTGGAGCAGGGCGCGCATTTGCGTCAGGTCTGCGCCGTGCAGCGCGACATATTGGTCGAGCAGGTGCAAGTACTTGTCCGGATCGCCGCGCACGCAAACGAGTCCCCGCGCCACATCCAGACCCGGCGTTGCGCGCAGGCGTTCCCACTGCATTTCAGGTAGTGCGCTGACGGGCAGGGCGGGGGCGGAGCGGATCACCCGATTGGGTTCGGCTGGAGGGGCGTCCCGTTGCGGCAGCCAGCCCAGCAGGGTGGCGAACAGGTTGGCCGGGTCCACCGGCTTGGCCACGAAGTCGTTCATGCCGGCTTCCAGGCAGGCGCGGCGATCTTCCTCAAAGGCGTTGGCGGTCATGGCCAGGATGGGGAGGCGGGCGTGATCAGGCAGGGCGCGGATGGCGCGGGTGGCCGCCAGCCCGTCCATGTGCGGCATCTGCACATCCATCAGGACCAGTTCGTAGGGGGTGCTGGCCACTTTGGCCACGGCCTCCGCGCCGTCGCGCGCGGTGTCCACATCCAGGCCCGCGCCGTAGAGCAGTTCCAGCGCCACCTCCCGGTTGATGGCGTTGTCTTCCGCCAGCAGCAGCCGGGCGCCGCGGTGGCGTGTGCGCAACTGGGTTTCGGCATCGCCGTGCTGCGGCGCCAGGCCCGCCGGTAGTACGCCGTGGCCCCGGCCCAGTCGCGCGGTGAACCAGAAGGTGCTGCCCTGGCCGGGGGCGCTTTCCACGGCGGCCTCGCCTCCCATCAGACGCGCCAGCCGGCGCGTGATGGAAAGCCCCAGCCCGGTGCCGCCGTGGCGGCGCGTGGTGGAGGCGTCCGCCTGTTCGAAGGCGTCGAACAGGCGTTCCTGCTGCTCCGGCGGGATGCCGCAGCCGCTGTCCTGCACCTCGAAACGCACCAGCAGGTCTTCTCCTTTTTCCCGCAACAGGCGCGCGCGCAGGAGGACAAAGCCTTGTTCGGTGAACTTGACCGCGTTGCCGGCGTAGTTGAGCAGGGCCTGGCGCAGGCGGGTCGGGTCGCCGCGCAGCCAGGCCGGTACGCCCTGGTTCTCCACGGCAACGCTCAGTCCCTTGGCGCGCGCCTGCTCGCCGATCAGGGAGGTGACATGGTCCAGCACGCTGTCCAGGGAGAAATCCGCCTGCTCCAGTTCCACGCGCCCGGCCTCGATCTTGGACAGGTCCAGGATGTCGTTGAGGATGGAGAGGAGGTGTCCGGCGGCGGCGTCCACCTTTTCCAGTTTATCGGCCTGGTCCCGGCTGATGGCGTCGCGTCGCAGTAGATGCGTGAGGCCCAGGATGGCGTTCATGGGGGTGCGGATCTCGTGGCTCATGTTGGCCAGGAAGGCGCTCTTGGTCTGGTTGGCCGCCTCGGCGCGAACGGTGGCTTCGGCCAGTTCCGCCGTGCGCTGGTCCACCAGTTCTTCCAGATGCTGCTGGTAGCGCTCCAGCTCTTTTTCCATCCGCTGTCGGTCGGTGATGTCTTCCTGGATGGAGAGGTAGTGGGTGACGCGGCCTTCCCGGTCGCGGATGGGGGCGACGTGGGCGAGGGCGGTCTGGACGCCGCCGTCCGCGGTGCGGTTGATGAACTCGCCGCGCCAGGATTCGTGGGCATGGAGCGCGCGCCAAAGCGACTGGAAGGTTTCCTTCGGCGTCAGCTCCTGGCCGACGCGGCTGGCGGGCTGGCCGATGCACTCGGCGGGGGGATAGCCGGTGTGCCGGGTGTAGGCCTCGTTCACATATTCGATGATGCCGTGCGGGTCGGTGATGAGGATGGCGCTGGGGCTTTGGTGCACCGCCTGCGAGAGCATGCGCAGCTTTTCTTCCGTGGCCGCGCGCGCGCTCACGTCCTGCCCCACGGCGAGAAGGCCGAAGGTCTCGCCGACGTCGTTTTTCAGGGTCTTGTCGTACCACTCGATGAGCCGTTCGCGGCCATCGCGGGTGAGGATGGCGTTGATGTTGCCGCGGGTCTGGATGTCGTTGACGGCGCCCAGGAACAGGGTGCGGGTCGATTCCCGTATCGGCTCCGGCAGGAAGGTTTCAAACCAGTCCCGCCCGCGCACCTCGTCCAGCCGCCAGCCGGTCAGCTCTTCCATATAGGGGTTGATGCGGACGATGCGGCCCTGGGTGTCCAGCAGCAGGACGATGGCCTGGGCCGTGTCGATCAGGCCTTCGGCGAAGTCGCGCTGTTGCCGCAGCGCCTCCTCGCTTTGGCGGTGACGTTGGCGTGAACGGTGCAGCGCCTCGCTCAGGATGCTGACCAGAACGCCGTTCACCAGCAGGAAGGACCAAAGCAGCAGGTCATGGAGTTGCCCCATGGACAGGCTGTCGCCGGGCCGGAACACCCAGGCCGTGTTGGCGCAGGAAAGGGCGGTGGCCAGCAGGCCGGGCCCCAGGCCGCCCAGCAGGGCTGAGACGGTGATGGGAAACATGAAGAGGATGAGCAGGGGGTGCTGCCCAAAGGTGCTCCACATGACCTCGCGCACCCCGTAGGCGGCCAGGGTGAGCGTCGCGGCCAACAGGTAGAACGACCAGCGTGGCAGGCGGCGAAGCCCGCGGCGGCGGGGGGCGGGGCTGTGCGGGTGGCGCTCCATGCTTCCTTGCTACTCCTGGCGTAATGGCTTGTCGCCGGAGGATAGCCGCGAAGGCGCGTCGGATTGACGGTTTCCCGCGGCGGACTCCAGGGTCTCCAGGGCGGCGTCGAAGTCGAAAACCTCCACCTGGCGCCGCAGCGTTTGCATGGCGGCCTCGCCCAGGGCGGCGCGCAGGTCATCGGCGCGGGCGCGGGCCTCGGGGATGGCGCCCGCGTCGCTGTGCCGCAACAGATGGGCCAGGGCGCTCAGTCGGTCGTTGGCGCCGTCCTCCGCCGGGGCGGGCGGAAGGTCTGGCTGGTGCGGGGGGATCAGGGCCGCCAGATGCGCCAGGGCCTCGTCGATGGCGGCCATGTCCTGCGCCAGGCTTGCCTCGGCGGGGCGGGCATCCTGGTGCAGGCGCAGGGCCAGTTGCTCGGCGTGCTGGCGGATGCGGCGTGCGCCCAGAGTGCCCGCCACCCCCTTGAGGGTATGGGCCAGGCGATACGCCGCCTGGCTGGAGTCGGCGGCAAGAAGACGGCGCAGGGTCTGCATGTCGTCCCGGTGCAGACGCACGAATTCCCGCAGCAGGCGCAGATAGATCGCGGACTTGCCGCGCACGCTGACCAGGCCGGCGGCGCTGTCGAAGCCTGCCAGCGTCGCCAGCCCCGGCGGCAGGGATGCAGTGGCCGTCGCCGCGGCGGGTGGGGTGGGGCGCCGCGACGCCTGTCCGCTCCGGGGCAGCCAGCGCAGCAGGGTGGCGTAGAGGGCTTCCGGGTCCACCGGCTTGGCAATGAAGTCGTTCATGCCCGCTTCCAGGCAGCGCTGGCGATCCTCGGCAAAGGCGTTGGCGGTCATGGCCAGGATGGGGATGTCGCCCCGCTCCGGCAGACAGCGAATCGCCCGTGCGGCCTCCAGGCCGTCCATGTGGGGCATCTGCATGTCCATCAGGATCAGGTCATAGGGCCGGGCGGCGGCCATCTCCAACGCCTCGCGCCCATGTTGCGCCACCTCCGCCTCCAGGCCGACGCTGCGCAACAACTCCTGCGCCACTTCCTGATTGATGGGGTTGTCCTCGGCCAGCAGGATGCGCGCGCCGGCGCAGGTCAGGGCCAATTGCGGGCCGGCCTTGCCGTGGGCGGGGCGCGGGGCCAGGTTGCCGGGGGAGAGGGCCGGACGTTTTTGCAGACGGGCGGTGAACCAGAACGTGCTGCCGACGCCCGGCGCGCTCTCCGCCCCGGCTTCGCCTCCCATCAGACGGGCGAGGCGGCGGGTGATGGCCAGGCCCAGACCGGTGCCGCCGTAACGGCGGGTGGTGGAGGCGTCCGCCTGTTCAAAGGCCTGGAACAGGTTGGGCAACACCTCCGGGTCGATGCCGATGCCGGTATCGCTCACCTCGAAGCGGGCCAGAAGTTGGGATTCGTCTTCCTCCAGGATGATGGCGCTGAGGCGGATGGAGCCCTGTTCGGTGAACTTCACCGCGTTGCCCAGGTAGTTGAGCAGGGCCTGGCGCAGGTGCGTTTCGTCGCCCGCCAGCACCGGCGGCAGGCCGTCGGTGTCGGTGACGAAGATCAGATCCTTGGCGTCGATGCGTTCTTGCAGGAGCGAGCGGACCTGATCGAACAAGGCGGCGGGGGCGAAGTCCGACAGTTCCACTTCCAGCTTGCCGGCCTCGATCTTGGAGAGGTCCAGGATGTCGTTGATGACGGTGAGCAGGTGATGGGCGGCATCGTTGATCTTGTTCACGCGCGCCTGCTGCTCCGGCTCCCGCAGGGTGTTCCCGAGCAGATGGGTGAGCCCCAGGATGGCGTTCATGGGGGTGCGGATCTCGTGGCTCATGTTGGCCAGAAAGTCGCTCTTGGCGCGATTGGCGCTGTCCGCCTGGACGCGGGCGGCCTCCAGTTCGGCGGTGCGGTTGGCCACCAGTTCTTCCAGGTGGTGGCGGTACTGGTCCAGTTCCTGGCCCATGCGCTTCTTCTCGGTGATGTCTTCCTTCACCGCCAGGTAATGGGTGATGCGTCCGTCCGTCTGGCGGATGGGGGAGACGGTGGCGATCTCGTAATACAGCTCGCCGTTTTTGCGCCGGTTGATGAACTCGCCGTGCCAGGAATGGCCCTGGGCAAGGGCCTCCCAGAGCGCGGCATGGGTTTCCGGCGGGGTCTGGCCGGACTGGAGGATGCGCGGGTTCTGCCCCAGGGCCTCGCTGCGCTGGAAGCCGGTGGTGTGGAGAAAGGCGTCGTTGACGTATTCGATGCGGGCGTCCAGGTCGGTGATGACCACGTTCTCCGGGCTCTGCTCGATGGCCAGGGACAACTTGCGCAGGCTGGATTCCCTTTCCTTGAGGGGGCGCAGGTCGTAATAGCTGCCGACAAAGCCGGCCACTTCCGCTTGATCGTCCCGAATCACGCCGATGGTGGCGGCCACGGGCAGGGGCGTTCCATCCGCTGCCAGACGCTCCAGTTCGCCGGCCCAGAAGCCGTTTGCCAGCGCTTGACGCACGATCTGTTCCTGCTCCCGCCGGGCCTGATCGCCGCCTGGGGCGAGCACGCTGACGGGCTGACCCGCCAGGCTCTGCATGGTGTGGCCGAAGAGTTGCTCGAAGGCCGGATTGAGGTAGGTGATGCGGGCTTCCGCGTCGGCCAGCAGCAGGGGCATGGCGGACTGGCGCAGCGCCTCGCTGAAGAAATAGCGCGCGGCCTCGGCCTTTCTGCGCGAAGTGATGTCGCGGTTGGCGCCGCGGCGTCCCAGAAACTCGCCGTTCTCGCCGAAGACCGGCAGGCAATGGTGGGCGATCCAGCGCAGGGAGCCGTCCTGATGCACGACGCGCAATTCCAGTTCGGCGGCGTCGGCCTCGTGGGCATGATTGACATGGGCCAGGTATCGCTCCCGGTCGTTCGGGTGGATGCAGCGCGTCATCAGTTCCGGGTCGGCCAGGAATGCCTCCGGGCGATGGCCGGAGAAGGACTCGCAGGCCGGGGAGACATAGCGGAACGCCCCCTCCGGGGACACCCAGAAGATGCAGTCGGCGGAGTTTTCCGCCAGCAGGCGGTATTTCGCTTCGGATTCCAGCAGCGCCGCATTGGCCGCCTCGGCCCGTGCGCGGGCAGCCTGGGCGTCTTCCATCAGGTTGAGGGCCGCGAAGCGGGCCTGGCGCTGTTCTTCCAGAACGGCGTTCTGGCTCTCCCGCAGGGCGGTCTCCGCGGTTCGGCGTCCCCGACGTTCTTCCGCTTCCTCCAGGGCGCGGCGCACGGCGCTGGGCAGACGCGCGAGGTTGTCCTTGAGCACAAAGTCGGTCAGGCCCAGGCGCAGCAGTTCCACCGCCTTCTCTTCGCCCACGCTGCCGGAAACCAGGATCACCGGCAGGTCGGGGAGTCGTTCCTGGATGCGGCGGAACGCTGCGCGGGTGTCCATGCCGGGTACGTTGTAGTCAGACAGCGCCAGATCCCAGGTCTCCCGCAGGGCGGTCTCCAGGTCCGCTTCCGTGTCCACGCGGTGGAACTCCGCCTCCAGGCCGTGCTGGCGCAAATGGCGTTCCAGCAGCAGGAAGTCCGCCAGACTGTCTTCCAGGATGAGGATGCGCAGCAGGCCGGGCATGGGCCGTTACTCCCGCGTCGCCGGTTCGTTGGTGGCGAGCCAGTACACCCCCAGACGCGCCACGGTCTCGGCGAATTCGTTGAAATCCACCGGCTTGCGCACAAAGCTGTTGCAGCCGTTCTCGTAGCTGTGGAGGCGATCCCGTTCGTCGTCGGAGGAGGTGAGGATCACCACCGGAAGCCATTGCGTGCGCGGGTCGGCGCGCAGCCTTTCCAGCACCTCCAGGCCGCTCAGGCGGGGCAGGTTGATGTCCAGCAGCATGACCGTGGGCAGTTCCGGGCCGGTGCGTCCGGCAAATTCGCCCTCCCGGAACAGGTAGTCCAGGGCCTGTTGGCCGTCCCGCACCACGTCGATGCGGTTGGCCACGTTGGCGCGGTGCAGGGCGCGCAAGGTGAGCAGCTCGTCCTGAGGGTCGTCTTCAACCAGAAGCAGGGTCTTGATCGTCATGGCGTGTCTCCTGAACTGGGCAGGGTGAAGCAGAACGTCGCCCCGCGCCCCGGTTCGCCGACGGCGGCGATCTCGCCGCCGTGGCGGTGGATGATGCGCTGCACCGTGGCCAGGCCGATGCCGATGCCGGGAAATTCCTCCTGCCGGTGCAGGCGCTGAAACGGCTTGAACAATCTTCCGGCATGGGCCATCTCGAAGCCCGCGCCATTGTCGGCGATGCAGAACCAGCGTTGCTCGCCGCGCTGTTCGGCATAGACCCGGATGCAGGGCGCCTGGGCGCGGGCCGTGTACTTCCAGGCGTTGCCGAGAAGATTGGTGAGCGCAGCCTCCAGCATGCGGGCGTCGCCCCGCAACGTCAGGCCGTCCTCCACCTCCTGCCGGACCTGGCGTTCCGGTTCGCCTCGGGCCAGATCCTCCAGCACACGGCGCGCCAGGGCGGAAAGGTCGAGCGCATCCCGGGTGAGTTCCCCGCGCGTGCTGCGCGACAGGACCAGGATGCCGTCCACCAGATCATTCATGCGGCGGCTGGCAAGCTCGATCTGTTCCAGCCAGACCTTGGCCTCGCCGCTCAAGCCCTCGCCGTAATCCTCGCGCAGGGCCAGGGAGAAGCCGCTCATGGCCCGCAACGGCGCGCGCAGGTCGTGGGAGACGGCGTAGGCGAAGGCGTCCAGCTCCCGGTTGGCGGCGGTGAGTTCGGCGGTGCGTTCGACCACGCGGCGTTCCAGGTCGGCGTTGAGGCGTTCCACCTCGCGCGCCGCCGCCTCTGCGCGTTCGCGCGCGACATTGGCGTCCTGCATCTGGTTGAGGGCGGCCAGCCGGCCCCGCTGCTGCTGTCCCAGCGCGGCGGCCTGGGCCGCGGCGAGGGCCTGTTCGGCCTGTTTGCGCTCGCTCAGGTTCAGGGCGTAGGCCACCCGGTACTCGGGCCGACCTGTGGCGTCGCGCAGCAGGGTGATATCCATCAGCACCGGAAAGCGGCTTCCGTCCCGGCGCATGTGTTCGCTCTCGAATACGCCGTGATTGGCGGCATCCAGGCGGGCGATCTGCGTGCGTGCGTTCGCCCGCAGGTCGGGCGGGTAGACGCTCATGATCGGTTCGCCCGCCATCGCCGCGGGCTCGTAGCCCCGCTCCCGGGCGAAGGCCGGATTGACCGCGACGAAGGTGTTGTTGCGCGCGTTGGCGATGGCGAGGCCCAGCTGCGCGTGTTCAAAGGCCGCCGCCCAGAGCTGAAGGCGGCTCTCGGCCTGGCGGCGTTCGGTCACGTCGTGGAACGTGGCGAGAAGGTCTTCGCCCAGCAGGATGCCGGAGATCAGCATGGTGCGTTCGCTGCCGTCCTTGCAGGTGACGGTGTATTCGATGGGGTCGATGTCCGCGCCCGTCGCCGCTGCGCGCACCACTGCCGCGTTCCAGGTTTCCTGCACCCAGGCGCGGTATTCCGGGTCGGGATAGGCATGTCGCCACCACTCGTTCAGGGTGGGCGTGTCTTCCCGCTCGTAGCCGAAGGTCTGGATGAAGCGCGCGTTGCGGTCTGCCAGCGTCCCTTCCCGGTCCACGAAACAGAGGGGCATGGGCGCGTCCTGGAACAGTCGGCGGAAGCGTTCTTCGCTGTGGCGCAATTCCGTGGATTGGGCCTCCAGACGCTGATGGGCGGCGCTGATCTCGGCGATCTTGACGACGCGTGCGCCGGCGGCGGGCGTCTCCGTCAGCGCCGTGACCGCGCGCCCGAGCCGGCGGCTGGCCGCCAGTCCGCCCAGCGCCCCGGCCAGGGTGGCCGCCAGCAGACCCACGCCCAGGATCATGCCGGTGGTGAGCAGGGTTTCGCGTTGCACCGCACGGGGAATCTCCAGCGCCACCGTCCAGGCGGAATGCGCCAGGGAAACGACGATGCGCCCGGAGGGGGCCACGTCCCGCGCCGGATCGAAACCCGCCGGCGTGCGGCGGGCAATGACGTCGCCGCGCCCGTCGCGCAAGGTGACGGCCCAGCCGGGGGGCAGGGCGAGCTGATCCAGCCGGGCCTGGAACTGGCGCGCCTCGATGGTGGCAAGCAGGACAAAGGCGGCCCGACCCTGGCGCAGGGCCGGTACGGCAATGGCCACCAGGGGTTCTTTTGCCACCGGCCCGATGAAGCTGTCGCCCACCGCAGGCTTCAGGCTCGCCACGGCGGCGGGGGCGGCGGCGTACCCCTTGGGGCGCGGCAGCGGCGGCAGGGGCGCGCCGTAGGGCAGACGGGTGTTGAACAGCATGCGCATGGGTTCGCCCGTGTCGGCCAGCACGACATGGCTGCCGAACCCTTCGCGGAAGCCCTGGGCCTCGCCGTAGAGGTCGCGCCAGCGCGCCCGGTCGTCCAGCAGGGGGGAGTTCGCAAGCATGCGCAGGGCCTGGATGCGCGCGTCCAGATGCCTGTCGATGGCGGTGGCGAAGTTGCGCGCCAGGTGGGCCGCGGCCTGGTCGCGCTGGCTCTGAATCGTGTCCAGGTGGTCTGCGGCCAGCCAGAGCGCCAGCAGCAGCAGGGGCAGCATGCACAACCAGATCAGCCGCGCGAGGAATCGTTTGAGCGGAATTCCGGCGGCGCGGGAGGTGTTCATTGCGCCTCCTGCGCCGTCACGAAACCGAGGTCGTAGGGCGGCGTCCGGCCCAGTTGCCGGGCGAGTTCATTGATCTCGCCCTTCAACTCGATCATTTGCAGTTCCCGCCCCACCGAGGCCGCGTCGAAACGCTCCAGTTCCTGATTGCGGCGCTGGAGTTCCGTCTCGGCCCGTTTGCGTTCGGTGATTACGTCGAACACGGCGACAAAATGGTCCGGCTGCGGGCTGTGCACCGCGACCGAGAACCACATGCCCAGCGCCTCGACAAAGGCCTCGAAGCGCTCCGGCCCGCCGCCCCGCGCCACCCGTCCGTAGATTTCGATCATCTCCGGGTTGGACGCGCGCAGGCCGGGGATGACTTCGCTGACCCGGCGTCCCGTCACGTCGCGCAGGCCGGTCAGCTCGGTGAAGGCGGGGTTGACCGCGAGATAGATGAAATCGCTGGCGACGCCGTCCTCGTACAGCATCCGGCAATGGGCGAAGCCGTTCATCATGCTGTCGAACAGGGTGCGGTAGGAGCGTTCGCTGGTGCGCAACGCGCCTTCAACCTGTTTGCGCGCCTGGATGTCTTCCACCACCGAGATGAAATAGTCCGGCGCGCCGTCCGCGCTCCATACCAGGGCGACGGTGAGGTTGATCCAGACCTCCGCGCCGTCCTTGCGCCGATAGCGTTTTTCCATGGAATAGGTGGACAGCTCTCGCGCCAACATGCGGCGCACGAATTCCAGGTCGGTGTTGAGATCGTCCGGGTGGGTGATGTCCTGAAAGGTCTTGCCCAGCAGCTCTTCCGGCGCGTAGCCGACGATGGCGCACAGCTTGCGGTTGACGCGCAACCAGTGGCCATCCGGCGCCACCAGGGCGAGGCCTACCGCCGCCTGCTCGAAGGTGGCGTCGTAGCGGATCTCGATACGCTGCCGGGCGCGGCGTAGTTGTTCCTGGAACCAGGCGAACAGCCCGCCCAGGCCGACAAAGAGGACGATGGAGAGGCCGTCATTGAAGCGTTCCAGACGGAAGGAGTAGACCGGCGGGACAAAGAAGTACCAGGCCAGCGCCGCGCCGATCAGGCTTCCGGCCAGCCCGCCGCGCAGCCCGTCCAGCCAGGCGCTGCCGAAGGCGGCGGGTAGCAGCAGGAGCCAGACATACGGCTGGAGGTGTTCCCACAGCAGCCATTGCAGGCCGCAGGCGAACAGGGGCAGTAACAGGGCGAGGAGCAGGCGCGGGTTCATGGCGCGTCCGGCCCTTGCCCTTCCAGAAAGGCCAGCGGGTAGAGGGGCGCTTCGCCCAGGCGATGGGAGAGGGCGTTGGCCTGCCGTTTGAGGGCGATCATGTCCAGTTCGCGGCCCACCATGGCGCGGTTGAAGCGTTCCAGTTCTTCGTTGCGCTGATGCAGTTCTTCGGTCTGCTGGTGCAGCAGCCGCAGGGCGTTCATGCGTTCCTCCTGCGATTCGCGCACCCCTTCGGCCAGGGCCAGTTGCTGGCGTTGGCGCATCAGGGCCATGCCCGCACCGGTTACGAACAGCGCCAGCAGACCCGCCAGAGCGATCCAGACCGCGTCCTTGCGCGCCTCCCTGTACACCTCCGATTGATCCAGTTTGGCCAGCAGATACCAGTCGGTTCCGGGAATGGCGTGCGCCATCCCCATGACCGCGAGGCCCCGGTAGTCCTGGCCGGTAAGAACCTCGCCCGGACGCGCCTTGCCCAGCAGGATGCGGACGGCCAGGGTTTCCACGCGCCGGATCGATAAGCGCTGCCGCAGTGCGGTGTTGCGGCGATGCCGAAGCTCGTTCAGGAACAGGACGTCGCTGCCGTCGCGCCGGAACAGCACGCTCTCGCCGCTGGCGCTGGGTACGGGCCAGGAGTGCAAAACAGGAAACAGCCAGGCGGCGGGGTCTACATGGAGAACGATCACCGGCGCCGGGCCGGGAAGGGCCGTCAGCGGGGCGAGGAAGTCCAGGCGTAGAGGGTCTGCCTCGCCCCGGTAGGGGCCGACGCGGCGGGGGCTGCGTTCGCGCGAGGCCTGCGCGGCTGCGGCCAGGAGCTCGGGCGCGGGCTCGTGCGGGGCATGGAGCGAGCCCCAGAGGCGGCGTCCGTGCGGGTCCAGCACCGTGATGGCGTGGTACTGGTGGCTCTTGAGCAGTTGCTCCAGGCGCGCCATCAGGCGATCTCTGGCGCGGGCGTCGCCCTGTTTCTGCCAGAGCCGATATTGCTCGGCCAGGAGCCCGCTGGACTGGACGAACTCCGCATCGGCCTGGCGTTCTCTCAGCCAGTCGGTGATCTGGCGCGTTCGCAGGTCAACCACAGCCTGCAAGCGGGCGACCTCCATGTCTCGCTGGTGCGCCATGATGTGGGCAATGCCGAAACCGGTGACGGCGATGATGGCCAGGGCCAGAAGCAGAAAGGGCCAACCCTGCCAGCCGCTGCGGGGCAGGGCGGTCGGCGTCCCTTCCATGCCCCGCCGGAGGAGGGCATAGAGCAGCAGGGTGGTGACGCCCACGAACAGCCAGCCCTTCAGGGTGCTGGCCAGAATGATCTGGGAAGGGTCCGTGAACAGCCCTTCCACCACCTGGTCCGAAAGCAGTATCCAGAGCGACGCGAACACGGCGTAGAGCGGGATGGCCGGGTGGATGGCGTGCGTTCGGGCTTGGAGTTCGGGGAGCGGTTGCACGGGCTGGTCCTGGTCAGGTGCTATCCCGATAGTGGTCGGAGATGGCGGTGAAGTCGTCAAACCGGGTCAGGAAGGCGTCCACCAGGTCCGGGTCGAAGTGGCCGCCGCAGCCATCGGCGATGATGGTCCTGGCCTGCTCATAGGACATGGCCGGTTTGTAGACCCGCGCCGAGATCAGGGCGTCGAACACATCGGCCACGGCCATGATGCGGGCGGACAGAGGGATGACATCGCCCTTGAGGCCATCCGGGTAGCCGCTGCCGTCCCAGCGTTCGTGGTGCCAGTGGGCAATCTCCTTGGCCAGGGCCAGGAATTCCACGGTTTTTTCGGCGTCCCGCTCGGCCTGCTCGATGGCCACTGCGCCCAGTTGGGCATGGGTCTTCATGATTTCCCATTCCTCCGGCGTGAGCTTGCCCGGCTTTTGCAGGATGGCGTCGGGGATGCCCACCTTGCCGATGTCGTGCAGGGGGGCGGAACGGGTGAGCAGGTCGATGAAGCGGTCGTTGATGAGGGATTTGAAGCGCGGGCGCTCCCGCAAGAGCTGGGCCAGCAGACGCACATAGCCCTGGGTGCGCAGGATGTGGTTGCCGGTCTCCGGATCGCGCGTCTCCGCCAGGTGGGCCAGGGCGCGGATGCTCACCAGTTGGGTGAGGTCGTTGTCTTCCATGCGCCGCGCCACTTCGGCCTCCAGCCAGGCGTTCTTGCCGCGCAGTTCGTCCCGCGCCCGCTTGAGTTCGAGCTGGGTGCGCACCCGCGCCAGCACCAGGGGCGGCACGATGGGCTTGGTGATGTAGTCCACCGCACCCAGGTCCAGCCCGTGCATCTCCGCCGCCGTGCTGTCCATGGCGGTGACGAAGATGACAGGGATGTGGCGCGTGGCCGGATCGGCGCGCAGGCGGCTGAAGGCCTCGTAGCCATCCATCCCCGGCATCATCACGTCCAGCAGCACCAGATCCGGTTGGGGCTCAGCGTGCGCGAGGCGCAACGCCTTCTCCCCGGAGGTCGCCGCGCAGACGCGGTACAAGGGCTGCAACAGCTCGCTCAGAACGGTAAGGTTTTCCGGGGAGTCGTCAACGATGAGAAGGGTGGGACGCACTGCCTGCTGCATGGTTTAGAGAGAACCTCCTTGTTGGATGTTGGTATCGGCTTGCCCACTGAATACTTGAGGTTATAGCACCGAGGTTTCTCCCCTCTCCCGGCGGGGGAGGGGAGAAACCCCGGCGCGGATAAAACGTCGGACACGCCCCGTAGGAGTCCGGCTTTGCCGGGCGATCCACCCCCGCGCGGAGTAGACGCATCGCCCGGCAAAGCCGGGCTCCTGCCGTATGCGTTTCATGTTCGGGCGGGCAGTCAGGGGGGGTGAAACCGGCGCTGCCTGCCTGCATCCATCCCGCATTTCTGAAAAAAACGCTTGGGAATCAGTCTCTTGCCCCGTAGAATGCGCGCCAGTTGTGCATTGCAGTAGTGAGTTTTCCGGTTCCGGCTCCGTCTGGAACCGTCTTCTCCGGGACTGTTTTCACAGCCCCATCGTCCCCGACCCCCGCTGAAATTTCTCCCGGTTCATTCCGGGCGCTCGGCACTCGGTTGGCGCCGATGTCTAGAGCGCTTTCGGTCAGGATGCGCGGACTGGCAAGGATGTCAGGCGGGATTCACCCCGCCTTGGCCGACGGTTATCGGCCCTGCGCCTCCTGCTCCGCTCCCACTGGTTTCCCGCAAGCATTTTGGTGCGCCATGAGGCGCGCCGTTCAGGCGCGTGCCCGTTTCGGGACGCCCGTTGTAAAGGTATTTCCATGCCCTTCGCCGCCCTGGGGTTGCACCCCTGCGTTACCAAAACCATTGAAGACACCGGCTACACCACCCCGACCTCGGTGCAGACCGAGGCCATCCCCGCCGCGCTGGAGGGGAAAGACCTGCTGGTTTCGTCCCACACCGGCAGCGGCAAGACCGCCGCCTTCCTGCTGCCCTCGCTGCACCGCATGAACGAGCCTTCGCCCGTGCCGGGCAACGGCCCGCGCCTGCTGGTGCTGTGCCCCACGCGCGAACTCGCGCTCCAGGTGCAGAAGCAGGCCGTGACCTACGGCAAGGGCCTGCGCCGTCTGAAGACCGTGTGCCTGGTCGGCGGCGCGCCGTTCGGCCCCCAGTTTCAGGCGCTCAAGGCCAACCCGGAGGTGATGATCGCCACCCCCGGTCGCCTGATGGACCACATGGAACGGGGCCGCATCGACTTCTCGCGCCTGGAGACCCTGGTGCTGGACGAGGCCGACCGCATGCTCGACATGGGCTTCATCGAGGACATCGAACACATCGTTTCAGCCACCCCGGCCACGCGCCAGACCCTGCTGTTCTCCGCCACCCTGGACGGCGTGGTGGGCAAGCTGGCGCAGTCGATGACGCGTGACGCGCAGCGCATCGAGATCGCCGGCAGCGCCGAAAACAAGGCCGACATCGACCAGCGCATCCTCATGGCCGACGATCTGGCCCACAAGCACCGCCTGCTGGAGGTGCTGCTGCGGGATACGGAACTGACCCAGGCGGTGGTGTTCACCTCCACCAAACGCGCCGCCGAGGAGCTGTCCGAGACCCTGCTGGAGCAAGGCTTCGCCGCCGCCGCCCTGCATGGCGACATGCCCCAGCACAAGCGCAACCGCACCCTGCAACGCCTGCGCGACGGCGCCACCCGCGTCCTGGTGGCCACCGACGTGGCCGCGCGCGGCATCGACGTGGTGGGCATCAGCCATGTGATCAACTTCGACGCCCCGCATCAGGCCGAAGACTATGTGCACCGCATTGGCCGCACCGGTCGCGCCGGGCGTTCCGGCATCGCGGTCAGCCTGCTCAACTGGCGTGAACGCCATCTGCTGCGGGACATCGAGCGCTTCACCGGCAACAAGCCGCGTGTGGACGTGATCCCCGGCCTGGAGCCGAAGGAGCGCTCCCGTTTTGACGCCGACAAGGCCAAGCCCCGCTCCGGTTACGGCCAGAAGCGGGATTTCAAGCCCGGCCAGAGTCAGGGCCGTGACTGGAACCGGGATCGTCCGGCCAAGCCCGGCGGTTTCGGCGGCGGTTTCAAGCCCCGCGAGGCGGCGCAGGACGTGGGTCATTCCGCCCCGGCGGACCCGGTGCACAAGCACGATGACAGCCAGCCCGGCGCCGACGCCTGGAAATCCAAGCCCACGTGGAAGGACAACGCCGGCAAGAAGGCCTGGGGCCATGCCCCGCGCAAGGATGTAGGTGTGCGTTCCAGCGCCGGTTCCGGTGCACCGCGCAGTTCCGCTCCCCGTAGCGCCGCTCCTCAGGGTGCAGGCAAGCCGCGCGGCGAGAAGCCCGGTGGCGGCGGCGGACGCTCCGGCGGCGGTAACGGCTGGGGCTGGTAAGGATTGGGAAGGTTGTCATGAAGCGAAAAAGCCGACTTTGTGTCGGCTTTTTCTTTGATGGGGCGGGGGTCAAACCATAAAGCCCCGGATTCCGCTGCGCTGCATCCGGGCTACCCACCTGAGTTTGCAGAGGGAACCCGTAGCCCGGATGCAGGCCGCAGGCCGGAATCCGGGGGGATTACCGATGCAGGCTCACCACTATGCGCCGGGCGCCGAATGGCGCGCCGAAGACCTGATAGCGCCCTGCGATGGCTGCGCCGCAGTTTGGGCAGCGGCCCTCCGGCGTGATGGCGCAGGTTGAAATCTCGTACCAGTCGCGCACCACCAGCGCGGCCTGGCAGCCTGGGCAGTGCGTCGTGCCGCCATCCCGGTCGTGCACATTCCCCGTGTAGACGTAGTGCAATCCTTCCTCGCGTGCGATGCGTCGCGCGCGGGTCAGGGTTTGCGTCGGCGTCGGCGGCAGTTCCTTCATGCGGTAGTCGGGGTGGAAGGCGGTGAAGTGGAGCGGTACGTCCGGCCCCAGTTCGCGCGCGATCCATTGCGCCAGGGCGCGCACTTCCTCGTCTGAATCGTTGAGCGTGGGGATGAGCAGGGTGGTGATCTCGGTCCAGACCTGCGTCTCGCGCACCAGGTATTTCAGGGTGTCGAGCACGGGTTGCAGATGCGCGCCGCAGTGCCGGACGTAGAACGCCTCGGTGAACCCCTTCAGGTCCACATTGGCGGCGTCCATGGAGGCAAAGAATTCCACGGCGGGTTGCGGGTGGATGTAGCCGGCGGTGACGGCCACGGTCTGCATGTCCAGACGATGGCAGGCGGCGGCGACGTCCATGGCGTACTCGGCAAAGATCACCGGGTCGTTGTAGGTGAAGGCCACGCTCTTGCAGCCCAGCCTGTGGGCGGCGGCGGCGATCTCCTCCGGGCTGGCGGCGTCCGCCAGGGTGTCGGCGTCGCGCGATTTGGAGATGTCCCAGTTCTGGCAGAACTTGCACGCCAGGTTGCAGCCCGCAGTGCCGAACGAGAACACCGAAGTGCCGGGGTAGAAGTGATTCAGCGGTTTTTTCTCGATGGGGTCCACGCAGAAGCCGGAGCTGCGGCCATAGGTGGTGAGCGTCATGCGCCCGCCTTCCGCCTTGCGCACATAGCACAGCCCGCGCTGGCCTTCCTTCAGGGTGCAGTCGCGCGGGCACAGGTCGCACTGGATGCGGTCCTCGTCCAGAGCGTGCCACCAGCGGGCGGGGTGGGCGGTTTCACTCCTCACGGAATTTCTCCACCTGATAGCGCGACAGGCGTATTTCCGGCGCCCAGAAATCCGCCTCCAGGCCGGCCTTCTGCTTGAGATGCGCCATGAACTCGACCGGGTCGGGCAGTTGTTCCCAGACCTGCGGCAGGAAGGTGGCGCGATGCCAGCCGTGCTCCAGGATCACCCCGTCCACGCCTGGGCGCAGTTGCGCCAGGGCGTCCGCCTCGTTGCTGAATCGCATCGGCTCCGGCGCGGTGAGGAGGGAGACCTCGACCCGAATCTGACCCAGTTCCTCCGCCGTCAGGGGCGGGAAGCGCGGGTCGTTGAAGGCGGCGGCGCGCGCGTTGGCCTCCAGGTCCGCGTTCAGCGCCCGGTGCGCCTGGAGGCTGCCGATGCAGCCGCGCAGGCGCCCTTGCAGGGTGAGGGTGACGAAGCACGCGGCAGGCTGGCGCATCCACTCCGGGCAGGGGGACGGGTCGGCCTGCCGGCCCAGCGCCTGCGCGATGGCGGCGCGGGCGCGGCGCAGAAGCAGGTCGCCGCGCCCCGGTTCGGTGAAGGCGATGCTGGCGTATCCCACCACCCGCGCGCGCTCGCCGGCGGTGTCGCCGGAGTTGCGCAGGTCCAGCAGGTGCGTCTGCAAGCCCCTGCGCCGGGCCGTCAGCAGCAGGCCGTTGAGCGGGTGGCAGCCGCAGGCCTGGTCCCCTTCCAGCCAGGCGTCCTGATGCAGGATGTGGCGCACCGTGGCGTCGTCCCGCTGCTGCGCGGCGGCATAGTCGAGAAAGTGGGAGAGGTCCGAACTCACCACGATCAGGGTTTCGTCGCCGCCCCAGAGCCGGTCCAGCACCTCGGCCACCGCCTCCGGCGTTGCGCCGCCCACCGCCAGGGGGATCAGGGTGAAGGCTTCCAGCGATTCCTGCAGAAAGGGGAGATGCACCTCCAGCGAGTGCTCCTGGGCATGGGCCTCGGCATGGACCCGGACCTGGGGCAGATCGGCCAGGCCGTCCATCGCCTCCCGGTCGAGGGGAATGCGTCCCAGCGGGGTGTCGAAGGCGTCTGCGTCGGGCAGGGCGAGGCCGGGGGTCCAGACCCGATGCACCGGCCCGAGCAGGACCACGCGGCGGATCACGCCCCGCAACGGGGTGAGCAGGGCGTAGGCGCTGGCGGCCACCGGGCCGGAGTAGACATAACCGGCGTGGGGGGCCATCAGGGCCTTGGGGCGCGGCAGGACCGGGGGGCGGGCGGTTGCCAGAAATCCATGTACGGCGCGGCGCAAGGCGGCGGGGTCCGCGGGATAGAACGCGCCGGCTACGGCGGGGGAACGGGCAATCGGCATGGGGAACCTCCGGCTTCTACTGCCACTGTAGCCTTGATCCGGAGGGGGGTGAAACGGGGTTTTGGCGGCGTCCCCGGGACAGGCTCCTAGCCCATCAGCACGGTGTAGGCCTGGCGCAGGAGGTCCAGTTCCGCCGGGGCGCAGCCGCGCGCTTCGGTGATGGCGATGAAGCGGCCCCCCAGGCTTGCGGCGGCCTCAAACGGCGGGTCGATGTCGGTGAAGGTGGCGAGACGCACCTGGATGGGGCCGTCGGGCGTATCCACCTGGGCGCTGAATTCCGCCTCCAGGGCCAGACTGCCGGTTGCCAGGCCCAGGCGCGCTTCCGCGCCGCGCAGGTACAGGTTGGGGTGGGGTTCCACCCGGCTTTCCGGTGCGTCTTCCAGCACCGCCGATAGCGGCGGCAGCGCCTCAAAGGCGGTGAGCCCGTGGGGAAAGCGCAGGAAACGCACCCGCGCGCTGGTCTTCTGCTTGTGCGCCAGGAGCAGGCGCAGGCGGACAGGGAAGGGGGCGGCCTCCGGGCTCATACCGCCGCCAGCAGGCGCGGTTCCGCCTTGACCAGACCATCCCGGCCCCAGACGGTGACGGATTCGATGAACCAGAGCGGCTTGCGCGGGTGCAGCGTCAGGATGTCGAACTCGCCGTAATAACTGCCGTCGCTGTTGAGGGTGAGGCTGCCGCACTTCTGGGCGCGGGCGTCGCGCCAGACCCCTTCGTAGCCGGGCAGGCCGTTGGCGGGGTCAATGACCTGGGTGAAGTCGGCGTCCTGCAGACGAATCTCCGGGGCGGCGTCCGCCAGGTAGCGGTGCGCCTCCTCGCTGAGTACGGCGCAGAGCTTGACGCCCAGCTCCAGCAGATCGTCGGGCAGCGCGGCCATGGTCCGCGTTACCAGAATTCGGCGGGGGCCTTCAGGCGCTCCACCGGCACGCCGCCCAGCAGGTGTTCATCGAAGATCGCGTTCACATCTTCCTTGCTGACGGCGCTGTACATCACGCCTTCGGGGTAGACCAGCACGTTGGTCCCGATGCTGCACGGGCCGAGACAGCCGGTCTGGGTGATGGCCACCTTGTCGAAGCATTGGCGTTGCTGAAACTGATACAGGAATTCGTCCAGGACATCGCGGCAGCCCTTTTCGGCGCAGGAACCGCGCGGGTGGCCGGGGGGACGCGCCTGGGCGCAGATGAAGACGTGTTTGGGCGGGCGGGGCATGGCGCGACCTCAGGCGGAAACAGGCAGGGCCTGGTGGGTGTGGCACTGCTTGGGGCAGACCCGGGCGCAGGAGCCGCAACCGATGCAGTCCTGCGCGTCCTTCAGGAACATGACGCTCATCTGGTCGTCGTCCAGGTCTTCGTCCATCTCGTCCTCCTCGCGATCCACCAGCTCGAATACGTCGCGCGGGCAGACCTTGTAGCAGCGCCCGCAGCCGATGCAGGTCTTCTGGTTGAGGTCGGTGATGAAGGTGGGGGTGTAGCTGCGGCCCCCACGGGTCAGGGCGGTATAGGCGTCCATCATGCGGTCTCTTTCTGGGCGGCTTGCAGGCGGGCGTAGGCATCGGCCCAGGCCTTGCAGGCGTCAAAGGTGGATTGGGCGATGCCCGGAATCTCCAGGTAGCCGGCGGGGAGCTTGTCCTCCACCAGATCATGCAGTTGCGAGGCCCATTCGCTGGAGATGCGCTTGAGCTTCTTCACCTCGCGGTCGAGGTCTTTCAGTTCGTCGTCAGTCATGTCATCACCTATCTAGAACCCTCTCCCTTGAGGGGAGAGGGCAGGGAGAGGGTGTGGTTGGGGAAAGGCCGGCGAGCTGCGCTCGCCTCACCCTCTCCCCAACCCCTCCCCCCTCAAGGGGGAGGGGCTTAGAGACCCGCCACTTCCGGGTACTTGCCGACGATCTCCAGGGCTACGGAGAGGTACTTGTCCGCCTCGTCCTTCATCTTGGAGAAGCTGTCGTAGCCGTAGCGGTGGATGTCGCGCACGGTGCGGTCCATCACCACCAGCTTGCCCACGGTGATGAGGGCGCGGCCAAAGCCTTCGTGGGTGATGTTGACCATGGGCACGGCCATGAGGCCGCATTCCTTCTCGATCAGCACGGCGATGCCGTTGTAGAAGGCCTTCACGCGGGACAGGGTTTCCTCGTCCGGGTCGCCGATCACCGGGATCTGGCGGCGCTGCTCCTTGGTGACGATGTAGGGGGCGATGATGCGTTCCGGGGTCCAGCCGTCGTAACTGCCGTAGCTGTCCAGCGCGCGCATCTGCTTGACCATCTCCTTGATGAAGTCGGTCTCCATGATGGGGTCGCGTTCGAGGGTTTCGGTCATGGGGTTCTCCTGGGGGTGGATGGGGAAAAGGTTTGAATGCGAGGGGTCGGGGCGAACAAGCGCGCCGCCAGCAGGCCGGCGAGAACGCCGCAGAAGGCGATGGCCGCCGCTGCTGCATCGCCTGCGCCGCCGGCGTCCGCCGCGGCGGCGGCGGACACGCCCAGAACGGCGGGCAACAGGTAGGCGTAGAGGCCGGCGCGCAGCAGGTCGGATTCGTCGATGCGCACCAGCAGTTCGTCGCCCGCCTGGGCGTCGCAGTGGGCAAGGGGCAGGTCCGGGCGGCGGCGCGAGAGGTATTTGCCCAGGCCGGAGATGCCGCAGGCGGATTGGGCCTGGCAGGCGCCGCAGCCGGAGGATTCAGCGGGCGTCACCCACACCACGCCGGCCTGGGCGGAGACGACGCGGACGCGGGTTTCGATGCTCATGGGGTGGGGTGTGCGAATGAATTCGCACCTACGGGGGGTGAGGTGTTGTTTGGGGTGGGGTGTGCGAATGAATTCGCACCTACGGGGGGGGAGGCGTTGTTTGGGGTGGGGTGTGCGAATGAATTCGCACCTACGAAGGGGGAGGCGTTGTTCGGGGTGGGGTGTGCGAATGAATTCGCACCTACGAAGGGGGAGGCGCTGCCTGTAGGTGCGAATTCATTCGCACACACGGGAGTGGAGGCGCTGTCTGTAGGTGCGAATTCATTCGCACACAACCCCCGTCTCATTCCGACCACCCCTCGGCTTCCATGGCGGCGAAGCGGTCGCCGTCCTTGGGCTGGAGATGCTTGGCCAGCCAGGCGGGAGGCTCTTTTTTCAGGCTTTGGTTGAGGCCGCAGAGCAGTTCTTCCACCAACGCGCCTTCGGGCGTCTTCATGGGTTGAATGCCGGCGGCCAGCAACTGCTTGATGGCGGAGGCCCCCACGGCGTTGCAGTACACCGCGGCGCAGCCTTCCAGCAGGGCGATCTTGCTTGCCAGCTTGCCTTCGTGGCCGTCCATGGCCGTGTCGCTGTCGTGAAATTCAGCCACCTCCACCAGGCGCGCGTCGTCCTCCGCCAGGGTGTAGATGCAGAAGGCTTCGGCGGCGCCGAAGTGCTGGTCCACCGCGCGGCGGTCGGAGCTGGCAAAGGCGATCTTCACGCTCATGGCGGCGGCCTCTTCAGTGGAGTGGACGAGTTTCAGATGGCGCATGGCTGTTTGCTCCCCCCTTTATCAAAGGGGGGCTGGGGGGGATTCCTGAATCCTCCGCCTTGGCCGCCACCGTCAAATCCCCCTCATTCCCCCTTTGGGAAAGGGGGAAGCCACGATCCTCAGGCCGGGTGGAATAGATGGATCGATACGGCTCAACGTCGTGATGTCCGTGTTCCACCGCCAGATTGGCCAGGTCGAACAAGGTCTGGCGTGTGCCGCGATAGCCCGCCCACAGCTTCTGGTAGCCGCCGATCAGGTCGTATTGCGGAAAACCGGCGCGCAGCAGGGGCGCGCCCAGGCGGCGGGCAGCGTCCACGGCGTGGGAGTTGCTGAGGACGAGATCGACGCCGTGTTCGCGCGCGGCGCGTTCCATGTCTTCCAGGTCGCCCAGTTGCACCTGGGCGGCGGGGACGCGGTCCAGGATGGCGGCCCGCGCCGGGGCCACGGCGGCGGTGACTTCGCAGCCCATGTCCGTCACCAACCGGGCCAGGCTGTAGAGCAGGTCCGGGTCGGCGGCGATGGCGACGCGCGCGAAGCCGAGCATGAAATGGGTGTCCACCATGGCGTCCTGCAACTGGGCGCGCTGGCGTTCGATCTTTTCCGGCACGGGCTGGCCGCTGATTTGCGCCAGGGCGGCGACAAAGCCGTCCACCGCCTCCAGGCCCATGAGGGTGTCGAAACGGTAGTCCGGTACGGCGGTGCGTTCCTTCAACAGGTCGGCGGCGGGGGTCAGGGATGCGCCCAGCACCAGGGTGGCGGCGGCTTCGCCCAGGGCGGTGATCTCGGAAACCGGCGTGCCGCCCACCGTCACCGGGCTGGATTCCTGGTCCGTGAGGTGACCGTCCAGGGAATCGGACAGATCCGGGAACACCACCGGGCGCAGGCCGAAGGCCTCAACCAGTTCCTTGACGTGTTCCAGGTCGCCGGGGGTGAGGTGGGAGCCCGCCAGTACGTTGACCTGCTTTTTGCGCCGGCCCGCGTGGGCGCTGGCCGGGACCAGCACGTCCACCATGGCCTTCACCGCCAGGGCGTAGCCGGATTCCAGGCAGCCGGTGAAGTCCGGCGTGTTCACCGGGACCACCGGCACGCTGTCGAACTCGGGGTGTTCCAGGCGGAACTGCTTCACCACGCCGTGGATGTCCGTGCCCTGGGTTTCCGACAGGCCCGTGGTGGGCAGGCCGATCAAGGCGGGTTTGGCCTTTTCCGCCAGGGTGGCGAGGCCCAGCACCACGTTTTCGTCTGCGTTCATCACCGTGGCCACCTGGTCCATGGCGGTGGTCTGCAAGGGGATGGGCTCGCGGAAGTGGCGCACGAAGAACACCTTGCCGAAGGCGGTGCAGCCCTGGGAGCCGTGCAGCATGGGCACGGCCCGGTTCACCCCGAGAAAGGCCAGGGATGCGCCCACCGGCTGACTGACTTTCAGCGGGTTGACGGCTAGCGCCTTGCTGCGTTTGAGGATCTCGGCCATGGGCGTGGGGGAGGGCTTGGAGGAAGGATGAGTGCTTCATCGCAAGCCCTGTGCCATGGGAAAACTCTTGCTAATTCATTGAGTTGTGATGCCGTAGGGTTGTCGCAAAGGCGACAAGGAGAGGGCGGGGGAGGGGATGCCCGACAAACCCGGCCCCTTACTCCATGCGCAACTGGCGTTCCCGTTCTTCGATGCGGGCGTCGTCGATCTCGCGCATGACGTCCTCCAGGTCCACAGGCCGGTCACTTTCCTGGAAATAGCCCGTCAGGGGCGTGTCCGGGTGCAGGCTGCCGTGTTCGTACAAGGCCCAGATCTCCTTGCCGTAGCGGGTCTTGAGCAGCTCCGGCGCGTACTGGCCGAAGTAGTGGGTGAGGTTGTCCACGTCCCGCTCCAGCAGGACGCGGGCGTGGTTGTTGCCGGCGGCATCCACCGCCTGGGGCAGGTCGATGATGACCGGGCCGTCGGCGGCGATGAGGATGTTGAATTCCGACAGGTCGCCGTGGATCACCCCGGCGCACAGCATCCGCACCACCTCGCGCAGCAGGGTGTGGAAGTGCTCCAGCGCCACCTCCGGCGCGTAGGCCTGGTCGTTCAGGCGCGGGGCGGCGTTGCCGTCTGCGTCCGTCACCAGTTCCATCAGCAGCACGCCGGCATGGAAGTTGTAGGGCGTGGGTACGCGCACTCCGGCGGCGGCAAGGCGGTAGAGGGCGTCCACCTCGGCGCTCTGCCAGGCCTCTTCCTGGGCCTCGCGGCCATAGCGGGTGCCCTTGGCCATGGCGCGGGCCTGGCGGCTGTTCCGCACCTTGCGGTTTTCCGTGTACTCCACGCTCTGACGGAAGGCGCGCTTGTTGGCTTCCTTGTAGACCTTGGCGCAGCGCACTTCCTCGCCGCAGCGCACCACGAACACCATGGCCTCCTTGCCGCTCATGAGTTGGCGCAGCACGGCGTCGATCAGGCCGTCTTCCAGCAGGGGTTGCAGGCGTTTGGGGATCTTCATGGCGCGTCGCTCAAACCCGCAGCAGCACGGTCTTGAGCGGCGGGTTGCCGTCGGGGCTGGGGAAGTCCGCCTCGGGGGTGATCCACTCCAGCGCGCGGATGGGGCGGCCCGCTTTTACCGCGCTGCGCTGCAACTGGTCCGCCCAGGCGTCCCGGTTCACTTCCGCCACGTTGTTGGTGCAGATCAGCGCGCCGCCTTCCAGCGTGGAGAGCAGGGCGGGCTTGAACAGGGCGGGGTAGTCGTTGATCAGGTCCACCACGCCGAACGGGCTCTTGGCGTAGCGCGGCGGGTCGAGAAAGACCAGGTCGAACTGCTGCGCTTCCAGCTTCGGGAAGGGCGGCATGCGCTTGCGCCGCACCACTTCCGCTTGCCCCTGGCCGGAAAACTGGCGCAGGGCGGCGAAGGCGTCGCTCTGGATGAAGCGGGGACGGTAGGGCAGTTCATTCAGGCGGGCGTTGTCCTTGCCCACGCGCAGGCTGGATTCGGCGAAGTCCACGTTCACCACGAAGCGCGCCCCGGCCTTGCCCGCCGCCGTGCCTACGCCGCAGGTGTAGGCGAACAGGTTGAGCACGGACTTGCCCGCCGCCTCCGCCATCACCCGCCGCCGCGCGGCGCGCAGGTCGAGGAACAGCCAGGGGTCTTGCCCTTCGTGACGGGCCTGGATGTGGTAGCGCACCCCCATCTCGCGGGTCTCGCGCGGCAGGTGGGCGGCGACCTTTTTCGCGTCGTCCAGGGGGTTGCGGATGCGTGAGTTGGGCTGGCTGCGGTCGTTGTAGATGCACACCGGGCCGGGCAGGGCGGCGGCGTAGAAACCTTCCAGCGCGTCCAGGTCTTGCGGCGAAAGCGCCTGGTGGAAGCTTTGCACCAGCAGCAGGTCGCCGTAGCGGTCCACCGTCAGGCCGGGCGCGCCTTCCACGCTGCCGTGAAACAGGCGGTAGGCGTTGGTGTCTTCATCATGCAGGCGGGGGAGCAGTTCGGCCCGTGCGTCCAGGGCAGAGGCCAGCAGGCCGGAAAGGGGGGGATTCATGGGGGTTTCCGGCTTGGGGTAAGGCGGCGGATTCTACAGGGGCGGCTGGGTTGGGAAGGGACGGGGCAGTGGGCGGGGCAGGCTTGTCGGCCACCCCATACCATGCTAGTTTGTGTTTGTGTGTATATCTGCATGTGAGTGGACAATGACTCAACCCGTTCGTGAAACCACCCGTTGGAATCTGGCGATTTCCAGGGATACCGATATTGCCGTGCGGACCTATTTGGCCCGCACCGGCTTCAAAAAGGGCGACCTGTCCAATTTTGTGGAAATGGCGGTGCGCTGGCGGGTGTTTGACCAGACCGTGCAGGAGTCACGCCTGGGCTTTGCCGATCTGGCGGAGGCGGAGGCCGAATCGCTGCTGGATGAGGCGCTGCAAGGTATCCGCGCCGAGATGCTGGCCGAGGGCAAACTGAACGACTTTCTCCCCGGCAAGGGCTGAGCCATGCGTCTGGTGTTGGACAGCAATGTGTTGGTGAGCGCCCTGCTGCTGGAAAACGCTACCCCGGCGCACCTGCTCGTTGCCTGGCGGCGCGGGCGATTCACCTTGTTGACCGCCGAACTTCAGATCGAGGAAATCCGCCGGGTGAGCCGTTATCCCAAGATCAAGGAGCGGTTGCGGCCTGCTTTGGCGGGAGAACTGGTGAATCAGATGCGTGAATTGGCGGTGTGGGTGGATAGGCTGCCCAGGGTGGACGTCTCGCCTGACCCGTTCGACAACTATCTGCTGGCTCTCGCCCAAGCGGGGCAGGCGGATTTTCTGGTGACGGGGGACCGGCGCGATCTACTGGGTCTGGGGCGTTTTGGGCCGTGCAATATCGTGACGGCGCGGGTGATGCTGGGGCGCTTGGGGTAGCTGCCTTTTACCGTCTCCTACGGTGCTGAGGGAGCCCTTCCCGCCGTCTGCCACGGCGCGGGTCGCCGCACCGCCTCCCACACCGGGCTTTGCAGGGTCAGCGCCAGTTGTCGCGCCAGTTCCTGCATGCCGGTGTAGCCCTCGTAGCCGAATTCCCGTTCCTGGTTGATGTCCAGGAAGGGGATGCGGGCCTTGAGCGCCGTATACATGTTGCGGCCCCCGGCGATGAGGATGTCGGCGCCGTATTCCTTCACCGCGCCCAGCAGGGCCTTGGGGCTGCCGTCGGTGATCATGCGGGTGTTCTCGCCCATGATTTCGCGGATGCGGGCCTTGTCTTCTTCGGTGGATTTGTTGGTGCCGGTGGCCACCACTTCCAGCCCCAAGTCCTGCAACGCCGAGACGATGGACCAGGATTTCACGCCGCCGGTGTAGAGCAGCACCCGCTTGCCGCGCAGGCGCTGCCGCCAGGGTTCCAGAGCAGAGTGAATCTTGGCTTCTTCCCGGGCGATGACGGCCTCGGTGCGTTCGCTCAAGTCCGGGTCGCCAATCACCCGGGCGAAGTCGCGCAAGGCCTGGGAGGTGTCGGTCACGCCGTAGAAACTGCCCTCGAAGAAGGGCACTTTGAATTGGGTCTCCAGCCGCCGCGCCACGTTCAGAAGCGCCTTGGCGCACACCACCATGCTGACCTCGGCGCGGTGCATGGTCTGCACTTCATGAAACCGGGCGTCGCCGGAGAGGGAGCCCAGGATGCGCAGGCCCAGCTCGTCGAGCAGGGGCGCCACATGCCAGAACTCGCCGGCGATGTTGTATTCGCCGATCAGGTTGATGTCATGCACGGTGATGCCGGGGCGTTGGGCCTCGGGCGGTACGGGGTCCGGCTCGCGCGTACCGATGACGTGTTTGAACATGGCCTCGCCGGCGATGCGGTTGCCCAGGTTCTTGGTGCCGTAGAAGCCGGCGCAGTCCACCGGCACCACCGGCGTGCCCCAGCGTTCGGCGGCGGCCTTGCATACCGAGTCCACATCGTCGCCGGTCAGCGCCGGGACGCAGGTGTTGTAGACGAACACGGCGGCGGGGGCGTAGCTGTCGATGGCCTGTTTGATGGCGTGGAACAGGCGTTTTTCGCCCCGGCCCATGATCACGTCCTGCTCGGTCAGGTCCGTGGTCATGCCGATCTTGTACAGGGTGGGGCCGCTGGAGCGGGTGCCCCGGTTGTCCCAACTGGAACCGGCGCAGGCGATGGGGCCGTGCACGATATGGGCGACATCGGCGATGGGCAGCAGGGCGATCTGCGCGCCGTCGAAGGAACAGCCCCCCGCCGTGGCCCCCGGCTTGGGCCGGGCGCAGCCGGACTTGGACTTGGCGTTGTGGGCGCAGGCCGGTTCGTTGAGCAGTTCGGCGATCTGTTTGGCTTGCATGGCGGCGCTTTCGGGACGGTGTGCCTGGGCTTTTGCAAGCGCTGTGCCATCGAGACCGTCATTCCCGCGAAAGCGGGAATCCAGTTGTGTAACTGTTTGCTTTTGCAGGGAAATCAGACGGGGGAGCTGGATTCCCGCGTGTGCGGGAATGACGAGGGAAGGACTGCCTTGTGGTGTTTGCGACAAGGGGTGTGTAGCGCCGGTAACCCCGCCGGCAAGTTGCAAAGAGCCGGCAGGGATGCCGGCGCTACACCGAGTAAGGCGCCCGTAGCCAGCCCTGCAACAGGGCCGCTTCGGCATCCGCCAGGTAGCCGAAGCCCGCCTCCAGATCCCGCATCACGGCATAGGCCATGTCGCGCGGGGTGAGGCCGCCGGCCACCAGATGGAAGTACCACGCGCCGGGATAGCCCGCAGCGCGGTCGAAGGCCTGCAACTGGTTGGCCGCCTCCAGGCCGCTCAGCGCATGGTTCCAGTGGAAGGGCTTGAGTTCCCGCGCATGGCGCGAGACCGGCGCGGCGGTGAGCACCACGTTGTTGTAGCGGTCATGGTGCTCCCGCAGTCCCACCACCCAATGCTCGCAAAAGTGGGCGCTGGCGCGGCTGGCGCTCCATTCGCGCATGAACCGGACCAAGGGGGCGATTCCCCCTACCGGGGCGGGCAGGCGCGCCGTGACCTGGCGCAGGTCGGAGAGGCGGCGGAAATGGTAGCGGGACGCCCCCAGGGGCTGGGGCGCCACCTGGGCGGGGGCGATGGGGTCGAGCAGTTCCTGAGCGTCGGCGGGGGGCGCATCGGGGTTCCACAGGCGGCGGTCCAGCACCTCCTGCAACTCCTCCACCTCCATCTGCAAGAACTCGCCGGGAGCCGACCCGTACGGAGCGACGAAGTAGTGGGTGCGGCCCGTGTGGCGCGTCACCAGCAGATCGCCCTCGCCGTGGCGATCCAGAAACTCCCCCAGGTCATCGCCGCAGGCCGCCATCTCCTGCTCCACCCAGGCCTCCACCTGTTCCGCCACCCGCTCGCCGTCGGGCCGCACCAGGCCGCCGCTGCGATACCAGCCGCCCCGGGTGAGGGCGAAGCGGCAAGGGCAGTCGGGAATCAGGCGCTCGGTTACCGCCAGCAGGCTGGCATGGTGAGGACGCGGCGTGCTGGCCTCGATCTCGGCCATCAGCCGTTGCACGGTGGGTTGGTCGGGGACGCAACTATTCATGGCGGTTCCTTGGTAGGTGCGAATTCATTCGCACGGACGGTGTGCGAATGAATTCGCACCTACGGTGATTCCTCATGGAGAAAATCCTCCAGACGCGCCCGCACCAGGGCCTGCACGTCCGGTTCCGGGTCGTCGATGCAGACGGTGATGGCCTCCAGAGAGGCGTTCCGGGCCGCTTCCAGACGCACCAGCCAGTCCGGGTCATCCAGCAGCGCGGCGGCGTCTTCCGGCAACAGGCGGCTGGCAACGATGCGGCGCACCTCCGCCTCGGCATCCGCAGCCATGCGTTTCAGGGCGAAGGCCGGCAACCGCCGCGCCACCGCCTTGCGCACCTCCCGATCCGGGTCTTCCGCCATGCGCGGCAGGCGGCCATGAGGCAGGCGCTCCGCCACATGCTGGCGCACCAGGTAATCCTCGTCGCCCATCATGCGTTCCAGGTGCTCCACCGGCAGGCGCGCAGCCACGGTGATGCGCACCTCCCGATCCGGGTCATGGCACAGGGCGGTCAGTTCGTTCGCGGGCAGGCGGATGGCCACGGCGCGGCGCACCACCTCGTCGGCATCGCGGGCCAGAGGCGAGATGCGCTCCAGCGGCGCATAGCGCGCGGCAATGGCGCGGCGCTCCCAGAACGGATCGTCCAGGCAGGCCTCGGCAAACTCCGGGTTGCGACGCAGAAAGCGGTCAATCTGACGCCCGCTATGGGCAATCAGGCAGATGTCCCCCGGCACGCAGCGCCCCGCCGCGCGCAGGGAATCCCGGTGCGGGCAGAGATCGCAGTCCGCCCGCGCGGGCTCGGCCTCGACCAGATGAAGATGGGAACGCCGGCCCTGCTCAGGCATGACAACGGCATCCCGCAGAGGGGGAGGGGGGCATGGCTCCTGTTCCTTGGGGCCGGGACGCACCCCGGCCAACCAGTCAGTGCAACCCTTGTGCCATGCCTAACACGTTGATTTGTTGTGAGTAACGGGGATTTCTGGCGGGGAATGCAACAAGCAGGCGGGGTAGATTGTCGCAAGAGCTACAAAGGGGGAAGGTGGCTTAACGCTGGCGGCTGGTATGCCAGCAGTTGAGTAGGACGATTTCCTCGGCGTCTTCCAGGTAGATCAGGAGTAGGCGCGTTTTTCGGATGGGGTATTCCCGTGTTCCAGGGATAAGCCCGGGCCTTCCAATACCCGGCTCCAAGCAAACTTCGCGAATGGCAGCGTGGATTCGGTTCATGACCAGGAGCGCGGCGGAGGGACTGTCCTGGCGGATGTAGTCGATTTCCCCCCGATATTCACGTCTCCAGGTCGGGGTGGAACTATGCGGCTTTCTTCTTTTCGCCATGACGTGCAACGAGAGCGGCAACTTGGGCTTCTACTTTTTCAGTGTCTTCCCGCTGCCCTGCCTTGGCTTCGGCAAGGCTTTGAAGCACGGCGGCAGCCTTGGCTTCACATTCGTCAAAACCGTCTCGCAGCACGAACGACAAGGTGGCCGCGGGGGTTCTTCCGATCTTCTCAGCAAGTTGATTCAGACGCTGAGTATCGGTCTGGCTGAGGCTGGCGGCATCCATGGACGTTCTCCAATAGTTGAACGGTCGCATCGTAACGCTTCAGCGCACCGTATTGATTCAGCCAAATGAAGTTTGAAGCGTAGTCATGCTGGCATCCACGAAGTTGTACCCGCACAGACGAGGCTCCGGCTTTCGCCAGACCTGCTCAGGCACGGCTACGGTGATGGGCTGCGCTCCCGCGACAGAATAATTGCTCGTGCACACTGCGTAGACTACATTGCAGAGACTACTTAAGAGGCCACACACCATGTACGCCACCAATGTCCGTGATCTGAAAAAAAACCCCTCCCTGGCCCTGCGTCAGGCCAGGGACGCGCCCGTCCTGATCCTCAAGGGGGACGAACCCGATGCCGTGTTGTTGCATCTGGAAAAATCCCTGCTCGATACCACCCAGGGGCTGCGCCCCGCCCTGGGTGCGACCCTCTACCGGGATGGCGCGTTGTCGCTCGGCGCGGCGGCGCGTTTGAGCGGTCTGGCGCTGACCGACTTCATCCAGCACCTCGACAGTCTCGGTATCGACATCGTCAAGGTGGATGACACACTGGATCAGGAAACAGGAGACCTCGGCCCGTGGCTCGCGTCGTCATAGCCGATGCCGGGCCGCTGATCGCGCTGGCGCGGCTGGATACGCTCCAAGTCTTGGCCGGCTTGTTCGGCGGCGCGGTTGCGCCCCCTGCCGTTCTCGACGAGTGCATGGCCAAGGACACCGCCGACAGCCGCCGGATCGCTCAGGCTATTCAGACGAACCTGCTGCGGATCGAGTCCCCGGACCTGCCACTCCCGGAATTGCCGCGCAGTCTGGGCGAAGGAGAAAAGCAGGCCATCGCCCTGGCCTTGGGCCACCCTCAATCCTTGCTGATCCTGGATGACCGCCTGGCCCGCAGACAGGCGGCGAGAATGGGCGTGGCTTTCATCGGTATCGCCCGCCTGTTGCACATCGCAGAACAGCGCGGGCTGATTGCAAGCGCCGAAATCAGTGTGGAAACGCTGGGGAAATCGGGGTATCGCATTTCGCCGGATGTGCTGAGACGGGTTCGGCGGGAAGGGGAGGAAACGTGATCAGCGAGGGGCAGATACTTGGTTCTGCGCTGGTCACGGGGTTAGCAGCGCCGCCGTCTCGGGAAAATCGCCCGAGCCGCCCCCCCCCGGGGGAAAACTCGTCCTTGACGATACATACCGGTCGGTATGTAATGCCTCCATGGAACCCGCCAGACAAGCCGATCTCACCCGCCAGCGCATTCTGGAAGCCGGTTATGCCGAAATTCTCCGGCACGGTTTTCAGGCCGCCAGCGTGGCCAGCATTCTGGTCGACACCGGTTTGACCAAGGGGGCGCTCTACCACCATTTCCCCAGCAAGAAAGACCTGGGTCTGGCGGTGGTGGAAGAGGTGATTCGCGGCTACCTCAATACCGTCATGTTTCTGCCGTTGCGGATGGCAGAGCGACCGCTTGCCGGTCTGCTTGCCCTGCTCGACAGCAAGTTGGCCATCACGGAAGAGGCCTTGCGCTTCGGTTGCCCGCTCAACAACCTCATGCAGGAAATGAGCCCGGTGGATGAAGATTTTCGTGCTGCCCTGAATGGTGTGCTGTGCGAATGGCAGGACGCCATCCGTGACACCCTGCTGCGCGCCCAGGGCGCGGGCGAGGTGCGCACCGATGTCGATTGCCACGCGGCCGCGCTGTTTATCGTTTCTGCTTGGGAAGGTTGCACTGGCATCGCCAAGAACATGCAGTCGATCAAGACGTTTTCCGCGTGCATGTCGCAGTTGCGCGCGTATGTTGTTTCGCTGACCCCCCCCTGAGTTTTTTTGTCAAAACACATACCAACCGGTATGCATGAACGAAAGGAAATTCCATGCAAGTCAGTCTCGCCATTGAAGCCCGCCGTGCCATCAAAAGCTTCGACCCCGAACACCGCCTGAGTCAGGAAGAAACCGACCGTCTCATGCAGTTGGCCATGCTGTCGCCTACGGCCTTCAACATCCAGAACTGGCGTTTCGTGCTGGTGAGCGACCCGGCCCTGCGCGAGCAGATCAGGGCGGTTTCGTGGAACCAGGCGCAAGTCACCGACGCTTCGTTGCTCGTTATCCTCACCGCCGACCTCAAGGCCTGGGAAAAAGACCCGCAACGTTACTGGCATCTGGCCGCGCAGCCTGTACAGGATTTCATCCTGCCCGCGATCGATGGCTATTACCGGGGCCGCGAGCAGGTGCAGCGCGACGAAGCCATGCGCTCTTGCGGTATCGCCGCGCAGACGCTGATGCTGGCCGCGCAGGAAATGGGGTATGACACCTGCCCGATGGATGGCTTCGATTTTGATGCCGTGGGTAAGCTCATCCACCTGCCCGAAGACCATGTCATCGCTTTGTTCGTGGCCATCGGCAAACCCTTGGCGCCGGCTTACCCGCGTAGTGGCCCGCTGGAAATGAGCGAGGTGGTGGTTCAAAACCACTTCTGAACACGACCTCAGCAGTGCCACGGCCTGGTTACCCAAGGGGCCAAGCGCACGTTATTTCCCCTCACTTGGCCAACGCCACCGGCACATAAGGGCTGGCAGGATTGACAGTCAGCGTTTGTGTTGCTGGGTGCAGTACCAGATCCATCATTTCCATGGGTACCGCGCCGAATAGTGGTTCATCACCCATAACCAGCGCAGACAGGTCGCAGTAACGGTCGGCGAAATGGATGCGCAGTGGTCCAATCATTGGCACTGACTTGCGTGTGCCGTCGGCAAGAATGATTTCGCGTGTACTGACTTCCGTGGTGTCAAAACCAAGTTGCAACGCCAAGTGCTCTGGCAGCGTAAAGAAAACCGAGCCGGAATCGACCAGCGATTTAACGGACAGACGTCTTTTGTTGAAGAGATTCTCGACGTTGATATCGGCGTAAGTAATGCCCATGTTGTCACCTGTTAAAAATCAAAATATTGTTTGTTAGCGGCGACCAAACCAATAGAACGGCTGACGTTTCTGGTGCGCGAACGCAAGAATGCGGATGTATGTTGTTTTGGCGCGATAGTGCAGCGTGTAACTCCAGCGACTGGATGGCTGTACCACGATTGAACGAACAGACCCACGGGTGATTGGCGCAGATTCAGGAAATGTTTGAATGTGCTGGATGGCGGCTTCAATTTGTTCTGCAAGTTCCAGTCCTTTGCCCGGTTGAAGTGATTCGTAGTAGGCCACGGCATCTTCAATTTCGATTGCTGCCGTTGGGTGAACGACATAAGGAGCATCATTTTCCGAGGCGCGCTCGGATACGTCTAAATACCTCCTCACCGGGGACGCCTTCTATTTGTCCATTTTCCATCTCGGCATCACGACATTCCGCTTCCGCAAGCCATAAATCGGCAAATTCTTTTTCTGGAAGCGTTGCGAGATTCTGAACCAGGAAGTGTGTCAGCTGCACCCGCGCTTGAGGTTGCAATTGAAGTGCAGCCTGCTCAATGGATTCGATGGTAAGCATATTAGCCATGACTTGTTCCTACTCCTTGAGAGTGGGCAATAGAGGGTCGAATTCGCACTTGTTTTCGACGTCGACCCAATTGACCGGGCATTTCAAAAATCCCTGATCCGTCGTTCCCGCGAAGGCGGGAATCCAGTGAATCCACAACCTGGATACCCGCTTTCGCGGTATGACGGCATTTCAAGACTCCCGATGAGTTCACAGACCCTCCGCAACTCGCCGTCACACGCGTGACGATACAACTTCCCCCCAGCCTCAACCACCTACGGCCCGCCCCATTCTTCGACCCCAGCAACGCTGGCGATAAACCAATTCTCCAAAGGGCGGCCATCCATCACCCCACCAGCGCCACGGCCTTGATCTGGGCGTAGAGCAGCAGGCCGGGTTGCAGGTTCAGGGCGTGGGCGGAGCGGCGGGTTACCCGCGCCACCAGGGGGGAGGGGCCGGCCTTGAGTCGGACCAGGGCCAGGGCCGGGTGGGTGTCGTCGGCGATCTGCTCCACCACGCAGGGCAGGGTGTTGAGGATGCTGCTGCCGGGGTGGGGAGTGAGGGCCAGGCTGATGTCGCGGGCGAGGATGCGGATGCGCACGGTGGCGTCCAGGGGGTGGCCGCCATCGCGCACCCAGACGCTGCCGCCGGGGAATTCGACTCGGGCGAGGTTCCATTCCGGGTCGCGTTCGATGACCCGGGCGTCGAGCACGATGCCGGCGTCTTCGCCCAGGCGGATGGGCAGGTCGATGCGGGCCAGGGTTTCCGAGAGGGGGCCTTGGGCCACGGCGCGTCCGCCGTCCAGGGCGACGAGGTGGTCCGCCAGCCGGGCCACTTCATCCGGGGCGTGGCTGACGTAGAGCACGGGGATGTCCAGCTCGCCGTGCAGGCGTTCCAGGTAAGGCAGGATTTCCTGTTTGCGCGCCAGGTCGAGGGCGGAGAGGGGTTCGTCCATGAGCAGGATGCGGGGGCTGGTGAGCAGCGCCCGTCCGATGGCGACGCGCTGGCGCTCGCCGCCGGAGAGGCGGTCCGGCTTGCGTTCCAGCAGGGGGGCGATGCCCAGCAGGTTCAGCACCCGCTCCAGGTCCACGCGGCGCTGGGCCGGGGGCAGGCGTTTCAGGCCGTATTCCAGGTTTTGCCGGGCGGTGAGGTGGGGGAACAGGTTGGCTTCCTGGAATACGTAGCCCAGGGGGCGCTGGTGGGTGGGCAGGAAGCGCCGGGCGGCGTCGTCCTGCCAGACTTCGCCGTTGACTTCGAGGTGGCCGGGGGCGCGATCCAGGCCGGCGATGAGTCGCAGCAGGGTGGTCTTGCCGGAGCCGGAGGGGCCGAACAGGGCGGTGACGCCCTGGCCGGGCATGTCCAGGTTTACGTCGAGCCGGAATTCGCCCCGGTCCAGGTGGAAGCGGGCGCGGATGCTCATGCTTCGCGCCTCCGCGAAAGCAGGTTGAGGGCCAGCAGGACCAGGAAGGAGAAGGCGACCATGCCGCCTGCCAGCAGGTGGGCCGGGCCGTATTCCATGGCTTCGACGTGGTTGTAGATGGCCACCGAGACCACCTGGGTTTCGCCGGGGATGTTGCCGCCCAGCATGAGCACGACGCCGAATTCGCCCACGGTGTGGGAGAAGGCGAGGACGGTGGCGGTGAGGAAGCCGGGCTTGGCGAGGGGGAGGGCGACGCTGAAGAAGCGGTCCAGCGGCCCGGCGCGGAGGGTGGCGGCGGCTTCCAGGGGGCGCTTGCCCATGGCTTCGAAGGCGTTCTGGATGGGCTGCACGGCGAAGGGCAGGGAGAACAGCACCGAGCCCACCACCAGGCCCCAGAAGGTGAAGGGCAGACGGCCCAGACCGAGGGATTCGGTCATGCGTCCCACCGCGCCTTCCGGCCCCATCACCAGCAGCAGGTAGAAGCCCAGCACCGTGGGGGGCAACACCAGGGGCAGGTTGACGAGGGCGCCCACCGGGCCTTTCCAGATGGATCGGGTATGGGCCAGCCACCAGGCGACGGGGGTGGCGATGAGGAGCAGCAGGGCCGTGGTGACAGCGGCCAGCTTGAGGGTGAGGAGGACGGCCTGGAGATCGTCGGGGGTCATGAGGTGGGGTGTCAGTGCTGGAGATGCGGCGCGAACAGGATGATCCACGCCTCGCGCGGGGTGATGATGCGCATCGGCCCGGAGGTCTTCCATTCCAACACCCGCTTGTCGCCGGTGACGAACAGTTCCGACCCGGCGGCCACGGCGGCGGCCAACAAGCGGCGGTCGTTGTCGTCGGCGGGGTCGGGAACGTCGGGGGTTCGGAGAATTTCGTTCCAGGCTGCGTCGAACAGGGCGGGGGCCTGGGGCAGATGAGGAAATTTGCGCGCCAATACGACATGGGCTTCTTCCCGAACCAGAGGGCAGGTCACCAGCCAGCCCCGGTCGGCGCAAGCTGTGAGCAGGCTATCGCATAGCCCGGCAAAGACCGTTGCCGATAGCCAGACATTGGTATCGAGGAAGACCTTCATGCCGGTTCCTGAAGAATATCTTCCTCGGTCAACCAGCCCGCCTCGCGGGCAGCTTCACCCAATTGCGCCTGACTGACTCGCAGCGCGGCGCGCAGGCGGTAGGCTCGCAGCGAGTCCCGGACAACTTCGCTACGGCTCCTGCCGGTCATTTCGCACAGGGATTCGAGGTCGCGGGATTCCTTCTCGGATAGGCGCACGGTGAGGGTGGTTTGCATGGCGGGCTCCAGGGTGTGTTACATCGTAATACGGAGCATAGCACCCACCTTGATGGCAGGTGTTAAGGGGGGGCTCGAAAAACCCCGGATTCGTCGTTCCCGCGAAAGCGGGAATCCAGTGAAATCAACAACCTGGATACCCGTTTTCGCGGGTATGACGGGTTTTTCGAGGCGCCCTACGGTCGATCGTAGCCGAAGGCCTTGATCACCGCCGCCGCCTTTGCCCCCTTGAGGTAGTTCAGGAAGGCCTCTGCCGCCGCCTTGTCCTGGGCTTGGGTGAGCAGGAGGGCGTCCTGGCGGAGGGGGGTGTAGAGGTGCTGGGGCGGGGTCCACTGGGAGCCGGCGATGGGCTTGCCGTCTTTCATGGTCTGGGACAGGGCGATGAAGGCCAGATCGGCGTTGCCGGTGTCGGCGAACTGCATGGTCTGGGCGCTGCTTTGGCCCATGACGATGCGCCCCTGTACGCCGCTCCACAGCCCCAGTCTTTCCAGAACCTCCTGGGCGGCGACGCCGTAGGGGGCCAGCTTGGGGTTGGCGATGGCGAGTTTGCTGAAGGGGCCTTGCAGGACGTGGCCCTTGGCGTCGATCAGGCCGGGTTTCCTGCTCCACAACACCAGCTTGCCGATGGCGTAGGTGTAGCGGCTGGCGGGGATGCCCAGGCCTTCCCTGGCCATCTTTTCCGGCGTGGTGTCGTCCGCCGCCAGCAGCACGTCGAAGGGGGCGCCCGCCTTGATCTGGGAATAGAACTTGCCGGTGGAGCCGAAGCTGAGTTTTACGTCATGGCCGGTGTCGGCCTGGAACATCGCGGCGATGCGTTGCGCCGGGACGGTGAAGTTGGCGGCCACGGCGGCGCGCACTTCGCCGGCCTGGGCGGTGAGGGGGCAGAGCAGGAGCAGGAGGAAGAGACGCATGAGCCGGAGCGGGTGAGCGGGGTGCGCCATCGTAGCGCAGGCGCTCGCGCCTGCCGGGGTGGATGCAGGCGAGGGCGCCTGCGCTACGAGGACCGCTTCAACCTAGGTTCAATCGTCTTCATCCCGGTAGGCCAGCACCACGCCGGTGGCGGCCTCCAGGTGGTCGGTGAAGGCGACGCAGTGGTCTGCGCCGCTGACCAGGTAGAGGTCGTAGCCGACGCCGGCGCCATGAGGTTGTAGACGTGCGGGGATGTCGTTTTCGGAGCAGTAGGTGATGTGGACGCCGGGCCAGGCCTGGCGCAGGGCCAGGACGGCGATGTCGTCGAGCGGCGCGGCGTTCGCCTGGGCGATGAGGGCGGCCACGGTGTCCGGGGAGATCACGCTTCTTCCTCTTCTTCCTGCGCGAACTGGGCCAGGGAGCGCGCTTCCACGCCCATGATGCGGGCGAGCCAGGGTGGCGGGGCGTCCAGGGTGGTTTGCAGTTTGGCCAGGGCCTCGCGGGCGGGGACGGGGAGGGGGAACTTGATGGGGTGGACCCCGGCCCGCACTACCTTGGCCGCCGCCGGGCCGCCGATGGATTGCACATAGACGATCTGGCAGTCGTTGATGAGTTCGGAGCGGGCGACGTTCTTGTCCTCGGCTTCGTCGGCGATGAGGGTGGGGCGCACGTCGATGAGCTTGATGAGGTTTTTGCCCACCTGGTAGACCAGGAAGCGGGTGGCGGAGCCGAAGTGGCCGTCCAGACTGTCGCCGGTGTTGGAGGCGACGGCGACGCGCAGGCTGCCGGGCATTTCGCCTTCGGCATGGGCTTCGGGCTTGGGAACGTTGGAGTCATCCCCGTTCTCTCCCCAGAGGTAGCGCACGGCCAGCTTGAGGCTGGCGGTGTCCATGTCCGCTTCCACGGTCTCTTCGCCGGAGAGGATGAGTTTGAGGTCCGCCACCGTGAGGGTGGCGAGTTTGTCTTCGGACAGGGGCAGGCCCAGTTGTTCCGCCAGCTTGATGGTGAAGGCCGACGGGTTGACCTCTTCCAATGCCTTGGCGGCAAGGGCGATGCGCAGGGCGGCGGCTTTGGTGATGGTGGTCATGTTGGGCTCCTGGTGTGCTCCCCTCCCCGACGGGGGAGGGGCCGGGGGTGAGGGAACCGCCGTTGATTCAGCGTGGAGGCTCAAGCAACCGTGGCTCCCTCACCCCGGCCCTCTCCCGGAGGGAGAGGGAGTAAGGCTCGGTTACGCCGCGACGATGCAGCCGTCGATGGGACACAGGCTCACGCACTTGGGCGTCTTGTAGTCGCCTTCGCATTCGGTGCAGGTGTCGGGGTTGATGATGTAGACGCCTTTTTTCTTGCGGATGGAGGCGGTGGGGCAGTCCGCTTCGCAGTCGCTACAGGCGGTGCAGAGGTCAGCAAGGATCTGAAGTGCCATGATGGATCTCCTGTTTGTGGGTCATTCCGCCGCGTCCAGGCGCTTGGCGCGCACGGAGTAGGGCAGTCTTTCGGGGGCCGGCTGGGGGTCGATGAAGTACGCGCCGCCGTTGTTGAGCTTGATCTCGCCGCCCCATTTTTCCGGGGTGTCGAACTCCATCGAGGTGATGGTGTCCTCAAGATCGCGCTTGGGCAGGTAGAACACGTACTCACCTGTGCTGCCGCGCCGGATCATGATGTTGGCCATGGGAGGCTCCTGGGGGTTGTCCCCCTCTCCCACCGGGAGAGGGCCGGGGTGAGGGAGCTCGGGTTGTTCAGGCGATGTCGCCTGCTTTGCCGTTGCTCCCTCACCCCCGGCCCCTCCCCCGAGGAGGGAGGGGAGAAGGGCTTAACGCACCAGGTCGTAGTTGTAGTCCGTGGTGCCCATGCCGCGGGTCTCTTCGTCCAGACGCTCCAGCACGGCGTTCACCAGGGTGGTGAGCATGGTCATGGCGCCCTCGTAACCCAGGGTGGTCTGACGGTGCAGGTGGTGACGGTCGAAGATGGGGAAGCCCAGGCGGATCAGCGGCACTTCAAACGCCTTGCCCTTGTGCAGGGTGTCGCGCTGGATGAACTTGCCGTAGCTGTTGCCGATCAGGAAGTCGGGCTTGTCGGTGAAGCACAGGCTGCGCATGTGCCACAGGTCGGCGCCGGGGTAGGTCTTGCAGTTGACGCCGTAGGGCGAATCCGCCAGCACCTTCTGCATCGCCTTGTTCCACTTCTTGCTGCCGTTGTGGCACAGGATGTGGGTGGGTTCCGCGCCCAGTTCCATGAGGAACTTGGACAGGCCCATGACGAAGTCCGGGTCGCCGTAGAGGGCGAACTTCTTGCCGTGCAGCCAGGTGTGGCTGTCGGTCATCATGTCCACCAGACGACCGCGTTCCTTCGCCAGGCTGGCGGGGATGGGCTTGCCGGTGACTTCAGAGACCTTCATCAGCCACTCGTCGGTCCATTCCAGGCCCATCGGAATGTTCAGCTTGGGCACTTCATGGGTCCAGGTGGTCTCGACCAGTTTCTTGGTCTTTTCCAGTTGCATCGGTTGCAGCAGGAAGGTGGTGATGGCGTTGGGCGCATCCTTCACCTCGGCCATGCTGGTGCCGCCCGCGTACATGCGGAATTCGCCGTCGGCGGGGGTGTCCAGCACCTCGGTCGGGTCGGAGAGCAGGGTGTGAGCGACGCCCATCTCGTCCAGCATGCGGTGCATCACGCGGTAGTTGCCCAGGTAGGTCTCGAAGCCCGGCACGAGGTTGATCTTGCCGTTGCTGCCCACCTTCTTGTCCGCCATGTAGTTCAGCGTGAAGTAGCGGGCGATGCCTTCGAACATGTTGTCCCAGCCGGTGACATGGCTGCCCACGAAGGAGGGGGTGTGGGCGTAGGGGACCGGGTAGTCCTGGGCGATGTGGCCTTCCTTCTTGGTGTTGTTGATGAAGGCGTTGAGGTCGTCGCCGATGACTTCCGCCATGCAGGTGGTGGAGACGGCGATCATCTCGGGCTTGTACAGCGCCAGGGCGTTTTCGAGGCCGTCGAACATGTTCTTCTGGCCGCCGAACACCGCCGCGTCTTCGGTCATGGAGTCGGACACGCAGGCGACCGGTTCCTTGAAGTGACGGTTGAAGTAGGTGCGGAAGTAGGCCACACAGCCTTGCGAGCCGTGCACATAGGGCAGGGTCTTCTCGAAGCCCAGGGCGCAGAGCACGGCGCCCAGAGGCTGGCAGGCCTTGGCCGGGTTGACGGTCAGGGCTTCGCGCTTGAAGTTGAGTTCCTGGTATTCCAGGGTGGTGGTCCACTGGAAGGTCTCGGCCAGCTTGGTCTCGTCGATGCGGCCTTCGAACGTCTGCTGTTTGGCCGTGAGCATGTCCTTGTACTGGTCATCGCGGAACAAGGGGTACGAGGGCTTGATGTCTTCTACGACTTGCATGTTCATCTCCTTACCCGAGCCGCCAATCTGCGGACACGGGCGTGGGTTGATCTAGGTTCCACGTCACCCCTCACGGGGCGATGTAGGTGCGAATTCATTCGCACAATTTGCCCACCCTGGTGTGCGAATAAATTCGCACCTACACCACCTTCGCCAGGGCGTAGGTCGGGTTAGGCGCGGTTTTTTGCGCCGTAACCCGACATTTCACGTCACGCGGCCTTCGCCAATTCCTCGACGGCTTCCGGCTTCTTCAACCAGGGCGCTTCCATCTTTTTCCAGCACGGGTTGTTGATGGTCATGTCCATGTCGCGGGCGAAGATGGCGAAGCCGTCGTAGCCGTGGTACGGGCCGGAGTAGTCCCAGGAGTGCATCTGGCGGAAGGGCACACCCATCTTCTGGAAGATGTACTTCTCCTTGATGCCGGAGCCGATCAGGTCGGGCTTGACGCGCTTCACGAACTCTTCGAACTCGAAGCCGGTGACGTCGTCGTACAGCAGGGTGGCGTTACCCATCTCCTTGACGGTGCGGTCGTAGTCGTCGCCGTGGCCGAATTCGTAGCCGGTGCCCACCACTTCCATGCCCAGATCTTCATACGAGCCGATGACGTGGCGCGGACGCAGGCCGCCGACGTACAGCATCACGCGCTTGCCTTCGAGGCGGGCGCGGTACTTGGCGATGACGGCATCCACCATGGGCTGGTACTTGGCGATCACCGCCTCGGCGCCGGCCTTGATCTTGTCGTCGAAGTGGGCGGCGATGGCGCGCAGCGACTCGGCGATCTTGGTGGGGCCGAAGAAGTTGTATTCCAGCCAGGGGATGGCGTACTTCTCTTCCATGTGGCGGGCGATGTAGTTCATCGAGCGGTAGCAGTGGATGAGGTTGAGCTTGACCTTCGGGGTCAGCTCGATCTCTTCCAGGGTGCCGTCGCCGGACCACTGGGCCACGACCCGCAGGCCCATTTCTTCCAGCAGGATGCGGGAAGACCAGGCGTCGCCGCCGATGTTGTAGTCGCCGATGATGGAGACGTCGTAGGGGCCGGGCACGAAGGCGGTGGTGACATCCTTGCCGTTGCGCTCGAACACCCAGTCACGCACGGCGTCGTTGGCGATGTGGTGGCCCAGGGACTGGGAAACGCCCCGGAAGCCTTCGCAACGCACCGGCACCACCGGCTTGTTGAATTCCGCAGCAGCCTTCTTGGAGACGGCTTCGATGTCGTCGCCGATCAGGCCGATGGGGCACTCGGACTGCACCGAGATGCGCTTGTTGAGGGGGAACAGGCCTTCGATCTCACCGATCAGCTTGGCCAGCTTCTTGTCGCCGCCGAAGACGATGTCCTTCTCCTGGAAGTCGGAGGTGAAGTTCATCGTGCCGTAGGTATTCACCCCGGTCATGCCGACGTAGTAGTTGCGGCGTCCGGCGCGGGAGTACTGGCCGCAGCCCACGGGGCCGTGGGAGATGTGGATCATGTCCTTGATGGGGCCCCAGACCACGCCCTTGGAACCGGCGTAGGCGCAACCGCGGATGGTCATCACGCCAGGCAGGGACTTGCGGTTGGAGGTGATGCACTTCTTGGATTGCTCGATGCTCTGGTCATTCACGGCCAGATGCTTGGCCCGGTCCTTCTTGGCCTTTTCCGGATAAACCTCCAGCACCTCGGCGATGAGGGCTTCGGTCTCTTCTTTGGTCAAAGCAGTCATTTCGTTTCTCCTTTCACGCCGCCACCAATCTGTGGACGGCGTGGTTGGTTTGCTCCCCTCCCCCCTCGGGGGAGGGGCCGGGGGTGAGGGAACTCGGGTTGATCCGGCGGTAACGCCTGATTTGCCGTTGCTCCCTCACCCCAACCCTCCCCCAGAGGGGAGGGGGGCGGACATCACGCCGCCACAGCCATCTGTTCTTCAGCAGCCGTCTTGCCGACGATGGACTCGTCTTCCGCTTCCATGATGCCGAAGCCCATCAGCAACTCTTCCAACTCGTCCATCGTGATCGGGGTGGGGATCACGAAGTTCTTGTTGTTGATGATCTTGTTGGCCAGATCGCGGTATTCCTGAGCCTGCTTGGCGCCCGGCTCATACTCGATCACGGTCATGCGGCGGATCTCGGCGCGCTGCACCACGTTGTCGCGGGGGACGAAGTGGATCATCGTGGTGCCGAGTTGGCGGGCCAGTTCCATGATCAGTTCGTCTTCACGCGCGGTGTTGCGGCTGTTACAGATCAGGCCGGCCAGACGCACGCCGCCGGAGTTGGCGTACTTCACGATGCCCTTGGCGATGTTGTTCGCCGCGTACATGGCCATCATTTCGCCGGAACAGACGATGTAGATTTCCTGCGCCTTGTTCTCGCGGATGGGCATGGCGAAACCGCCGCACACCACGTCACCCAGCACGTCGTAGAACACGAAGTCGAGGTCTTCCTCGTACGCGCCTTCCTCTTCCAGGAAGTTGATGGCGGTGATCACACCGCGACCGGCGCAACCGACTCCCGGCTCCGGGCCGCCGGATTCCACGCACTTGATGTCGCGGTAGCCCACCTTCATGACGTCTTCCAGTTCCAGGTCTTCCACGGAACCGGCATTGGCGGCCATTTCCATGATGGAGTTCTGGGCCTTGGCGTGCAGGATCAGACGGGTGGAGTCCGCCTTGGGATCGCAGCCGACGATCATGACTTTCTTGCCGAGCTCAGCCAGACCCGCCACCAGGTTTTGCGTAGTGGTGGACTTGCCGATGCCACCCTTTCCGTAACTCGCGCATTGACGCAGTGCCATGTTTCCTCTCCTTGAAAAAAGGTCGCGATTGAAGAACTCGTTCGCTGAACCATTCATCGCAAGGGCTGTGCCAAGGCCTGAATTGATATCTAACACATTGAATAACAAGGGATAGTTATGTTGATTCAGGAGGGCGTTACCCGTTTTTGTCGCGACAAAGCCGGGTTGTTTGTAGGGGTGGCTACAACCGTGTGCGCCGTATTGCGTCCGCAGCAACGTAGATGCCCGTACAGGAGAAGAGCTGCGCCCCGGCGGCGGCTAGACTTCGGGCTGACATCCGCCCAAAGCAGGAGCCCGCCATGGCCCAAGACCGCCTCGACCAGATCGTCCTCGAAGCCCGCCGCAACGCCGAAAAGCGCGAATCCGGCTACCGCGCCCAGGCCCTGAAACTGTTCCCCTGGGTATGCGGACGCTGCGCCCGCGCCTTCGACCACAGCAACCTGCAATTGCTGGAGGTCCACCACAAGAACAGCAACCACCACGACAACCCGCCCGACGGCAGCAACTGGGAACTGCTCTGCACCTACTGCCACGAGAACGAGCACGCCAAGCTGAAGGATCTGGAAGGGCGCACGGATACGGGCGGCGCGACGGCCAGCGCCACCTTCAACCCCTTTGCCGGGTTGAAGGGGATGCTGGAGACCAAGAAGTAGGGACGGTTGCCCTTCTTCTGGAACGCGAGACATGACGACCGCCCCCGCCGACCTCTGGCGCGACTGGCATGCCGCCCTGCGCCGCTACGTCGCGCGCCGGGTGCGCGATGCAGCGGACGCGGATGACGTACTGCAAGAGGTCTTCCTCAAGCTCACCCTGCACCTCGACCAGGTGCGCGATGCAGAGCGTCTGGCTGCCTGGCTCTACCGCGTGGCGGACAACGCCATTGCCGACCACTACCGCGCCCGCCGCCCCTGGGAAGAACTTACGGAAGACCTGCCCGCACCTGAACCGGCGGCAGACGCCACGGCGGCCCTGGCCGCCTGCATGGCGCCCATGATCCAGACCCTGCCCGAGACCTGCCGGGATGCGGTGTATCTGTCTGAAATCGAAGGCCTGCCGCACAAGACGGTGGCCCAGCGCCTCGGCCTCAGCCTGCCCGCCACCAAATCCCGCGTACTGCGTGGACGCGAAAAACTGCGGGAACGGGTGCTGGATTGCTGCCACGTGGACATGGACGCCGAAGGTCTCGCCTACAAAAAACGGCGCACGGCGTGATGCATCCTTTTCCGTCTCGGTGCGTCTACCTCCCTGTCCCCCACCCGACAGGAGCATGACATGCAAGACCCCCACGACATCCGCCAGGCCGTGCGCGCGCACTACGGCGCCACCGCCCGCGCCGCTGATGCTGCACCGGACCCCTCCGTCTGCGCTTGCTCCGCCGGAGCCTGCTGCGGCCCGGCCCCGGTCGCCTCTGCCGCGCTGGGCTACAGCGAGATAGAGATGGCCATCGTGCCGCAAGGCGCAAACCTGGGCCTGGGCTGCGGCAACCCCCAGGCCATCGCCGCCCTGCAAGTGGGCGAAACCGTACTCGACCTGGGCAGCGGCGCGGGCTTCGACTGCTTTTTGGCTGCGCGCCAGGTAGGCGAGACAGGCCGCGTCATCGGCGTCGACATGACCCCGGACATGCTCGCCAAGGCGCGCGCCAACGCCGTCCAGGGCGGTTATGCCAACGTCGAATTCCGCCTGGGCGAGATCGAAGCCCTGCCGCTGGCCGACGCCTCGGTGGATGCAGTCATTTCCAACTGCGTCATCAACCTCTCGCCCGACAAGGCGCGCGTGTTCGCCGAAGCCTTTCGCGTGCTGAAGCCGGGCGGACGCCTCGCCATCGCCGACATCGTCGCCACCGCCGAACTGCCCGAAGCGGTGCGCGCCGACCTGGCGCTCTACACCGGCTGCATGGCCGGGGCTGCATTGATCGAAGAACTCACGGCCATGCTCCGCGCCGCCGGATTCGAATCGGTGCGCATCACCCCCAAGGACGAAAGCCGCGAATTCATCCGCGACTGGGCGCCGGGCGCATCCGTGACGGACTACGTGGTTTCGGCCAATATCGAAGCACGCAGGACGTAGATGCGGTGAGCGTGGCGAACCGCATCTACGCACTACGGGGGGCCTCGAAAAACCTCGGATTCGTCGTTCCCGCGAAAGCGGGAACCCAGTGAAATCAACAAGCTGGATACCCGCTGGAGCCTACCCTCGGCCCCGACCGGGGGCGGGTATGACGGGTTTTCCGAGGCCCCCCATAATCGTGACTGCCACGGACAGAAAGACCCCATGAACGAAAACCAGCGCAAAGAACTCATCCGCCAGACCTTCAACACCGTCGCGCCCGGCTATGACCGGGCCGCGTTGCGTTTTTTCCCGGAGAGCGCGGCACATCTGGTGAGCCGGCTCCAACTCGCCGGCGACGAGCATGTTCTGGATGTAGCCACCGGCACCGGCGCGGTGGCCATGAACCTGGCGCATTGCCTGCCCAGGGGCCGGGTCACCGGCATCGACATGTCGGACGGCATGTTGCGTCAAGCGGCGGGCAAGGCGGAGGGGCGGGGTTTGGGCAACGTGGCGTTTCAGGTCATGGACATGACCGACCTGAGCTTCCCGCCGGAGCACTTCCACTGCGCTACGGCGGCCTTTGCCCTGTTCTTTGTCGAAGACATGGCGGCTTGTCTGCGCGGCATCGTCGAGCGCCTGAAACCGGGCGGACAGGTGCTGGTCAGTGGATTTGCCGAGGGTTCCTTTTCGCCCAACGTGGATCTATTCCTGGCGCGTATCCAAAGCTATGGAGTGGAGCCTCCGCCCCTGAGCTGGAAACGCCTGAGCAATGAAGCGCTGAATCACGCCCTGCTCGCCGCCGCCGGTCTGAAAGATATCCAGGTGACGCGGCGCGACCTGAGTTATCCGCTGGCGGATGCCGAAGGCTGGTGGGAGGTGCTCTGGCATGCCGGTTTCCGCAGCCTGCTTGGTCAGCTCTCCGCAACGGACCTGGAGCGATTTCGAACCGAACACCTGGCCGAGATCACGGCGCTGGACCAGGGTGGGGGCGTCCCCCTGCGCATAGAAGTGCTGTATGCGCACGGGCGCAAACCAGGCTGACGGCGCATGCACCCCGACAAAGTCCGCCGCGACCGGCTCGCCCGCCTGGAAGACCTGCCCAACATCGGCCCCGCCATGGCCCGCGACCTGCACCGCCTGGGCATTGAGGCCCCAGCCGACCTGGCGGGACAGGATCCCTACGAGATGTACGAACGCTTGAGCCGACTCACCTGCACACGGCAAGACCCATGCGTTCTCGACGTCTTCCTCTCCGTGGTCCGCTTCATGGCGGGCGACCCCGCCCGGCCCTGGTGGGCCTACACCGCCGAACGCCAGCGCACCTACCCAGGCCCAGGCGCCCCAACCCCCTGACAACCCAACACCACGAAGGAGATTCCCCATGTTGAAAACCGCCCTGTTCGTATCGACCACCCTGCTTGCCGCCCAGGTTTGCGCCGGTGGTTTCACCCTCACCAGCCCCGAGATCAAGCCGGGCGCCCGCATCGCCGAGGCGCAGGTGTTCCGGGGCTTCGGTTGCGAAGGCGGCAATGTCTCGCCAGCCCTGGCCTGGCAGGGCGCGCCCCAGGGTACAAAGAGCTTCGCCGTCACCGTCTACGACCCCGACGCCCCCACCGGCAGCGGCTGGTGGCACTGGCTGGTGTTCAACCTGCCCGCCGACGCCACCGGCCTGAAGCCGGGTGCGGGCGATCCCAAATCCGGTCTGGCTCCCGCAGGCGCGGTGCAAAGCCGCACCGACTTTGGCCAGCCCGGCTACGGCGGCCCCTGTCCGCCGGTGGGTGACAAGCCGCACCGCTACCTCTTCACCGTGCACGCCCTCAAGGTGGACAAGCTGCCGCTGGACGAGAACGCCCCCGCCGCCATGGTGGGCTACTTCCTCAACCAGAATGCGCTGGGCAAGGCGGTGTTGCGGGGGCGTTACGGGCGTTGAGACGCCCACTCAGCGCGCCAGAACCGCTGCCTGATAGCGTGCCAGCAACGCCGGGTCTTCGATGGAGCCGTGGTGGTGAACCTGCCGCCAGCGCCCCTCCGTAAATCGAAACACCCGGCTGGTGCGGATGGCGAGGTCGATGCGCTCATCATTCCGAGCAAACTGGCCCCGCTCCCGCCCGGCGGCCACGAACAACTCGCCGCCCAGATGCAAGGTGTAGTCGAAGAACGCCACCTGCACCCGCGCCGCGCCCTCGAACAGGCGCGCGTAGAGCGGTTCGATCTCGCCCCAGCCCCGGCGGAGGCCGCCCAGCGGGTTGTCCAGCACACATTCCGCGGCATGCCAGTTCTGCCGCATCAGCGCCAGATTGCGGCCATTGAAGGCGCGGTAGAACTCGGACAGCGCCCCCAGGGGCGTGGCGGGATCGGCGCATTCCGCGCCGGTGATGGGATGAGCGTGGATTTCCATGGCGCGCCCTCCTACCGTTTCGCCGTCAGCCGCGCGGCCTGGGGCAGGCCGTCATAGCCCCAGTCGGTGGCGGCGATCTCATGGATCACCACATAGGCCGGGGCCGCCAGATCGCCCAGCGTCTCCCGCAACAAACCCTGGAACGCCGCCAGCAGGCGGGCCTTCTCCGCCTCCGTGTTGGTTCCCCGGGTGATCTTGATGTCGGCCTGGACGGCGGGGCCGGAAACGGGCGCGCCATCCACGAACCACGCGCCAGCGCTGGGCACGACCTCCACCACCGTCACCTCGCGGCGCTTGTGCATCACTTCCGCCATGAGGCGAGTCGCCGCCTCGCCGAGACGGGCCGGATCAACAGGATGGGGGGAGGCGATACGAATCTGGAGGTAGGGCATGGCGGACTCCGCAGGGGCAGGGGCGCTCATTCTTTTTTATGGCTGTAATGGAAACAATCCGCGCTGGCTTCACAATATTGTTTCCATATCAATCTAAAACCGTAGTTGAAGCGCCTGTAGGTGCGAATTCATTCGCACAGGCTTCAGTGCGAATGAATTCGCACCTACAGGAAACTCGCAACGCATTAAGCCGTAATGGATTTATCCATCGGCTGCGGTTTTTTAGGATCAACGTGAATGAGGCGGACCATGCGCTGGCTGACGGAGATGGGCGTATTCGCCAAGGTGGTGGAAGCCGGCGGCTTCGGCAGGGCCGCCGCGCAGTTGGGCATGACCGCCTCGGCGGTGAGCAAGCACGTCAGCCGGCTGGAGGCGGGGCTGGGTGTGAAGCTCTTGCACCGCTCCACCCGCGCCATGAGCCTGACCGAGGCCGGACAGGCGGTGCATGCCCAATGCGCCCTGCTGGCCCAGGCGGCGGAAGCGGCCCAGGCCGCCGCGGGTCGTCTGGCCGGCGCACCCAGGGGCGTGCTGCGGGTGAGCGCCTCGGTCGCCTTTGGTCACTGCCGCCTGCTGCCGCTGCTGCCCGGCCTGCTGGCACGCCACCCGGAACTGCGCGTGGATCTGGTGTTGCTGGATCGTTTCGTGGACCTGGCGGAAGAGGGGTTCGACGTGGTGTTGCGCCTCACCGACCACCCGTCCGAGGCCCTGGCCGCGCGACCGCTGGGCGAGGTGGGCTTCGTCCTGTGCGCCGCGCCGTCCTATCTGGAACGCCACGCCGCACCGGTTCACCCCGACGACCTGACGCAGCACAACTGCATCCGTCAGGGCCTCCCCGCCTCCCAGGAGCCTTGGCGATTCGAGTCGGAAGGCGGCCCGGTGCGCGTGCGGGTGGCGGGCAACGCCGTGGTGAGCGGCAGCGAGGCGGTGCGGCAACTCCTGCTGGCGGGGCTGGGCTGCGGCATCCTGCCGGACTTTGTGGCAGTGGCGGACCTGGACGCCGGACGGCTCGTCCGCCTGATGCCGGACCATCCCCCACTGGGACCGTTCCGGCGCCTTAACGCCCTGTACCTGCCCAGCCGCCAGGGCGATGCCAAGGTGCGGGCGTTGATCGACTATCTGGTGGAGAGGTTGCGGGGTGACGGGTCGAAGTAACTACGCGGCCTGCCTCATATGCATATCCATGTGGATGTCATCAAAGGGGCAAAGCAGCGCCCCGTGCTCCGTGCGTTCAATCAAGCCCAATTCCACCAATTCGGCGGCGTCTTCGTGCACTCGCTTGACGTCACGGCCCAGGCGGCGCGCCAGTTCACGCACCGGCACCTCTCCTGCTCCCAGCAGCGTATTGAGTACCGCCCAGCGGCGGCTGGTCAGCCGGGAGAAAAAGGCCCCGGGCGTCTCGAAATTCAGGGTTTCGCCCTGGTAGGCATTAGCCCCGAATGCTTGCCGTGCGGAAGCGCGCATCGCGCTTTTCCAGTCCGCGTCCAGGGTGATGGTCAATGTTCGTTTTGCCACTTTTCCACCTCTTTGATGAAGTCATCCACCAGACGGTCCACATCCGTGAATTCGTAGGGGAACTGTTGCGCTCCGATGTGCTTGTGGTCGCCTTTGCCACGTTCATTATCGAAACCGACGGCCCGCAAACCTTGTTTCACATAGACCAGTCGGTATTTGTACCCATGTGTTGAAGGGGAAACAGGGGCCGGCAACTTCCAGATCACCATTTCGATACCCGTGTCATCGTCGGAAATATTGTGGAACCGGGTGATCAATTCGGCTTTCATGTTGGCGAACATGCCAACATATTTCGGGCATGTCAATCGTTGCTTTACCTCACCACACCGTCCCGCCCGCAACGCACGGCATACGCAATCCCCCCGCGTCCCAGACCGAGATCGCGCAATTCCCGCTCGTCCAGGGCGCGCAGTTCCGCCTCGGCGCGCTGGTTGGTCGCCGCCTCGGCCAGCCAGCGTCGTAGCGCCTGCATCTGTCTGCTGATCCGATTCGCCATGGTCGGCTCCTGGTTGCCTGATGCCGTCATGCTAGGTGGGGCGCCGGGGCCATTACAGCTACAGCATGTTGGCGATTGGCGCAGTACAGTTGATGCAACCGAAACACTGTATCGGTCACCGGAATGCCCGGCTGTATCGCTGCCGCGCCGCTGTGCCGCCCCAGACTGGCCGGACATTCAGGAGCCGCCATGAACCTCTACGAACACCTCGCCACGCAGTTGAAGGATTCCATCCGCCAGGGCGTCTACCCGCCCGGCGAACGGGTGCCCTCGGTGCGGCGGCTGTCGGAGCAGCATCGCGTGAGTCAGGCCACCGTGGTGGCGGCCTACCGCCTGCTGGAAAGCCATGGCTGGCTGGAGGCGCGGCCCCAGTCCGGGTTTTTCGCGCGTCATCCCGAATCGGCCCCGCTCCCGGCTCGTCCCAGCGCGGCGCAGGACGGCCCCTGCGCGGTCAACGTCACCGAACTGGCGGTGCGTCTGTCGCGCGACACCCAGCGCAAGGATCTGGTTTCGTTCGGGGCCGCCGTGCCGCATCCCTCCTTTCTGCCGCTGGAGGCTTTGCGCGGCGCGCTCCAGCGCAGCCTGCGCGGGTTGGAGGATGTGGGCAGCCGCTACAGCTTTCCGCCCGGCGAGGAATCGCTGCGTCAGCGCATCGCCCGGCGCGGGGCGGAGTACGGCTGCCATTTCGGGCCGGATGATCTGGTCATCACCGACGGCTGCCAGGAGGCCCTCAACCTGGCCCTGCGCGCGGTGGCGCGGGCGGGGGACATCATCGCCATCGAAACGCCCGCCTTCTTCGGCACCCTCCAGGCCATCGAGGCCCAGGGCATGCAGGCGCTGGAGATTCCCAGCGACCCGGACGCCGGTCTGAGCCTGGAGGCGCTCACCCTGGCGCTGGACCGCTGGCCGGTGAAGGCGGTGGTGACGGTGAGCAATTTCAGCAACCCCACCGGCAGCCTGATGCCGGACGCGCACAAGTCAAAACTGGTGCGGCTGCTGGCGGCGCGGGGCATCCCGCTGATCGAGGACGACGTCTACGGCGATCTCGCTCATGGCCGCGAGCGCCCGCGCGCCGCCAAGGCCTATGACCGGGAGGGCAACGTGCTGTTGTGCGCGTCCTTTTCCAAGACCATCGCGCCGGGCTACCGGGTGGGCTGGATCGCGCCGGGGCGCTGGCGGCAGCAGGTGGAACATTTGAAGTACGTGGGCACCATGGCCAACGCCACGCTGCCGCAACTGGCGCTGGCGGAATACCTGGCGGACAGCCGCTTCGAGCGCCATTTGCTGCGCGTGCGCCGGGCCTACGGCGACAACCTGGCCCGCGCTCAGGCCGCCATCCACCGCTATTTCCCCGCCGGAACGCGTACCTCGCGGCCTGCGGGCGGGTTTGTCCTGTGGGTGGAACTGCCGGAAGGAAGCGACACGATGCGCCTGTATGAACAAGCCCTGGCCGCCGGCATCAGCTTCACCCCCGGCAGGCTGTTCTCGCCGCAGGAGAAATACCTGAACTGCCTGCGCCTGGCCGTGGCCCTGCCATGGGATGCGAGGGTGGAGGCGGCGCTGGCGGAATTGGGGAGGTTGGCGGGGCGAGGGTGAATCGTGCAAACCGACGCTGCCGGAACGATGCGTGTCGGTGCGTGTGGGTTGGGCAACTCCTGGACTGGGGAAAAACCAGCGCGGCGCATCCGCTCATCAAGAGTTCCGCCGTCCACTACGGGCTGGAGTTCATCCACCCCTTCCGCGATGGCAACGGACGAATCGGGCGGCTGTGGCAGACGTTGATTCTTTCAAAATGGAACCCGCTGTTTGCCTGGATGCCGATGGAAACGCTGGTGCATCACAACCAGGCGCTGTACTACCAGGCGTTGCAGGATTCGCATGCCGGCGCGGTGGATTGCCGCCCCTTCATCGGCCTCATGCTCGAAGCCATCGCCAATTCGCTCTACAAGTACATTGATGTGGCGGCGGAGACCGTGGTGGATGTCGGTGTAAATGTCGGTGTAAGGGATGAGATTCTGCAATGGCTGGTGCGGCAACCCCACCTATCGGCCAGGGAGTTGGCGACCCTGCTGAACAAGAGCACGCGCACCGTGGAGCGCCAACTCAAAACACTCCGCGAACAGGGGCGGATACAACGGGTTGGCTCAGACAAGAGCGGCCACTGGGAAATTGTTGAGAGGTCGGTTTGAACTGGGGCATCGAGCAACTCGCGCCCAGGCCGGCAGCGGGTGTTCATGTAGCCCACCGCCTTTCGGGATAAGCCGCCGGCATACAGCCACACACAGATGGAGAGGGAGCAATCCCTGAGGAAAAACTGCGTCGATCTCGTACTGTTCGATGACGACAAAGGACGCTGAGTTCAGCGCCAATCCTCGACCTGTAATCCGCCAACTTGCTTGAACTCACCGAGATTGGACGTGACCACCACCAACCCCCGCGCAAGGCCCGCTCCGGCGATCAGAACGTCATAGGCGTCCATTGGCTGCCCCATGATCTTTAGCGCAGCGCGAATCGCCGCTGCGGCCTTGGCATCGGCTTGGTCGAAGGGCAGGGTGGCAATGGTCGAAAAGAAGGCGTCCAGGCTGCGGCCTCTTATAACTGCTTTGCGTGTTATGTCTTGTCGGGGCGAACTTCAACAGACGTGCAAAGGAGTGCTACCGGCCACAACCGGTCACAACCGGTCCATGGCGGAGCCAATCACGATGTTGAAACCACTGACTGGAGAACCATGTGCGGGAGAACCGCACGCACGGTTCGGAGGGAGGGCTGGCGCCCTTCTTTATCCCTATCAATCCAGGTTTTTCGAGGCCGCCCGTGCGCTCTTTGCACGGCTATTCCCCCACCGCCTGGCAAGCGGCTGCAATCACGTTATCGGCAATGAAGTAACCCCTAGCCCGCAATTCCAGCAAGTTGGGGCGCACGCTGGCGATCAGCCCTCGGCGATGCGCTTCAACCAGAAGCCCGGCTGTGCCCTTCACGGGAAGACCATAGACCTGTTGCGCAATGCGCCGACCTCGGCGCTCATCGATGATCGCAAGGCAGGGTGATAGTTGTCGGGCGAGGCTGATGACTTCGGCTTCCCCAGCGTCCAGTTCCATCACCAGTAGAGGGTCCGGCATCAGACTTACCCGCACACGAGCCTGCCAGGCAGCGGATTGCAAGGATTCCGCACCGGGCTTGCCAATGCCCGCCACCCCTACCTCGTTGAATACCGTCTGCGGCACCCAGCATTCGGTAAACAAGGCGGACAACAGATCAAGCCTATTGAGGAGGGACAGCGCGATCAGCGGCCCAGCGTTGACCACCGCCCGGTCAAGCATTTGCGCCAAACTCCGCGCTCAACTCCTCGTCATCGAGAGCCACCACCGGCACGCCAGCGCGCCCAGCCGCGAGGAGAAATTCCACTCGCCCCATGCCGCAAAGATTTCCAGCCTTGCCGGAGCTCAATCGACCGACTTCGAACAGCTTCAGTGCCAGCATGAATTTCGCCTCACTCGCCAGTGATTCGGGCGAGATGCCTGGTGAGGCCAGCGCGTCCATCGGCAGTTCGAGCATCACGGTATTCATCAGTGGCTCCTCCGGAAGGCGTCGTTGCGATGGGGTCGATTATGGCAGTGCGTTCCGAAATTTCGTTCACCCGTCTCAGAGGTGATTTTTCAGTAACTCGATATGACGCCGGGCGCCGTGTCGTTGCATGAAACAGCAGCTTAGGCGCCGGCACGGCTGCTGCATGGCCGCTATCCCAACCTCCCAATCCTCCCCCCCGCCGCCGCGAAATGCCTTTCCAGCGCGGCGATGCCCCCCCCAAACCGCTGGCTGAAGCCCTCCGCGTGGCCTATCCGCGCCAGAAAGTCCTGCGCCAAGTCTTTGGCGCGTCGCCAGGCGGGGTTGTCCACGCTGGCGTGGATGGCCGCTTCCGGAAGGGTGTCGGGCAGGCTGCCGCCGCTGCGGGGGGCGAGGGCCATGGGGGTCATGTCGTAGGCGGGGGCCAGGTCGTAGGGGCGTCCGGGTTCGGCGACGAAGGCACTCCGCGAACAGGGGCGGATACAACGGGTTGGCTCAGACAAGAGCGGCCACTGGGAAATTGTTGAGGGGTCGGTTTGAACTGTGGGGCATCGAGTAACTCGCGCCCAGGCCGGCAGCGGGTGTTCATGTAGCCCGCCGCCTTTCGGGATAAGCAGCCGGCATACAGCCACACACAGATGGAGAGGGAGCAATCCCTGAGGAAAAACTGCGTCGATCTCGTACTGTTCGGTGACGACAAAGGACGGCTGAGTTCAGCGCCAATCCTCGACCTGTAATCCGCCAACTCGCTTGAACTCACCGAGTTTGGACGTGACCACCACCAACCCCCGCGCCAGACCCGCTCCGGCGATCAGAACGTCATAGGCGTCAATGGGCTGCCCCATGATCTTTAGCGCAGCGCGAATCGCCGCCGCGGCCTTGGCATCGGCTTCGTCGAAGGGCAAGGTGGCAATGGTCGAAAAGAAGGCGTCCAGCACGGGAGCCAGCTTTCTTGCCCGCTCTGCGTTGAGCGCGAGGCCGTAATCAACCTCCATGCGCGTCAGCGCGGATACAGCGATCAGGTTCGGAGGTGTTGCCTTGATGCGCGCCAGGACGTTCGGGTGGCCCTTGACGAAGTCAGAGACCGCACAAGTGTCGAGCAGATATTTCATGCCAGCGGATCGGCCACTGGCGGCTTGATGCTGTCTCTGCCGGCCTCAAACGGAGGCATGTCGGCCATGCCCTGGAAGGCGAGCACTTCCTCAGGCCACTGGGGTTTGCCATGTCGGGCCAACCACTCGCTCACCGCCTGACGAATCAGCGCATTGCGGTTCTCACCCGACTGCTGGGCGGCATGATTGAGCTGCTGACCGGTTTCGTCGTCGAGGTAGATGTTGAAGTTCATGGCTGTGGGCACCTTATAACTGCTTTGCATGTTATGTTTTGTCGGGGTGAACTTCAACAGACATGCAAAGGAGGACTGCCGGTCAGTTTCAGACGGCCCAGTCGCCGGAGAGGGCGTCTGTTGTTCGGCCTGAGCTGGTGTTGGGATATCTCCAGACAAACGTCAGCAATGCGCCCGGTTGTTGACGGAAAGTTGGATCTGGGCAGCACCCGACGCGGCTGATACCGACTACGTCGGTGTTTTTCTCGTAAGTCAAATTATTTTGACCAACAGTAAAAATAGTTTGACTTTACTGTGATGGTCTGTTTTAATGATTTCAGGCTAGGCGTACCGCCTAGGCTAGTTCTTTAAGAATTTCTTCGTTTCCCAAGAAAGCGAAAGGTCAGTGTTGCAATGCTTGGCTTGTCCAGGCCGCTCTGACATCCAGTGTTAGAGAGTATTCGGTGCCTCTGAGCCGGTAGTTCGGTCCAGCGGCGGGAGCCGGTCGCAGTGCGCAGTACCACGCGCAATGAGTGATGACGGGGCTTCCTAAGTGCCGGAAAGACTGGTGTTGGGCTTGCGCATCGGGTTGGCTCCTTTCGGCTGCTCGCTTTACTACGGGGCTTCGGCGACGTGCCGAGATGACGGAGAAATCCAATGAAACACGATGTCTTGAAGAACAACATCGCGACGCTGCAAAAGCTGCGTGATGTGCATTACAGCCAACTCGATGCTGGCGCTCTGGCAGAACTCGATGACGTACTCCAAAAGCTCAAAAGGCTTGCGGAGGAAGAAAGGCCGGAAATCCCGCTGGGCGAACTTGCCCTTCGGGTTCTCCGAATCATCGATACCGCGATGACGTTGGTGACCAACCTCACCGACCTGATGCGGTAAATGGGACGAGCCAAGACGCAGCAAGCCCAATATTTGTATTTTGCGGACAGAGGAAATGAACGTAGGACAAGCAATCAAGATGTGCAGGACCCGCCGCGGTGTTTCGCAGTCGGATCTCGCTCGTCGAGCCGAATGCTCAGTTTCTTATCTGTGCTTGTTGGAAAACAACAAGCGGGACCCCACGCTATCTACCCTGACAAAGGTTTCGCAGGCGCTCAACGTACCGGTCGGGATACTGTTTTTCCTGGCTGCGGAACATGGTGAGCTGACAGGCATGGACAAGGAACTTGCTGGCGAACTCGCCCGCACCGCGCTGGAGCTGCTTAGTGAACCGGTTACCGACCAGCTCCCCCTCGTATAGCGGGCAAGCGATACGCCGTATCGAATCGCTGTGCAAGGCTCTACGCTGTCCGCCGCAGCGGATGGACTATCTAGGCAACAACGCAGATCGGCTGTATCGAATCGCTCAAGAGATTGAAAAGAGTGATGGCAGCAAGCGGGTCACATTTGACGCAAAACCGGCCCTGAAAGAAATTCATCGACGCATCAAGTCTGAGATTCTTGATCGAGTCACCTTCCCCGTGTACCTCACCGGCAGCATCAAAGGCAGGGACTACAAGATCAATGCCGAACTTCATGTGGGAGCCGCAATTGTCATCGCGGAAGACATTGGGAGCTTCTTTCCGTCGACAACCACGGCCCACGTGTTTGATGTGTGGCGGCACTTCTTCGGGTTTTCGGACGAAGTTGCATGCTTGCTGACAACACTGACCACACGTAACGGAGAATTACCGCAGGGGGCAATCACCAGCCCCTATCTTGCCAACCTGGTTTTCTGGCGGGACGAGCCGGCCCTGCATGACCGGTTTGCAGCAGACGGGATCGTCTATTCGCGCTTTGTTGACGATGTTGCTGCGTCATCGAAAGCGCCAATAACACCAGAGCGCAAAACCGAGATCATTGGGGCAATATTCGGCCTCATGTTGCGGAGCGGGTACAAGCCCAAGCGCAAGAAACATGAGCTGAAAACTGCGGGCCAGCAAATGACTGTCACCAAGCTGACGGTCAATCAAAAACCAGGACTTCCGAACGCAGATAGAGCGCGGATCAGGGCCGCTGTGCAACATCTGGAGTGCCTCGCAGGACAAGGCATACACTCTGCGGAGCTACGACGAGAATACGCATCCGTTTCAGGCCGAGTGAACCATCTTGCGAGATTTCACCCCGGCGAGGCAGCAAGGCTCAAGGCACGTTTGAAGATGCTGCATTCTTAGGTGTCGTGAGCAAGAATTCGCCGACCAGAAAAGCCGCCGTTCAGCATTATTTCTCCCTGAAAGGCCACGCACCGGCGCATAGCCGACTGCTGCTGTCGGCCCAGCAAATGGCGGCTCAGGCCGAGCAAGAGACGGTCGTCGCATCCAGGCGAACTCCTGCGTCAGGTCGGTAGCGGTCACATAAAACTTGAGCCGGTTCGAATTTGTCGTCATTCCCGCGCAACCTAGCCTCAAGGTCGTCAGACGGATTTCCCATAAGAATCAACCAGATGAACAAACTGGATTCCCGCTTTCGCGGGAATGACGATCCAGACAATTGCGGGCCGGATCAATAGGTCGCCCGGATGACCGAAATGGCAGTAACCCGCTCCCCAACCCGCGTCACCCCAACCTCCCAATCCTCCCCCCCGCCGCCGCGACATGCCTTTCCAGCGCGGCGATGCACTCCCCAAACCGCTGGCTGAACCCCTCCGCGCGGCCTATCCGCGCCAGAAAGTCCTGCGCCAAGTCTTCGGCGCGTCGCCAGACGGGGTTATCCACGCTGGCGTGGATGGCCGCTTCCGGGAGGCTGTCGGGCAGGCCGCCGCTGCTGCGGGGGGCGAGGGCCATGGGGGTCATGTCGTAGGCGGGGGCCAGGTCGTAGGGGCGTCCGTGTTCGGCGACGAAGGACAGGTTGCCGTTGTGCATGTCGGTGTTGCCGATCAGGGCGCCGAAGGCCCAGAGGAGTTGGGCCGCCGCCGCCGCTTCCGGGCGGATGTGGCGGTCGGCAGCCAGGCGGCGGGTCAGGTCGGGCCAGCCGAGGGGGGCTGCGCCGATGAACTCGGCGTCCAGGGCGGCCAGGGAGTGGAGGGCGCGCCGGCCTGTTGGGCCGACGCGGTCGAAGCGCTCGACTTCCAGGAATCGCTGCTTGCCGTGGTCGATGATTCGCGTTGGGGCGGCGGCGATGCCGGCTTCCCTCAGCGTGGTCAGGGCGAGGTGTTCGGCCAGGAGCAGGTCGCGCCAGCGTTCGCTGACCGGGCTGGGTTCCGCTTCGCTGAATTTCACGAGGACGTGGCGGGGGCCGTCCGAGGTCATGACGTAGGCGGTGAACTTGGGCTGTTCGCCCCCGGCGGACGTGCCGGGGGCGTCGCCTTGGGCGGCCTCTTGGGCGAGATGGGCGTAGTGCGCGGCTTTTTGCGACGCCGGGATGGGCGCGGGGAAGGGGTTGGGGATGGGGGCGGCCAGGAAGCGGTCCCGGGTGGCGTCGCCCAGCAGCAGGTTGCCCACCCCGTCATGGCCGTGGGCCAGCAGTGCGCGCAGGGCGTGGCTGTCGGTCCAGTCGGCGAGCCGCGCCGGCAGACCGAGTGCGGCCCCGTGGCGGGCGGCATAGGCCCGGCCCAGATAACCCTGGGGGCGCAGGTCGAGCAGCCACCAGGGCAGGCCGTCGCTGTGCCGGGTCACGCCATCCTCCTGACGCATGACGAAGCCTTCCGCCCGCACGGGGATCAGGGTGCCGAGCCGCCGTATCCGGCCTTCGGTATCGACTTGGTGGATGGGGATGTCGGGCAGCCCGCGCAGGGGGTCGCGCAGGGCGTATTGAATGGATCGAGCAGCGCCGATGCGAACCACTTCGTCACCCAGTTCGGCCAGCGAACGGGATAGCGTCGGTTGGCTGATGCCCATGCTTTCAATCAGTTGTCGCGCAGTACGCGGCCCGTAGGAGAGGCGTGCGCGAAGGTGGTCGCTATGGGATGACATGGGTGTGAATTGAACAGTGAATTAATATGTGAATAGATATTGTAGGTGGAAACGTCCGTTGGAATGCGGCCTGTTGGGTCAGGGCGCGCAGTTCGGCCTTGATGCGCGGGATTTCCCCCCTTTGCCAAAGGGGGGCAGGGGGGATTGGCGAGCGATAGCGAGCCTTTGTGAACACTCAAATCCCCCTCACTCCCCCTTTTTCAAAGGGGGAAGGCGCTCTTGCCAATGCTCACCGCGCTCAAAGGGGGAAGGCGCTCTAGCCAACGCTCACCGCGCTTAAAGGGGGAAGCAGCACTTGCCAACGCTCACCATGAGTTCACCGCCAGTCACCCGCATCACTGTTTATCCCGAGGCGGCGCATGCCGACACTACCCGGATGAAATCCTCCAGCAGTCCGCCGCTGATGAAGCGGTCTTCCTGGAGGGTCAGGCCCGTCATGCGGTCCAGGCGGAAGCTGCGGTATTCGCTCCGGAGTTCGCACCAGGCGCCCAGGGTCCAGGTTTCGCCCCAGAAGAACAGGCCCAGGGGCCAGACCGTGCGGTGGCTGGCCTGGCCGTCGGCGCGGGTGTAGGCGAAGGCGGTCTTGCGGGATTCGCCGATGGCGCGGCGCAGCAACCCCAGGGGGGCGACCATGGCGGCGGGGACGTGGAAATCGGGCGCCAGCAGCACTTCCGGACGGTCTTGCAGGGCCGGGGGGAGCACCGCTTCGATCTTGAGCAGGGCGCGTTCCGCCGCCCGGCCCAGCTCCGGGTCGGCCCAGCCTTGCACCATGCGGCTGCCCAGGGCCAGGGCGGCGAGTTCTTCCGGGTCGAACATCAGGGGCGGCAACTGATAGCCGCCGCGCATCAGGTAACCCACGCCCGCCGCGCCCTCCACCGGCACGCCGGAGAGGGAGAGGTCGGCGATGTCGCGGTAGATGGTGCGTTCCGAAACCCTCAGCGCCTCAGCCAGCTCCCTCGCCGTGATGGCGCGGCGGCGGCCCAGCAGGAGGACGATCTGAAACAGGCGGTCGGCGCGGCGCATGGTTGAGGGGGTGACTCCTGACAGGACGACGTCAGGATAGCGTCTCCCTGCTGACACCATGTTGTCAGGAAGCCCCGCGCAGAATGCGGGCTCCCACAACTCTCCCGAGGAGAACTTCATGAACCCGGTCATCAGCTGGTTTGAAATCCCCACCGCCGACTTCGAGCGCGGCATCCGTTTCTACGAAACCGTCCTGGGCGTGAGCCTGAAGCGGGAGGACATGGGGCCCATGCACATGGCCCTGTTCCCCTACGAAGAAGGGGCCGCCGCCGGCGGCGCGGTGATCCACATGGAAGGCGGCCAGGCCCCCGGCCCGACGGGCTGCGTGGTCTACCTGTTTGGCGGCGACGACCTCAGCGCGCCCCTGGCGCGGGTGGAGGCGGCGGGCGGCGTCATCACCGTGCCCAAGACCGCTATTCCTGGCGAGATGGGTTACTTCGCGGTGTTCCGCGATACCGAAGGCAACCACGTCGGCCTGTATTCCCAGCACTGATGGACGCCCGCTGCCCCTGGTGCGGGTCTGACCCGCTGTATGTGGCCTACCACGACGCCGAATGGGGCGTGCCGCTGCATGACGAGCGCGCCCTGTTCGAATTCCTCACCCTGGAGGGGGCGCAGGCGGGGCTGTCCTGGCTCACCATCCTGCGCAAAAGGGAGGGCTACCGCCGCGCCTTTGCCGAGTTCGATGTCGAGCGGGTGGCGCGGTTTGACGAAAAGGATGTGGCCCGTCTGCTGGCGGACCCCGGCATCGTGCGCAACCGGCTCAAGGTGGAATCCGCCCTCACCAACGCCCGCGCCACGTTGAAGGTGCGGGAGGAATTCGGCGGGCTGGATGCCTACTTCTGGCGTTTCGTGGAAGGCTGCCCGATCCGGAACGCCTGGACCGACCTTTCGCAAATACCCGCCAGCACCCCTTTGTCGGACGCCATCAGCCGCGACCTGAAACAGCGCGGATTCAAGTTTGTGGGCAGCACCATCGTCTACGCCCACATGCAGGCAACGGGCATGGTCAACGACCATCTGGTGAGCTGCCCCCGGCATCGCGAGGTGGCGGCGCTGGCGTGAGCGCGTTGTGTCCTGACAAGCCTTGCCAGCCCTTGCCGTGTGTGCGGCGGAGGCGGGTGTAGCGCCGGCAAGGATGCCGGCGCTACACCCGCCTCCGCCCCCCTTGAAGGGGAGGGGGCCTGTGGCGACTTGTGTGGATACCGATGCGTTGCAGGGGAGGGCGTCGCCCCTAAGGTTTGCGCATCACCCAGGCCGCTACGGCGAGCAGGCCGCCCACGGCGTACAGCCCCACCGTGTCGGTAACGACATAGGGGTACAGCATCATGGCGACCCCAATCCATTTGACCTTGGGCAAACCGGCCTTGCGGCCATGGCGAAACAGGGCGTAGCCGGCGATGCCGAAGAAGATGAGCCCGAACAGATAGGCCGGGGTGGGCAGGGCGAAGCCCAGTTGTTGCAGGGTGTTCAGGTGCTCCATGAGGCGGTTTCCGTGGCTGGGCGGGAGGGGAGCTACCATAGCCGCATCGAGATGCAGCCGGAAGAGAGTTTGAAACCGTTGTCCCCCGTCCTCCCGCGCACCGCCCGGCTGCCCATCAACCGCTGCAATCTGCCGGCGGCCATCCTGGGCAGCCTCACCTACCAGCGCCACCCCGCGCCGCTCAAGCTGGATGGCGTGGAGGTGCTGCACCGCCCCCTGTTTCGACGGCTGGATGCCCTGGACACAGCAGAGGCGCGGGCACAGATGTTTCTTGCCCACATGGACGCCTCGTTCAGCCTGGAGCGCCCGGAGGAGGCGGGCTACAGCCCGGCCTGGCCCTATGGCCGGGCCAAGGCCAACTACCTGCGGGTGCTGCGCGGCTGGGCGTTTGACGCCGACGGGCGTGAAGGGGCGGTGTTGAAGGGCTGGGTGGAATCCCGCTTTGGTCTCCTGCCGCGCCACCACGGCGGGGATATCCGCGACCTCTCCGGCGACACCTACCGCCACTACCTGGAGCAGCGCAGCGGCGGGCTGTACAACACCAACAGTCTGGAGTCGCAGCTCGACCTGCTCTACAGCTATTGCCAGTACGAGCTGGCGCGCCTGCTTCCGGAGCGCACCCACCTCACCCTGTATCGCGGGGTGAATCGCGTGGACAGCTATGAAGAACTGGGCGAGGCCGCAACCTCCCGGCATCACCGCATCGTCCTGCTCAACAGTCTCAACTCCTTCACGCGGGAGCGGGATCGGGCCTGCGAGTTCGGCGACCACATCCTGGAAGTGCGCGTACCGCTCGCCAAGGTGTTCTTCTTCCACGGCCTGCTGCCGGGCAAGCTGAGGGGCGAAGAGGAATTCGCGGTCATCGGCGGCTTGTACGAGGTGCGGGTATCGGTGGAGTAGGGAGCGGCTTCAGCATCACGCCGCCCCCCCTTGTTGCCAGTCGCTCATGGCATCCGTTACATTTGTGAGTAAATCTACTCATCTAAGTAAATGATGCCCTCTCCCTATCGCCGACCCGCAATCAATACCCTTCTGGCTCGACTGGCGGAATCGTCAAGATTCCTGATCGTTGTTGCCGGCCCCCGACAGGTGGGCAAGACCACCATGGTGCGCGAGGCGTTGAAGGGCTATCCGGCGGAGCGCTATTCCTTCATCGCCGTGGATGGTCAGGAAGAAATGGTAGACGAGGACTCCACGACCGCACCTACCGCTCATTACCTCGCGTCACCCAGAGAGGGCGCCTGGTTGGTCGATACCTGGCAGCGGGCGCGGGCGGCGGCGCGCCGGGCAACGGATGGTCACATCCTTGTTCTGGATGAAATCCAGAAAGTTCCCCGCTGGTCAGACGTCGTTAAGGGGCTCTGGGATGCCGACCGGGCCGAGGGGCTGGCGCTGCATGTCGTCCTGTTGGGTTCCTCGCCGCTATTGATGCAGCAGGGCATGAGCGAGAGCCTCGCGGGGCGGTTCGAGACCATCCATCTCAGCCATTGGTCATTCCGGGAAATGGCGGAGGCCTTCGATTTCGACTTGGAGGACTATCTCTATTTCGGTGGCTACCCCGGCAGCGCGCCGCTGATCCGGGATGAGGCGCGCTGGCGCGACTACATCAACAACGGTTTGATCGAACCCAGCATCGCCAAAGACATTCTGATGATGACGCGGGTGGATAAACCGGCCTTGTTGCGCCATTTGTTCCACCTGGGCTGCCGATACTCGGGCCAGGAGCTGTCCTTCAACAAGATGTTGGGTCAGTTGCAGGATGCCGGAAACACCGTGACCCTGGCCCACTACCTGGACTTGCTGGACAACGCGGGGCTGATTCGGGGACTGCGCAAATACGCGGGGCAACAGCATCGCCGTCGCTCCTCCTCCCCCAAGCTGAATGTACTGAACATGGCCCTGATGTCAGCCGGCTCCGGCTACAGCAAGGAAGAGGCGAGGGCGGATCGCAGTCACCGGGGGCGGATGGTGGAAAGCGCCGTGGGCGTCCATCTCAGTAATTCGGCCACATCGGAATGCGGCCTGTATTACTGGCGCGATGGCATCAACGAAGTGGACTACGTACTGGAACGGGGCCAGCACCTGGCGGCCATCGAGGTGAAGAGCGGCGCGGTTCCTCAGACATTGAAGGGCTTGGATGCTTTTGAGCGCGAGTTCGGCCCATGCCGCCGCCATCTCATCGGCGAGGGCGGCATCCCCCTGGCCGAATTTCTCTCCTACCCGGCGGAGCATTGGCTTTGACCCGTCACCCCGCCCCCAAGCTACTGGTTTTAAGAACCTGCACGATTCGAGAAGACCCGGGCGGCGAGTTGGAAAGCCGTCCATTGGCGTTTTTCAGGCGCCGAAACGCCTATGTCCTGCTGGGCGATCCGGGCGCGGGCAAGACCGAGGCTTTCCAGCAAGAGGCAGCGGCCACCGGCGGCCACTACCTCCGGGCGCGGGATTTCGCCGCGTTCGATCTGGAGCGGGGATGGGCCGAAAAGACCTTGTTCATCGACGGCCTGGACGAGATGCGGGCGGGGGGTGGCGACGGGCGCACTCCCCTGGACCATGTACGCCGACATTTGATGCGTCTGGGGCGTCCCCCCTTCCGCCTCTCCTGCCGCGAGGCGGACTGGTACGGCGACAGCGACCGCGCGGCGCTGTTGGAAGTCACCACCGGGGCGGACCTGGCCGTGTTGCACCTCGACCCCTTGACCCGTGACGACGTCGCCCAAATTCTGGAGCACACCCATGAAGCGGCGGACCCGGCAGGTTTCATCCGCCAAGCCGAGCATCATCAACTGGCGGATCTGTTGCGTAACCCTCAAACCTTGGGGTTACTGGCCCGCGCGGTGAAAGATCAGTGGCCCGAAAGTCGAGCGGCCACCTATGAACTCGCCTGTGCCCAACTGGCGCGGGACTGCAACTCGGAGCACCAGGCCGCCACCCGGAGCAACGCGCCGGCCCTGGATGCCGTGCTCGAAGCGGCGGGTTTTCTCTGCGCGGTACACCTGTTGGCCGGTCTCGCCGGGTTCGCCCTGGTGGACGGCGCGGCGGATGCCCTCCATGCCCCATGGCGTGAACTGAGCCCACCCAAGACCCTGCCCTTGTTTGCCGCGCTGTCCTCTGGACTTTTTCAAACCGACGAACGCGAGCAACAACGCATACCGGTCCACCGCAGCATCGCCGAGTATCTCGGCGCGCAGTACCTGGCCCAAAGGATTGAACGGGATGGCTTGCCAATAGGCCGGGTTAGCGCCCTCATGGCGGGCAGTGACGGCGGCATCGTCCCCGACCTGCGGGGGTTGGCCGCCTGGCTGGCTGTGCACAGTCGCGCGGCCCGACCCGAATTGATTGAGCGCGACCCGCTCGGCATCGTGCTCTACGGCGACGTGCGGAATTACCCGACGGAAGACAAACGGCGAGTCATGCCCGCGTTGAAGGGCGAAGCGGAGCGTTACGCCCATTTCCGGTTTCAAGACTGGAACGCCGCCCCTTTCGGCGCTCTGGCAAGCCCGGACATGATTCCCGTGTTTCTGGAACTCCTGGCCTCTCCCTCACGGGAACCCGCTCATCTGGCCCTGTTGGATTGCGCCTTGGATGCCCTGCAACATGGACCGCCCCTGGTCGAGCTGGCGGATGCGGCCACGCTGTCCCAACTGGATGGACGATTGGAGTTGGTGCTGCGGGATGAGAGCTATCCGTTCCATGTGCGCGAAAGTGCGGCGGTGCTCTTGGTCAAGGAATCGATACGCCGACCTGAGCGACTTGTTGCGTTGACGGAGCAATTCTCTCGGGGGCTGCTCAAGGATGAAGACCAAGGCCTACTGGGGCATCTGCTGACCGGTCTGTATCCGAAGCACATCCCGCCGGATCAGATCTTTGATCATCTGAGACCGCGCAAAGACTCGGATAGGTTCACGACCTACCTCGGTTTCTGGGGGCATCGCCTGAACAAAATGTCGCCAGATGAGGCCCTGCCCATTCTTCTGGATCGCTTGGCGCAAGCGAATCGCCGGCCCGAGGGTGTGGAAGAAGAGTTCGAGCTGACCAGGATGGCCGGTGACCTGCTGGCCCGTGGGTTGGAGGTTCACGGAGACCGCATAGCTGATACCCGGCTATATGACTGGCTGGGCGCCGGCCTGGATGCGCACGGACACCCTCGCATCGACAACAACCCAAAGGAACGGGTGAGCGCATGGCTCAGTGCCCGGCCTGATCGATACAAGGCCGTCCTGCTCGAAGGAGCGCACCGATGTCTTGGGAATGAGCACTTCAGGTACTGCTTGATTCGTAGTGCTCATCGGTTGTACTCCGCCACCCCGCCCAGCAATCTGGCTGCCTGGTATCTGGATCAGGCTGCTGCCGCCGCCGACGTTGACTTGGCGCGCCATTTCTTTGATCAGGCCGTCTACCAACTGCCCAGAGTTATTGAAGGGAACTGGGTCAGTGAGGAATCCCTTGATTGGCTGGAACCTTGGCTATCCCAGCATCCTCAGTTCCAGGAACAAGCACTTGTTCATACCTTCTGTTCGCTTGACGACTGGCGTCGAGAAGATGCCGCCAGGAGGCGGGAGTCCCGTGTGGAACAGAAGGAACATCTCCAAAGCTGGACGGAGCACTTTCGCAACAACCTTGTAGCGATAAGGGAGGGTTCCGCCCCTCCCAAAGTGCTACATGATCTGGCGGCGATCCATAGCAGGCTGTTTTTCGAAGTCGAAGGCGACACCCCGAAAGACCGGTTGACTTCAGTTCTTGGCGAGGACCAGGAATTGATCCAGGCCGCCTATGCCGGCCTGATGCGTTCCCTGGATCGCCCGGACCTACCCAGCGTCGAGGAAATCATCGACCTGGAAACAAAAGGCCGGGAGCACTACATCCGCCTGGCCTGTCTGGTCGGCATGGATGAGCGCTACCGGGCAGACCCGACGGGGGCGCTCCAGCTCGACGACGACCGGTTGCGAAAGGTGCTGGCGTTCTATTTCACCTGGCTCGCCAGGGATGACGCAGGCTGGTACGCCGAACTGGTGCGGACCAGACCAGATCTGGTGGCAGGGGTGTTGACGGCCTATGCCTTGCCGCTCCTGCGCAAGGGTCGGGAGCATGTGAATGGCCTATGGCCCCTGGCCTATGACGACACCCAGGCCGCCGTTGCGCGACTTGCTGTTCCCGCGTTGTTGCGGGGTTTTCCCCTGCGGGCGAAACAGCAACTCCTGACCAATGCCCTGGCCCCCTTGCTCAAGGCCGCCTTGCGCCATGTTGCCGCCGCCGAGCTGGACCGCATCCTGGCGGAAAGATTGGCCCAAACCAGCATGAGCGGAGGCCAGCGGGTGTATTGGCTGGCCAGCGGGTTGATCCACTCGCCGCCGGACTATGAAGCGCCCCTGGCCCGTCATATCGGGGACAGCAAGGCGCGCGCTGCCCAACTTGGCGGGTTCTTCCACGACTTCCCAAGCCGCCCCTACACCTTGGAGCGCCTGCCGGCATCGAGCCATGCCTTGTTGATTGAACTGCTGGCGCCGGACGGTCCTCCGGACCATCCCAGGGGATTCCACTGGGTCACCTCGGCCATGCAGACTTCGGATCAGGTGCGGGCCTTCATCAACACCTTGGGGGGCGACCCCAGCCCTGAGGCTACCCAGGCTTTGGAAAGGCTCCTCACCCTGCCGCGCCTGACGCCCTGGCGCGAGCGGTTGCGCCAAGCCGCCCACGCCCAGCGTATCGCCCGCCGCAAGGCCAGTTTCCGCCACCTGGATGCTGGAGAAGTCTGTCGCACCCTGGCCCACCTCCAACCCGCCAATGCGGCTGACCTGGCTGCCCTGGTCTACGACCAACTGCGGGATCTCGCCAGGAAGATACGCAACGGCGGCACCAACGATTACCGCCAGTACTGGAGCCTGGACGCCTCCAATACACGACCTGCGCGACCCAAACCGGAAAACGACTGCCGCGACGCCCTGCTCTCCGACCTGATGGAACGGCTTGGCCGGCTAGGTGTGGATGCCATCAAGGAGGGCTACTACGCCGATGAAAAGCGCGCGGATATCCGAGTCTCCTTCGGCGGAGCAGCGGGTTTCAATGTGCCCATCGAGATCAAGAAGGACAGCCATCACGACCTCTGGCGCGCCATCAAGGGACAACTGATCGAACGCTACACCCGCGATCCGGGGGCAGAGGGTTATGGCATCTATCTGGTGATCTGGTTCGGCGGTCAGGACATGCCACTTCCCCAAGAAGGGAAACGACTGCGAAGCGCAGGAGAACTGGAAGAGCGTTTACGCCAAACCGTGAGTGCCGAAGAGCGCCACCGCATCCAAGTCCTTGTGTTGGATTGCGCGCTTCCCCAGGCCTGACCTTTTTCGGGCTCGTTTGATTGGGTGGCCCCAGATTGGCAGGGTAGAGCGGGAACCCCACAATCCATGGCTCATGAAGCAAACCTGACACGGCGTCATTCGCAGGAGCCCGCTTCAATACAGGCTTTCCGCCCGGTACGTCGCTTGCAATGGTCTCCCCATTCCATCTCATCCAGGAGACCATTTCCATGACCCAAGCCGCCACCTTCGCCTCCATCCTTGCCGGTCTGGAAGACGGCAGCGTCGTCCCCTACCTGGGCGCTCGCGCCCTGGACGGCGTGATCGACCCCGCCAGCGGACGCGCCATCCCCGCCGATTCCGACAGCCTGATCCTGGCCATGAACGATGGCCGCCCCATGGCCCCCAAGCTGATGTACGAATTTCCCCGCGCCGCCATGAACATCGAGCTGAAGAAGGGGCGTTCCGCCGTTTCGCGGTTCCTGGACCGCACCTATCGGGATACCGTCTGGAGCGCCTCGGCCCTGCACACCTGGCTGGCCGAGCTGGATCTGCCCTATCTGATCGACACCAACCGGGACATCCTGATGCAGCAGGCCTACGCCGGACGTCCCCATACCCTCATCGTCGGCCTGGCCCGCATCGGCGGCACCGACTACCGCTTCAAGCTGTTCCAGTTTGACGGCGCGGCCTACACCGCCATCGAACCGGAGGCGGTGGATGTGACCCTGCCGGTGCTGTTCAAGCCTTTGGGCACGCCCCTGCCGGAATCCCACTACATCGCCTCGGATGCCGACTTCGTGGACTACATCACCGAGCTGATGGGCGGCTTCGGCATCCCCGCCTTCGTCAAGCGCATGCGCCAGGGCAAGCGCTACCTGCTGCTGGGCCTGCGTCTCAACCGGGACACGGAGCGCATGGTGCTGTCCGACATCCAGTTCGGCGCCGCCAAGCCGGCGGGCTGGGCGCTGATTCCCAACGCCAACGACAAGGAAAAGCGTTTCCTGGCCAAGCTGGGCTTCGAGTGGGTGCCGGCGGACGCCGCCGATCTGCTGGCCTATGCCACCGGAGACGCCACCCTGGAGGCGGCCTGATGTTGGTCTGGAACGACCCGACCCATGCCCTGGGAGTGGAGGAGATGGACGCCACCCATCGGGAGTTCACCGCCCTGGTCGGCCTGCTGACGGACTGCGACGACACGGACTTCGCCGGTCTGTTCGGCAAGCTGCTGGAGCATTGCCGCGCCCACTTCACCAACGAGGGCCGGCTCATGCGCATCTCCCGCTTTCCCGCCCTGAACGAGCACGAAGGCGAGCATCACCGGGTCTATGGCGATCTGGTGCAGATGCACCGCGCCGTGCAGCGGGGACGCATCGCCCTGCCGCGCGCCTTTGTGAAACAAGGGCTGGAAGAGTGGTTTGTGCAACACCTGGCCACCATGGATGCCGCCCTGGCGGCGCACCTCAAGCGGGTGGGGACGGCGCGGGTGGAGTTGTCGGGCGGGTTGCCGGTGTTGGGGTAGGTGGGGGGGTGGGGTGGGTGTGCGAATGAATTCGCACCTACGGTGGGGCCGGGTCGTGTCAATGAATTCGCGCCCACGGTGGGTGGCGGTCGTAGGTGCGAATTCATTCGCACACCCACCCCACCCCCCATCAAAACCGCACAAATGAATTCGCCCCCACCAACGCCCTCGCCTGGGTTTCACAAGCCTGCTTGATCGCCGGGTCCAACGCCTCCAGCCAGCGCGGCGGGATCGCCGTCAGCCCGTACACCGCCCCCGCCACCATGCCGGCGATGGCCCCCGTGGTGTCGGCGTCGCCGCCTCGGTTCACCACGTCGATCAGGCATTCCTCGAAGGTGTCGGTGTCGAACAGGGCCTGGAATACGGCCTGCATGGTTTCGACGATGTAGCCGCTGGGGTTCTGGCGCTGTTTCATGGCGCGGAAGGTGAATTCCGGGTGCTGCCGCGCCAGGGGATGCGCGCGCTGGTGCAGCAGCGCCAGCTTGTCGGCCCCCAGCATTGCGTCCTGCACCATCAGGGCCAGGGTCTCGGTGGCGGCGTCGGACAGGGGGTTGTGGTGGGTGACGTGGGCCTGGGCGCGGCAGGCGAGGCGAACTTCCTCTTCCGTATGCCCCAGCGTGGCCAGGGCCGCCGGCAGGACGCGCATGGCAGCGCCGTTGCCGGCATCGTGTTCGCTGCGCGGCATCTTCGGGTCGCTGGTCTTGCGGAAGGCCAGCAGGCCGCGCCGCACCGTGCTGCCGATATCCACCGGCCTGGCCCGCATCCAGGCGTCGAAGGCGAGGGCGGTGGCGCGGGCGTCCACCCGGCCCGCGGCGAGGATGGATTCCCCCAGGGCCAGGGCCATGGTGGTGTCGTCGGTGACCTGGCCGGGTTTCAGGCGCAACCAGCCGCCGCCGAGGATCTCCGTATGGACCTTGAATTGCGCCGCGATCTCGCGCGGGGTCATGAATTCCACCGTGGCGCCCAGGGCGTCGCCGATGGCCAGGCCAAGATAAGCAGCGACAGCGCGGGAACCCGCGTCGGCGCTCACTCCGTGGCGAAGCACTTGGCGTAATCCACGCACACCTGGCACGCGGGGGCGGGGCAGACGTGGATGCCTTCGCGTTCGCACACCTGGCGGTAGAGGAACTTCTTCCACTTCATGTCGCGGTCGTTTGCGGCGGCCAGGGCGGGGAAGTTTTCATGCATGAGCCGGGTCAGGTCGGCCCGGTTCCACAGCCCCAGGTCTTGCCAGAGATGGTCGCCGCCGAGGCTGGCGACGATCACGATGCGGGCCATCCAGCGGGCGGATTCGTCATCGCTGGCATGGTCCAGCAGCAGGGCCAGGAGATCCGCGTATTCGGGCATGGCCTCGGGGTCGAAGCCGGGACGGTCATGCGGGGAGGGCGCCGCGCCGCCGGGAAAGTGACGCGTCAGCAGGGCGGCGTAATCAGGGGGAAACAGGCCCAGGCCAGGGGGCAGGCCGCCTTGGCCCGCCGCCTGACTGGCGATCATGCGGGCCAGCAGGTCGTCGTTGGGCAGGCCGGCGGCGTGCGCCATGAGCTGGGCATGGACGGCCCCTGTAGCGCCGGCATCCTTGCCGGCAGGGTGAAGAGCCGGCAGGGATGCCGGCGCTACAGAGGGGGCGTCCATGGCGTCCGGCTTACTTGCTGGGGTATTCCACCAGGATGTCTTCATCCCGCACGATCATCTGGCAGGCCAGACGCCAGGAGGTGTGGGGCACGTCGTCCACCTTCATGGCGTCGATTTCTTCCTTGGTGATCTTGCCCAGGTCTTTCAGGACGGTGATCTCCCGGTCGGTCAGCGGGCCGCCCATGGGGCCTTTGCGGGTGAGGTTGGTGACCTTGATCAGACAGGTGCCGCAATCGCCCTCCTGGCAGGAGAAGTCGATGGGGATGTGGTTCTCTTTGGCCAGTTCAAGCAGCGTCTTGGTGTGGCTGCCGGCAACGGCGTAGACGGTCTTGTCCTTGTGCAGGGGGCTGGAGAAGGTGACTAGGGGCATGATGGGCTCCGGTGGGTGGGTGAAAGGGGGGGGTGTCAGCCGGGACGCACGACGATCTCGCCGCCCAGCACCTGGGCCTGGCAGGCGAGGCGGTGCTGGCGTCCGGCCATGTTTTCCTGCAAGACCTTGTCTTCCAGCACTGAGCGCTGGGACATGTTTTCCATGCCGGAGACGATCTTCATCATGCAGGTGGCGCATTCGCCTTCGCGGCAGCCGTAGGTGATGCCGGCGCCGACCTTTTCCGAGATCTCGATGAGGCGGGTGCCGGCGGGCACGGTGACGGTGACGCCGATGTCTTCAAAGGTGACGTTAGCCTTGGGCATGGGAGGGTTCCTTGAGCAGTTCAGACATGTCGATGACCCGCCGGACGGCGCGGCCTGTGAGGTGTTGCGCCAGTTGGCGACCAAAGGCGCGGCAGCGTTCCAGTTCTTCCTGGGTGGGGATCAGCTTCACCCGCACGCCGGATACCGGCACCCGCAGCTTCAGGCCGCGCAGGCGGTCTTCCAGCATCTGCACCGCCTCGCCGGTCCAGCCGTAGGAGCCGAAGGCGGCCCCCAGCTTGTCCTTGATGCTCACCACGGCGAGCGACGAGAGCAGATCCCAGATGGGTTTCACCGCGTCGCCGTTGATGGTGGGGGAGCCGAAGACGATGCCGTCGGCCTCTTCGATCAGGTCCACAAAGGGCGTGACCTCGCCGCCCTGCAGGTCGTACAGGCTGGCGCGCACACCGTCGATCTCCTCCGCCCCGTCGCGCACCGCCAGGGCCATGCGGGCGGTGTTGCCGTAGCTGCTGATGTAGAAGATGAGCAGGGTCTTGGCCCGATCCGCCGCTTCGTTGTGCAGCAGGGGCGCGGCCAGTTGCCGGTAGCGCTGCACATAGGCGCGCGGCGCGTCGCGCAGGATGGGGCCGTGGGCGGGGGCGATGAGGTCCAGGCGCAGGGGTTCGATCAGGTCCAGCCCGGCGCGAACGTGCTCGCGGAAGGGCCGCATGATGTGCTGGTAGTAGTACTCGAAGGAAAAGCGGAAATCGCCCACCCGGTCGTTGAACAGGCGGCCATCGCAGAAGTGGCAGCCGAACACGTCGCCGGAGAACAGCAGGGCCTGTTCTTCCAGATAGGTGCATTGGGTGTCGGGCCAGTGCAGGAAGGGGGTGTTGAGGAAGCGCAGGGTGCGGCCCCCCAGGTCCACGGTATCGCCGGTATCCACCGGGACGTAGGCCAGGTCTTCGCTTTTCAGCAGGCCCTTCAACATGGTCTGGGCCTTGACCGAGATGTACAGCCGCGCCTGGGGCGCGCGCCGCATCAGCTCCGGCAGGGCGCCGGTGTGGTCCGGTTCCAGGTGGTTGAGGACGATGGCCGTGATCTCGTCGTAACGCGCCACCGCCTCCAGGCGGGCAAAGAAGGTGTCGGCGAACTCCGCCTTCACCGTGTCGATCACCGCCACCCCCTTCTCCCCGCGCACGCAATAGGCGTTGTAGGTAGTGCCGTTGGCGGTCTTCAGGATGACGTCAAAGACCCGCAGTTGCGGGTCCAGAGCGCCGATCCAGTGGACGCCGGGGGCGAGGACGACGGGGTCGCTCATGGGGTCTTCCTCCCCCTTTCCCAAAGGGGGATCGAGGGGGATTTGGCGACGGCGGCCTGGGCGGAGGTCGCAGGAATCCCCCCCAGCCCCCCTTTTGCAAAGGGGGGAGCGGCGTGAGTGCGGGTTTTCCTCCCTCTTTCCCAAAGGGGGATCGAGGGGGATTTGGCGACGGCGGCCTGGGCGCAGGTCGCGGGAATCCCCCCCAGCCCCCCTTTTGCAAAGGGGGGGGCAATTGCTTTCCCGCCGCCCGACATCGGAGGGTTCCTCCCTTTAGCAAAGGGAGGACAGGAGGGATTTGGCGATGTCTCCCTGGGCATTGCCGCAGGAATCTCCCCCAGCCCCCCTTTGATAAAGGGGGGAGAAAAGGCGGAGCGGGGCGCTCTGGGTGTCACGCTGATTTCGCCGCCAGGGCTGCTTGGTAAGTGGCTTCCACGGCGGCCTGGTACTTGGCCAGCAGTTCCAGGGAGATGCCGGTGAGGGAGCCGGGCGGATTGATGGGCTCCCCCAGCTCCGTGAGGATGGCCCCTTCGATGGGACAGATACTGGCGCACTGGGCGTCCAGAAAATCACCGATGCATTCGGTGCACTTGTCCGCGTCGATGAGGAAATGGGGCGAGGCCTGGTAGATCGCCTGATTGGGGCAAAGCGGCTCGCAGGCGTAGCAGTTGACGCAGGATTCGATGATTTCGAGGGCCATGATTCAGTCCTTTGGGAGACAAGTAGCCCGGATGAAGCGCAGCGGAATCCGGGGAATTGCTATCACACGGCTCCCGGATTCCGCCTGCGGCTGCATCCGGGCTACGGTAGCGGTCATCACGCGGCCTTCCTCTGCACAACCGGCTTCACATCCAGCTTGCCGGCGGCGCGCATCTCTTCGTACACGGCGGCCACGGCGTCCTCGATGGCTTCCATGGCGTGCTCGCCGTTGGGCTGGATGCCGGCGGCTTCCAGCGGCCCCCAGGGTTCGTAACCGACCTTGGAGCACAGCACCACCTCGCAGCCGGAAAGCTCCCGGATGGTGCGGTCCAGGGCGCTTTCGCCGTCGCCGCAGGTGTCGCCGCCCTCGCAGTAGGGCGTGGTCTTGCGGTGGCCGATGAAGCGCACGTCGATGCCCGTGGCCTCGTAGATGAGGAACTCGCTGGCGTGGCCGAAGTGCTCATTGATGACGCCGCCGCCCTTGGTGGCCACGGCCATGAGCACGGGGCGCGCCTCCGGCTTTTTCTGGCTCTGGATGGAGACCAGCTCCAGCTTGGCGCTCTTGGCCTGTTCCTTTATTTCCAGCTCGCGCGCGATCTGGGCGTGGACCTCGGCGCGCTTCACCATGGCGGCGGGGTAGTCGATTTCCATGTCCTCGATCTTGTCCAGGGTGAACTCCTGGCCGCGATCCTCGCCCAGCATGCCCACGGCGTCGGCGCGGCACTGGCGGCAGTGCCGCATCATGTTCATGTCGCCGGCGCAGGCGTCCTGGAGTTTCTGTAACTCTTCATGGGTGGGGCCGGGCTGGCCCATGAGGCCGTAGAAGGTGCCGTGTTCGGGCTCGGCGATCAGGGGCATGACGTTGTGCAGGAACGCGCCCTTGGCCTTCACTACCTTGGAGACTTCCGCCAGGTGCTCGTCGTTGATGCCGGGGATCATCACCGAGTTGACCTTCACCAGAATGCCCCGGGCGGTGAGCATCTCCAGGCCCTTCTGCTGCTGGGCGATGAGGATCTCGGCGGCCTCGCGGCCCGTCACCCGCTTGTTGTTCCAGAACACCCAGGGGTAAATCTTCGCGCCCACGTCCGGGTCTACGCAGTTGATGGTGATGGTGACGTGGTCGATGTTGTGCTTGCACAGTTCTTCCACCGACTCCGGCAGGGAGAGACCGTTGGTGGAGACGCACAACTTGATGTCCGGCGCTTTTTCCGAAAGCTCGCGGAAGGTGGCGAAGGTGCGCTCCGGGTTGGCGAGCGGGTCTCCGGGTCCGGCGATGCCCAGCACCGTCATCTGCGGGATGTTGGCGGCGACCGCCATCACCTTCTTCACCGCCTGGGCCGGGGTCAGCACCTCGGACACCACGCCGGGGCGGGATTCGTTGGAGCAGTCGTACTTGCGGTTGCAGTAGTGGCACTGGATGTTGCAGGCCGGGGCCACGGCGACGTGCATGCGGGCGAAGTAGTGGTGCGCCTGCTCGGAATAGCAGGGGTGGTTGTGCACCTTGGCGCGGATGTGCTCCGGCAGATGGCTCAACTGATCGCCGGTGGAACCGCAAGAGTGGGAGTCGCATCCGCCGCTGCTTGCGGCTGGGCTGGCATTGATGACGGGTAGGTCCACGGGTCGTCCTCCGGGTGGTGACGATTCCCTTAGTGCAAGGCCCGTGCCTGCCGTTGCTGATTCCTATCTATTTGTTTTTACTTGGATTCTCGGTGGATGCTCGGGAACGCTGTCGCAAATGGGACAGGCGGCGGCAGGGGGCTTGTGGCGAAGGTGACAAGGGCCGCAAACAAAAAAGCCGGGCGTGGAGCCCGGCTTTGTAAGGTGCGGTGGAGCGGGGATTACTCCTCCAGCAGCCCCAGCTTGCCTGCCAGCCACTTGGTGGTGGTGGCCTGGATCAGGATGGTCATGAGGATGGCGATGAAGGTGACGGAGGCGATGATCTCCGCGCCCGGGGCCTTCATGCCCAGCAGCATGCCCGCCAGGGCGCCGGGGATGACGCCGGTTTCCCGCGTCCAGCACATGAACAGCAGTTCCTTCATGCTCCACTTGGCGCGGCGGTCGGGGCCGGCGCACAGGAACACGGTGGCGGGACGCGCCACCAGCATGAAGATCACCACGACGATCACGCCGCCCACCAGATATTGGTTCATCAGTTCGAAGTTCACCTGAGCGCCCAGGAGGATGAAGATGAACATGCGCATGATCAGCGCCGTGGTCATGACGTATTCCTCCAGCTTTTCCGCCTCGTGGTCTTTCATCTCGAAGCCGAACATCTCCTTGTTGCCCAGCACGATGCCAAACACGAACACCGCCATGAAGCCGCTGGCGTGCAGGCCGTCAGCGCTCATGTAGGCGCCCATCACCGCCATCAGGGTCACCACCGGCGCGTATTCGGCGAGGAAGTTGAACTTCTCGTGCGCGATCAGGAAGGCGGCCAGCCAGCCCAGCACGCCGCCGGCGAGGATGCCCAGGCCTGATTCCCACAGCAGCTTGGAGAGGGTGCCGCCGAAGGAGAACTCGCTCGTGCCCATGGCGATGCCCAGCACCACGAAGGTGAGGATGGCGCCCATGGCGTCGTTGAAGGCGGACTCGCTCATCACGGTCTGGGCCACGCGATCCCGGATCTTCACCTGCCGGAACACGGGGACCAGGGTGGCGGGGTCGGTGGAGGCCAGCACCGCGCCCATCAGCAGCGCCACCATGACGGGGATGCCCAGCACATAGTAGGCGGCCAGGCCGGTGATGGCCCCGGTGATGACCACGCCCACGGTGGCGATGACCACGATGGTGATCCACACCTCTTTCAGTACCTTGAGCTTCAGGGTCGCGCCGCCGTCGAACAGGATGTAGCAGGAGCCGAAGATCAGGATCAACTGGTTGATCATGGAATCGGCGGGGATGTCCACCAGACCGGAAACCCCCGGCCCCATCAACATGCCGGCGAGGAGGAAGACCACCACGTCCGGCACCTTGAGCTTCTGCGCGAGCAGGCCGGCAAAGGCGCCGGTGGCGAGGATGATGCCGAAGACCAGCAGGATGTGTTTGGCGAGATCGACGTTGGCGGCGGGTTCCATGGCGTACTCCATGTTGCGATGCGGGAAATTATAAGAGGGGTATGCGGGATTTGTGCGAAGCACAAAAGAGGTGCAAAAAAGGCCGCCCCCATTGCCGGGGGCGGAGCAAAAACACCCGAACCATGGCGATCCAGGTGGGGGGAGAACTCAGGCGTACACCGGCGCGAAGGCCTTTTCCGGTTCCGTGGCCGGCCCCGTCTCGCCCCAGTAGGGCGAGAGCCGGCGCAACTGGGCGACGATCTCGGGGACCACGGTGATGACCCGATCCACTTCCGCCTCGGTGGTGTAGCGCGACAACGAGAAGCGCGTGGTGCCGTGGGCGGCGGTGTAGGGAATGCCCATGGCGCGCATGACGTGGCTGGGCTCCAGGCTGCCGGAGGTGCAGGCGGACCCTGAAGACGCAGCGATGCCGAACTTGTTCAAGAGCAGCAGGATGGCCTCGCCCTCGATGAACTCGAAGGCGATGTTGCTGGTGTTGGGCAGGCGGTTGGTGACGTCGCCGGTGGGAAAGGCGCGCGGCACCTTGGCCAGAATGCCGGCCTCCAGCCGGTCGCGCAGGCGCTTCACCTCGGTGTTTTCAAAGTGCATGTGCTGCATGGCCTGCTCGCAGGCCATCCCCAGGGCGACGATGGAGGCGGTGTTCTCCGTGCCGGCGCGGCGGCCCCGCTCCTGGTGGCCGCCCCGCAGCAGGGGACGGAAGCGCACCCCCCGTTTCAGGTAGAGCACGCCGATGCCCTTGGGGGCGTGCAACTTGTGGCCCGAGAGCGAAAGCAGGTCGATGGCGGTGTTCTTGAGGTCGATGGGAACCTTGCCCACGGCCTGCACCGCGTCGGTGTGAAACAGCACCCCGGCGGCATGGGCCATCTGCGCCATCTCTTCCACCGGGAACAGCGTGCCGGTCTCGTTGTTGGCCCACATGACGGAAACGATGGCCACCTTGTCGGACAGCACGCGGGCGTATTCCGCCAGATCCAGGCGGCCCCGTTCATCCACCTTCAGGTAGTGGACCTTGTAGCCCTCCTTCTCCAGGTGGGTGCACAGGTTGAGGATGGCCGGGTGCTCGATGCTGGTGGTGATGATCTCCTTGCGCTCCGGGTTGGCCTTGATGGCGGAGAGCAGGGCGGTGGAGTCGGATTCCGTGCCGCAGGAGGTGAAGATGATCTCGGATTCGTGCTCCGCCCCCAGCAGCTCCTGCACCTGCATCCGGGCCTTCTTGATGGCCAGACCCACCTTGTTGCCGAAGCTGTGCATGGAGGAAGGGTTGCCGAACTGCTCGGTGAAGAAGGGCAGCATGGCCGCCACCACGGCGTCATCGACCCGGGTGGTGGCGTTGTTGTCGAGGTAGATGGCGTCCATGAAGGGCTCCTGGTTAGGCTCCCTCCCCCGCCGGGGGAGGGCTGGGGTGAGGGAGCGACGGTGAATTAGGCGTTGAGGGCAGGGCAGGTGTTGCTCCCTCACCCCCAGCCCCTCCCCCGAGGGGGGAGGGGAGCAGGGATCAGGGGTGGCACACCGCGCGGGAGAGGGAGCCGGCCCGGCTGGGGACGATCTTCACGAACTCGCCCAGGTCTTCCATCAGCTTCTGCTGGATGCCTTGCAGGGTCAGCGCCTCCATCTGGCAGCCGGCGCAGGCGCCGGTCATGTTGACGTAGATGGTCTTGCCGTCCACATCCACCAGCTCGATATCGCCGTGGTCGCGCTGCAACTGGGGCCGCACCGACTCCAGCACCATTTCGATGCGCTTGATGCGTTGCAGATTGGTGAGCTTGGCGGGCTTGGCCTCTTCCTTGATCTCCACGGTATGGGGGCTGAAGGTCTCGCCCTTCTCCGCCAGCACCTTGGTGAGGATCTCCTCGATGCCCTCGTGGCAGGAGGAACAGCCGCCGCCGGCCTTGGTGTAGTGGATCACGTCCTCCACGGTGGACAGGTTGTTGGCCCGCACCGTGTCTTCGATCAGCACCGCGTCGATGGCGAAGCACTTGCAGATCAGCGCGCCTTCCTCGTGGTCATCCTTCCACTCCTCGCCGCGATAGTTGGCGATGGCGGCTTGCAGCGCCTCGCGCCCCATCACCGAGCAGTGCATCTTTTCCGGCGGCAGGCCGTCGAGATAGTCGGCGATGTCCTGGTTGCTCACCTTGAGGGCGTCATCCAGCTTCATGCCCTTAATGATCTCGGTGAGGGCGGAGGAAGACGCAATGGCGGAGCCGCAGCCGAAGGTCTGGAAGCGGGCGTCCTGGATGGTTTCCGTGTCCGGGTCCACCTTGAGCATCAGGCGCAGGGCGTCGCCGCAGTTGATGGAGCCCACGTCGCCCACCGCGTTGGCGTCTTCCATGGCCCCCGAGTTGCGCGGGCTGAAGAAGTGTTCCTTGACCTTGTCCGAGTAGTCCCACATGGCGCGCTCCTCAAGCCGAGAAGGAAGAACCGCAGGCGCAACTGCTGCTGGCGTTGGGGTTCACGAACTTGAAGCCGGAACCGTTCAGGCTGTCCACGAAGTCCACCGTGACGCCGGTGAGCAGGGGGGCGGAGAAGGGGTCCACCAACAGGGTGACGCCGCTGACCTCCAGCACCACATCGTCTTCCGCCTTGGCCTCTTCCAGCTTCATGCCGTACTGAAAGCCGGAACAGCCGCCGCCGGAGATGGCGATGCGCAGCCCCGCCACCGGAGTGGCGTTGCCCTTGATGAAGTTGGCGATGGCGGAAACGGCGGGGGGGGTCAGCGTGATCATGGTGCTCTCCTGAAGTGGGCGCCGGGTGGCGATGGAGAGTCTTTCGCAAGCCCTGTGCCAGCCGTTTCTGCGTGTGCAAGCCACTGATACACAAGGGAAATTCAGTATGCAGGCGGCTAACTCAGGTGTTTGGAGTCCCACCCCGGCAGGCCCTTGTCGCATTCGCTACATGGTTGGATGGGGGCGGATTCCGGCGGCGTCGCCGCAAAGCGCCACGATGTCCGGTTTCGCCCTCGCTTCTCCCTCTTGATAACAAGGTGGGCGGCCTCATATGCCCGCCAGTTCCTAGCCAACCCGCTGCCATGTCCAAACGCGACTACTACGAAGTCCTCGGTCTCGCCAAGAGCGCCACCGAAGATGAGATCAAGAAGGCCTTCAAAAAGTTGGCCATGAAGCACCACCCTGACCGCAACCAGGGCGACAAGGCCTCGGAAGAGAAATTCAAGGAGGCCAAGGAGGCCTACGAGGTTCTTTCCGACGGCAACAAGCGCGCCGCTTACGACCAGTACGGCCACGCCGGGGTGGACCCCTCAATGGGCGGCGGCGGACATCGGGATTTCTCCGATGCCTTCTCCGACATCTTTGGCGACATCTTCGGCGGCGGCGGCGGGGGAGGGCGGGGCGGACGCTCCAACGTCTATCGCGGCGCCGACCTGCGCTACAACCTGGAAGTCAGCCTGGAAGAGGCGGCGCGCGGCACCGAGACCAAGATTCGCGTGCCGGTGCTGACCGAATGCGAGCACTGCCACGGCAGCGGCGCCAAGCCGGGCACCCAGCCGGTGACCTGTTCCACCTGCGGCGGCCATGGCCAGGTGCGCATGCAGCAAGGGTTTTTCTCCATCCAGCAGGCCTGCCCGCGCTGTCATGGCAGCGGCAAGGTCATTGCCGACCCCTGCGGCCATTGCCACGGCGAAGGTCGGGTCAAAAAGCACAAGACCCTGTCGGTGCGGATTCCTTCCGGCGTGGACGAGGGGGATCGCATCCGCCTCTCGGGCGAGGGCGAGGCCGGCATCAACGGCGGGCCGCCCGGCGACCTGTATGTGCAGATACACCTGAAGCCCCATGCCGTGTTCCAGCGGGATCACGACGACCTGCATTGCGAACTGCCCGTCTCCATCACCATCGCGGCGTTGGGCGGCGTGATCGAGATCCCCACACTGGACGGTTCCGCCAGCCTCAAGATCCCCGCCGAGACCCAGACCGGCAAGGTGTTCCGCCTGCGCGGCAAGGGCGTCAAGGGCGTGCGCAGCCAGCACCCGGGCGACCTGATGGCGCATATCGTGCTGGAAACCCCGGTGAACCTGACCGAGCGCCAGAAGGAACTGCTGCGCGAGTTCGAGACCTGCTGCACGGGCCACGAAGGCAAACACAACCCGCGCGCCAAGTCGTTCATGGACAAGGTGAAAGAGTTCTTCGGGCCGTAGCCGTAGGTGCGAATTCATTCGCACACCCCGTTCCGGCACTGCACCTGAACCCGTAGCCGCAACCCCGCAAGTAGGTGCGAATTCATTCGCACACCCCGTCGCCCTCCTACGCGGTTGAATGTGCGAATGAATTCGCACCTACGGGGCATGCGGGGTTTCAGCTGATTTTCACCACGATGTCATGCAGCGTATTGGCGCAATGCGCCATGCGTTCGGCGGCGCGGTCCAGGTGCTGGTACATCTCGCGCCGTTTCAGCATGTTGAGGAAATCGTCGCCCTGAAACAGCTCCGCCAGGGCCTTGCGGTAGAGTTTTTCCACCTTGCGGCTGGATTTGCGGGCGCTGTCGGCCAGGACCGCCGCCTCGGAGGGCAGCGTGCCCAATTGAGTGAAACCGGCGCTCAAGGACTGGCAGCCATCGCGTAGCGCCGCCGCCATCTCGTAGGTGTAGCGATCCGGGCTGATGTTCAGGGCGTCCATCTCGTTCACGCAGTCCTTGCAGTTATTCACGATCTCGTCCAGATCCATGATGGCGCGGTAGATGTCCTCCCGATCCATCTGGGTGGAGAAGGCCTCGTTCAAGGTATGGATGTTCTGGATCTTGACGTTGTCCGCCTCATGCTCGTCCCGCTTGATCTGTCTGCCGATCTCGGCGTCGCCCGTGCCCATGAAGTCCACCAGCAGGTTGACGGTATGAGTGACCTGCAAGGCCTGTTCATGCAGCAGGCGGAAGAAATCCGGCGCTTTGGGAAAGATGTGGTCAAGCATGCGATAGACGACGGATTGAGAGCGTTCGCTCATAGCTGTCCCCTGCGAAGTAAGGCCTGTACCAAGGCATAGATGACGGCCCCGACAAAGGCGGAAGCCGGGATGGTGATGAGCCAGGTGGTGACGATGTCGCCGGCCTTGCCCCAGCGCACCGCCTTGGGCCTCTCGGAAGCGCCGATGCCCATGATGGAACTGGCCACCACATGGGTGGTGGAGACCGGCGCGCCCAGCATGGACGCGGTGAGGATCACCCCGGCGGAAGTCAGCTGGGAGTCGAGCGCATGCATGGGACGCACCTTGTAGATGGCGAACCCGAGTGTGCGCACGATGCGCCATCCCCCCGACATGATGCCCAGGGTGAGGGAAGTGGCGCAGGCCAGCATGACCCAGAAGGGCACCTCGAAGGTCTTGATCTGACCGCCCAGAAGCAGGATCAGGGTCAGGATGCCCATGCTCTTTTGCGCATCGTTGGCGCCGTGCGAGAACGCCAGCCCGGCTGCCGTGAGGTACTGGCCCCAGCGCAGGCGCTTGTTGATGCGGGGCGAGGCGGCGCGGAAGGCCAGACGGAGGAAGCGATGCAAAAGGAAGCCCGCCCCGAAGCCGATCACGGGCGAGAGGATCAAGGCCAGCAAGACCTTCATCACCCCGGTCACGCGCCCATGCTGGAACAACTCGCTGAAGCCCCATGCCACATGGCTGGCGTCCACCGCCAGCAGGATGGCGCCGATGAGGCCGCCCACCAGGGCGTGGGAGGAGGAGGAAGGGATGCCCCGCGCCCAGGTGTAGAGGTTCCAGAGGATGGCCCCGCCCAGACCGCTGACCAGGATGGTGAGGGACTGCACCGCCTCCAGGTCCGACAGGTCGATGAACTTGCCGATGGTGTTGGCCACCGCCGTACCGCCCAGCAACGGCCCCAGAAACTCGAATACGCCGACGATGATCACCGCCTGCATGGGCAGCATGGCGCGCGAGGCGATGACCGTGGCGATGATGTTGGCCGCATCGTGGAAACCGTTGGTGTAGTCGAACACCAGGACGATCACCACGGCCAGGACAGTCAACAGGAACAGGGTTTCCATGTGCGTTGCGCGGGGTGGCTATGAGGGCTTATCGGCCCCCGGTCATAAATCTGTAAGCCTTGTTGAACTTAGGTTGAAAGCCTGTTTGCTTTCCCCGTCGCCTGCCCAATAATGCCGATACTGCAACGCACAAAAGAGGTGGAGACATGCTGGTGCAAGTAAAGACCCCGGAGCTGTCCGAGTCGATCCAGAGCGGCAGCCTGCTCGAATGGCGCAAGCAGGTCGGTGAAATGGTGCGGCGCGACGAGACGCTCATTGATCTGGAGACTGACAAGGTCATTCTGGAAGTGGCCGCCCCCGCCACCGGCATCCTCAAGGAGATCCTCAAGGCCTCCGGCAGCGAAGTGAAAGCCGGAGAAGTCCTGGCCCTGATCGAAGCGGAAGAGGGCGCGGCAGCGGCGCCCGAGAAGTCCGAGGCCGCGCTGGCCCCGGTGGTGATTCCACCGGCCCCAACGCCGGTTCCCCTTGCCGCCCCGGCCCCGGTGGAACCCGATCCCCTGTTCCAGCCGGTTGGCGCGCCACCCGCGCCGGTAGCGGTAGAAGATTGCCCGCCTTGTCCGCCCTGCGACCAGCGCGAACGACGCGAGCGCCGCGTCACCATGACCCGCCTGCGCCAGCGCATCGCCGAGCGTCTGAAGGAGGCCCAGAACACCGCGGCCATGCTCACCACCTTCAACGAGATCAACATGCAGCCGGTGATGGAACTGCGCGCCAAATACCAGGAGCGCTTCCTCAAGGAGCATGGCGTGAAACTGGGTTTCATGTCCTTCTTCACCAAGGCGGTGTGCCAGTCGCTCAAGACCTACCCCCTGGTCAACGCCAGCATTGAAGGGCGCGAACTGGTCTACCACGACTTCTACGACATCGGCGTGGCGGTCAGCTCCGAGCGCGGTCTGGTGGTGCCCATCCTGCGCGATGCGGACGGTCTCTCCTTTGCCGACATCGAAAAGAAGATCGGCGACTTCGGCAAACGCGCCAACAGCCTGGAACTGACCCTGGACGAGATGGAAGGCGGCACCTTCACCATCTCCAACGGCGGCGTATTTGGCTCCCTGCTCTCCACCCCCATCCTCAACCCGCCCCAATCCGGCGTGCTGGGCCTGCACAAGATCCAGGACCGCCCCATCGCCGAGAACGGCCAGGTGGTGATCCGCCCCATGATGTATGTGGCCCTGTCCTACGACCACCGCATCATCGACGGGCGCGAGGCGGTGAGCTTCCTGCGCGGGGTGAAGGACGCGCTGGAAGACCCGGCGCGGTTGTTGCTGGAGTTGTAGGCGGGGTCGCCAACGTTGATCGCCCGGCAAAGCCGGGCTCCTACAGCCATCGCATCCCCCTGTAGGAGCCCGGCTTTGCCGGGCGATGCCGTGTCACGTCAGCCGTCGCATCCCCCTGTAGGAGCCCGGCTTTGCCGGGCGATGCCGTGTCACATCAGCCATCGCATCCCCCTTGTAGGAGCCCGGCTTTGCCGGGCGATGCCGTGTCACATCAGCCATCGCATCCCCCTGTAGGAGCCCGGCTTTGCCGGGCGATGCCGTGTCACATCAGCCATCGCATCCCCCTGTAGGAGCCCGGCTTTGCCGGGCGATGCCGTGTCACATCCTGGGCGAGGTGTAGCAGAGGTTCTGGGTGTCGAACGACAGGCTCATGGATTCCGCGTTCGGCAGCACGGTGTATTTCACGCCGATGAAGTCGGCCTGTTGACGCCAGAACAGGGCGTACACCGCCTTCTCCCCGTTGCTGACCACATGGGTGTTGGAATACACCCGCACCGGCTGGCCGTGCTGCTCGTTGTTGTTCTTGGTGGCGATGATGAGGGACTTGAGCGAGGGCCGTACATCCTGCTCGAAGCCCACCAGCTTGCCCTTGCAGAAGCGGAACTGATAACGCCGGGCGATGGCCGGGTCCAGGTCGAAGGCCAGGATCACGTCGTCGGAGGGTTCCACCACCTTATCGAAATTCCAGTTGGCGGAGAGCAACTGGCGCACCTCGTTCTGGGCCATGCCGGACTTGAATTCGGCCACTTCAAAGGCCAGGGCGGAAAGGGGGAGGCAGGCGAGCAACACGGCGAGGCGTTTCATGGGCGGCGATCACGGCAGGACGACTGCCGCCATGATAGCCGCCCGCGCCGTCAACTCCGGAAGCGCCCCACCAGGCCGCTGAGCTGATCCGCCAACTGGCGCATCTGCTGCACGGCCTGGTCGGACTGGGTGATGGCGTGTTCCGTGCCGGAGGCCATGTTGGAGAGGCGCTCCAGGTTGCCGGCGATGAGCTGGCTGGCGCGGGATTGTTCCTGCACCGAGCGGGTGATCTCCTCGATGCCTCGGCGCGCATCCAGCACGGCGCTGTGGGCCTGCTCGACGATGCGGGTGGCCTCCTGGCCCCGGCCCGAACCCTCGCTCAGGGCGGACTCGCCGGTCTTGATCGCGCTTTCCACCTGACCCGACTGCACATTGAGGTCAGCGGTGACGCGGGAGATCTCGTTGGCGTACTGGGCGGTCTTTTCCGCCAGCTTGCGCACCTCATCCGCCACCACGGCGAAACCGCGCCCCGCCTCTCCGGCTCGCGCCGCCTCGATGGCCGCGTTCAGGGCCAGCAGATTGATCTGCTCGGCGATGTCCTTCACATGCTGGGTGGCGCCGATGATGCTCTGGGTGCTGCCCAGAAACTTTTCCACCGAATCCGACATGCCCTTCACCGCGTTTTGCACCGTCGCCATGGCCCCGTTCAGCTCATGCATGCGGGTCAGGCCCTGGTCGGAATAGTCGGCGCTGCGGGCCGATACCTCCTTCACCCGTTCCGCGTTGTCCGCCACCGAGGCGATGCTCGCGCTCATCTCCTCCACCGCGGAGGCGGTGGAATTCACCGCGCCGGCCTCCTGGGAAGAGGCGCTGCGCAGGTCGGACGAGGTGCGGGCTACGCCGGCGGACAGGGCATGCAACTGTCCGGCGTGGTCCTTGATGCTGCCGACCAGGGTTTGCAGGCGTGAAACGAACTGATTGAAGGCGATGGAGATGCGGCACAACTCGTTGTCGCCCTGGATTTGCAGGCGGGCGGTGAGGTCGCCTTCGCCCTGGTTCAGAGACTCGATGGAAAGCGCCAGCATGTTCAGTTGCGTCATGATGCTGGCGACGATGGCCAGGGCGATGCCCAGCCCCACCAGCACCGCCACCACGGTCAGCACCCCGGCGATGCGCTGGGCGTTGTCGATGCTCGCGCGCATCGCCGCTTCGCGCACATCAATGGCGGATTTCTGCTCCTTCACCAGGTCCAGCAACTGCTGCCGAATCTCGCGCCAAACCGGGGTCTCGTCCTTGTTGAGACGGGTCTTGGCCTCCTCGACGCCGCCCTGTTTGACCAGGGCCAGGATGTCCGCCTGCATGCCCTTTTGCTGTTCCCGCAATTGCGCCACCCTGGCGATGGCCTCCGCCTGTTTGCCGCCGCCTTTCAACAAGCCCTGGGTATCCACCAGCAGCTTGTCCATGTTGCCTTTGGCCTTGTCGAAGTTCTCGTAGGCCTTGGGGTTGGCCGGGTCGAGGATGATGTTGCGCAGCGCCTGGCCCATTTGCAGGCCGTTGGCGTACAGCTCGGTGTACTGGAGCAGCACCCGCTGTTCCTGGCCGATGAAGCTGGTGAACTCCGCCTTGGCGCGGCTCAGGGCCTGCCACGACACCAGGGTGGAGATCAGGAACAGGGCGGTGACCACGCCCAGCAGCAGGATGAGCTGGGTGCGGATCTTGAAGCGACGTAGGTTCAGCATGGAATCCCCTTCCGGAGGTGCAAGGCCCGGATGGGCCGCCAGGCTGGGTTACGGCAGAAGGGGCGTATTTCTTTAATGTGAAAAACCGCCCCCGCCCGGCGTTTCCAGCACAAAGACATCCCCCGCGCGCAATTCGAAGCGGTCGATCCCCGCCACCTCCGCGCGCACGCCATCGGCGCGTTCGATCCACTGCCGGCCCGGCGCCCCCGCCGTACCGCCCTCCAGGCCGAAGCCGCCGATGCGGCGACGCAGGGCCAGCAGGTTCGCGCTCATGGGGGCGAGAAAACGGAGGCGGCGTTCAATGCCCTCGCCGCCGCGCCAGCGTCCCGCGCCGCCGGAGCCCCGGCGCAGGCCGAAGCGTTCCAGCCGCACCGGAAAGTTCAACTCCAGCACCTCCGGGTCGGTCAGGCGGGAATTGGTCATGTGGCTGTGCACCGCGCTCGCACCCGCGAAGCCCGGCCCGGCCCCCGCGCCGCCGCATACGGTCTCGTAATACTGGTGCGCGGCGTCGCCGAAAGAGAAGTTGTTCATCGTCCCCTGGCTGGAGGCCAGCGCCCCCAGGGCGCCGTACAGCGCATCGACGATGTTCTGCGAAGTCTCCACGTTGCCCGCCACCACGGCGGCGGGATAGCGCGGGTTGAGCAGCGAGCCGGGCGGCAGACGGATCGCCAGAGGGCGCAGCACCCCGGCATTGAGGGGGATGTCGCTGTCGATCAGGGTGCGGAACACATAGAGCACGGCGGAATGGGCGATGCTGGCCGGAGCGTTGAGGTTGCCGGGCTGCTGGGGCGACGTGCCGGTGAAGTCGATGAGGGCGCGCGCATCCTGGATGCGGACGTTGACGTGAATATGGCTGCCGTCATCCAGGGGTAGACGGAACTCGCCGCCCCGCAGGCGCCCCAGCAGGCGCTGCACCGCCGCCTCGGCGTTGTCCTGCACGAAGCCCATGTAGGCCAGCACCGCCTCGGGACCGGTTTCCTCCTCCAGTTGCCGCAACAACCGCAGGCCCAGATGGCAGGCCGCCACCTGGGCCTGGAGGTCGGCCACGTTCTGATCCGGGTTGCGGGCGGGCGCAGCATCACTCCCCCCTTTCCCAAAGGGGGGCTGTGGGGGATTTAGGGGTGTTTCCGTTGTGCCGCCGTCGCGGAAATCCCCCCTGCCCCCCTTTGGGAAAGGGGGGTTCTGGTTAGAGGGGCCTAGCCAGGCGCGGAGGTCTGCTTCCAGCAAGCGGCCTTCCCGCACGATCAGCATGCCCTCGGAGCGGCAGCCTTCCTGGTCGATATGGGTGCTGTCGGCGGGCATGGAGCCGGGGCTGATGCCGCCCACGTCGGCATGGTGGGCGCGGGCGGCGGTGAAGTAGCGCAATTCCGCGCCTGCCGCGTCGAACACCGGCATCACCACGGTGATGTCCGGCAGGTGGGTGCCGCCGGCGTAGGGGCAGTTGATGAGCCAGGCGTCGCCGGGACGCATAGGGGTAGACAGGCGTTGCTCCCTCACCCCCGGCCCCTCCTCCGGTGGGGGAGGGGGGAATTTCTTCAGGATGGCCCGCACCGAGTCCCCCATGCTGCCCAGGTGCACCGGGATGTGGGGGGCGTTGGCGATGAGGTCGCCATGCCGGTCGAACAGGGCGCAGGAAAAGTCCAGGCGTTCGCGGATGTTCACGGAGCGGGCGGTCTGGCGCAGGGTCTCTCCCATGTCCTCGGCAATGCTCATGAAGCGGCGGTTGAACAGGGTGAGCCAGGCGGGATCGGGCCGGGCGGGGTCCGGGCGGCGGGTCTGGCAGGCGTGGGCGCTGAGCAGGAGATCGCCGCGCGGGGTCTTGCTGGCGCGCCAGCCGGGTTCCAGCACCAGGGTGGAACCGTCGCTCACCAGCAGGGCGGGGCCTTCCACCGCCTGTCCGGCGCCCAGGGCCTCGGCCTCCAAAATGGGTGTGTCGCGCCAGACCCCGTGCAGGAACACCGGGCGGCATGTGACGGGGTCGGCGGGGGCGTCGGTCAGGTTCGCTTCCGGTGCGGGTTCGCCGCCGCCGGACACGGTCTCGCTCTCGATGGCGGCGCAGACCAGGGGCCGGGCCGGGTCACTGAAGCCAAAACGGGCTTGATGCGCGGCGTGGAAGGCGGCGGCCATGGCCTCCGGGGTGTCGAAGGGGATGGCCAAGGTGGTGTCAGAGCCCTGGTAACGCAGAAGGGCGCGCCGGTTGACTCCCTCCCCCACCGGGGGAGGGCCGGGGTGAGGGAGCCACGGTGACTTGAGAGCTGCGGGTAATGCGGGCGTTGCTCCCTCACCCCCCGCCCCTCCCCCGGTGGGGGAGGGGAGCAAAGCTTCCACCGCCTCCTGGCGCACCTCCCGCCGCTCCGCCAGGCCGATGCCATACGCCGACAGCACCGAGGCGTAGGGCGAGATCAGCACCTGGCCGATGCCCAGCCGATTCGCCACGGCGCAGGCATGTTGGCCGCCGGCGCCGCCGAAGCTGACCAGGGTGAACGCCGCCGGGTTCACGCCCCGCGCCAGGGTGAGGTGGCGAATGGCGTCGGCCATGTGCTCCACGGCGATGTCCAGGAACCCCTCCGCCAGGCGCTCCGGGGTGTAGCCCGGTATTTGCTCCGCCAGTTCCGCAAAGCCTTCCCGCACTGCCTCCAGATCCAGCGCTTCGCTCGCCGACGGGCCGAACACGGCGGGGAAGAAATCCGCCTGCAAGCGTCCCAGCAGGAGGTTGGCGTCGGTCACCGTCAGGGGGCCGCCGCGCCGGTAGGAGAGGGGGCCGGGCAGGCTGCCCGCCGATTCCGGTCCCGCCAGCAGGCGCGCGCCGTCATAACGCAGGATGGAGCCGCCCCCCGCCGCCACGGTATGCACCCCCAGCATGGGCACGCGCACCCGATGTCCGGCGACGCGCGTATCCAGGGTGCGTTCGAATTCGCCGGCGTACAGCGACACGTCGGTGGAGGTGCCGCCCATGTCAAAGCCGATGAGTTTCTCGAAACCGGCCGCCCGCCCCGCCTTGGCCATGCCGATGAGGCCCCCCGCCGGGCCGGAGAGGACGCTGTCCTTGCCCTGGAAGCGGTGGGCGTCCGTCAGCCCGCCATTCGACTGCATGAACTCCAGCGCACAGTCGGCGGGCAACTCGGCGGCCACCTGCTCCACATAGCGCCGCACCGGCGGCGACAGGGCGGCATCCAGCACCGCGGTCTCGGCGCGGGGGAGGAACTTGATGAGGGGGCTGGCCTGGTGCGACAGGCTGATCTGGGTGAACCCCGCCTGCCGCGCCAGATCGGCGGCGGCGAGTTCGTGGGCCGGGTTCTTCCAGGCGTGGAGGAAGGCGATGGCGCAGGCCTGACGGCCTTCCGCCCGGGCCTGGGCGAGTCGCGCGGCGAGGGCGGGCTGGTTCAGGGGGCGCAGCACCGCGCCCTGGGCGTCGATGCGCTCTTCGGCCTCCACCACGGCGTCGTAAAGGGGGACGGGTTTGCGTATCTCCAGGGCGAAGAGGTCAGGCCGGGCCTGGTCGCCGATCTCCAGGGCGTCGGCAAAGCCCGCCGTGGTGATCAGCAGCACCCGTTCGCCGCTGTGGGTGAGCAGGGCGTTGGTGCCCACGGTCGTGCCCATCTTCACCGCCGCCACCAGGCCGAGGGGGATGGGGGTGTGCGGCCCCAGCCCCAGGGTGGCGCGGATGCCGGCCAGGGCGGCATCGCGGTAGTGCTCAGGGTTTTCCGAGAGGAGTTTGCGGCGGCTCAGACGCCCTTCGGGAGAGCGGGCCACCAGATCGGTGAAGGTGCCGCCGCGGTCGATCCAGAACTGCCAGCCGGCCATGGCGGCCTCACAGGCCGGTGTCGAGCAGCAGGGAAGAGGCCTCCGCCGCCAGTTCGTCCAGATCCTCGTCGCCCACCATGAGCAGGGACAGGACGGGGTTCGCAAAACGCACCCACTCGCTGTCGTCCTGATGGCGCGAGTGGCGCGCCTCCAGCACCCCCGCCAGATGCGACAGGGCAACCAGACTGCGCTCCAGCAGGTCCGCCTTGGCGTCGTCGAACAGGGCGGGCTCGTGATGGTGGGCGATGGCGTCGCGGATGACGCCGGGCAGGTTCCAGTTGCGCGCCATGATGGCGCCCACCTGGGCGTGGCTGACGCCGTGGCGGGCATCCTCGATGGCGGCAAAGTCCGCGCCGGGCTGGTTGGCCAGACGCAAGGTGTCCTTGTAGTCCGGAAAGCGCTTCATCATCAGCGGGATGCCCGCGTCGCGGAACAGACCGAACAGGTGGGCCAGATCGCGGTCATGCCCCATCTTGCCGGCGAGCCACCCGCACAGCAGGGCGGTGCGGGTGGACTGGTCCCAGAAACGCTCGATGCCGAAAGTGTTGAGCGAGGTCTTCAAAGCCAGGGAATTGACCAGGGTGGACACCCGGGCGACGCCCAGCAGGTTGACCGCATGAGGTACGGACTGGACCTGGCGCGGCAGCCCGAACAGGGCGGAATTGACGGTCTTGAGCAGGGCGGCGGAAAGCCCGACATCGCGCGCGATGGCGTCGGCGATGACCTTGAGGTTGGGGTCGGCCTTGGCCTTCTCATCCTGCACGGCGATCACTGCGGCGGGGCGCGGCGGGATGCCGATGCTGGCGACGAGTTTTTCGGCGGTTTCGCGGGTGAGGGTGGTCATGGCGAGCCCCCGCAGGAGCCCGGCTGCGCCGGGCGATCCGCGACGCGGTGCATCAGATGCCGCGCAGCAGCTCGTTGATGCCGACCTTGGAGCGGGTCTTGGCATCCACCTGCTTCACGATCACGGCGCAGTACAGGCTGTACTTGCCGTCGGCGGAGGGCAGGTTGCCGCTCACCACCACGGAGCCCTGGGGCACGCGGCCATAGATCACCTCGCCGGTCTCGCGGTTGTAGATGCGGGTGGACTGGCCGATGTACACGCCCATCGAAATCACGCAGTTGTCTTCCACCACCACGCCTTCCACCACCTCGGAACGAGCGCCGATGAAGCAGTTGTCGCCAATGATGGTGGGGCCGGCCTGCACCGGCTCCAGCACGCCGCCGATGCCGACGCCGCCGGACAGGTGCACGTTCTTGCCGATCTGGGCGCAGGAACCCACCGTGGCCCAGGTGTCCACCATCGCGCCTTCATCGACATAGGCGCCGATGTTGACGTAGGAGGGCATCAGCACCACGTTCCTGGCGATGTAGGCGCCGCGCCGGGCGGCGGCGGGAGGCACCACGCGGAAGCCGCCTTCACGGAAGTCGCGGCTGTTGTAGTCGGCGAACTTGCTGGGCACTTTGTCGTAGTAATTGGTGAAGCCGCCCTTGATGAAGTTGTTGTCTTCCAGGCGGAAGGACAGCAGCACGGCCTTCTTGATCCACTGGTGGGTGACCCAGGTCTGGCCCTCGCTGCGCTCGGCGACGCGCAACTGGCCCTTGTCCAGGAGGTCGATGACCGTGAACACGGCGTCCTTGACCTTGGGTTCCACGTTGCGGGGGGTGATGTCGGCGCGGCGCTCAAAGGCTTCTTCGATGATGAGTTGCAGGTCTTGCATTTCTTTATCCTTCAATGAGTTGAGCTGCTGAGTTAATTAAGAAGATTAGAAGTTTTCGCGCACGAAGGCGGCAATGCGGTGGGCCGCCTCGACGCAGGGTTCCAGCCGGTCCACCAGGGCGATGCGGATGAAGCCCTGACCCGGATTCACGCCTTTGGCCTCGCGCGCCAGGAAGGCGCCGGGCAGGACGGTGACGTGTTGCTGGCGGTACAGCTCGCGGGCAAAGGCGGCGTCGTCATTCCCGGGTGTTTTGGCCCAGAGATAGAAGGCCGCGTCCGGTGCATCGAAGGCCAGAACGTCCTGCAACACCGGCATGACGGCGGCGAACTTCTCCCGATACAGGCGGCGGTTCTCCGCCACATGGGCCTCATCGCGCCACGCGGCGGCGGATGCGGCCTGCACCGCCGGGTTCATGGCGCTGCCGTGGTAGGTGCGGTAGAGCAGAAAGGCCTTGATCAAGGCCGCGTCCCCCGCCACGAAGCCGGAGCGCAGGCCCGGCACGTTGGAGCGTTTGGAGAGGGAGTTGAACACCACCAGATTCCTGAAGCCGCGCCCCAGTTGCCGAGCGGCGGTCAGCGCGCCCAGGGGAGCTGCGCCCTCGTTGAAGTAGATCTCGGAATAACACTCGTCGGCGGCGATGGCGAAACCGTGCTGGTCCGCCAGATCGAACACCGTCTTCCACTCCTCCAACGCCATCACCTTGCCGGTGGGGTTGCCGGGCGAGCAGACATAGAGCAGGTGAGTGTCGGCCCACAGGTCCGCCGGCACGCTGGCGTAATCGGCGCAGAGGCCGTGCTCCGGCAGGGTGTTGAGGAAGTAAGGCTGGGCCCCGGCGAGCAGGGCCGCGCCTTCGTAGATTTGATAGAAGGGGTTGGGCGAGACCACCCGCTTCACATGCCTGCTGGGGTCGATCACGGCCTGGGCGAAGGCGAACAGGGCTTCGCGGCTGCCGTTGACGGGGAGAATCTGGGTGGCGGGGTCCAGCGCGACGCCGTAGCGGGCGGCGCACCAGTCGGCGATGCTTTGGCGCAGATCGTCGCTACCCTGGGTCACCGGGTAGCTGGCCAGACCGCCGAGATGGTCGGTTAGCGCCTGTTGGATGAACGCCGGCGTCGCATGCTTGGGTTCGCCGATGGAAAGATTGATCGCCGCCCGTTCAGGGTCGGGAACCACGCCGCTGAACAGCTCGCGCAGCTTCTGGAACGGGTAGGGTTGGAGTTGGCTCAGGCGCGGATTCACGGCGCATCGAAGGGAACGGGAAAGGTCGCGGATTATAGGCCCGTCCCCCCGGACTGGCCCCGGCGGGGTCGGCTACGGGTTCTGTAGCGCCGGCATCCCTGCCGGCAGGTTGCCGCAACGGTGTCCCCAGGCCACAATGCATCGCAGATGCAATGCAAAGGAGCCGCCGATGAAAACCGCCACCATTCCATCCCTGCGGGTCGCCCCGGAACTGCGGGCCAGCGCAGAGGCTTTCTTAACAGAGGGGGAAACCCTGTCCGGGTTCGTGGAGCAGTCCATTCGTGAAGCCATTGCCCGTCGCCAGGTGCGACAAGCTTTCATCGCACGGGGTCTGGCCTCCCGCGAGGCGGCGCGGAATTCCGGCGAGTACTTTTCAGCGGAAGACATCGAGGGTGAACTGGATGCCCTGCTACGGGGTGCGGGCGAGGGGGCTTGAGCTACTTAAGCTACCGGGTCCGATATACCCGCGCAGCGCGGGATGATCTGCGGCGTTTGTTCGGTTTTCTGGTCCAGCGGGATGCGCGCGCAGCGCGTCGGGCCAGAGATGCCATCGTCAAGGCTGCTGAATTCCTGAAGGATTTTCCCTTCGCCTGCCGCAAGGCGGATGATGCGAACCCGTTTTTGCGGGAACTGCTGATTCCATTCGGGTCTTCCGGCTATGTGGCGTTGTTCGAGATCGAGTCCCCGGAGTGGGTGACGATCCTCGCGATCCGTCACCAGCGGGAAGAGGATTATCAGTAGCCCGATTGTCCAAAGCGCCGCCACCTGTCTGGTTGACACACTTTCCCCATGCCTGCCGCCGCCTCCCTCGCTCCCGCCAGTCTGCTGCTGGCGGCCACCCTTTGGGGGTTGATCTGGTATCCCTACCGTCTGCTGGAGCAGGCGGGTCTGTCCGGCAGCGTTTCTTCCCTGCTCACCTACGGTCTGGGCATCCTGCCTCTTCTGTTCCTGTCGCGCCGCGCCCGCGCCGGGCTGGACGGGCAGTGGCCCTGGTTGCTGGCGGTGGCCGTGACGGCGGGGTGGACCAATCTGTCCTATGTCCTGGCGGTGATCCAGGGCGAGGTGGTGCGGGTGATGCTGTTGTTCTATCTCGCGCCCCTGTGGACCGTGCTGTTCGCCCGTCTGATCCTGGGGGAGCGGGCGGGGAGGGCGGGGCTGGCGGTCATCGCCCTGGCCCTGGGCGGGGCCTTTGTCATGCTTTGGCGCGGCGAGGGCTTTCCTCTGCCTGCCAACGAGGCGGAATGGCTGGGGCTTTCCTCCGGCATGGGCTTCGCCCTTTCCAATGTGCTGACCTTGCGCACCCGGGACATTCCCATCACCACGCGCTCCCTCTGGGTGTTTCTCGGGGTGATGAGCATGGCGGGGCTGTTCACCCTGTTTGAAGCGGAGGTTCCGGCGCGCATCGCCGCCGTGACGCCGTTGCATTGGTGGCTGATGGCGGGCATCGCCCTGGCGCTGCTGGCGGCGACCTTCGCGGTGCAATACGGTCTGGCTCTGGTTCCGGCCAACCGGGCCGTGGTGATCCTGTTGTCCGAACTGGTGGTGGCGGCCTTGTCCAGCCGCTGGCTGGCGGGGGAGGTGATGGAGGCGCGGGAGTGGTTGGGCGGGGCCATGATCGTGGCCGCCACCCTGTTCTCCATTCGTTTGCACCGGGAGAAGAGCCCATGATCCTAGAAACCTCAGTTGACCGCTTCTTAGCCCTCGTGAGGGCGCAGGGGTGCTGGCGTTTGCGCCTCCGGGGAGGCTCACCCATTGGGTGGGGCCGCTACGCACCCGATTGCACGGTTTTCGCGCCGCCTGGCCGCGTTGCTCCTCCTTGCGGGGCCGGCCCCGCGTCGTCGTCGCGCCTTGCCAGACGACGCGAAAACCGCACACTCGGGCGCATCCAACTGAGGTTTCTAGGATGATCACCGCGCTGCTGCATGCCTCTCTGCTGGTGTCCGACCTGGAACGGGCGCGGGGGTTTTATGAGGGGGTGCTGGGTCTGAGCCCCAACCTGACTCGCCCGAACATGCGTTTTGACGGCGTCTGGTACGACGTGGGCGCGGGTCAGATACATCTGATTTGCCTGCCCAATCCCGACCCGGTGGCGGGACGCCCGGAACATGGCGGTCGGGATCGCCACACGGCCCTGGGGGTGGCGGACCTGGAGCGGATGAAGGCGCGCATCAGCGCCGCCGGCCTGCCCTTCAGCCTGAGCCGCTCCGGTCGACCCGCGTTGTTCGTGCGCGACCCGGACGGCAACGCCCTGGAACTGGTGCAGAACTGAATTGATCCAGATCATGCGGCTACAATGGCCGGAAACCAGGGCGTCGTACGCCCTTTTTATTTTTTGTAAACATTAACAATCGTCTGTAACAAATTGATTGGATTGCGAAATGGCTATTGAACTCTACAACGATGGCAAGCATGTCTGCCTCATGTTCAACGACCTGGTGGACGATGTCGGCGGCTCCGCCGTACAGGCCAACCAATTTCTCATCGTGTCCGATGGCGAGGGTGCGCTGATCGACCCTGCCGGCAACATGACCTACAACGCCCTGGTCATGGCCATGAGCAAATATTTCCCGTTCAAGAACCTGAAATACATCTTCGGCTCCCACCAGGACCCGGACATCGTCGCCTCCCTCAACAAGTGGCTGTCGGCGACGGAATGCACCCTCTATGTCTCCGCCCTGTGGGAACGCTTCGTGCCCCACTTCTGCACCATGAACCGGACCGAGGGCCGCATCATCGGCATCCCGGACGCCGGTCAGGCGATCCCCATGCGGGACACCATCATCGTCGCCGTCCCGGCTCATTTCCTGCATGCCGAGGGCAATTTCCAGTTCTACGACACCAAGGCGAAGATCCTTTTCAGCGGTGACATGGGCGCCTCCCTGGTGCACCACGACGAAATTCTGAAACCCATCACCACCAAGGCCGAGTTCCTGGCCCATCTGCCGCGCATGGAGGGCTTCCACAAGCGCTACATGGTGTCCAACAAGGTGTGCCGCTACTGGGCCAACATGGTGCGCACCATGAAGGTGGACAAGCTGGTGCCTCAGCATGGCCGCTACTTTCAGGGCGAGGCCATCGGCCTGTTCCTGAGCTGGATCGAAGGCCTGCATTGCGGCGTGGACCTGTTCACCCAGGATCACTACAAGGTTCCGAACTGATTTCTTCTTGGCGCGGGCGCCTGCGCTACTTTTCCATGACCTCCATCCCTAAAGTCGGTTTCGTTTCCCTGGGCTGCCCCAAGGCCACGGTGGATTCCGAACGCATCCTCACGCAACTGCGCGCCGAGGGGTATCTCATCGTCCCCACCTACCAGGACGCCGACGTGGTGGTGGTGAACACCTGCGGTTTCATCGACGCGGCGGTGGAAGAGAGCCTGGACGCCATCGGCGACGCCTTGCGCGAGAACGGCAAGGTCATCGTCACCGGCTGCCTGGGCGCGCGCGAATCGGTGGTCAAGGCGGCGCACCCCGGCGTGCTCGCGGTGACCGGCCCCCACGCCACCGAAGAGGTGATGGCCGCGGTGCACGGCGCACTGCCCAAACCGCACGACCCGTTCGCCGACCTGGTCCCGCCCGGCGGCCTCAAGCTGACGCCGCGCCACTACGCCTGGCTCAAGATCTCCGAGGGCTGCAACCACCGCTGCACCTTCTGCATCATCCCCAGCCTGCGCGGCGACCTAGTCTCGCGCCCCATTGGCGACGTGCTCACCGAGGCCGAAACTCTGGCCCGCGCCGGGGTGAAGGAACTGCTAATAATCTCTCAAGATACAAGCGCTTACGGCGTGGACTTAAAGTATCGCACCGGCTTCCACAATGGGCGTCCGGTGAAGACGCGCATGCTGGAACTGGTGCGCGAGCTGGCTCGGCTGGGCATCTGGGTGCGCCTGCATTACGTCTACCCCTACCCCAGCGTGGACGAGGTGATTCCGCTCATGGCCGAAGGTTTGGTGCTGCCCTATCTGGACGTGCCGTTCCAGCACGCCAGCCCGCGCATCCTCAAGGCCATGAAGCGCCCCGGCGACATCGAGCATACCCTGCGCCGCATCGAGAAATGGCGCTCCATCTGCCCGGATCTGGTGATTCGCAGCACCTTCATCGTCGGTTTCCCCGGCGAGACCGAGGACGACTTCGACGATCTCCTGGACTTCCTGGACGACGCCCAACTCGACCGCGTGGGCGCCTTTGCCTATTCCCCGGTGGAAGGGGCCGCCGCCAACGCCCTGGCGGACCCGGTGGATGCAGACCTCCAGCAGGACCGCCTGGCCCGTTTCATGGACGTGCAGGCCGACATCAGCGCCGCCAAACTCAGGGCCCGCCTGGGGCAGGAGATGACCGTGCTGGTGGACGAAGTCCAGGGCAGCCGCGCCATCGCCCGCAGCTACGCCGACGCCCCGGAGATCGACGGCGTAGTGCACATCGCCCAGGGCCGCGGGCTGAAGCAGGGCGATTTCGTGAAGGTGCGGATCACGCGCTCGGATGACTATGATTTGTGGGGTAAGCCCCTGACGTCTCACGAAAGGTAGCCATGCAAGCTGAAACCCAAAATCTCTTTGAGCAGGTCAAGCATTTACCACCCGACGAACAAATTGAGTTGGCTGATCTCATCTACGCGCAAGCGCCTCTTTCATCCTCGGAGTGGGAGGCCGCCTGGGTCGAGGAGGCAGAGCGCCGGATAGATGCCTACGAGCGGGGCGAAATCCCCGTGGTCGCAGCCCAGGAGATGCGGGCCAGGGTCAAGGCCAGACTTGGAATGAAATGACGCTCCACTACACCCTATGGGCCGAGGTGGAATATGAAGAGGCTCTGGCTTGGTATCTGGAGCGTGATCCCTGTGCGGCGGATGGTTTGGATGACGTTTTAGCGGAGGCGGAAAGCCTGCTGACCCGACATCCCGGATTGGGAGCGCCCCGTAGCGGGAGAGTTCGCATCTTCCCCCTGAAGAAATATCCCTACAGCTTGGTTTATTACAAACAAGCCACTGACCTGGTCATTGTGGCCATCGCCCATCAAAGCCGTCGGCCTGGTTACTGGCGACCACGTTTGAAGAGTCTGTTCCAACCATGAGCGAAAACTGGAAACCCCACGTCGTCGTCGCCGCCATCGTCGAGCAGGACGGCAAGTTCCTCCTGGTGGAAGAGAAGACTGACGACGGCATCCTCTTCAACCAGCCCGCCGGGCATCTGGACGAGGGCGAATCCCTGCTCGATGCGGTGCGGCGCGAATGCTTTGAAGAGACCGCGCACCATTTCGAGCCCGAGGCCCTGGTGGGCGTGTACCGCTGGCGTCACCCGAAGCGGCGCAACCGTACCTACCTGCGCTTTGCCTTCAGCGGCGTCATCACCGGCTTCGACCCCACCGCCGCTCTGGACACCGGCATCCTGCGCGCGGTGTGGATGACGCCGGAAGAGATCCGCGCCACCGCACACCGCCACCGCAGCCCGCTGCTGATCCGCTGCATGGAAGACCACCTTGCAGGTCGCTCGCATCCCCTTGATCTGCTGACGGATTTCGCCGACGCCCTTGCTCCCTCCCCCGCCGGGGGAGGGTTGGGGTGAGGGAACAGCGGTAATTGACTGAAAGCGTTATGGCCAGCGTTGCTCCCTCACCCCCACCCCCTCCCCCGGCGGGGGAGGGGAGAAAGCGCATCGTCGTCGGCCTCTCCGGCGGCGTCGATTCCGCCGTCGCCGCCCTGCTGCTGAAACGCCAGGGCCATGAGGTCGTCGGCGTGTTCATGAAGAACTGGGAGGCGGATGACCTCGATGAGGATTGCCCCATCGCCCAGGACTACCAGGACGTGCTGGCCGTGGCCGAGCGGCTGGACATCGAGGTCAGCCTGGTCAACTTCAGCAAGGAATACCAGGAGCGCGTGTTTGCCTACTTCCTGGCCGAATACCAGGCCGGGCGCACCCCCAACCCGGACGTGCTGTGCAATGCCGAGATCAAGTTCAAGGCCTTTCTCGACCACGCCCTCAGCCTGGGTGCGGACCACATCGCCACCGGCCACTACGCGCGCCTGGAGGGCGACCTACCCCATCGTCGCCTGCTCAAAGGTCTGGACCCGAACAAGGACCAGAGCTACTTCCTCCATCGCCTGAACCAGCGCCAGATCGAGCGCGCGTTGTTTCCCATCGGCGACCTGCCCAAGCCGCAGGTGCGGGCGCTGGCGCGGGAGGCGGGCCTGGCGGTGGCGGAGAAAAAGGACAGCACCGGCATCTGCTTCATCGGCGAACGCCCGTTCCGCGAATTTCTGGAACGCTTCCTGCCGCGCGCGCCGGGCGACATGGCGACGCCGGAGGGCAGGGTGGTGGGCCGCCATCAGGGCCTCATGTACTACACCCTGGGCCAGCGCCAGGGCCTGGGCATCGGCGGCATCAAGGATGCGCCCGAGGGCGTGCCATGGTTCGTGGCCGGCAAGGACAGGGCTGCCAACCGGCTGATCGTGGTGCAGGGGCATGAACACCCGCTGCTGCTGACCTCGGTGGTGCGGGCGACAGACCCATCCTGGGTGGAAGCGCCGCCGCAAGCCGGGCAGCGCCTCGCGGCGAAGACGCGCTACCGTCAGCAGGACGCGGCATGCGTGGTGGAGAAGGTCTCGGAAGGGGAACTGGCGCTGCGCTTCGACGACCCGCAATGGGCGGTGACGCCGGGGCAGTCGGTGGTGCTGTACGACGGGGACGCCTGCCTGGGCGGCGGCGTCATCGCGTAGGAGCCCGGCTATGCCGGGCGATAAGCCGCCGGGCGTTGGCGCAACCGTGGATCGCCCGGCGCAGCCGGGCTCCTACAGGGGGAACTGGCGTTGCGCTTCGACGTCCCGCAATGGGCGGGGCGGCGTCATCGCGTAGGAGCCCGGCTATGCCGGGCGATACGCCGCCTGCTGAATCCCCGCCACCGTCCAGCCGCCCTTGCCGCTGGCGGGGCGGGTCAGGTGCCAGACCTCGTCGAACGCGGCGGGCTGGGCGCCGGCCTCTTCCACGATCTCGCCGTGGAACCGCACGCTGACCACATGGCGCTCGCCTTCTTCGGCCCAGTCCGTCACATCGGCATTCAGCGTGGTGACTTCGGTGCGCTGCGCCGCCCCCTTGCGCTCATCCAGTTGCAGCTTGATCTCCGCATACATCTCGGGTGCAGTGAACTCGCGCAGGTCATCCAGATTGCCGGCGTCGTAGGCGGCCTGCAGGCGCAGGAAGTTGAGCTTGGCCTGACGCACGAAGGCCTCGACATCGAAGCCGGGCGGGTAGCTGGTCATGGCGGCCACCGGCGCGGCGGCGGCTCCGACGCCCGCGGGCGTCTGGTCGAACGCCACCGGGGCGGGCTGCGCGCCCATGCCGGCGTACTGCATCGGCGCCTGCGCCGGGGTGCGGGAACGGTTCAGCAGCCAGCGCACCAGCATGAAGGCGGCCAGGGCCAGCAGGGCGATCATCAGGAAATTGGCCATTTCTTCGCCGAAGCCCAAGTGCGAGGCCAGCGCGGCCAGGCCCAGACCCGCGGCAAGACCGGCCAGCGGGCCCATCCAGGAACGCTTGGGCGCAGCCTGGGGCGGGACGCCCGGCTGGGCGTTGGCGGGGGAGGGGGCGGCCTGCTGCGGCGCGGCCTCGCGCTTCATCGGCGCGCTGCGCTGCATGCCGGAAGACTTGCCGCCGCCGAAGCGTTTGGCCTCGGCGTCGTTGGCGGGCAGGGCAAAAGTGAGGAACAGGGCAAACAAGGTCAGGAGAAAACGGGTCATGTCAGACAGTCCGGTTGGCATGGGAGCGGCGAGTTTACCGTTCCGGCGGCCCCGCCCAGGCAATATCCACTGCTACCATTGCGCCCGGATCACCACGAAACAGGGGCTGCACACAATGACCACACCGCTTTCTGTCGCGGCTTTCCTTCGGGGCGCGACCCTGGTTCTGGCCATGCTGATACCAGGCGTCGTCCAGGCCGAGACCTTCAGCTTCGGCGTCCTGTCCCAGCGCAGCCCGGTGCTGACTGCGGAACACTGGAACCCCATCCTGGAATACGTCGAGCGCCGCACCGGCGTCACGCTGCTGCTCAAGATCACGCGCACCGCGCCCGAATCCAACGACGCCATCGCGCGCGGCGATTACGACTTCGTCTATTCCAACACCATCTTTCTGCCGGACACCTCGCGCCAGGGCTATCGCGTCATCCTGCGCCCCAAGGGCGAGCCCATACGGGGCCAGCTCGTCACCCTGGACGATTCGGGCGTGAACAAGCTGACCGACCTGGAGGGGCGCGAGGTCGGCTTCCCTTCCCGTGCCGCCTTTGTGGGGTACGCCGTGCCCATGGACCATCTGCTGCGGGATTCGGTGCGCGTAACGCCGGTGTTCGGGGGGAATCAGGAAGGCATCATGGGCCAGCTCAAGGCCCGGCGCGTGGTGGCCGCCGGGGTCAACAGCCAGGTGATGCGCGCCTTTGCCGCCCGCGAAGGGCTGCGCTATCGGGTGCTGTGGGAATCTCCCGCCTATCACAACCTCCCCATTTCGGCCCATCCCCGCGTTCCCGCCAGGGTGGCGGATCGGGTGCGCCAGGCCTTCGCCAGCATGCCGGAGGATGCCGAAGGCACAAAAGTGCTGGCGAGCAGCGCCGCCATCATCAAGCAATCCCCGCCTTTCGGGTTTCAGTTGTCGGTCCCCAAGGACTACCAAAACTACATCGACTTTTATCGCCATACCCTGGTGAAAGACATCGAATAAGAAAGGATCCGTATGTTGATCCAGTACTGGGACCGGTTCCCGTTCGTCGTGCGCCTGCTGGTCACGGCGACCTTTGCCTTGCTGGTGGCCGGCGCCGCCATGCTCTACATCTCGGCCCGGGGCGACGTGCGCGATGCGGCGTCCAACATGGAGGAGCAGCTCGCCGTTGAATTGCGCACGCTGCCTGCGGTGTTGAGCGATGTGGTGGTGATCGGGGATTTTTCGGCGCTCCAGCAAAACCTGGACAAGCAGGTCAAGCGCCGTTCCGTCCAGCATGTCGTATTTCGCGACAATGCCAATGCGGTGATTGAGAGCCGCGACGTTTCTCCCCCCAGCCTGACGCCCGAGTGGTTTCTGAAATGGTCGGACCTGAAACCGCTCACGGGCCGCAGCGACATCCTGGTGGGCGGGCGCAACTACGGCCATTTCGAGATCACCCTCACTCCGCAATACGCCGTTCAGCGCGCCTGGGCGCGTCTGCTCAAGCATCTCCTGATTCTGACCCTGGCCGTCGGCGTCGATTTTCTCGGCATCTGGCTGGTGCTGCGCCTGGGCCTGCGCCCCCTGCGCTCCCTGGACGAAGGCAGCCGCGCCCTGGCGGAAGGTCGGTTTGATCAGCGCATCCCCATGATTGGCGGCCCGGAGTTGCGCCACACCATCGCCGCCTTCAACCACATGGCGGATCAGGTGGAGGAGACCGTGCAGGCGCTGGCGGCGAGCGAAAGCCGGGTCATCGCCATCCTCCAGTCCATTGGCGACGGCCTCATCGCCACCGATACCGCCATGAACATCACCTACATCAACCCGGTGGCCGAGGCGCTCACCGGCTGGATGCAGTCGGAGGCGCTGGGGCGCGGGGTGGCGGCGGTTTTGCGCATCGAACACGCGCTGACGCGGCAGCCGGTGGAGATTCCGGTCAGCCGGGTGCTGGAGACCGGCAATGTGGTGGGGCTGGCCAACCATACGGTGCTGGTGGCGCGCGATGGTCGGCGCTATCACATCGCCGACAGCGCCGCGCCCATCCGCAACGCCCATGGCGAGCTGGTCGGCGTGGTGATGGTGTTCCGCGACGTATCCGAGTCCTACCGCCTGCGCATGGCGCTGGAAGACAGCCAGGCGCGTCTGGGGCTGGCGCTCAAGGGCGCCGACCTCGGGCTGTGGGACTGGAACGTGCAGACCGGCGACGTGGTGTATGACAAGCGCTGGGCGGGCATGCTGGGCTATCGCCTGGAGGAGATCGAGCCGGTGTTCGCCAGCTTCGAGGGGCTGGCCCATCCGGAGGATCTGCATCTGGCGAAATGGGCCTTGAGCGAACACATGCAGAGTCTTTCGCGTCAGTTCGAGGCGGAATTGCGCATGCGCGCCAAGAACGGGGAGTGGCGTTGGGTGCTGACCCGTGGCCGGGTCACGGAGCGTGATGCGCAGGGCCAGGCCCTGCGCGTGACCGGCACGCACCTGGACATCACCGAGCGCAAACGGGCGGAAGAGGCCCTGCAACTGGCCGCCATCGCCTTTGAAACCACCGAGGCGATCTTCATCACCGATACGCGCGGCGTGATCCTGCGCGTGAACCACGCCTTCACTGCCATCACCGGCTTTACGCCGGAAGAGGTGACGGGGCGCTCGCCGGGCGAGGTGCTGCATTCCGGTCATCAGGACGCCCCCTTCTACGCCGCCATGTGGCAGGAACTGCGTGTGGAAGGGCGCTGGGAGGGAGAGATCTGGAACCGGCGCAAGAATGGCGAGGTGTATCCCGAGTGGCTCTCGATCAAGTCGGCGCGGAGTCCGCAGGGCAAGGTCACGCACTACGTCGCCAATTTTCTCGACATCACCGAGCAGAAGCAGGCGCAGGCCGAGATCGAGCGTCTGGCCTATTTCGATGCGCTCACCGGGCTGCCCAACCGCCGCCTGCTGCTGGACCGGGTGCGCCACGAGCTGGCGGCGGCGCGCCGCGCCCAGCACAGCGGCGCGCTCCTGTTCATCGACCTGGACCATTTCAAGCACATCAATGACGCACGCGGCCATGCCGTCGGCGACCAGGTGCTGCAACAGGTGGCGCGTCGCCTGGAACAAAACCTGCGCGCGGTGGACACCGTGGCGCGCCTGGGGGGCGACGAGTTTGTGGTGTTGCTGCCCGAGCTGGCGGACACCCTCAATGCCGCCGCCACGGTGGCGCGAAGCGTGGCGGACAAGCTGCGCGAGGCGCTGGGGGAGATCTACCCGGTGCAGGGCGGCGAGCACTACCTGGGCGTGAGCATGGGCGTCACCCTGTTTCCCGCCGATGAAGAGCAGAACTGTGAGGAACTTCTGCGCCACGCCGACACCGCCATGTATCGCGCCAAGGAGAGCGGGCGCAACGCGGTGCGGTTCTTTGAGCCGCAGATGCAGGAGGCAGTGGAAAACCGCCTGCTGCTGGAACGGGAGTTGCACGAGGCCCGGATTCGGGAGGAATTCCGCCTCCACCTCCAGCCCCAGATGGACGCCGCCGGGCGCATCGTCGGCGCCGAGGCGCTGTTGCGCTGGCAACACCCGCTACGCGGTCTGGTTGCACCCGCCACCTTCATCCCGCTGGCGGAAGAAACCGGACTCATCGTCGAGATCGGTGCGTGGGTTCTGAATGAAGGCGCGCGTCTGCTCAAATCCTTTGAAGAGCAGGGCAAGGACATCCGCCTCTCCGTCAATGTCAGTCCGAGACAGTTCCGCGAGGCGGATTTTGTCTGGCGTGTGCGCGATACCCTGCTGCGCACGGGCGCCGACCCGCACCGCCTCACCCTGGAGATCACCGAGGGCATGCTGCTGGCGGACGTGGGCGAGGCCATCGCACGAATGAGCGAGCTGGAACTGTTGGGCCTGCACTTCTCCATCGACGACTTCGGCACCGGCTATTCCTCGCTCTCCTATCTAAAGCGCCTGCCGCTGGCCGAACTGAAGATCGACCGCGGCTTTGTCACCGGACTGCCGCGGGATGAGGATGACGCGGTCCTGGTGGGGACCATCCTGGCCATTGCCCGTCAGTTGCGCTTGCAGACCGTGGCGGAAGGGGTGGAGACCCAGGCCCAGCTCGATTACCTCCGCGCCAGCGGCTGCGACCTGTTCCAGGGCTACCACCTGGGCCGCCCCATGCCGGTGGAAGAGTTCACGCGCCTGCTGACCTTGTAGGCGCCCGGCGCGGATGCAGCATTTGCGCCCGCCCCAGCTTGCGCGGACCTTGTAGGAGCCCGGCTGTGCCGGGCGATCCCCTCTCACCTGGGCCAGCGCCGCATCGCCCGGCAATAGCCGGGCTCCTACAGGGGGGGGGTCAACCCGGTTCAGTAGGCGACCGGCGCGGATGCAGCATTTGCGCCCGCCCCAGGTTGCGCGGACCTTGTAGGAGCCCGGCTGTGCCGGGCGATCCCCCCTCACCTGGGCCAGCGCCGCATCGCCCGGCAATAGCCGGGCTCCTACAGGGGTGGTGGTAGCGGCCCGGCTCGCCGTATCGCCCGGCGCGGAGCATTTGCCCGCCCCAGCTTGCGCGGACCTTGTAGGAGCCCGGCTGTGCCGGGCGATCCTCCCTCACCTGGGCCAGCGCTGCATCGCCCGGCAATAGCCGGGCTCCTACAGGGGGGTGTTCAACCCGGTCCAGTGCGCCAGATTGAGTTGTAGGGTGCGTGCGCCGTTCCATTCATTCACCTCCAGCCGGTATGCCGCCCGGATGCGCTCCGGCAGGGGTTTGGCCTGAAAGAACAGCATGGCGTCGCCGCTGATGCCGGCCCCGGCCAGACGCAGCTTGAGGTGCTTGTCCCCCACCAGCCGCTGGGACTGCACGGTGAAGTCGCCCTGGAACAAGGGGGCGGGAAACCCTTGGCCCCAGACCGTATTGCGCAGGGCCTCGGCGTTTTCCAGGGTGAACTCGGCGGTATGCAGTTCGCCGTCGGTCTCGATGACCCGCGTGAGGTCGGCGTCGGTCAGGCTTTCCCGCGCGACCCGTTCGAAGGCGTTGGCAAAGGTTTCGAAATCCGTCCGGAGCAGGGTCAGGCCCGCCGCTGCCGCGTGGCCGCCGAAACGCAGGATCAGCCCCGGATGCAGACGATCCACCCGGTCCAGGGCATCGCGCAGATGCAGGCCGGGGATGGAGCGTCCGGAACCCTTGATCCGCCCGTCGCCGCCCTCCGCAAACACGAAGGTGGGACGGAAGTGGCGGTCTTTCAGGCGCGAGGCCAGCAGGCCTGCCACGCCCTGGTGCCAGGCGGGATCGAACAGGCTGAGGCTGGCGCCGTCCTCCACGCGGATGGATTCCAGCAGGCCCACCGCCTGATCCTGCATCTCCGCCTCGATGGTGCGGCGTTCCCGGTTGAGCTGATCCAGTTGGGTGGCCAGTTGCAGGGCGCGGGCCTCGTCCCCCGCCAGCAGGCACTCGATGCCCAGTCCCATGTCGGAAAGGCGTCCGGCGGCGTTGAGGCGGGGGCCGATCATGAAGCCCAGGTCTTCCGATGCGGCGCGCTCGATGCGCCGGCCCGCCACCTGAAACAGGGCGTTGATCCCCGGCTGGCCCTGGCCGGCGCGCAGGCGGGCCAGGCCCTGGGACACCAGCAGGCGGTTGTTGGGGTCCAGCTTCACCACGTCCGCCACCGTGCCCAGGGCCACCAAGTCCAGCAACTCCGCCAGATTGGGCTCCTGCTTGTTCATGAAGCGGCCCCGTCGGCGCAATTCCGCGCGCAGCGCCATGAGCACATAAAACATCACCCCGACGCCGGCCAGATGCTTGCTGGGAAAGCCACAACCCGGCTGGTTGGGGTTGACGATGAGGCACTCGGGCAGGCTGTCGCCGGGCAGATGGTGATCCGTCACCAGCACCTCCAGGCCCAGGCGCCGCGCCTCCTCCACCCCGGCGTGGGCGGCGATGCCGTTGTCCACGGTGATGAGCAGGTCGGGCTGGCGTTGCGCCGCCAGTCGCACGATCTCGGGCGATAGGCCGTAGCCGTATTCGAAGCGGTTGGGCGCCAGGTATTCCACCCGCGCACCCAGGGCGGCCAGACCGCGCATGGCGACGGTGCAGGCGGTAGCGCCGTCGGCGTCGTAGTCGGCGACGATGAGCAGACGTTTCTGGCCTTCGATGGCGTCCGCCAGCCGCGCCCCGGCGGCCTCGGCGTTCATGAGTTGGGTAAACGGCAGGAGTTCCGCCAGGCGGGTCTTCATCTCCACAGCGTCCTGGATGCCCCGCGCCGCCAACAGACGCGCCAGCAGGGCAGGGTGGCCGGCCTGGCGCAGGGCCTGGGCGGCGGCGGGAGGGGCGAGACGGGGAGCGAGGTTGAGCATGGCGTCCAGGTAGCGCCGGCATCCTGCCGGCTCCTTCAAGATGCCGGCAAGGATGCCGGCGCTACAGGTTTGAATATTCGAAACCGCTGTTTTGTACGCGGGGGGGCGCTGGCTATTATCCGGGCATGTCGCACTATCTGCCCCTCTCCCGCGTTGCTCGCCTGGTGGGCCAGTCCCGCAGCGCCCTTCAGCGCCTGATCCATGACGGCCAGCTTGCCACCTTCGACGGCATGGTGGACATGAACGAGCTGTTGCGCGTGTTCCCGGATGTGCAGTGGGAGGAGGACGGCGAATTCCGCCGTGTGGAGGAGATCAAGGCCAACGCCTTCCGCAAGCGGGTGTTGGACCGTGTGCTGCCGGACAAGGAGGTGCTGGCGGAGCGGCTGTACGAGGTGGGCAAGGAATTCGCTGCGGCCAAGGCCCTGCTCCTGCATTACGACGAGGTCTTCCGTTTTCTCGCCGACAAGCTGGAAGACGTGGCGGAGAGCGGCGGCGCGACGACCCAGGAGGCCGTGGCCGGGGTGAAACACTGGCTCAAACACGAACTCGATGCGGCCCCTCAGGAGGCCGAACGGGCGGAACAACTGCTGGCTCAGGAGAGTGTCATGCGCATCCTATCCGCCACCGTCACCGTGCTGCCTTCCGGTCACGAGTTCTTTGTCGAGGGGAACGACACCATCCTGGAGGCCGCCCTGCGCGCCGGCATCCCCCTCAACTACGGGTGCAGCAACGGCAACTGCGGCGACTGCAAGGTGCGCCTGGTCTCCGGCCAGGTGAAGAAGGTCCACCCCCACGACTATGTCCTCAAGGAGACGGAAAAGGCCGGCGGCGCCCTCCTCATGTGCTCCTACACCGCCGTTTCCGACGTGGTGATCGAGGCCGGCGTGGCGGGGGCGGACGATATGCCGCATCAGGAAATTCCCACCCGGGTGAAGGCGGTGGAGGCGCTCAACGAACAGATCGTCGCCCTCCACCTCACCGCTCCCCGCAGCCAGCGCCTGCGTTTTCTCGCGGGTCAGCGCGTCATCCTGGAAGCGGGCGGCCTGCGCGGCGAGTACCCCATCGCCAGTTGCCCCTGCGAAGACCGCCACATCGAACTGCATGTGCGGCGCGACAACCGCCCCTTCTCCCGCCGCGTGTTTGAAGAGATGCGCAAGGAAGACGTGGTGCGCGTGGAAGGCCCGGCGGGAACGTTCGTGATCAAACTGGATTCGCGTCGCCCGGTCGTTTTCGTGGCCTGGGGGGAAGGCTTCGCCCCGGTCAAGAGCCTGATCCAGCACGCCATGAGCCTGGAAGTGGCGGAGACCATGCACCTGTACTGGGTGGACGGCGATACCGGCCACTATCAGGACAACCTCTGCCGCGCCTGGGCGGACGCCTACGACAACTTCTTCTACACCCCTCTGTCCGCCGGCGCGGGCAGCGCCAATCTGGTGCAGGCCATTCTGGCCGCCCATCCCGACATGACCCGTTGCGATCTCTACGCCGCAGCGCCGGAGGGTTTGCTGACGCCGTTACGGGAGGCGGCGCTGTCGCGCAGGCTGTCGCCGCTGGGCTGGCATGACGAGGTGTTGAGCAGCGCCTCCGCCTCGATCAGCATCGCATCCCCATAACTGAAGAAACGATATCGCTCCGCCACCGCATGGGCGTAGGCGCGGCGCAGCAGGTCCGTGCCGCCGAAGGCGGAGACCAGCATGAGCAGGGTGGAGCAGGGCAGGTGGAAGTTGGTGAGCAGGCGTTGCACCACGCGGAAACGGTAGCCGGGGGTGATGAAGATGTCGGTTTCGCCCTCGCCCGCCTGCAAATCGCCGCCACGGGCGGCGGACTCCAGGGCGCGCAGGGAGGTGGTGCCGATGGCGCAGACGCGCCCGCCCCGCGCCCGTGTCGCCGCGATGGCGTCCACGGTTGCCGACGGCACGGTGTAACGCTCGCTGTGCATGAGGTGGTCGGCCACGTTCTCCGCCCGCACCGGCTGAAAGGTGCCTGCGCCCACATGCAGGGTGACGAAGGCGATGCCCACGCCCATGCCATGCAGGTGTTCCAGCATGGCGTCGTCGAAGTGCAGCCCGGCGGTGGGGGCGGCCACCGCGCCGGGGTCGCGCGCATAGACGGTCTGATAGCGCCGGTCGTCCGCCGCCTCGGCATGGCGCTCCAGGTAGGGGGGCAGGGGGATCTCGCCCAGCCGCTCCAGCCATTCCAGCACCGTGTGCGCGGGGTCGAATTCGAGGTGAAAGAGATCACCCCGACGGCCCAGCACACGCGCCCGCACCTGGCCGCCGAAGACCACCTCGGCCCCCGGCTTGGGGGATTTGCTGGCGCGCATGAACAGCAGCGCCTCGTGCGCCGACAGCACCCGTTCCACCAGCGCCTCGATCTTGCCGCCGGTGCTCTTTTCGCCGCGCAGGCGCGCCTTGATCACGCGCGTGTCGTTGAACACCAGCAGGTCGCCGGGACGCATCAGGCTGGGCAGGTGGGTGAAGCGGCGATCCGAGAACGCGCCCGCCGGGCCGTCCACATGCAGCAGGCGGCTGGCCGTGCGCTCGGACAGCGGATAGCGCGCGATCAGCTCATCCGGCAGGAGGTAGTCGAAGTCGGAGGTTTTCAAGGCAGGGGGGGTAAGGCGACGTACCCCGGCGCAGGCCGGGATACGGTTCGAGGGACGGGTCAGTACGGGGGCTTTTTGTGGGTGACGATCTTTTCCAGCGCCTTGGAGGCCCATTCCTTGCCGCCCAGGCCGAAGGCGATGGCGAAGGCCAGGCCGATGGCGCCAAAGGCAATGATGAAGGCGGCGGTGAGCAGCTCGTTGGCGATCTGGAGCTGTTCCATGGCGATGAAGAACACGAACACCATCATGGCGTACTCGGAGAAGGTGGAGACCGTGAGCGCGCCTTCAAACTCCACGTTGGAGAGCCAGGCGAACACCAGCCGGTTGATGAAGCGGGCGAGGATGGCGCCGAACACCAGCACCAGGATGGCGACGATGACGTTGGGGATGTAGAGCACGACCTTGTTGAACAGGTCCGCCACCATTTGCAGCCCCAGGGAGTTGGCCACGGTGACGATCATCACCAGGATGATGAGCCAGTACACCAGGTTGCCGATCACCGAGGCCAGGGAGACATCCAGCTCGGCATGCTGCATGAAGGCCTCCAGACCGGATTTCTCGGTGGCGCGGTCGAAATGCATCATCTTGAGCAGGCGCATGACGCCGGTGCGGGCCACCTTGGCCAGCATCCAGCCCAGGACCAGCAGCACCAAGGCCGCCAGCAGTTGCGGGACGAACGCGGCGAGTTGCGTCCAGAACGAGGTGAGGGAGGCGACGAAGATGTCGATCTGTTCCATGAGGGGCTCCATGCAGGGTTCCAGTGGGGTGAGTATATGGGGCGGACTATTGCGGCAGTTGTTCGCGCGTCAGCAGAAACACCGTGTCGCTGCCGCCGGGCGCGTCCGGCCAGGTGAAGTCGATCTCGGGCCAGGCGGCTTCCACCGCCGCGCGGTTGTGGCCGATCTCCACCGCCAGCAGCCCGCCCGGCTTCAGGTGGCGCGCCGCCTGGGCCAGGATGATGCGGGTGGCGTCCAGGCCATCGACGCCGGAACCCAGCGCCAGCGCGGGTTCGTGGCGGTATTCCGCAGGCAGGGCGGCCACGCCCTCGGCGTTGACGTAGGGCGGGTTGGAGAGGATGAGGTCGTAGGTGGCGTCGCCCAGGGGGGCGTAGAGGTCGCCTTCGAACAGGTGTACGCGCGACTCCAGCGCGTAGTCCGCCACGTTGCGCGCGGCCACGGCGAGGGCGTCGGGCGAGAGGTCCACGGCGTCCACCTCGGCCTCGGGGAAGGCCTCGGCGAGCAGGATGGCGAGGCAGCCGGAGCCGGTGCACAGGTCCAGCGCGCGGGTGACCTCATCGGGCATCTCCATCCAGGGCTGGAACTGCTCCAGCGCCATCGGGGCGAGGAAGGAGCGCGGCACGATCACGCGCTCGTCCACATAGAAGCGGTAGCCGTGCAGCCAGGCCTCGTGAGTGAGGTAGGCGGCGGGGATGCGCTCACGGATGCGGCGTTCCAGCACCTGCGCGAGTTTTTCCCGCTCGAACGGCAGCAGGCGCGCGTCGAGGAAGGGGTCGAGCCGGTCCAGTGGCAGGTGCAGGGTGGAGAGGCACAGATACGCCGCCTCGTCCCAGGCCTCGCTGCTGCCGTGGCCGAAGAACAGGCCCGCCTCCTGGAAGCGGCTGACGGCGAAGCGGACCCAGTCGCGCAGGGTGATGAGTTCGATTTTTGCCTTGTCAAACATGCAGCAGCCTTTCCAGTGCGCCCCGGTACACGCGGGCGAGTTGATCCAGTTCTTCCACGCCGACGTGCTCGTCGATCTTGTGGATGGATTCGTTGATGGGGCCGAACTCCACCACTTCCGTGGCGATGTCGGCGATGAAGCGCCCGTCCGAGGTGCCGCCGGTGGTGGAGAGGTCCGGCGTCACGCCGGTGACGTCGCGGATGGCGGCGGCAAGCGCCTCCACCAGCCCGCCGCGCGGGGTGAGGAAGGGTTTTGCGCCGATCTCCCATTCCAGTTCGTAGTCCAGGCCGTGGCGGTCGAGGATGGCGTGGACGCGCGCTTGCAGGCTCTCCACCGGGCTGGCCGTGCCGTGGCGGAAGTTGAACACGATGTCGGCATGGCCCGGTACGACGTTGGTGGCGCCCGTGCCGCTGTGCAGGTTGGAGATCTGCCAGGTGGTGGGCGGGAAGTAGTCGTTGCCCTGGTCCCACGCCGTGGCGGCCAGTTCGGTGATGGCGGGGGCGGCCTCGTGGATGGGGTTGCGTCCCAGCGCCGGGTAGGCGATGTGGGCCTGGATGCCCTTTACGCGCAGGCGTCCGTGCAGGGAACCGCGCCGCCCGTTCTTCATGGTGTCGCCAAAGCGGGCGACGCAGGTGGGTTCGCCGACGATGCAGGCGTCGATGCGCTCGCCGCGCGCGGCGAGGCGTTCCACCACGCGCACCGTGCCGTCCAGCGCCGGGCCTTCCTCGTCCGAGGTGATGAGCCAGGCGATGGAGCCGGGATGGTCGGGATGGGCGGCGAGGAAATCCTCTACGGCGGCCAGGAAGGCGGCGATGGAGCCCTTCATGTCCGCCGCGCCGCGTCCGTACAGCTGGCCGTCTTTCACGGCGGGGACGAAGGGGTCGGAGGTCCAGCGTTCCAGCGGGCCGGTGGGCACCACGTCGGTGTGGCCGGCGAAGCAGATCAACGGCGAGGCCGCGCCCCGACGCGCCCACAGGTTGACGACGTCGCCGCAGTTGACCGGCTCGATGCTGAAGCCCAGGGGTTGCAGACGTTCGGCCAGCCAGGCCTGGCAGCCGGCGTCCGCCGGGGTGAGGGAGGGCCGCGCGATCAGTTCGCGGGCGTATTGCAGGGCCTTACTTTCCATTCAGGGCCGCCTCGATGGCCTGGATGACCTCGCTCTCCGCCTCTTTCAGCACCTTCTCGGCGGGGCTGCCGGCGGCGAGGGCGGTGGGGCGGTTGAACAGCACGGTGGTGACGCCCGCCTTGTGCGTGAGGGTGACGTGCAGCGGGCACAGGCCCAGCAGCGACGGGTCCAGATTGCTCACCTGGTTGACGTACCAGCCGTTGCAGAACACCAGGGAGGTGATGCCCTCCAGCTTGTTGCGGTTGTAGTCCGGCCCCCATTTCTGGGCCATGCGCTTCAGGTTTTCCGAGATGGTCAGTTCGTCCACCACGGCGTAGCCGGCGTCTTCCAGCTTGCCGGTGACGGCCTTGGTCGCCTTGGCCAGGGGCGTCTTGGCGCTGGTCTGGTACACGGCGGGCGCGGCCTGGGCCAGGGTGGAGCAGGCGAGGGCGAGGAACAGGAGGAGGGTGCGTTTCATGGGGGATTCCTGTAGCGCCGGCATCCTTGCCGGCAGGTCGGTTTGAAAGAGCCGGCAAGGATGCCGGCGCTACGTTTCAGAACAGCTTGTTCCAGGCATCCGCCGAGAACCCGACGGTGTACTGGCCGTCCCGTTCCAGCAGCGGGCGCTTGATCGCGCTGGAGTGGGCGGCAAGCGCCTGCAAGGCGGAGTCGGCGTCGGTGACCGAGGCCTTCACCTCCTCCGGCAGCTTGCGCCAGGTGGGTCCGGCGCGGTTCACCAGGGCCTCCCAACCCAGTTGTTGCATGGCGGCCTTGAGTGCTGCTTCGGGTACGCCCTGTTTCTTGTAATCGTGGAATTCGTAGGTCAGGCCGCGCGCTTCGAGCCAGTCGCGCGCCTTCTTGACGGTGTTGCAGTGGGGGATGGCGTAGATTTTCATGGCAGGCTCATTAAAGACCCCGCGCATTTTACCCGCCCGTCCATGCCCTCAAGCCCCGACTTCACGCCCCCGCAAACGAGCAGTGTTCACATCTGCCGGGCGCTGCTACCATCTCCCCAGCCTGGAAGTGGGAATGGGCGTTTTGACCCCTTAATAGGAGACAGCGGCATGCTCAAGGTACTGTTCGGATCGTCGATTGGCATCCTCTCCATCATCACGGTTGTCGGCGCCATAGTCGTGGTGGCGGGTTGGTCGTACTGGATGTACAAGAAATCTCTGCCTAAAGACGACAACTGAGCGCTCTGAGGAGAGCTAGCCGGGGCGCCATCCCGGCTCATGAGCCACCCACCCGGGTGGTTTTTTTATGCCCTCACTCCCGATACATACGCCACGCCACCCCCAGCTTGCGCATGCGCGAACGCAGGGTGTGGGGGTTGATCTCCAGCAACTGCGCGGCGCCGAAAGGGCCTTCGATACGACCGTGGCAGCGGGCCAGGGCCGCCTCGATGTGGCGCTGCATGGCGCGGTCCAGGCTGGGAAAGACGGACTCGTCTGCGGCATCGACAGGCTTGCCGACGGATGCGACCGGGGCCGCGCCCAGGGCGCGGGCGATTTCCAGGCGGCGTCCGTCTCCCAGAATTGCTGCGCGCTCGATCACCGAGGCCAGTTCGCGCACGTTGCCGGGCCAGGGGTAGGCGGTGAGGCGGGCCAGATCATCGGCGTCCGGCATGCGCGGCGGCAGGCCCAGACGCTCGGCGGCGCGCAGGGCGAAATGCGCGGCCAGGGCGGGGAGGTCTTGCTGGCGCTCCCGCAGGGGCGGCAGGGGGATGGGGAAGACGGCAATGCGGAACCAGAGGTCTTCGCGGAACGTCCCCGCCCGCGCTGCGGCGCGTAGATCCCGGTTGGTGGCCGCCACCAGGCGCACGTCCACATTGAGGGTGCGTTCGCCGCCCACGCGCTGGAAGCTGCCGTCCTGCAACACCCGCAACAGGCGCACCTGGGCGGCGGCGGGCAGTTCCCCCACCTCATCCAGAAACAGGGTGCCGCCGTCGGCCCGTTCAAACCATCCCTTGTGCACCCCCACCGCGCCGGTGAAGCTGCCGCGCTCGTGCCCAAACAGTTCCGAGTCGATCAGCTCCGGCGGGATGGCGCCGCAGTTGACGCGCAGGAAGGGGCCGCCGGCCCGGTGAGAACGGGTGTGGAGGGCGCGCGCCACCACTTCCTTGCCGGCGCCGGTCTCCCCCAGGATCAGGATGGGGGTGTCGGTGGCGGCCACCTGGCGCACGGCGTCCATCACCTCCGCCAGGCCGGTCTGGGCGCCGACGATGGGCTGGCTCTCGTCCGGGCGCTTGAGGCGCTGCATGAGGGCGCGGCGCTCCGCCTGGGCGGCCTCGAATTCCAGGGTCAGGGTGCGGCGGCGACGCTCCTGCGCCAGGACGGTCTGCACAGGTTGGCGCAGGGCTTCGGCCAGGACGACGGAGTCCGTCAGCATCAGACCCGCGCCCGTCTCCCCATCCTTCAGCGCCGTACAGGAAAGGGCAGGGGGCCAGCCCGGCGGCAGCAGGGCGGCAATGCTTGGGGCGGGGGCGGCGCTCCAGCCGCTGCCGCTCTGCACATTCTGGCAGTCGCCGCGCAGGGCGGGCGTCAGGGGGAGCGTGCCGGCGTGGCTGCGGCCTTGATGGAGCAGCAGGAGGGTCAGGGTTTCTTCCGGCGTCCCCTGGATGAGCAGCGCCAGATGCGCGGCCTCCGGCAGCAGGGGGGCGAGCCGCTCAAAAAAACCGTTCAGATCCTGGGATTCCGCCGCGATCCTCCAGGCAGCGGCCTCGATCTCGGTGTAATTCTGTGAAATATCACGGTATGCCATGGCATTTCCTTGTTTATCCGTTTCATTTAGCAGGATAGGTGCGGGCGTGGGCGCTGCATAGCGGCTCTTGGCCGAGAAAACGGGGGTTCCAGGCAATGTGGAGAGATGGCATGCGGTATGCGGGAGCCAGGACGCCTACCTCCCGGAGTTCGGATCATGACCGCCGCTTCCCTCGTTTCCGCCCTGCCGCACTACACCAGCCTGAGAACCCGCCTTTGGCTGTTCCTGGTGAGCGGGGTTGTGGTGCTGCTGCTGTTCCCGGTGGAGGCCTGGAAAGTGGCGGTGGGAGGTTGGGTGGGATTGCCGGTGATGGTGCTGCTGGCCGTGTTCCTCGCCGCACTGGCCTGCGAGTACGTGGATTCCAGCATGGGCATGGGGTATGGCACTACGCTGACCCCGCTATTGTTGCTGGCGGGGTTTGCACCCTTGCAGATCGTGCCGGCGGTGTTGCTGTCCGAACTGGTCACCGGCCTTGCCGCCGGGCTCTTGCACCAGCACGACGGCAATGTGGATTTCCTGCATGACCCGCGCGCCCGGCGCACCGTCTTGCTGCTGGGTTCCTTGAGCGGGGTGGGGGCGCTGCTGGCGGTCTGGCTGGCCTTGAGCGTTTCCCGTTTCTGGCTGGGCGTTCTCATCAGCGGCATCGTTCTCGCCATGGGGGTGGTGATCCTGGCCACCCGTCGCCGCCAGATTCCGTACCGCGCCGGCGGCATCGTCGCGGTGGGGGCGGTGGCGGCCTTCAACAAGGGTCTGTCGGGTGGCGGATACGGGCCTCTGGTGACGGCAGGCCAGGTGGTCTCCGGCCTGCCCGCGAGGCAGGCGGTGGCCATCACTTCCCTGGCCGAATCTCTCACCTGCCTCATCGGCGTGGCGGGATATGTGGCGGCGGGCCAGTCGATCTACTGGGCGCTGGCCCTGCCGATGACGCTGGGAGCCCTGCTCTCTGTGCCCATGGCCACGCATACGGTGCGGCAGACTTCCGAGACCACCCTGCGCGGTCTGGTGGGCGCGGTCACCCTGATTCTGGGCGTGGTGGCCGGGCTCAAGCTGGTGTTCTGAAGACGGACGGGCGGGTTATCCTCGCGCCAAATTCAGGAGGAGCGCACCGTGCCCGACCCAGCTTCCACGCCCCGCATCAATGTCATCGCCGCCATGGCGAAGAACCGCGTCATTGGCGTTCGCAACACCCTGCCCTGGCGTCTGGCGGAGGATCTGCGCCACTTCAAGGCGCTCACCATGGGGCATCACATCATCATGGGGCGCAAGACCTACGAGTCCATTGGGCGTCCCCTGCCGGGTCGCACCACGGTGATCGTGACGCGGGACCGGCATTTCCGCATCGAAGGCTGCCTCAGCGCCGGCTCCATCAACGCCGCCCTGCGTGTCTGCAAGGGGGATGAGGAGGTGTTCTTCGTGGGGGGGGCGCAGATGTACGCCCAGGTGTTGCCTCTGGCGCACCGGCTGTATCTCACCGAGCTCCAGGAGGAATACGAAGGCGATGCCTGGTTCCCCGAATTCGACCGCTCCGCCTGGAAGGAGACCGTGCGCCAGGTGCATGTGACTTCGGAGGGCCTGGGCTACCACTTCGTCACCTATGAGCGCCGTCCGGGCCCGCATCACTCCTGAACGCAAATCTCCTTCCTTGCCACAGCCAGTGCGGTGCGCAGGAACAGCCCGACGATGACCACGCTGGCGACGGCCAGGAGCAGGGCGGACAGGCGCAGGAACAAGGGCTCGCCGGTGTGCTGGAACATGACCAGGGTGGCGATGGTGATGGCGGCCAGCGGGAAGGAATACGCCCACCAGGAAAGGAAGAAGGGGATGCGCGCGAAACGCGGCAACTGGGCCAGCAGCAGCAAGGTGAAGAACAACGCGGCGTGATACAGGACATGGGCGAAGGCATTCGCTTCGCCGGTGAGCCGTACATAGGACAGGAAGCCGACGGCGGGCGGGGCGATGAGGATGAACAGGGTGGGCGTCAGGCGTTCCGGCAGGCTGCCGTGGAACACGATGCGGTAGAAGATCATGGTGAGCAGCACGGGCCAGAACACGATGCCGATGCTGAAAAAGAACCAGGAGACCTCCACGGGGGCGTGCTCGACGCCGGCGATGGGAACCAGGATGTTGCCCACCACGGGGATGAACCAGGCCGGGTTGAGGTGGACGATCTCGAAACGGGTCTGGTGCATCCATTGGGTGATGACGTGCAGGGTCAGGATCAGGTGCAGGCTGACGCCGACCAGCCAGAACAATTTTGAGTAGGGCTGGGAGTAAGGCAGCCAGGCGATGGAAAGCAGGATGAGGGCGATGCTCGCCGTGGGTACGAAGCTGAGCTTGACCGGATGCGCCCATTCGCCCGCCGCCGCCGCCCGATATTTGAAGACCTTGGCGGAGTAGAGGGCGGCGACCGCCACGAACAGCACGCTGGTAAGTCCCAGCAGCCAGGGGCTGAGCGTGACGCCCAGGGTCAGGGTCTCTTCCGCCTTGCGCCAGGCCAGGGTAAGGCCGGCCAGCCCCATGATCATGGCGAACCAGGCGACGGGGAAATGCTGAAGGCGGGAGGTCATGGGCGTTGTGCGGGAGGGGGTGGAACGACCGTCATTCCGGCGTGCGCCGGAGCGACGGCGGCGGATTACAGCGGTTTCTTCATGGACAGCACGCCGCGGATCATGCCGGGGACATAGCCCACGGCCTTGTCGTTGGGGTATTCGACGGCGAGCTTGGCCTTGATGCCCTCGGCCAGGGTCTCGGCGGGGCCGTGGCAGGTGACGCACACGGGCTGGGTCACCAAGGCCTTGGCGTAGCGGAACGCCTTGCCGTCCGGCGTATCCACCACGGCGTAGGTATCCAGGGTCTCCGGCTTCTCGCCTGCCGCCAGACGCTTTTCCAACGCGGCCAGGGCTTCGCTCTCCCAGGCGTCCGGTACGGCCTTGGGATTGCGGTTCCTGGGGCTCACGCGCTTGATTTGCATACCGCTCTTCTGCGCCGCGGCGGCGGCAATCTGGGGCGCCCTGGCCTTGCACACGCTGATCGCCTCGGCGGGGCCGCCGGCGGTGAGGGCGGCCTTGAGTTCGCCGCCCAGGGTCTGAATCAGACCGCCGGCGGTTTTACGCGCTTCGTCGGCCATGGCGGCCTGTTTTTCCGCGCTGGGCAGGGAGGAGCAGCCGACCAGAAGGGCCAGGGGCAGCAGGGCGAAGGACGGCAGGGCGAGTACGGGGGGGCGCAGCATCGTGAGTCTCCTTTGTGGTGGGGAAAAGCGCGCGGGAGTTTACGCCGCGAGCCGGTCCCTCACCCGCAGGAGCATGGCCTTGGCTTCCAGCGCCACGGCCTTCATCACTGCGTTGTCGGTGATGCCGGACATGATCTCCGGATCCTGGAAGGCGAAGCGGGTGCGGCCCGCATCCAGGGCCATGGCCGCCACGCCGCAGGGCAGCAGGGCGCCGGCATTGGGGTCGGATTCAATCACCCGTTTGGCCAGGCCGGGGGCGCACGCGCCCAGGATGCGGTAGGCGGGCATGTCATGGTCCAGCTTGGCCTTCATGACGGCCTGGACATTGATGTCGGACACCAGGCCCATTTTTTCGGCGGCGAGGGACTGGGTGAACTTTTCGATGGCCTGGTCGAAGGGCAGGGCGACTTCCACGGTGAAGGCGAACATGGGCAATTCCTTTCAGGGTTCAGGGAACAGGGGGGTGTTGGTTACGCATGTGGTCCGCCACCTTCTGGAAGGCGGTCAGCAGTTCCTGGCGCAGACGGGGGTCTTCCACCACCTCGTCCAGGGCGAGCTGCATGCAGTGCATCCACTGGTCGCGCGCCTGGTCGCTGATGGGGAAGGGCAGGTGACGTTGGCGCAGCAGGGGTTGGCCGTGCTTTTCCACATAGAGCTGGGGGCCGCCCATCCAGCCGGACAGGAAATCGAACAGCTTCCGGCGCGAGCCGCCCAGGTCTTCCGCATGCAGCTTGCGGATGTCCCAGGCCTCCGGCAGGGCGTCCATATGGTCGTAAAAATGATCCACCAGGGCGCGGATCTTGGCCTCGCCGCCGATGCGTTCGTAGTGGGAGATGGGTAGGGTCATGGGGGTGGAATGTATATCAGCGGTTGCTTATATGGCCAGATGCAGCCGCACCAGTGTACGGGATGCCTGCGCTTGCCTCTCGGTTGCCGCTGTGCGGTGTCTTGCCTACACTCCGCCGGGTTCAAACGTCTGCCAAGGCCATGCGTCTTCTCTTCGCGCTTCTGCTGGGCCTTTCTCCGACCGTGCATGCCGAGATCTACAAGTTCGTGGATGAACGCGGCAACGTGACCTACACCAACATCCCGCGTCCCGGCGCCAAACCGGCGGTGGTGATTCCCGACGCGAAGGGCGCGGCGGCGACCACGTCCGGCGGCAAGAAGATCAAGGCCTCCGCCGCCGCCAGCCCCGCCTCGTTCCCCAAGGTCGATACCGGCACCCAGCGCAAGCGCGATGACATGCGCCGGCAGTTGCTGCTGGAGGAGCTGGCGAGCGAGCAGCGCAACCTGACCGCCGCCAAGACCGCCTACGCCCACGGATCGCGCCAGCCCGGGGCGGATTTCACCCGCCTGACCGAGTCCGTGCACCTGCATGAAAAGAACATCGAGATGCTCAACAAGGAGCTCTCGCACATCAAGTAGCCTAAAATCCGCCCCCTTTTCAAACACTTGGCGAGCCATGCGGATTTCTCGATTCTTCCTTTCCACCTCCAAAGAAGCCCCCTCCGAAGCGGAACTGGTCAGCCACAAGCTGATGTTGCGCGCCGGTCTGATCAAGCGCCTGGGCTCTGGCCTGTACACCTGGATGCCCTTGGGCCTGCGCGTCCTGCGCAAGGTGGAGGCCATCGTGCGCGAGGAGATGAACCGCGCCGGGGGGATCGAGCTGCTGATGCCGGCGGTGCAGCCCGCCGAGTTGTGGCAGGAATCGGGGCGCTGGGCGGTGTTCGGGCCGCAGATGCTGAAGATCAAGGACCGCCACGAGCGCGACTTCTGTTTCGGCCCCACCCACGAGGAGGTCATCACCGACCTGGCGCGCAAGGAGATCCGTTCCTACCGCCAGTTGCCGGTGAACTTCTATCAGGTCCAGACCAAGTTCCGCGACGAGATCCGCCCCCGCTTCGGGGTCATGCGCGCGCGCGAATTCCTGATGAAGGACGCCTATTCCTTCCACGCCTCCGAGGCCAGCCTGGATGACACCTACCGCGTCATGTACGACGCCTACAGCCGCATCTTCACGCGCCTGGGGCTGAAGTTCCGGGCCGTGGCGGCGGATACCGGGGCGATTGGCGGTTCCGGCTCGCACGAGTTTCATGTCCTGGCGGATTCCGGTGAGGATGGCATCGCCTTCTGCCCCGGCTCGGACTACGCCGCCAACGTGGAGATGGCCGAGGGGCTGCCGCCGAGCGCGCCCCGCGCCGCCGCCACGGAAGCCATGCGCGATGTGGATACGCCCAGGCAGACCACCTGCGAGGATGTGGCCGCCTTGCTGGGCATGCCGCTGCAACGGACGGTGAAGCTCATCGCCGTGATGGCCGACGGCGCGCTGCATGTGCTGTTGGTCCGCGGCGATCACAGCCTGAACGAGGTCAAGGCGAGCAAGGTGGAAGGGCTGGCGGACTTCCGCTTCGCCAGCGAGGAGGAGATTCGCGCCGCGTTCAACTGCCCGCCTGGTTTCCTTGGCCCCGTCGGCATCGACCGCGCGCAGATGCGCGTCATCGCCGACCGCACCGTCGCCGCCATGAGCGACTTCGTCTGCGGCGCCAACAAGCCCAAGTTCCACACCGCCGGGGTCAACTGGGGGCGCGACCTGCCGGAACCCGACCTGATCGCGGACCTGCGCAATGTGGTGGCGGGCGATCCCAGCCCGGACGGCCAGGGCGCGCTGGACCTCTGCCGCGGCATCGAGGTGGGCCACATCTTCAAGCTGGGGACCAAGTATTCCGAAGCCCTCGAAGCCAGGTACCTGGATGAAAATGGCAAGTCCCAGGCGGCCATCATGGGCTGTTACGGCATCGGCGTATCGCGCATCGTCGGCGCGGCCATCGAGCAGGGCAATGACGAGCGCGGCATCGTCTTTCCGCAGTCCATCGCCCCGTTTGAACTCGCCATCACGCCCCTGGGTCTGAAAAGGAGCGAGGCCGTGCGCGAGGCCGCCGAGGCGCTGTATCAGCAGATGCTGGCCGCCGGCATCGACGTGGTGCTGGATGACCGCGACGAGCGCCCCGGCGTGATGTTTGCGGACATGGAACTGATGGGCGTGCCGCATCGGGTGGTGGTGAGCGAGCGCGGCCTCAAGGAAGGCGCCCTGGAATACCAGGGGCGCACCGACGCCGCCGCCACGCGCATCGCTCAGGCGGAGGCGGCGCAGGTCATCGTGGAGAAGATCAAGGCATGTCGCTGAGGGATATTGCGGGTCTGGTCGCGGGGCTGTGGATGGCCGGTTCGGCCCTGGCCGGCGGTCAGATCTACGAGCCGCTTTCGGCCAGTGTGAAGTCGCAGCTTTCCAAGGCGGTGTCCGACTCCGCCGTGGAGCGCGCCGCCTTTGCCGAAACCCCCCAGGTGAAGGCGTGGCTGGCGGAGATGAACGTGCGCCTGATCAAACGCATCCCCGACATCGAGTTCCGCGAGGATTTCCTCAATACCGTGCACTACGAGGCCACGCGCGCCGGGCTGGACCCGGAGTTGATGCTGGGCCTGATCGAGGTGGAGAGCGGGTTCAAGAAGTACGCCGTGTCGGTGGTGGGCGCGCGCGGCTTCACCCAGGTGATGCCGTTCTGGACCAAGCTGATCGGCGCGCAGGACCACAACCTGTTCCACCTGCGCACCAACCTCCGCTACGGCGCGACCATCCTGCGTCATTACGTGGATATCGAGCGCGGCGATCTGTTCCGCGCGCTGGGCCGCTACAACGGCAGCCTGGGCAAGCCGGAGTACCCCAACATGGTGTTGGCGGCCTGGCGCAGCCACTGGACGTACGCATCGGACGCCTCTTCACCGCGTCAGGCGTCGCTTGGACGCAAGGGTTCCTGACGGTGAGGTAGCGCCGGCATCCTTGCCGGCTCCCGTGTGGGGCGCAACAAGAGCCGACAAGGATGCCGGCGCTACGGGTTGAAACCATGAAAAACGCCGGCCTGAAGCCGGCGTTTTTCATGGCGGCGAGGCGCGTTCAGCGCATCGGCATGACTTGCGTCGGCATCATCCAGTTTCCGAACAGGGGCGCGTAGCTTTGCGGATTCGCCATTGCTCCGCCCCATGCGCCGTACCAGGCGGGGTTGATCGGGGCGGTGGCCATGCCCAGTACGCGCGGGTCGGTCGGCGCGGCCATCCAGCGGGCGTACTGGTTGGGGTTCAGCATGTTGAGGGCGGCGGCGGTGACCTTGGGGTCCATGGGAACCATGCCCCAGCGCATCAGCTTGCCGGGATCGGTCATGGTGTAGACCACGGCGGTGAAGAACTGCGGGTCCAGCAGGGCCTGGGTCCAGGCCGCCATGACGGCGGGGTCCATCAGGCGCGCGTAGTTGCCGTAGGCCTTGGGGTCCATGGCGCTGGCGGCGGAGCGGGTATACAGGGCCGGGTCCATCACCGATTCCAGCGCAGTGACCAGAAAGGAGGGTTCAGAGACCTGGGACAGTGCGGCGACGAACTTTTTGGGGTCCGCCAGCATCTCGGCATTGCGCGTGAAATCGGACAGGTACGCCACCCATTCCTGCGCGCTCTTGGGCATGGCGGGGGCGGGGTCCGCGGCGAAGGCGGGGGGGGCGGCAAGACTGGCCAGGGCGCAGGCAATGTGGAGTTGTCGAATTTTCATGGGGTGCTCCTCTCGTGGTGACGGGGCGGAACATAGCCTGTTTCGGCCTGTTCCGCTGGCCTGGAATCAGGCCTTTGCGGTTTGCAGCCGGACGCCGATCTCCCGGATCAGCCCCTTGCCTGCGTCTTCCACCATGTCCAGCACCTGGTCGAAGCCCAGACGCCCGCCGTAGTAGGGGTCCGGCACTTCCAGGTTGGGATAGCGGCGGCTGTAGGAGAGATAGAGCCGGACCCTGGATTGGTATTCGGGCGGGCAGAGCTTCATCAGGTTGGCCAGATTGTCCCGGTCCATGGCCAGGACGTAGTCAAAACGGGAGAAATCCAGGGCGCTGACCTTGCGCGCGCGCAGGTCCGAGAGGTCATAGCCGCGATCCTTGGCCGCCTCTCTGGCGCGTCCGTCCGGCGGTTCGCCGGCGTGGGCGCCCAGGGTGCCGGCGGAGTCGATCTCCACCGTCGCCTCCAGCCCGGCTTCCTTGACCTGGGCGCGAAATACGCCCTCGGCGGTGGGGGAACGACAAATGTTCCCCATGCAGATAAATAATACTGATGTTTTATTTAATGTAATCATGTGCTTAACCTTGTTTAAGGTGTCCTTTATTCATTCAAAAACCTACGTTTCTTGTTGTACAAAATCAAATGGTTGCAGAAGAGTTTTGCTGAACGAATTCAGCCTACCTTGACCATAACCCACTCCGCTCCGCGCGTGTCTTTGTAGAGCGCGGTTGAGCGGGGATCACGATGTCCGAGTAAGGTTTGAGTATTCACGTTGCCCTGGGCCGCATAGAGGCGTTCCGCCAGGCTACGGAGTTCGTGGAAGGTTGGGGGCTGCTTGCTTTCCCAATCATTCCCCAGCGCAAGCACTTCGGCATGGAAGGCTTTAGTGAGGGTGTCCTTCCAGATCGGACTACCGACCGGGCTGTTTCCGCGCGGCTGCGTCTGGTGGATGATGTAACGGCTCAGGATGTTGGTCGAGCGGCACTGACGGACCACTTCTTCCAGACCCTGTCCGAAAACATCTAGGCGAAGCTGCAGGGGCAGGAAGACGCGTGATCCGGTTTTTTTCTGCACGCACCACCATCCTCCATCGTGGATTTCTGAGAATTGAGCGAGCGCGATGTCCTCGCGCCTTTGGCCAGTGAGCAGGGCCAGGGCCATCGCGTTTTTCAGCCAAGTGTTTCCAGTCTGCTGGTAGATAGCCTGGAACACTTCAAAGGTGAGGCGGGCGCGCTTGATTTCCGGGGTGATTGCTCTGGTCTTGGCTGGGGGGTTGTCGTCCACCCAGCCTTCGCTGAGAGCGGTCTTCCAGATTTCGATGGCCTCGCTACGTAGCGCCTGGGCGGCGCGTTCCTTGCCCTGATCGATGTAGCCGGCGAGAGCTTCGGCTATATCGCGCACGCTGATTTCCGCGATGGGGCGATCTCCCAGCCGCCTGCGCCAAGCTTCGCCGTGGCTGTGTTTAGCCTTGAGGGTGTTATCAGCCAGTCGCCCGCGTTCGTGCAGTTTCTCGGCCCGCTCCAGGTGATGCAGGATGACTCGCCCGAGAGTGGGGCCGCTGGTTGTCTGTACAGGCGTGGCTATGGCGGCGATCCGGGCGCTCTGCAGCGTGGCCAGGATGGCGGCGTTGAGAGCCAGGGCGTCGGCGACGGCCTGGGTGTGGTCGGTACCGAGGCCGTGAAACTTGCCGGTGCGTGGGTCTCGATAACGGTAGTAGGTGCGATCTGTACGCGCGTCGTGGTAGCGGTAGAGGTTTTTTGGCAGCGCGGCGTTGCCCTTGCGGCGGGGACGGGTCATGGCGGCCATTTTATGCCGCTGTGAGGATAGACAAGGCGCGGTCGGATAATCCTTGGGTGTGTACCCGCTGGCGTGACGTGGGACTGTATTCGGCTTCATCTTCCACCATCCACAATCGTCCAACCTTAATTGGTGCCGGGACGATCAGGCCGCTGCCGGCCCAGGCGCGCAGAGTGCTGATCTTGGGCGGCGGGTCGAAGTGGCGGCTTGCCCAGGCTTCGAGGGTGATCTTCATCTCGCGGCAACTCGCACATCACGCAAGGCGGGGAGGATTGCATCACTGATCTCATACAGCTCGTTCAAAGTGAACACTGGAGCCCAATCCGTATAAGCCATCCCAAACCTTCCTGACATCTTGATTGCCGTGGTAAATTATAAGCACATGCAACGGTGTACTAAAAATGATTTCATTCAAAGACGTTCAGCGTATGAGGTTGGGAGGCACGCAAGATGCCCTCTCGCTGGCCGCTATTTCGGCGGGGTTGTTTGCGACCCACCCTTATCTGGCCTCGCATCTTCCAGCCAGTCTGTCCTTGGCGGGTGGCTTCGCTGGCGCGGCATTGGGGGGCTTCTGTTTGGCCTCACGAGCCCTGCAACCGTGGGCTGAACAAGGACTGTTCAAGTCGGAACTGAAGCTGCGTTCTTCCGGGCTGCCCTATGAGCCGCCGGCAGGTGGCCATGCCGAAGGGATGCTGGTGGGTTACCTCGCCGATACCGGCAAACCGCTCATCCTCCCTTACGAGGATCTGATGCGGCATGGCTTCATCGTGGGGCAGTCCGGCGTCGGCAAAACCGTCCTGGGCCGGCTGCTCATGTTCCAGCAGATCATCAACGGTGGCGGGCTGGTCTTCATTGACGGCAAGCTCAACATCGAGGAGTTGGAGACCATTCATGCCTACTGCGCATGGGCAGGTCGTTCCCATGACCTGCTCGTCATCAACCCTGGTGAACCGGATCTCTCGAACACCTACAACCCCATCCTCTATGGCGACCCGGACGAGGTGGCTGCACGCGTTCTCTCTCTGATCCCTTCCACGGAAAACAACCCAGGCGCCGATCACTACAAGCAATCCGCCAACCAGGGCGTGGCCACTCTGATTGCAGCCCTGAGCCGGGCGAAGTTGTCTTACAACTTCATCGATCTGACCATCCTGCTCATGAGCCAGAAGGCCCTGGCCTACCTGGAAAACCGAGTTCCATCTTCTCCCGAGAAAACCAATCTCAAGCTGTTCCTGGATCAGTACCGGAGCGTCAACAAGGAGGGTGTGTCCAGCATCGACATCAAGCGGCTCAAGGAAACTTTCGGTGGGGTAGGGGGGCGAATGTTCATGTTTGGCACCGGCAAGTTCGGTCAGGTGATGAACACCTATACCCCCGAGGTGAATCTGTTTGAGGCCATCAAGGGCAACAAGATCGTCTATGTGATGCTGCCCACGATGGGGAAGGACGTGGCCGCGCAGAACTTCGGGAAGATGGTGGTGGGCGACTTGCGGACAGCTATCTCATGGGTGCAGCGCCTTCCTGAAACAGCAAAGCCTTGGCCGCCCTATCTGTGTTTCTTCGACGAGGCTGGTTCCTATGTGAATGCGTCCTGGAGTCGTATGTTCGAACAGGCGCGTAGCGCGCATATCTGCCTGTTGCCGGCGGTGCAGACGCTGGCCAACCTGGAGGCGGTGAGCCCCGAGCTGAAGGAGATGGTGGTTGGCAACACTTGGACCAAGATGTTCTTCAAGCTTGGTACCCAGGAAACTGCCGAAGGAGCGGCTGACCTAATCGGCCTGGAAAAGGCCGTCACCCGATCACTGTCGGCCACGGATAGCCAATCAGATTCGACGAATCGCGCGAATGCCTCCCCCGATGGCGGCGTCAGTCAGGGAGGCGGCAGTGCCATCCAGGAACGCGAGGAGGAGGTCTACAAGGTCTCCACGGATGATCTGAAGGCGTTGGACAAAGGCGAAGCCATCGTCACCTTCGGGGGAAGTAGCGTGTATCACGTTCGCATCCCCATGATTCGCATTCCGGAGGCAGCGGCGGCCGAAATTGGGGCCGTCAAGCTCAACCATTACCGGCCGCGTTTCGCTTCGGGCATCGACCTTTTTCGGCGCACGGATCAGTACCTCTCCGGCACGGAACGCCAGGATCTCGGTAAAGACTGACAGTACCCATGAGAGATGACGACGCCCTCTGGGATTTGGTGGAGTCCGGCCTGTTCGGCGATCCGGCACTGCATATCGTGGACGAGGAAGTGGCCGAGGTAACGAACCTAGATGACGGCGCCGCGCCGCGTTATCTGGAAACGCCGGAAATCACGGAAGAGGACTACATGGAGGAGGAGGAACGCATTGCCTTCACCTCCCTGCGTGACCAGGTTCGCCTCTGCTGTAACGTCAACACAAAACCTGCCGCGCGCGAGAAAGCGGTCGAATGGGTCTTCGTGCCTGGCACCCGGAACAAACTGGGGCTGGACTTCGCCCTGTGCTGCCGGGCTCTAGGCGGGAGACCGCATGTCATCCAGGTCCGCGCGCTGTATCAGATCTACATCCGGCAGATTATTTTCACTGCACCACTGCCTTTTCTGGCGACGCCGCTTCCCGAGTTGCTGGCTTGCGAACTCCTCTACCACTTCGGCGACGAGGAACTGGTTGCTGCCAAGACCGTGTGGTTCTGGCCTGGCATCCGTGCCGACATCCTGCTCGACCGACTGATGAGCTATATGGCGCGCTCACGCGCACAGGCTGCGATGGAGCGCCTCGAAGCACGAGGCTATGTCGCCCTCTGGAGCGGTTTCTGGTGGTTCACCTGGCGCAATCCATCCATGTTGTCGCCATCCTCGCGGGCGCGCTTCAAGTGGTCGGACCAGATCCCATGAAAAACCCGCTGCTCTCGTCTTTCGTGATTGTCACGGTGTTCTGGTACGCGGTGCTGGCCATTCCCTCCCGAGCGCTTCTCCATGAAATTCCTCTCTATGCCTTCAGGGGGTTTTGGATCGCGACGGTCGGGCTGCTTTGGGGTTTGATCGCCTTTGCTGTGTGGCTGACCGTGGTACGGGGCAACAAGCAGTATCGCTTGAAATCCGGGGACAGTCAGCGTGGACTGTCCATTTCTCTGGGTGACTTCCCGCGTGGGTCGCCCCCGCCGGCCAGGGCTCCTTGCAGCGAACCATTCTTGCCTGAGCAGTTCTTGAACTGGTTCACTGGCTACCAGGCTGCACATCCCTCCCATGCCAAGCTGATGCTCGCAGTCATGGAGGTCTACCAGGCGCACGCCTGGTTACCTGCCTCGCCTGTACCTGGCGGGCATGGCGGTGCGACGCTGATGCAGCATTCCCTGAATGTCCTGGCCACGATCCTGGGCATGGCGCCGTCCTGGCGCTACGACGGGCACAAGAACAAGAAGGGGCAGGTCGTCTTCCCACCAATCGACGGTACTTACCGCTTCGACGCGACCGACCCACTGATCCCCGTTGCCGGCCTGGCTCACGACATTGGCAAGATCACCTGCTACCGGCAGCGCCAGGATAGGCTGGTGGAGGAGATCCGGCCCAACCACGACACCGAGGGCGGCAAGCTTCTGATTACCTTGAAGGAGTTCTGGTCGCTCTCGAAAGAGGATCGCGACGCGCTGAATCTGGCTTTGTCGTTCTACCACCACATCAACAGCCTACCGTTGTGGGCAGACGACAGAACGCGCGCACTGACGGAGCTGCTCATCACCGCCGATATTCGAACCGGCACGGCCGAGGGCGAGAAGAACATGGCTGCCATGTACGAGGACATCGACGTGTTGCCGACCTGGATTGAAGGCCAGCCGGTCGAGGACGGGGCTGAGCTTCCGGTGCCAGCCATCAACGTCCGGTTCACGTCACCCAATCGCACGGCAGATGTCGATTCAGCACCGACCTCCCCCGTGGATCAAATTGATACTCCCGGGGCTGACGAAAATGAAGGTTGGGCATGGGATCAATTCGCGGCATTGATCCTGGAGCCCGGTCGCATTAACGGAAGCGACAAGGCCATGCGTGTGGGATTCAAGCATGGCGAGTGGGTGTACGTGAACGATGCCGTGCTCAGAGCGGCGATGGACGCCGCATTGAATGCGCCTCGCCTGACAGAACAGGCGGGGAGGGGGCAGATGTCCCCTTTGACCAAGATGCTGCTGACCAGGCTTTCTCGCATGGGCCTGTTGTACCAGCATCACCACGGACGGGATTTCAGTGAGAAGAGCGCGCTTTTCAAAATGGTGATGCACGGAACGGGCGGGAAAATCGTCCAGAACTGGGGGTTCACCATGATTTTTAAGGCGGAGGCGTTTCCCGCTATTCGCCAGATGCCTGATTGCAAGTACCAGCCACAGATACTTGGCTGTGGCTTTGGCGAGCATCGGGCCATCCACAAATCCGGCGTACCGGGATCCGAGCTGCCAACTACATCCATCGGAACAACCATCCAGGGAAACGGGGTTTCCCTGGATGAGGATGGCGTCGAAGGTGCTCTGGGTGCGCTGAGGAATGCAATGGCCAGCACCGAGCCACCCGAATTCAAGGAACGGACTGATGAGGACGGAGTATGGGCCTGCTATGCCATCACGACCCTCAAGACCCGCATTCCTCTGGTTGGGGGCTGGGATGTGTTGGTTGGCTGCGATTTGCCGGACGAAAAGGGAGCACGCTGGATACGCGGCGCAAGCGACATGTTCCTGTGCCTCCTCAACGGTGAGAAGCCCAGCCAAGGTTAGGGAGCTGTCGTTACACGCGATTTACAGGAGTTACAGAAGTGAAAAAAATTTATCCGGACAACTACGTCAAACAGTTCGAAGACATGCCCTTCATCGTGGCCGTTGCCGCCGAGACGATGAATATACCGGGCGATCAGGGAGATGCGGGGCTGAGCCCAGGAGATATCATGGAGCGCGCCGAATCGGCAATCTCACGGTATCCGGTTCATGCCAAAGAGATCTGCCTGATCACCCTGGCGATACTGGCAGATAGCCTCATCCCGAATGAGGCCAGCCGCAGCCTCTTGCGCGAGCATCTGGCTCGAATGGACGAGCTGATCAATGAGGCCGCTTGGTCTTCTCAGCTGAAGCGAACCGCCCGTGCAGCATGACGGCAGAGTAATACGACGACGGTGAATGGTGGTGAGCCCCGCTGATGCCCTGTTCCAGTTTCGCGCTGGCGAACTCTCCCGAGAGGCCCTGGCCGGCACGGTGTACCCATTGCTTAGGCGATTGGCCAAGGCGACTGCGTGGAAGGTGGGTGGCGTGGATGCCGACGACCTTGCGCAGGAACTCTGGCTGACCTTCGAGAAATCGGTGCTGTACAACTACGAGCCGGGTGTCGCCCTGGAACCCTATCTCCTGGTGATTGCCAGGCATGCGGCGTTCCAGATGCGCAGCAAGGTCAGGGAGACCGCCGAATCCGACTTAACCGACAGCTCCTCCCCTGAACAAGATGATCGACACATGCCCTTCGTTACCGATGAAGGGTTGGTATCTGATATTGATAGGTGTATCGGTATATTAGAAGTCAGGCATCGTTTATATAATGTCGTTATGAACAACTCAGAAACTGAATCGAAGCAGAAGCAGGTCATGCCATCAATGGTGCTTCCTTATGCGAAAGAAGCTGCCATAGACGTGCAAGAGGGTGCTCGCCTGCCCGATGTCGAGAAACAATCTCGCACACCGCGAGTCCATCGCCCGATAGCCCAGGAGTTGGTGGATATTCGAAAAAGCCTGGGTATGACTCATGCGGAGTTCGCAGAGGCGTTGGGTATAGGCATGCCACGTCTATCGTCATACATCTACGGAGATACTACCGTCCCTGACTGGGTGGTCAATTTGGCCCGCGAGATGGCCGAGAACGGTGGTAACGCACTGGATTCCGCTCGGATGAAGTATGAAAGCGTCCCCATGTCTAAAATTCTGGCGGGCTGGGCAGAAGAACTTGGTGTGCCCTATGAAAACAGCCAGGAGCTGGCTTCACTGCTGGGTGCCTCGAAAGCCACAGTGACGCGCTGGAAGAATGATCTGATTCATCCCCGGCTAAGCTCGGTGCTGCGCTATGAACAGATGGTCAAAGAGGCCAAGAAAAAGCTGGCCAAGCAGAGCAAATTTGTCGAACAGCGGGCTGTGGGCAAGGTTCGGCCCAGATAGACACTGAATAAGCCGGCGCGGCGGCGGCTACTCTCCAGGGCTTCCCGCCCCCGCGCGACAGGGACTCGAACAGGTATCGAGAACCCCCACGTCCTCCCGTCCTGGAGGATGCACGGATGTGGCGCAAGCCATGTTCTGCCTGATGGATAGCCAGAAGCCCGCCTTGTGCGGGCTTCTGGCTAAACGATCACAGTCTTGTCTGGCTTGCCTTCCTTTTTCCCGAAAACCATCTTCCTCAGCCTGTAGTCGCAGCTCTCCATGACCAAGCGTTTAGCTTCCTCAGTCAGCGGGTAGGGTTGAATGGTCTCGTAGTTCAGATGCCATTCGCCCAGACTGCGTCCGGCGTCGGCAAAGGCCCAGAAGTTTTTGGCGAAGGGGATACGTGGCAGTATCTTCTTCAGGTCCGAGCGAACCGACTCTTGTACTCCGGGGGGTGCAGGATGCCGTACCCCCGCCATCCTGCGGAGACATCCTGAGGCCGATATCGTATGCGGCAGTGCAACAATTTCCCCGCCGGTCGATCTTGTACGTTTAGACCATCCCACAGGCATGGTCATTTTCACGCCGTGCGGGTCAGTTGGCACTAGACCTAGTAACGCGAACTGAGCCATAAAAAATCCCCCGCCGGCCAGAGGCCAGACGGGGTACGGTTACAACTCAGAACATGTCTTCCAGCGCAGCGAAGACAGCCTTTGGAACGTCCTCAGCCTTATTTGCAACTCCATAGCGCGCAAATCCACCTTGCGTTGCCATATAACGACCATCCTCGGGGTTGATGCCCAGGAAAACCACCCTGGTCTCGATTCCATGCGCGACGGTCGTCTTCTGAATGCTGGCAACCAGCGAAATTTCGCCAACATCCCCATCAGTCAGCACCAGGATCACCTTGCGCTTTTCAGGGCGTTTGGCGATCTCGCCGATGGCGGTGAAGCAGGCCGAGCAGAAGTCCGTGCCGCCCAAAGCGCAATAGTGGCCAAGGCAAGCCCGAGTACCCCTCCAAGGAGCGGAGAAGGGCTTGTATGCCGTCATCGCATGTGAAAACCCCTCCACCGCGAATGACACGCCACGACCATCGAAACGGGCAAGCGCATCGCCGAGTGCGGAGATGACATCCAATGCAACCGCTTCCTTCGTCTCGTAGCTGGAGCCCAGCGTGCTGCTCATGCTGCTGGATTTGTCCACTAGCACGAAGACCGCCGTATCCAGTCCCGGCGCTTCCTCGCCTTCCCGTTCGAACACTTCCAGATCCAGCAACTTCGTCCTGGAAACACGCCGGGAATCTAGGCGCCCGCCACCGCGTACCGAGAAATCCTCTTCATCCACACGGGACTGGAGCATGTCTTCCAGCTTGCGGGAGAGCGTTCTGGAAATGCCGGTCGAGCGTGCGGATGGCCGCCAGCCCTGGACAGGTTCGGCCACGATGGAACGTTGCATCTCCTCCAAGTCCTGCCCGGCGCTGACGCTATTGCCCATTGCTTCCTGGGTGATCTCTTCCAGACCACTGGGGCCGCACTCCTTTGCACTGGCGGTGAGCGCCTGTGCGGCGGATTTGCTCTGTTTCTGGCTTTGCCGTTGAGAAGTCCCCGCTGCCTGCTTACCCTCAGACCCCGAATCCTCCTCGCCAGCTTGGCCATCCTTCGATTCAGCGGACTGCGCAAGCTGTGGCTTCGGGTTGGCCACCGGGTTTGCAACATCTCCGAGCAGCGTGAGGATGGCCTTGGTGGTAGCCACAGCTTCTGCTGTTGAACTACCACGGCTGCCAAGCCTTGCGATATTCAGGATGTCGTCTCGCAACGACTCACCGAACACTTTGAACGCCATCGCCCGAGCCAGAATCGGATCGAGTGGCTGGCCAAGTTCTTCCGCCCGCAGGCAGTTGAGCAACAGGCCCGTGACGACGCCGGCCGGGTGAGGCTTGGCGGGAAGATCAAAGAAGCCTTCCGGCTTCAGGGTCTCCACGGTTTCATTGAGGATCCGTTTGATGCCTGGATACACCCTGCACGCCAGCCGTTCGATCCGGATGTCCTCGATGATGTTGAGGATGCTCTTGCCCAAGGGTGAAGCATCTTGAACAAAGGCACTCCAAGTTGGCATATCTGTATGCCGGATGTGGCCTACCCCTTCATGCGCGATGAAGCCACGCATGAGGATCGCGGTACGAGCATCGCCATTCCCGATCAGGCTGGTTGGGATGGTGATACGGGTTCCATCGGTGGAAGCGGTGTCGGCAGAGGCATCGAAAACCACCTCCACCCCCATGCTTGCAGCCACGATCTTGGCGACCGTGCCCATGTGTGATAACGACATGATGACTCTCCTTTACGAAAGCGCCCCCACGGGCGCGGTTGATTTCGAAAGGGAGTAGGGCGGTCAGCGGGCGATAAAAAACCCCACCAGGTCAGAGACCGGGCGGGGTTGGGTGTAGCCAATGCACAAGCGCCATGCTCACCAGGCGTAGGCATTGCGGCCGACGACCGAAGTGAAGACCGGCGGAACAGGAGGTATGCCGGTTTCGACGGGAGGCTCGTCACCCTCGACTTCCAGCGCAACCTCATCCGTTTCGGCCGAGGACTCCTCTGCCAGGATGATCTCCAACTTCGACTCGGCCAGGAGCCTGCCGGGATCGGACAGAATCTCCATCAGCCCGGAGAGCATCAGGAAATCTCGACCAACGATTCTGCCGTTGGAAGGCAACGCTACCGCGATCTCGTCCACGAAGTGAGCGATGCGACCGACCTTGCCATCCAGGAACGCCAGGCTGTGGCACTTCTCGGCAACCCGGTTGAGCAGACCCCGGATTCTCTGAGTCACGCCATCCACCTTCGGGCTCCAGGTGTCTCGGACATCCTGGGCGACTTCGTGGGCGAGTTGCCCCACGATGCCGCCTACCTCATGGCCGATGGCATCCTGGACCGAGAGGCTGACGGGAATGGCCTGGGGCTGTACCTTGAAGACGCCGATGCCAAAGCGCAATGCCTTCTCCACATAGGACAGAGTCTGCGCCTTGGCGCGGATTTCCGACGCCTGGGAGGGATGGGCATTGGCCCAGTCCTCGACAGCAGCCAGATACTTCGACAGGAAATCCGTCCGGGCCTGCTCGAACTTCGTGGCGATCAACGACAACACCTGAAGCAACGGTTCAACCTGGGAATCCGGTACAGCAAAGCCATTCAGGAACCCCACCCCCGTATTGCGGCAGGCCCGCATCGCCGCCTGCTTGTAGGCTGTGAAGGGCCTCAGCAAGGCCGGGTCGATCACTTTCAACGACCCAGAGGTAAAGACCTCGGGATCGTCGGCCAGGTCGCGCGAGACTTTCCCTGAATACACGGCGGCGTCGACAGCGACGACATTGACCTTCTCGATGAACTCCTGGACGTTGATGCTCATGACTACTCTCCTTCTGGACGCCACCCCCACGGGCGGCTGTTTGGTGAAGCCAGCAAGGGGACAAGGCCCATGCCGGCGCTTCTGTTTCAGAGGGGAGTAGGGCAATCAGCAGGCGATAAAAACCCCGCCAGGTCAGAGACCAGGCGGGGTTGAGGGGGGAGGCAGGTTGATTTCGACCGGAACCAAGCGGTAAAGCTGAATATCGAAGTCCCCCGTGTCAAAGAGATGGGTCAGCCACGATGGCTGATGCCACGGGTTCACCCTTCTCCTGTCCCGGCCTAGCGTCAGTTTGGGCAGCCTTGTAGGCTTGCGACTCGTCCCGACGGCGCTGAGCCATTTCGTGCCACCACTCCGGCAAAGGAAAACGAATGTCTCCGTGGTATTCCTCGGTCCCCCGTAGCGCTACTGAAAACTCTCCACAGCGGATGTGAAGCTGCCTGCCCAGGATCGTGGGGGGCTCGCCTTCCTTTATGGGCTCCCCATGGATGAGCTTCACCCTGATCTGGCCCACTACCTTTACCGGCGCACCGATGCAGATGGACGACAGATGGGACTGCGGTTTGTTGGAGTACAGTCTGACGGGGATGCTCTGGTCCGGATTCCTGTGCTGCCGAATCAGTGCGGCGATGTAGCCTTGCTGGTGCTCGGTGGGCTTGATGTAGGCGGCCCCCTCGACTACCCCGGCCAGCATCGCCACGTTGGCGTTATCGCCCAACCGCGAGTCCAGCCGACCACGAGTGGCTTCCAGGACAAGGCGCAACGGATCATCCGGTGCTTCATCCTGCCCGGTGTACTCGGCCTTTAGGGCACCAGATCGGAACGGGTTGAACCCATCCAGCTTGATGCCCTCCGGCATGGAGGCATTCCAGGCCAGGAACAATGGCATCGAGCGGGTGGACGGGGTACGCATGTCGATCACGCGCAACTCCGCATTTCGTAACCCATCTGACGACTTGCTGCCATAGACGTGGCAGGTGGCAGTGATCGGCGTGAACTCCCGTGGTACAGCAATCCCGTCGCCGACTTGTACGGGGATGGAGTGAACCAGATCGGCCGATTCGCTCTTCTGTTGGATCAGAAAAGTTCGTCCCTCGGGTTTGCGCACGAACCCAGTGATATAAACCACGTTGAGCATGGAATTGACGTACTTGTGGGCGGTCGCGATGCGGGAACTGCCACTCTTGAACATGGTGATACCCTCCGTTAGAAAATGACGGTTAATTGCATTGCCAATAGAATCGAAACAATGGCTACTACAGAGAAACACCCCCCCTCCAAACCCCGTGGGAAAAAGGCCCCACGGGCCGATGAGCAGGCAGCACCTCTTGGCGTAGCGCTGGTTGCGCGGCTGTGGGAGGAGATGTCCAAGCGTGGGCACACCACTAAGCAACTGGCTGCGACACTGGGCATCACCTACATCTACTTGATGGCGCTTGCGCGGGGCGAGAAGCCCATTTACCAGCTCGGGCGGGACATCCTTGAGCGCGCCGCCGAATATCTGAAAATTCCTGTAGCCCAGGCCTACCTGCTGGCCGGTGTATTGAGTCCCGAGGATTTCGTGCTGACACCCTCCCTGGAAGAGCGGATGACGCGAGTGAGGGAGGCGATGGCTCATGACACGATGTGGTGTGGTCTGGAACTCAGCGACGCGCAGTGGGCGAAGACGCCGCAGGAGGCTCGCCTGTTGATTTGCATGCTTTATGAGCGGGCCGCAAAGACGACCTGGCTGGATTGGACGATGATTCCGAAGGGGACACAGGGGAAGGCGAAGCGGGCTTCGTAATCTTGGCCTTGCCTTTCATTACGCGCATTTCCTCCAGCCGCTTGTCCACGAATACCCTGACTCGGCGCATGAACTCGACAGGGTCGTATATGCCTTCGGCGACTTGTTTCAAAGCCTTCTCCCAGGCGGCCGTTAGGCCAGGGTCCATGAGTGACAATGGCAGATGTTCGACCACTGAACGGCCAAACGGTGTCGATCTCAGCTTGCCCTTCGCCGTCATGCAGAATCCGCGTTTTTTCAGGGTCTCGATGATTCCGGCCTGAGTCGCGGCGGTCCCGATTCCCGAGTTCTCCTTGAGGATCTGCTTGAGCTTGGGGTCCGAGACATACTTGGCCACCGAGTTCATGTCCTCGATCAGTGTCCCTTCGGTGTATGGCTCGGGCGGTGTGGTTTTTCCCTCGATCGGTCGTGCCTGGATGATTTGGCCGCGCTCGCCGGGTTTGATCGGTGGCAGCACTTTGGCTTGGCGAGCCGTCCCGAGAGCCAACCAGGACTTGTCCTGGTTGAGCGGAATCTCGCCCTTGATCCCGAACAGCATGCTGCTACCGAGAACGACATACGAGAACGACACGCGTGTTTCCCGGTAGCGATAGTCGGGCAGCAGGGACATCAGGAATCGTCTGGCCACCAACGCCCATGCCTCGGCCAGATCTTTTTCCACTACATTCAGATTGGGCCGTTTCCCCGTAACAATGACCGCATGGTGCTCGGCCACCTTGGACGAATCGTAGATGGCATCGCGCGGCGCCAGGTGCGGTGCCAATGCTTTAGCCGAGTCGAATGCCCCTGACCCGAGAACCATCTCGCCCAGCCTGACCGCATCGCCCTTCTGTTCAGTCGGCAGGTATTCGCATTCCGTTCGCGGGTACGTCGTAAGTTGCTTCTCGTAGAGGGACTGGAGCACATCCAGTGCCTTCTTCGCGCCCCATTTCAGCAATCTTCCTGCGTCCTTCTGGAAGGATGGGAGGGTGAAGAGCTTCGGTGGACGTTCCGAGACATCCTTGGATTCGACGGACAGCTCAACCTCACGTCCAAGCAAGCCAGCAACGATGGACTGTGCCCTGGTCTTGTCCCAGATGCGGGCGTCCTCCCTGGGAGTGTGGCGTAGCACCACGACGCCAGCGGAAGTCTCCACCTCCACCTCGATGTCCCAGAACTTCCGGCTCTGAAAACCTTCGATCTCCAAGTCGCGCCGTACCACCAACGCCAGGGTCGGGGTCTGCACGCGGCCGACGGACACCAGTGTGTCGTTGGCCAGCCACTTCGTTGCCGCCACCGTCAGATTCATCCCGACCAGCCAGTCCGCGCGGGACCGGCACTTCGCCGAGGCGAACAGGTTGGAGAATGCTGTGTTGTCGCGCAGCCCTGCCACAGCTTTTCGGGCAGAAGCAGGGTCTGTCGCGTTCAGTAGCAAGCGCTTCACCGGCAGACGGCAGCCGAAATGCTCCAGTACTTCGTCCACCAGCATCTGGCCTTCGCGATCCGGGTCGCCGGCATTCACCACCACATCGGCCTGATCCAGCAGCTTTCGGATGACCTTGAGCTGGGCGGATACACCATCCGAAGTCTTGGGTTTCACCTGCCACTCGTTCACTCGATACGGCAGATGCTCGGCATTCCACCTGGCCCAGGCCGGGTTGTAGTCCTTGGGTTCCGCCAGTTCGAGCAGATGACCATAGCACCAGGTTACGCAATCATTACCCACCTGGATGTAACCCTGCCGATCATCCCTTGCGCCAGAAAGAACGGCGGCGATGGCGCGCGCCAGTGAAGGCTTTTCAGCGATGATGACGCGCATCAATGGAAGGCTCCGGCATGGGGCATGCCCACCACGCTCAGCATGGCTTCACCCGCCATCTCCAGTGCGGCTGTCGCTTCCCGAATGGAGAACGACTGACCCAGGATGAGACCTATACCGGTGCCCACATCGATGGCCAGCCTGGATCGTTCATCGGCCTCAAATGACCTGCAAGCCAGGCAGACTCCACCGTTTACCTGCAACATCACGATGCCGCCTTCGACTTTGAGGCCCTGGCGCTGGATCGCTGCCAGGAAACGCTTGAACTCTGTAGCTACTTCGGCTGGCATCATCCGAAGTGGAACAGTGGCATCAGAACTCATCGTCCATCTCCCGCATCAAATTTGCCACGGCCTCTGTCATGCCTTTGGGGCCATCCACAGGAGCGACAGGTTCCCGGCGAGGGTGACTCGCCGTTGCTGGAATGGCGGCAGATTGCACAGGCGTGGTTTGTTGAGCATCGGGTGTGACAGCAGATGCTTGCTGGCGCAGTAAGCGTGCCGCAGCACTCAGGATGTCGCGCACCGATGCGGAAGTCCCTCGATAGGGCAATCCCCAAAGCCATGCAGCCAGTTCGGGATCTTTCTTGCTGTTGACCACGAAGGTGACTTTGATTTCATCGGGGGGCTCGCCGCCCCTGATCCACATTCCCATTATGGCCTCCGGTTCAGACGCTCACGCCTTGAAGCTCGCGAGCACGCAACAGCGCCATGCCGAAGCGGCGCATGCCTTCCGCCACGGCCAGTCGCGGCTTGTCTGCCATGTGGGCATGCGGCCACTTCGCCTGGAGTAGGGGGTGAACGATGGGCGCTCCACCACCGGCCACCAGTACGCCATTCAGCCTTCGGACATAGGGTTCCATGAGCCGAGTTGCGTTGTCGATGACATCAGAGACGACCAATGCGATGGATTGATCTACTTCATGACCCACATCGGACTTGCGCCCGAAGTTCAGGATGCGTCGGGTTTGCAGTGCTTCTTCGCACTCAGGTAGATCGACGGTCATGCCTTTTTCAGCCAGCAGGCGTGCCAGATGGTCCGCAGCGACTCGCACGCCCGCGCATGAGCCGGATGCTTTTTCTACCCAGCGCCCACGTTGCATGAGCATGAAATCGGTGGAGTAGTAGCCCACCTCGATCACGCCCCAGGATTCCTCCATCATGGAGCGAACCGTAGAAGGATTGCCCAGGCGGTCGAGCATCATCATCTGGAACGGTGCGAAGGGCTGGGGAACCACCTTGATTTCGCCCTTGTGAACCTCGCCGACGATGCGCTTTAGGCGATCACGTTGGCGCGAGAACAGATGTGTTGGCAGCCCCATGACCAGCATGGCGTTTTCCAGCAGCCCAACTTCATCTTGGACACGCTTCAATGCCCCCTTCATGAGCGCCATGTGCTCCGGGGTATCCACCCAGTCTTCCGACAGGCCCGTGGATGTGCCGCCCTGGGTGCGAGCGGTCTCCCCGAAGAAAAAGCTCCGGCTACCTACCATCACGGTCTCCCTTGCGGCACGCCGAGCCTCGCCGTCATCCGAAATGGTAAAGGCAGGCACCGCGATGGACGGGAATAGAAGATGGCGTTCCTTCTCGTCCTGGCTGTAGCACGCGATCTTCACGGCCGAGTGCCCGATGTCCAGGCCGATCACGCTGTTCGCATTAGGCATTCTTAGCTCCTCATCAGTTGGCTCGAAACAGCTTCGGAATTCGGAAATCCGAATCCGACGACCGAAAGCGTCGTCGGATTCCGTGAACAATAACGCAACAACATAAACCGTTGCAAGTAAATATATTTCCCTCTAGCATTGTCCTTGCTCGGAACAACATGAGCCCAATCCATAAGCACATAACCTTTTCTTCTCCCGGAGCCCCCCTAAAAATGCCGTCGTCGAGTAACGAGGAACGCATCGAAGAACACCGCGCCTGTCTGGCCGGAATCGCCGAAGAAGGGCGTGCGCTGTTCGCTGAAATCGGGAATCTGCTTTCCGAAGTAGATGAACATCTACTAACGTCGGATGACGTGCTGTACTACGCGCAGCCCCCGATGGACGGCAAGCTTGGCGTGCGTTTCTGGCGGCGCCATCGCGCCGATAGGATCGAACCTGTAGTTGTCGTCTGGCACAAGAACCAGAAGGGGCGTTTCTGGCCGGAGGAGGTCTACGGCTATCTGAGCCAGCGCGTATGCCGCCGCGGGGCGTTCGAGGTCAACGCCGAAGTCACGGCGGAGACGGTGGTCATCGTTGATAAGCTGCTGGCGATGCGAAAGAGCCTGACCCTGTTGCTGTACCGCACTCGGCAATCAGTGAACAGCCTTAAGACCCACCACAAGCCAGTGCTGGACTACCAGAAGAAGCGCCTGGCTGAGCTACAGGTCACCAGCAGGAAGAACCTGGACAGCCTCTACGGGGAGTCGGATGAACAAGAAATGGCTTGATCGTTCATAGGAGGGCGTAACAGGTTATCCAGTTCAGCGTGGAGTTCGCCGACCTCTGTGCGTCGGCCAGCAGCGCGTAACTGTTTAGCCAAGCCCGCAGCCCGGGGCATTCGTTGTCGCCTGAAAGGCGTTGAGGCGTTGTAAATGGTTAGCCGTCAGTTCAGGTCCGGCGTGAGCTCATTAAGGTCAACCTGGCACGAGCCACAGACCAAACTGATTGGGCACGAGTGCGGCGTGAGGCGGCGGCGGATACTCCGATTTCCAGTGACGCCGACACCGAGCTTTACGACCCCAACGACGAGGCCGCCACAGCCATCTCCAGCACCAGGCCTCGTTGGCGAATGCGTTTCTTCTGTAGTGCCAGGTAGTCCGGATTCAATTCACATCCCAGCCAGCGCCTTCCCAGGGATTCGGCAACCTCGCCCACCGTGCCCGATCCCATGAACGGATCGAACACCACATCACCGGGCCGGCTGCCGGCGACGATGCAACGCTCAGCAAGGGCACGAGGGAAGGTAGCGAAGTGGGCGCCCTTGAACGGCTCTGGACCAAGAGTCCAGACATCCCGCCAGTTGCGAGTTTCCGCATAGCGGACATCTTCCCGGCCTGGTCGGTGCTGTACAGGGGAGCCTGGCGGAGGTGATTCCTGGACCTTTCTGGCGAACGAATAGTTCTTCGGCACCCCTCGACCGTCCGCATGAAATTTTCCATGCTGGCCCGGCCCGGTTTCCCAGCCAGCGGGAATCTTCACCCGCCCTCGATCCCTTGCATGCTTGTCAGTGCCGTGACCAAACCCCACACCATTGCTCTCGCTGTCCCAGACGGACGGCTCGCGGGCCTCCAGATGGTTGTAGAAGTAGCGCTCGGACTTCGAGAAGAGAAAGACGTGCTCATGCGACTTCGTGGGCCGATCCTTGATGCTCTCGGGCATGGCGGCTGTCTTGGCCCAAATGATGTCGGAACGCAGGTACCAACCATCGGCCTGGAGGGCGAGCGCAATCCGCGCTGGCATCATGGCCAGGTCTTTCGGCTTGAGACCTCCACCGATGCCGCCACCCGCATAGCAATCACCGTAGTTCAGCCACAGCGTCCCGTCGTCGGCCAGCAGTTCGTGGGCCAAACGGAACGCCTCGGCCATCTTGCAGACGTGGCACTCGCCGCAGTGCTCACCCGTGGCCCAGCCCAGACAGTCATGCAGGGGTTCGAGCCCGAGTTGTCCTGAGACGCCATAGTCACGAAGGCCCCAATACGGCGGGCTGGTCACGATGGTCTGGACGCGCAGCCCCTTGCCGATCATGCGGCGCATGATCTCTCGGCAGTCGCCGAGGTGGCAGGTATCGAGATTCATCCAACGCACCTAGCACGGAATGGGTAGAGCACCTGTGACTTCCACTCTGCGTACCGTCCGCGCTGGCATCTGTCGGATCGAATCTGATCCCCCCGCCGATAGGCAGAACTCGTATTCATCGCGGAAGGCATTTGTGGCTGCGCGAGCATGCCGCTCACCGGGATAGCACCGATGAGGGGCGAGTCAGCCATGTTGGTTTGTGGCATGGGTATCACTCCGTGTTTCTGGGGCTGAGCTACCACCCGGGGTAGAGGGCATAAAGCCTCGCCCAATCCTGTAATGCCCCTTGCTTGTGCAAAACCTCGACGCCCTCGCTGGCATGCCACTTTTTCGGCACGCGCACCATCCAGTAGGGATCGTCCCCCTGGCGGTAGAGCTGGAGGATGGTTGCAACCATCAGCTGGCGCGCCGGCGCCAGCTTCTTGTAGTCGGCACGCCATTTCGCCAAGGCACCCGGAATTTCCGGTTGATCCGGATCGTCCCAGTCGAAGCCACGAGGGCGCAGCAGGTAGTGATCGCCGCGCCCTCCGTACCGGTGGTCAACACGCTGGAAGAAGGGGGCGAGCTCGTACCTTGCGATGACATCCCACAGGTGCTCACCGAAGGGCTCCGGGTTGCCCCAGAACGGCGGGGTGACGTGGGTGTCGCAGGCCGCAGCCAGGGCACAGGCTTCCGCCTCATCCATCGCAGGGCGCTTCTGGATCAGGTCGATGAAGGAGAGCCTTGGGAATCGCCCACGGGCAAATGTGGGCGACACAATGGCATAGCCAACCAGGGCAACGGGTGCCATTGTGTGGTGGATGTAGCAGGTTTCGGCTTGTTTGAAGTCGATGATTTCGACTTGGTGGGTGCCAAGGGTCAGGCCCAGGTCATCGAACAGTTCGGCAACGGCAGGGTTCAGGGGCGTTTTCATGCTCCCTCCCTGGCCCGACGGGCGAATTTCTCCAAAAGCCTAGCCACCTCGGTTTCGTTCTCGATATTTGTCTGCCGAAGGGTGGACTTGCTCTCGCTCTCGACACATAGGACGTAGCGATGCCCCTTCTCCAGGGCGTTTCTAAACAGGTCAAGAAGCTGCTCCATGTGTTCTTGGCTCATGGCGTTGGTTCCGGCAAGCACTTGAACGGGTCTGCCACAAGTTGTACCCCGTTGCGGTCGAGCACTTCTTCTGCCGACGGCACATTTCCAAGCAGGGCATCGATACTTCCCCCTTGTTGCAATACCAGATCTCGCCGAATTCGCCGGCATAGCTCGACTACCTCATAGAGGCTGTCCAACCCCAGGCTAGCCACCCGCTCTGCCAACTTGCTGACATCATGCCCAGGCGTGAGGGTTGGCGCCAATTCCCTCGCAGCACATTGGCGTTGCAGATCAACGCCGGGAGAGGGAATCTCAATCACGAAATCGAAGCGGCGTAGGAGTGCCTTGTCGATCAGTCCGTTGGCATTGGTCGCAGCGAGGAACATACAGGTGGACGGCAGACGCTCCAGGATGATGAGCAGCTGGTTGGTGATGCGCCGGGCTTCCCCGACATCCCCGCCTTGATGCCGGTCCATGCCGACCACATCGAATTCGTCCAGAAACAGCACGCATGGGGCCGTGGCCGCGTACTCCATGAGCAGATCCAGGTTGCGACCGGTCTCGCCCATGAGGCTGCCGATGAGTCGCCCATACCTGACTCGCAGGAAGGGCACGCCCAGCTCGTGAGCCAAGGCCTCGGCGAGCAGGGTTTTACCGTTGCCGGGGGCGCCATGCAGCAGGACTCGATGGCGAGGGTTCAGGCTGAAGCTGGCCAGCTCGTTCCGCCGGTGGTGCTCTTCGATGATGGCCCTGCATTCCGCCTCGACAGCGGCAGGCAGAACCACCGCCTCGAAGCCGTGCCCGGCCTCCTCGAAATGCACCAGCCCTTCGACCTTCGCCGCCAGGTTCACGGTGGCGGTGTGGCTGTTGGCCGTCAACGCCCGCAGTTTCTTTGCCACGGCTGGGTGGCTTTCCTCAATGGCGGACACGATGCTCTCGCTGGCCTCGCTGATACGTTGCGGCTGGCCCCATCGCATGGCTTCGATGAGCGGAAGTAGCAGCTTGATGGCGGCGCCGTCGGGGGATTTCTTTCGATCAGACATGCCTGTTCTCCCGCACAGACAGCGCCACAGCCACCGGCCGCACCCAGATCGGCGTGTTGCCCAGACTGAACGTCTCGCCTGACCACGCAAGCAACAACGTCTTGCCCATCACCCCGGCGATGGCCTGCGCAGCCGGCGGCGGCACGGCGTTGCCGATCCGCTCCCGCCACCCGCTGTCTGAGAGTCCATCCAGTTCGAGCTGTTCTTCAGGATCGACGAGGCCCTGGAGCGCCGCTAACTCCAGTGTGGTGAATGGCCTGTGCCACGTCCCATCCAGGGAGTGGATAACGGCCACAAGGTTTTCGTTCGCCGCTGGCAGGGCATCGACCCTGGGATCGGCAACCGATCCATAGCCGTTGTCATGCCCCGTCGATGCCGTGACAGCGCCGCAAGCGGCTTCCCACTGCACCACGCCGTAGTGCCCGGCGGTGAGGTAGTGGTCGCCGCGCTCGCGTTGTAGGCCGGGCCGAGGATCGGCCACGGCATAGGCGCCCTGAACGGCGCCAGAAATCACCGTACCGGCGTTCTCATGCCACGGCGTCACAGCGTACTTGCCGAAAATCGGGCCGACGGGTCTCGGGTCGCTCACGCATCCCGCACCGCAGCCTACCTGCTGGCTCCCTGTCACGGTCGCGCTGGAGCCGGCCCAGTCCACCACACGGAACATCTGAATATGCCGTGAGTCGCTTTCCGGCATGCGTGGATCAGCGACGGTGTAACCACCCCCGCCCGGTTTGCTCTGGCCGCTGATGGCGCCGGTGTGCTCATTCCAAGGCAGCACGCCATATTGGCCATATTCATGACCATTGAAACGGGGATCAGAAACCGCGAATGCGCCGTTCCCAGTGGTACTGCCCGCAATGACCGTGTTCGCCGGGGAGTCGAACGGTGTGACGATGTACTTCCCGCCCCCGCCGAAGCCCGAACAGGCGCGGGGGTCCGCCACCGTGTAGCGCCCATTCGTCGGCAGCCCGCGAGCGGAAACGGTCGCCCCTGTTTCATCCCAGCCTGTGACACCCAGAAAATCCCGGCACCGCTCCGGCACGATCAGATAGTCGCGCAGGATGCCATCCTCGACGGCCAGCTCGTTCAGCGAGCGCCAATCCGAACCGGCCCGCACGAATGCCAACCTGACCCACGTTTTCCATTGCAGACGCGGCACGCGGTGCATCGGCCCGCCGGCGGGATCACCGGGGAGCGGCATCCGCCCCAGCACATCGCCCACGGCGTGCAATGGGCGTTTGTGGGGTTCGTACAGGAATGGGCTGATTTTCCCGGTATGCCGGGCAACCAGCAGGAAGCGTTTACGGCTTTGTGCCAACCCTCCCAACTCCCCGCAATCGTGGGTGGTCTCGGCCACGGCATAGCCGTAGGACCGGAGCACGTCACCAATCTGGTCCAACAGATGACGGCCCCGGCTCTGGATGCGCGGCACGTTTTCCAGGATGACGAACTCGGGCGGATCATCCGCCCAGGCCTCCATCGTCAGCCAAATTCCGCGCAGGGTGAGGCGGTTCAAGGCCTGATAGCGATCAGTCTTGGATCGAGACTCCGACAACAGCCCAGAGAGCCCCTTACAGGGCGGGCTGGTAAACACGATATGCGGCCGTTCGTAGCCGGCAGCGCGGCGGATGTCATCGAGCGTGGCCTCGCGCCAGCCAGCAGGTGGTTCATGGCCGTGGAACGCGATGTACTGCTCGCGGCTGAACAGGTCCAGGACGGTGCCCGGCACCCCGGCCAGACGGCCGAAGTCCGCGATAGCGGGGGCGTTCACGTCAATTCCGCCCAGGCAGCGGAAACGGGCCTGGAGGTTGCCCACCCGCGCTTCGCCGCGATTGAAGCCAGCCGCGCCACCGCCGAGTCCGGCGAACAGATGGAAATGCTTGATTTCGACCAACCTCATAATTTTTCCGTTGCCAACAATATAAACAAGTGCAACGGTAAACTAACAAATCTTTTCTTGCAATGTAGGCTCTAAACTCTTGTTATGAATCAACACGATGGAAACCTGTCCGCGCGTATCTCCCGTATCCATGTCGTTGTTGGAGGACGACGGACCTCGGTGTCTCTGGACGAATTACTGGTGGAGTTGGTGATGAAAAAACTGGGAGGGGCCGAGCAGGCTGTGGCGTGGGCTACCGAGACGGCTGATCGCGCTGTCCAGCAACTTCATGTGAGTCAGGAGCCGAGGCGGCGGCGGATAGGGCTATCTAGGCTGGTGCAGCGTGAGGCCATCCGCCTGATCGCAAGGGAGGAGTTGTTGTGACTCAAGACGCCGGCCCAACAAAACGTGCCAAGAAGCCAGCTCGGAAGCCAGCATCAACCAAAAAACCCCGCACACGCCATGTCAGAAAATGCGTGGAGACGGTCCACATCACCAACACCATATCCCTGGTTCAGAGGAAGCTGCTCAATGCGCTCTTGCTGAACGCCTACTACCAGATACCGGATCTGGACATCCCTATCCATCGCATCACGGTCAGTCATCTCGTGGACCTGATCGGTTATGACAGCCACGACATTGGACGCATCAAGGATCTGCTGAAAGCGCTCACAACCACGGCGATTGAATGGGACATTCTGAACGACGAGGGTAAGCGTGAGTGGGGTGTATCCACGTTGCTGGCCAGTGCGGACATCATGGATGGCGTCTGCACCTATGCCTACAGTCCACATCTCCGAATGAAGCTGTTCAACCCCAAGATTTTCGTCGTTCTCGACATCGACATCGTGCGGCGGTTCCACTCTGGTTATTCCCTGGCGTTGTACGAGAACTGTGCTCGTTTTCGTGGCATCGGGATGACACCCTACTTTCCAATGGATGTAGTAAAGGCGCTGCTAGGGGCAAGGGAACCCATCTACGCGGAATTCAAGTACCTGAATCAACGGGTGCTCCAGCCCGCTATCAAGGAGATCAATTCGGTAACCGATCTGGCGCTAGACATCGAAGTCAAACGGGAAGCACGCCGTGTTACCGAGGTCAGGTTCCTGATTGGCAGCAACCCACAGCAGTCCATGCAGATCGAGCCGCCGAGGGAAATGGCGGTCAGATCCGAATCCGTGCTCCCCTCGGTCGCATCAGGTTCAGATGCCATTGCAGAAGCCAACACGATGCCCACCATTGCCTCAAGCGTTGGCGTTGGAAGCCGCCCCGATATTCCCGAACCAGAAAAACCTACCCAGGAGGGCGATGAAGCCCTTGTTGAGCCGAATTCGATCACTGTACGCCTGCAAAAAGAGTTTTGCCTCTCGGTACGGGTCGCAGCTCGGGTATGCAGCGAGAACTCGGAAGCTGCCATCCTGGGATCAATGGAGTACGTGCTGTCTCGTTACAACGCCGGCAAGGTAAAGGACATCGGCCCCTACTTTCTCAAGGCACTGAAGGAGGGTGCCGCCATTCGTCGGAGTGAGCACGACCTGAAACGCGAAAATGAAGCCAACACGAAGCAAACTGCCAGGGAAAGACTGGAGGCACAACGTCGCGAGAAGGCACAGGCAGAGATGACGCGGAACCAGTCGTTATGGGCGTACTTCGACTCGTTGCCCGAGGACAGCCGGCACGATGTTCTGGAGAAGTTCCTGGCTTGGCTATCTGCATCGAAGCACAAACAGAACATCGTGGACATCTTCAAGCGGGGTGGACTGGCGCACCCGTGGGCCAAGGCCGAATTCCTGGTATTCCTGGAGACGTTTGCCCCCCCCGGCCACTACTGACGGAGCCCAATCCTTCCGGCAGCAACAGCTACAGGCCTGCGCGATGGGTCTTTACATGGCCCGCTTTGCTGTATTCCAGCAGCAGACGATCATCTGTCACCAGGGTGGCGCCAAGATGCCGAGCAGTCGCCACGATGATGCGATCAGCCGGGTCAGGGTGGATTTCGCTTGGTAGCCGGGTGCTGGATACCGCCACGTCCGGTGATAACGGTTCAAGGTGGATACCCGGCAGATCCAAAGCAGCTTTTAGCCATTCACCCACATCACGATCCAGCGTCAAGCGGCCTTTGCTCACCAACATGGCGATTTCCCAAGGGGAGATGGCTGAGAGAAACAGGTGCTCATCTTGTGCCGAAGCCCGAATAAGAGCACGGGATTCCGGCCCAAGCCGGTCGCTGCCATCCAGAAGCCAGACCAGGGTGTGGGTATCGAGCAGAGTGGCATTCAACGGGCTGACTCCCACTCGTTTTCGAGGGGTGAAATGATGTCGTCCTCGCTCAGCACACTACCGGCCAGCGCGCCGAAAAGATCGGTTTCCGGCGGCATCGGCACGAGCTTGGCCACGGCCATGCCGTGCTTGGTGATGATGAGCGGCTGGCGTGTCTCAGCCACGGTGTCCAGGAGCTTCAGACACTTGGCTTTGAAGTCACCAGCCCCGATGGTGGTTTGGATCGTCATGGTGCTACTCCATAGTCGCTAACTATGGTCACAATTGTAGCGCTAATGCAGTGAGCAAGTTACGGACGAGGTTTGTGGCCGAACACAAGACCACCACCTTCCGGTCACATCACAAGATACCGTTGCAGAGGTAAATAAGCCCTGCCATTGCATCAAATGGGGTTGAGGCAAGCCCATGTATCCCCAAGCCAGAAAAAACCGGCCAAGAGGGCGAGAGCGGTCTTGCTGAGCCTAATCCGGTCCTGAGTCGCCTGCAAAAATCGGCTCCCTTGTGTTTTGCCCCCGTTGGCGCAGGTTACCCCCCGCTACCGGTAGTCCGCCCTTGCCAAACCGCTTTTCCATGATCATCTGTCACCAGTGTGGCACCAAGATGCCAGGCAGTTGCCTGGTCAGATGCGTCCAGTGGTATTCCGCCTTTTCTCCGGCCTCGACCATCGTGACCTCGACCATCCAGTCGCCGTCATCCATCTGGCGTCGAACTTCGGCCAAGCAAAAAAGTACACCGTTGCAAAATCGCTCAAGACGCCCGCCATTGCGTCAAGCGTGCCAAAGGTATGCCGAGGCATTCCCGTCCCGGTAAAGCGCGCCAAACGAGTCGATAGACGGCTTGCCGGGCATATCTGGCGCTGACCGCCATTGCCAAACCGCTTTTTTCGGGCGGTTGGTCTTGCGATGAAGGTCGATTAGCCAACCGCCGTCGACATCCCCCTTGCCAAACCGCCTTTTCCGTTGCCTGTCGGCATGATGCCGATGATGGACATCGGTTCTCGATATCAGAATTCAGAAAACAACAACAACCAGTCGCTTGCCCGACCACCGCCGCTTGCGCGTGCGTTGTTGTTGTTTAATAGGTTTAAGAACCTTTAATAGGTTTAAGCCGATTTTTGCGGGTCGATTCGCGCCCAGCTAGCCAACCCACAAAGCCACCTGGCTAATCTCCGTAAACTGTCATTAAATCAATCTATTAGCGGTATGTATGACGACAATGCAAAGTTGTTTTTTGGGGCGGCTCTGCCTGTGTATAACTTCGCGAGAAGTGACTATCTACAGGCCGAGAGGTGACTGTCTACGGGCGGAAGGGTGACTGTCTACAGGCGGAGAAGTGACGGTTTACGGGCGCAAAGGTGACGGTCTACAGGGACAGGTGACTGTTTACGGGGAAAGAGAAATTCGGTCGTGAACTCAATCTGTGGATAACTGCCAATTGCTGGTTCGGCTTACGCCGACCGTAATCCGGCTTCCGAACCGGAAACTGCATCAGCACAGGGCTTGCCAGTTGCCAGGGTGGTGCGATCTTGGCGATTCCAGCATGGGCTTGTGTAATTCGACAGCCCGTCGAAATGTCCCTGGTTACAGGGTGAAAAGTGACTGTCTACGGGCGGAAAGGTGACTGTTTACGGGGGTTGTAATGTAATTAAAACAACAAGATACAACATTGTACACTTGCTTGCCAGTGCGCCGATGGGCCGTCTTGGTTAGTCGGAACGCCATGTCAGCTATCGCTTATCGACTTCGGAAACTGCTTGACCTTGGCCGGGCACGGTGGCTATGCTTTCTCCGCCGCTGGGTTCAGCGGCTCGGGATTGGCGTCCCGGAATACGAAGGCGGACAGCCGCTATGCGGCATTTTTTTCGTCCGTTGCATGGCAAGCTCTATGGGCGGGCCGTGTGGGGAGCCGCAAGGCTCGCCGGTGCCTTCGTTCCGGTACGCCAACCCGCACGGTTCCGCTCACCCGATTGGCGTCGGGGTGCGGAGAAACAGACCGCAACGAAGGAGTATTGCCATGACTCAAGCCCAAGGTGCGTCCGCACCCAGCACCTCAGCCGTTTCAAGCTCCCAGCAAAGGAACTGGCCGGCAAGGTGGAGCACGCCCTGGAACGATATCCCGACCTTCGCCCCGACATCCTGGTCACCGCCTTCCGGCTCTATGCCGATGAAGAAAATCTTCCCGGCGTGGGTCTGCTCGCTGAGCGCCTGGCGGACTTCATGGGGGCGATGGAAAAGCAGGAAATGCACAGGCGGGGGAGGAAGTGATCATGGGCACGCAAAGCGCAACCATCATTGACCTCGCCGCCTACTACAACCAGTTCGTCGGGCGGCCCCCACGTCCCTACTTGGATGACGATTACACCGGGATGGCCTATCTGCCTTATCTGGTCGCGGTGGCCGAGGAAGTCCTTGACCTCGGCATCCAACCAATCAGCCCGGAACAACTGGCGAACGCCACGGCCAGCGCCATCCGCAGGATACCCGTCCACGCACTGGAAGCGTCCGTGGTGTCGATGGCGATGTTGGCTGAATCGCTGGTGGAGACCGATGCCGCCTGCACCCTGATCCGCCGGCACCTGGCAGTGATCGGCGAGGCGTTGGAAGCGAACGACCGGGATGAGATGGGACATGACTTCATGACTGATTGCCTTGGCATGACCAACTTCAGGCGACAGCGAGCATCAGATGCCCGAGAGGTTCAGCGGCGGGCTTCACCTTGATTTCGATGTCGTAGCCGAGTCGATTCAAGCAATCCATCAGTTTGCGCTCGGACAGGTTGGCGAAGTCGCCACGCAGCATACCCGACACCTTCGGTTGTGAGATGCCCATGCGGCGGGCTGCCTCATCTTGGGTAAGGCCGAGCTTGCGTACAGCCTTGGTAATCTCAATCACTAAGCCGGACTTGATCTTGAGCTTGTCTGCGTCAGGCAGGCCGAGATCTGCAAAGACATTGCCGGAGCCGATTTCGACCTCAATTCCATTAATGATTCGCTTTTCCATTTTGTAGCTCCTTCGCAAGCGCTTCAGCTACCTTCAGCCTGGCGCGGATGATGTCCATATCCTCTTTTGGCGTGGAGATGCCGCTCTTGCTCTTTTTCTGGAAGCAGTGCAGGACGAACACGGCATACACAAACTTCACGGTGTAGACAGCGCGGTACGTGCCGCTGATATGTTCTTCGACCACTTCCAGGACACCGGCCCCGCCGAAACCTTTCAGCACCTTCGCCGCGCCGTGCTGATCGCCGCGCTGCGCGAAGTCCAAGGCGTGACCGAAAAACTTCCGCACATCGGTAGGAAGGGCCATCAAATCCTTCTTGCTGCCCCCGATCCAAATGAGCGGTTTTCCAAGCGTGACCATACAAATATCATACCAGAAATGGTATTAACACAAGCCCTATCTCGACGGCCTTCTCTGATCTGGCGGGGTCTTTATCGCCCGCTGCACTGGCTACTCCCTTTCGAAATCAACCGCGCCCGTGGGGGCGCACATCGAAAGGAGAGTAGTCATGAAAACCATCATCTTCGAAGGTGAAACCGGATCCCCGGATTGCCCGGAATGGCACGCCTGGCGCCAGCAAGGCATCGGGGGCAGCGATGCCCCGGTGCTGGCGGGTGACGCCGGCATCGTCCAGAAGGCGAAATGGATGGATTCCGTCCAGGCGCTCTGGGAGATGAAGACCGGCAAGCGCGGTCCCAAGCCGGCGAACCCGGCCATGATGCGGGGCCGCAAGTACGAGGAAGCTGCTCGCATCGCCTACGAGAAGTCCACCAGGAATCTGGTGAACTCCGCGTTTGGCGAGAACGACAAGTGGCCCTACGTTCGCGCAAGCTTCGATGGCCTGTCGTTCGACGGCAACCTGATCGTCGAGATCAAGGTACCCGGAGACCGGACCATGCAAATGGTTCGGGAAGGCAATATCCCGGAGTACTACCTGCCTCAGCTCGCTCACCAGGCCATCGTTGCCTGGGGGGAACCAAGTCCATCGTGGCAAGGCAACGCCTGCCATTTCGTGGCCTTCGTCCCGGAGACGGGTGAACTGGTTCGTCGCGATGCATGTATCCAGCGTTTGGCGGATATCGCTCATGGCCTGCTGGATGCGGAATCTCGCTTCTGGGAGTTTGTTCGCCTGGGTGTGCCGCCTTGCGGCGATGTCTGGCAAGGGGCTTCCGCCATCTGGTTGTCGGCCCATGCAGCGCTGGAAGTGGCCAAGGCCGCCGAGGAGCGTGCCAAGAAGCGCTTGGTCGAGTTGCTCGGTGATTCCGAGAAGCGCGATGGTGCGGGGGTACTGGTGTACCGCTCCTCCCGTCAGGGTGCAGTGGACTACGGGCCGCTCCTTCGTGAATACGGCATCCCTCCTGAGCGTCTGGATGGTCTTCGCAAGAAGGCCTCTCAGGCCATCACGATTAAACCCGTTGGGAGGACCTGATCATGAACCATGTGCCTGAATTGGGTGATCTGGTCCTGGCTCTGGAGTGCATCCGTGGTTCTGGAGGTGATCGCAATGCCGCGTGCATCCTGCAATGGTCGTTGGGTACCGATGCTGGCCGTTATCGTGAAACGTTGGATCGTATCGAGCATGGCTTGGCCTCCGTTCTGGATGCTGACCGTCTGGAGCTGGAGTTCGATTCGGTGCTGCGACAGCGGGCAAGCATTTACCGGCAGGAAGTAGAGCAAACGGTTTTTCCGCTCTCGTTTCGCTGGTTCTGGCTGGCGGCGTCACAGGAAGTGGCTGCCAGCTACGCCTGGTTCCAGGAATGGCTGTCGTCCCATGACGAGATGGCCGCCTACAAGGCAGCCTGTCTCGTCCAGGATCATGCTGTGACGCATTGATCTTCACCCCACCCCGCCTGGTCTCTGACCTGGCGGGGTTTTTTATCGCCCCACGTTTTGCCTACTCACCTTGAACTTTAACCACGCCTGTAGCGGGCTTTTCAAGGAGAGCATGATGAACCGACTGAAAGATGAATTTGAGACATCGGTATCACCCGTGGCCCGCTTATTGGGCCACTCGTTGGCTGCCGCGATGGGCTTCTGCGGCCTTGCCTTGATTTCCCTGATTCCTATCGGGGTCGTCCGAGTCTTGATCTGGGTGGGCATGGAAAGCCTTGCAGTGCCACTACACACGTTGGAAAACTTGCTGCTTGCGGCCGATGTGGCGCTTTTTGCGGTGGTATTCTTGTCTGGCGTGATCGTTTTCGCAGCCGAAACGATCACCTCGGCATGGCGTCAAATCAAACGGGCATGGAAGGAGCATGATCATGAGTAAGTTCAAGCAGGCATTCATCCAGGGCTACCAGGAGGGTTGGTCAGCTTTTTGGTCCCCGTTTGTGGCGCTCTACCGTGCGATTTCCATGACTTGGCGCGCCCATGTAGGTACACATCAAGGACGTAATCACGCTTAGCCGCAGATAAATCCCGTAACACCCCAACCCCGCCCGGTCGCTGACCTGGCGGGGTTTTTTATCGCCCACTGTTCTCGCTACTCCCTTCTGAAACCGAAACACCGGCACGGGGCTCATCCCTCGCCGGCTTCACCCAACCAGCCGCCCGTGGGGGCGGCGTCCAGAAGGAGAGTCGTCATGGCTACCGCCAAAATTGCAAATCTGTTCAATGTAGCCGCACCGGACCAGGCTGTTGTGGAAACACGTCAGCCTGGTCCATGCACCCCGAGTGCTGATCCGCATTACCAGTTCAATTTGGTGGTGCTGAAGAAGGTGATGATGTGGCTCTCGGAAAACACCCCGGTGAAGAACCTTTTCATCCTGGGCGATGCCGGCACCGGCAAAACCTCGCTGATCCTTGAGGTTGCCGCCAGGCTGGGGATTGAGGTCTGGTCGATGTCCTGCTCCGGCAAGACGCGCTTCAACGATCTGGTGGGAACGCTCACCATCGCCGAATCCGGGGTAACCCGTTTCGTCGATGGACCACTCGCGGCCGCCGCGCGCTCCGGTGGGGTGTTCCTCGCCAACGAGATCACCCGGATGGAAGCCGGCGAGCAGATGCGCCTAGTGGATGTGCTGGACGGTCGTGCCCGGCTCACCATCCCGGAAACGGGGGAAGTGGTCATCCCGCATCCGAACTTCCGCGTCGCCGTCACCGGCAACAGCGGTGGTTTCGGCGATGACACGGGAGCCTATGCGGGTGAGCGCCGGGGTTCGCTGGCGTTCTTCGACCGGTTCATCAAACTCGCGCTTTCTCCGTTGGAGGAGGTCGATGAGGTGGGCCTGGTCATGCGCTATGCACCCTCGCTACGCGAGGACATCGTTCTGGGCATGGTTCGTCTGGCACGCGACATCCGCAAGGCGTTCGTGAGCAACGGTGGGGGGCTTCAGATCACGCTGTCCACGCGATCCTTGATCGCCTGGGCGCGGCTGACCGAGGAGTACGCCCTTTTTTCCGGTGTCGATCCCATCCGGGAAGCGCTGCACGACACGTTGCTCAACGGTGCGCCGCCGGATGACCAGTCAACGGTGCTGGAACTGTTCGACAACTGGCTGAATGGGGGGCGGCCATGAACCCGATGCTGTCCAACCTTGATACGGCGGCTGTCTGCCGGGTGTTGATTCATCCCAACAACGGCGTCCCGAAAGTCTGGATTGCCGTGGCCAGCACGGCCAGGCAACCGCAGGCCTACCGGGTCTGGGGCAGCTTGAAACGTGGCAGCCTGCAAGGACGTGAATCGTCTTGGAACGAAATGGTGGCTGAAGTGATTCCGGAAAAACGCGTAAAGGGCTATGAGGAGCTATCTGGCCAGCTTCGGTGGTTCGAAGTCCAGCAACTGGTGGCGGCGTATCTGCATGGCAAGCCCTTTCTGAGTGTCGAGGGCTACCAGTTGGGGCGGGAGGCTGAAAGTCTGGTCCCTGATCACAACCTGGACGTCGCTTTGCGCAGAACCGCTCCGGGTGTTCTGGCAACGGGCGGCAACCCCTTCAAGGTGGTGTCCGCTGAAGTGCCTGCTGAAGCCAGATCATCAACGCGCATGCTGGGCAAGGACGACATCCTCAAAGCTGTCACTGCGTCCACCGCGCGGTCATACGCCTGGTAACCCCCCCACCCCGCTTGGCCTCTGGCCGGCGGGGTTTTTTATTCATGCTTGTCCTGGCTACTCCCCTTGAACTTAACCGCGCCCGTAGGGCGCATTCTTTCAAGGAGAGCAACATGAGCAAGAAAGTGACGCTGAGGATTGATGTCGATACCCACCTCAACCTGTCGGCCAGGCAGGTGGGGGAGTTGGTGTATCGGCTGATCAATGCGGGGTTGGAAGGCGCCCGGAAAACCATCGAGACGAACGAGGGCGATGTGGTCGCTGCCGAAATGGCGACATCACTCACCTTCACGAGCATCGTCGCCTGTCCAATCTATCCGGAAGGCAGCGAAACCGACCAAGTCGTGCCGCTGAGTGCCACCGCGATGAACCGCTGTTTGGTGATCGTCTCGGGTGGGGTGGCAGATTATGTCTGTGACGAGGGTGTGGAAGTGGAGCAGTTCGACTGGGATAACTACCGCGCCGAGACCGCCGAAGGGCGCGCGGAGATGCATGTTCCAGCGCACTTCGTGGATCTGGCGCAGCCCACGGGCGTTCCTGTTCAACGGTCAGCGTTGACATAGATCGACCAGGGAGAGCTGCAAATGAAACACCCGTTGATTGACCACGACGCGATCGAGCAGTGCGCGAAGGAGGCCGGTGTTGATGCCGATCTCTGCGAGCGCCTGCTGGAGTTGACCTTGCAGGCGCACGATAGCCAACAACCGCATGACAGTCTGCACACCCGAGAAGGGCGCAATGCCTACAAGGCCGGCATAGACCGACTGATCACCCAGCATGTGGAGCAGGAACTCTCGGCCATTTCTAAAGGAGGGCCGTCATGAACATCAAGCTCACCACCTGGCACAGCATGCTCGCGCGATATGGCGACTGGCCCGCCGCCGCCTTCGGTGGCTTCAGAGAGAATGGGCTTGTATCAAGGGAAAGCGCGATCCGTTCTCCCTGATCCGCGATCTGGTGCATGTCTGGCCAGGGCGATCGCCCATCGAGAACCGCAAGAATTTTGCGGTTCCCATTCGTGGATTGCTACGCGAAATCCGAAGGCGCCGGGAACACACCAACGCCCTGTGCGCACCGGGCATGTCCCGCCAAAGGATGCCGTAAAGCAACACCCGACCCCGCCCGGTCTCTGACTGGCGGGGTTTTTTACCGTTGTTTACACCCGAAGTGGGTTATTTACATCGGAAGTCAGTATCCGAACCTGACCGATGCAAACGCATACCGGTGCGAGTGATGGTATTCCGATGCAGAAAACAGTAACGCCTGATCGAGTTGCTATTCCCACTTCGGATAGTTCGAGGTGATGCGGTGCTTGCCTTTCGACGGAAGACCGATGCCCGTCGTTATGAACTGACGCTGAAGCATGATTTTCTGGGCGATCTCTTGCTACGACGGGCGTGGGCTGGCAAGGTCAACAGAGTTGGCGCCGGCAAGATACAGGTGTTCCTGGATGAACAGGTTGCCTTGTGCGAGGTTGAGAAGGGGTGGGGCCGGCACCGGGCACATGGCCTCAACTTGGTGCGAGCTGATTATTCGTGATGCAACAGGATAACTTCGTGTTGCCGCTGGTCGTGTGGAGATTTATGCACAGGGTTATCCCCATTTTCTGTGGATAACCGGTAGGTCAAAGCCCGCCCCTCTCATATGGACAAGCTCACAACGACCATCACCTTGGATCGCTGCCATACACCCAGATCGGCATCGTAGCCGTGGAAATCGTCTATGCCGCGAAGCGGCTTATCCGGCAAAGCCGGTCTGTCCTTCCGGCACGGCCGGTTCACCTGCGGCAGCGCCGCTTCGCTTCGGGCGAATGCCCGTGGATCACGACCGAAGGGAGTGCTTATAGCCACTTTTTTGCGTTACGTTTGCCTGAAACGTGAAAACCCCCGGCACCAGAGATGCGCGGGGGTAGGAGAGTTACATCGGGATCGTGCCGTCGAATAGCCTGCGGGCCATCCGATTGTTGCTCCGTACAAGCCGATGGAACTGGCCCGTGTCGTTGCAGTGCCGGTCACGGCGTGGGAAATATTCGAAGCGCTTCGGGTCAGCAAGATGCTTCGGCCTGACCCGCCAGCTCATCTCATATTCGGCATAGCCATAGGGCGCCCAGTTGATGACGGTGTCCATGTTTGCCCTCTTCACGCTGGCGTCCAGGTGCCCAGAAAGAGTGCTTGGCAGGCTTCACCGAACTTTCGGTAGGACTCCGCTGATACTCGACGGAATGTCCGTAGCGCTTCATCGAACAGTGCTATGTAGTAGCCCTGCGGTGCGGGTAATACCTCATATTGCATGACTTCCATGATTACTCTCCTCGGAGATATGCGCCCCCACGGACGCGGTTGATTTCGAAAGGGAGTAGCCAGTGCAGCGGGCGATAAAAAACCCCGCCAGGTCAGAGACCGGGCGGGGCATGTGCACTACATCGCGAATTTGCCTTTGCCGTGCTGGACCCGTGCCTGGATCCAGTCGGCGAGGTCGGATTGGTCGGTGAATCTGACCACCGATTTCGCTCCATCCGGGAACTGCGCGTTGAGCAGAATGCCCTTCTGGGTCAGTTTGGTTGGCCCGAGAGAGGCAAGACCTCGGGCATGATCCTGGATCACGCGCAGATTCTTGCCTTCCCTGACGGTGATACCGCGCAGGGTGACTCGGACGGGGGGCATCACGCTGCCTCCCGTTGCTTGAGCACACTGATAGCGCGCTCATACTCGGGCAGCGTCAGTTCCTCGACCGTATTGGCCTTGGATTTGAGCCAGGCGAGCAGGCTTTCGGGCGTGCGTTTCTTTGCCGTGAGCAGATCGTTCACTTCCTTGGCCTGGATAGATGTGAGGGTGTTGCCACCCGTCTTGCCAGCCTCCTCGCGTTTGCCTTCCGGCTTGATCTCCGACTTGGCGTTCTTGTCCGTGCCGAACTGCTGGCGCAGGTCGGCGACGTACTTGTTGTCGTCATACAGGCCCAGGTGGACGTCGGCGCTGAAGCCAATGAGCGAGAGGCATTTGCTCATGGCATCCGTCATGGACTTCTTGGGCGCTTCTTCATCGGTGAAGAAGCCGTTCTTGTTGCGGCCGACGAAGGTGGTTTGGCCGAAGTGGATCACCTCGCCGCGCTTGCCCTGGTAGACATACCAGAGCTTGACGCGCAGGACGTGGATCACGTCCTTGCCGACCACGGCGCCGTCCTGGATCAAGGGCGCGCCATCCTGGTAACGCTCTTCCAGGATGTCTACTCCCCAGCCGATACCGCAGGGACCGAAGGTCTCGGTGGCTTTCTGCGCTTGGTAGGTCGCGTTGATGGCCGTGCCCGAGAAACCCCCGCTACGGGTGAAGCTCTTGACGAAGTTGGGGTTGGTTACAGCGACTGCATTCCACAGTTCCATGCTCATGGTGATTCTCCTTGATGTGCGCCCCACGGCGCGTTGACGAAGTCCTGGCGGGTGCCAAGCATAGGTTTCAAGGAGGAGTAGGGATAACGTGGTGTGATAAAGTAATTGTCAATATGTGCAACGGTATATATGCTGTCCATTGTTAATCAACGATGGAGGTATTTATGGCTTCGTTTCACCAGACCACGGTCATCGGTTATGCCGGTGTGGACGCGGAGTTGCGCTATACGCCAGGAGGCGATCCTGGTTGCCGGCTTCTCCCTGGCCGTTACGGACAAGAGCAGGTCAGGCGATGAACACACGGAGTGGTATCGCTGTTCCGTCTGGGGCAAGTCCGCCGATGTGGCAAAGGAGTACATCAAGAAGGGTGGTCAGGTCATGGTGATTGGCCGTCCCCGCGTGGAGACCTTCAAGCGCCGTGATTCGACGATGGGTGCGATGTACCACATCACGGTGGATCGCTTCGTGCTGCTGGGCAGTGCAAACGGGGAAGGCAAGCAAGATGCAATCCCCTCGCATTCTTCGCCCATGCCATCGGAGATGCCGGCATCTTCCCAGTTTGCTGATGACGACAAGCCGTTCTGAGGGGTTGCCATGCGTGGATTGCCAATTCTTGTAACCGCCATACTGGCGGTTTCTTCTCATGCTGGCGATGTGGCGGTCGATCCCGCGAAAGCCATTGCGGAAAAACTCAAGCAGCGTTATCCGGTCACGCACATTGACCAGGTGTTGCCGTCCCCACTGCCGGGCGTCTACGAGGTGGTCATGGGGCGCAATGTGGCGTTCAGCGATGCCGATGGGCGCTATTTCATTTTCGGACACCTCTACGATATGCAAAGCCAGCGTGACCTCACCGCCGAGCGGAAGGAATCACTGGCCAAGGTCGATTGGTTGGCCTTGCCCCTGGAAAACAGTATCAAGTTCGTGAACGGCAAGGGCGAGCGTGTCCTGGCGGTGTTCTCCGATCCTGATTGCCCCTTCTGCAAAAAAGTGGAAGTGGAGTTGGCCAAGCTGGATAACGCGACCATCTATCTTTTCCCGTACCCCGTCCAGTCGTTGCATCCAAACGCGGCAGCCAAATCCGCCGCGATCTGGTGTGCTCCGGATCGCGCGCGGGCATGGCGCGAGGCCCTGACCGGTGTGAAAACACCGAGCGCGGCCACGAAGGATGAATGCGTAGTCCCTATCTCCGTCAACGTGGCGCTTGCCGAGCGTCTGGGCATCAATGGCACGCCGACCTTGATCGCCAGGGATGGACGTCTGCTGCCTGGTGCTGCTACCGCCGAGAGGATTTCCGCATGGCTCGACGCTGGGCTCTGATCCTGGTCTTGGGCTGCCTCGCCATGCCGGTGAGTGCCGGGCATCTGGGCGTGTATGGCAATACCTGGGAGATTGCCGAGCCGGACATGCTCGATATGTTGATGGCAAAGCTGCGTGCGATGGAGAAGGCCGGCAAGCTGAAGCAACTTGAGCAGGAGGCCAAGCGTCAGGCGCTGGCGACTATCGAAAACCCGAAGCCGATTCCAGGGATCACGAAGGCTCGGCAGTCCCGGAAGTGGGTGTTCGATCCATCCGTAAGGGTTCAGGAGACCATCAAGGATCACCTGGGCAATGTCATCGCGCCGGCCGGGATGGTCGTCAATCCGCTGGAGTACACCTCGCTGACCAAGCCGTTGTTGTTCATCGACGCACGCGACAAGCGCCAAGTGAGCTATGCCAGTGCGTTCGTTGGCAGGGAACCCAGGGTGAAGGTCATCCTGGTCGGGGGAAGTTGGCTGGATCTGACGCGCGCATGGAAGCGGCAGGTGTTCTACGACCAGGCCGGGTTCATAACTAGCCGGTTCGGCATTCGGCAGGTGCCTGCCGTTGTCCGACAACAAGGGAAGGTGTTGGAAATTGAAGAACTGGCTATCTGAACGCGCAGGGTGGCAGCGGGCATACGGCTTGGTCTTGTTGGCCGGGTTTATGGTGACCTGGAACGCATCGAAGGCGCATGCCGATCCCACCTGCTACGGTAAGTTTCCGAACTATGTGACCGATGTGTGCTGGTCGTGTTCCTTCCCGATCAAGGTCTTCGGCAACGCGACGTTGATTTCCCAGAGTCAGGAAGACACGGCTAATCCGAACACGAAGATTTGCACCTGCGGCAATCCGCCCACCGTTGGCACGACGATTTCGTTCTGGGAGGCAGCGCGCATGGCGGACGTGACCAAGACGCCTTACTGCTTCGTTGGCCTGGGGGGCGTGAAGATCGACGCCGGGGTGAATTCCATGCAGTTTGGTCAAATCGACAGCCACAGTTCCGGCATTCGCACGACCCGGGGTGCTTTCCGGCATGTGCATTGGTATGTGAACCCGCTCATGACGCTCCTGGATGTGCTAGTGGACTCCCATTGCACGGAGCGCCAAGGCTTCGACATCGCCTACATGTCGGAGATTGATCCGTCCTACGGCGACGATGAACTGGAGGGCATTCTGAACCCGGATGCCTTCATCTTCGGCGGTGTGGTGGCCCAGGGGGCGTGTTCTGCGGACTGCGTTTCCTCGACCGCCGGGTTTGGTCGCTCGGAGATGTTCTGGTGTGCGGGCTGCAATGGCTCCCTATACCCGTTGGGTGGGAGCATCCAGACTTGGATCGGCGGGGTGCAGGGATCCTCTCTCATGGTACAGCGAGTGTCAGCAAGGCTGCACAGGATGCTTACCAACTGGTCGGCCTACGGCAGCGACGGCCTGTGCGGTTACTACCCGCAAATCCTGATGGACAAGGGCCAGTACAAGTACTCGATGCTGTATCCGGTCCCCCAGACCAAGAAAATTGCCGGGCGCTGCTGCCAGCCTTTCGGGCGCTCGACCATCCTGTGGGGCGCGGGGCGCGAGATCCCTCAGATCGGAGAGGACTTCGGGTATCTGATTTTCCGGAAGCGGAATTGCTGCGAGGGGGCGAGCCTGTGAAGCATGTCTGGAATGGGGGAGTGCTTCGGCGTGTGGCTTTCACTCTGGGATGTCTCATGGCAACCTATGCCGGCGCTGCCCAGCCGCTGCCGTCTGACGATGAAATCAGGGCGCGCGTGCGGGTGCTCTCCGGCGGGGTCACCGATACCCTGGACAGGGCAGGGCGGGAGGCTCCGAAACCAGGTGAGACCAAGATCGACGTGCCGCCGGCCCTGCCAGGCCATCGGCTGGATAATCTGGAAGCGCTGGCCCGCCAGTTCAACGGTGGCAGGCCGGCACTGCCGAAGTCGGGTTCCGATTTCATGGTGTTCGTTTCCCTCTCCATGCCTGAGCACGTCATCCAGGCGCTGGCCAGGCAGGCAAAGGATGCCGGGGCCGTGATGGTGTTGCGCGGCCTGAAGGGGGGCTCCTGGCAAGAGACCTGGAAGACGCTCGCCGCGTTGAACCAGGGCATAGGCGCGGAATGGATCATCCACCCGGAGGGCTTCAAGCAGTTCAAGGTCGCCCAAGTGCCCACCCTCGTGTTGGCGGATGGGCGCACGGCTTCTGTCATGGAAGATGGATGTGCCGGGGCCGGTTCCTATGCGGCGTTGGCCGGCGACGTGTCCATCGAGCAGGCCCTGGGCATCATGAAGGTGCGTGGTGTGCCGGTGATCAGCCAGTTGGCGACGGAGCGTCTGGTCAGGCTCAGGAGAGCGCCATGAAATTGGATGTCAATATCTGGCGAGGAGTGATCCTGTTGTGTCTGTCGATGCAGGCGAACGCTGGTGATCCAAGTGCTGCATTCAACGATGCGAAGGCTTATGCCCAGGGGACGGTTGATGGAACAGGAGGTATCGTTGGTGTCGAGAAGGCAGCCACGTTGCCGCACTACACCACCAACTCACCGGTGCCTTCACTGATGCCAGGCAGCGTGGGATTGGGTGGTACCGGTATGGGTAAAATCCAGGCATGCCAGGGGCAGAACGATACTGAGTGCGCGGCGGTGAATTTCCTGGCGAAGAATCCGGATTCCCGGTTGCGGTTCAATCTCGACCCGGCGACTGACCCGACGCTGCGGGCAGGGAAACAGGTCTTGGAAAATCCGAATGCGGTTGTTGGTGCTGGGCAGGAAGGGATGGAAAGTGTCTGCTCGACCAAGACGGTAACGGTTCCGGTAACTTACACGACCGAAGTGTGCAATGAGTACAAAACGCTGGACACACAAGGCTGTGACCGGCGTTTGGTCGTGACCGTAACCATCCCGGAGCCAATTCCAGCCATTCCGAGTTACTACTGCAATGCAGGGCGAACATTATCGGGGACGAGTTGCATTGTGACGCCCATTAGTGCGACCCCTATCTATTCCTGCCCATCTGGAAGTTCATTGAGCGGAACATATTGCCAGGCGCCTGCGTATCAGCCGGCTGGCACCCCCGTACAACAGAGCGAAACATGGACATACCTCACTTGGGGTAGCTGTGGAGTCAATCCTCTGTTCTTGGCGTGGATCTATTGCGGCGGCTACTCGACTGGTAATTATTCGAGCCAGGGGCGATTGGACCAACGGGGTGATGGCTACTGCAACTACTATTGTTCCAGCCTCAGTTATTCCTGCCCGAGTGGGTACACCTTGTCCGGGAGTACATGCTATCCACCCACGGTTACGCCTCCTCCAGTGCCTGCCTCGGTGTCATATAGTTGTTCTATCAGTGGTCACACCCTGACTGGTACTGTCTGTGCGCCTGATCCCACGCCTGCTCAGACCTCATATTCATGCGGACCTGGAGCAACGCTATCTGGCAATACCTGCATTACCGCGCCGACAATCACCGATAACTGGGATGACCAGTGCACGTCATTGGAGGCCAGGGCGCAATGATGCGTTATTGGTGCGCCCTGGTGTTGGCGCTGCTCTCATCCCCTGGCCAATCCGCCGAGTGCAGTCGAACGGGATCCGTGTGCGCAGAAGGGCCGGAAACCCGTGTTATCTCTGGGGTGAACGTAACCAGGGATTGCTGGCGTTACCGGGATACTTATCAGTGCACGTCGCCTGACATGACAAGCGACTGCCAGGAATTGCTCAACAGGGGCTGTGGACAAATTGGCAGCAAGTGCATCGAGATGACAGATGGTGTTTGCGTCCTCAACGAGAACACCTACCAGTGCCAGACATCGCCCGCCGTGGCCAAGCAGGTTCAGGACTGCGCCGCCCGGCAATTCTGTGCCAACGGCGAGTGCTTTGATACCGGGTTCGAGCCCGATGCCGATTTCGGCAAGGCGGTGACCGCGATGGAGTCGGCGAGAGAAGCGGGCACCTACATCGACCCGGATACGCTCCAACTATTTACGGGGGCCGGATCGAAATGCACGAAGAAGTTGGGCGGCCTGTCTAATTGCTGCAAAAAGGGTTCTGGTGGCGGAGGCGCGATGAGTAATCGCAGTGTGGCATCTGGGATGGCGTCTGATCTGGTTGGGCAGGCTGGGAGCTATGGCTACTCTATTGGCAGCGCATACACATACGATGCCATGTTCAGCAGTGACATTCCCTGGATGATGAGCAAGTCCATTGACGCATGGCAGATGGGAGACTGGACGGGAGGTGTGCCATCTTTCAGTCCATCTATTGGCCTCTATGGGTTTAGTGCGGCCATGAGTGCGCCAACTGCTCCGCCGCTTATGTCCTCCATGTTCGGATCTGCGGCTAATCCGATTCAACTGTTTGGCTCGGGTGGTGGACCAGGTATTTATTTCACTCCCGCCACGTTCTACATCGCCATCGCAGGGATGGTGATCCAGGAGTTGATGAGTTGCGATCCCGAAGACCAGATGACCGCTATGAAATCTGGTCAGAATCTTTGCGTTTCCATTGGAAGCTATTGCTCCAGCAAATTCTTGATGATTTGTCTGGAGAAAAAAGAAGGTTATTGCTGCTTCAATTCACGCTTGGCACGGATTATCCAGGAGCAGGGGCGCTCTCAGTTGGGTAAAAGTTGGGGTAGTCCACGGTCGCCCGAATGCTCGGGGTTCACCACGGCAGAGTTCGAGAGCCTGGATTTCAGTAGAATAGACATAGCAGAGTTCATCCGCGAGGTACAGCCCAAGGCGATGGATGTGCAGGCGCTAGCGGATCGGATGAATTCACGGGTACAGACAATGGCAAATCAATAAATGTCTATGGAGGTCATCATGAAGAAAGCGGGAACGGTGCTGGCTCTGTTGTGCTTGGTGATTGTTGCGGATGTGGGGGTTGCCGGCGATGTGGAGCAAGGCCGGATTAAGACAACTACCGTGGGGACTATGCCGCCACCGTCACGGTTTTTCTCATCCCTGTTCGGGGCCAAGTATGGCGCGGTCTCCCCAGATGCGCCTAAGTGGGCGGCGAGGCTTGCTACCCTGTTGTCCAAACAGGGCTACAGGCTCTATGAACCTTCGGAGATCACGAGAAACTCCGACGTGTTCGTGATCATTCGGGACTATCGAGGGAAGTCAGCAGACTACTTGCCTCAGACTTCTGAAGTCGGTTCGCGGGGTGGGTGGGGGAGTGCACTGGTCAGCCTGGGCCTGGGGGGGCTCATTGGGAAGAACCTGGGGGTCGTGAACACCCACAATCCCTTGATGAGCGATGCGAATACCGTAGCTAATCTGGTGCGACAGACTGGCGATGCGTATGGGAACCCAGGACAGAATGAGGATCGTGCGAAGGCAACGGAGGGCGTGAAGGACGAGCGCAATCTGGTGGCCTTCCGGCTGTGCTTTCGCGGGCAATGCGCCTATGCGCTGAGTGCTGGCGATGCCAGCCTGGATGATCTGGAAGAGGGATGCTTCAGAGACGGCATTCTGAAACTTGCCGGGTTGGAGGAGTAGGTGATGAACCTGCCTCTTCGTGTGCTTGTTGGACCGTGTCTCTTGGTGATGGCTGTAAGCAGCCACGCCGCCTCCCTGGGTGCGCTCATGAAGTCGGCCATCGATGCGCCCGATGGGCGTGCCTCGGGCGTGCTCAATGATGCCGTGGCCGGCCTGATCGCCAAGACCACCGGTAGCGCCGCTCCGGTGGTGGCGCAGATCGAGACCCTTAGCGTGTTTCGCCAGGCCGGTTGCCGGCGTCTCATGGCGACATTGAGCCAGCCTGCCCCAGGGCAACCGGACGCGGTTTTCCCGTTTGAGATGAATCTGTGCCGGGATGGATCGGCACCGCGCGAAGGCATGGATTTGGAACAGTTGTCCGGGAAATTTGGAGTGCCCCAGTCGGTGCGATAATCCCCCCAACCTCCCTGTCCCGCGCAATGCGGGACTTTTTGCCGCCCTTCGGGGCGGCTTTTTTTCGTCAGAATCGATCGTGGACTTCGGTTGTCGTGATCCGATGTCGAATGCCGATTTCAGTTTTCTGCATCAGCCTTCTTCTTCGGTATTCCGATCAACGTGGCAGATTCGCCAATGTGCCCACATAGTCGGGTAGCGCCCCGCCAGGGTGGCTTCCGAGCCACATCGTGGCGAAGGCGCGGGCTTTCTGTATTCGGTCTTCCTCTAGGCCGAAGAGCGATATACGTGGCAGGTTCGAGTCCTGGCCTTTCTGAGAGAGGGCCATGTGAATCAGCGTCCAGCCGGCGGCCAGTTCCAGGGTCTTGTCCATCCCCAGCCCGTTTGCGTAGAGGTAGGCAATCATGCGCGCTGCATCCGCGTTCCGGCGGCCGGCGGCTTTGTCTAGCCAGGTCATGGCTTCTCGGTAATCCTGCTTGCCTTCCACCAGCATCCTACCGACGTAATAGGCACCGACGGGATCGTTTTCCTGAGCAGCTTCCCTGAACCAGCGACCGGCTTCCGCGATTTCCTTCCGTCGATAGTGGTAGAGGCCGATGCGGACGTATGCCTGGGGAATGCGTTGCTTGTTGACGGATTGCCGCATATAGGCCATCGCGATCTCTTCGCTGCGTTCCACACCACGACCGAGTAGATAGAGCAGCCCCAAGTTGTACGCGGCGAGGGGATACCCCTTGTTAGCAGTATTGAAGTAGCGCGCCGCTTGTACGGAATTCTGCGCCATCCCGTATTGCCCACGGTCCAGGAAGACGCCGATGTAGTTCTGTGCTTGTGAGTTGCCTTGCTTCGCCAAGGCGATCAGCCGCTGGAGGGCTGGGGCGTCCCCGCGCGTGAGTTTGCCGAATTCGACTTCGGCCCGTGCCTCTTGGTACCCCCCCTTCAGGAACCCCGTGAGCCCCGATAGTTCCAGACTTGCACTGTTCTCCCTGGCGCCAGCAGGAGGGGTGGCAAGGAGGGTGAATAGCAGGCCCACAAGTAGATGAGTTTGCATGGCAAGTTCGTCTTGAAATATAAATAAATGCAACGGTATCATGTCGGAATGATTTCATTGAAATGCTGCTTCACATCCTCTCTGTTGATTGGTCTGGCGGTCACGGCCCAGACAAGGCCTGCACGTGCCGATGTGGATGGTTGCGTTAAACAGGCTGCACTGCGTTACCAAGTGGATGAGCGCCTGATCAACGCCATCATCCAGGTCGAATCCAGCGGGAATTCTTCGGCGTTTAACCGTAACGCCAATGGCTCCGAAGACATCGGCCTCATGCAGATCAACTCATCGTGGGTGCCCGTGCTGGGCCGCTATGGCATCAAGCGCCATCACCTCTATGACCCATGCACAAACATTCACGTCGGTGCGTGGGTATTGGCCGGGAACATCGCTCGCTACGGGCGCACGTGGCGGGCGGTGGGTGCTTTCAACGCCAAGTCCCGCCCCAAGCAGGAAAGGTACGCCGCCAAAATCTGGCGGCGGTACATGACGCAGGCGGGGTCCGAATCGTGAGGCTGATTGGTAACTTGCTGGGCGGGTCTGCCGCGCTGTTGTTGGCACTTTGGATGTCCTGGGTATTTGTGATGCCAGTCGATTGCGAGCGGGTACGCCGTGGCGCAGCTCCGGTGCGGATCTTGTTCGACATACTCTCTTGGGGAGTGCGCCATTGGGCAAGCCCCGAAGACAGGATGGATCTCATTGCGACTGGGATGGAGTGGGATTTGAAGTCGCAACGTTTCCTCGCGATGCAGTTCTACGGTGCTGCGGCTGGTTGTGGGCAGGCATCCAGATGAAGCGACTGTTTCGTCTGATCCGCCCCGCTGTCGAGGAAGTTAGTGGCATGGTTCATCCTCGGCAAAAGGAAATCGAACGAGCAGTGCTACGCACGCTCGCGAAATCGGGAATGGACGGGCATGTACGGTTGTGGCCGGACCCCTTTCTTGAAAATCGGAAGCCCGCTCTGCTCATCAACGTGGACAGGGTCAACCGTCGATTCTCGCAGGTGGCGCTGGGAATGTTGGGCGAGCACTGCATCACCTACGTCCAGCTGCATTTCGAATTGGATCTGGAAGGGGTGTTCTGGTCTATCCATCCCGAGGCGGACATGGCCAAGGAATTGTCATCTTGCGGGCCGACCATCATCGGCTACCTGGTCGAAGAAACTGGGGAGCTGCTGGCATCTGAGGTACACAAACCCGTGTCGCGATTGGGAAGCGCCGTGATGAACGCGGCCTGAGACGGTAGTTGGAGAACGTATGGGACCGGAATTATTCATTTCCACATCATCGAATGACCGCGAGTCTGTAGCTCTGCTCAATGACCTTTTTCACGAAGCGGCTGGACAAGGGGTGTCTGACATCCATTTCCAGGAGCAGGAAGGAGAGTGCAGGGTGCGCTTTCGACTACCGGGCGGATTGGTGGACCGCCTCGTTCTGCCGCGCCATACGGCCCGTGTGGTGGACGACAAAATCCGTTCGCGTGCCCAACTTCCAGCCGGTGACCGGAAGAGTACGCTGGACGGTCGCATGCGACTGAGGTTCCCTGATTGCCGGCTGGATGTGCGCGTGGCTATTTCGCCCAATATCTCGGGCCAGCTCACTGTTTGCCGTTTACTTGACCAGGCGAATGCTGCGCGCAAGTTGGCCAACATCGAGATGACCGTCGCCGTGCGCGACAGCATCCAGCGGATCGTGGAGGAGCCCAATGGGCTTTTTTTGGTAACGGGTCCGACCGGATCCGGCAAGACCACTACGCTCTACGCGATCATCAACGAATTGAATGATCCCAGCCGCAACATCATCACCATCGAGAACCCGGTGGAGTATCAAGTGGCTGGGATTAGTCAGATCAACATCGACGGCCATGTGGACTTCGCAGGAGCGCTTCGAGCCGTGTTGCGGCAAGACCCGGACATTATTTTGATCGGCGAGATTCGGGATGCTGAGACGGCCCAGATCGCGGTTCAGGCCGCTATCACTGGCCACCTTGTATTGGCTTCCCTACATGCCAACAACGCGGCGATGGCGGTCACGAGAATGATCGATCTGGGAGTAGATCCAATCACCCTGGTCGCCTCTCTTCGTGGTGTCACTGCTCAACGACTGGTGCGCCAGATTGCGGGTGAACCGGCGTATCAGAAGCCCAACGAGGCTGAACTAGCTTGGTTACGCCTGCATGGAATGAGATTCCACCAGCCGCCACACTTTGCCACGCCCCAGCATTTGATGGCGTATCAAGGGAACGTCCCGGTAATCGAGTTCATCGTGGTGGATGCCGGCGTGCGCCGCGCCGCCACCCACCAGTCCGGCGCACAGGCCATCTATGCTGCCGCTTCCCTTCAACCTCAGTTCGAAACCCTGGCACAGGCCGGTGCCCGTCTGGCCTTGACTGGGCTCACTTCTCTCTCCGAAGTGCGTCGAATCACGTCGGAGGTGGATGTGGTCGCGGCTGGCGAATCCCGCCTGGGCAACATCCTGGTCGAACTGGGCGTCGTTATGCTGCCCGAGGTAACCACTGCTATTGCCCATGTCATTCATGAACGCCAGGCCGGTAGGGTGCTGCGGCTAGGTGAGGCACTGCTCGAACTTCGGTATTGCTCACCCTCGGTGTTGCTGCGTGGCATGGGACAGGCACCGTCGGCGGCCTTGGGCGTCGCCGAGAAGCTGATGTCGGAAGGTGTGGTGGCGCGTGATGCAGGGCTGGATGCCATACAAGACTGGCGCACGGTGGGTGGTTCCCTGTTCGACCGGTTGGTAGAAGCGGGGCTATGCGATTGGGCAGACCTTCATGAGGCAGCGGGCATTCTTGCTGACGACCATGTCTGACGTGCCTCGCAAGCAGGTGCGCAATCTTCACGTCGAGATCCTCGCGGCCCTGGCCGGCCACACCAGCAGCAATCCACTGAAAGATATCGATCTGGTCGAGGTGGTCGGTATATCCATCCGCATGCCGGAGATGATGAATGCGCTGCTCGACCTCTACCAGCACGGCGCCCTTGGAACTCGAAGCGAGTGGGAACCTCCCGCTTTTCCCTATCGGATCTACTGGCACACCGGCGTGTTTTATCCTGGAGCCTCTATGGTTGTTCAGTCTGGACTAGGAGATCGTCCATGAAGCGTAGGGCATTCCTGTTGGCGTCTGGTGCCCTGCTGCTGCGTGGGAGTGCAATCGCAGCACCCGTGCCGGCATCGGCGGGATCGCCATTCGCTGAGGTGACTCCGATCGGCGAGGATGCGAAACGGTGCATCGCCTTTATTCAGTTCACCTGCCCGCACTGCCGTGATCTGCATGCCCTGCTCGCGCGCTGGGGCCGCAGCTTGCCGAAGGGGATAGGTTTTGAATTTGTGCCGGTGGTGACGCCGGATCGGGGGCTGGTGCTGGCTGCGCGAGCGTGGTACGCAGTCGCGCTGGCCGCGCCCTCGCGCCTGGACGCCTTCGCCGAACGTGCTTATGCGCTGGTGCAGGATGGTCACATGAGCCCGGATGCGGGCGCGACATGGGAGCAGGCCGCGCGTGACGTGGGGTTGGGTGGCTTCTCCCAGTCGTGGTCCCAGGTGAAGGTGGATCGCATCCAGCGCGCGATGGAAAAGCTCGCTGGGTACCGCGTCCAATCCACGCCGTCGCTCGCTATCGCTGGGCGTTACGTTGTCACGCTGGACGACACCCAGGGCGATTCCGAACTGTTTCTCCGCCTCGCCAGTGGCCTGCTTTCCAAAGCCATCGCCTCCCGTTCTTCCTCAACTTCCTGATTTCTGAGCGTGATGGGCAAAGAGCCTATTGCATTGCCGCGTGAAAATATTATGATTACGCGCAACGGTATATAAACGGATTGATTGAAATGCGGGTGAGGTGGTTTCCAATGTTCTGTGCCCTGGTGTTCTGTGCCTCGGGGGTGTCGCAGGCCCAGGCCGATCCTGCTGGGCCACTGAGCTTTGTGCGCCAGACCTATCTGGCGTCCTCGGATTTCGCGCGGGTGATGCCTTCCGAGGAAACGCTCGTTGATGTCCAGCGTTCATCTCAGCGCGCTGGCATCGGACGCACGTTCTGGATCACCGTGGAGAAAACCGCCCGCCCTTCCTTGGCGGAGTTGGATGCGCTGCTCAACCCGCCTGCACCCGAGTACGAAGTAATCGAAGAAGCCTGTGCAGAGGGATATGCAGAGTTCCCGTTCGATGGTAGCCGTCTACTGGCAAGCCATCTCCAGGACAGCCATCTCGAAGCCGTCCTGGGCCAGATCAAGGAAGCCGATGGCCGTGTCGTGGTCGTTGGGCATACCGACAGCGTTGGACATGACCCCTACAACTGCCGGTTGGGCATGAAGAGGGCACGGGCTGTGGCGGCATGGTTCGTAGAGCACGGAGTCGCACGCGAACGCATTGAAATCGGCAGCCGTGGAAAGCGCGAATCGGTAGCGGACAACAAATCAGAAACCGGTCGTGCTCAGAACCGCAGGGCAGCCGTGTGGATTCACATCACAAGCGAAGTCCAAGGGGGGCAGCCGTGAGGGAAATCGATATTCCACGCTACATCGACGCGCAGCCACAATTCTTCTGGTGGGAATTGGATGAGTTCGCGCTGGCCATCGGGCTCATGGGGGTCGGCATGCTGTCCGAGACCCTGACGATCATGTTCTTCGTCATCGTCGTAGCGTCCGCCTGGATGAAGCGGTTCAAGAGCAACAACCTGGACGGTGCGATCGTTCATATCGCCTACAAGGCTGGCTTGTTGCCGCTCAACCGTGCCTACAAGGACGGGCTGGCGGTGGAGTTCTTCTCATGAAGCTGTCTGCCATGACGGGCTCCTGGGAGAAGGCGAACCGCTTTTCCCAACTCCTGCTGATGTCGAATCTCGCCCTGTCCATCACCTTGATGGGCGCGCTGTATCTGGCCATCGGCAACCGAGAGCGTGTTGTGCTGGTGCCCCCGCAACTAGACGCACGGGTGACAGTGGACCTGTCCACGGCCAGTAGCGAATACCTCAAGAGCTTCGGCCTCTATATCGCCACCCTGGCTGGGAATATCACGCCCTACAACGTCGAGTTCCTTACCGACATCCTGTCTCGCCATCTGGATTCCAAGGTTTACACCACCGTTCGCGCCAAGTTGCAGGCGGTGGCGGCCGACCCGGTTTTTCGTAGTAGTGGCGGGGCATCCTGGTTCGAAGCCAAGCGCCTCGATTACGAAAAGGAGACCTCGCGGGTCTTCGTGGTGGGGCAGCTCAATACCTTGAGCGCGGGCAAGGCCAGTCCTGATGTGGCGTCTGTGGTGTACGACCTGAAGATCGAAATGCGTGATGGACGGCCGCTGGTGACGGCGCTGGACAGTTACGAAGGGTCTGAGCCACGCACTTTGAAATGGCAGGCGTCTCATGCCCACGAACAAAAGCCGGCTGATGCCAAGGGAGGCAAATGATGGTCAGTTTTCGTCTGTCGCATATCGCCATCGGATTGACTGTAGCGGGACTTGTCCTGGCGGTCGGACTTGCGCATTCGGACGAGCGTGTTGACACCTGCTCCAATCCGCCAGGCGTGCCGGCCAAGCCGAATCCGGCCTGCAAGGTCACCAAAATGACCGCCAAGGCGGATAAGTCGCGTCCCAAGCCCGAGGCGGGCAAGTCAGAACAAGCCATGCTGCCCAGCCTCGGCCTGCTTCCGGGCGAGAAGCGGCCCATGATGGCCAACGTAGTTCGCGTGGCCAGCCACTACAACGAAGTGCTCTATGTCAGCTCAGGGTTCCCGAACCGCATTTCCACCCCATTCGCGGCGCCGAAGTTGATCGACAACTCCGAGGTGGAATGGCAAGTGCAAGGCCAGAGCCTCTACATCTCGCCCAAGTCGCCGGAGAAGCCAGTCGGGATATTCGTCACCGGGTCGGGGGTGAACGATCCCGTGGTTTCGCTCACCTTGATTCCCAGAAACATCCCCGCGCAAACCATCATCCTGCAATTGGACGAAGACGCTGCTGCTGCGGCATCCAATCAGATGGGGGAATCCGAGGAAGCCAGTAGCTACACGGATCGTCTGCGCGGCCTTTTGCGCAGCATCGTTTTGGGCAAGACGCCGGCCGGGTTTTCTGGGGGGCTCCTTCCGGTCGCTGTGGGGCGCATGGACGCGCTGCTCGTGATGCCGGAGAGGCGTTACTCGGGCCAGCATCTGGATGTCTTCAAATACCGGGTCGAGAACGTCGGCCCGGAGGAGATCGAGCTGGCCGAGCCGTCGTTCTACCGTGACGGCGTGCGCGCGGTGTCCATCTACCCCGTCATCAAGCTACGGAAAGGCATGTCCACGTCGGTTTTCGTCCTGTCCGACAAGGCCGCTCTGGCGGATGCCTCAACCGAACTTGCCAAAGCAGCCAACACCAACGATGCCGGCCGAGCCAAGGGAAGTGCGAGATGAGCGACGGCGGAAAGTTCAAGGCATGGTGGGCGGGGCTGTCACCGGGCAAGCGCAACGTGCTGGGCGTAGCTGTGCTGTTTGGCACGTTGTCTGGCGCTGGCTGGCTTATCAGCCCCAAGGAAACGACGATCCCGATTGACTCGAAATCGGATCTGAACAGCACCAACCTGGTGCTGCCCAACCGCAAGAACGTCACCCAGGAAGGTCTCGCCGCCGGCCTGGAAGCTACGGGTAATCGCGTGAATCTGCTGGTGCGCGAACTGAGTGATACCAAGACCCAGAACACGGCACTCCTCAAGAAATTGGAGGGGGGGGCTGCTGGTCAAGAAGGGATGAACCCTGAAGTGGTGCGTGAGGTCGCGGAACTACGCCGCGACCTGGATGCGATGAAATCGGGCAAAGGCGGCCTTCCCGCGCCGGGGTTGCCCTCCCCTTCGCTGGACGCGCCGCTGCCGCCGCCGGTTCCGACGTCTTCCTCGCGTTCGTCTCACTTCGATGCACCCATGCCGGCAGCGGAACCGCCCAAGCCTCGCTTGCGTGTCGTTGGCACCACCACGCCAGACAAGCCAGCCCAGGTTGCTGGCGTGGGCTCCTCCCCCATGCCCTACCTTCCAGCCGGGGCGATGTTCGAGGGCGTGCTGCTCAACGGCATGGATACGCCGACATCGAGCGTGACCCAGAAGCAGCCGGTCCCGGCCCTGGTGCGGATCAAGAGCGAATCCATCATCCCCAATCTCATGAACATGGGCGATGCAGACATCCGGGAGTGCTTCCTGGTGATCGGTGGGCATGGTGTGCTGGCGACGGAGCGTGCCCAGTTGCGCACCGAGACGCTTTCCTGCGTGCGCGAGGATGGCCGGGTGATCGAAGCGGAACTGGAAGGCTATGCGGTCGGCGAGGACGGCAAGGTCGGAATGCGCGGCCGTCTCGTCTCCAAGCAGGGGTCGATGATCGCCAAGAGCCTGGTGTCCGGCTTCCTGGCGGGATTCGGCCAAGCCATAGCGCCTACCCAGGTGCCTCAGCTCAATGTCACGCCGGGGAGTTCCGCCCAATACCAGTCCATCGACATGGCTTCGGCTGCACAGGCCGGTGTCGGCAAGGGTATTTCCGAGGCCTCGAAGATGGTTGCCCAGTTCTATCTGGACATGGCCAAGGAAATGTTCCCAGTCATTGAGGTCGACGCCGGCCGCAAGGTCACCATCGTGACGATACGCGGCATCCAACTCATGCCGCGCGATACCTCCTCCATCGCCGCCAAGGGAGCCAAGAAATCATGAAAAATCCTGTCGTTTCCAAGCCATCGCAGCGGCTTCGTAGCTGTAGACGTAGCTGCGTCTCCCTGTCCATCGCCTTTCTGCTCTCCGGCTGCGCCAGTGTCTTGAACACGGCAGACCACGATGAATTCGCCTGTCCCGGCATGCCGGCCGGCGTGATCTGCAAGAGTCCGGTGCAGATCTATCGCGCCACTAACGATCGTGATTCGGTAACGGCAGAGCCTTCAAAGAAAGAAGAGGGTTTGGCAGCACTGGATTCACTCAATGACGGCTCTGGTTTGGTCTCTATCCAGACAGAAAAGGCTGCCAGGGGAAAGCCGTCCACGCTGCCGTTGCCCCGGCACATGCCTATTGCCCAGTCAGGCACCCCCAATCTGCCATTGCCGATCCTGGAACCCGCCAAGGTCATGCGCATCTGGATCGCGCCCTGGGAGGACAGCAAGAAAGACCTGCACTGGCCAAGTTATCTCTTCACCGAAATACAACCGCGCAAATGGTCGTTCGGAAAGTCGGAGTTCACAGGCTCGCGCCCTGTGGTTCCTCACTTGATGGTGATGCCGAGCGCGCAACCTTCTGTGCCAGACCGGAGCGATACCGGTCGGGCAGGAGCAGTTCAGCCTGTTTCTTCGCCGCAGGCTGTCACTGGCATCCCGGACGCGGCGTTGCCGCAGCCCGGTGATGCCCTGCTGGGCGCTCAGTAGGCCCGTCGGCGATTTCCTTGCTTTTTTACCTGCCTCCTGGAGGTTCACTCATGAAGTTCAACAAGCAACACGTTCAATTGCTCGCCCTCGCCGCGCTGTGCCTGGCGATTGCCGATCCCGCGATGGCTGGCGCGGATGCCACTTTTTCGGCGGTATCCACCCTCGTGAAAGGCTGGATGGAAGGCTCGCTGGGTAAGCTTTTCGCGTTTGGCGCGCTGGGCACTGGCCTGGGGATCACAATCGTCAAGCAATCGCTGATGCCGGTGGTCGTTGGCGTCGGTGTGTCCGTTGCCACCTACTATGGCCCTGGCGTGCTGAACACCGTCGTCGCCGCCACTCTCTGACGGGACGCATTCTGTGTTCGGATTCCTGTCACCAGGTAAGCCTGGCGCCGCCCCCGGCGTCCAGGAGCGCTCTGGTAGTCCAAATCGCACCCCCTGGCAGCGCTTGACCGTCAGGGGGTGCGACACGGGTTACAAGGTGTTTTTCTGCGCGGATGAGGACACCGGGGAAAAATACCTGGGCGCTTGTTTCACCAGCGCGCCCGCCATGATCGGGGGCGATGAAGGCACGGTGGACCGGTTCCGAGCGGCTTTGGGCATCGCCATGCCGCCGGGGACATTCATTCAGGTCGGGGTGTTCGCTAGCCCGGATGTTGAAGAACCCATCGACATCTATGCCGCAAACAAGGCTGCCTGTGACAACGAGCTGTTGGCGACCATGACGGCCAAGCGCAGGGCGTTCATCCTGGATGGCAAGGACCGGCCCCTTGTCGCGCGGTCTGGTGTGCTGCTCAACAGCAAGACCATCATCGTCACCATCAAGATCCCTTGCTCGGACATACCCGACGATGGGCAGGTCAAAGAAGCGCATGAAGCCGCCGAAAGGATGTCCGAGGGGCTGAAGTCCGCCGGCCTCTTGCTTGAGCCGCTCGGCCCGCATGGCTATTTGAAGCTGCTGCGCCGCATCACCCATGTCTACGACGCCAACGAGGATTGGTATGACGACATGCGGCCGATCCGGGAGCAGGTTTATGGCCCCGGCGATGTGGTCATCGAAGAAACGCGCAGGCTGGGATTCCACGACCGCTACTTTGCCAAGCTCATGTCGGTGAAGTGGTATCCCAAGCGCACAAGCCTGGGTGTAATGAGCCATCTGATCGGCGACCCAAATGGATTGTCGAACCAGATCACCGAGCCGTTCCTTTTGATGCTCACGCTGCATTACCCAGATCAAGTGAAGAAGATCGGGGAGGTGCGCCGCCGCTTCACCATGATCAACCATCAGGCATACGGCCCGATGGTGCGTCTGATTCCCTTGATCAGCTACAAGAAGGCCGGCTTCGATACGCTTATGCACGAGATTGAGGGCGCGGGCGCCGTGTTGGTCGAGATGAACCTGACGCTCGCTGTCTTCTCCCGCGACGCGGAACGCCTGGATAAGCAGGTGGCGGGGCTTTCCGCCTATCAGGCTTCTCTTGGCTTCGACATGCGTGAGGACAAGCGCATCCTGCGTCCTCTCTGGGATGCAATCCTCCCGCTCAACACGTCTGGCAAGGCCATCACCAATCTGTTTCGTTTCCAGACGATGGCGGTGTCCCATGCCGTGCAGTTCCTGCCGATATTCGGCGACTGGACCGGGACGGGCAGGGGCGGTGCCTCTGTGTTCGTGTCACGCCGGGGTGAGCCAGTGTTGTTCGACCTCTACGACTCACCAACCAACTTCAACGCCGTGATCATGGCCGAGGCCGGCTCCGGCAAGTCCTACGCCATGCAGATGCTGATCGCCGACTACTTGGCCCAAGGCGCGAAGTGCTGGACCATCGACGTGGGCCGCTCCTATTTGAAACTCAACAAGGCGGTGGGCGGGGAGTTCATCGAGTTCTCGGAATCGAGCCGCATCTGCCTCAATCCTTTCACACACGTCCTGGACATCGACGATGAGATGGACTTGCTCAAGGCGACGCTGGCCAAGATGGCGGCGCCGGAAGGCGGGCTGGACGATTACCGCCTCGCGATCCTGGAAGAGGCTATCAAGAGTGTCTGGAACCACTACGGCAACACTATGACGGTGACGGAAGTGGCCGACTGGTGCACATCACAGGCCGACGACCGTATCCGCGACATCGGGCGGCAACTTTTCCCGTTTATGCGGTTGGGTTCCTACGGCCACTGGTTCGATGGGGCGAACAACCTGGAGTTCGACCGGGATTTCGTGGTGCTCGAACTTGAGGAATTGAAGTCCAAGCGGACTTTGCAGCAGGTGGTTCTGCTCCAGCTCGTGGCCAAGATCAATCACGAGATGTACCTGACGCGGGGGCGCAAGAAGATCCTGGTCATTGACGAAGCCTGGGATTTGCTCGACGACCCGACGATGGCCAAGGCGATGGAAAGCGCCTACCGGCGTGCTAGGAAATACGATGGTGCTGTCGTGATCGTCACCCAGAGCATCGCGGACCTGTTCACCTCGCCCAACGCGCGCGCGATTTACCAGAACAGCGCCTTCCAGCTCGTGCTCCAGCAGCGATCCGAAGCCATCGACGCGGCCATCGAATCGAAGCAATTCAACATCGAACCCTATGGGGTCAGCGTCCTCAAGTCCGTGCACACGCTGCCCGGCAAGTACTCGGAAATCATGATCAAACGCTCGGAAAACGACTGGGGTGTGGTGCGCCTCGTGACCGACCGTTTTACCCAGGTGCTCTTCTCGACCAAGGGCGAGGAGCGCAACGCCATCCTCGATGCCATCAACCGCGGTGAAAACGTGACGATGTCCATCGAGGCATTCATCGCCGGGCAGCCGGCGGAAAACTGACATTTATAGGAGCGGAACATGCAAACGAATGAAGTGGGTGTGCAAGGCAAGGACAAGAAGAATACCCAGCGTGACTGGATCATCCTGGGTGTGCTGCTGGGCGCTGGCATTCTGACTATGCCGCCTGGGGGCGACTTCAACACGGCGATGGCAGGCGCCTCCGGCTTCTGTTTTGGCTTGGCGGGAATGTTGATGGTTTTCCGGTTCGGCAAGAAGCCGCCGGAAGACGTCAAGTAAGGGGTTGGGGATGGGCGACCAGTCTACCCAGGCTGCCAATGAGCACTCTGGTCAGCAAGAGGCCGATCAGGGTGCCGCCAAACCCGCCGAGCCCGTCACAACGAGTGGCAGCCTTGGCGGCAATGGCGTCAGCTTCCTGACCACCACACTGATCGCGCTGGCAGTGTCAGCCTTCGTGTTCTATGTGCTGGCACAGTACGGTGGTCGGATCGGTCTGGCGCCGGCCGCCCCGCAGGGGGCGCGGCTGGTGGTTCTGGACTCGAACCGGATCGTGAGCACCGCCATGCGTCGTCTCATGGCAACGCCCGGCGTCACACCACAACAGGCATCCGTTGCCGGTGTGCAGATGGCCCAACAGCTCGATGGCGTGCTGGGCGAATACCGCAGTCGTGGCTTCATTGTCATCAATGCCGCCGTGGCTGTGGCCTGGCCTGCGGAAGCGGACATCACCAAACAGGTGGCGGGACGTGTTGGCGTCGCCCTTGAATAAACCCTGGGGCAGGTTTGTTGGCAACCTCGCGGACAACCCGCGCGTTCGGGTCGGCATCCAGGCCCTGCTCATCATTGCCGTGGCTTTCCCGCTGGCGGGTTGGGCCACCGGCGCCATTTCTCAGCACTACACCATCGGCCTGGACCTCCAGAAGCGGACCTGCCTGCCCTGGACGGCGTATCTCATCCACCATGAGCAGCCGGCCCTGGTTCATCGCGGCGAACTGGCAGGCTTCTACCCCAAGGGCAAGATGGGGCCGTCCTTCGAGGGCATGTTGGTCATCAAGCAGATCGCGGGCATCCCGGGCGATGAACTATTGGTAAAGGACGATGTGTTCTACGTCAACGGCCGCCGGATTGGCCCACTGGACCTGCTGGCCAAGCTCAACAAACCCTCGGGCTACTTTGATCGGCGCGTCGTTGTGCCCGAAGGAAACTATCTCTTCATCGGTCGGCTCCCTCGTAGCTACGACGGCCGCTACTGGGGGTTCGTGCCGCGCCAGGATATTGTGGCGAGTGCGAGTCCGTTGTGGTGAAACGCACCACCACCAGTCAGTTCAGTGGCGCCCTCGCGGGGGCCATTGCCTGTGTAACAGCTCTCCTCCCTGTGGCAATCATCCCTCTTCTGATGGGTCTTGCTGTTCCCGCCTGGGCAGACCAGGCGGGACAGCCTTTTTTCCAGGGGAAGGAAGAGGGGTGGTTCTGGTACAAGGATCCGAAAGACCTGCCAGTACAGGAGCCACCGAAGCCGATGTCGCCCGCGCTGGCGCCGGCCAAGCCGAAAGAGACTGCGCCGCTGTCCGTTGAATGGCTCAAGAAACAGATGCCGGTGCTGCTGGATCGGGCCATCGACAACCCCACGCGCGAGAACGTCGAGGCGTATCTCTACGCACAGCGCCTGGCGATGGACAAGTCGCAGCGCTTCGCCGAAATGTCGCAGCGGGTGGTGTATTCCGACCCGTTCCTGGATGAGAACAATCGGGTTCCCATCGCCTCCTTCGCCAAGTCGTCATTCCTCAATGGCATCGACCAGGCTGCGGATGCGGGGCTCAAGCACTTGGCCACGAAGGCCGGGCTGTGGGTGTTCTTCGACTCGCGCTGCCAGCTCTGCCGAGTGCATGCCGAAACCATCGAGGCGATGCGCAAGAGGCATGGTTTCGCCGTGAAGTACATCTCCTTGGATGGCAAGGGGCTGCCCAACATTCCCGCCTGGGTACCTGACCAGGGGCAATCCAGAACGCTCAACGTGCGCATGACCCCCACCACGGTGCTGGTGGCGCCACCCAACCATTTCCTGGTGGTCTCCCAAGGCATGATGGCCCAGACGCAGCTTGAGGAACGAATGCTGGTGGCGGTCGAGAGCGAGTATCTGCTGCCCCAGGCGATGCTCGCCGATGTACGTCGTTATAACCGGGGTGTGCTCAAGGCGGAGGACACCCGAGGCGCCGGCGTCAGCGGCCAAGACCCATCGGAGTGGGTGAAGCTGCTCAAGGACAAGCTCAGGGGAAGGTATTGATGGATAAGACTGTTACGCTCAAGCCATCGCGGCGGCTTCGTAGCCGCGCCAAGAAGCTCACGGCCGTCGTTCTGATCGCGGCCTATTCGTCTACGGCACTCGCTGGTCTCCAGGACGCCCTGGACGGCATGTTCATGGCGACGGCGACCACGCCGGCCGCCTACTCCAGTCAGACTCGCGGTGGCTTCGTGGGAGGCGGGGTAGGGGTGCGGATGCCAGTGCGCAATATCAACCTGGTGACGTTCGATCCGCCCCGGTTTTCAGCGGGGTGTGGCGGTATTGATCTCTACGGTGGTTCGTTCTCGTTCATCAACGCGGATCAGCTAGCGGCGCTGTTCCGGCAGATCGCCGCCAACGCGGCCGGTGCGCTGTTCAAGCTCGCCATCGACAGCATCAATCCCCAGCTCGGGAAAATCATGGAGGACTTCCAGAACAAGCTTCAGCAGTTGAACAGCTTGTTCAAGAACACCTGCGCGATCGCGAACCAGATAGTGCAGACGTTCGCCAGTCCCGATGCGCGGAGCACCCAGGCGAACAACTCTGCCACCCTGGTGGAGTCGAACAAGGGCGCGGTGACGGACATTTTTGACAGTATCGGGAAGATATTTTCGTCCCCGAACTCGCAGGCACGGGCTTCTGCGGCGGATAACCCGACGGGCGGCAATCTGGTGTGGAAAGCGCTGGGGCAAACCAACGCAGGGCAGTGGCTGGGCAATCCGGCGGCGGCGGAAGGGAATTTGGTTCGGGCCAACGAGATCATCATGAGCCTGACAGGGACGGTGGTCATGCCTGGGAGCCAGGTGGATTCCACCGACGCGGCCACGGGCAAGGTGAAGCCGGAAACGGGGACGCTATTCGCACCTACCCTCAGCCTGGCTGATCTTCGGGAGGGCTCGAACGCTGGGACGCGGGTATTGCAGATACTCTCATGCGGAGGGGAAGCGAATTGTCTGAGCCCGAGAACGGCCACCATCACGTTCGATGGGACTGTGGGACAAGTGAATCGAGTGCTCTTCGGAGATCCCACCGGAGCGGATGCTGGGGCACAAGCTGATTCCCTGATCGGGAACCTGAAATCCTGCTCTACGGCCGGCTGTTTCACCGCTACGCAACGCAGCTTCATCAATGCAGTGAGCGTGCCCACGCTGAAGCTCTTGCGTGATGTGCAGCATTCTCCCGGTGCGGTGGAAGCTGTGGCCATTCAGCTCGTTCCCATCATCGCGGACGAACTGGCTATCCGGCTAGGGGAAGCCGCCATCACCGCAGCCAAGCAGACTTTCTCGGGTGTAAAGAACGTGACTCGCCCACCCGAGATGGATAAAGCCATCGCGTCACTTGAACAGGAAGTGATGGGGTTGCGCATGGCACTCGCGAACCAGACCGATCGCGTCTTGGCCGCCCAGGAGTACGCCAAGATGGTTACCGCTTCGAACCCGGCCATCATGGTGGCCACTCCCGCACGATGAATAACAACAAACAAGACGGCGGCTTGCTCGTCGAGATGATCGGTATGGGGGTGTTTTTCCAGGTGTGGATTGGACTCATGATCCTGATTAAATCCGTCTTGCATCTGCTCGGCGCTTCGCATGATCTGGCGAATGGCGTGGCCATCGCAGTCATGCTGCCCATCGCCGGCGCGGTTCTTCTGACCGGCGAAATAGACCGCTTCAATCAGATCGGGCTGTGGGTTACCAGGCTTTCTCGTAACAGGGAATAAACGATGGAAGTCACAATTTACGTCCTTGGAGACCTGAGCACCTTCCGGGCCGTTTTGCAATCGGTGGCCATGCTGTTCGCCGATCCCATCCTTTCCAACAACGGTGTGCTGGGCATCGGCAGCGCGGCTGGGCTGGGGCTGCTCATCACTCTGTTGTGGGTCGTCGCCAATGGTGTCCTGGCGCCGACGGGCCAAGGCAAGGGCTTCAATCCGGCCATCGTCCTGATCCTGCTCGTGACCTATTACGCGCTGGCCGTGCCCAAGGCCCGTGTGCAACTGGAAGACATCTACACTGGCAACGTCACCGCTGTTGATGGCGTGCCCATCGGTATTGCGTATCCGGGGGCCGTGATTTCCGCCATCACCCGTGGCATCACGACAAAGGTGGAAACGGCGTTTTCTGGAGTTGATGGCAACTACATCAGTTTGTCCGCCCAGGGCTATGCCAGTCCGCTACGACTGCTCCTGGCCATGCGCAAGGGGGTGGCTAATTTCGATCCCTACCTGGAAGCCAACCTCAAGACTTTTATCGTCGACTGCGTGGTGGGGTCGCCCACCTTCAAACCGGGTGACTTCGCCAAGAGCCAGAACGCTGTCAGCTACATCACGACCAATTACCGCGACGGCCTGTCAGTTTACTACAGCCAAGCCAACCCCCAAGGCGTCGCTAGTGCCTGCGCGGAGAGTGCTCCCCTGATCGCGGCAGCGGCCGACAACTTCGTCGTCGGTACCCCGATGACACGTTTGCTCAACGCCAACATGACAGTGCGTGCGACGCCCAATGCGGCCACAGCCAATCAGTGGACTTCCCCCGATGTGGAGACCGTCCATGCCAATACCGTGACTACCGCCTTCGGCGCGGCGCAATCGGCCACGGATTTCATGGAGAACGCTTTGTTCGCCGGCATCGTTACCGATGCCTATAACTGCGCGGGGGCGAGCACTGATATCCAGGCCATGCGCCAGTGCACTCTCACACTGACCCAGGCCTCCGAGCAATGGAAAACGGACGCGGCCGGCTCCGCATCCTTCTTCCAGAAAACCATGATTCCCAGCATGAACATCCTGCTGCTGCTCTTCTATGCCTTCGCGCCGCTGATGTTTGTTTTCATGATGATGGCCGGCTGGCATGGTCTCAGCGTGCTGACGAAGTACTTGATCTTCGGAGTGTGGACGCAGACCTGGCTACCGTTCGCCGCCATCATCAACTACATCATCCAAGTGCAGACTGTAGATGAACTACGGCGAATCGCGGTGGCCAGCACGGATGCCGCCGGCAAGGGGCTGACCCCGGCGGTGCTGAACCCCTTCTACGAGGTGCTCTCCACCAAGCTCGCCGTCGCGTCTGAAATGCTGGCGGCAACCCCGCTTATCACCCTGGCGCTTATGACCGGCTCGATCTACGGCCTGGTGAGCATGGCGCAGCGCATGAGCGGTCGGGACTATGTGAACGAGAAGCAGGCGAGCCCGGATCTACATCAGCCAGCGCCGGTGAGTGTGGGAAAACCTCAATACTCCGGGATCGGGGGGAGGGCGGTCGGAGACATGGCGCAGAACCCTGGCTGGTCGGGCAGCATGGGAAGCGTGCGTGGCCATGCTATCGAAGGTGCGCGAGGCGAGGTGGAAAGTGCTAGTCGGCAACTCACTGAGCAGTCCATGAAAATGCTCAAGGCAGGCAGTTCCCAGGGCGTGAACGTTAAATCCGCAACGCAGCACATGGATGAGATCGGAGTGACGCGAGGGGCGAGTTTTCAGGCGATGGAAGAAAAGTTCGCCCAATCTGGTCGCGACATGGGGATGAGTGCGGAGCAGTCAAAGGAGTTTGGGAGGCAGGCTGCAGTTTCTGCATCGGTGGGGGTGAAAACACCGTTTGCAGGTATGGAAGGTAAGTTTACGGCACATGGGAAGGCGGCTAGTTCGGACAAGCTGCAACAAGCTTACAAAGAAGCGATGGGCGATGGGGTAACCCGCCAGCATACTGAGCAAGTTCAGCGCCAGATTGCCGAGAAAACTACCGACACCAAGGGGTTCGAGAAGCTGTTCGGACGGACGTTGAGCAGCGAGGAAACTCAAGGCTGGCAGGAGGCGAAAACCCGGCAGCAGCAGACACAGGACAGCTTCCGTGCGATGGAAACAGCGTCGTCATCGTTCAACGGCAGCAACACCATCGGTGGCGAGCAGATCGCCAATGCGATGAAGGAGGATCGTGGCCATGTGCGCGGCGACTTGGTGAAAGCCGAGCGGCTGATGGGCGATGCTATCGGCGACGACAAGTGGCAGGGGTTCATGAACCGGGCAGAGGGCTATGTGCGCAAATCCCAATATGAAAGCACCCTCATGGGAGGCGAGCGTCAGGATGCCATCCGTTTCCACGCGCTACGCATGGCGTCGCAAAGCGGCGATAGGGCTGCGAGATCGGTGGCGGATGGGCATTTCCTGGTGGCGGCTGCCCGTATCGCTGGGGAGAGTACGGAAGCGGCAGCCAGGATCGCTCAGATTCAGCCCTTGCCCCTGGGGCTGAACGTTCAAGGTCCGAGCGCTGAGACTGAATTCAAAGCTGTCGCAGCAGGTTCGGCTGCGGAGGCTTTGGCGGGTGGGACACAAGGGAAAGTGGATGCGGCTATCGCTAAGGGTGGACCGCCGGGAACCAAGGCGGCGGCCCCCCATTACAACGTGCAATACAACAGGGGAATCGAGGCTGTAGGAAAACATGCCAAGCAGATGGAGAAGCTCAACGCTCTCAAGGGGGCGAGTGGTAGGGAAGTGATGCGACAGGAGGTAAATGCCGGGAGCATGGGGGGGAGACAGGCTGATGGCTCGCTGAGCGAGGCAGGTGCCGAGGCTGTGCGGAAATACACTGGACTGGCAGGGCGTGACAAGGAATCGGTGGACCGCAACAGCGTGTTGCCGCCGCGGAAGAAGTAGTTCGTGCTTGACTGGCGTTGCACGTCGTTATAACTTGAAGGCGATAAGATTTGTCGTAGACGTCGCCTTGCCTCTTGGTGGGGCGTGGATTTGGCGGAGGTGAAAAAAATGGAAGTGCTGAACAATTTGTTGAGGGCGTTGCTGGCCGGGGATCCGGGCTTGTGGGCTATGCTCGTTATCATGGCGCTCGTCGTCTGGGTGGTGGTTGATGCGACCATCATGTCACGGGGGATGCCAAAAGGGGTGTGCTGTAATAACGGTGGGTGCCGCTGCTACCGTTGCGATAAAGGCGGACTTTGGGGTAATGGTGTTGATGAGAACGGCATGTCCCGGCTGGTGTAATGTGGAGCGTTGCCACCCTCCCTGCACTTGTTGTACGACGAGGCTGGAGAAACCATGGACATCGAGGCAACGAAACGCGAGTACGACCGTTTGAGCGGATGGCGCGACAGATGGCTGCGCCTGGCCAACAACCGGGAGCGATGCCGCAGGCGCTGGCCGCTGCAACGCCACGCCGAATACATGGTAGAGCGATCTGTGAAAGCAAACATACGGATTAGGGATCTGCTGCGGAATTTGTGGGCATGGCAGGACAGCCAAAAGGCAGCGAAGGACCAACCGAAGCCAGCCACGACGTGCCCGCACTGCGGCCATCTCTTGGCGGATAACTGGCGCTATTCTGATTAGAGGTTGAGCAAAATGCTCGCCTGGGTCATCGCAACTCTTGTTTTAATCGTTCTTCTGGTCATCCCGCCAATACGTTCGATCTTGGTCTGGCTATTGGATGTTCCAGGCAAGTTGTTCTTTCAGTGGGTGCTATTCCTCATTATGCGACTGTATCAGGCCCACATAGTGGTGCTACGCAATTTACTTCTTCCTCGCGCAGCTATTTTTCCAACATTGGAAAACAATGATAGGGTAAAGAGAGGTTGATCCATCAGTCATGTATTTCGGATTGCTACCTGGCGTTTACAAAGGTCAGTGAGATGCTTTCCAAGATCAAAGGCCCCTGCCTCACGTAGTACATTTGAAACTCGGTGCGAGCGCAATTCCCCATTAGGTAGCAGAATTGCATAGGATCGTTCGTAGGGGCGAGGTAAATTGTACAGTAGGTAGGTCGCTTTGAATGACTGCATGGCGTCATGAAAGCCGTTAGCGATCTCTGCTTGTTGCGATAAAGCATAAATACTGAAATCTTGCCTGAGTGTAGCTACCGCTTCCGGGTTGATTGAGTAGGTGTACAGTTTCCCTGTCAATGGAACTGACACAGTGAGTTGGGATGCAATGTGGCGTGCAGCAGCGAAGTGGTGTGAGCCACCCTGATTCATGAGGAATAACCTGCCATCCCACAAATGCCGGGCGAAATGGTCAGTGGTGTCCCGGTTATGGATGATGCGAATTTGATCATGGGCTAGATTTGCTTGCAGATTAGACTCGCTGATCTCCCCGATCAGCTCGGGCGAGTTCGTTAACACCATGTCATCCATACTGGTGAAGTCGGTAAGTTTTGACTTTGAATTGGCGAGTCCGCTGACCTCCTGAATTTCGCAACTCCATCGATCAGTTAAATCACTTCGACCGAAGTTTGTCAGTTCTGGGCGGTGTATCTCGAATCTGCTGTAGTGACCACCTTTGTTTTGCCAACCCATGATTCGGCCTGGCAAGCTGCATGAAGAGTGGGGATATTTCCCCCACTCGTGCCAAGGCACGACGCTGCTTGCGTCAATCACATGCGGAGGTTCTTCAAGTTGAACACAAGTATCTGGATGCTTGTCGAGCAGGTGAACTAGACCAACAGGCGTACCAAAGCCCTCGCGAAAGGCATCGATGAGAAAGGATAAAGGTGACATGGCAATGCCTGTTCCAGGCGCACTTGGTGGCGGTGTGCAACCTGCTGCTACCGCGAGCGGCCATTTTTCCGACCTTGGAGAACAAGGATCGGGTGAGGAGGGGGTGACAAAGGGGTGCAGGAGATAATTGCGTGTTGCTGATTGGTTACGATGCGGCTGACAAAGTAGACAGGATGCCATCTAAGACCCTGCCGGAGCCTTCATTCAGTTCTTCTTGCTCTTGCGCCAATCCCACGGCGGGATAGGTGTCCAGCACCGTGATCGTATCGCCATCGGACACCCCCACCACTTTGCCGATCAAGGTGTCTGCCAGGGTGGCCGTCGATATCCCTACGATAAGGGCGCAATACAGTGCCATTGCTGGGTTCAAGTGCATCCTGTTCCTCCCTGGAATACCCGTAAAAGTATCACACTACCGGCCGCACCCCGGCGCGGGCCGATACCACATGGTCATAGATAGCCGTCGAAGCGATGGTTTCGTGCCCCATCCAGGCCTTCACCACTGCAAGCGGCGTGCCGGTGAGAAGTTGCCGGGTTGCATAGGTATGGCGAAGCACATGGGGTGACATCCTGGCTTTTAGGATGCCTGCGCGCTTGAGAGCACGCTGCACCAGGCGATAAACGCCGGAGGGAGAGTAGGGCGTCCCCAGGTTCAGGGCGCCAAGGAAGTTGCCGTCGTAGCAGCCACGCAGTTCGATGAGGTCGATCAGGTCGTTGACGATGCCTTCAGGAATCGGCACCTGGCGCTCCTTGTCGCCTTTGCCGATGACGGTGAGCCAGGGCGGGTCATCTTCCAAGTGCATGTCGTTCGTCAGCAACGCGCAAAGCTCGGATACGCGCAATCCACACCCCAGTAGTAGGAGAACGGCACATTTCTCGCGCTGTCCGCTGAAGTGCATTGGCAAGGACTTGATGCTGGCCAGCAGCACTTCCGTCTCGCTGTCGGAAAGTGCGAGAGGTAGCCGTTTTGCAATCTTTCCTCGGTTTTGGCGTTTTCTCCGTGCTCGAAGCATGTCAGCGGGATTTTCTTCAGCTTGACCGGCCCCGATCATGTCTTCGTAGATGTCGGACAACAGCCAGATGTAGCGTTCCTGGATTTTTTCTTTCAACCCTCTCGACGCCAGGAATCCTGCGACCACGGCGGATGATGCTCTTTCCAGAGGAGTGCCGACTTTGCCGAGATGTGCCAGATACGCAAGAAACACAGCCCGGTAGACCTTTGTCGTCCTTGGGCTGTATCCATGTTCTTTGGCCCAAAGGCTGAAGCCCTGCTCAGGCTCGTTTTTCCAGTCTTTCATGCGGTTGGTTTCCTGAATCTTGCGGGGTTCGATGTCCATCGAGATGCAGACTAGGTTTGCTTGAAGCCCTGTGGCTCTCCTGAGTCAATAAACGTATAGGTAAATTGACTCTGGCTGTCTGTCTGGGGTGTTCCCATCTCATAGTTGGGTGGTCAACAGTGGGCCATATCGTGCTCTAGGTTAATTGACGCGAGTATAAGTATACCGATGCGCGTGCAATCAATATAATTTGGCCGCCCCTAACGTTTCGGCCGTTTCGGTCAGATACTCACCAATTCAGTTCAGGAGGTAGATATGATGGAAGAAGATGAAAAACAAAGTGAAGTCGGCACGCGTGGCACAAACACCGTACCCAGTTCTGCAACAAAACAGAAAAGTATTCGCATCACCCTGGAGGGTGCTGAATACCTGGCTTTCCACGAACTCGTAGGACGTCTAGTTTTCACCCGAAGAATGACGGAACGACAGACCGATGAGGAAGTGGTGAAAACGGGCCTCCGGGTGCTTTTTGCACAAGTGGGGGAACGCACTCGTGATGGTGAAACCTTCGTGGATGTAGGGTCGCTGAGGGTTTAAGCGCTCAATCGAGGTTTGCTGCTGATTCCGGCGTAACACAACCACCCCACCAGAGACGCTGAGATTTCGCGCTGAGTACAAGCAACAGCTAGCAAGCACTCGCACCAACGGCTTGAACCCCGTGCTCTGATCCGAAGCGGAAGCTCAGACAGCTACTATGTCGTCGGAACTCCGAAAGAAATAAATCTTTCGGAGGAGCTGATCATCAGTGATCTGGTGGCGCGTGAAATCGCGACGTAGAAGAGCTTCGCCTGGGCTTGCCGCTCGTTGGCAAAGTGCGTGACGTCAGGGATGACCACATGGTCGAACTCAAGGCCTTTCAAGAGTAGTGGCGTGGACACCGTTCGCTTGGGGAGCTTGCGTCCCGACGCGCTGACCCGTTGACGAATGCTGACAGTGGCGGCTGCCATGCTTTCGACGCGATTGGCAGCCACTTCGGCGGTGGCCCGTTCCGCATCGCGCCATAGCTCGCTACGAAACAGCTTCCAGCGGGGGTGCTTGCGGGACACGGTCAGGAATTGGACAGCGGCCTCAGCCCCGTTGCCGGTGGCGAGTCCTGGCGCCAAGTCCCTAAGAGCTGCTTCAATGGCTGCATCCTCAGGATCAACGGGCTCGCCTTCAACGATCCGCCGCTTGAGGAAGCAGTCAGTGAGTAGGCTCATGATTGCTCGAAGCCTGCCAGAGGCATCAGTCGCCCTGTCCCAAGATTCGGCGAATTCGCGAAGCCGGTTGGCCGCGATCTCTTCGATGGCTTGGTAGCCGCCACCGGCTGCCTTGGCCAATCGATAGCAGATTGCTTTATTGCAGTGGATAGCTGCAAAGCTGCCCTCCTTGCCGCCAATGCCCTCGAACAGGGTCGCCATGTCGAAGGCGTCGTTCGATTCGCGGTAAGTGATCCGTGGATCGGCCAGATCGATGGCGTCCCCGCAGATGAGCTTTTCGCGCGTCTCCGCGATCCATTCGCCAAGGGCTGGGTTTTTCCCGGCCCAGCGATGTGGCGTTCCCATCGTTCCCGCGAAAGGAAAACTCGGGTGAATCTGGTTGTCCCAACTGAGAGTGGCGCCCGCAAACTCAAAAATACCTTGCATGGGATCGCCAAAGATCAAAGTTGGCACGATGGTCGACAAGGCGATGGCTAGCTCATGCTGCAAGCTGCCACAGTCTTGGTATTCGTCGATCAAGATGCGGTCATATGAGGCCGTGACGACTTCCCTGACCGCCTTGACGCCAAGAGCCAATGTTGCGCCCCGGTAGAGTTGGTCCCACTGTGCGCCCTGGGGCATGCCATCCGGTGGCTGGGCTACACTTGGAAAGGCGTGGGCATAGCGCATGGACCACCCAGCGATGGTGTCCACGGCGACCCGTGAATGTGGTACGCCGAGGCCTTTCAAGCGGGATCGTATGGCATGGACGCCTGCATGTGTGTGGGTCAGAATCAATGCGCGCTGCCCCATTGCAGCGACGTTGGCGATGATCTCGGTCTTTCCATGCCCCGCTGGTGCCACGACCGCCGCATTTCCCAAGGCAAAAATGTCGGCGGCCTTAAGCATACAGCCATGCCTCGGCTCGGGAGAGCGTTTGTCTAAGGGGCGATGCCGGATTGCCGATGGTAATTCTCCAAACCATAGGTGCTAGCCCACGGCCTATGCGCTGGTCTTTGAACCACTTCTTGCGAACCGCTACCTCCGCAATGGCTACGCGAAGCTGGGCGCCATCCATGTCGGTGAACGATTCCCAATGGGCGAAATCGTCTCGGATCATTTCGACGGAAAGGTCAGTGAGCTTGATGGCGAGGTTGTTGTCGATGGCGTCAGCGCCACGCTCGGTTCGTGCATAGTCCAACAACTCTTGAACCAAGTTATCGGACGCGGCGATAAAAATAGCCTGTTCCGTGTTGAGGCCACAGCCATATTCGAAGATGGGGATGCCAGCAGTAATCAATGCGGCTTGATTGGCGGCTGACAGGTTCGTGTCGGAATCGCGGTAGATGGCAGTGAGATATCCAAGCTCAGACAGAGCCAGCGCCATCGAGCAAGCTTGCTCGCCGTTTCCGTCCGTGATGGCGGCGCCCAGTTGTTCGATGGGCTTGTTCGCATGAAGCGGCGGCCAGTTCTCACGAACGCCCAAAAGCATGCCAATCTCCGTGTTGCCTTCGGCTACGAGGATACGCCGGGCGAACAGCGCCCGTGGGGTAAACCGCATCAAAGCCCGGATGGGGTCAGGCGTCGTGGGCCTCGCCAGTGTCATTTGCCTGCCTGGCCGGATCGTTTGGGCGATGCGCAGGCTATCGCCTCCCGCCTCGCCAAGCGCGACATCGGAGTGAGTGGTCATGAGCACCTGGCCTATGGGTTTGCGCTCAATCTCAGCTTTGGCTTGGTCAGCTTTGAGTTGGGCGATGGCGCCAATGATCCGGTGGGGCTCCAACCCGTGCTCAATCTCATCGACCAGCACGATTGCGCCCTCGGCAATGGCAGATTTTTGGATGGCAAGTGTGGCGAGCCGGCGGGTGCCAAGTCCAGCCAAGCGTAGCGGCACGCCACTGTCGTGGAGGGCGATAGAGCCTGACGAGAGACCAGAGCGCCCAAGTTCCAAGCCCGGCTCATACACCCCTTCGACGTAAGCCCCAAGCCCCTTGGCGAAGCCCTCGGCCAATTCCGCAGCGTTGACCAGCGCCTCAATCTCATCGAGCTTGGCGCTCGCCCTGGCGGCACGGTAAGCCTCGGCAAGGCGGGCTGCCGCCTCGTTTGTATCGCCAGTCAACCGGGAAAGGACTGAGCCTTGACCCCAGGCCAAGTGCCTGGCGTCTTCGCCTGCGAGCCTCACAAGCCCCAAGAGAGCCCGGTCTCGGTTCGACAGCGTGCGGGGATCGTCTACTCGGTCGCAGATCAGTTCCCATACCGGCTCCATAGTGGCGTCAACAGTCAGGCGTACTGTGAGGACGGCCTCATCGTTATCCACGGGTTCGTCTCGAAGCTCTCCGGCAGCAGTCCAGCCGCGAATGTAGAGGCCGAGTCGTTCGTCAGACTTCAACGCCTTGGAGAGTTCGCCAATAGTGGCCTCGATCACGATGGAATTGGTGGTGTCGCAGCTCAGGAAGTCAGCCTCACTAAAAGAAAACCAACGTGACGATAGGGCAGCCTCGACGGCGTCCAGTACCGTAGATTTTCCGGAGTCGCCCGGCCCGATCAGGCAGCAGAATGAATGGGCGGGTTTCCAGTCAAGAGACGCGATCCCTCGAAAGTTGGCGATTTTGAGCTGGCGAATTTGCATGCGGTCCCCTGATTTGTGCTTTGTCTGAGAGCTTACTTGACATGTACCATCTCGATTGATGGTTGTTCAACCAGTACGTGTCAATGAACTGGAAGCCACCTTCGTCCTGATTTGATCGACCGACCGGTTGCGGCTGATTCTGTCAGACTGGATCGCAATTTCCACCGTCTAGAATCGCTGCATAGTGAACGGTGGAGCAGCAAACAGCGACAGGCAGCAAGACCAATGAGCCGAACTTCGCGGAAAGCTGGCGAATGCTGGGTCAACCTCAGATAGTTGACTGTCTTGACGGCGAAAGCTGAACTGCTGTTCCAGGTCGCTGGCGTCGGCGGCCGCACTCCACGACCAAAGGTGCCGAAAGGCGACGTCCGATATGAGGGTCCGAGGTAGACCGGCCCAACCAGAGTGCACTGCTTCTTACAACCTCCTGCAACGCCTACTCCTCCTTGAAACCTGTGCTCGGCATCCGTCGAGCCTCAATCATCGTGTCCGTGGGGACACTACTTCAAGGAGCATTATCATGGCCATCACCAACGCCACCAACGACGTAACCACCACCTTCGTTCGCTACAGCTCCTTCCTCGGGATGTTGTACGTCAGCAATATGGAACACGAGGCCCTCATCAATGAGGCCAAGATCCATGCCGGCGGCGAATCGGAAGTGAAGAAGGGCTACCAGGGCAACAAGGGGGACTCTTCCTCTGCCAAGGCCATCGTCTATCTGCGCGACAAGGGTCTTACTTCCTGCAAGGTCTCTGGTCACCTGACCGGCGCTCGCGTAATCGAGCGTGAAATCGAAGGCCGCAAGACCCCGTACCTGAACGTGTCCCTCAAGGACGAAGAGGGCAAGTACGTCATCTCTGTCGCTTTGAACCAGGCTGCCGCCAAAATGCTGGCCCGAAAGCTGGCGAACGCTGAACCCGGTGTTGAGACCGAGATCACGATGTTCGCTACCTACGGCCAGAAAGAAGGCGCCGCCCGTGCGTTCGCGAACCACGGTGCATCGGTTCGCCAGTATGGTAAGGAAGTTGTCTCCCTCAACCCGAAGGACAGCTTGGTTCCGCAAGTCAACGCGGCGATCACTGCCCTGAAGAACGCGGGGGTTGATGACCCGGAAACCATCAGCAAGCGGCGCCAGGCGGTGGAACTCCAGTTCCATCTTGGTCTCATGACTGAGGTTGAGCAGAAGTTCTCCGACTTCTATGCCACACGGGAGATTCCCGCCAATGGGCATGAGGTAGGAATGGACGATGTTCCGTTCGCTGACGATCTCGACGATGGGATCCCGTTCTGATCTCTGATCTTGTAGTACCCCAACCCCGCCTGGTCTCTGACCGGTGGGGTTTTTTTCATTGGGCATCCGGCAGAACCTGCCAAGGTCATAGAGGTGCACCTTGGTTCTGTGGCCAGGATCGACCAGGATGGGCAGTATTGCAGGGGTGGAGGAGGGCGGGTTATCGGTGGGTGATGGCACTCAGCAATGACCAATATTTCCGCCTCCATTTGCTGATATTTTGCTGGAGTTTTGCTGAAGGCCTATTCACGAGGGGTTCAGATATTCCCCATGCAGATAAATAAAACCCTAACCATCGTGTTCTTCCACTCCAAACAATTGTTTCTTCAGGTTGTGCAAGCGGTCGCGCAGTTCTGCGGCCCGTTCGAATTCCAGGTTTTTGGCGGCGTCCAGCATGTCTTTTTCCAGCCGCTTGATCTCGCGCGCCAACTCCTTTTCGCTCATGACCTCGTACCGGGCGCGGGTCTGGGCGACGGCGAGTTCCTTTTGCGCGGCGTCGGCATCGTACACGCCGTCGATGAGATCCTTGATGCGCTTGACCACGCCCTTGGGGGTGATGCCGTGCGCGGCGTTGAAGGCGATCTGCCGGGTGCGGCGACGATCCGTTTCGTCGATGGCGCGGCGCATGGAGTCGGTGATGCGGTCGGCGTAGAGCAGGGCGGTTCCGTTCAGGTGGCGCGCGGCGCGACCGATGGTCTGGATCAGGGAACGCTCGGAACGGAGGAAGCCCTCCTTGTCCGCATCCAGGATTGCGACCAGTGAAACCTCTGGAATATCAAGACCTTCCCGCAACAAGTTAATGCCGATTAGCACATCAAAAATGCCCAGACGCAGGTCGCGGATGATCTCTACGCGCTCCACCGTCTCGATGTCGGAGTGCAGGTAACGCACCTTGATGGCGTGGTCGGCGAAGTATTCGGCGAGCTGTTCCGCCATGCGTTTGGTGAGGGTGGTGACCATGACCCGTTCGCCTAGCGCCACGCGCAGGTTGATCTCGCTCATGAGGTCATCCACCTGGGTGGTGACGGGGCGAATGACGATCCGGGGGTCGATCAGGCCGGTGGGGCGCACCAGTTGTTCCACCACCTGCTGCTGATGCGCGGCCTCGTAGGGGCCGGGGGTGGCGGAGACGAATACGCAGGGGCGCAGGAGGCGTTCGAATTCGTCGAAGCGCAGAGGCCGGTTGTCCAGGGCGGAGGGCAGGCGGAAGCCGTATTCCACCAGGTTCTCCTTGCGCGCCCGGTCGCCCTTGTACATGCCGCCGGCCTGCGGCACGGTGACGTGGGATTCGTCCAGGAACATCAGGGCGTCTTCCGGCAGGTAGTCGATCAGCGTCGGCGGCGGCTCGCCGGGGCGGCGGCCCGAGAGGTGGCGCGAGTAGTTCTCGATGCCCTTGCAGAAGCCCAGTTCCGCCAGCAGTTCCAGGTCGAAGCGGGTGCGCTGCTCGATGCGCTGGCATTCCACCAGGCGGTTGTTTTCGCTGAAGAATTTGATCCGGTCGGCGAGCTCCAGCTTGATCGTGTCCACCGCCCGCAGGGTGGTTTCGCGCGGCGTGACGTAGTGGCTGGAGGGGAACACGGTGAAGCGGCTGGCCTTGTGCTGGACCTGGCCGGTGAGGGGGTCGAACAGGCTGAGGGATTCCACCTCGTCGTCGAACAGGGAAACGCGCACCGCGGTCTCGGCGTGTTCCGCCGGAAAGATGTCGATGACGTCGCCCTTGACCCGGAATACGCCGCGTTTGAACTCCATCTCGTTCCGCTGGTACTGCATGGCGGTGAGGCGCTTCAGGATGTGGCGCTGGTCGATGCGGTCCCCCACCCGCAGGTGCAGGATCATGTCGTGGTATTCGGCGGGGTCGCCGATGCCGTAGATGGCGGAGACGGTGGCGACGATGACGCAGTCGCGGCGTTCCAGCAGGGCCTTGGTGGCGCTCAAACGCATCTGTTCGATGTGCTCGTTGATGCTGGAATCCTTCTCGATGAACAGGTCACGCGAGGGGACGTAGGTCTCCGGCTGGTAGTAGTCGTAATAGGAGACGAAGTATTCGACCGCGTTGTCCGGGAAGAACTCGCGGAATTCGGAGTAGAGCTGCGCCGCCAGGGTCTTGTTGGGGGCCATGACGAAGGCGGGTCGGCCCAGGCGGGCGATGACGTTGGCCATGGTGTAGGTCTTGCCCGAGCCGGTCACCCCCAGCAGGGTCTGGAAGCGCAATCCCGCCTCGATGCCCTGCACCAGTTGCTCGATGGCGACGGGCTGATCCCCTGCCGGAGCAAAGGGTTGATGCAGTGCAAAAGGGCTGTTGGGGTGTGTGACGATCACGTTAAAATCGCGCCCGCTCAAAAACGGGGCATGCTAGCACCTCGCGCCGCACCGGCCCCGTCCATCCGACAAAGGTTCCGATCTTGAATTACCTCTCCCAACGCGTTCAGAACATCAAGCCGTCGCCCACCCTGGCGGTGTCCGCCCGCGCCGCCAAACTGAAGGCGGAAGGCAAGGACATCATCGGCCTGGGCGTGGGCGAACCCGATTTCGACACCCCCCAGCACATCAAGGACGCCGGCATCGCCGCCATCGCCTCCGGGTTTACCAAGTACACCGCCGTGGGCGGCACGCCCGGCCTCAAGCAAGCGGTGATTGCCAAGTTCAAACGCGAGAACGGGCTCTCGTACCAGCCCAACCAGATCCTGGTCTCCTGCGGCGGCAAGCAGAGCTTCTACAACCTGTGCCAGGCCATCCTGAACTCCGGCGACGAGGTCATCATCCCCGCCCCGTACTGGGTGTCGTACCCGGACATGGTGATCCTGGCCGAGGGCAAGCCGGTGATCATCGAAACCGGCATCGCCCAGGGCTTCAAGATCACCCCGGATCAACTGGAAGCGGCCATCACCCCCCGCACCAGGCTGCTGGTGCTGAACAGTCCCTCCAACCCCACCGGCGCGGTCTACACCCGGGCCGAGCTGACCGCCCTGGGCGAGGCGCTGCGCCGCCATCCCCATGTGCTCATCGCCAGCGACGACATGTACGAGCACATCCTCATGCAGGACGGCGAGTACGCCAACCTGCTCAACGCCTGCCCGGACTTGTATGAGCGCACCCTGGTGCTGAACGGCGTCTCCAAGGCCTACGCCATGACCGGCTGGCGCATCGGCTACGCCGCCGGACGCGCCGACATCATCGCCGCCATGGAGAACATCCAGTCGCAGAGCACCTCCAACCCCACGTCCATCTCCCAGGTGGCGGCGGAAGCGGCGCTCAACGGCGATCAGGCCTGCATCCAGCCCATGCTGGCGGCCTTCCGCGAGCGCCATCGCTTCGTGGTGGACGCCCTCAACTCCATCCCAGGCGTGAAATGCGTGGACAGCGGCGGCGCGTTCTACGCCTTCCCGGACGTGTCTGCAGGCATCCGCAAGCTGCACGCCGAAGGCAAGTTGGCAGACCCCACCGACATGGCCCTGGCCGAGCGTCTGCTGGAGTTCGGCGTGGCCCTGGTGCCCGGTTCCGCCTTCGGCGCCGAGGGCTGCATCCGCATCTCCTTCGCCACCTCCATGGACAACCTGAAAAAGGCCGTGGAGCGCATCGCCAGAGCGCTTTCCTAGCGTTTTAGCGGTTGACCCATGAGGGGGGCGTCAGTAAGATGCGCGCCTCTCAATTCCTCGATAGCTCAGTTGGTAGAGCGCCGGACTGTTAATCCGTAGGTCCCTGGTTCGAGCCCAGGTCGGGGAGCCAAATTAAAGGCCCGCACATGCGGGCCTTTTTCTTTTTCTGCTTATTTCTGCCTGCCGGAACGGGCCAGAATGTCCCCTGGCTGAACCGCATGTCAGAACCGAACATGAACGAACTGTTTGCCGACATCGACCTGGGGGCGCTGCCGCGCTATGCCGTGGCGCTGACCCTGGGGCTGCTCATGGGGCTGGAACGGGAACGCAATCCCAGCGCCAAGGCGGGCTTGCGCACCTTTGCCCTGACTGCGCTGTTTGGCGTCCTGGCCGGGCATCTGGCGACGCTGTCCGGCCTGCCCTGGTTCATCGCGGCGGGGCTGGCGGGCGTGGCGGCCATGATCGTGGGGGCCTATGTGCGCGACCCGGCGGCAGGCGGCGACCCCGGCACCACGACCGAGGCCGCCCTGTTCCTGGCCTACGGACTGGGGGTGCTGACCTGGTATGGCGAAGTCCAACTGGCCGCCAGCATTGCCATCGCCGCCACCATGCTTTTGTATTTCAAGGCGGAGTTGCGCGGCATCAGCCAGAAACTGACGCGCCAGGATCTGATCTCCGCGCTCCAGTTCGCAGTGGTCTCCCTCATCGTTCTGCCCTTGTTGCCGAATCGGGATTTCGGCCCCGATGGCGCCCTCAATCCGTACCAGATCTGGTGGATGGTGGTGCTGATCTCCGGGCTGTCGCTGGCCAGTTACGCCACCCTGCGTCTGGTCGGCCAGCGCCACGGCGCGGTAGTGATGGGGGGATTGGGCGGGCTGGTGTCTTCCACGGCCACCACTCTGGCCTTTGCGCGGCATGCGCGGGAGAACGCGGCCATGGAGCCGGTTTCCATCGTCGTCATCGTGCTGGCGAATCTGGTGGTGATGGTGCGTCTGGCGGTCGTGTCCGCAGTGGCGGCGCCGGCCTCCTTGCCCTATCTGCTGCCGGTTCTGGGAGGCGGTCTGGCGGCGGGGGTCGCGGCCTCCCTGTACGGCCTGGGGCGCATGCGTCCCTCCGGCGAGATGCCGGATCTGACCCTCTCCAACCCGGCGGAGATCCGTTCCGCACTGTTCTTCGGCGGGCTTTACAGTCTGGTGCTGCTGGCCTCCGCCTGGCTCGCCCGTCTGCTGGGCGAGCAGGGGCTATATGTGGTGGCGCTGGCCTCGGGCCTGACCGATGTGGATGCCATTACCTTGTCCAGCCTGCGCCTGTTCGGCATCGGCCAGGTCAGCGGCCCGACCCTGGCCACCGTGGTGATGCTGGCGGTACTGGCCAATCTGGCCTTCAAGTCCATGGTGGTGGCGGTGATCAACGGATGGCGCGTGGCCCGCCATACCGGGGCCGGCATGGGCGCGGTGGGGGCCGGGATGATTCTGGCCTGGTGGATGATGTAGAAAGGCGCGGCCCGCGTCCTGGAGGTTTGCATGCGTTGCCTGATCCCTTTCCTGTCCCTGTGGCCGGTCCTGGCCCTGGCTGCGGACATCGAATCCTTCTCTCCGCAAGGCGAGGTGAAGGAGGTGCGCCAGATCAAGGTGCGTTTCGATGCCGACATGGCCCCCCTGGGCGACCCCGCCCTGGCGGACCCGATGATCGCCGAGTGCCCCGCGCCGGGCAGCGGGCGCTGGGTGGATGGCCGCAACTGGGTGTACGACCTGCGCCGGGATCCGCCTGGGGGCGTGCGCTGCCGGTTCAGCACACGCCCCGGCCTGACTGCGCTGGATGGAACGCCGGTGAAGGCGGCGGCCTACTCATTCCATACCGGCGGCCCGGCCATCGTCGCCGCGCTACCGGGGGAAGGGCAGACCGTGCAGGAGGATCAAGTCTTTCTTCTCGGGCTGGATGCGCCGGTGCGGGAGGCCTCCCTCAAGGGGCGTCTGTGGTGTGTGGCGGAAGGGGTGGCGGAGCGCATCCCGGTGCAGTTCGTGCTGGGCAAGCCGCGGCGCAAGGTGCTGGAGGCCAGTGCAGGCTTCTTTCAGGACTACTTCAGCACCCTGGGCGCGCGCGCCCCGATTCAGGCCCCGGCGGGCGCTGCGCTCACCCGCGCGCAGATCCTCAAGTTTGCGAGCGAGCCCAACGCCCCCATCCTGGTGGTGCAGTGCGGTCGTCGCGCACCGGCAGGGGCCAGGCTCGGCCTGCTTTGGGAGCAGGGCATCGAATCCGTCGCCGGCGTGGCCGTCAGCGCCGCGCAGACGCTGCAATTCCGCACCCGCGCCAGCTTCAGCGCCCGCCTGCGTTGCGACAAGCTGAATCCGCGCGCCGGCTGCCTGCCCCTCCTGCCCGTCACCCTGAATTTCAGCGCCCCCATCCCGCTCAAGGCGGCGCAGCAGATCGTCCTGTCCGGCAACGAGCGCGTCTGGAAGCCGAAATTGAACGGGCAGGATGTGAAAGGCGGCGTGGTGGACTCCCTGGAGTTTCCCGGCCCCTTCCCGGAACGGGCCAACCTGATCCTCACGTTGCCCGCTGACCTGCGCGACGAGGCCGGGCGCGCACTGGTAAACGCCAAACGTTTTCCCATGGCGGTGAAGTTCGACCTGATGCCGCCCCTGGCCAAGTTTGCCGCCGGTTTCGGCCTCTATGAACTGAACGCCAGCCCGGCCCTGCCCCTCACCCTGCGTTACACGGCCCCCCTCACCCAGGGCCACGCGCTGCTTTCGGCCAAACACCTGGTCACCCAGAACCCCAGGGAAATCTTTGACTGGATGCGGCGCATCAAGCGGCTGGAGCAGGACGAATATGACGACAAGGGCGCGCTCATCCGTCAGGGCGCGGAATCTCCCCTGTTCGAAGCGCGCCACAAGATCGAAAACATCGCCCTGCCCAAGCCTCTGCCCGAGCGGGAGACCGAGGTGATCGGCATCCCCCTTCAAGGCGCCGGCTTCCACATCGTCGAAGTGTCCAGCCCCACGCTGGGGGCGGCGCTGTTGGACAAACCCAGTCCCTATCACGTGCGCGCCACCGCCCTGGTGACCAACATGGCGGTGCACTTCAAGCGGGGCGCGGAAACCTCCCTGGTCTGGGTCACCAGCCTGGACGGGGCCAAGCCGGTGGCGGAGGCCGAGGTGGCGGTGCGGGATTGCGGCGGCGCGATCCATGTTCAGGGCAAGACCGACGCCCAGGGCCTCTGGCGCATCCACCGGCCCCTGCCCGAGCAGGACAAGCTGCCCGGCTGTCTGGACGACTGGAACAAGGAGTTTTTTGTCACCGCCAGCAAGGGGGAGGACTTCTCCTTCACCCTTTCCGGCTGGAATGAGGGCATCTCCCCCTGGCGTTTCAACCTGTTCACGGACGATTGGCGCGGCCCCTGGCTGGCCCATGCCGTGCTGGACCGGGGGCTCTACCGGGCGGGCGAGGAAGCGGGCATCAAGCTGTTGGTGCGGCGCAAGCGCGCCAACGGCTTCGCCTTCGTGGAAAAGGAGCGTCTGGGACGCCAGGTGATCCTGCGTCATCGCGGCAGCGACGACGAGATCAAGCTGCCGGTGAGCTGGGACGGCCAGGGCATCGCCGAGATCGCCTACAGCCTGCCCAAAGAGATCAAGCAGGGAACCTGGGACATCGTCGTGACGCACACCTTGAAAGGGGGCAAGGAAACGCAGGAACTCACCGCCGGCAGCCTGCGCGTGGCCGCCTTCCGCCTGCCTGCGATGAAGGCGCGGCTATCGGGTCCGGCCCTGGCGGTAAACCCCAGGGCGCTGCACCTGGACATGCAGGTCAGCTATCTGGCCGGCGGTGCAGCCAGCCGTCTGGGCGTCACCCTGCGCGGCCAGTTGCACCCCCTGGAGGTGAGCTTCCCCGAGTACGAGGACGCCAGCATCGCCAACGGGCGGGTCAAACCGGGACGTCCGCACGACGCATGGCAGATTGACCGCTACGACGTGGAGGAAGAGGAGGGCGCGCCCGTGGATGGCAACGTCACCCCGCTCAAGACCCAGCGCCTGACCCTGGACGGCGGCGGCGCGGGCCGCGCCGGCTGGGACGAGCTGCCGCCCCTGGATACCCCGCGCCTGCTGCGCGCCGAGGCGGAATACCGCGACGCCAACGGCGAGGTGAAGAGCGCCGCCGCGCGCGTACCGCTGTACCCGGCCAGGGTGCTGGCCGGGGTGCAGCCCGATTCCTGGGTGCAGTCGAAGGACAGCCAGCGTTTCCGCCTCCTTGCCCTCGACCCGGCGGGCAAGCCGATGGCGGGCGTGGCCATGAAGGCGCGCTTCTTCAAGCGCGACTGGTATTCCTACCGCAAGCGCGTGATCGGCGGCTTCTACGCCTACGAGCACAGCGAGGAGATCAAACCCCTGGGCGACGCCTGCGCGGGCCGCACCGACGCGCGCGGCGTCTACTTCTGCGAGGCCCGCGCCCCGGCAGGCGGCGACCTGATCCTGGAAGCGGAGGCGCGCGACGCCGACGGCAACGCCAGCTACGCCCAGCAACAGGTCTGGGTTCCCGAAGGCGACGGCTGGGCGGACGCCTCCGATAACGACCGCATGGACCTGATCCCGGAAAAGCGCCGCCTGGAGATCGGCGAGACCGCGCGCTTCCACCTGCGCATGCCGTTCGAGAGTGCGAGCGTACTGGTGAGCGTGGAGCGCGAGGGCGTGCTGGACGCCTGGGTGACCCAGGTGCGGCGCGACAAGCCGGTAATCGAAGTCCCGATCAAGCCGGAATACGGCCCCAACGTGTTCATTTCCGCCCTCGCCGTGCGCGGGCGCGTGGCCGGGGTGCAGCCCACCGCCATGGTGGACCTGGGCAAACCCGCCTTCCGCATGGGCATGAGCGAGATCCAGGTCGGCTGGTCCGGCTACGCCCTGGAGGTCAAGCTCCAGGCCGACAAGACCCGTTACCAGACGCGCGAAAAGGCCAGGGTGCGCGTACAGGTGCGCCGCCCCGACGGCAGTACGCCCAAGAACGGCGAGATCGCCCTGGCGGCGGTGGACGAGGGCCTGCTGGAACTGGCCCCCAACGCCTCCTGGAAACTGCTCGACGCCATGATGCAGCGGCGCGGCATCCAGGTGACCACGAGCACCGCGCAGATGCAGGTGGTGGGCAAGCGCCACTACGGGCGCAAGGCCGTGCCCGCGGGCGGCGGCGGCGGTCGCAGCAGCGCGCGCGAATTGTTCGACACCCGCGTGTTCTGGCAGGCGCGCGTGAAACTGGATGAAAAGGGCGAGGCCGAGGTGGAGATCCCCCTCAACGACAGCCTCACCACCTTCCGCGTGGTGGCCGTGGCCAATGCCGGGGCAGGGCGCTTCGGCACGGGCCAGACCGCCCTGCCGGTGACGCAGGATCTGCAACTTCTCTCCGGCGCCGCCCCCCTGGTGCGGGAAGGAGATCGGCTCAAGGTCTATTTCACCCTGCGCAACGTGAGCGAACGGGAGATGACGGTAGACCTGTCCGCGCGCCATTCCGGCGATGGCGGCAAGGCCTGGATGGAACTGCCCGCCGCGAGCGAGACCCTGGCCCCCGGCCAGGGCAGGGAGATTGCCCTGCCGGTGGACGCGCCGACGGGGGCGCGGCTCACCTGGGAGGTCAGCGCCCAGGAGCGCGGCGGCGCGGCGAAAGACCGCCTGCGCATTCATCAGACGGTGCAGGAAGCCGTGCCCGTGCGCACCTTCCAGGCCACCCTCGCCCAGGTGGACGCCCCCCTCGCCGTACCGGTGGAGCGTCCGGCGGCGGCCTTGCCGGGGCGCGGCGGCATCGCCGTCCGGTTCCAGGCCAAGCTGGCGGGCGACCTGGCCGGGGTGCGCGAATACATGGAGGGCTACCCCTTCACCTGCCTGGAGCAGCAGACCTCGCAGGCCGTCGCCCTGAGCGACGCGGCGCGCTGGAAGAGCCTCGTCGCCCGCTTGCCGGCTTACCTGGACGGCGACGGCCTGGCGAAATACTGGCCCGCCATGAAAGACGGCAGCGACACCCTCACCGCCTACCTCCTGAGCCTGTCCAGCGAGGCGGGACTGGCCCTGCCGGACGAATTGCGCCAACGCATGAGCGAGGGATTGAAGGCCTTTGTGGAAGGCCGGTTGCGGCGCGACGCCCCCCTCGCCACGGCGGACCTGGCAGTGCGCAAGCTGGCCGCCATCGACGCCCTGACCCGCACCCCGGAAGGCAAGGCGGAGGCCGCGTGGCTGGACAGCTTCTCGCTCACCCCCAACCTGTGGCCCACCTCGGCAGTGCTGGACTGGATCGGCATCCTGCAACGCAGCCCCCATCTGGCCGGGCGGGATGCGCGGCTGGCGGAGGCGCGCCAGATCCTGCGCGCGCGCCTGGACCTGTCCGGCACGGCACTGGGCTTCTCCAGCGAACGCAGCGACGCCTGGTGGTGGCTCATGGTGAACGGCGACGTCAACGCCAACCGCCTGATCCTGAGCGCCTTCGAAGGCGGCGACTGGGCGGCGGCGGACCTGGGCCGGCTCATGCGCGGCAGTCTGGCGCGCCAGCAGCGCGGCCACTGGAACACCACGGTGGCCAACGCCTGGGGCGTGCTGGCGACGCGGCGCTTCTCCGAGCGGCTGGAGACGCAGACCGTGGGCGGGGTGACGCGGGCCGGTCTGGGCGGCGAGGCGGTGACGCGGGATTGGAATGCAGGGCCGGCTTCAGGCAGCCAACCCGGCGGGCTGAAACCCGCCCCACAGGGCCTGCTGCCCTGGCCCCCGGCGCGCCAGAACCTGGAAGTCGCGCACCAGGGCGCGGGCCGTCCCTGGGTCACGCTCTCCAGCCAGGCCGCCATCCCGTTGCGCGCACCCATTGCCGCCGGCTACCGCATCACGCGCGAAGTCAGCGCCATCGAGCAGCGTCATCCGGGGCGCTGGTCGCGCGGCGACGTGCTGCGGGTGCGGCTGGAGGTGGACGCCCAGGCTGACATGGGCTGGGTGGCGCTGCTGGACCCCATCCCCGCCGGGGCGACCCTGCTCGGTTCCGCCCTGGGCGGCGATTCGGCGCTTCTGGCCGCAGACGAGAAGCGCCCGACCGGGGTCGCGCCCGACCACCAGGAGCGCACCCACGACAGCTTCCGCGCCTACTACCGTTTCGTGCCCAAGGGCCGCTTCAGCGTGGAATACACCCTGCGCCTGAACAACGAAGGCCGTTTCCAGATGCCGCCCGCACGGGTCGAGGCCATGTACGCGCCCGAGAGGTTCGGCGAGACGCCGATTGAGGCGGTGGAGGTGGGGCCGTGAGGCATGTGCGCTGTCGTGAGGCGGTGGCTATCGGTGCGCCCAATCCGAAGGCGGGCGATGAACAAAAACCAGATAGGAGGTGTGATGCATTCGGGACGAGCGGGAAACAATGGGGTACGGCGGGCTACCGGCAACTGCGCAAGCGTGGAGTAAGCGTGCGCGAAGCGTGGAACACCAGTAAGGTCCGTCCACGGACCGCGGCGACTGTCGAAGACTCCTGCCCTGGCTTTGGCGTCATGTGACCCGTTCGTCCTCTGGTGTGGGAAGGAGGATCGTGAGGCTTCTTCCTATCCCGATTTGGGCATCTTTTGTTCGCGGGCGTAAAATTAACCACTGTTCCCATTCACTGGAGATGTCATGAATTTCCACCTTGAGTATGAACGCGAAGCTGATGGTCGATGGCTGGCGGAAGTACCTGAAATCCCTGGTGTACTTACTTACGGCGCCACCGCCGATGAAGCTATGGCTAAAGCCGAAACATTGGCGCTTCGCGCACTTGCCGAACGTATCGAAATCGGCGAAAACCGTCCTATGCCAATCAGCATTGAACTCGTTGCAGCATGAGCCAGTGGCCTTCGACAAAGGCCAAGCGCATTCTTGCCGCTCTCTTCGGTATTGGTTGGGAAATCAAACGGCAATCCGGTTCGCATCGCACATTGTCTCGTGTCGGTTGGCCTGATTTCATATTTGCGTTCCACGACGGCGAAGAAATTGGACCCCGTATGCTTTCCAGAATTTCAAAACATACCGGACTAAAACCCAGTGATTTGTAAGCCTGAGCTGCATTTGAGAGGGGCTGGACGATAAGCGCTCTATTTGCGGTCTGTGGTTATTGGACTTTTGGTGGTTCCGGTCATGTTCCAGCAGACTGGGAAATAAAGAAGAATAAACCGACTCTGCGCTACATGGGAGATAAATTTATTGCAAACTACCTCTGGTAAAGTGGCCGTATCAGCGGAAGGCAAACAAAGCAAGTGTGCCTAACCATCCAACAAAATTGAGAGGTGGCGGCGTTCGGGTCATTTACTTCACTCGTTGCCATCTGGAGAGATTTGGTTGCTCCTCATGTACCCAAAATCCATGAGAGACGACATTCCCGGTCATCTACTCAAGGCAGTTCGAAAGGAAATTGAAAATGGCTAGCCGAACCCCAACCGTTAAGCGCATTTCTGCTGGCGAGGCCCTTGGCCTAAAGCTTCTTCAGTCTGTGCGAGAAATGAAGGCAGCCCAAGCGGCCCGCATTACAAAGATCGAACCCAATGACGTTGTTCAAGCGCGCCAAAGCACTGGCTTGTCTCAAGCACAGTTTGCCGAGGCGCTAAGTATCTCGAAGCGCACACTCCAAGAGTGGGAGCAAGGCCGTCGCTCTCCCTCTGGCGCCGCTCAGGCGCTTATCCGCATCGCCAAGAAACATCCAGAAGTTGTGCGTGAGGCTCTGGCTTGAAGCAGGGGTCTAAGAAGCGTTGACGTCGCGTATCAGGGCGCGGGCCAGATCGGCCACGCGCTGGCGCTCGCTACGCGCCTGCTGGCGCAAGCGCGCAAAGGCCTCTTCGGGGCCAACGCCGTGACGCGCCATGAGCAGTCCCACCGCGGTGCTGATCTCGCGGCTGTCGTGCAGGGCCGCGACCAGATCGGCGGTGCGTTCGGCCACCAGCGTCTCCAGGCGTTGTTCCAGGGCCAGCCGGTCGAGCGCTACCGTGATGGCCTGCCTGACCTCGACATCGGCAAAGGGTTTGGCGATGTAGGCCACGGGCGCGGTGGCGCGGGCGCGGATGAAGGTCGCCTCGTCCGTGCTGGAGGTCAGGTAGAGCACCTTGATTGCGCCCAGACCTGCCAGGGCATGAGCGGTTTCGATGCCATCCATGCCGCCCGGCAGAACGATGTCTAGGATCGCCAGATCGGGTTGGCGGGCGGTCGCCAGACGAATCGCCTCCGCACCGTTGGCGGCGACGCCGATGCATTCGAGTCCCTCTGCATGCAACAAATCCTCCACCAACAAGGCGGCGACAGGGTCATCTTCGACCAGAAGGATGCGTGTGGAGGACATGGCGAGAAAGGTTGGTGCAGCGTGTTGATTCTAGGTTCAACCGGCGTTGGTACGGATATCACATCAATTAGATAGGGTATTTCGCCGTACCATTCGCCCAAGGCAACCCAGACCCCGTTGACCGGTTTTTTGTTTCTTGGCGAGACGGATATGCGGGTTGTCGGCGTGGTTTTGAGTGGTTTTGGAATGTGCAGGCGGCTGCCGGGTTTTCCTGTGCGCCGGGCGGAGGGAGCATGACTCACGCCATGCCTTGGGCCGTGGGTGCTGCGCCCGACGCTGCGGAGGTGGCCGAGCGCAAGACCTTTCTGGAGTTCACGGATGCGGACGCCGAGCGGCTGAGCCGGCTGCATGCCGTGCTGCAAGCCTCGGAAGACAGCTTCGTCCAGCGTTTTTACGATCACCTGTTTCAATTCCCCCGCCTTCAGACCTTATTGCCGGACCAGGACAGCCTGGAGCGCCTGAAGCGCACCCAGGCGCAGTATTTCAGCCGTCTGACCGAGGGCGATTACGGCGCGGACTATGTCGCCGACCGTCTGCGCGTGGGCAGGGTGCACCAGCATGTGGGGCTGGAACCCAAGTGGTACATCGGCGCTTACCGCAAGTATCTGTCCGGTCTGCTGCCCCTGATCTGGGAGCAATGCGACGGGGATGGCGCGCGCTTCCTGGAGCTGAACGACTCCCTGCTGAAGCTGGTCCTGTTCGACATGGGGCTCGCCCTGGACAGCTATTTCGAGGCCGATTACAAGGCCCTGCGGGAGATGCGCGATTACGCCGACCACATCATCCACACCATGCCCTGCGGCCTGATGGTGCTGGATGAGGAACTGCGTGTGCGCACGGTCAACCTGGCCGCGTGCGAGATGCTGGGCGTGGACGGGGCGGCATCAACGCAGGGCATGACGCTGGATCTCCTGCTGCCCGGCGCCGCTCTGGCCGGCCTGGCCCGTCAGGTGCTGACAGGGGATGACCCCGCGCCCCGCACCATGACTTTGGGGCCGATGCCGGATCGCGGCGGACGCATCTACGCCGTGACCCTGTCCTCCACCCGGATGGATGAGGCGCGCACTCTGATCATTCAACTGGAAGACGAGACCGAGAGCGTGCGCGTCGAGGAGAGCCTCCTGCGTTTTCGCACCGCTCTGGATGTCTCGGAGGACGCCATTTTCCTGATCGACCAGACCAGCCAGCGCTTTGTGGACGTCAACGAGGCGGCCTGCAAGGTTCTGGGCTATTCGCGCCGGGAGTTGCTGGGCATGGGCCCCGCTGCGATCAAGCCGCTGCTGGATGAGGCGGAACTGGCGCGCCGGTTTGAACAGATCGTGAAGGCGCCGCACCGTTCCGGGCGCATCGAGACCCTGCACCGCCGCAAGGACGGCAGCCTGTTCCCGGTGGAAGTGGCGTTGCGCGCGTTTCGCTCCGAGGGGCAACCCATGCTGGTGGCGGTGGCGCGCGACGTCAGCGCCCGCAAGCACGCCGAGGAATCCCTGCTCCTGGCCCGGCGCGCGCTTGAATCCAGCGGCAACGGCATCGTCATCACGGATTGCCAGCAGCCCGACAACCCCATCGTCTACGTCAACCCGGCGTTCGAGCGCATCACCGGCTACAGGACGGAGGAAGTCCTGGGCCGCAACTGCCGCTTCCTGCATGGCGACGACCGACTCCAGCCCGGCATCCTGATGCTGCAACAGCGTATCGAGGAGCAGACGGATGTGCGCGTGACCCTGCGCAACTACCGCAAGGACGGCAGCCTGTTCTGGAACGAGTTGTATGTAGCCCCGGTGCGGGCCGAGGATGGGGCGGTGACGCATTTTGTCGGCGTCCAGAACGACATCACGGAACGGAAGCGGGCCGAGGAGCATCTGCTCCACATCGCCACCCACGACAGCCTGACCGGCCTGCCCAACCGGAACCTGCTGCATGACCGTGTCGAACAGGCCATCGGTTTTGCCGACCGCATGCGCAAGGAAGTGGCCATCCTGTTCATCGACATCGACCGCTTCAAGAACATCAACGACAGCCTGGGGCACGCCGCCGGGGACACCCTCATCGTCACCCTGGCGCATCGTCTGCGGGAATCGGTGCGCATGACGGACACCGTGGCGCGGGTGGGCGGCGACGAATTCGTCGTCGTCCTCACCGACCTCCAGAACAAGAACGACATCGGCCAGGTGTTGAACAACCTGATCGCCGCCATCAACCTGCCGGCCCCCGTGGGCGGACATGAGCTGACGGTGAGCGCGAGCATCGGCGTCAGCGTGTATCCGCAAGACGGGCGGGACGTGGCGTCCCTGCTCAAGAACGCCGATACCGCGATGTACCGCGCCAAGGAGGCGGGCCGTAGCGCCTTCCGCTTCTACGCCCAGGAGATGAACGCCGACGCCATGGACCGCCTGCGCCTGGAAAACGACCTGCGCAATGCCGTGAAGGGCGACGAACTCCTGCTCTACTACCAACCCCAGATCGAGGTGACGAGCGGGCGCGTGCTGGCGGCGGAGGCGTTGTTGCGCTGGCGGCATCCGCAACGCGGACTGGTCTCTCCCATCGACTTCATCCCCCTGGCGGAAGAGAGCGGGCTGATCGTTCCCATCGGAGTCTGGGTGCTGCGCCAGGCCTGCGCCCAGTTGCGCGACTGGCGCGATGCGGGCCTCCCGGTGGTGCGGGTGGCCATCAATCTGTCGCCGCGCCAGTTCCGCCAGGGCAATGTGCTGGAGGCCGTCCGCACCGCCCTGGCCGACTTTGATCTGCCGCCCGATTTGCTGGAGCTGGAGATCACCGAGAGCAGCCTCATCCACAACCCGCAGGAGACCGCCGCGGTGCTGGATGAACTCAGCCGCTCCGGGCTGCACATCTCGGTGGACGATTTCGGCACCGGCTATTCCAGCCTGGCCCATCTGAAATGTTTCCCCCTGAACGCCCTCAAGATCGACCGCTCCTTCATCGCCGACATCGAAACCAACCGGGACAGCGCCGCCATCTCCACCGCAGTCATCGCCCTGGCGCACGGCCTGGGGTTGAAGGTCGTGGCCGAGGGCGTGGAGCGTCCCAGCCAGATGCAGCGCCTGCGCGAACTGGGCTGCGACATGGTTCAGGGCTATCTGCATGGCCGCCCCATGCCGTCGGAGAGCTTCGAGGCGCTGATAACGGCATGAACCGGCTGCCTGCCGGAGATTCGTAGATTCGTAGCCTGGATGGAGCGCAGCGGAATCCGGGATCGCACCGCGAAATTCCCCGGATTCCGCTGCGCTGCATCCGGCTACCTCTTTGGCTCCGGCTCGTCCGGCTGCCCGGCCCCTGCGCCGTTCTGATGCCGCCCCTATACTCGCGCCCGTTCCTGCACAGGGGTTGGATGCAGGCCTAGCCCGGCATCGCCGGCCCGAAGTCATGGGGGGTGTCGATGAACCTGAACGTCGCAAGGCGATGCCTGAATCCTTGCTCAATCCTGGCGCGTTGCGTCGGCAGGCGTTCCTCGCAGGCGTCAGGGCGCGTCCGCCGTGGCATGGGGGGGCTGCTTCTGGGGCTGTTCCTGCTCACGCCCGTTCACGCCGCACCGCCCGGTTTTGCCGGCATCAAGGCCGCCCACCGTCCCTCCGAAGCCTGGGTGCTGGACCGCCACGGCGCACTGTTGCAGACCGTGCGGGCGGACCCCAGCGTGCGTCGCCTGCCCTGGGTGCGGCTGGACGAACTTTCCCCCGCCATGATCAACGCCCTCATCGTCTCCGAGGACAAGCGTTTTCTGGAGCACGGCGGCACGGACTGGCGCGCCATGGTCTCGGCGGTGTGGGACAACCTTTCCCACGGCAGCCGGCGCGGCGCCTCCACCCTGACCATGCAACTGGCCGGTCTGCTCGACCCGGAACTGGCGCGCGGGGCGGAAGGGCGCACCCTGGCGCAGAAATGGCTCCAGATCCGCGCGGCCCAGGATCTGGAGCGCTACTGGACCAAGCAGCAGATCCTGGAGGCGTACTTCAACCGGGTGAATTTCCGGGGTGAACTGGCCGGCATTCGCGCGGCGGCGCTGGGCCTGTTCGGCAAACACCCCTCCGGTCTCGACAAGGCGGAATCCAGCCTGCTGGCGGCGCTGCTGCGCGGCCCCAACGCCAAACCGGCGGTGGTGGCGAAACGCGCCTGCGGCGTCGCCGCCCAGTTGGACGCCCCCCAGCCGGACTGTCGCCGCATCACCTCCCTGGCCTGGTCCCGTCTAAGCGGGACGCCACGGCTGGAGATGGGGGAGCAGCTCGCCCCCCACTACGCCCGTCGCCTGGAACTGAAGCCGGGCCAGAGCGTGCGCACCAGCCTGGACGCGGGCCTGCAACGCTTCGTGTTGGGCGAACTGCGCCGGCAACTGGCGGAACTGGCGGGACGGCAGGTGGAGGATGGCGCAGCCATCGTTCTGGACAACCGTTCCGGCGAGGTGTTGGCGTATGTCGGTTCCAGCGACGCCACCTCCGCCGCGCCGGAGGTGGACGGCGTGGGTGCGCGGCGTCAGGCCGGCTCCACCCTCAAGCCCTTCCTCTATGCACTGGCCCTGGAATCCCGCCTGCTCACCGCCGCCTCGCCGCTGGAAGACAGCCCCCTGGCCCTGGACACCCCCAGCGGCCAGTACGTCCCGCAAAACTATGAGCGGGACTTCAAGGGCTGGGTAAGCGTACGCACCGCCCTGGGCGCTTCCCTCAACGTACCGGCGGTGCGCACCCTGGTGTTGACGGGAACCGAGATCTTCCACCAGCGCCTGCTGGACCTGGGCCTGACGACCTTGGACCAGGACACGGATTTCTACGGCTACGCCCTGGCCCTGGGCGGGGCCGAAGTGACCCTGGCGGAGCTGACCAACGCCTATCGCGCGCTGGCCAACGGCGGCGTCTGGCGCGGGATGCCCCTTGCCCGCCAGGGCAGGGAGAAGGCCTCACGCCGCGTCTTTACGCCCCAGAGCGCCCACCTCATCGGCGACATCCTGGCGGACCCGGCGGCGCGCGCCCTGACCTTCGGCCTGGACAGCCCCCTGACCACTCTGGGCTGGGCGGCGGTGAAGACCGGCACCAGCAAGGACATGCGGGATAACTGGGCCGTGGGCTACACCCCCCGCTACACGGTGGGGGTGTGGGTGGGCAACGCCTCGGGCGCGCCCATGCACGAGGTCTCGGGCGTGACCGGGGCCGCGCCGGTGTGGCAGGCCATCATCAACCGCCTGCACGGAAGCCGGCCCGAAACCGCGCCCAAGGCGCCGCCGGGCCTGGAAACCCTGCCGGTGCGTTTCGAACCGGCGTTCGAGCCGCCCCGGAGCGAACTGTTTCTGACGGGTACGGGGCAGACGGTGTTCAGCCTGGCGCAAGGGGCGGCAACGCGCATCCATGGACCGGGCAACGGCGCCGTGCTGGCGCTGGACCCGGACATCCCGCCGGAGCGGCAGAAGGTGCGCTTCCAGGCGCGCCCGCCCCGGGTCGGAGCGGTCTGGCAGGTGGACGAGCAGCCGGCGCAAGGAGAATGGCTGGAGCCGGGGGGCGACCTGCTCTGGCCCCCCCGGCGCGGCGCGCACCGCATCCGCCTGCTGTCGCCGGAGGGTCAGGAACTGGACGCGGTGTTTTTGACGGTGAAGTAGCTTCGCCGGGCTACTGCGCGCCGATCACCACATAGCTGCCGCCCCAGTTGCCGTAATTCGCGGTGGAGACGCCATTGCGGGCGCTGCCCCGGTAGGCGCTGGAGCCGGGTCGGATCTCGATCACCACGGAGCCGCCGTGAACCTGGGACAGGACGCCGGCATGCACCGCCGCCGTGCAGACGGAGGAATCGTCGGTGTAGAGGTCGCTGCCCCAGATGGAGCCGAAACTTCCGCCCGGCGGGCAGTGGTAGGCGTAACGCTGCCCGTTCCTGCCGCGCAAATCCTTGGCGGTGCTGCTCCAGTGGATACCGCCCTGGGGCAGGGTGGTGAAGGTGGAAGGCGGGGCGCCGACGAACGAGAAGCTGCCCTGCCACGGGCCGTAGTCTTTACTGGTCAGGCCGTTGCGGGTGGACCCGCTGTAGGAATTGGCCCCGGACTGGATCTGGACCGTGACCACGCCCCCGGAGGCAAACCCGATCAGGCCGGCATGGACCGCAGCGGTGCAGATGGAGGTGTCTTCCGTGTAGTAGCCGGTGCCCCAGAGCCGGTCGGAGGCTTTACCGCCGGGCGGGCAGAGGAAGCCGAGGGTCTGTCCCTTGCGGTTGACGTACTGGCTCGCGGTGGTGCTCCACAGGATGGGCTCCGTGCTGATGCCCGTGGTGAAGCCGGGGTTGTTGCCGAGGTTCGGGTCCGGCAGCGGCGGGGGAGGGGGCGGCGGCGCAGCGGCCAGGGTCAGGTGACCCACCAGACCGTACTGGGTGTCGAACACCTCGCCGCTATCGCTGAACTTGTACAGACGTCCCCAGAGGTCGAGATCATGGTCCTCGGGGCGGCCCGGTTTGTAGCTCCAGGTTCCCGGTGCGCCCGTGCCTTGATTGAAGCCGGTGACGCTCCAGCCCTGCGCGCCGTAGGTCACGGTGTAGGTATCGCCGCCCTTGAGCGTACCCATGGGGGAGGCGGGGGCGATGGCGCCGTGGTCCTGAAACTTGCCGGGGGCCACGTCGAACACGACCTGGAAGGTCTGGCCGGATCGAATCAGGCCTACCCAGTCCACACCCTGCGCCGCGACGGTAGAGACCGCGCCGGCCAGCAGGACAAGCAGTAAGGTAATCCACGCTTTCATGATGGGCTCCACATGTTGCACAGGCAGGAAGCGCGCCCCGCCGACCCCGGAGAAAGTCCCTTGTCGAACAAGGGGCGCCTGCTTTGAGGCTAGCTTTGGACAGGCGCCCGCGCCAGTTCGGCAATGCCTTGGAGCGGCGGGTAGCCGCTTCGGTCCCCGTGGCGGACAATGCGCCGCCCCCGCAACGGAGGATGAGGAGCCATGCAAGCCTGGTTTGAGACCGATTTGGGAAAGTACATGCTTATGCGCGAGCAGGACTGGTTCGACGCCGTGAGTGCGGACCTGTTCGGTTTCAATGCGGTCCAGATCGGCTCCTGCGGCGTGGATTTCCTGCGCGCCAATCGCATGCCGCAGCGTTTCTGCGCCGCGTTGGATGAGGGGGGTCTGCGCTGCCAGCCGGAACAGCTTCCTCTGGCCGGCCAGTCCCTGGATCTGGTGGCGTTGCCCCATGTGCTGGAGTTCAGCGAGAACCCGCACCAGACCCTGCGCGAGGCGGAGCGGGTGTTGCGTCCGGAAGGGCGGCTGCTCATCACCGGCTTCAACCCCCTCAGCCTCTGGGGTGCGCGTCGCCTGCTGCGTCGGCAGGAAACCGCCTGGCCCTGGAACGGGCGCTTCATTCACCTGACGCGCCTGAAAGACTGGCTCGCCCTGCTGGGATTTGAACTGATAGGGGGACGCATGGCCTGTTACGCGCCACCCATCAACCGCGCCGCCTGGCTGGAGCGTTTCGCCTTTCTGGAAGCGGCGGGAGACCGCTGGTGGGCGCTCGGGGGCGGCGTGTACCAGTTGCATGCGGTGAAGCGGGTGCATGGCATGCGCCTGATCCTGCCCCGACGCGAAGGCCGATGGCTGACGCGACCGGCCTGGTCCGCCGCACCCCGGCAGTCCATACAACGCACCAACGACACGGGCGGATCGCCGCCGGCCCCGCCCCATCAGACATCATGAGTGAAGAAAAAACCGTAGAACTGTTTACCGATGGCGCCTGCAAGGGCAACCCCGGCCCCGGCGGCTGGGGCGTGCTGTTGCGCTTCAACGGGGTGGAAAAGACCCTGTGCGGCGGCGAGCGCGAGACCACCAACAACCGCATGGAACTCTCCGCCGTGATCGAGGGACTGCGCGCCCTCAAGCGGGCCTGTCCGGTGCGCGTCCATACCGATTCGCGCTATGTCATGCAGGGCATTACGGAGTGGATGCCAGGCTGGATACGCAAGGGCTGGCGCACCGCGAGCGGCAGTCCGGTGAAAAATCAGGATCTGTGGCGCGCCCTGGCGGAAGAGGTGGCGCGGCACCGAGTCGAGTGGCAATGGGTCAAGGGCCATGCCGGCCACCCGGAAAACGAACGCGCCGATGCGCTCGCCAATGAAGGCGTGGCGAGCGCGCTGCGAGGAGACAGGTAATGCGCCAGATCGTGCTGGATACGGAAACCACCGGCCTGGAGCCCAGCCAGGGACATCGGGTGATCGAGATCGGGGCGGTGGAGGTGGTCAACCGCCAGCAGACCGGCGGGGTGTTCCACGTCTACCTCAACCCGGAGCGTGAGATCGACGCCGGCGCCCAGGCGGTGCACGGACTCTCGGTCGAGTTTCTGGCCGACAAGCCTCGCTTTGCCGAGGTGGCGAAGGAGTTTCTCGACTTCGTGCGCGGGGCGGAACTGGTGATCCACAACGCCCCCTTCGACGTGGGCTTCCTCAATGCGGAACTGGCCCGGCTGGAGGAGGGGACGGTGGCCAGCCGGTGCACCGTGCTGGACACCCTGAAGCTGGCGAAGCAGATGCACCCGGGCCAGAAGAACAACCTGGACGCCTTGTGCAAGCGCTACCTGGTGGACAACTCCGGGCGTCACTACCACGGCGCCTTGCTGGACGCCCAGTTGCTGGCGGAGGTGTATCTGGCCATGACCCGCGGCCAGGAGACCCTGGGCATCGACCTGGGCAGCCCCGGTGCGGCGGCAGTGAAGATGCCGGTTCGCAAAGGGCCGTTGTCAGTGATTCGGGCGGATGCAGCGGAGCAAGAGGCCCACGCCGCCTATCTGGCAGCCTTGACCAGGGAGAGCGGGGGAGAGGTGAGCTGGTAGGTCGGGCGGCGGGTCAGCCGCTGACCTGATAGCCGCCGCCTGCGATGGTCTGGCGGATGAGTTCGACGCTGGCCTGGGCCGGGTCGTGGAGTACTTCCACCCGGCCCGAGGCCAGGTCCACTTCCACGCCGGCGACGCCGGGGAGGGCGGAGACCAGACGCTTGACGCTGTTCACACAGCCCATGCAGCTCATGCCGGATACGATCAGATTCAGGGTGCTCATACGGTGTCTATGTTTCGTGAGGTGTTGAGTACGTTGGCGATGCGCCCGTCGGAGCCGTACAGGCCGCGCCGGGAGGCGGCATTGTGCAGCACCTGGAGGGCCGCCTGGGTGCGGCGCATCTGCTCGTCGATCAACTGGCTGTTGACCTGATTCAGGCGGCTGCCTTCCTGGGCCAGTTTCTCCAGGTGGGACCAGGATTCCGGGGCCTGGCCGGGAAAGACGTGCTGGCGGAGTTCGGCCATTGCGGTATGGGCGGGCAGGTTCAGGCGGGAAGTGAGGTTCTGCCAGCTCTGGCTGATGCGCGCCTGAGCCTCGCCGCGACGCGGCAACAGGGTGTCCAGACGCGCCGAATCCGCCGCCGCCAGGGCCTCGGCCTCCTCGCGCATGATGCTGACGAAGATCGTCATGGCCTGGCTCAGTGCGGAAAGATCGGATTCCAGGGGGGTCATCGGCGCAGTTGATGGCTCAGGTTTTCCACCGTTTCCTGGATCATGCCTTCGGCCACCGCTTCTTCGTCCACATGGAAGCTGCCATCGGCGATGGCGTTGCGGATGGATTCCACCTTGGCCGGGTTGGAGACATCCAGGGAAGAGAGTTCAGATTCGAGTTGCTGCATGAGCGCGGCCTGCGTGGTGAGATCGACCGAATCACTCACTGCGCCGGCGCTCCTGGAGCTGGTGGCCGCGCTTCCCTTGACGGATCTGGCCCCCTTGATGGCGGAGGTGGCGGCGCTTTTAAGGGTGGTGTCGATCTTCACTTCAGTCTCCCGATATGTAACTTACCCATTATCGGCGGGTGTTTCGGCAACTTTAGAATTCGTCAACGCGGCGTCTCAGGGTTTGACTTCCACCACGCCATCCGCGCTGGCGATTCCGGTGACGAGCCGACCGGAGGAGACCTTGACCCTCACGCTCTCGCCGGTGCGTGCGGAGTTCTGGGCGATGCCTTCATGGGTGACCTGAAAACCGTTGCCGGCAAAGCGCACCGTGACGCGCTTGCCGGTCTTGATGACCTCCGGCATGACCAGCATTTCCGGGGCCAGGGGCTGACCGAGGTTTACGGGTCGGGTCAGCGTGGCGCCCTCGGGAAGTTGCGTCAGGTAGGCGGCAGGCGCGCGGTCGTATTCCACAACCCGCGTTTCCACGTCTTCGGCGCTGATCGGCTGGTTCGCGGCCAGGGGTTTGCGGGCCGTCAGGGCGGGGCCGCTCAGGCGCATCCGGTAGCTGAGATAAAAGGTCCAGGGCCGGGGCGCCGCGCAATGGACGCCAAGAGAACCGCTGGCCCAGAGTCGGGAATAAGGGGGGAGAAGAAATTCAAGCGCGGTGCAGGCGGGGAAATGCAGGCGGCTGTCGGCGGCGCCCATTTCCACCAGGGCGGTGGCGCCTGGGTGTTCCCGCATCGCCCGACTTTCCATCCAGGCCGCGGCCTTGGCGCGCAGCCCCGGCATATCCTCCTGCGCCGCCTGGACGCGCCCAGGAAGACCGAAGGCAAGCAGCAGCCCCGCTATTACGACAATCTGGTATGGTATTTGCATCCTCGGTGGTATCCATTCCGTCCACAGCCAGTTTACCTCCCCATGTCACGCCCCAGCCAACCTGCCGATATTGCCCGTGAGGCCATGCGCCTTCTGTCTGAACGGAAGCGTTCTCCTACTCCGGATCACTACAAACGCGCCTACATCGAGGCCTCCGGCGAGACGCCTGCCGAGTCGCAGCCCTGGCCGGAGGTGATCCGCCCTCTGCTGCGCCAGTGGGAACTGCACCAGACCGGTTTGTCCCAGGTCCGCAAGAAAGAAATGCTGGACCGGGTGTTGATCAATTTCGGCAACGACGAACAGGCCTTGCCGGAAAAGCTTGCCGCCCTGGCCCGCGCCTGGGCCGGGCGCGGCAGGGGCGAGGGCAGTGAGGCGGAAGCTGCGGAGCCGGAAGCGCCGGTAACGGAGGTCGCGCCGGCTGTCGCGATGCCGTTGGCGCCGGATCATTCCCCCATGCTGAGGGCGTTGGGCGAGCACCTGAACCTGCTGGCCAAGAGTTGTGACACCCGCTGGCCCGAGGTGGCGGCGATGGCCGCGGATCTGGCGCGCGATCTGGACGCCCGCACGGACATGACGGCGGAGTTGCTGGGGCGCTGGACCCACGTCTGGCAGGAGGTGTTGCTGCGGGCGGAAGACGATTTTGTCCTCACCCTGGGGTTGCGCCGGCTGGTGGGGTTGCTGTTCCTCAATATCGGGGAGCTGGTGGGGGACGAGGCCTGGGTCTCCGGGCAACTGGCGGCCATGGAAAACCTGCTCAAGGGCAATCTTCAGCCGGCGGTGTTGCTGGAAGCGGAGCGCGGCCTGCGCGAACTGGCGTTCAAACAGGGCGTGCTCAAGGGCGGTTTGGATGAGGCCAAGGAAAAGCTGCGCAATCTGATCTCCACCTTCATCGACCGCGTCGGCGAGATGTCCCTGCATGCCGATGGCTTCCATGCCCGCTTCGACGAGTATTCCGTGCGGATCGGCAAGGCTGCGGAGCTGTCCGAGGTGTCCGACATTGTCGAGGGGCTTTCTGCGGACATGGCCGGGATGCGGGATGCCTTGGGCAGGAGTCACCAGGATCTGGTGGAGGCGCGCGCCCAGGCGGAACAGGCCCAGGAACGCATGCACGAGATGGAGCTGGAACTGGCCATGGTTTCCAACCTGGTGCGCGAGGATCAGTTGACCGGGGCGCTCAATCGACGCGGCCTGGACGAGGCCTTCAGCCGGGAACTGGCGCGCACGGAGCGCCTGAACACCCGGCTGGCCATCAGCATGCTCGACATCGACCACTTCAAGAAGCTGAACGACAGCCTGGGCCATCAGGCGGGCGACCGCGCCTTGCGTCACCTCGCCGACGTGATCCGCAGCCTGCTGCGCCCTACCGACAGTCTGGCCCGCTACGGCGGCGAGGAATTCCTGATCCTGCTGCCCAACACCGATCTGGAAGAGGCGGTCAAGGTTCTGCTGCGGGTGCAGCGTGAACTGACCAAGCAATTCTTCCTGCATAACAACGAACGGGTGTTGATCACCTTCAGCGCCGGCGTGGCCGAGCACCTGCCTGGCGAGAGCGAAGCGGCGCTGATCGAGCGGACGGATGCCGCCATGTACCGCGCCAAGCGCGCGGGGCGGAACCGGGTCGAAACCGGCTGATCCGGCGGCAAGCGTTGCCGCCCGCTTGCCGGGCGGACGGCAAGACCTCTTCCATCCTTCTTGGTTTTTGCGTTTGTCTGTCGGCTTTCGCCCGGCGCAGCCGGGCTCCTACGGGGCTGTGGTCAGTTGGCATGAGCGTTGCTTTTAGTCTCCTGCCCGTCCCGCCAAGACGGAAAAGGAGCCGCAGGATGTTCAGCAAGATTGACCAGGAAGTCGCCTTCGTGAAGACCGCACTGTCTTTGCGCGGCCAGCGCCAGGAGATTCTGGCGGCCAACCTGGCCAATGCCGACACCCCCAACTACAAGGCCCGTGACCTGGATTTCCAAACCGCGTTGCGCAGCGCCGCCGGCGCCGCCAGGGCGGGCTTGCAGATGGAACGGACTGCCTCCCGCCACCTTGATGTTTCCGGTTCCGCCGGCGCCTCCAGTGCAGCCGGCGACAGGATCAAGTACCGCGCCGCCCTGCAACCCAGCCTGGACGGCAATACCGTGGATGTGAACGTGGAGCGGGCCAACTTTACCGAGAACGCCCTCCACTACCAGTTTCTGATGGACCGCGCCGCCTCGACCTTCAGCACGCTGCGCAGCGCCATCACCGGCGAAGGGAGATAAGCATGGCCCTCTCCACCGTCTTCCAGATTGCCGGTTCCGCTCTCACCGCCCAGACCCTGCGTCTGAACGCGGTGGCCTCCAACCTCGCCAACGCCGAATCCGCCCATAGCTCCACGGGCGAGGGGTACAAGGCCAAGCATGTGGTGTTTCAGGCCGTTGCCATGAATGCGGCCAACCCCCTGGCCCAGGGCGTGCACATGAAAGAAGTGGTGGAAGACAGCTCCCCCGCCCGCCTGGTGTTTGACCCCAAGCACCCTCTGGCGGATGACAAGGGCTACGTCGCCTACCCCAACGTGGACCCGGTGGAAGAGATGGTCAACATGATCTCCGCCACCCGTTCCTTCCAGACCAATGCCGAAGTCATGGATACGGCCAAGACGCTGATGCAGCGCCTGCTGGCCGTGGCACAGGCCTAACCCGGATCGCAGGAGAAGAACATGTCTGTCAGTTCCGTTGCCACCACCTCCAGCGCCGACCTGATCTCCCAACTCAACGGGCAGACCGGCAGCGCCAAGAAAAGCTCTGATCTGGAGTCCCCGTTTCTTACCGTGCTCACGGCCCAGATGAAGAACCAGGATCCCCTCAATCCCACGGACAACGCGGAGCTGACTTCCCAGTTGGCGCAGATTTCCACCGTGGATGGCGTGAACAAGATGGGCAAGACGATGGAGGGTCTGTCCACCCTGTTCACCTCCAGCCAGAACCTCCAGGCGGCCAGTCTGGTGGGCCATTCCGTCATGGCGGAAGGGGATACGGTGAGCCTGGCGGAGGGCGAGGCCTTCGGCGGGGTGGACCTGGCGACGGCGGCGGATCGCGTCACCGTGACCTTCTACAACGCCAACGGCGAAAAGGTCAGCACCCGTGATCTGGGCAAGCTGAGCGCCGGCTACAGCGATTTCCTGTGGGAAGGCGCGGACGACCTTGGCAACGCCCTGCCGGACGGCAAATACAGCTACAGCGTCACCGCCGCCAACAATGGCAAGACGGTGGAAGCAACGCGTTACGCCCTGACGGCGGTGGCCAGCGTGGTCACCGGCGCCGCGGGCATGCAATTACAGATGGCGGATGGCAGCAACCGCGGGTTGAGCCAGATCCAGGCCTTCTTCTAATCCTCGTTTTCCAAGGAGCACACCATGGCATTCCAACAAGGTCTCAGCGGTCTCTCCAGCGCCAGCACCAACCTGGACGTCATCAGCCGCAACATCGCCAACGCCAACACGGTTGGATACAAGGGCGGTCAGGCGCAGTTCGCCGACGTGTTCGCCCATTCCTCCGGCGGCGGCGGCGGCGGGGTCGAAGTGGGTATCGGCACCCGGGTTCTGGCCGTGGCCAAGCAGTTCTCGCAAGGCCAGATCACTCCCACCAACAATCCGCTGGATGTGGCCATCAACGGCGAGGGTTTTTTCAAGCTGAACGATGGCGGCTCTTACTCCTTCACCCGCAATGGTCAGTTCCACCTGGACAAGGACGGGTATCTCAACAGCAATACAGATACCCGGTTACGCGGCTACACCAGCTCCCTGCTGGACGCCACCGGCAACATCACGGGTTTTGAGGGTGAAGGTGATGTGCAGGTGAACTTCTCCCCGATTCCCGCCGTACCCACGGACGAGGTGCGCATCGGCCTGAACCTGGACGAGCGCTCCAGCATTCCCTCGGTGGCCTTCCCGACGACCAGCGTGCCCAGCACCGGCATCAACGCCAACAGCTACAACCACTCCACCACCGTTTCCGTGACCGACAGTTCCGGCGACAAGCATGACCTGACCCTGTACTTCGCCAAGAGCACCGCCAATACCTGGGACGTGTACGCCACCGCCGACAGCGCCGATTACGGCGACCCCATCTACGACGTGGGGCAAGTGACCTTTGCGGGAGACGGCAGCCTGTCCACCCCGGCCAATGGCCTGTTGACAATAAGCAGCGTGGATGTGGACACCCGTGCGGCAGTCAGCCGCGTGACGGGCCTGATCGCCGGCAACCTGAGCCAGACCGGCAGCACCATTACGGTCAGTGGCACGCAGACCACCTATTCGGGCGGCGAGGTCACCATTGCCAACGGCACCCTGGTCACCCTGGCCGGCAACGCCTCCAACTCCGGCACCCTCAAGATTGCCGGCGGCACGGTGGTGTTCGACAGCGCGACCGGCATCGCCACAGTCACCGGCGGCACGGTCATCCCGGGCGGAACCACCTCCATCCCCCTGTCCAAGGATGTGGATGCCCTGAGCATCAACCTGACCCTGAAAGATCCAGGCAATGCCGCCCCGCTGTTGACCCAGTACGCCTCCGACTTTGGCGTGCACCTGGTCAACGTCAACGGCCAGGCTTCCGGTTCGCTCACCTCCCTCAGCGTGGGCGTGGACGGCACCATCAACGCCCAGTATTCCAACGGCCAGAGCAAGCCCATCGCCCAGTTGATGCTGGTGAACTTCCGCAACCCGGACGGCCTGGTTTCCCTGGGCAGCAACCAGTGGGGGCAGACGGATGAATCCGGCGCCGAGATCCCCAACAAGCCCGGCGAGGGCATTGCCGGGGTGCTCCAGTCCGGTTCCGTGGAGAACTCCAACGTGGACCTGACCTCCGAACTGGTGAATCTGATCATCGCCCAGCGCATGTATCAGGCGAACTCCCAATCCGTGAAGACCCAGTCCGACCTGCTCCAGGTTCTGGTCAACATGGGTTGATGGCTGAACTGGAGAGATCGCCATGGACCGCGTGATCTACATCGCCATGACCGGCGCACGGGAAACCACCCGCCAACTGGCGGCGACCACCCACAACCTTGCCAATATCTCCACCAACGGGTTCAAGCAGGAGCTCAGCGTGATGCGCGCCCTGCCGGTGCTGGGAGATGGCGCCAAGACCCGCGCCTTTGTCCTGGAAACCACGCCGGGGACCGATTTCACCCCCGGCGCCATCCAGCACACCGGGCGTTCCATGGATGTGGCGGTGAAAGGGCAGGGCTGGATTGCGGTGCAGGACGCCGCCGGTCGCGAGGCCTACACCCGCATGGGCAGCCTGGAGGTCAGCCCCAACGGCATCGTGCAAACCACCAGCGGCCTCAATGTCCTGGCGGATGGCTCTCCCCTGGCCGTGCCGCCGGACCAGACCATCAGCATCGGGGCGGATGGCACGGTTTCCGCCATCCCCACCGGGCAGGGGCTCAATGCCGTCACCATCGCCGGTCGGATCAAGCTGGTGAATCCGGAGGAAAAGGCCCTGATCCGTGGCGAGGACGGGCTGTTCCGCCTGAAGGGCGGCGCCGACGCCCCCGCCGACGAAACGGTGGAGCTGGCCTCCGGCGCCCTGGAGTCCAGCAACGTAAATCCCGCCGAGGCCATGGTGAACATGGTCACTCTGTCACGCCAGTTCGAGATGAACATGCGCGTGATCCGCGCCGCGGAAGACAACGACAGCAGCTCCAACAAGCTGTTGCGAATGAGTTAACAAGGAGCCCGAATCATGATGCGCTCGCTGCATATCGCCCGTACCGGTCTGGAGGCCCAGCAGGGCCAACTGGACGTGGTTTCCAACAACCTGGCCAACAGCGCCAACACCGGTTTCAAGAAGGGCAGGGCGATCTTCCAGGATCTGCTGTATCAGACCATCCGCCAGCCCGGCGCGCAGTCGTCCAACCAGACCCAGTTGCCATCCGGCTTCCAGTTGGGGGTGGGGGTGCACATCATCGCCACCGAGCGCATCCACACCCAGGGGGCCTTGCAGTCCACGGGCAACGAGCTGGATGTCGCCATCAACGGACGCGGCTATTTCCAGGTGCAGTTGCCGGACGGCGCCACCGCCTACTCCCGCGATGGTTCGTTCCAGCGCAACAGCGACGGCGTGATCGTGACCGCCACCGGCTATCCGGTCCTGCCCAACATCACCATCCCCAGCAATGCCCTGACGGTGGCCATCGCCAACGATGGCACGGTATCCATCACCACTCCCGGCAGCGGCGCCCCCACCACCATCGGCCAGATGCAACTCGCCTCCTTCATCAATCCTGCCGGTTTGCAGACCACGGGCGGCAATCTTTACCTGGAGACCTCCGCCTCCGGCGCGCCCCAGGTCACCAATCCCGGCACCGATGGCATGGGCACCCTGAGCCAGTCCTTTGTGGAGTCCTCCAACGTCAACGTGGCCGAGGAACTGGTCAACATGATCATCGCGCAGCGCGCCTACGAGCTGAATTCCCGCGCCATCACCACCTCGGACGAGATGTTGCAGAAGCTGGCACAAATCTAGCTTTAATCCGGGCAGATCGTTTTAGGAGCCCATGATGACGCACCGCCACTTCCAAGCCGCCGCAGCACTGATTTTCCTGGCGGGTTGCGGCACGATCCCGCCCGATACCGCCATCCGCCACCCCCTCACCGCCGCGCCGGTGGCGCAGGCGCCCAGCCAGGACAACCTGGGCGCCATCTTCCAGCCCGCCAATGGTTCCGCCCGCCCCCTGAGCGGCTTGTTCGAGGATCGCCGCCCGCGTTATGTAGGCGATACCCTGACCGTGCTGCTGGTGGAGAACACCAATGCCGCGCGTACCGCCAACACCACGGAAGAGCGCAAGGCCAATGCCACGGTGAGCGTGGGCAGTCCGCAGGTGCTGGGTTACACCGACATACTGGGCGCCACCAGTCTCAGTTCCGCCTACCAGAACAAACAGGAATTCAAGGACAACTCGGTCAACAACAACCGGATCTCCGGCTCCATCACCGTGACCGTGGTGGAGGTGCTGGCCAACGGCAATCTGCGCGTGGCTGGCGAAAAGCAGGTGGCCATCAACAGCGATACCGAATATGTGCGCGTCGCCGGGGTGGTCAGCCCGACCCAGATCACCGCCGCCAACACCATCAATTCGACCCAGTTGGCAGACGCCCAGATGGAATCGAAGAACAGCCAGGGCGTGGACAAATCCCAGATCTTCAGCCTGCTGAGCCGCTTCTTCGTCACCGTGCTGCCGTTCTGAGGAGCGCCCTCATGACTTCCCGTACCGAAATCCATGCCGCCGCATCGCTGGCGCGGTGGCTTCTGGTCAACGCCCTGGTGTGGCTGACCCTGGCCCTCTACACCCTCTCGGCCAACGCTGACCGCATCAAGGATGTGGCGAGCTTCAGCGGCGTCCGCACCAACCAGTTGGTGGGCTACGGCGTGGTGGTGGGGCTGGACAACACCGGCGACACCTCCAACCTGACCAGCCAGGCCCTGGGCAACCTGATGGGCAATCTCGGGGTCAGCCCTGGCAGCACGGTATCGAGCAAGAACGCAGCGTCCGTCATGGTTACCGCCAGCCTGCCCGCCTTCTCCAAACCCGGCCAGGCCATCGACGTCACGGTCTCCGCCCTGGGCGGCTCCAAGAGTCTGCGCGGCGGCACCCTGCTGATGACCCCCCTGAAAGGCCTGGATGGACAGGTCTACGCCATGGCCCAGGGCAGCCTGATGGTGGGAGGCGCGGGCGCATCGGCGGGCGGCTCGTCCGCCCAGATCAACCATCTTTCCGCCGGGCGCATCCCCGGCGGCGCCACCGTGGAGCGGGCGGTGCCCACCCGGCTGGGGCAGGGCGACTTCGTGCAACTGGAGTTGAAGGAGGCGGACTTCACCACGGCGGCCCGGGTCATCAGCGCCGTCGACGCCGGGCTGGGCAAGGGCCTTGCCACGGCCATGGACGGTCGCGTCATCCAGGTCAGGGCGCCGCTGGACTCGACCCAGCGCGTGGCCTTCCTGGCCAGCCTGGAAAACCTGAACCTGAATCCGGCTACGGCCACGGCCCGCATCATCATCAACCCCCGCACCGGCTCCATCGTCATGAACCAAATGGTGACGGTAGACAAATGCGCGGTGGCCCACGGCAACCTGTCCGTCACCATCAGCGCGGATACCCAGGTCTCGCAACCCAATGCCCTGGCCGGGGGCGAGACCGTCGCCACGACCAAGGCGGATGTGCAGATCAAGAGCGACAAGGGCGAACTGGTCATGTTGCCCGCCACCACCACCCTGAGCGATGTGGTCAAGGCGCTCAACGCCGTGGGCGCATCGCCGCAGGATCTCCTCGCCATCCTCCAGGCGATGAAGGCGGCGGGCGCGCTGAAGGCTGAGTTGGAGGTGATCTGATGAACCCGGTCCTGCCCGAACGCCTTGCCGTCGATGTGGCGGACGCCCAGTCCCTGCGCGCCAAGGCCGCGGCAGGCGACAAGGAAGCCCTGCGCGCGGCGGCGCGCCAGTTTGAATCGCTGATGGTGGCGCAGATGCTGAAGACCATGCGCGCCACCCGCTTCGGCGCGGAGAACGATCCCCTGAGCGGCGGCCAGGGGGGCAAGGTCTATCAGGAACTGCTGGATCAGCAATGGGCCGCCCACGTCTCCAAGGGACGTGGCATGGGTTTTGCTGAAATGATGGTGAAGTCCCTGGAGCGCAACGGTCAGGCCGTGCGCAGGTAGGAGCCCGGTTTTCCCGGGCGATCAAGCGACGGCTACCCGGCCTCCTACCGCGAAATTTGGAGAGCGCCATGTCATCAGGAGTCGTAGGAATCGCCGTTTCGGGGCTGAATGCCGCCCAGGCGGGTATCCGCACCACCCAACAGAACATCGCCAACATCAATACCGCCGGCTATCGCCGCCAGGAAGTGGTGTTTACGGCGGAGCAGCCCCAAGGCGCGGGTCATGGCTATCTGGGCAGCGGCGTCTCGGTCACCGAGGTGCGGCATCAGTACAGCCAGTTTCTGGATACCGAGGTGATGCTGAACCAGAGCCAGTTGGCGCGTCATGATGAGGCCTCCAACCGCGCTGCCATCATCGACAAGCTGCTGGGGAACAAGGCCAGCAGCCTGACGCCCGCCATGGATCAATTCTTTGCCGCCATGCAGGAGGTCGCGAACGACCCCACCTCCAGCGTGCCCCGGCAAAATTTGCTTGCCGCCGGCAATAACCTCTCCCAGCGCCTCAACATGCTGGGCAACAAGCTGGAGGATTACCGCACCGGGAGCAACAACGATCTGGCCGATCTGTCGCGCCAGGTCAACGTGCTGACCTCCCAGATCGCGCAGGCCAACATCAATGTCCAACGCAGCATCACGGGCAACGGACGTCCGGCCAACGATGTGGTGGATGCCCGCGACCATCTGGTGGAAGAACTCAACAAGCTGGTGAACGTCACCCGCATCGACCAGAGCGATGGCACCACCTCGATCTATCTGGGCAGCGGCCAGAGCCTGGTGGCGGGGCAGACCGTGTTTGCCCTGGGCACTTCGGCCAGCAGTACGGACAGCCTGACCCACGATCTCGTGATCGACCTGCAACCCCGCATGTACAGCAGCCTGATGGCCGACTCCTCTCCGGTGTTGGGAAACAACATCCAGGCCCTGGGCGCCAGCGCGATTACCGGCGGCAAGATCGCGGGCGTGCTGGACTACCGTGAGAACGTCCTGGTCCCCGCCATTCGCGATCTCAATCGGGTGGCCCTGAGCGTTGCCGCCGAGGTGAACGAACAGCACCGCTCCGGCGTGGATTACAACCTGGCGGCGGGCGGAGATTTTTTTGCTAACCCGGTACAGCCACTGAGCGGTTCCACCGGGCGGCTTCAGATGAACCTGAGCAACGACCTTCTGGTGGACCCGGTCGGGTACGAGCTTAGTTACAACGGCGCCAACTACACCATCACGGCCCTGTCCACCAGCGTCAGCGTGACCGGCAACCTGGCCGCCGTCACTGCGGGCAAGGGCTTTACCCTGAGCGCGAGCACGGCCCCGGTGGCGGGTGATACCTGGATCATCGGCGACCAGGCGCGTCAGATGGGCATGTCCGTTACGACCACGGCAGCGATCGCCGCGGCGGCAGCCGGGGCCACGGGGCCGGGCGACAATACCAATGCCCTGGCATTGGCCGGGCTGCAATCCGGGCGCATCCTCAACAATGGAACCTCCACGTATTCCATGGCCTACAACCAGACGGTCGGTCGCACCGCCAGCCAGTCCGCGCAGAGCGACCTGAACCGGGACGCCTTCCAGTCCCTGGCGGATGCCGCGGTCGCCACACGCCAGAGCCTGGTCGGCGTGAATCTGGATGAGGAGGCCAGCAACCTGATCCGGTTCCAGCAGGCCTATCAGGCTTCCGCCAGGGCGATCCAGGTGGCCAACCAGATCTTTGATGAACTGCTCGCGGCTGTCCGCTAGAGCAGAGTGAACGCAGAGGACTGAATCATGCGCATCGACTCCCTGAGCTACTTCTCCACCAGCCTCTCCGGCATCCAGAACACCCAGAGCCAGATTGCCCGCCTCAACCAGCAACTGGTCAGCGGCAACAAGGTGCTGGCGCCCAAGGATGACCCCCTGGTCACAACCCGGGCGATGGCCCTGTCCGACCGTCTCGCCATGCGCGGCCAGTACATAGCCAATCAGGAACGGGCGACATTGACGCTGAATTTCGAGAGCACGGTCCTGCAAGGCATACGCACCACCCTGACCCAGGCGGTGAAGATCTTTTCCGCCACCGGCCAGGAGGCCGGGGCCACGGATCGTCCTGCCAATACCCAATTGCTTCGGGGTGTATTCGACCAACTGGTGGCGCTGGCCAATAGCCGCGACTCCGAGGGAAATTTCATCTTTTCCGGGGACAAAACCACCACTTCTCCCTTTGCCAACGCTGGCGGCGGCAACTTCGGCGTGACGCCGGCGGACGGTGTGGCCACTACCTTTGGCGGTTCCACCAACCTGCGCGAGGTGGAGGTGGATAGCGGCCACCGGGTTCAGGTCATGGATAACCTGAATACGGTGTTCCAGGCCGGCGCTGCCGGCGCGGACCTGCTCCAGACCCTGGATGAGGCCATCACTCGCCTGCCGCTCGCGGCTGGACATGCCAGCGCCGTCAACGATCAGGCCACCCTGGTGGGATTCCAGCAGGTGGTGGATACCGCCTTGAGCAATCTGAGCCTGCTGGAACAGCGGGTGGGTTCCACCCTGAAAGAACTGCAAGACCTCAAGAAGACATCCCAATCCCTGCAATTGCTGGAGCAGGATTCGCTGTCCGGCCTTACCGAGGTGGATCAGGCCGCCGCCATCATTGAGTTGCAGTCGCGCCAGACCGTGTTGCAGGCCGCCAGTCAGGCCTACGCCAAGACCGCCAGCCTGAGCCTGTTCAACTACCTGGGTTGAACTCGGGAGCAGCCAGTAGGCCTTTGCCTCACCGCTCCGGTTTGCCGAAGTAATAGCCCTGGGCATGGGAGAAGCCCAGGTGCGTCACCCGCTCCAGCAGCGAGAGGGTTTCGATCCCTTCCGCCACCACTGCATATCCCGCACTCATGACCATGGCGGCGATCTCTTCGGTGATGAGGCGCTGGCGTTCGTCGTCCGACTCCAGCATGTGCACCATGCTGATGTCGAACTTGACCAGGTCCACCGGCATGGAAGAGAGGTAGCGCAACGAGGAATAGCCGCTGCCGAAGTCATCCAGCGCCACCAGTGCGCCCGCCTCGCGCAACTGCTTGATGTGGCTGGTGGCGATGTCCATCTGGGTAATCAGGGCGGTTTCGGTGATCTCCACCACGATCTTGCGTCCGTTCTCGGCGCGGATCAGGTCCAGCATGGCGCTGATCGCCTTGGAATTCACCACGCTGGGGGCGGAGAGGTTGATGGAAACGCCCTGGTCCGCAGGCAACCTGCCGCTTTGCATGTCGTGGCGGATGGCGTTGATGACGGCCTGATCGAACTCCACGTCGAGACCGCGTGACTGAATGATGGGGAAGAGGGCGGCAGGCCCCAGCAGATCCTCGTCATAGCGCACCCGAACCAGGGCTTCCACGTACTCCTTTTCCGCCCGCGGCAGGCGCTGCACCCCCTGGTAGGACATCTCGATGCAGGACGGATCGCGGATGGCGCGGAACACGGCATTCACCTCGCGACTGCTGACCAGCACCTCCATGTCTTCCATGTCGTCGCCGTAGAACACGATCTTGCGGCTGCCCGGACGCTTGGCCGAGTACATGGCCAGGTCGGCATGCTTCTGGAGCGCCGTCAGGGAGTGCTGATCTCCCTGGGAGAAGGCGATGCCGACGCTGATGGAGATCGGTTCCCTCATGCCGTATTGGTAGAAATCGTGCTTGGTGATGTGTTCCAGGCAGCGCTCCGCCACCATCTCCGCCTGGGCCGGGTCGTTGTCCCGCAGCAGCATGGCGAATTCATCGCCGCCCAGACGGTAGAGACGGTCCTGGGTGCGCAGGGCGGATTGCAGGCATTGGGCGGTGGCCTGGATCACCGAGTCGCCCACATGGTGGCCATAGGTGTCGTTGATGGCCTTGAAGTGGTCACAGTCAAACAGCAACAGGGCGATGGCGGGTGTGCGCCGATCCTCGGCGATACGCAGCCAGTCCTCTTCGAACGCGCGCCGGTTGAAGGCGCCGGACAGCGCATCGCGTCGGGCCTGATCGTAAAAATCCCGGCTTTTCTGCTCAAGATGGCCGTGCAACTCACGCAATCTTTGCCGGTAGGCGTTGAAGGACGTCCGGAGACTTTCCAGCTCCAGAACCCTGAGGGGGCCGGACGCCTGGAGCAGCGGGGCGTCCTGTTCCTGGCTGCTGGTGAGATTGGAAATCTCCGTGGACAGCCCCCGCAACGGACGCACCAGCCAGAAGCGCAGCAGCAACACCGCCAGCAGCAGGGCCGCCAGCATGACCAGGGCCTGCCGCGTCATGGCCTGTTTGAACAGACGCTGCTTGGTGTTCATGTCGGGGTCCGGCAGGGGGCGGACCCGCGGGATGTCCGCCGCTTGCCGCACGTCGATCTGAGCGCCTGCGGGGATGGCCAGGATCAGGCTGTCCAGGGCGGCATATCGGAACGAACGCAATTGCTTCATGGCCACGGTCAAATCCAGTTTCATGGCCAGATAGCCCAGCAGGACGGTCCCGGAGGGATCGGCATGGACGGGGCGGTAATAGACCATGTGGCTGTGATTCTGGTCGTGGAGAAGCAGGATCACCGCCTGTGTCACAGGGATGCGCTCCGGCAGGGGGTCGGGAGCGAGGGATCGGGCCAGTATCCGACCTTCCCGGCTATACAGGGCGACGTCATCCATCGCCTCATGATGCAAGCTCGCGCCGCGAATGCGGACATCGCGCCAGATCGAGTAATAGTCCTGTATCGCCAGTTGCTGGCGCGTTTCATCCCAGTCCGCGAGTTTGTCCCCGGCCTTGCGCAAGTCCCTCTCCACCGCCAGGAAGGCGTCACGGATCTCCAGTTTGGCGTTGGTTTCATGCTGGCGGAGGAGACGCGCGCCGGTGGTGTTGATCTCGTACCAGAAATACCCCCAAAGCAGCCCCAGCATCATCACCACCAGCAGGATGTACAGCACGGCGATGCGGGAGATGCTGAGGGAAAGGGCGGGCAGGCGCATCACAGTCCCTGCAATTCCTGTTGCACGAGGTCATGCAGATCGAATTCGTGTTCACCGTCCATGAAGTGATTGGCGCCCTCCACGACGCGAAGCCGGGCGCGGGTTTGCCCGAGCTTCTCGATCCACCCCCGACCCAGGCGATCATCCCGCGAGCCCATGACGAAGGTAACGGGCAGGTTGAGATGCTCGATGCGCTTCAGGACGCGATCCGGCGTCCACTCCAGATAGGACAGCAGGGTGGCGGGCGGGGCATGCAGTTTTTTACAGAACGAAACCGGTTGGACCAGGGGGCTGCCATCGCCCTGTCTGACCCGAGTCAGCAGGTCCGCGACCAGGCGTGAGCGCTGTTTTTGCGTCAGCGGGGACTGGGACTCGATGATGCTGACGGCAATCAGCTTCCTTACCGCCGGGTCGGGATTGCCCCCCAGGTAGGCCAGCAACTGCAAGCTGCCGATGCTGTGTCCGACCAGGGCAATACCGCCCGGCTGTTTCCGCCCCAGCCATTTCACCCAGGCGTCGATCTCCCTGGAATTGCCCTCGATGCTGTGGGTGTGGATCGCCTCACAGGCCAGACTTTGTCGCCGCGCAGGCACATTCAGGGAGAGTGTGGGCGCCAGCACGGTGAATCCCGCTCCGCGCAGGGATTCCATCAACTGAAAGATGGTGGGGAACTCATGCGTCTGGAGAAAACCATGCAGCAACAGCACCGCGGGTTTCTCCCTACTGCCCTGATGGAACTCCGCCCGCGCCATGAGCTTGTTGGGCATGACCAGTTCGATCTTTTCGGCCTGGGCGGAAACGATGCAGGCAAGAAACAGTGCAATCGCGCCTGGCAACTTGTTCATGTTTTCTCCATCACGTTCGGATTCTCCGAAAGAGGGTTTCAACTTGGTCAAACAGTACACTTGGGACATGAAAGAACTGGACGAACTCTTCGCCGACACAGGCCCGCTCGCGGCGTCGATACCGCTTTATCGGCCACGTCCGCAGCAACTTGATATGAGTCGGGCGATTTATTCAACCCTGGAATCAAGAGGGAGACTGGTGGCGGAGGCCGGCACCGGCACCGGCAAGACCCTGGCCTACCTCGTGCCGGCGATGCTGTTCGGCGGCAAGGTCATTCTCTCCACCGGTACCAAGACCCTTCAGGACCAGCTCTTCTTCCGCGACATCCCCGCCGTGCGCGAGGCGCTTGGGCGGCCCGTCACCGTGGCCCTGCTGAAAGGCCGCGCCAACTACGTCTGCCCCTACCACCTGGAACGCGCCCTGGCCGAGGCGCGCCTGAAAAGCCGCGAAGACGCCGTCCACCTCCAGGCCATCGCCCGCTACGCCCAGCGTACCGACAGCGGCGACCGCATGGCCTGCGAAGACGTACCGGAAGACGCGCCCGCCTGGGGCTTCGCCACCTCCACGCGCGACAACTGCCTGGGCGGCGAATGCCCCCAGGTCAAGGACTGTTTCGTCCTGCGCGCGCGCAAAAAGGCGCTGGAGGCCGACCTGGTGGTGGTCAATCACCACCTGTTCTTCGCCGACGTCTGGCTCAAGGACGAAGGCGCGGGCGAACTGCTGCCCGCCAGCAACGCCGTGATCTTCGATGAAGCGCACCAATTGCCCGAGACCGCCAGCCTGTTTTTTGGCGAGACCGTCACCACCGGCATGTTCATCGACCTCACGCGTGACGTGCGCGTGGAGGCCGCCCTCAACGCGCGCGACTTCCAGGAACTGCCGCGCGCGGCGGGCGATCTGGAGACGGCCACGCGTGAGTTGCGCCTGGCCCTGGGCCCCGCCCTGGCGCGCCTGCCTGCCGCGCAGGTGATGCAGCGCGACGAATTCCGCGCCGCGCTCGACCTGCTGGGCGAACGCATCGCCCGTCTCGACGCCCTGCTGGAAGACCAGGCCGAACGCAGCGAAGAACTCGCGCACCTGTTCCAGCGCTGCCGCGAGGCGGAGGCGATCCTGGAGCGCTGGCTCGCCCCCATGGCGGAGGAGGGCAGGGTGCGCTGGCTGGAGGCGACGGCGCACTCCGTCCTGTTCCACTCCACCCCGCTCGACACCGGCGAACTGTTCGCGCGCCAGATCGAAGACGACCCGCGCGCCTGGATCTTCACCTCCGCCACCCTCTCGGTGCGCAGCGACTTCTCCCACTACCTGGGCCAGATCGGCCTGATCGAGGCGCAGACCGCGGTGTGGGACAGCCCCTTCGACTACCCCAGCCAGGCCCTGCTCTACGCCCCCACCGGCATGCCCGACCCCAACACCCCCGGCTACACCGAAGCGGTCATGCGCGCCGCCTGGCCAGTGCTCGCGGCCAGCGGCGGACGCGCCTTCCTGCTCTTCACCAGCCTGCGCGCCATGAACGAGGCGCGCCGCCTGCTGCAAGAGCGCATGGCGGAAGAGGGCGTCGCCTACCCGGTGCTGGTGCAGGGCGACAAGCCGCGCAGCGAACTGCTGGAAGAATTCCGCCGCCTGGGCAACGCCGTCCTGCTGGGCTCGCAGAGCTTCTGGGAAGGCGTGGACGTGGCCGGCGAGGCGCTCTCGCTGGTGGTGATCGACCGCCTGCCGTTTCAGCCGCCGGATGACCCGGTGCTGGCCGCGCGCGTGGACGCGCTCAAGCGCGCCGGCGGCAACCCCTTCTTCGACCACCAGTTGCCGCATGCCGTCATCAGCCTGAAGCAGGGCGCGGGCCGGCTGATCCGGCGCGAGACGGATCGCGGCGTACTCATGATCTGCGACCCGCGTCTGGTGGATAAATCCTACGGACGCCGCATCTGGCAGGCCCTGCCGCCGATGCGGCGCACCCGGTTGCTGGATGAGGCGGTGGGGTTTTTCGCGTAGCGCCGGCATCCCTGCCGGCTCTTTGAACGTGCCGGCGCCACCGGTTTGTAACGCTCGGTAACACATGGTTTCATTCCGGCAATGGGTTGCTAACAGGCGGCCCCTACTCTGGCAGTGCGTTGAATGAACGCATCCCAACCCAAGGAGATGGACATGAACACTCGCAAAATACTGATCGTTGCGCTGCTGGCCGGTTTGGCCGCCCCCGTCCTGGCCCAGGAAGCCACTGGCGCGGCCCAGTCCGGCAATGCCGCCGGGACGCCCGAACGCCGCCCCGTGCTCTCGCCCGAACAACGGGAAAAATTGCGCAACATGACCCCGGAAGAACGCCAGAACTTCCGTCAGGAAGTGCGCGAACGTCGCCAGGAATTCCGTGAGCAGCGCCAGGAAGCGCGCCAGGACCGTGACAACAACCCTCCCGGTATGCGCGGCGGCCCCGGCACCAATTGGGAGAATCCCCCCGGCCCGCAGGGCGGCCCTGGCGCAAGCCCCGACCGTCGCGGCGTGGACCGTGACAACAACCCTCCCGGTATGCGCGGCGGCCCCGGCACCAATTGGGAAAACCGTCCCGGCCCGCAGGGCGGCCCTGGCGCGAGCCCCGACCGTCGCGGCGTGGACCGTGACAACAACCCTCCCGGCATGCGCGGCGGCCCCGGCACCAACTGGGAAAACCGTCCCGGTCCGCAGGGCGGCCCTGGCGCAAGCGCAGACCGTCGCGGCGTGGACCGTGACAACAACCCTCCTGGCATGCGCGGCGGCCCCGGCACCAACTGGGAAAACCGTCCCGGCCCGCAGGGCGGCCCTGGCGCTTCGCCCAACCGCCGCGCCCGCTGATCTGGCGTGAACCCGGCAGCCATGTCGATCCGGCTGGGCCTGATCGCATGGCTGTTTCTGGTTTTACCGGCCCAGGCGGCGAGCGAGGCGCGCCAGATTCTGCAAACCACCCCCCTGGCTGGCTTTCAGCACTACGCCGGCAAGGCGTTTTTTCCGCTCATGGCCGTGGGCGATTCGCTGGCGCTGGTGCGCGAGCCCGGCAACCCTTATGACTCCAGAGCGGTGCGAGTGGAATGGCATGGCAGCCAGATCGGCTACGCCCCCCGCGCCGACAACGTGGACCTGGCGCGTCTCATGGACCGGGGGCTGAAGGTGGAGGCGCGCATCCTGCAACTGCAAAAGGCGCGCAATCCCTGGAAGCGGGTGCTGATCGAGATCTATGTGTTGGAACCGTAGCGATCGCCCGGCGTAGCCGGGCTCCTACAAGGGATGCCGGCGCTACCGTAGCGATCGCCCGGCATAGCCGGGGTGCTACGAGGGATGACGTGCGTTACGTCTGTAGGAGCCCGGCTGTGCCGGGCGATGGATTGGCGCTACCGGATCAATTCCCGCCCGCCATGCTCAACGCCACCGCCTCCGCCACGCGGATGCCGTCCACCGCCGCGGAGAGGATGCCGCCGGCATAGCCCGCACCTTCTCCCGCCGGGTACAGCCCGCGCGTGTTCAGGCTCTCGAAGCGTTCGTCGCGTGTGATGCGGATGGGTGAAGAGGTGCGCGTCTCCACCCCGGTGAGCAGGGCGTCGTCCATGGCGAAGCCGGGTATCTGCCGGTCGAACGCCAGGATGGCCTCGCGGATGGCGGTGACGACGTACTCGGGCAGGCAGGCGGCCAGGTCGGTGAGGTGGATGCCGGGGGTGTAGGAGGGCTGCACGCTGCCCAGTTCGGTGGAGGCTCGCCCGGCCAGAAAGTCACCCACCTTCTGCGCCGGCGCGGCGTAGTTCCCGCCCCCCGCCTGGAACGCCTGCGCCTCCCAGTGACGCTGAAACTCCATCCCGGCCAGGGGGTCGGTGTGCGCGTCGCCGGGGAAATCCTTGGGCTCGATGCCGACGACGAGGGCTGCGTTGGCGTTGCGCTCGGCGCGGGAATACTGGCTCATGCCGTTGGTGACCACGCGCCCCGGTTCCGAGGCGGCGGCCACCACCTGGCCGCCGGGACACATGCAGAAGCTGTAGGCGGAGCGGCCATTGCCGCAGTGGTGCACCAGCTTGTAATCCGCCGCGCCCAGCAAGGGATTGCCGGCGTTCGGCCCCAGGCGGGCCTGGTCGATGAGCTTCTGCGGGTGCTCGATGCGCACGCCGATGGAGAAGGGCTTGGCCTCGACGTGTACGCCGCGCTCATACAGGGTGCGGAAGGTGTCGCGCGCGCTATGGCCGATGGCCAGCACGACGTGATTCGTGGCGATGCGCTCGCCGTTCGCCAGTGTCACGCCGCGCATCCGACCCATGCCCTCGGCGTCGCGCTCGATGTCGAAATCCGCCACCCGGCTCTCGAAGCGGTATTCGCCGCCCAGTTCTTCAATGCTGCGGCGCAGGTTTTCCACCACCCGCACCAGGCGGAAGGTGCCGATGTGGGGCTTGCTGACGTAGAGGATCTCGGGCGGCGCATCGGCGGCGACGAGTTCCGTGAGCACCTTGCGGCCCCGGTGCATGGGGTCTTTGATCTGGCTGTGCAGCTTGCCGTCGGAGAAGGTGCCCGCGCCGCCTTCGCCGAACTGCACGTTGGATTCCGGGTTGAGCTCGCCCTGCCGCCACAGGCCCCAGGTGTCCTTGGTGCGCTCGCGCACGGCCTTGCCGCGCTCCAGGAGGATGGGGCGAAAGCCCATCTGCGCCAGGATCAGGGCGGCGAACAGGCCGCAGGGGCCGGCGCCGATGATCACGGGCCTGGCGCCGAGATCCGCCGGGGCGCGGGCGACGTGGCGGTAGCGGGTGTCCGGGGCCGGGCCGAGATGGCGGTCGCCGCGCAGGCGTTTGAGCAGCGCGGCCTCTCGCGCCACTTCCACGTCCAGGGTGTAGATGAACTGGATCTGCGTGGGTTTGCGGGCGTCGTAGCCGCGCCGGAAGACGGTGAAGCCGATCAGTTCCTCCGCCTTGATCCCCAACCGGTGCAGCAGCGCCGCCTTGAGCGCTGCTTCGCTATGGCCTACGGGGAGTTTCAGTTCGGTGATGCGCAGCATGCGGGGCTTCCGGTGGGGGGCGTCGGGGCATTTTACCGGGGCGATGTCACCCGGACTTGGCGCCCGAACTTGGCGTCGGCGGGCGTCCGGTAGAATCCCCCGCATTCCCTTGTCTGCCGCCCGAACCTTGCGCCTCATTGCCTTCGATACCGCTACCGAATGGTGTACCGCCGCCCTCTGGCAGGACGGCGCGGTGAGCGTGCGCGAGGTGCATGCCGGGCAGAAACACTCCGACCTGCTCGCGCCCATGGTGATGGATCTCCTGGCCGAGGCGGGGCTCTCCCTGGTTCAGTTGGATGGCATCGCCTACGGCATGGGCCCCGGTTCGTTCACCGGCCTGCGCATTGCCTGCGGGGTGGCGCAGGGATTGGCGCTGGCGGCGGGGCTGCCGGTGCTGGGCGTTTCCACTCTGGAGGCCCTGGCCGAAGAGGCCCATGCCGCCACCGGCGCGACCCAGGTGGTCGCCTGCCTGGATGCGCGCATGGGCGAGGTGTACGCCGGGTTGTATGGGCGGGAGGAGGGGGTTTGGCGCACCCTGGCCGGTCCCCTGGTCTGCCCGCCCGCCGTTGCGCCCTTGCCGGAGGCCTCCGGCTTTCTCGGCGCCGGTTCCGGTTTTGGCGCCTACGCGGCCCTGAATGAGCGCTATGCCGGCCTGTTGACGGCAGTCCACCCGGAAATGCTCCCCCGTGCCCGCGCCATCGCCGGTCTGGCCGCCCCCCGGTTCGCCCGTGGCGAGGGCGTTCCCGCCGAACAGGCCCAGCCCCTGTATGTGCGCGACAAGGTGGCGCTCAAGGTGTGCGAGCGATGAACGCCCTCCTGAAACCCCTGGAGATGGGCTTCCGCCCCATGGTTCAGGAGGACGTCGAGTCCATCGTGCGCATCGAGCGCGCTTCCTACCCCTACCCCTGGACCCTGGGCAATTTCAGCGATTGCCTCCAGTCCGGTTACTCCTGCTGGACCGGGGAGATCGAGGGGCGGATCGCCGGGTACTGGCTGGTGATGTTCGCGGTGGGGGAGGGGCACATCCTCAACTGCTGCGTGGCCCCGGCCTGGCGCGGTCGCCGCTTCGGCATCCAGTTGATGGAACACCTGATGCAGGTGGCGCGGGGACACCAGACCGAGGCCCTGTTCCTGGAGGTGCGTCCGTCGAATATCCCCGCCGTGAAGATGTATGAACGCATGGGCTTCGAGACCATCGCCCAGCGCCGGCATTACTACCCGTCCGACGAGGGGCGGGAAGACGCCCTGATCATGCGGAGGTTGCTGTGAGCCTGACGCGCAAGGAGCGGCTGGAGGAACTGGGCCTGTGGCCGGCGTGGCGTCGCCGTGATGTAGCGCAGCCCCAAGTAGCGCAGGCGCCCTCGCCTGCATCCATGCATTTGCGCCAGGGCGTCCACGAGCGCGGCTACCTTCCTCACCTCAAGGCGGAAGGCGGCATTTATTTCGTTACCTTCCGGTTGGCTGACAGTCTGCCCGCCGAGGCGCTTGCACGACTGGAATCGTTGCCTGTGGAGCAGCGCTCGGAAAAGGTCAATAGCCTCCTGGATCAGGGGAGTGGCGTCTGCTGGCTGGCCCGTCCCGAGATCGCGGAAATGGTGCGTGACGTCCTGCTGGCTGAAACAGTCCACTCTCGTCTGCATGCCTGGGTTGTGATGCCCAATCATGTTCATGCGTTGATTGAGCCCCTTGGCGGGACCACCCTTAGCGATGTTCTGCAACGAACAAAATCCATATCCGCCCATCGCGCCAACCAGGTGCTTGGATTGGAAGGCGCATTCTGGCAACGCGAGACCTACGACCACCTGATTCGGGATCAGCAGGACTTCAATCAGCATCTTGAGTACATCCGGATGAATCCGGAACGGGCCGGGTTGGTTGCGGCTGGGCAGGCTTATTCCTTGTTTGGGGCGGCTCATGCAGGCGAGGGCGCCTGCGCTACAAAGGCGAATGCCGGTGCTACGGGTAGCGTGCCCAATCTGGACTGGGATGCGCTGTATGCCGCCATTCGCTCCTGCACCCGTTGCCCGTTACATCAGTCGCGCAGCCAGGCGGTTCCCGGCGTGGGCGACCGCCACGCCGAGTGGTTGTTTGTGGGCGAGGCGCCAGGGGCGGAGGAGGATCGTCAGGGCGAGCCGTTCGTGGGCCAGGCGGGCAAGCTGCTGGATGCCATGCTGGCGGCGATCCGCCTGCGGCGCGGCGAGAACGTCTTTATCGCCAACGTGCTCAAGTCGCGTCCGCCCGCCAACCGCGACCCGGAACCGGCGGAGGTGGCGGCCTGTCTGCCCTATCTGGAACGCCAGATCGAACTGATTCGCCCCAAGCTGATCGTGGCGTTGGGACGCTTCGCCGCACAGAGCCTGCTCAGTACGGATACGGCGATCGGCAAGCTGCGCGGGCGGGTTCATGCCTACCAGGGCGTGCCCATGGTGGTGACCTACCACCCGGCCTATCTGCTGCGGAACCCGGCGGACAAGGCCAAGGTGTGGGAAGACCTGGTGTTGGCGGTGCGCACCATGGATGACCTGAAACGCTCGCCAATAACTTGATCCATTAGGAGAAGTGTTATGCGCAACACAATGATTGTATTGATGTTATCGGCCAGCTTGAGTGGCTGCGGCTACAACACGATGCAGGCGCAGGATGAAGGCATCAAGGCGGGCTGGTCCGAGGTGCTCAACCAGTATCAGCGTCGCGCCGACCTGATCCCGAATCTGGTGAACACGGTGAAGGGCTACGCTGCGCATGAGGCCAAGGTGCTGACCGAACTGACCGAGGCGCGCGCCAAGGTGGGGCAGATCGCCGCCACGCCGGAACTGGTGAACGACCCCGCCGCGCTTCAGAAATTCCAGGAGGCCCAGGGTCAGTTGTCGGGCGCGTTGTCGCGCCTGCTGGTGGTGTCGGAGAACTACCCGCAGCTCAAGGCGGATACCGGGTTCCGCGACCTGCAAGCGCAACTGGAAGGCACCGAGAACCGCATCACGGTGGCGCGCAACCGCTACATCCAGTCGGTGCGGGAATACAACGTGACGGTGCGTTCCTTCCCCAGCAACCTCACCGCCATGGCCTTCGGCATGAAGGAAAAGGCCAATTTCACGGTGGAGAACGAGAAGGCGCTGGCCAAGCCGCCTGCGGTGAGCTTTGATGCCGCCCCGGCCCCGTCCGGGGCGCCGGGATACGACAGCGGGCGCTGAACCTTCCTGTAGGAGCCCGGCTGTGCCGGGCGATGAAACGGCACAGGGATGCTGACGTGGATCGCCCGGCGCAGCCGGGCTCCTACGGCTTCGATCAAATGTCGCCGTTGGCTGCCGCCCGCATCATTTCATCCATGCGTTTGTTGAGGTCGATGGCGCCCTTGATGAGCTCGTCGGTCAGGCCCATCTGCTTCTCGTAGCCGGAGATCCAGTCCAGGTTCCAGTCCAGCATCATCACCCAGATATTCTTGTCGCCGTCTTCCATGATGACCACGCGGCAGGGCAGGAACACGACGAATTCCGGGCTGATCTTGAGCAGGTCGCGGCCCACCTGGATGTCGCAGAAGGAATAGACCTCGATGCGCGGCGCGTCCTTGTCGCCCAGCACGGCCTGGAAGTCCTTGTACATCAGGTTTTCGCCCACCTTCTTCATGTTGAGCTGGTTGGCGCGCAGAAACAGAGATTCCCGCACCTCATCGAAGCTCACTCCCTGCTTCACCTTGTACTTGCGGGCGAAGTAGTTCATCGCGTCCGGCATGCTCATGCGCATGATGTTGGTCATCATGGGCACCATCATCTGCATGATCTGGACCTTTTCCGATTGGGCAATCTCGCGCCGCATGGTGTAGGGCTTCAACGGCGCGGGGGTCGGGGCCAGGAGTTGGAACAGGGGATTGACCCCGAAGGTGGGGGCCGGGGCGAACTGCATCCAGGGGTTGGTGGCGGGGAGGATTCCCAGTTGCGGCAAGGAAAGCTGGGGAACCTGGAATTGCGGCAAGGCCGGGAGGAAATTCCCGTATTGCTGGGCAAAGGCCGGCAGGCCGAGACTGAACAGACACACAAACAAGAGTTTTTTCATCGCTGTCTCCTCCAAGGTGGTAAGTCGCCGTTATCCCGCGATCTGGTTGAACACGAACGGCAGGATGCCGCCGGCCTGGAAATACTCGATCTCGATGGGCGTGTCCAGACGCAGCTTCACCGGCACATTCTGGGTGGAACCGTCCCCATGCTTGATGACCAGGGTCAAGTCCTGCTGCGGGGTGATGCCATTCTCCAGACCGACGAGGTCGAAGCTTTCCGTGCCGTCCAGGCCCAGGTCGCCGGCTCCCTGGCCATCCTTGAACTGGATGGGCAGCACACCCATGCCGGCCAGGTTGGAGCGGTGGATGCGCTCGAAGCTCTTGGCGATGACCGCCTTCACGCCCAGCAGTTGGGTGCCCTTGGCGGCCCAGTCGCGGCTGGAGCCGGTGCCGTATTCCTCGCCCGCCAGCACGATGAGCGGTACGCCGTCCGCCTGATAGGCCATGGAGGCGTCGTAAATGCTCATCTGCTCACCGTTGTGCAGCGTCACGCCGCCTTCCGAGCCGGGGATCATGAGGTTCTTGATGCGCACGTTGGCGAAGGTGCCGCGCATCATGACCTCGTGGTTGCCGCGCCGCGCGCCGTAACTGTTGAAGTCCTTCTGAGCTACGGCGTGCTCCACCAGGTATTTGCCGGCGGGGGCGGCGGCCTTGATGTTGCCGGCGGGGGAGATGTGGTCGGTGGTGACGGAATCGCCGAATACCGCCAGGGCGCGCGCGTTGCGGATCACCGGGTCGGGCTGGCTGGCCTGGGCGAAGAACGGGGGCTCCTGGATGTAGGTGGAGGCCTGATCCCAGGCGTAGACCTGGCCGGCGGGGGCGGGCACGGCGTCCCATAGCGGGTTGTCCGCGCCCACGTCCTTGTAATTGCGATAGACGCCGGCGTCGGCGGCGTAGGGCAGGGCGGCGGCGACTTCGGCGTTGCTGGGCCAGATGTCCTTCAGGAACACCGGGCCGTTCGCGCCCTGGCCGATGGGCTCGCTGACCACGTCGATATCCACCCGACCCGCCAGGGCAAAGGCCACCACCAGCGGCGGCGACATGAGGAAATTGGCCTTCACGTTCTGGTGTACGCGCGCTTCGAAGTTGCGGTTGCCGGAGAGCACGGAGCAGGCCACCAGATCCTTTTCCAGGACTTCCTTCTCGATGGCCTCGGGCAGGGGGCCGGAGTTGCCGATGCAGGTGGTGCAGCCGTAGCCCACCACGTTGAAGCCCAGTTGCTCCAGGTAGGTGAGCAGACCGGCGTTTTTCAGGTATTCGGTGACGGCGCGAGAGCCGGGGCCGAGGGAGGTTTTTACATGCGCGGGGGGCTTCAGCCCGGCCTCCACGGCCTTTTTGGCGAGCAGGCCGGCGGCGAGCATGACGCCGGGGTTGGAGGTGTTGGTGCAGGAGGTGATGGCGGCGATGACCACGTCGCCGTGTTGTAAGCCCCTCTCCCCCCGGGAGAGGGGTTGGGGTGAGGGAGCTCCGGCGGCTTGAGCAGAGGTTGCTCCCTCACCCCCAGCCCCTCCCCCGGCGGGGGAGGGGAGTTGTTTGCCATAGCCGCCCTGATCCTTGGGCAGCTCCAGCAGGGTCTCGAACGTCTCTTTCAGGGCGTAGAGATTGATGCGGTCCTGGGGACGCTTGGGGCCGGCCACGGAGGGTTTCACCGTGGACAGATCCAGGGTCAGGGTCTGGCTGTAGTCGCACTCCCCGGCGGCGGGGATGCCGAACATCCCCTGGGCCTGGTAGTAGGCGCGCAGGGCGTCCACCTTGGCGGCGTCGCGGCCCGTGGCCAGGTAGTACTGGCAGGTAGCCTCGTCCACCGGGAAGAAGCCCATGGTGGCGCCGTATTCCGGGGCCATGTTGGCGATGGTGGCGCGGTCGGTGACGGGGAGGGCGGCGGCGCCCGCGCCAAAGAATTCCACGAACTTGCCCACCACTTTGGCGCGACGCAGCATCTCGGTGATGGTCAGCACGATGTCGGTGGCGGTGATGCCGGGGGCGGCCTCGCCGGTAAGTTCCACGCCCACCACGTCCGGGGTCAGGAAGTAGACCGGCTGGCCCAGCATGCCGGCCTCCGCCTCGATGCCGCCCACGCCCCAGCCCACCACGCCCAGGCCGTTGATCATGGTGGTGTGGCTGTCGGTGCCGACCAGGGTGTCGGGGTAATAGACGCCGTCCTTTTCCATCACGCCGCGCGCCAGGTATTCCATGTTGACCTGGTGCACGATGCCCACGCCGGGAGGAATAACCTTAAACGTATCAAAGGCTTGCATGCCCCACTTCATGAACTGGTAGCGCTCGCGGTTGCGCTCGAACTCGATCTCCATGTTCTGCTGGAGCGCGTTGCTCTGGCCGAACACGTCCACTTGTACGGAGTGGTCCACCACCAGTTCCACCGGGGCCAGGGGTTCTACCTTGGCCGGGTCTTTGCCGATGCGCGCCGCGTGCGAGCGCATGGCGGCCAGGTCCGCCAGCAGGGGCACGCCGGTGAAGTCCTGCAACAGGATGCGCGCCACCACGAAGGGGATTTCCTCGACGCGGTTTGCGTTGGGCTGCCAGCCCGCGAGTTCGCGCACATGCTGTTCGGTGATTTTTTTGCCGTCGTAATTGCGCAGGACGGACTCCAATACCACTCGAATCGACACTGGCAGGCGGCTGACGCGGCCCAGACCAGCCTGTTCCAGTTGAGACAGGGAATAGAAGGTTCCGGCGGCGAAGGTCTGGCGGGAGTCGAACAGGTTGTGCATGGCGGAAGCGGTAAGTGGTTGATGAAAGCGGCGATTTTACCGAATGGTGAGGCTCATGTTGCCCCGGTATAATGCCGTTTTGCGCACTCAAGGCCCCTCATGCGTATCCTCCAGAAAGCCCTTACCTTCGACGACGTCCTGCTCGTCCCCGCCTTTTCCGACTTCCTCCCGCGCGATGTCAGTCTCAAGACCCAGCTCACGCGCACCATCCAGTTGAATATTCCCGTCCTTTCCGCCGCCATGGACACGGTGACGGAAGCGCGCATGGCCATTGCCCTGGCGCAGGAAGGCGGCCTGGGCATCATCCACAAGAACCTGTCGGTCGAGCAGCAAGCCGCGCAGGTGGCGCAGGTGAAGCGGCACGAGGCCGGCGTGGTGAAGGAGCCGGTGACCGTGTCGCCCGAAATGGCGGTGCGCGAGGTGCTGGCGATTACCCGCCAGCGCAAGATCTCCGGCCTGCCGGTGGTGGATGGCGCGGGCAAGGTGGTGGGCATCGTCACCAACCGCGATCTGCGTTTTGAATCCAACCTGGACCAGCCCGTCGCCCACATCATGACCCCCAAGGAGCGTCTGGTGACGGTGAAGGAAGGCGCCAGCCGGGAAGAGGCGATGGAACTCATGCACCGCCACCGTCTGGAGCGGGTGTTGGTGGTGAACGACGCCTTTGAGCTGCGCGGTCTGGTGACCGTGAAGGACATCGACAAATCCAGCAATTACCCCCTGGCCTGCAAGGACGAGTTTGGTCGCCTGCTCGCGGGTGCGGCGGTGGGCGTGGGCGGCGATACCGAGGACCGCATTGCGGCCCTGGTGGAGGCGGGTGTGGACGTGCTGGTGGTGGATACCGCCCACGGCCATTCCAACGGCGTGTTGAAGCGGGTGCAGTGGGTAAAGCAGAAGTACCCGCAGGTGCAGGTCATCGGCGGCAACATCGCCACGGCGGATGCGGCGCGCGCCCTGGTGGATCACGGCGCGGACTGCGTCAAGGTCGGCATCGGCCCTGGCTCCATCTGCACCACCCGCATCGTCGCGGGCGTGGGCGTGCCCCAGGTCACCGCGGTGCAGAACGTGGCGGAAGCTCTGGCGGGTACGGGCGTGCCCCTCATCGCCGACGGCGGCATCCGCTACTCCGGCGACATCGCCAAGGCCGTCGCCGCCGGCGCCAACTGCGTCATGTTGGGCGGCCTGCTGGCGGGCACCGACGAAGCGCCGGGCGAGATCGAGCTGTACCAGGGGCGTTCGTTCAAGTCGTATCGCGGCATGGGCTCTCTGGGCGCGATGCAGAAGGGCTCCAAAGACCGTTACTTCCAGGACAACGAGGCCAACGCCGACAAGCTGGTGCCCGAGGGCATCGAAGGCCGCGTCGCCTACAAGGGCAGCGCCCTGGCGGTGCTGCACCAGTTGATGGGCGGCCTGCGTTCCTCCATGGGCTACCTGGGCTCCCCCAGCATCGCGCATTTCCACGCCAACGCCTGCTTCGTGGAGATCACCTCCGCCGGCATCAAGGAATCGCATGTTCATGACGTGCAGATCACCAAGGAAGCGCCGAATTACCACGTTTGAGCAACATCCATGCTGAACGAGCAAACCATCCTGGAAGCGGCGCAACGGGCGGCGGAAGCGGCCAGCCGTCCGGCCAGTGTGTGGTTGTTCGGTTCGTATGCGCGGGGTGAAGCGGATGATTCATCTGACCTGGACCTGCTGGTCATCGAAGATGAGGTGACGGACAAGGCGGGGGAATACCTGCGCATCCATCGCGCCATCGGCTCCTTGGGCGTCGGCGTGGACGTGTTGGTTTACTCGCGCCGGGAGTACGACCGGCGCAGTCAGGTTACCGGCACCGTGCCGCATCGGGTCAGCCAGGAAGGCAGAATCCTGCATGTCGCCGCAGGTTGAAGAGGCCCGGCGCCTCTTGCGCCTCGCGCGTCGGGATCAGGGCACGTTCAATCTGCTGATGGGGTTGCCCGACGCGGAATTGACCGCACTCGGGTTTCACGCCCAGCAAGCCGCCGAAAAGGCGCTGAAGTCGGTCTGTGTCTGGGCCGGCTTGCCACTCCAGAGAACCCACGACCTGACGGCGATAGGGGCCGCGTTGTTGCCGCAAGGGGTCGAATTGCCGTTGACTCTGGATGATTTACGCCTGCTCAACCCCTTCGCCGTGGAGTTTCGATACGACGACGAAGTCGTCGTCGTTGTAACCCGCGAGCACCTCGCCAGCCTCTTGAAAGTCGTCATGGACTGGGCTGACGCCAGGGTCGAACCTTCTTCTTCATCTGATTAACCCGGTCTTTTCGAGACTCACTCTCCATGCACTCCAAAATCCTCATCCTCAACTTCGGTTCCCAATACACCCAACTCATCGCCCGTCGGGTGCGTGAGCACAACGTGTATTGCGAGCTGCATCCCTTCGATGTCAGCGACGCGTTCATCCAGGAGTTCAAACCTGCCGGGATCATCCTCTCCGGCGGACCTTCTTCCGTGTACGAAGAGGAGACGCCCCGCGCGCCAGAGGCGGTGTGGAGCGCCGGCGTGCCGGTGCTGGGCATCTGCTACGGGATGCAGACCATGGCGGCGCAACTGGGCGGCAAGGTGGAGAACTCCGCCAAGCGGGAATTTGGCTACGCGGAGATCCGCGCCCACGGTCACACCCCTCTGCTGCGGGACATTCAGGATCGGGTGGAGGACTCGGGCGCGGCCTGGCTGGACGTGTGGATGAGCCACGGCGACAAGGTCACGGAGCTGCCCCCCGGCTTCAAGGTGATCTGCGAGAACGCCGCCACGCCCATCGCCGGCATGGCGGATGTGTCGCGCAACTTCTACGGCGTCCAGTTCCACCCGGAAGTCACCCATACCCTCCAGGGCAAGGCGCTCATCAGCCGCTTCGTGCACGACCTCTGCGGCTGCGGCACGGACTGGAATATGCCCGATTACATCGACGAGGCCATCGGCAAGATCCGCTCCACGGTGGGTTCCGATGAAGTCATCCTGGGCCTCTCCGGCGGCGTCGATTCCTCCGTGGCGGCGGCCCTGATCCATCGCGCCATCGGCGATCAGCTCACCTGCGTGTTCGTCGATACCGGCCTGCTGCGCTTGAACGAGGCGGAGCAGGTGATGGAGACCTTCGCCAGGAGCCTGGGCGTCAAGGTCATCCACGTGGACGCCACCGAGCAGTTCATGGGCAAGCTGGCCGGTGTGAGCGACCCGGAACGCAAGCGCAAGATCATCGGCGGCGAGTTCGTGGCCGTGTTCCAGGCCGAATCCGCCAAGCTTCAGAACGCCAAGTGGCTGGCCCAGGGCACCATCTACCCGGACGTGATCGAATCCGCCGGGGCCAAGACCAAGAAGGCTCACGCCATCAAGAGCCACCACAATGTCGGCGGTCTGCCCGACGACATGCACCTGAAGCTGCTGGAACCCCTGCGCGAACTGTTCAAGGATGAGGTGCGGGAACTGGGCGTGGCCTTGGGGCTGCCTCACGACATGGTCTACCGCCACCCCTTCCCCGGCCCCGGCCTGGGCGTGCGCATCCTGGGCGAGGTGAAGAAGGAATACGCCGATCTGCTCCGTCTTGCGGATCACATTTTTATTGAAGAGTTGCGCGCAAGTGGTTGGTATGAAAAGACTTCTCAGGCATTCGCCGTGTTCCTTCCGGTGAAAGCGGTGGGGGTGATGGGGGATGGCCGCACCTACGACTACGTCATCGCCCTGCGCGCCGTGCAGACCCAGGATTTCATGACCGCGCACTGGGCCGAACTGCCTTACACGCTGTTGGCCAAGGTCTCCAACCGCATCATCAACGAGATACGCGGCATCAACCGGGTCACCTATGACATCACCGGCAAACCGCCGGGGACGATTGAGTGGGAGTGATTCAATTCAATTCAGTTCAGTCCGGCGCGCTTCGCAGCGACGCGCAAGCTGCGCCAGGCGAAGTAATGAGAATGTATATACTTGATACATACCTTTTAAGAGGGCCGCGCCATGTCCAAGGAAGCCGTTTTCACAATGAAGTTAGAGCCGGAGTTGCGTGCCGATTTCATGGCGGAGGCGGATGCTGTGCACCGACCGGCTTCGCAAGTCCTGCGCGAACTGATGCGTGACTTCGTTCAGCGTCAGCGGGAGGCTAGGGAATATGACGAGTTCCTGAGCCGTAAAGTGGATGCGGGGCGTGTTTCGATGCACGCTGGCGTCGGTCAGTCCAATGATGAGGTTGAAGCCACATTCGCCGCCCGCCGAGCCGTCGTGGCGAGCCAGGCGTGAGGGTCATTTGGACGCCTGAAGCGCTGCAAGATCGTGTTGACGTTTGGGACTACATCGCGGCCAACAACCCGCAGGCGGCGGCTCGTATGGATGAGCTTTTCAGTGATTCGGCTGCAAGGCTTGCCGACCACCCGAAGCTGGGGCGGCCAGGAAGGATTCAAGGAACCCGTGAGTTGATCCCACATGAAAGCTATCGCCTGGTGTACGAAATCAGCGGCGAAACCGTGTGGTTGCTGGCCTTGGTTCACACTGCGCGCCAGTGGCCTTTGGTCCGGGATTGAGCGCGGTGAATGGGGCTGGAACCGAGGGTTTGACTGCACTGGATATCGGGCTGCCAACAAACTGTTCCATCGCTGTTTCGCCCACAAGCCTTACGCCGAGGGCAGGAGACCATTGATTCGTGCTGTTCTTCACCCCGCCCCGCGAACATTTTTTCCGTCCGCTGACGCACGAAAATCGGGAACTGTGCGCCGCCGTGCTGCGGGCCTTGCATGAACGCGTCCATGGCGCGAACGCCGACTACGCCGAGGCGCTGACGCGGGAAGTGGTGCTGGAGGTGGTCCTACGGGCGCTCGCCGAGCCGAACCTGCGGGCGTTGGCGTTCGCGCCGGGAGGTTCGCTGTCCGCCGAGGAAGAACGCGCCCATGCCGGCGAGTTGCTGCGCAAACTCAGGGATCACGGCTGGTTGGAGGATTACCGCGATCCCATCGACCTCAAACCCACGCTCAAGCTCAGCCGCGCGGGCAAGGCCTTCAGCGAGACCTTCGCCAACCTGGACGACTCCCGCACCAAGACCCGGCAACGCAACATGCGTTCAGCCCGCAAGGCGCTCGCGGCATTCAAGGAGGCCGGGGATGTGGACGAACTGCTCGACGCCCACGAATTCGCCAGCCGCGTCGTGCAGGACTTGCAGGACGACATCGACTATTTCCGGCATCTGATTCAAAGCCTTACGCGCGAGGCGCTGGCGCAGAAGGTGGCTTGGAGTGAATTCAATGAATTCATCGAAAAGCGCTTTGCGCGTGAATACGCGGTGCGTCTGGTGGCGGATTCCGCTGAACGCCATCGGGGCCAGATCGTCGAGGCGCTGGACGAGGTGCGCGCCCTGGACGGTGAAGTCCGCGCCCAGGTGGATGGACGTCTGTTGCAGCGCGCGCCCTGGCTGGAGCAGGAAGTGCAGGGCCGCAGCCCCATGCTGTGGCTGGCGGATCGCATTGAAAGCATGGTGGAGGCCGCCTGCGGCCTGAAGCTGCCGATGCTGCGCGCAGAGATGAACAACTATGTCCGCCGCTTCACCAGCCTGTTGCGCCAGGCCCTGTCGCTGGATTACGGCGCGGAGTCCGCCCTGGGACGGACCATGAGCCGCCTGAAGGAGGGATCGGAAGAGGCTCGTGCGGCCCTCATGGATATCCTGGCCGTGCGCCTGGCGACCAGCGAGATACGACTGCCCGGCGGGGTGCTGCGCTGGACGCTACGCGACCGCGAAGCCAGTCCTGCCGAACTCGCGCCCCTCGCGGTAGACAAGGCCAGCCGTCTGGAGGCGGCGATGCGCCGCGCCGAGGCGGAGGCCTTCGCCTTCAGTGACCACGCGGTGCTCGATGGCCTGCTGCCGTACCTGTACCAAGGGCCGCTGACGCTGGCAGCGCTGCCGGTCAGAAACGCTGAAGAGGCCGTGCGCGTACTGCACGCGGTGGGTGCGGCGCGTTCCGCCGAAGGCCGGCGTTTCCTGCATGCCCGCAAGACCTCGCGGCGGATGGAGAACGAATTCTTCGCCGCCGATGACTACGAACTGGAGGCGGACCTTGCGGCCATCCAGCGTGCCCTGCACGGAGGCGAGGCGTGATGTTGCAATCCCTCGCCCAGGTCATTGAACAACGCCTGACCGGCGAGGGTGCGGGCAACGTCAAACCTGCCCGTTTCGCCGAGCTGGCGGGACGCCTGCTTGCCGGCGGGGTGCTGTGGCGTGAAGCCTCCCGGCCCGAGGCCGCGCTCTACGACGATGCCGCCCAATGCGAGGAGTTGCTGCGGGAATGGTTTTCCTGCGCCGGTTTCGTCCTGACCCATGATGCGGACGCCCGCCTGTTCCGTCTGTACCCGCCCGGCGAACAAGGCGGCGAGGGGGAGGAGGACGGCGGTGGCGTCCGGCGGCTGCGCAGCCGGCTGTCGCGCGATTTTGTGGCGGCGGTGATTGCGCTGCGCTTTCTCTACACCGAGGCGCTCACAGGCCGTCGTCCCCTGATGGATGAGCGGCTGACCATCAGCCTGGAGGAGCTGTCGCAGGCGGTGGTGTCGTTGCTCGCCCACAGATTGCCCGCATCGGCGAGCGAGCGCATGGCGCTGCTGCGCGAATTGCGCAAGCACCGCGTCGTGCATTTCGTCGAAGCGGACGATGCCGGCAGCATGGAAATGGGCCTGGCCGTGCTGCGTCCGGTGATGAGTTTCGTCAGTGATGAGGCCCTGGAAGAGGCCCTGCAACTTGCTGGCCGCAAACGGCCACCCGCCCCATGAAGATCGCCAGACTGCTCACCTGGAACTGGGGTTCGCTGGAAGACCGCGAATGGGTCTTTGCCGACACCGTGCTGCTCACGGGGGAATCGGGTTCAGGAAAATCCACGTTGCTGGACGCCATCCAGACCGTGCTGACCGCGGCGCACCACCATCTGGTGCAGTTCAACATCGGCCAGGATGAATCCACCCAGAGCCGACGCGGCGGCAAGGAGCCGCGCACGCTGGCTGCCTACGCCCTGGGCCAGCAGGCCGATGGCGTATTTCTGCGCCCCCGCTGCACCAGCTATGTCGGCCTCGTCCTCGAAGCGTCAGAACAGGCGGGCGAACGAGCAGCGCCGTTCACCGCCCTGGTTGGGATCGAAGCCTTTGAAGACGGCAAACGGGCCGTCGGCGCGGGGGCGCCGCTGTTCTTCATCGTGCGCCAGGCGTTGTCCCTCGATCACCTGGCGCGACCAGATGGTGATTCGCTGGAACGCCTGCCGTTGCCGCTGAAAGAGCTGTATCTGCAACTTCAGCATCGGCTCCAGGTCGGGCCGGAGACTGTTCAGCGCTTTCAGGACAAGGGCGGCTACCTTCAGCACCTGTACGGCGCCTTGATGGGCAAGATCGCGGTCACCGAGGCGGAGTCTGTCCGCGCCGCCAAATCCATCGTCAAGGCCATGGCCTACAAGGAGCTTGGCAACGTCAACGATCTGGTGCGCGACGAGATCCTGGAACCCCACGACTTCAGCCGTGACCTGGACAAGATGCGCGAACTGATGCGTTCCATGGCCGAACTGAAGGCGGAAGCCGAACGTCTGGAGCTGAATCTGAAGCGGCTCGATACCGCCGCCGAGAACGCGCAGCAGGTGCTGGACGAAGCGCGCCGTTTCGTCGTGACCACCATCGCCCACGCCCTGCGCACCCGGGATGAGGTACAGGTCGAACTCGACTCCGTGCGCCGCCAGATCGCCCAACAGGGGAAAAAACAGACCGAATTGCAGGCCCGGCAGGCGTCACTGAAGGCACAGGAAGATCAACTGCGCGAGCAATTGCGCATGGTGCAGACGCGGCTCGATGACAGTGACGCGGCTCGCCAGAAGGTCGCCCTCGACAATCAGATACGCCTGCAGGCGGATCAATTCCGCCTCCATTGGGCCAACGTCCAGCACGCGGCGCGTGACCTGGCGACGGTGGCGCGGCAACTGGAGCAACTGCTGGCGCTTGATCTCTCCACGATCCCGGCCCTGGCCGGGGCCGTGGAGGCCCTGCGTCCGGCGGCCACAGGCCTGCTCAAGCCCTGGCCGGCGATGGCGGCGGCCTATGCCTGTGAAGCGCGCCTGGAGGCGGAGCTTCCTGCCTTCGACCTGGAAGCCTTCGACGCCGATCTGGTTCGCCTGGAACAGGGGCTGCGGGGCGACGGGGCCTCCGTGCAGGGGGCGGTGCTGGAGGCGCTGGCCGAGGTGGGAGGGCGTCTGAATCAGCTCCGGGACGAGCGCATTGAACGTGACGCCGAGCTGCGCCTGCTGCAATCCGGTCGTGCGCGCGGCCCGCGCGATGCGCAGGAGGCCGTCGCGTTGATCGAGCAGGAGTGGCCGGAGGCGCGGCCTCATCTGCTCGCCCAACTGGTGGAACCCAGGCCGGACACCGACTGGCAGAACGCCATCGAAGGCTACATGGGCAATGATCGTTACGCCCTCATCGTCGAGGCGGGCTGGGAGGCGCGTTGCGCACGGCTCGTCAAGCGCCGCTTCCCCGTGCGTTCGCCCAAGGTCGTGCAGGGCCACAAGGCCATGGAGGACACCGAAGGCCGCCAACTGGAGGGGAGGGCGATCCTGCATGAATTGCTCTGCACGCACCCTGTCGCCAAGGCCTTCCTGATGGCGCAGTACGGGCGGGTGCGCAAGGTGGAGGGGGAGGATGAATTGGCCCGCACCCCTCAGGGGCTGATGCAGCAGGGCCTGGGTAGCCGGGGATACGGCATGTTTGCCTGTCGTCTGCCTGATGAGGAAATCGCCTTCGGCGAGGCGGCGCGTCAGCGCCGGCGCCAGTGGTGCGAAAAAGAACTGCTGCGTCTGCACCGCGAGATGGCGATGCAGGAGCAGTTGCAACAGTCCCTGAACGCCGTGGCGCGCATGTTCTCAGGCGCGGCGTTTGCGCCCATGGCGCCGCGCTTGCTGGCAGTTCTGGAGAGCCAGGTCCAGCACGCCAATGCAGCGCGGGCGTTGGCGGCGCTGGATTTGTCGTCGGTTGCGGAGCAGTTGCAGGAACGGGAGGCGCTGAACGGGCGTATTGAGACCGCCAGGGCGCACTACGACGAACTGATGAAGCTGATGGGCGCGGCAGATCAGGCGCTAAACGGCTTGCAACAGCGGGAGGGCGACCTGGCCGGCAGGTGGCCGGACCTGGACATCGACTGCGCCAACGCGGGCGTCTGGGCCTCGCGCTTTGCCGCCAGCGCTCCCGAACTGGCGAGCGAGGCCCAACTGCTGTCCGAGGCCGAAGTCTTGGCTGCCACCCCGGAGGTCAGCCTGGATGCCTTGCGCCAGCGCATCCAGAGCCTGAAAGATAAGTTGACGCCCATGCTGCGCGCCCTGGCGCTGGCGGTGGGCGCTTATCTCACGGGGGCACGGGATGATGCCGAGCGTTTTGCCTGGACTGACCCGCCCCAGAGCTTCGACCGCCTGGAAGCACTGCTGCCCCTCGTTTTTGCCGCGCGCCAGGCCATAGCCGTGCAGATTGCGCGCCAGCGCACGAATGGCCTGCACGAGAACGCGAACTCCTTGCGCGAGGCCGAAGGGCGCTTCAACCACGTGTTCACCACCAGCTTCTGTTTCAAGGTGCGCGATGACGTCAAGCAGGGCGCGGCCATGTTGACGCGCTTGAATCGCCACCTGCAGGACATCCGCTTCGGCGCCGACAGCTTCACCCTGGAGTGGGACTGGATACCCCGCATGCACAAGGTGTTCGAGTTCTTCGAGGCGGTGGAGTCGATCGTCGAAGGCCTGGAGCGGGAACGCGGCTCAATCTTCGAATCGCCCCTGCTCACTGACGCGCACCGCGCCACCGCCGGAGACATCCGCAAATTGCTGTTGACCAATGATCAGGGCGCCAGCGAGCGCGCCCTGAAGGAGATGGCCGACTACCGCAACTACCGCCGCTACGACATCGTGCGCAACAGCCCAGTGGGGCAGACGAAGTTGTCCACCTGGGGCTCGGGTTCCGGTGGCGAACTGGAAACGCCGTTCTATGTCGTGCGATCGGCGGTGCTGGCCCATGCCCTCGGGCACTTTGGCCGTGACCGGCGCGAAGCCCCGGCGTTGCGCCTCATGCTCAGCGACGAAGCGTTTTCCAAGATGGATGAGTCCCGCTCGCGCAGCGTGCTGCAATTCCTTTCCGGCAGGCTGGGCTTGCAACTCATCGTGGCCATGCCCACTTCCAAATCCGGCGCGGTGAAACCTGAGTTCGACAAGGAATTCACCTTCTCCAAGGTGATGGCCCGGCGTGATGGACGCGAGTTGTTCATCAGCGAAGCGCAGGAGAAGGTTCTGCACCGCGAAGCATTGGCGCGTTTGTGGCGCACCCACGCGGACATGGCGCGCGAAGCGGCCCGGCTGGCGCATGAGGTGCAGGCAGCGGCGCAGGGGGCGGCTTCCGATCCTGCGGCTCGTGATGGTTGACTCCCCCTTCCTGCAACGCCTGGCGACCCGTCTGCTGGCCAAGGCGGAACGCTCCACCGGTGGTGGTCCCGTCCGCCTCAAGCTCGACCTGCGTGAAGCGCCGGAGCTATACGGTCAAACCGATGCCGAGGCGGTGGAGCGCTGGATACTGCTGCTCCAGGAGCTGTGCGCCACCGGCTGGGTTTCCTTGAAGCTGACGCCGCCAAAGGAGTTCGCCGGTTTCGTGGATCGCAACCCGCAACTTGAACTGCATGATTTCGCCGCCCTTGCGGCCTGGGTCGGCTTTACGCCGCTGGCCCAGCGGCGGCAGCGCCAATGGCTGGATTTCCTGGCCGCACGGTGGTCTGAACCTGGGGTGAACATTCCCCCCGAACCCCAGGCCTTGCTCGACTATCTGGCGCGCAACCCCATGTCGGCCCTGCACCCCCTTTCTATGGAAGAGGCGGCGCAGAGTCTGGAAGCGTTGCGCGCGCTCTGCGCATCGGGTCTCGAACTGCCGTTACGCGAGGCCTCGGCGCAGGTCTTTCAGGGGCGTTCAAAGATCCTGGACAACCGCGAAGAACTGCTGCGCCTGCTGGGTGCTGCGACCGGCCAATTCGCGGAAGCGCCGATCCAGTTGCTGGTGGATCTCCCGGCCAGGATCGACGAGGCGCTGTTTGTCGAAAACCTTGTCACCTTCGAGCGCATGGCCGACCTGCGCCAACCTTCCTGGCAGTACAGCCTGCTGATCTACGCCGCTGGCTTCAAAGGCAGCGCCCAGCGTCTGCGGACACGCCGAGGCTGCCGACTTTATGTGCGGGCCGCCCAGTCGCTGGACGGGGCTCAAGCTCAGGTGGAATTCCTTGAGGCCTGGCTGTTCGAGGCGAAGGAATTGCCGGTACGGTTCTTTGGCGACCTGGATTATTCCGGCATGCAGATCCTCGCTCGCCTGCGTGAGGTGTTTCCCAACACCCAGGCGTGGCAGCCCGGCTACGCCCTGCTGGCTACCGCTCTGGAACGCGGGGAAGGCCATGCGCCTGACTTGGCGGCCAAGGAACAGCAGTTTGACCCGGGCGCTACCGGCTGCGATGTTGCGGACCAACGGCTCTTGCCGCTGATGCGCCGCCATGCCCGCTTTCTGGATCAGGAGGCGTTCAGCCCATCCACCATGGACCTTCAACCATGCAACTGGATCTCTTCGAACACAGCCGGGACGTGATGCTGCGCCATGCGGTGATTGACGCCGCATGGCACTGCGATGCCGTCGCCTGTGCGGCGGCCCTGGCTGGTCTGGCCGCTGAATATCCGGCGGATTCGCTGCTCACTGATCTGGAAATGCTGTGCCGTCGTTTGCGGATGCATCCGTTGCCGGATCGCCTGTCGTCTGAGGCAGCGGCGTCGAGCCTGGAAAATCTGGAGGGGAGCGTTGAGTCGGCGGCAAGGCGGGTTCTGGGCGTGAAGGCGCAGGACTGGCTTGCTCCCCGGTGGGGAGAATTGGCGCGGGCGATGGTCGGGCTACCCTTTGATCCAGGCACAGAGTCGTTACATGCCGCGCCGTCGTTCCTGCGTGCGGGGGCGTGGCAAGAGGCGGTGGCGAGTGTCGCAACTGTTGCCTCGTGGCGTCGGCAGCCCGTTCCCCTGGGTTGGATGATTGAGGCTCGGTCTCACCTAGATGGGGTTGGGGCCGTCTGGGCGATGAGTGCGGAGCTTGCCTGGATGGCGCCGACGCGCGCCCGTCAGCTATTGATGCGGCTGCCTGATCCGCTGCTTGGCAAGCGCTTGCGCCGCTTTGATGTCGAGTTTGAAGAAAGCGATACCGCACAGGGTTTCGCCTGGTTTCCGGCCTGGCTGCTGATCGAGGACGGTGGCCTTGCCGAAGGGCTCAAGTCCGCCGAGAAGACAGGCAATACGCCAGCGGAACTCAGCGCCCGCCTGGTCATGACGCTATTAACACTGGAACGTCAGGGCCGGCACGCCGAAATCGTGGAGACCCGACGCCGTTTGCAGGACGTCAACGACGCCCTGTTCGCACGGTATATGCAGAGCAGATAGACGCCTTACTGCTCGTCCGCCACCGGCTTGAACTGCGCCGCCAGTTGCTGTTGCACGTTAGGCGGGGCCGCTTCGTAGTGGCTGAATTCCAGGGTGTAGGAGCCCTGGCCGCCGGTGAGGGATTTCAGGCGGGATTGCAGACTTTCCAGTTCCGCCAGGGGGGCCTGACAGGCGACGGTGAGCATGCCGCCGCGTCCGCTCTGGTGGCCGGTGATCTGGCCGCGGCGTGAGGAGATGTCGCCACTGACGTCGCCGATCATGGCTTCGGGGGCGGTCAGCTCGACGTTGACGATGGGTTCCAGCACCACCGGACGCGCCAGCAGGGCAGCCTCCTGGAAGGCCTTCTTGCCGGCGGTGACGAAGGCGATCTCCTTGCCATCCACCGGGTGGGTCTTGCCGTCGTAGACCGTGACGCGGATGTCTTGCAACGGGAAACCGGCGATGACGCCGATGTCCATGGCCTGGCGCACGCCCTTCTCCACGGCGGGGATGAAGGTGTTGGGGATGACGCCGCCCTTGACCGCATCGACAAACTCGAAGCCCTGGCCGCGTTCCATCGGCTCGATGCGCAGGTAGACCTCGCCGAATTGCCCGGCGCCGCCGGTCTGTTTCTTGTGGCGGTGATGGCCTTCCGCCGGTTTGCTGATGGTCTCGCGGTAGGCAATGGTGGGCGGGTGGGTGTCCACATCCAGACGGAACTGCTCACGCATCTTTTCCAGCACCCAGGCCAGGTGGGTCTCGCCCAGGCCGCGGATGACGGCCTCGTGCGTGGTGGGGTCGTGCTCGACGTGCAGTCCGGGGTCTTCCGCCACCAGCTTGTGCAGCACGTCGGAGAGCTTGTCGACCTCGGATTTTTTCTTGGGGCGCACGGCAAGTCCGAATACGGCGTGAGGGAAGTCGAGCGGGCGCATGTGGATGTGGTCGTCCTCGGGGGCGTCGTGCAGGACGGCGTCGAAGCTGATGTCGTCCACTTTGGTGACGGCGCAGAGGTCGCCGGGAATACAGGCGTCCACCGGTTCCAGCTTCTTGCCTTGCAGGCGATAGAGGTGGCTGACCTTGAAGGGTTTTCGCAAGTCGCCGATGTAGAGCTGGGAGTCGGGCGTCACCGTGCCCTGGTAGACGCGGAATACGGCAGTTTTGCCGACATAGGGGTCCATCTCGATCTTGAACACATGGGCAAGGACGTGTTTGTCCGCTTCCGCCACGGCCAGGATGGGTTTGGCGGCGTCGCCTTCGCCCTGAACGAACAGAGGCGGGTTGCCCTCCGTGGGGTTGGGCAGGAGTTGGTCGGCAATGTCGAGGAATTCGTCCAGGCCGGCGCCGCTCTTGGCGGAGACAAAGCAGACGGGGACCAGATGGTTGTCGCGCAGAGCCTGCTCAAACGGTGCGTGGAGCTGCGCCGGGGCGATGCTGCCTTGTTCCAGGTAGGCGGCCATGAGGGTTTCATCCACTTCCACGACCTGGTCGATGAGGGCTTGGTGCGCCTCGGTGACGCTACCGAAATCGGCCTCGCCGCCCGGGTTGAAAAAACAGTCCGTGACGCGCGTACCACCTCCAGCGGGCAGGTTGATGGGCAGGCATTCGCGTCCGAAGGAAGTCTGGATGTCGGCAAGGAGGGCCGGCAAATCCAGGTCTGGAGCGTCGATCTTGTTCACCACGATCATGCGGCAAAGACCGCGCGTCTGAGCCCAGTGCATCATGCGATGCGAGGTGAGTTCGATGCCCTTCTTGGCGTCAATGACCACGGCGACGGTTTCCACGGCGTCCAGAGCGCACATGGCCTGACCCATGAAGTCGGGAAAACCCGGGGTGTCCAGCAGGTGAAGGATGGCGTCCCGGCGTTCCAGATGGGCGACGGCCAGTTTGACGGAATGGAGGTGCTCTTTTTCCTGGGGGTCGTAGTCGCAGACCGTTGTCCCGCGTTCGATGCTGCCGGCTTCGGGAATGGCGCCCGTTCGGGCCAGCAACGCCTCGATCAGCGTGGTTTTGCCGGCTCCACCATGGCCAGCGAAGGCCATTGTTCTGATGTTGGTGGCGTTTCTCATGGATTTCCCCTGGGGAGTTGCGAAGAGTGGTATCGGTGCGATCGTTTGGGTCCAAAGGCTGTCCGAAAGCTTACGCTTGTTGGCTTTCCCCCGGCAGAACCCCGCAAGGACGGGGCCTGCGGCGGATGCGTTGCGAATACGCAACACCCTGTTTGCGCCGATTCCCTCCACAAAACCAATTGATTTGCTCGGCCAATTTCAATATTAGAAAATGCTTATGACGCTGGCTCACACGCTTTCCTCCCTTTAGCGTTGTCAGCGTCGTCTCCTCCATCCTCCTCCTAAGGTGGATTTTGCCCGGTCAACCGACCGGGCTTTTTTTTTGGCTCCGCGCTCCGCACAATCCATGCACTTTCAGCGGGAGCTTGCATGACTCAATCCTTATGGTTCCTCCGGTTCGAGGGTCGCATCGTCGGTCCCTATCCACCCGGGCGCATACGCGAGTGGCTGCGTGACGGTTCCATCACCCCGCAGTGGGAGATCAGTCTGGACGAGAGGGACTGGCTTTCCATCCAGGACAGCGGACAGTTTTGCGAGGATCACACCCAAGGCATCCCCCTTGGCAATGCCAATTCCATCACCTGGCAAAGAGAGCGGGAGAAGGCGCGTCACCGTTGGCTGGATGAGGATTCCCGCATCGAAACCGCGGAGCCTCAGGTGGCTGAGCATGCGGAACAGGCGCGTCGCTCCCTGGAGCAGGATCACCTTCGCACCGATGCCCTGGTTCGCGCCGAGGTGTCGCGCAAGCCGGCCTACTGGTTGGGGGTGTTGGGGGTGCTGGCGCTGGCGGGCATCGGATATGCCGTGTGGGTGGGCCAACAATCGGAAATCGCCTCCGGCATCGTGCTCAAGGCGAGCACAAATTGTCTGGCTCCTGCGGCGGATGGCGTCAATTGGCAAGGCTGCGACAAGCGCTCCAGCGTATTGAATGGGGTCCATGCGCGGCGGGCGCGGCTGGAAAAGGTGCGTCTGGACGATGCTCAACTGGCAGGAGCGGATCTGGCGGATGCCGTCATGAGCGGTGCGAGCCTGCGCAATGTGGATCTTTCCGGGGCCAATTTGTCGGGGGCGGATCTGAACGGTGCAGATCTGCGCGGCGCCAACTTCTCCAACGCGCAGCTCAGTTATGCCGTGCTGCGCAATGCCAAACTGGAAGGCGTGCGCTGGGAAGGCGCCCGGCTGGATCACGCCACTTGGGAAGATGGCCGCACCTGCTCCGAGGACTCGGCGGGCGCATGCCGGTAAAACGCATCACCTCCCGCGACAACCCCACCTACCGGGAGTTGCTGGCGCTGGCCACGGATGGCCGCACACGCCGACGTCAGCGCCAGACCTTGCTGGATGGCCTTCACCTTCTGAGCGCCGCCGTGGAGGCTGGTCACGCGCCGCGCATGCTGGTCGTCTCGGAAGCGGGCGCGTCGCCCGAAGGGGGGCTGGCGCATGACGCCAACGTCCCCTGCATCGAACTGCCGGACAGCTTGTTTCGCGCCCTCTCGCCGGTGGACACCCCCACGGGCATCCTGGCGCTACTGGACATCCCCGCGCCCAGGGAAGGGCAGGACGAATGGGTCGTCCTGCTGGAGGACATTCAGGATCCGGGCAACCTCGGGGCGCTGTTACGGGTGGCTGCGGGTGCGGGGGTGAATGCGGTCCATCTTTCCAGGGGCTGCGCCGAGGCCTGGTCCCCCAAGTGTCTGAGGGGCGGGCAGGGCGCTCATTTCTTGTTGTCTTTGTTCGAGGATGCGGACTTGTTGGCCTTGGCGCGCCGACGTACGGTGCTTGCAGCGGCCTTGAACGCACAGACCAGCCTGTTTGAGCTGGATCTGCGTGGTCCGGCGGCTTTTGCCTTCGGCAATGAAGGGTCGGGGCTGAGTCCGGCCTTGCTGGAGGCCGCTCGCCCTTTCCGCATTCCCATGCCGGGGCGGGTGGAGTCGCTCAACGTGGCGACGGCGGCGGCGGTCTGCCTGTTCGAGCGGGTACGTCAGACCCTGGGCTGAACCGCGCCCAGAGAGTGCTTGATGATGGAGGAGATCTCTTCCACGGAACGATGTGTGGAGTCGATGATGGGGATGCCCTCCGACTGCATCATCCGTTCCGCCTGCCTCAGCTCCTTTTTGCAGGTCTCTATGGAGGCGTAGGTGCTGTTGGGGCGCCGCTCGGAGCGAATCTGGGAGAGCCGTTCCGGCGACAGGGTCAGCCCTCTAAGCTTGGATTTATGGCGCAACAGATGTCCCGGCAGGGAGTGGTGCTCAAAGTTTTCCGGGGTAAGCGGGTAATTCGCCACGCACAGGCCGTACTGCATGGCCATGTAGAGGGAGGTAGGCGTTTTGCCGCTGCGGGAAACACCCACCAGGATCAACTCCGCCCGCTCGTATTTTTCGGTGGACAGGCCGTCATCCGCCGCCAGGGCGAAGTTCACTGCGTCAATGCGGGAGGTGTAGGTCTGGGTTTCCCCCATGCCATGGAATCGTCCCTTCAATGGGGCCGGGGGATAGCCCACCTCGCCCGCCATCATGCCCAGGAAATGGCCGTAGATATCCATCACCAAAGCGCCGCAGGCATTCAATGCTGCACGTGCACCAGGTTCGGTCAGGGTGGAGAACACAAATGGCTTGAGACTGGACCTTTTCCAGGCATCCTGCACTTGCTGCGCTGCAAAAATCGCTTTTTCCTGAGTATCCACAAAGGGTAGACTCACCGTCGCGAACGCTTCGTCGGGAAATTGCGAGAGCAGGCTCTTGCCAATGATCTCGGCGGTGATGCCGGTGTGGTCTGAGATGTAAAAGACTGTGCGCTCAGGTGTCATGGGGGAAGGGCGACGCTGTGGGGTCAACAATTCAGAGGATCGAAATGGACTATATCGCGCGCTTTGAAACACTGTCGATGCACGACGTCGACAAGGTCGGGGGGAAAAACTCTTCTCTCGGCGAGATGATTCACAACCTGACGGACAAGGGCGTTCGCGTGCCCGGCGGCTTCGCCACCACCGCCGACGCCTTCCGTGAATACCTCGCCACAGACGGCCTGGCCGGACGCATCGCGGAGCGGATCAAGACCCTCAACGTGGATGACACCGTAGCCCTGGCCGAGGCCGGGCGCGAGATTCGCGGCTGGATGATGGACACCCCGCTGCCCCCCGGTCTGGAAGCGGGCATCCGTCACAACCATCGCCTGATGTGCGCCGAAGCGGGGGAAGACCTGCAATTCGCCGTGCGCTCCTCCGCCACCGCCGAAGACCTGCCCGACGCCTCCTTTGCCGGTCAGCAGGAGACCTACCTGAACATCCAGGGCGCCGACAACCTGATCGACGCCGTGAAGCGCTGCTTCGCCTCCCTCTACAACGACCGCGCCATCGCCTATCGCGCCCACCAGGGCTTCGAGCACGCCGTGGTGGCCCTGTCCGCCGGTATCCAGCGCATGGTGCGTTCCGACCTGGGCGTGGCCGGCGTCATGTTCACCATCGACACCGAATCCGGCTTCCCGGACGTGGTGTTCATCAACGCCGCCTACGGCCTGGGCGAGACCGTGGTGCAGGGGTCCGTGAACCCGGACGAGTACTACGTCCACAAGCCCGGTCTTCGTTCAGGCAAGCGCGCCGTGATCCGCAAGAAACTGGGCGAGAAGGCCATCCGCATGGTGTTCGCCAGCGAATCCGTGGCCGAACGCTCCACCCTGGTGGAAGACGTGCCCATGGGCCTGCGCCACCGCTTCGCCCTGGACGACGACGAGTTGCTGGAACTGTCCCGCTACGCCCTCATCATCGAAGAACACTATGGCCGCCCCATGGACATCGAGTGGGGCCGCGACGGCATCGACGGCAAGCTCTACATCCTGCAAGCCCGCCCGGAGACGGTGAAATCCCGCGCCGGCAACGTCCAGGTTCGCTACAAGATGCTGGAAAAAGGCCCCGTGGTGGCTCATGGCCGCGCCATCGGCAGCAAGATCGGCTCTGGTCCCGCCCGCATCATCCAGTCCCTGGACCAGATGCATCTGGTGCAACCCGGCGACGTGCTCATCGCCAGCATGACCGACCCGGACTGGGAACCCGTCATGAAGCGCGCCTCCGCCATCGTCACCGACCGGGGCGGACGCACCTGTCACGCCGCCATCGTCGCGCGCGAACTGGGCGTGCCCGCCGTGGTGGGCGCCGGCAACGCCACCCAGACCATCCAGGACGGCCAGGAAGTCACCGTCTCCTGCGCCGAAGGCGAAGACGGCTACGTCTACGCAGGCCTGCTCAAGTTCGAAAAGAGCGAGCGGATCGTGCAGACCATGCCTGAGATCCCCGTCAAGATCATGATGAACGTCGGCAATCCGGAGCAGGCCTTCCACTTCGCCACCCTGCCGCATGAAGGCGTGGGCCTGGCGCGGCTGGAATTCATCATCAACAACGCCATCGGCATCCACCCCAACGCCGCGCTCGAATACCGCAAGATGCCCGAGGACGTGAAGGCCGCCATCGACGCCAAGACCCACGGCTACGGCGATCCCGTCAACTTCTATGTGGAAAAGCTGGTGGAAGGCATCGCCACCATCGGCGCCGCGTTCTGGCCCAAGCGGGTGATCGTGCGCATGTCCGACTTCAAGTCGAACGAATACGCCAACCTCATCGGCGGCCCGCAATACGAGCCCCATGAAGAGAATCCCATGCTGGGCTTCCGGGGCGCCGGGCGGTACGCCAGCCCCATGTTCCGCCGCGCCTTCCAGCTCGAATGCCGCGCCATCAAGCGGGTGCGGGACGACATGGGCCTGACCAACGTCGAGATCATGCTGCCCTTCGTGCGCACACTGTTCGACGCCGACGCCGCCCTGGCGGTACTGGCCGAGAACGGCCTGGAACGCGGCAAGGACGGCCTCAAGATCGTGATGATGTGCGAGATCCCCGCCAACGTCCTGATCGCCGACGAGTTCTTGAAGCGCTTCGACGGCTTCTCCATCGGCTCCAACGACCTCACCCAGTTGACGTTGGGCGTGGACCGCGACTCCAGCCTGGTGGCGGCCTCCTTCGACGAGCGCAACCCGGCGGTGAAGAAGCTGTTATCCGAAGCCATCGCCGCCTGCAAGCGCAACGGCAAATACGTCGGCATCTGCGGCCAGGGGCCTTCGGACCACCCGGACCTGGCGGACTGGCTGATGGAGCAGGGCATCGACTCCATGTCGCTCAACCCGGATACCGTGGTGAGCACCTGGACGCGGTTGGCGGGCAAGCGGTAAGCCGCAGGTCTGCCCCAAAAAAAGCCCGGCTTTGTCCGGGCTTTTTTGTTGGGCGCGGGTCCGAGACTCAGACCGCAGCGGCCTTCATCAACACAGCGCCCCCCGCCCCGACCAGCAAGGCTCCGATCAGCCGCTCCATGGCCTCGTTCGAGAGATGGAGGTGGACGCGCTCCCCCAGCCTCAGCCCGAGGTACAGGATGGGCAGCCCGGCGGCCAGACTCCACCACAGCAGGGGGTCGGAGAGCAGGCCGGCGAGCAGGCCGGCGACGAGGCGGGTCAGGCCTTCCAGGGTGAAGATGGCGGAGACGGTGGCGCGGATGCGCGCCTTGTCGCGCAGGCGATGGGTGATGTAGATGACGTAGGGCGGGCCGCCAGTGCCGAACAGGCCGGAGATCGTGCCGCCCACCAGCCCGGTGGGCACAGCCCACCAGTGCGAAAGGTGGCGTCCGTGATCCAGGTGCATGAGCAGACTGCGCAGCCCGGCCAGGATGATGTAGCCACCCAGCAGCGTGAGGATGGGGGCCTTGGGGGCGGAGACCAGGACCGTGGTGCCCAGTACGACCCCGATCAGCGTCGGCGGCAGCAGGGATCTGACTTCCCCCCAGTGCACATGCTGCCGTCCGATGCCGCCGAGCCGGATTGAAGCGACCAGGTCCAGTAACAGGATCGCAGGCACGACATAGGTGAGCGGCAGGAACAACGCCAGCAGGGGGACCGCGATGAGGCCGGAGCCGAATCCCGCAATGCCGCGGATGAAGAAGGCGAAGAGCAGGATCAAAGCGGCCAGTGCAGCGTCTTGGAGGGGGAAGGGCATCGCGCTCGTTCGTGTTGTCCTGGCGCGAAGTGTACTGGAGGCGTCGTAGCGCCCGGCGGGGTCTCGCCTGGGGAATCTAGCCGAAGCGGACCTTGCCCAGCCCGCGCGCCGCCTTCATGCACAGGAGCTTGAAGTCGGTATAGGTAGTCGGGTCCAGGGAACAGCCGTGATGGCCGCGGTCGGCGTAGATCAGCCCGGCGGGTCGATCATTGACGTGCAGGCTCATGGCGTAGAAATCCGGTGCGGCGATCATCTGTTGCAGGTCCGGGGTCATCATGGCCCGGAGTTTTTCCCGGTTACCCTCGTTCACCCAGACGCCTTGCATCTTGTTCATGAGCTGGCCAAACAAATCATTGCCGCCCAGCGTCAACTGGAAGTGGCGCAACGGGTCGTCCTGAGGAATGCCCAGGGTGACGTGGGCCTTGAGGCGTTTTCCGTCCGGACTGACGGTGGCGAACAACAGGCGCGTCAGGCCCAGACCGGAATGCAGCCCCTTGAGGATGATGGCGGACATCTGGTTCATGGTGAGGCTGCCGTCCAGATGCGCATCAATATTGAGCAGGGAATCCTGGAATTTCTGTTTGTCCGGCATGGGGCAGACGCCGGACGCCTCCTCGGCGGCATGGGAGGTTGCCGTGGGAGCGGGGTGCGCCGCAGCAGGGGCGGCCTCCTCGTCGTCATCCAGTTCGTTCGGCGGCCAGGGGCCGGGGTTCATGCACAGCCAGGCGCCGGCGGGGGGAACCGGCAGCCAGTCTGCACTGCGCGCCACGCGCACGGCGTTCATGTGGGCGTTGGCAATCACCATCTCCATCGGATTGTTTTCCACCCCGGCCAGGGCCACGTAGTCCTCCAGCAGGTAGTCGTCCCACCAGCCGGTCTCTGCGCGCTCCGCAATGTCGATGCTGGCGCGGATGATGACCTGACGCGGTCGGTCGGCATGTCGGGAGTCGATGAGATCAATGGTGGGTTCCGGGATGTCCCAGGCCTCCAGAACTTGTAAACGCAGGGCGTGCAGGGTCTGGCCCAGCGCCTTGATCTGAGCCTGGATGCGGCTCTGGGGATCATGCCGGGGGGCGCGTCGTTCCGCCCGGCGCAGCGCCCGCGCGACATCCGGTGCGCGCAACCAGAGCAGGTATTCAGGGAAGAAGTGGAACAGCGCCGCCACCTGCACCTCTTCCGAGCGCACATCGGTGTGCAGCACGGCGAAGTCCCGCGCCTGCCAGGCGGCGTGCTGGGCGCGTCGGGTCAACGTGTGGAGCGCGTGCAGGGCGCGGGGATCGCGTCCTGCCGGGCTGGCTTCCAGAATGGGGATGCGGCGGATGCCATTCAGGTAGGCGCTCAGCCCCTGCATCATGAGGGCATGTTCCACCGAGGTGACGGCGGTGCCGTAGCGGTTCCAGACCTTGTGATTGATGGTGTGCAGGATGGAAAAACTGGCCAGGGGGTCGGCGAGAAGCTCGGTGGCGACTTCCCTCGCCGCAAGATCGTCCCGGCGCAAGGACATCTCCGCCAGGGTGTCCCAAGTGTGGCGAAAGATGGGTAGGGGGCCGGGCTGCAGGCGCTCCAGCAGGCTCATTCCATCCTCCAGATCAGCAGGCGCGCACGGGAGAGGTCATCCAGTTCCACCACTGCCATGGGGGGGTGACCAGGGACGGGGAAGGTGTTGCTGATAAACAGGCTGCCGGGCTTCATCTGGCTGTGCGCCTGCTCCCAAAGCCGCGCCATGGGGGCAGGGGAGAGGTAGGCGTACACCACATCCGCCTGACTCAGATCCGCCTGCCATAGGCTGCCCAGGCGAATTTTTGCGCGCCCCGGCAGGCGCAGGCGCGAGACCAGCCAGTTGAGCGGGGCGGCCTCTATGCCTTCCAGGCGCGCATCCGGGCGCAGTCGCGCCACCTGCGCCAGGGGGCCGCCCAGGCCGCAGCCCAGGTCCAGCAGGAGACCTTCCCGTGGCAGCCGTTGGGCCAGTTCACGGGCGGCGCGAGGGCTGGAGAGGTAAAGCGGCACACGGGTCCGCACCGCCCCCAGGGAGGTGAGGGCGAGGAGGGCGAAGCCGGCGAGGAACCAGCGGGAATCCAGTTCCCATTGCAGGGCGGACCACAAGGCCGGGACGAACAGAAGGTTGATCACGCGCCACCAGAGCGGGAGTCGCCAGTACGACGCGAGGACGGTTGCGCCCAGGCCCACCAGGCCGGCCAGGGCCAGACCCGGTACGGGCAGGCCGCTGGTCAGGAGCAGTGCCGCCAGGGCCAGGGGCGGCAGGTGCGCCAGCAGGGCGATCAGGGCGGGCGGCGCGTGGAGCGGAGGTTTCAAGGTGTCAGTGTTTGACATCGAGCTGTTTCGCCACGTCGCTGGCCGTGGTCGCCTCCATCTGCCGGGATTCCTTGGTGATGGCCTCTTCCGCCTTCTTGTTCATGACGACGATGGAGATGCGTCGGTTGATCGGGGCCTCAGGGGCGTCCTTGTCGAACGCCACGGCGGAAGCCAGACCGACCACGCGCAGCACCTTGCCTTCTTCCAGGCCGCCCACCACCAGTTCACGGCGCGAGGCGTTGGCGCGGTCGGCGGAAAGTTCCCAGTTGCTGTAGCCGGCCTCGCCGCCGTAGAAAGGCACGGCATCGGTATGGCCGGACAGGCTGATCTTGTTCGGCACCGCATTCAGGGTGCGTCCGATCTCGCGCAGGATGTCGCGGGTGTAGCTCTTCATCACCGCACCGCCGGAGTCGAACATGGGGCGGTTCTGGTCGTCCACGATCTGGATGCGCAGGCCTTCCGCCGTAATGTCGATCTTGAGCTGGTTCTTGAATTGCGCCATGCGCGCGTTGCTCTCGATGGCCTTTTCCAGCTTGCCTTTGAGGCTCTCCAGCGTTTGCACTTCCTGGCGTTGGCGCTCCGCCTCGGCGGCCTCCAGGTTGATGCGTTTGCGGTCTTCGTTCTCCCCCTGTTTGATCTGGCCGTCACGCCGGGTCAGATCCTGGCCGCCGCCTTTGATCACGCTGGAGGCGTCACCCGAGCCGGAACCGCCGGACAGGGCGACTTTCATGGGCGTCTTGAAGTATTCGGCAATGCCTTCCATCTGCGCCTTGGTGGTGGAACCCAGCAGCCACATGAGCAGGAAGAAGGCCATCATGGCCGTCACGAAGTCGGCATAGGCGATCTTCCAGGCCCCGCCGTGCGCGGCGCTGCCGGACTTTTTGATGCGCTTGATGACGATGGGGCGTTGGGTGTCGTCAGCCATCCCTAACTCCGTTCAATCCGAGATCCGAAATCCGAAATCCGCGATGCCATCACTTGCCCTTGCGGCTCTTGATGTCGTCCTCCAATTCCTTGAAGGAGGGCCGCTCGGTGGAGAACAGCACCTTGCGCCCGAATTCGACACAGGTCTGCGGTGCAAACCCGTTGAGAGAGGCGAGCAGCACCACCTTGACGGTCTGGTACACCTTGGTGGATTCGCTGGCCTTGCCTTCCAGCACCGTGGCCAGGGGGGCGACGAAACCGTAGGAAAGCAAAATCCCAAGGAAGGTGCCGACCAGGGCGTGGGCGATGAGGACGCCCAGTTCCGTGGGCGGCAGATGCAGGGATTCCATGGTGTGGACCACGCCCATCACGGCGGCGACGATACCGAAGGCCGGCATGCCGTCCGCCAGTTTGGAGACGGCGTGGGAGGAGTGCATTTCCTCGTGGTGGTGGGTTTCGATCTCGTTGTCCATGAGATTTTCGATCTCCATGGCATTGAGGTTGCCCCCCACCATCAGGCGCAGGTAGTCGGTGATGAATTCCACCAGATGGTGGTCGTGCTGAATCTCGGGGTACTTGCTGAAGATGGGGCTTTTCTCCGGCTCTTCCACGTCGCCTTCCAGCGACATGAGGCCTTCCTTGCGCGCCTTGGCAAGCAGCTCGAAAAGCAGGCCGAGCAGGTTCATGTAGAACGCCTTGCTGTACTTGGATCCCTTGAAGCAGCTCGCGACACCGCCCAGGGTGTGCTTGAGGCCGTGCGCATTGTTGGAGGCGATGAAGGCGCCGAACGCGCCGCCGCCGATCATGACGATTTCCAGGGGCTGCATCAGGGCGGCCAAGTGTCCGCCTGCCGCAACGAAGCCGCCGAAGATGCCTGCTATGGCGACAAGCCAACCAATGATCACAAACATGACCCGTACTCCTAAACCAGTAGTTGTCTTTGCAACAATCGCTTTACCGGACCAAAGCTGCACCGATGCACCGGGCACGGCCCCAAGGCCTCCAGCGCAGAGAGATGGTCCGGAGTGGGATATCCGGCATGCTGCTCAAAGCCGTAGCCGGGATACATATCGGCAAGCCGGTGCATTTCTTTATCCCTTTCTGTCTTCGCCAGGATGGATGCGGCGGAGATGCAGGGCTCCAGGGCGTCGCCCTTGACGATGGCGCGGGCGGGGAGACTCAGGGCGGGGCAGCGGTTGCCGTCGATCAGGGCCTCATCCGGACGCGGTTCCAGCCCCAGCACGGCGCGCTGCATGGCCAGCAGGGTCGCCTGAAGGATGTTGATCTGGTCGATCTCCTCCACCGTGGCATAGGCCACGGACCAGGCCAGGGCCTGGGAGCGGATCACTCCGGCCAGGACGACGCGTTGGGATTCGGAAAGCTTTTTGGAATCCTTCATGCCCGCAATCGGATGTCCGGGACGAAAGATGACGGCGGCGGCATAGACCGGCCCGGCCAGGGGGCCGCGCCCGGCCTCGTCCACGCCGCAGATCAGGCGAGGCCGCTCCGGGGTCATCGGCGCAGGAAGGGCTCGATGGCCCCGGCGATCAGGCGCGGGGTGTCGCGTTTCAGGCGCAGGCGCTGAAGGGCGAATTCAAGGCTCTGGGCCTCCCGCGCCGCAGGGTTCCCCAGCAGGTGATCGAGGGCGTCTGCCAGGGCCAGGGGCGTGGCCTGGTCCTGCACGATCTCGGGCGTCACATCCTTGCCGGCCAGGATGTTGGGCAGCCCGATCCAGGGCAGCAGGGCCTTACGCTTCATGATCTGGTAAGTCAGCCAGGGCACCCGGTAGGTGATGACATGGGGGCAATCCATCAGCAACGCCTCCAGGGTGGCGGTGCCTGACGCCACCAGGGCGGTATCGGCAGCCTGGAGGGCATCGTGCCCGTGGCCGTAGAGCATGCGGATGGGCAAGTGTTCCGAGCCGGTCTTGTACAGGGCGGTCTCGAACAACTGGCGCGTCTCCCGGTTGGCCATGGGCGCCAGGAAGGCCAGGTCGGGGTGACGGTCGGCCAGGATGCGCGCGGCCCCCAGAAACAGGTCGGCGTGGGCCAGCAGTTCACCGGGACGGCTGCCCGGCAACAGGGCGAGGTAGCGTCCATGAGGGTTCAGCCCCAGCATCTGGCGCGCGGCCAGACGGTCAGGCTCCGGCAGGGCGTGGGCGAGGGGATGGCCGACGTAGGTGGCCGGAATGCCGGCCTTGGCGTACAGGGCTTCTTCGAAAGGGAAGATCAGCAGGGTGTGATTGGCCGACTTGCGTACCCGCTCGATCCCCTTCGGACGCCAGGCCCAGAACGAGGGACTGACAAAGTGCACCGTGGGAATGCCAACTCGACGCAGGCGGGCCTCCAGGGGCAGGTTGAAGTCCGGGGCGTCCACGCCGATGAAACAGCGGGGGGGGTGCGCCTTGATGGTTCGCCGCAGCTCACGGCGCATGGCAAGGATGCGCTTCAGACTGCCCAGCACCTCGACATAGCCGCGTACCGACAAGGTTTCCATGGGGTACAGGCTGCGCGCACCGGCTGCCTGCATGCGCGGGCCGGCAATGCCCCAGAAGTCGCTGCTGAGTCCCGCTTCCGCCAGAGACTTGATCAGCAGGCTGCCGAGGATGTCGCCGGAGGCCTCGCCGGCGACGATGGCGATACCCGCAGCATCGCCCGTCCGGGATGAATTTCCGGGGTCCATGTTTGAACCGGGGGCCTTACCTGAGAATGCCGCGGTCGGAGGCGTCCGCGAGGAAATCCGCGAGGAGGCGCAGTTCGGGCACGGTTTCAGCCGCCTCGCGGATGGATTTTTGCGCCTCGGCGAAGGGGAGCTTGGAGCGGTAGAGGGTCTTGTAAGCGCGCTTGATGGCCTCAATCGCTTCGCTGGAATAGCCGCGCCGTTTCAGGCCTTCGCTGTTGATGCCATGCGGCGCGGGCGGGGCGCCGGCGATGGTGACGAAGGGGGGGATGTCCTGGCGGATGGGGGAGAGGATGCCGGTGATGCTGTGCGCGCCGATGCGGCAGAACTGATGCACCACGGTAAAGGCGCCCAGGATGGCGTGGTCGCCCACGCTGACATGGCCGGCGATGCCCGCGTTGTTGGCGAAGATGGTGTGGTCGCCCACCTGGCAGTCATGCGCGATGTGGACGTAGGCCATGATCCAGTTGTGCGAGCCCAAACGGGTCACCCCCTTGTCCTGGGCAGTGCCGGTGTTGAAGGTGCAGAACTCGCGGATGGTGTTGTGGTCGCCGATCTCCAGACGGGTGGGCTCGCCCGAATATTTCTTGTCCTGCGGCTCTTCGCCCAGGGAGACGAACTGGAAGATGCGGTTGTGGCAGCCGATGCGGGTGTGGCCGGTGATCACGGCATGCGGCCCCACCGTGGTGCCCGCGCCGATCTCGACATGCTCGCCGATGGTGGCGTAGGCCCCGATCTGGACGTCGTCCGCCAGCCGTGCGCCGGGGTGGAGGATGGCGGTGGGGTGAACCCGACTCATAGTTGCTTGAGTGTGCACATGAGTTCGGCCTCGCACACCACCTGGCCATCCACCAGGGCGCGGGCGGCGAATTTCCAGATGCCGCGTACGCACTTGAGGATGCTGGCTTCCATGCGGATCTGGTCGCCCGGAACGACGGGGCGCTTGAAGCGCGCGCCGTCGATGCCGACGAAATAGAGCACGGTATCGTCATTGACCTCGGTATCGCCGCTCTTGAAGGCGAGCAGGCCGGCGGTCTGCGCCAGCGCCTCGATCATGAGCACGCCGGGCATTACCGGGTGATGCGGAAAGTGCCCCGGAAACTGGGGTTCGTTCATGGTGACGTTCTTGATGGCGACGATGCGCTCGTTCGGCACGATCTCCAGCACCCTGTCCACCAGCAGGAACGGGTAGCGGTGCGGGAGGTATTTCATGATCTGGGTGATGTCCATTTCCATCAGGATGCGTCCTTTTTCAGTTGTTTTTCCAAGGCCTTCACGCGCGCGACCAGTGCGTCCAGATGGCGCAGGTGAGCGGCATTGCGTTTCCAGTCGGCATGGGCCATGAGCGGCTGGGTGGAGGTATAGGCGCCAGGGGTGCGAATGTCCTTGGCGACGAAGGTTCCGGCGGAGATCTGCACAGCGTCGCAGATCTCCAGGTGGCCGATGATCATGGCCGCGCCGCCGATCAGACAGTTCGCGCCAATGCGTGTGCTGCCGGCGATGCCGGTGCAGGCGGCGATGGCGGTATTGCGTCCGATGCGGCAGTTGTGGGCGATCTGGATCAGGTTGTCGAGGCGGACGCCGTCTTCGATCACGGTGTCGTCGAGCGCGCCGCGGTCGATGGTGGTGTTGGCGCCGACCTCCACATCCGAACCGAGCTCCACCTTGCCTACCTGCGGGATCTTGACCCAATGGTCCGTATCCCAGGCATTTCCGAAACCGTCCGCACCGATCACGCACCCCGGATGCAGGATGCAGCGGTCTCCCAACCGACAGCCCCGTTGCACGGTGACATGGGGGTGGAGGGTGCAGGATGCCCCGATGGTTACGTTCGCGCCGATAAAACAATGGGCGCCGATGCGGCATCCGGGGCCGATGCGTGCACCGGCCTCGACTACGGCCCCCGGTCCGATGTACGCGTTTTCGCCGATGACGGCATCCGGATGCACGACAGCGCCGGAATGAATGCCAACGGGGTGGGACAGATCGTCGTGGAGCAGGCTCGCCGCGCGGGCGAAGGTCGCCTGGGGATTCGCCGCGATCAGACAGGGGCGGGAGAACTCGCCGGTCAGGGCAGGGGGGATGACCAGTGCGCCGGCCTGCGAAGCTCTGGCCTGATCCGCATAACGGGGACTGACCACAAAGCTGAGGCGCCGCGGTCCCGCACTGACCAGAGAGGCCACCGCCTCAACTTCTGCCGCCGGATCGCCCTGAAGCTGAACGCCCAGGCGGGCTTGCAACTCGCCCAGCGTAAGTACGGGCATGACGTGCAGGGATTACTTGTCCAGGATCTTGAGCACGCGGTCCGTGATGTCCACCTTGGGGCCGGCGTAGATGACGTTCTCGATCACCAAATCAAATTTCTCTTTCTCGGCGATGTCCAGAATGACCTTGCGGGCGCGTTCCTGAACAGAAGCGAGTTCCTCGTTTCTGCGTTGGTTTACATCCTCGCGGAACTCCCTTTGCGCATGTTGCAGGTCGCGCGAGAGATTGGCCAATTCCTTCTGTTTTTTGGTGCGCTCGCTGTCACTCAGGGTCAGGTTTTCGCGCTCCAGATAGCTTTGCAAATCGCGCGCCTGTTTGATCATCTTCTGAAGTTCCTGCTCCCGCGCCTGAAATTCCTTTTCCAGCTTGTTCTGGGCGCGAACCGCCATTTGCGAATCACGAAACACCCGTTCAGTGTTTACAAAACCGATTTTCGGGCTTTGGGCCAAGGCCACGCCAGAGAAAACCATGCACAGGAAGAGAGCGGATACAGACTTCAAGGTAAGACTCCTGATCAGAAAACACTGCCCAACTGGAATTGGAAGGTTTGCTTCTTGTCATCCGATGCCGGGTTCATCGGTTTGGCCAAGGAAAGTTTGATAGGCCCCATGGGCGAATACCAGGTCAAGGCGGCGCCAATGGAATAGCGCATGTCCGAGATGGCGAACTTGGAATAACGCGAAGCCGTGGCGGCATTGTTATCCGGGTCATCATCGGAGCCCCATACCATGCCGGCGTCAACAAAGGTGCTCAGGCGGACGCTACGGTCATTGATACCGGGCATGGGGAAAAGAACTTCGGCATTGGCGACCACACGCTTGTCCCCGCCAATGGAGATGATCTGGTTGTTTGCGGTATCAAGCGCCTTGGGGCCAAGGGTGCTGCTGTCATAGCCACGCACCGAACCGATGCCGCCGGCATAGAAGTTCCGGAAAATGGGGAGCTTCTTTCCACCCAAACCGCCGCCCCAGCCCAACTCGCCGTTCAGCAACAGGCTGATATTGCGTGTGAGGGGGGTGACCCACTGATGCTGGTAATTGAGTTTGTAATACTCGAGATCTCCACCGGGAATGCCGCCTTCGCCGTAGACCCGCTGATAGACGCCCTTGGTCGGGTAAGTAAGACTGTCTCGGGAATCCCTGGCCCATCCGAGATCCAGCCTCAATGTGTTGGTGGTGACGGAACAAGCCGTGCCCACAGCGCAAGTTCCGCCATAGGTAGTCACGAAATTGCGGTAGATGGTCGGAGAGTTGGCGTTGAGATCCAGTTTGGATTGTTCAAGGGCTGCGCCGATCTGAACCGTATCGAGTTCATTCAGCGGGACGCCCAATCGCGCGCCAAATCCCATGGTGGAAGTTCCGTAATAGGCCAGGGAATCCAGGGAGGCCGTATCCACATCCTTGCGATACAGGTCATAGCCCAGGCTCAAGCCATCCTGGGTGAAGTACGGATTGGTGAACGACAGGGAGTACACCTTGTTCACCTTGCCGCTATTGAGTTGCAGGGAGAGGCGATTGCCTGAACCGAAAAGGTTGTTTTGCGACACCCCGCCGGAAAGCACCAGGCCTTCTGAACTGGAGAATCCGGCGCCGATCAGAATGCTTCCGGTGGGCTGCTCCACCACATTGACGTTCAGATCCACTTGATCTGTCGTGCCGGCAACCGGAGGCGTTTCAATATTCACCTCTTTGAAATAGCCGAGACGATCAATTCTTTCCTTGGAGCGGGTCACTTTGTCCGCGGCAAACCAGGAGCCCTCCACCTGACGCATCTCGCGGCGAACGACTTCATCCTTGGTGCGGGTGTTGCCCGTGACATTGACGCGATGGACATAAACCTTGCGACCCGGGTCCACCAGCAGGGTAAAGGAAACCGTACGCTTTTCCTTGTCGATCTCCGGCGCTGCGTTGACGTTGGCGAAGGCGTAGCCATCATTACCCAGGCGCTCGCCCACGTTTTTGGTGGATTCATTCAAGCGTTCGCGGGAAAACTCGTCGCCGACCTTGAGGGTGACCAATTTCCTGAGTTCTTCTTCGGGAACCGGCATTTCTCCGGCAAAACGGAAATCGGAAACGGTGTATTTATTACCCTCTTCGATATTTACCGTGATGTAGACATCTTTTTTATCCGGGGTGATCGACACCTGGGTCGATTCAATACGGAATTCCAGATATCCCTTGTTCTGATAATACGAACGCAGCGCTTCCAGATCGCTGGAAAGTTTTTGTTTGGAATATTGGTCGTTATGCGTCCACCACGTCATCCAGCCCGGAGTGCGCAGGATGAATTCCTTCAACAGATCCTTTTCCGCATAGGCCTTGGCGCCGACGATGTTGATGCTGCGAATCTTCGCCACTTCTCCTTCCACCACGTCGAAGGAAACCGCCACCCGATTCCGTTCCAGGGGAGAGGTGTTGACCTTGACCTGCACCGCGTACATGCCGCGGTTGAAATACTGGCGCTTCAGTTCCTGTTCCGCCTTGTCCAGCAGGGACTTGTCCAGAATCCGGCCTTCCGCAAGCCCAAGCTGCTTCATGCCGCTTTTCATGTCGTCCTTGGGAAATTCCTTCATGCCGGTGAAATCAATACTGGCAATCGCGGAGCGTTCTTCCACCACCACCACCAGCACTTCGTTCACGGCCTCCAGACGCACATCCTTGAAGAACCCGGTGGCGTACAGCGCCTTGATCGCCTCCGCCGCTTTTTCCGGGGTCAGGGTCTCGCCGACCTTGACGGGCAGGTAGCTGAACACGGTTCCAGCTTCGGTGCGCTGGATTCCTTCGACGCGGATGTCCTTCACGGTAAAGGCATCGAGGGCTTGAGACTGGGTGGTCAGCAGGGCAAGAGAAAGCAGGCTGAAACGGAAGGCGCGCATGGGATCGGTCATCCGGCGAGTAAACGCTGTAGGTCGTTATAAAGGGCGAAAAACATGAGGGTGGCCAGCAGGCTGATGCCGATCTTCTGCCCGATTTCCTGGGTGCGATCCGAGACTGGCCGACCGGTCAAAAACTCCGCGAAATAATACAGCAAGTGCCCCCCATCCAGTAGCGGCACGGGCAGCAGGTTGAGCACCGCCAGACTGATGCTGAGAAGGGCGAGAAACGAGAAGAAAGCCACTGCGCCACTCTGAGCCGACTGGCCGGCATAGTCGGCGATGGTGATGGGGCCGGACAGGTTTTTCAGGGAGACCTGGCCGATCACCATGCGTCCCATCATCTCCAGACTGAAGGCGGAAAGTTCCCAGGTGCGGGCCAGGGCGCGCGTCAGGGAATCCCACACGCCATAGCGGGCCACGCCACGTAGGGTTTCCATCACGGAAGGGTCGATACGGGGGGCGGCGCCGATGCGACCGATCACCTGGCCGCCTTCCGTGATGGGTCTGGGAGTGAGCGCCAAGTCCATCTCCCGTCCCTGACGCTCGATGCGCAGGACCAGGCGCTTGTCCGCGGAAGCGCGAATCTTCTTCACCACCTCATCCCAATGGGCGGTGGGCGCGCCCTCCACGGCGCGAATCCTGTCGCCGGGGCGCAGGCCCGCGCGCTGGCCCTCGCCATCGGGGGAAAGCTGGCCGATCACGGCCTCCACCGGGGGCAGATACCGGGTCAGTCCCAGCACGCTCATGGGCGATTGCTCGAAGGCCTCGTCCCGTGGCGGTGCGATCACGTTGCGGTAGGCGAAATGGCCGGAAGGGTCTTGCGTTTCCAGACGCAGACGTTCGTCCCGAAAGGCATGTTTGAGCAGCAGCAGGTGCATGTCCTGCCAACTCTCGGGTTTCTCGCCATTGATGGCGACGACCGTCTCGCCCGCCCGGATCCCGGCCAAGGCCGCCGGGCTGGCGGGGGCGGGCTCGCCCAGCACCGGCTTGAGCACCGGTATGCCGGTCAGGTTCAGACCCCAGAGCAGCAGGATGGCCAGGAGGAAATTGGCCAGAGGGCCGGCGGCGACGATGGCGGCGCGCTTGCCCAGGCTCTGGCGGTTGAAGGCGTAGGCCAACTGGTCCGGCGCCACCTCGCCCTCGCGCTCATCCAGCATCTTCACGTAACCGCCCAGGGGCAGGGCGGAGAGGGACCATTCCGTACCGTGCCGGTCCTGCCGGGTGGCGAGCACCGGGCCGAAGCCCACGGAGAAACGCAGCACGCGCACCCCGGCCAGACGTGCGACCCGGTAGTGGCCGTACTCGTGCACGAAGATGAGGATGGCGAGGGTGGCCAGAAAGGCCAGCAGCGTGGTCATGAAGCGGGGATCAACGCGCGTGCGGCCCGGCGGGCGGCGGCGTCCGCCTCCATCAGGTCATCCAAACTCTCCGCCGCCAGATCCGAGAGGCCTTCCAGCACCGTCTCCAGCGTGGCGGCGATGCCCAGGTAGGGCAGGCGATGATCCAGGAAGGCGGCCACCGCTTCTTCATTGGCCGCGTTGAGGATGGCCGGGGCCGCGCCGCCTGCTTCCAGCGCGTGATAGGCCAGCTTGAGGCAGGGGAAGCGCGCGAAATCCGGGGCCTCGAAGGTGAGGCCGCCGATCTTCGCCAGGTCCAGCCAGTTCACCCCTGCCTCGATACGGTCGGGATAGGCCAGCGAGTGGGCGATGGGGGTGCGCATGTCCGGGTTGGAGAGCTGCGCCAGGACCGAACCGTCCAGGTACTCGACCATGCTGTGGACGATGCTTTGCGGGTGGATCACCACCTCGATCTGCTCGGGGCGGGCGTTGAACAGCCAGCGCGCCTCGATCACCTCCAGGCCCTTGTTCATCATCGTGGCGGAGTCCACCGAGATCTTCTTGCCCATGACCCAGTTGGGGTGCGCCACAGCCTGTTCCGGCGTGACGTCTTTCAGGGTCTCCACGGCGCGGGTGCGGAACGGCCCGCCCGAGGCGGTAAGCAGGATGCGGCGCACGCCGTGGCCCGCCAGATTGCCGTCGTAGCCCGCCGGCATGGACTGGAATACCGCGTTGTGCTCCGAGTCGATGGGCAGCAGGGTCGCCCTGTGCTCCTGCACCGCCTGCATGAAGAAGCGGCCCGCCATCACGAGGGTTTCCTTGTTGGCCAGCAGCACGCGCTTGCCGGCGCGGGCGGCGGCGAGGGCAGGGCGCAGGCCGGCGGCGCCGACGATGGCGGCCATGACGCTGTCCACCTCGGGCAGGGCGCTCACCCATTCCAGCGCCTCCATGCCCACCAGCACCTCGGTGCCGGTCCCTGCCAGCAGGCTATCGAGTTCCTTTGCCTTGCCGGCATCCAGCACCACGGCGTAGCGGGGCTGGAATTGACGGCACTGTTGCGCCAGCTTGGCGACCTGGTTCTGGCCGCTGAGGGCGATGACGCGGAAGCGGTCGGGGTGGCGCGCCACCACGTCCAGCGTGTTGACGCCGATGGTGCCGGTGGCGCCCAGGATGGTGAGATTGCGTAGGGTCATGACATCCACATCCAGAACAGGTAAGCCAGGGGCAGCACGGCGCTGAGGCTGTCGGCGCGGTCCAGCACGCCGCCGTGGCCGGGCAGCCAGTCGCCGCTGTCTTTGATCCCGGCCTGGCGTTTGGCATGGCTTTCAAACAGGTCGCCCAGCACGCTGGCGACGAACAGGATCAGGGCGACCGCTTCCACTCCGCCCAGGCAGCCCAGACTGCATTCCGGCACGCCTGCGGATACCGCCAGGGCGTACAGGGCGACAGCGGCGGCGGCGCCCAGCGCTCCTTCCCAGGTCTTGCCGGGGCTGATGGCGGGGGCCAGTTTGCGGCGACCGAACAGACGTCCGGTGAAGTAGGCGCCGCTGTCGGCGATCACCGCCAGGAGGATGGCGCCCAGCACCAGGTTGGGCGAGGCGCGGTGCAGTTCGATGGCGGCGATGCCGGTGGGGGCGAGGATGACCCAGCCCAGCAGCAGGCCCCAGGGTCCGAAGGGCAGGGGCCAGAGCCGGTTCAGCCAGAGCGGAACCAGAAGCAGCCAGAACACGGCCAGCGGGATGAATACGGCCAGCGCGGGCAACGCTCCCAGGGCGGCGGCCATGATGGGGATGGAGAGGGCGTAGGCCAGCCGGGCGGGGGCGGGGAGTTTGAGCAATCCGGCCCATTCCCAGCCTCCCAGCGCCACGATGGCGTACATGAGGAGGCCCCAGTGGAAGGTGGGCAGCAGGAGCAGCGCGGCGAGGAAAACCCCGCCCAGAAGCAGCCCGGTGAGAACGCGGGATTTAAGGTTGGACGAGCTGTTCGCTGGTGCGGCCAAAGCGTCGCTCGCGTTTCTGATAGGAGGCAATGGCCAGATCCAGCGCGGCGGCATCGAAATCCGGCCACAGGGTGTCGGTGAAATACAGTTCGGAATAGGCCAGTTGCCAGAGCAGGAAGTTGCTGATGCGCTGCTCGCCGCCGGTGCGGATGAACAGATCCGGCTCCGGCGCGTAGGGCAGGCAGAGGTAGGCGGAGAGGGCGTCTTCGCTGATCTCGGTCGCGCCGGGGTGGGCCTTCATCCAGGTGTTGACGGCGTTGAGGATGTCCCAGCGACCGCCGTAATTGGCGCACACCGTCAGGGTCAGCTTCTCGTTGTCCGCCGTGCGCGCCTCGCCCTGGGCGATGAGCTCGCGCAGGCGTTCGTTAAAACGGGAGAGGTCGCCCACCACGCGCAGGCGCACGCCGTTGCGGTGCATCTTCTCCACCTCCCGCTCCAGCGCCATGACGAAGAGTTCCATCAGGCGGCTGACTTCTTCCTGCGGGCGACGCCAGTTCTCAGAGCTGAAGGCGAACAGGGTGAGGTACTCCACCCCCCGGTCGCCGCAGGCCTTGACGATGTCGCGCACCCGTTCCACCCCCACGGCATGCCCGGCCACGCGCGGCATCAGGCGCTTTTTCGCCCAGCGACCGTTGCCGTCCATGATCACGGCGATATGGCGCGGCACCGCCGCCGATTCCGGCAGGGTGGCGGTGGAGCTGAAGAAGCGTTTGAGCATGGGAGGGGGGAGATTCGTCATTCCCGCGAAGGCGGGAATCCAGTTTGTTCGACGGATTTTTTCACAGAAGTGAGGACTGGATTCCCGCTTTCGCGGGAATGACGGACGGCGGTCACACCGCCATCAGATCCTTTTCCTTGTCCGCCAGCACCTTGTCCATCTCGGCGATGTGCTTGTCGGTGAGCTTCTGGATCTCGTCGGAGGCGCGACGTTCGTCGTCCTCGCTGATTTCGTGCTTCTTGAGCAAGTCTTTCAGATGCGCGATGGCGTCGCGGCGGATGTTGCGCACCGCCACCTTGCCGTTCTCCGCCTCGCCCTTGACCATCTTCACCAGCTCCTTGCGGCGCTCCTCGGTAAGGGGGGGCATGGGCACGCGAATAAGTTCACCCATTGATGCAGGATTCAGCCCTAAGTCCGCGTCGCGTATGGCTTTTTCAACCTTCTGCAACATGTTCTTTTCCCACGGCTGCACACCCAGGGTATGGGCGTCCATCACCGTGATGTTGGCCACCTGGTTCACCGGCATGGGGCTGCCGTAGTAGTCCACCTTGACGTGGTCGAGGATGCCGGCGTGCGCGCGCCCGGTGCGCACCTTGCCGAAATCCACCCTCAGGGCTTCAACCGACTTCTTCATCTTGTCTTCAGCGGATTTCTTGATGTCGGCGATCATGCATATCTCCTTGATTTACAACACAACGCGCGTGCCTTCGGTCGCATCGCCCAGCACCACGCGCTTCAATGCGCCCGGTTTGAAGATGTTGAACACCACCAGGGGCAGCTTCTGTTCACGGCACAGGGCGAAGGCGGCGGTATCGAGCACCCCCAGATTCTTCGCAATGGCCTCGTCGAAGGTCAGGCTTTCGTAGCGGGTGGCCGTCGGGTCTTTCTTGGGGTCGGCGGTGTACACGCCATCCACCTTGGTGGCCTTGAGCATCAAGTCCGCGCCGATCTCCGCGCCGCGCAGGGCGGAGGCGGTATCGGTGGTGAAGAAGGGGTTGCCGGTGCCGCCGCCGAAGATCACCACGCGGCCCGCTTCCAGGTGGCGCACGGCGGAATCCCGCTCGAACGGCTCGCCGACATGCCCGATGGGCACGGCGGTCTGCATCCGGGCATCCACCCCGGCGGCCTGGAGGGCGTCCTTCAGCGCCAGGGCGTTCATCACCGTGGCCAGCATGCCCATGGAATCCGCCGTGGCGCGATTCATGCCCGACAGCGCCCCGGTGGCGCCCCGAAACAGGTTGCCGCCGCCGACCACGATGCCGACCTGGATGCCCAGTTCAGCCACTTCCTTGATCTGGGCGACCATGCCGACCATCGTCTCGGCGTGGTAACCAAAGGCGTCCGGCCCCATCAGGGCCTCGCCCGAGAGCTTCAACAGGACGCGCTGGATCGGCTCGGCCATGGCGGCTCAGACCTTGGAGGCGGCGGCCACTTCCGCGGCGAAGTCGGTCACCTTCTTTTCGATGCCCTCGCCCACCACGAACATGCTGAAGCCATGGCACTGGGAGGCCTTGGACTTGAGCACCTGCTCCACGGTCTGCTTGTCATCCTTGACGAAGGCCTGGGACAACAGGGTGACTTCCTTCAGGAACTTCTGCACGGTGCCCTCGGCGATCTTCTCCAGCATGGCTTCCGGCTTGCCGGCTTCCTTGGCCTTCTCGATGGCGACGCGGCGCTCGGTGTCGATCAGGTCTTGCGACACGCCGGAGGCGTCCAGCGACTTGGGCTTGGAGGCGGCGATGTGCATGGCGATGTCCTTGGCCAGCGCCTCGTCACCGGCGATGTCCACCAGTACGCCGATCTTCTTGCCGTGGATGTAGCTGGCGAACTTGCCGACGGCGGCCAGACGCACGAAGCGGCGAATGCTCATGTTCTCGCCGATCTTGCCCACCAGCTCGGTGCGGGTCTCTTCCACGCTCTTGCCGTTGTAGGGCAGGGCGGAAAGGGCGGCCACATCGGCGGGGTTCTGGTTCAGCACCATGTCGGCCAGGGCGCCGGTCAGGGCCAGGAAGTCATCGTTCTTGGCCACGAAGTCGGTCTCGCAGTTCACTTCCACCATGGCGGCGGACTTGCCGTCGGCGGCGATGGCAATGGCCACCACGCCCTCGGCGGCGACACGACCGGCGCTCTTGGCGGCCTTGTTGCCGAAGCGGACGCGCAGGATCTCTTCCGCCTTCTGCATGTCGCCCTCGGCCTCGGTCAGGGCCTTCTTGCAATCCATCATGGGCGCGTCGGTGCGCTCGCGCAGTTCCTTCACCATGGAGGCGGTGATTTCAGCCATTTTGTATCTCCTGAAAGTCTGTAAAAACGCCCCGATGGCCGGGGCGTAAAGAATTCGTAACGGGGAAGCGTCGGCCTCCCCGGTGTATTACTGGGCAGCCGCTTCGCCAGCGTCTTCCACTTCGACGTACTCGTCGGTACTGGCGGCGACCATTTCCTCGATCACGTTGGCCTTGCCTTCCAGGATGGAGTCAGCCAGACCGCGGGCATACAGGAGGATGGCGCGGGCAGCGTCATCATTGCCGGGGATCACATAATCCACGCCCTCGGGCGTGTTGTTGGTGTCCACCACGCCGATCACGGGGATACCCAGCTTGTTGGCCTCGGTGATGGCGATCTTCTGGTAACCCACGTCCACCACGAACAGGGCGTCGGGCAGGCGGTCCATTTCCTTGATGCCGCCCAGGCTCTGCACCAGCTTGTCGTACTCGCGCTGCATGCGCAGGGCTTCCTTCTTGGACAGGGTGGCGTCGGCCAGTTGGACTTCCATGTCCTTCATGCGCTTGACCGACTGCTTCACGGTCTTGAAGTTGGTCAGCATGCCGCCCAGCCAGCGGTGGGAGATGTAAGGCATGCCGCAACGGGTAGCCTCTTCACCCATGATCTCGCGCGCCTGGCGCTTGGTGCCGACGAACAGGATGGAACCCCGGTTGGAAGCCAGCTGGCGCGCGAACTTGGCGGCCTCGCCGAACATCGGCAGGGTCTTTTCCAGGTTGATGATGTGGATCTTGTTGCGATGACCGAAGATGAACGGGGCCATCCTCGGGTTCCAGTAACGGGTTTGATGGCCGAAATGAACACCGGCCTCCAGCATTTGACGCATGGTCACGGACATATTGATTCCTTGGTTAAGGTTGAACCACCATCCGCAAGAACCTGATGAACAGGCACCTTAACAAGGCGGATGTGAGGATTTTGGAGGGTGAAAACGCCGACCCGGCAGAAAGCCGGGCCGGAGCGGCGCGGATTCTAGCAGCGGCGGGGCAGGGCGGGCAAGGCGAAACCCTCTGTAGGGACTCGGCGAACGTTACGTCCTGACGAGCGCCCCCGACCCCCCCGTAGGAGCCCGGCTGCGCCGGGCGATCCCCCCCGCGCACCGCCATCGCCCGGCATAGCCGGGCTCCTACAAGGCGCGTCAGCGCTCGCGCAGGCTTTCCTGTTGGTATTGCAGCAGCGGGGTCAGAAAGAACTCGATGGCGCGCCGCTGGCCGGTCTTGATCTCCGCCGTGACGGCCATGCCGGGACTCAGACGCACCCGTTTGCCATCCACCTCCAGACTGGTGCGTTCGGGCTTCACCCGCGCGGCGTACACCAGCCCCATCTTCTCGTCCTGAATCGCATCGGAAGAAATCTGGGTGATGACGCCCGGCAGCGCGCCGTATTTGGTGAACGGGAAGGTCTCCACCTTGACCTCCGCCGGCTGGCCCACGCGCACGAAACCGATGTCCTTGTTCTGCACAAAGGCCTCCACCTCCAGAGGGTTTTCCTCCGGCACGATCACCAGCAGGGGTTGGGCGGGCGTGACCACGCCCCCCACGGTATGCACCGCCAGTTGCTGCACCACGCCGGAAACCGGCGCCATCAGGCGGGTCAGGCGATCCCGGTTGGCCGCCTTCACCTGATCCTGCGACAGGGTAGCGGCCTGTTTCTGCGCCTCATGCAGCCGGTCCAGCGTAGCGCGGCGGGTCTCCGCCACCAGAGCCGCCCGCTCGCGCCGGGTTTCCTGGATGGCCGTGCGCAACTCCGTCTGCTTTTCCCGCTGGGCCGCCAGATCCCGCTCCTGCTCAATGCGGGCCTGTTCTTTTTCCAGCCAACCGTGGCGCGAGACGAAGTTCTCGTTCAGTAGACGCTGATAGTCCTGCGCCCGCGCCTGAACAATGGGCAGGGTCTCCCTGAGCTTCGCCACCATTTCGTCCACGGCGCGCAATTCCGCCTCACGTCGCAGGATCTGGGCATCGAATTGGGCCAGACGGGCGCTCAAGGCGCCGTACTCCCCCTCCAACAGGCGCTGCTCCGCCGCCAGACGCAGGGAGTCCACCGATTCCAGCGGACTCAACCGCGGAGGCGACTCCAGTCGGATCGCCTCCAGCAAGGCCTGCGCCCGGGCCGACTCCAGACGTGAAGCCAGATGCGCCTCGCCCACCCGGATGTTCTCGGCCCGGGTCTCCGTGGCATCCAGTTCAATCAGCAACTCGCCCGCCTTGACCACTTGCCCATCGCGCACATGAATCGCCCGCACCACGGCAGTCTCCATGGGCTGCACCACCTTGGAACGGTCATCCGGGATGAACTTGCCCTGAGCCGTCGCAACGATGTCGATCTGACCGAAGATCGACCAGACCAGCGTCACCCCGATGAGGGACAACAGCACCCAGGCGAGCACGCGCGGGGCCGGGTGTATGGGCGAATCACGCAGGGCCAGGGCAGCGGGCAGAAACTCCGCCTCATGCGGTTCCAGACGCGGCCCCTCGTGCGCAGCGCGCTCGCCCCAGGCCAGGCGCGTTACCCGGACATAGCGTTTGAGAAGTTCGATGAACGCGGCAAATTTCATTTTTTGTATGCCTCCGGGTAAATCATGCGCAAGCGCAGTCCTGTAGGAGCCCGGCTATGCCGGGCGATAAGCCTGCTCGCGCTGGCCGTAGGTTGCTATCGCCCGGCATAGCCGGGCTCCTACAGGGGGTGCGCTCGTTTCGGTTCTGTTGTCGGCGCGTGGTCATGCGCCGGTCACACGAATGAAGGCGCAGACCTTGTTGTTGTAGGAGCCCGGCTGCGCCGGGCGATAAGCCGGCTCGCTCCGGCCGCAGGTCGCTATCGCCCGGCACAGCCGGGCTCCTACAGGGGGTGCGCTCGTTCCGGTTTTGCCGCTGGTGCGTGGTCATGCGCCGGCCACACGAATGAAGGCGCAGACCTTGTTGTCGTAGGAGCCCGGCTGCGCCGGGCGATAAGCCGGCTCGCACGGGCGCAACGTTGATCGCCCGGCACAGCCGGGCTCCTACAGGTGTCGCGCTCCTCACAGCCCCACCGCCAGCACGCTTTCATAAATGGGCCGGTACTGCGCCGGCAGGCTGGTTTCATGCATGGGGGGCGGGGCGTAGCTGGCCATGTCTTGAATCAGCAGGTCTACCTGTTGGGCGATCAGGGCTGCGTTGGCCATCTCGATG
>JACRNB010000003.1 GCA_016219425.1 Betaproteobacteria bacterium | reverse complement strand
GCGGAACCACCCCTTCCCTTCCCGAACAGGACCGTGAAACACCCCAGCGCCAATGATAGTGAGCCCCGCGCTCGCGAAAGTAGGTCATCGCCAGACTCCCCCCCTCCAAAAAGGCCCGCTCCCGCGGGCCTTTTTACTTTGTGTTCTCAGAATTATTGCCTGAGACGTCAGTTTTTCAGACGTTGAATCCTCACTACCTCGGGCAAGGAACGCAAATCCCGCATAAGGCGGGCAAGGTGTAATCGATTCTGTACTTTGACGGTAAAGAAGAGATTGGTGTAGTTCCCCGTTTCTTCTTCCATGTGCACATTGTCGATATCCGAGCCTTCATTCGATATTGATGCAGCCACCTTTGCCAATACGCCGCGCTGGTTGGCAACGGTTACCCGGATGCTGACGTCAAAGAGTTTTTCTAATTCCGTTGCCCATGCGACATCAACCCAACGATCAGGGTCTGCGCGATAGTTCCTGACCTGAGGACAATCATGAGTATGGATGACCAGTCCCTGTTCTTTTTTGATCTGGCCGATGATGGGGTCGCCAGGTATGGGGTGACAGCATTTCCCGAGCCGAACTGCGACGCCTTCCGCGCCACGGATGAGCATAGGGCCGTGGGGTCGTCGGGTTGTCTGGTCGCTGTCACGTGACAGTAACTGGCGCGCTACCACGAAGGCCAATTTTTTGCCGAGGCCGATGTCAGACAGTGTGTCTTCATGGTGTCGACCGGATTCCTTGGCCAGCTTTTCCCATTGGGCATTGCTGAGGGTGGCCGCATCTTCGCCGCCCAGTGCCCGTAGTGCTTGCCCAAGAAGTTGTTCCCCCAGACTGATGGATTCGTGTCGGTGTGTTTTTTTGAGGGCGCTGCGGATATGCGCGCGGGCTTTTCCGGTATGAGCGAAGTGAGCCCAGGCTGGATTGGGGCGGGCTGATTCGGAGGTCAGGATTTCGACCCGATCTCCATTTCGCAGCGGGGTGGACAAGGGCATGAACTCCCCGTTGATTTTGCCGCCGACGCAGTGATTGCCGACATCGGTATGCACTGAATAAGCAAAATCCACGGCGGTGGCGCCCCGGGGCAGAGCGATGATGCGCCCCTTCGGAGTGAACACGTAGACCTCATCCGGAAACAGGTCCACTTTGATGTGTTCAAGGAACTCGGTGGAGTCGCGGCTATCTGCCTGAATGTCCAGCAAGCTTTGCAGCCATTGGTGCGTTTTGCGCTGTACGTCTGACAGTGGCGCATCCCCGGTCTTATAGAGCCAATGGGAAGCGACTCCCGCTTCGGCGATCCGGTGCATGTCTTGAGAACGGATCTGCACTTCCAGAGGGGCGCCGAAGGGGCCAAACAAGGTCGTGTGCAGGGACTGGTATCCGTTTGGTTTTGGGATGGCGATGTAATCCTTGAACTTGCCGGGGATAGGTTTGTACAGGCCATGCAATGCACCCAGTGTGAGATAGCAGTTGGGGATGTCCTCCACCACCACACGGAAACCGTAGATGTCGAACACTTCGGAAAAGCTCAAGTGTTTGTCATGCATCTTCCGGTAGATGCTGTTCAAATGTTTTTCGCGACCCTTTACCAAAGCGTTGATGTGGCAACCGGCAAGCTTCTGTTCTATGGCTGCCCGAATCTTCTCCACGACTTCCTTGCGGTTCCCCTTGGCCGCTTTGACCGCCTTTTCTATCACCCTGTATCGATTGGGATGCAAGTGCAGAAAGGCGATGTCCTCCAGTTCCTGATAGACCTTGTTGAGGCCGAGCCGGTTGGCGATGGGGGCATAGATTTCCAGGGTTTCCTGGGCAATACGATGGATCTGTTCCGGACGCATTGCATCCAGTGTGCGCATGTTGTGCAGCCGATCAGCTAGCTTGACCAGGATTACTCGGACATCTCGCGCCATGGCGAGCAACATCTTGCGGAAATTCTCCGCTTGGGCTTCGGCCTTGCTTTCGAACTGGATCTTGTCCAGCTTGGTCACCCCATCTACCAGAGTGGCTACCTGTTTTCCGAACCGCTCAACGATGTCGGCATGCCGTACACCGGTGTCTTCCACCACATCGTGCAGCAAGGCGGCCATCAGGGTTTGCACATCCAAGTGCCAACCCGCCAGGAGTTCGGCGACGGCCAAAGGGTGTGTGAAATACGGGGCGCCATCCTTGCGGTACTGGCCCGCATGCGCCCGTTCGGAGAACTGGTAGGCCAGCTTCAGTAAATCGAGGTCGGCCTCTTTGAGATAAGAGAACGACTCAGGGAGGGTCAGGTTCGCCTCCATCGTTCTCTCTGGTCAGATGGTCAGTGCGGAGCTTTCTTGAGTACTTCCACCCCCGACAGCCCTTCGGCGATCTCGCGCAGAGCCACCACGGCGGGCTTGTCTCTGCCCTGTTCAACGCGCGGGGTGGCCCCCGTGGATATCTGCCGTGCGCGGTACGCGGCGGCCAGTGTCATTTCAAAACGGTTGGGGATGCGCTTGAGGCAGTCGTCTACGGTTACACGGGCCATCTGGAACTCCTTGAGAACAATCGGTGCGGCCTGATTCTACTCCGACCAGCGACATATAATTGGCGTCAAACTCAGACAGGAAGTGCCTTATGCCCTCTTTCGACATCGTCTCCGAAGTGGACCAGCAAGAGGTCCGCAATGCCATCGAACAAGCCAACAAGGAGATCGCCAACCGCTTTGACTTCAAGGGGTCGGACGCGCGTATCGAGATCAAGGAGCTTGTCCTGACGGTCTTTGCGGACGACGAGTTCAAGCTTGACCAAGTGCAGGAGGTGCTTAACGGTAAGCTCATCAAGCGAGGCATTGATATCCGCGCTCTGGAGATAGCCGACAAGATCGAGAAAGTCAGCGGTAACAAGGTCAAGCGTGCGGTGACGGTAAAGAACGGTATCGCCAGTGATCTTGCCAAGAAGATCGTCAAACAGATCAAGGATTCCAAGCTCAAGGTCAACGCCAGCATCCAGGGCGAGAGTGTGCGGGTTTCGGGCGCCAAACGGGACGTTCTGCAGGAAACCATTGCCCTGGTGCGCAAGTCCATCACCGAGGCGCCGTTGCAGTACCAGAATTTCCGCGACTGAATGCCACAGCCGGAAGCGAGTTTGTGGCGAAGCGGAGAAATCGCGGGCCGGTCCTGTGGTTACTGGCTAGAATCGCCGCTCCCAACAAGCTGTAACGACTGAAAAGGAAACACCATGAGCAAAGGGCAGCAGCTACAAGACCCGTTCCTCAATGCTTTGAGGCAGGAACAAGTGCAGGTTTCGATCTACCTGGTGAACGGCATCAAGCTTCAGGGGCACATCGAAAGTTTTGATCAGTATGTGGTTCTGCTGAAGAACGCCGTCACCCAGATGATTTACAAGCACGCCATCTCCACCGTAGTGCCCGCACGCCCCATCACGGTTCAACGTGCCGGGGAAGACGCCTGATTTGACCCAATCCCATGTTTGAACGCCCCGAACGGGGGACGGCGGTCATTCTTGCTTCCCTTGATTTCGGCAAGCCGAACTATGTTGAGAGCCTGGACGAGTTGAGATTGCTCGCCTCCAGTGCGGGCTTGGAGGTGGCTGGCGTGGTGGAAGGCAAGCGCCCCAAGCCAGATGCAGGTTTGTTCGTTGGCACAGGCAAGGCGGACGAGATTGCTTCTGCTGCTCGCATGGCGGATGCCCAGCTTGTGATCTTCAATCACGAGCTTTCTCCGGTGCAGGAGCGAAACCTGGAACGGCGCATGCAGTGCCGCGTGCTGGATCGCACTGCGCTCATCCTCGACATCTTTGCCCAGCGCGCCCGCTCCAACGAAGGCAAGCTTCAGGTGGAACTCGCCCAATTGCGGCACTACGCCACCCGTCTGGTGCGGGGATGGACCCACCTGGAACGGCAGAAGGGGGGCATCGGCATGCGCGGCGGCCCCGGCGAGACTCAGTTGGAGTTGGATCGCCGCCTCATCGCCCAGCGCATCAAGACCATCGAAGGAAAACTGGATAAGCACGCCCGCAGCCGCGCGGTGCAGCGGCGCAGTCGCCAGCGTGGCGGTGTTCTGTCCGTATCCCTGGTGGGATACACCAACGCCGGGAAATCCACCCTTTTCAATACCTTGACCCGTGCGGGCGCCTATGCTGCTGACCAGCTCTTCGCCACCCTGGATACCACCTCGCGCAAACTGTGGGTGCCGGAAGCGGGGAGGGAAGTGGTGATTTCCGATACCGTCGGTTTCATCACCCACCTGCCTCATACCCTGGTCGCTGCTTTTCACGCCACGCTGGAGGAGACGGCACACGCCGACCTGCTCCTGCATGTGGTGGATTCCGCCAGCCCCAACCGTGAGATCCAGATGGAAGAAGTGGAAAAGGTGCTGAAGGAAATTGGGGCCGAAGCGGTTCCTCAGTTTCGGGTAATGAACAAGACTGATCTCACCGATGCCGCGCCCCAAGTGGCTCGGAACGAGTATGGTAAGATCGCCGCGGTCTGGCTTTCCGCCAGAACTGGTGCGGGAATCGAGCTGTTGCGGGGCGCCCTCGGCGAATTCGCCCGCAGTGCCAAATCCACCAGCGAAGCCCTCGATGCTCACGCAATCCAAGATATCTCCGACACGGAACTCCATGGGACTGCTTAAACCACTGCTGCATGCCTTGCTGCGTCTGGCTGTCTGGTACGGACAGCGCTATATCGTTCAGCCCGTCTTGGCGGTGCGCCGCGGCGAACCTATTGCCATGGCCTGGAACGACCCCCAGTGGGGCAATGGCAACAAGGGTAAGAACGACGGCCCTCCCGACCTGGATGAACTCTGGAAGGATTTCAACGCCAAGATCAACGGACTGTTCCGACGCAAGGGCGGCGGCGATGCGCCCCCCGGTCCTGGTCGCGGCAGCGACTTCAACTTTCCCGGCGGCGCGGGCCTGCTCATCGGCCTTGTTGTGCTGGTGTGGCTGGCCTCTGGGTTCTACATCGTGAATGCGGGTGAGCGCGGCGTGGTTTTGCGTTTTGGCGCCTATGTCGAGAGCACCATGCCTGGTCCCCGCTGGCATCTGCCGTTCCCCCTGGAAGATGCGGAAGTGGTGAATGTGGAGCAGGTGCGTACCGTGGAAGTGGGTTATCACAACAACGTGAAATCCAAAGTGCTGGGCGAATCTCTCATGCTGACGGACGACGAGAACATCATTGATCTTCAGTTCTCCGTGCAATACACCCTCAAGGATCCGGAGGACTACCTGTTTGCCAACCGCGACCCGGACGAGGCGGTGAAACAGGTGGCGGAGACCGCCATGCGCGAGATCGTGGGCAAGAGCAAGATGGATTTCGTGCTCTACGAGGGCCGCGCGGAGATTGCCGTCAAGGCCACCAAGCTGATGCAGGGCGTGCTGGATCGTTACAAGACCGGCATCACCATCAGCAAGGTCAACCTCCAGAACGCCCAGCCTCCCGAGCAGGTGCAGGCCGCATTTGATGATGCAGTGAAGGCCGGCCAGGATCGTGAACGCCTCAAAAACGAAGGCCAGGCCTACGCCAACGATGTGATCCCCAAGGCGCGCGGCGTGGCGGCTCGCCTCATCGAAGAGGCAAATGGTCACAAGCAGCGCGTGGTAGCACAGGCCGAGGGTGAAGCGGTGCGCTTCACCAAAGTCCTGTCGGAGTACTCCAAGGCCCCCCAGGTCACGCGCGAGCGTCTTTACCAGGACACCATGCAGCAGATCATGTCCAACATCACCAAGGTGGTGGTGGACGACAAACAGGGCGGCAATCTGCTGTATCTGCCCCTGGACAAGCTGATGCAGATGGCCCAGCCCGCCGGTGCGGCCAACCCGTCTTCCCCGGTCATAGTCGAAGCGGCTCCGATATCGCACGCGGCCCCAACAGAACCTTCGCGCTCGCGTGACGCCATGCGCAACCGCGAGCGGGAGGAGCGGCCATGATGAAGAACCCGGCCAGTCTGGTCATTTCTCTAGTAGTTGTTCTGTTGTTGCTGGCCCTGTCGGTCTATTCCGTGGACCAGCGTCAGGCCGCCATGGTGTTCCAGTTGGGCGAAGTGGTAGGCATCAAGAAGGAACCCGGCCTGTACCTCAAGATGCCCTTCCTTCAGAACATCCGTTATTTCGATACCCGCATCCTGACCCTGGATGCGGTGGATCCCGAGCGCTTCATCACCTCGGAAAAGAAAAACGTCCTGGTGGACTACTACGTGAAATGGCGCGTCATCGACGTGCAGAAGTTCTACGTCAGTTTCAGCGGCGACGAACGTCGCGCCGGCAACCGCCTGGCGCAGACCGTCAATGACGGCATGCGCGCCGAATTTGGCAAGCGCACCGTGCATGACGTCGTGTCCGGCGAGCGGGATGACGTCATGGAGGCCCTGCGCAAATCCGCCGATGCCGATGCTCGCCGCTACGGCGTCGAAGTCATGGATGTGCGCATCAAGCGTGTCGACCTGCCCACGGAGGTAAGCGAGTCCGTCTACCGCCGCATGGATGCGGAGCGCAAGCGCGTAGCCAATGAACTGCGTTCCACCGGCGGCGCCGAGGCGGAAAAGATCAAGGCCGACGCGGATCGTCAGCGCGAAGTGATCATCGCCGAGGCCTACCGCGAGGCTCAGAAGACCAAGGGCGAGGGCGACGCCAAGGCCGCCGGCATCTACGGCGCAGCCTTTGGCAAGAACCCCGAGTTCTATGCCTTCTACCGCAGCATGGAGTCGTACAAGCAGAGCTTCCGCAGCAAGACCGATGTCATGGTCCTGCAACCCAACTCCGAATTCTTCCGCTACATGAAATCCCCCCGTGGCGGTGGCAAGTAAGCGGGTGGGTGGTGGTGAGCCTTGGCGATGTTCTTCTCCCCGCGCTTGCGCTGATGCTGGTCATGGAAGGCGCACTCCCGTTCCTTGCCCCCACCGCCTGGCGTGATGCGTTCACGCGCATGACCCGGCTTCAGGACGGGCAGATTCGTTTCATGGGGCTGGTCTCCATGCTGATTGGCCTGCTCCTGCTCTGGTCCGCCCGATAACTATGCAACCCGCCTGGCTCCTTCCCGAACACATCGAAGACATCCTGCCGCCCTATGCGCGCGTGGCGGAAGCGTTGCGTCGCCAGCTCCTGGACCTGTTCGACCGCCACGGCTACGACCTGGTCTGCCCGCCGCTGGTGGAATACCTCGAATCCCTGCTCACCGGCGCGGCGCGCGACCTCGACCTGAAAACCTTCAAGGTGGTCGACGGCCTCTCCGGGCGCATGCTCGGCGTGCGCGCCGACATGACCCCGCAGGCGGCGCGCATCGACGCCCACCTGCTCAACCGCCAGGGCGTCGCCCGCCTGTGCTACGCCGGCCCGGTACTGCGCACCCGTCCCGCCGGCTTTCTCGGCAGCCGGGAGCCGTTCCAGATCGGCGCTGAAATCTTTGGTCATGCCCGCATCGAGGCCGACCTGGAGATCCAGGGCCTGCTCCTGGCTGCGCTGGAGGCCGCCGGCGTACCCGATGTCCGCCTGAGCCTGGGGCATGCCGGACTGTTCCGCGCCATGGTCGCCGGCTCCGGGCTGGAAGCGCAGGAGGCGCAAGCCCTGTTCAGCGCCCTGCGGCAAAAGGATGTGCCCGAGGTGGCGGCCATCACGGCGCGCCTTGACGCCCCCTGGCAGACCGCCTTCTGCACCCTGCCGGACCTTTACGGCGGGCGTGAGGCGCTACAACGCGCCAAGGACGTCCTGCCCGACCTGCCCGCCATCCGTCTGGCCCTGGAAGACCTCGGGCGTTTGCTGGACGCAGGGCAGGGCGCTGACATCCGTGTCGATCTCGCCGACCTGCGTGGCGACGGCTACCACAACGGCGTCATGTTCGCCGCCTACGCCGGCGGCCAGGCGCGCGCGGTGGCCCTGGGCGGTCGTTACGACGGCGCGGGCGCCGTGTTTGGGCGCAGCCGTCCCGCCACCGGTTTTTCGCTGGATTTGCGCCAGATTCTCGACTGCCTGCCGCAACCCGGCCCGCGTGGCGGCATCCTCGCCCCGTACAGGGAAGACGAAGACCTGCGTGTCCGCATCGCCGACTTGCGCGCCGCCGGCGAACGGGTGGTGGTAGAACTGCCCGGACAGGAGGCGCACCGCGCCGAAACCGGGTGTCACCGCGCCCTGGTACGGGAGGCGGGCCAATGGTTGATCAAATTTTTGTAGCGCAGGCGCCCCGCCTGCATCAGTCAGCGAGAGCAGGCGAGGGCGCCTGCGCTACCCAGAAAAGGAAACCAGCATGAGCAAGAACGTGGCAAAGAATGTTGTCGTCATCGGTACGCAATGGGGTGACGAAGGCAAAGGCAAGATCGTCGACTGGCTGACCGACCGCGCCCAGGGCGTGGTGCGTTTCCAGGGCGGGCACAACGCCGGCCACACCCTGGTGGTGAAGGGCAAGAAGACCGTGCTGCACCTCATCCCCTCCGGCATCCTGCGCGCGGGTGTAGACGGCGGCGTGCACTGCCACGTCGGCAACGGCGTAGTAGTGTCCCCCGAGGCCCTGATCGAAGAAGTGGACATGCTGGAAAAGGAAGGCATCAACGTCGCCTCCCGCATGACCATCTCCGAGGCCTGCCCGCTGATCCTGCCCCACCACATTGCACTCGATCAGGCGCGCGAGATCGCCAAGGGCGCCGGCAAGATCGGCACCACCGGACGCGGCATCGGCCCCGCCTACGAAGACAAGGTCGCGCGCCGCGCCATCCGCGTGCAAGACCTGATGCACCGCGAACGCTTCGCCGCCAAGCTGGGCGAGGTGCTGGACTATCACAACTACGTCCTCAAGCACTACTTCAAGGCCGAGATCGTGGACTTCAACCAGACCCTCGACCGCGCCATGGAACTGGCCGAGCGCATCAAACCCATGATCGGCGACGTCCCGCGCAAGCTGTATGAAGCCAACAAACGCGGCGAAAACCTGCTGTTCGAAGGCGCCCAGGGCACCCTCCTGGACATCGACCATGGCACCTACCCCTTCGTCACCTCCAGCAACTGCACCTCGGGCGGCGCTTCCACCGGCTCCGGCATGGGTCCGTCCTCCATGCACTACACGCTGGGCATCACCAAGGCCTACACCACCCGCGTCGGCAGCGGCCCCTTCCCCACCGAACTGTTCGACGACAACGGCAAGTGGCTGGCGGAAAAGGGCCACGAATTCGGCTCCACCACGGGCCGCGCCCGTCGCTGTGGCTGGTTCGATGCGGCGGCGTTGAAACGCTCCATCCAGATCAACGGCATCTCCGGCCTGTGCGTCACCAAGCTCGACGTGCTGGACGGCATGGACACCGTGCGCATCTGCACCGGCTACAAACTGGATAACGAAGTGTGCGACATCCTCCCCGTGGGTTCCGAGGCCCTGGCGGATTGCGAACCGGTGTACGAAGAATGGGCGGGCTGGAAGGACACCACCGTCGGCGTGAAGACCTTCGAGCAACTCCCCGCCAACGCCCAGAAGTACCTCAACCGCATGCAGGAACTGTGCGAAGTGCCCATCGACATCGTTTCCACCGGCCCGGATCGGGAAGAGACCATCGTGCGGCGGCATCCGTTCGAGTAAACCGCGTCGAGTAAAGCGCGCACAGGCCGGAGCAGGGGATGCCCAAGCTCTACGAATATTTCGGCCTGATCGTGATGTTCTACGCCAACGAGCATGAGCCGGTGCACGTTCACGGCAAATGCCAGGGGCGGGAGGCGCGGGCCGAACTGGTGGTGGTGAATGGGGTGGTGGCCGAAGTACGGTATGACGTTTCGGTAGGCAGGGCGCCGCTTTCGCAGCAAGAGATGCGCTACTTTGAGGAGCTTGTATCCGCGCGTGCGGACGAGATCGTGGCGAAGTGGATCGATTTCTTTGTGTTGCACAAGCCGGTCAGGCCTGAACACATCACAAGGAGGCTCAAGTGAACTCTGGCGTGATCAACATCGTCTCCGCTGAGATGGCGGGGGAACTCAAGCTACGCATCCGTTTCGATGATGGCACTGAACAGGTGGTTGATTTCAAACCCTTTCTGACCGCCTCTCTCCACCCGGAGATCAGGGCCTGGTCAGGCCAGGAGCGTTTTTCCCAATTCCATATCGAGTTCGGAGAGTTGGTCTGGGGGGACTATGAACTGTGTTTTCCCCTGATTGACCTCTACCTCAACCGCATCGAGCACCATCAGGCGTTGGAAGCCGCAGCGTGAAGACGATGGGGATGGGGCGGCTGGGACGATTGCTTGTACTGTCATGTTGTCTGGCCGCCTGTTCCGGCCCCAGCAACAGCCCCTACCCAGCGGAGCAAGACGGCAAATCCGTTCTCTACTCCGCCTTCTCCGAGCGCCCCAAGCATCTCGACCCGGCGCGTTCCTACAGCGAGAACGAGTACGTCTTCATCGGCAACATCTACGAGCCGGTGGTGCAGTACCACTACCTCAAGCGCCCCTACCAGCTCGAACCGCTCACCGCCGCGACCCTGCCCACGGTGCGTTACCTGGATGCGGCGGGTCGTGAGCTACCCGCCAGCGCCCCGGCGAAATCCATCGCCCTCTCGGAATACGAAATCCGGCTCAAGCCCGGCATCCGCTACCAGCCCCATCCCGCCTTCGCCAAACGCGCCGACGGCCAGCCGCGCTACCTCCCCCTGGACCCCGCCGAACTGGCGCGCATCGACCGCTTCGAGCAATTCACGGAAACCGGCACGCGCGAACTGACCGCCGCCGACTATGTGTTCCAGGTGCGCCGTCTGGCGGACCCGCGCGTGCAGTCGCCCATCTTCGGCTTCATGGCCGACAGCATCGTCGGCATGAAGGAACTCGCCCAGGCCATCGGCAAGGCGGCCAAGGCGGCGCCCAAAGGCGCGTTCATCGACCTCAACGCCTTCCCGTTCAAGGGGTGCGAGGCGGTGGATCAATACACCTGGCGCATCCGCATCAAAGGCAAGTACCCCCAGTTCATTTACTGGCTCGCCATGCCCTTCTTCGCCCCGGCGCCCGCGGAGGCGGAAGCGTTCTACCGCCAGCCCGGCATGAAGGAGAAAAACTTCACCCTGGATTGGCAGCCCATCGGCACCGGCGCCCACTACCTCGCGGAGAACGACCCCAACCGGGTCATGCGCCTGGAAAGGAACCCGTATTTCCACGATGACCGCTACCCCGCAGAAGGCGATCCGGGTGATAAGGAAGCGGGTCTGCTGGCGGACGCCGGGCAACGTCTGCCCCTGGTGGACCGGGTGATCTACACCCTGGAAAAGGAAGACGTGCCCTACTGGAACAAATTCCTCCAGGGCTATTACGACGCCTCCGGCATCAGCTCCGACAGCTTCGACCAAGCCATCCGCATGGGCGCGGACGGCAAGCCCGACCTCTCGCCCGAGATGCGAAAGCGCGGCATCGCCCTCAGCACCGCCGCCCGGCCCAGCCTCAGTTACATGGGCTTCAACATGCTGGACCCGGTGGTGGGCGGGCTCTCGGAGCGATCCAGAAAGCTGCGCCAGGCCCTCTCCATCGCCATCGACTACGACGAATTCATTTCCATCTTCCTCAACGGGCGCGGCATCCCCGGCCAGGGGCCGCTGCCGCCGGGCATCTTTGGTCATGTGGAGGGGGAGAAGGGCATCAACCCCGTGGTGTTCGCCTGGAACGGCAACGAAGCCCGCCGCCGTCCCCTGGCCGACGCCAAGCGCCTGCTGGCCGAAGCGGGCTACCCCAATGGCCGCGACGCCGCCACGGGCCAGCCCCTCACCCTCTACCTCGACACCGCCGCCAGCGGTCCCGAGGCCAAGAGCCGCCTGGACTGGTTCCGCAAACAGTTCGCCAAGCTCGACATCCAGTTGGTGATCCGCTCCAGCGACTACAACCGCTTCCAGGACAAGATGAGCAAGGGCAGCGCGCAGATCTTCGAATGGGGCTGGAACGCCGACTACCCGGACCCGGAGAACTTCCTGTTCCTGCTCTACGGCCCCAACAAAAAGGCCGGGGCCGGGGGCGAGAACGCCGCCAACTACCAGAACCCGGAATTCGACCGCCTGTTCGAGCGCATGAAGGATCTGGACAACACGCCCGAGCGCCAGGCCCTGATCGACGCCATGGTGAAGCTCGCGCGCACGGACTCGCCCTGGATCTACGCCTTCCACCCCAAGAGCTTCGGCCTGCGCCACGGCTGGGTGAAGAACGTGAAACCCAACCTGATGGCCCACAACATCCTCAAGTACCGCCGCGTGGACGCAAAAGCGCGCACGGCCTACCAGACCGAATGGAACCGTCCCGTGTGGTGGCCCGTGTTGGTGACGCTGGCCCTGCTGGCGGCGGCGGTATGGCCGGCGGTGGCGGCCTACCGGCGACGCTTGCGCGCCACGGCGTAGCCCCCGGATTCCGCTGCGCTGCATCCGGGCTACGGGCTGTTCCCCCCTCCCCCTTGAGGGGGGAGGGCCGGGGAGAGGGTGGGGCGGCCAAAGGCCGCCATTCATTGACCTGGCCAGGTGAAGTTTGAAGGGACCGTCATGCCGGCGAAAGCCGGCATCCAGAAAGTTGCGGCAGTGGCAGGCCGGATCAATAGCCGCAGTGCATCCCCTCCCAATTCCATCTCTCCCGCCCCTCTGCTACCCTGCCGTCCATCCCCTACAACCGACACCGAGGTGCCCCCATGCCCCGCCTCCTCGCCCTTGCCCTCCTGCTCCTACTCAGCGCTGCCGTCCAGGCCGAACGCACCCTGCAAGTCGTGGCCGACAACACCCCCACGGACAAGCGCGTCGCCCTGGTCATCGGCAACGCTGCCTACAAGGAAAGCCCCCTCAAAAACCCGGTCAATGACGCCCGCGCCATGGCCGCCAAACTGCGCAGCCTGGGTTTTGAAGTCATTGAACGGCAGAACCTCACCCAGAAACAGATCGGTCGCACCCTGAGTGAATTCCGCTCCCGGCTCACCCCCGGCGGCACGGCGTTGTTCTTCTACGCCGGGCACGGCCTGCAAGTGGGTGGCGCCAACTACCTACCGGTGGTGGATGCCGACATCGGCGCGGAAGAAGACGTCCCCACCCAGGCCATCGACGTGGACAAGGTTCTCAAGGTCATGGAGACCAGCAAGACCCGGGTCAACCTCGTCTTTCTGGACGCCTGCCGCAACAACCCCTACGCGCGCAGCTTCCGTTCGGCGGGGGAAGGCCTGGCCAAGATCAGCGCCCCCTCGGGCAGCCTCATCTTCTACGCCACCCGTCCCGGCAGCGTCGCCGCGGACGGCGACGGCCAGAACGGCCTCTACACCCACAACCTGCTGGCCGCCATGGACGTCCCGGGCCTCACGGTGGAGCAGGTACAGAAACGGGTGGCTTCCGGCGTCAAACAAAGCTCGCGCGGGCGGCAGGAACCCTGGATGGAAGGGCTGCTGGAAGGCGAGTTCTACTTCCGCCCTGGCGTGACCAGCGCCGACCCCATCCCCGCGCCGGTGCAGCGCCCGGTAGTGGCCACCCCCAGCGCCGACCCGGTGGAAGCCGCCTATTGGACGGAAGTCACCAAGGCGGACGATACGGACAGCTACGCCGCCTACCTCGCCACCTACCCCAACGGCCTGTATGTGGCGGACGCCAACGAATACCTGGAACGGGACAAGCGCAACAAGGCGGCCAAGGCCCAGTTGAAGGAAGACCAGGCCTGGCGCGAAGCGCAGAACAAGGACAGCCACGCCAGCTACGGCGCGTATCTCAAGGCCTACCCGGCTGGCCGTTACACCCCCTTGGCCAAGCTCAAGCAGAGCAAATTACGCCCGCTGGTGCTGGAGCCGGAGATGGTGCAAATACCGGGTCGCAACTACGAGATGGGCAAATACGAAGTAACCCAGGCGCAGTGGCGCTCGGTGATGGAGAACGCCCCCAGCCACTTCAAGGGCTGCGACGACTGCCCGGTGGAACAAGTGAGTTGGGACGACGTGCAGCAGTACCTGAGCAAGCTCAACCAGATGACCGGCAAGCAGTACCGGCTGCCGACGGAAAGCGAGTGGAAACACGCCTGCGACGGGGGCGGCAACAACGAATACTGCGGCAGCAACAACCTGGATGCGGTGGGCTGGTACGACGCCAACTCTGGCAACAAGACCCATCCTGTAGGCCAGAAGCAGGCGAACGGGTATGGGCTGCATGACATGAGCGGGAACGTCTGGGAATGGCAACAGGACTGTTATGACGGCGACTGCTCGCGGCGCGTGAGTCGTGGCGGTAGTTGGTACAGCTCCACCCGCGGCGCGCGCGCGGCGTACCGCAGCTGGTACGAACCGTCGAACCGGTACGACAACCTCGGCTTCCGTCCTGCCAGAACGCTACCGTGAAACGGTAGCTCTCCCCCTTTCCCTTTACCCCTTTACCCCCGAGAAGACGCTGGCATGAACGAGCGAGCGTAGCCTGGATGAAGGCCGCAGGCCGGAATCCGGGGCCTTGGGCCTTTGGCCGTGCTGCTGGCGGCCTACCGGCGACGCTTGCGCGCCACGGTGTAATGTTGCGCTAAATGCAATGCCGCATTACAGTAAGGAATCAATGCAATCCTTACATGGAGCCACTATGAGCGCCATTGCCAAGATCACCAGCAAGGGCCAGACCACCATCCCCCAGGAGATACGGACGCTGCTCAACGTAAAGCCGGGCGATCTGTTGGCCTGGGAAGACCTGGGCAACGGCGAGGTGCGTGTGCGCCGGGTGGAGCCTCTGGACCTGGAATACCTGCGCGCCCTCGAAGGAACCCTTTCCGAATGGTCCGGGGCGGAGGATGAGGCGGCCTATGCCCAGCTCTGACCTGAGCCTCGCCGCCTGGCAGGTGGTGCGGGTGCCGTTTCCTTTCACCGACCGGCAGGCGGCGAAGAACCGGCCCGCCCTGGTGCTGTCGGACGCCGCCGCCTTCAACGCGCCCTCGGGGCATGCGGTGATGCTGATGATCACCTCCGAGGCCAACGCCCCCTGGCCGCTGGATTGCGTCCTCCGCAACCTGGATGCCGCCGGCCTGCCTGCGCCTTCCAAGGTGCGCTTCAAGCTGTTCACCCTGGACCAGCGCCTGGTGCGCGGGGTGCTGGGGCGGCTGGCCCCGGAGGATGTGGTGGCCGTCCGTGATCGTCTTGATCGATTACTTGGGCTGTCGCCCGTTGCGCACTAATATCGTGTTCCACGAACTTCGTGTAGGAGCGGACCGTGAGAAACGTCACCATTACCTTGGACGACGAGACCGCCGATTGGGCGCGGGTCTGGTCTGCCACGCACCAGACCAGCGTGTCACGCATGCTGGGCGACCTGCTCGCGCAGAAGATGCGGTTGGAAGAGCGCTATTCGGCATCCATGAACGCCTATTTGTCGGTCCAGCCTATGGCCCTGGCCGAGCCGGGCGCACGCTATCCCCACCGTGACGAAGCGCATGAACGATAAGGTCTTCCTGGATACCAACATCCTGCTCTACGCCCGGGACAGCAATCAGCCCGTCAAGCAGCCCGTGGCCATGGACTGGCTGCGGCGGTGCTGGCAGGAACGGCGCGGTTGTCTCAGCTTTCAGGTGCTCCAGGAGTACTACGTCAACGCCACCCGGAAGCTGAAACCGGGCCTTCCCGCTGTGTTGGCGCGTCAGGATGTACGCAATCTGCTGGCCTGGCAGCCCATCCAGACGGACGCCTTGTTGCTGGATTCGGCCTGGGGTCTGGCGGATCGCTATGGATTTTCCTGGTGGGATGCCCAGATCGTCGCCGCCGCTCGCCGCGCCGACTGCGCCGTGCTGCTGACGGAGGATTTGCAGCATGGTTTCGAGGTGGAGGGTCTGCGCATCGTCAACCCCTTTCTGACGGACGCGGATGCTTAACTACCTCCTGCGCCGTGTGCTCTACGCCATCCCCATCCTGCTGGGGGTGAACCTGCTGACCTTCGCCCTGTTCTTCATGGTCAACACGCCGGACGACATGGCGCGCATTCACCTGGGGGTGAAGCGGGTGACGCCCGAGGCCATTGCCCGCTGGAAGTCTGAGCATGGCTACGACAAGCCCTTGTTCCTGAATGAGAAAGTGGAAGGCGCGGCGCGGGTGACGGACACCCTGTTCGTGGACAAGTCCCTCAAATTGTTCGTGTTCGACTTCGGCGCTTCCGACGACGGGCGCGACATCGCGCGCGAGATCAAGACCAGGATGGGCCCTTCCCTGGCCATTGCCCTGCCCACCTTCTTCGTGGGGTTGTTGAGCTACATCAGCTTCGCCCTGCTGCTCACCTTCTTCCGCGGCACATCGCTGGATGCCGGGGGCGTCATCCTGTGTGTGGCGCTGATGTCCATCTCCGGCCTGTTCTACGTCATCGGCGGCCAGTACCTCATGGGCAAGCTGTGGCACTGGTTCCCCATCTCCGGCTGGCAGCCTGGGGGGGACGCCTGGAAGTTCCTGGCGATGCCGGTGGTGGTGAGTCTGGTGGCGGGCATCGGTGATTCCACCCGTTTCTACCGCGCCCTGTTCCTGGAAGAGATGGGCAAGGATTACGTCCGCACCGCCCGCGCCAAGGGCCTGTCGGATGTGCGGGTGCTGTTCCGCCATGTGCTGGGCAACGCCATGATCCCCATCCTCACCGGCGTGGTGGTGGTGCTCCCGCGCCTGTTCCTGGGCAGTCTCATCATCGAATCCTTCTTCGGCATTCCCGGCCTGGGCAGCTACACCATCGACGCCATCCAGTCTCAGGACTTCGCCATCGTGCGCTCCATGGTGTTCCTGGGCAGCTTTCTCTACATCATCGGCCTGATGCTGACGGACGTGTCCTACACCCTGGCTGACCCGCGGGTGAGGTTGGAATGAGCGAGAGGCCTGGCCTCCGTGGCCTCCCCCTTTGGAAAAGGGGGAATGAGGGGGATTTGACGACCGTGCCTAAGCGGACCGGCTCAGGAATCCCCCCCCGCCCCCCTTTGGGAAAGGGGGGAGTAGGTGAGACCCCTGGCCTCCGTGGCCTCCCCCTTTGGAAAAGGGGGGGTAAAAAATGATCCCCGTCCTGCTCTGGTCCGACGCGCTGCTGTTCCTGCTCTTGGCGGGGGTCTTCATCCTGGTTTGGGCAATGCGCCACCGCGACTGGTTGCGCGACCCCTGGCGGCAGGTGATGAAGAGCCGGGTGGGGCAGGGCAGCGCCCTCATCCTGGCGGCGTTTTTCGCCATCGGTCTGCTGGACTCCCTGCACTACCGCGAACGCCTGCCCGACGTTCCCGGCAAACCGGCGCAATACAGCGGCGAGGTGCTCTCCGCCCTGGACTGGCTTGCCACGCCGCTGCGCGAGCGCGTGGAAAAGACCTACTCCGCCCCCCTGGCCACCCACCTCTACGCCAAGGAGACACTGAAGGGCACGGACGGCGTGGAGCGGCGCGACTACCCGCCCCTGAAATACCCCGGAACCCATCTGCTGGGCACCGACAAGGTGGGGCAGGACGTGCTCTACCTCTCCCTCAAGTCCATCCGCACCGGGCTCCTCATCGGCGCTCTGACCACCCTGGTCATGCTGCCCCTGGCTCTGGGCCTGGGCATCGCCGCCGGCTACTTCGGCGGGCGCGTGGATGACGTGATCCAGTATGTCTACACCACCCTCAACTCCATCCCCGGCGTGCTGCTCATCGCCGCCGCCGTGCTGGTGGTGCAGGTGCAGGTGGAGGCCCATGCCGCCTTGTTCGATACCGCCGCCGCCCGCGCCGATGTGCGCCTGCTGGCCCTGTGCGCCATCATGGGCCTCACCGGCTGGACCGGCCTCGCGCGCCTGTTGCGGGGCGAGGTGCTGAAGCTGCGGGAACTGGAATTCGTGCAGGCGGCGCGGGCCTTCGGCGTGCGTCCGCTGCGCATCCTGGCGCGGCATCTGCTGCCCAACGTCATGCATCTGGTGCTCATCACCGTGGTGCTCGACTTCTCCGGCCTGGTGCTGGCGGAGGCGGTGCTCTCCTACGTCGGCGTGGGCGTGGACCCGGCCATGAACAGCTTTGGCAACATGATCAACGGCGCGCGCCTGGAACTGGCGCGGGAGCCGGTGGTGTGGTGGCAACTGGCTGCCGCCTTCGTGTTCATGTTCGTGCTGGTGCTGGCGGCCAACCTGTTTGCGGACAAGGTGCGCGATGCGCTCGATCCCCGCGCGGGAGGTAAGACATGAGCGCCCTGACGCTCACCGATTTGCGCGTCGAGATCAACGTCGAAGGCCGCTGCCTTGCGCCGGTGGACGGGGTCAGCCTCGCCATCGGGCGCGATGAATGCGTGGCCCTCTTGGGCGAATCCGGTTGCGGCAAGTCCATGACCGCCCTGGCCCTCATGCGTCTGCTGCCGGAAGGCGCGCGGGTGGCGTCAGGGGTGTTGGAACTGGAAGGCGAGAGCCTGTTCACCCTGCCCGAGGCCGCCATGCGCGACGTGCGCGGCGGGCGGCTGGCGATGATCTTCCAGGAGCCGCAGACCAGCCTGAACCCGGTCATGACCGTGGGCCAGCAGATCGCCGAGACCCTGGCCGTCCACCGCCCCGAGGCGGATGCGAGCGCCGTGGGCCGGGAGTTGCTCGAAGCCGTGGGGCTGCCAACCGAGCGGCTGGACGCCTATCCCTTCCAGCTTTCCGGCGGCCAGCGCCAGCGCGCCCTCATCGCCATGATGCTGGCGGGCGAGCCCGAGGTGCTCATCGCCGACGAACCCACCACGGCCCTGGACGTCACCGTGCAGGCCCAGATTCTCAAGCTGCTCAAGGCATTGCAGCAAAGCCGGGGCATGGGCCTGCTGCTCATCACGCACGACCTCGACGTGGCCGGCGACATGGCCGACCGGGTGGCGGTGATGTACGCCGGCCAGATCGTGGAATGGGCGGGTCGGGCAAGCCTCTACGCCCAGCCCCATCACCCCTACACGCAAAAGCTGTTCGCCGTGCTGCCGAGGCTGGAACGGCGCGGCCAGCGTCTGGACAGCCTGCCGGGCCGGGTGCCGGCGCCGGATGCGGTGATCGTCGGCTGTCGCTTCGCCGAGCGTTGCCCGAGGGTGTTCGAGCGCTGTCGCAACGAAGCGCCAGAGTTGCTGGAAACGGCGCCTGGGCATGCCGTGCGTTGCCACCTGTTTTCACCCCCCTCCCCCTCCGGGGGAGGGGCTGGGGGTGAGGGAGCAACGCCTGCGCAAGCGTTCACGCTCTATTTACCGTCGCTCCCTCACCCCAGCCCTCCCCCGGAGGGGGAGGGAGTGGTCCTGCGGCTGACCGATCTCGCCGTCCATTTCCCCCTCCGCCAGGGTCTGCTGCGCCGTACCGTGGGCCACTTCAAGGCCGTCGATGGCGTCAGTCTGACGGTGAATCAAGGGGAGACCCTGGCCCTGGTGGGCGAGTCCGGCTGCGGCAAGACCACCCTGGCGCGGGCGGTGTTGCGGCTGATCGAGCCCACTGGCGGCTCGGTGGCGATGGGCGGTGAGGCCCTGGAAAATCTCTCCGGCGAGGCCCTGCGGCGCAAGCGGCGCGAGATGCAGATCGTGTTCCAGGATCCCTATTCCTCCCTCAACCCGCGCATGAAAGTGGGGACCATCCTGGAGGAGGGCCTGCTGGCCCTGTTGCCGGAACTGGATCGCGCCGCCCGCAACGCCCGCATCGCCCAACTTCTGGACCAGGTGGGCCTGCCCGCCGACGCCCTACAGCGCTATCCGCACGAATTCTCCGGCGGCCAGCGTCAGCGCATCGCCATCGCCCGCGCCCTGGCGGTGGAGCCGAAGCTGCTGATCCTGGATGAACCCACCAGCGCGCTCGATGTCTCGGTGCAGGCCCAGATCCTCAACCTGCTGGCGGATATCCAGGCCGCGCGCGGGCTGTCCTACCTGTTCATCACCCACAACCTGCCCGTGGTGGGCTATCTGGCCCATCGGGTGGCGGTGATGCGGGGTGGGCGGATCGTGGAAGAGGGCGACGTCGAGACCGTGTTGACCCGACCTGTGAGCGACTACACCCGGTTGCTGCTGGAATCCGCGCCGGGCCGGGGGTTGACGGGCGTCAGCTCGTGATCTTGATGACCAGTTTGGAACCCGGACGCAGAGGTTCCAGGTCCACATTCCAGCGGCGCAGGTCCGCCACCTTCACGCGGTAGAGCCGCGCCACGCGGTCCAGGGTGTCGCCCCGGCGCACGGTATGGGTGCGTAACACCGTGCCCTTGCTGGAGACCTTGGCGTTGAACACCTTGACGGGTTCCTTCGGCTCCGGCGGGAGCGCTTCCGCCCTGGCCGCGCTCTTGTTGGAAGGCACCATCAGGGTCTGGGCGTTGGCCACCTCGCCACGACGCAGCTTGAGCGGGTTGTGGTCGCTCAGCCACTGCATGGTCACGCCAAAACGGGCGGCGATGCCGCTGGCTTTTTCCCCCTTGCGCGCGCTGTAGGACTGGAGTGCAAGCTTGTCCAGGCCCTCGCGGTGCAGGTTGAACTGGAAGGCCTCCACCCGATCCACCGGCAGCAGCAGCACGTCCTGGCTCGCGGTGTGGATGACGCGGCGCTGAAAGCCGGGGTTGAGGGCGAGAAAGTCATTCAGGTTCATCTCCGCCAGACGGGCCACCTGACGCGCTTCCATGGGTTTTGCCAGGTTGATGCGCAGGAAGTAGGGCTCGCTGGGGATGTTGCGCAGGGTGATGCCGAAGCTGGCGGGATCACGCACCAGATTGCGCACGGCGACCAGTCGGGGCACGTAATTGCGGGTCTCGGTCGGCAGCTTGATGCTGGCGTAATCGACGCCGTCCTTGCCCCGGCTGCGGGCGCGGGCCACACAGCCTTCGCCGCAGTTGTAGGCGGCCAGGGCCAGTTCCCAGTCACCGAACATGCCGTGCAGTTTTTGCAGATAGTCCAGAGCGGCATTGGTGGCCTGGATCACGTCCTTGCGGCCATCGAACCAGGCGTTCTGCTCCAGCCCGTAGACGCGCCCGGTGGAAGGAATGAACTGCCACATGCCGGAGGCCTTCATGGGCGACAGGGCCTGCGGGTCGAAGGCCGATTCGATCATGGGCAGCAGGGCGATCTCCATCGGCATGCCGCGCTTTTCCACCTCTTCGACGATGTGGAACAGGTACAGCCGGCTGCGTTCCACGGCCCGGTCGAGATAGCCGGGGTGGGCGGCGAACCAGCGTTCCTGTGTGCGGGTGAGCTGGGGGTTGGACTCCGGCAGCAGGAAACCCGCGCGAATGCGATCCCACAGGTTGGCCTGGGCGGCAACGGCTGCGCCCGGGACTTGCGGCGTCTGATAGGGGTCGCCTGCCGGGTTGGACAGGGTGTAGGCGAACTTGAGATCCCCCTGAGGGGCTTCGTCCGCACAGTGTCCAGTGGTGCTCAGGAACAGTGCGGCGAGGAATGCGATCAGCTTGATATGCATGGGCGTAGATGCTGCAATTCCTTGAAATTGAACGGAATTTAACCTTTTTGGCGACAAAAAGCCACCCTGATGTCAGGGGCGTTCAGAGGGTGTTCTTCCAGGCGCGCAGGCTGGCAAAGACCTCGACCTCGTTCGCCAGGGGGTGTCCCGCCCAGGCTTCAGCCGCCTGTTTTACGGCGTCCAGGCGGCAACGCAAAAAGGGGTTGGTGCGGCGCTCCTGGTCCAGTGTGGTGGGCAGAGTGGGGCGTCCCGCCTTGCGTTCCCGGCGCGCGCGCTCGAACCAGGCCAGCAGGTCGGGATTCGCCTCTTCCACCTCCAGGGCGAACGCGATGTTGGCCAGGGTGTACTCATGGGCGCAGTAGATTTTTGTGTCTCCCGGCAGAGCGGCCAGTTGCGTCAGCGAGGCGTACATCTGGGCCGGCGTTCCCTCGAACAGGCGTCCGCAGCCGTTGGCGAACAGGGTGTCGCCGGTGAAGGCCCAGCCATGGCCCGTGTAACAGACGTGCCCCAGGGTGTGTCCGGGGGTGGAGAGAACCGCGAAGGAGAGGCCCAGCTCTGGCAGTTCCACCCCCTCTCCCTGCGTGACCGGATGCGTTTTTCCGGGGATGGATTCCTCGGCGGGGCCGTACACCGGTATCCCCCGAGTGCGGGCCAGGTCTGCGCTGCCGCCGCAGTGGTCGTCATGGTGATGGGTGACCAGGATGGCGCAGGCCGTGAGGCCGGCGGCCTGCAACCACTCTTCCACCGGGGCGGCGGCGCCGGGGTCCACCAGCGCCGCATGGCGGTCATCGTGGATGGCCCAGATGTAGTTGTCGCGAAAGGCGGGGATGGGGGTGATCTGGATCATGCGGGGGGGGCTCCCTGAAACGTCGCCGGGGTTAATCGCGGCTATCCACTCCGGATGTAGCCGCATAAAATGCGCCGCTTCGCGCGGAGTTTGCGCCCATCATCGCCGTTTCATCCACCTGCCTCCCATGCGCATCCTCCTCAGTAATGACGACGGCTATTTCGCCCCCGGTCTGGCCGTCCTGGCCGCCACCCTTGCCGGGCATGGTCATGTCGTCACCGTGGTGGCGCCGGAGCGGGACCGCAGCGGCGCCAGCAACTCCCTCACCCTGGATCGCCCCCTGATGGTGCGCACCACGCCGGGCGGGTTTCATTATGTGAACGGCACCCCGACCGATTGCGTCCATCTGGCCGTCACCGGCGTGTTGCCGGAGATGCCGGAGATGGTCATTTCCGGCATCAACCACGGCGCCAACATGGGCGACGACACGGTCTATTCCGGCACCGTGGCGGCGGCGACGGAGGGCTTTCTGCTCGGCATCCCCTCGGTGGCGGTGTCCCTGGCCAATATCCAGCAGGACCACTTCCAGACCGCCGCCGATTTCGTCGCCGGCCTGGTGGATCGTTTTGCGGCGCACCCCTTTACCGAGCCGGTGCTGCTCAACGTGAACGTGCCGGACCTGCCGGCGGATCAGATCCAGGGCGTCGAGGTCACGCGCCTGGGACGTCGCCACAAGGCGCAGGACACGGTGAAGACCGTCAACCCGCGCAACCAGACCATGTACTGGGTGGGGGCGGCGGGGGCGGCCCAGGATGCAGGGCCGGGCACGGACTTCCACGCCGTGGCCCAGGGCTGCATTTCGGTGACTCCCCTGCAACTGGACCTGACCCGTTACACCCAGATGGCGCCGGTGAAGGATTGGTTGGGCCGATGAATCCGCATGGACTCGGCATGACCTCCCAGCGCGCCCGCGCGCGCATGATCGAGCGACTCAAGGAACAGGGCATCACCGACGCGCAGGTGCTGGCGGCCATGAGCGCGGTGCCGCGCCACATCTTTGTGGAAGAGGGCATCCAGCATCAGGCCTATGACGAGACCCCGCTGCCCATCGGCCAGGGCCAGACCATCTCCAGCCCCTACACCGTCGCCATTTCCTGCCAGCTCGCGTGCCGCGGCCAGCGTCTGGAGCGGGTGCTGGAGGTGGGCGGCGGCTGCGGCTACCAAGCTGCCATCCTCTCGCGTCTGGCGAAGGAGGTGGTGAGCGTGGAGCGCATCACCAAGCTGGTCGGGCGCGCGCGCCAGAGCCTGCGCGAACTGCGCGTCAACAACGTGGTGGTGAAGAACTCCGACGGCAGCTTCGGCTACCCCGCCGGCGCGCCCTATGACGCCATCGTCGTGGCGGCGGCCATGCCCTACATCCCGGACGAGATGAAGCAGCAACTCAAGCCCGGCGCGCGTCTGGTCGCCCCGGTGGGCGCGGGGGACGTGCAGTCCCTGATTCTGGTGGAAGCGCTGCCCGAGGGCGGCTACAGCGAAAAGACGCTGGAGTCCGTGCGTTTTGTTCCTTTGCTGCCGGGCATCAGTTGAGGCGCGTCGCGGTGCACCGCGCCGATCCACCTGCGAGCGCTTTTCGGGGGACGCGGCGTGGGGTGATCCTGCTGGCGCTCCTGTTGTCCGCATGCGGCGCCAGCCAGGTGGCGGCCCCGGTGCGGGATACGCTGCCCGGCAAGGCGGCCAAGGCCTCGTATGCACCGGCTCCGGCGGGTCAGCACCGGGTCCAGCCCGGCGACACCCTGTACAAGATCGCCTTCGAGCATGGTCTGGATTACCGCCAACTGGCGGCCTGGAACGGGATTGCGGACCCCGCCCGCATCCGCGCCGGAGACGCGTTGCGCGTACTCCCGCCACCCCGTCCCGCCGCCGTGGTCACCACCGCCGCCGCGCCGGAACGGGCGGGGGTGGAGGACCGGGAGTTGGCGCGTTCCGTGGACACCCGTCCCGTCCCGTCCCAGGCGCGGGTGGAGCCGCGCCCCCTGCCGGCGGAGCCTACCGCTCAGGCCGCGTCCCATCCCGTGGCGTTGAACGAGCCTCAGGACGCCGCGCCGGAGGTGTGGGCCTGGCCCAGCCGCGGCGATCTGCTCATCCGCTATGGCGAGGGCCTCAGCAAGGGCATCGACATTGCCGGCAAGGGCGGCCAGCCGGTGCAGGCGGCGGCGACGGGGCGCGTGGTCTACGCCGGTTCCGGCTTGCGGGGGTATGGAAAACTCATCATCATCCGCCACGGTCAGACCCTGCTCTCCGCCTATGCGCATAACGCCCGCATCCATGTGACGGAAGGCCAGAAAGTGGCGCGAGGCCAAGTCATTGCCGAAATGGGCGACAGCGACGCGGATCGGGTCAAACTCCATTTCGAAATACGCGAATCCGGCAAACCCGTGGACCCCCTGGGTTATCTGCCGAAAACCGGTTAAGACGATTGCATGCAAGAAGAGAATTTTTCCGAGTCGGGCCCTGACGAACCGCCCCTGGACGCGGAGGCGGAAGCGCCTCCCGTCGTCGAGCATGGCGAGCACGTCGAGCACGACTTCGACGAGCTGCCGGACGTCACCCAGCTCTATCTCAACGAGATCGGGCGTGAACATCTGCTCAGTCCGGATGAAGAGCGCCGGCTGGCCACCCTCTCGCGGGCGGGGGACTTCGACGCGCGCCAGAAGATGATCGAGCACAACCTGCGCCTGGTGGTGAACATCGCCAAGCACTACGCCAACCGCGGCCTGTCGCTGCTGGACCTGATCGAGGAAGGCAACCTGGGGCTCATGCACGCGCTGGAGAAGTTCGAACCGGAACGCGGTTTCCGCTTCTCCACCTACGCCACCTGGTGGATACGCCAGAACATCGAGCGGGCGATCATGAACCAGTCGCGCACCATTCGCCTGCCGGTGCATGTGATCAAGGAACTCAACATCTGTCTGCGCGCCAAGCGCCATCTGGAGACTCATGGGATCACCGACGCGGGGGTGGAGGAGATCGCCGCCCTCATCGGCAAGCCGGCGGAAGACGTGCGACGGGTGATGGCCTTGAATGATCGGGTCACGTCACTGGACGCCCCCCTGGACATCGACCCCAGCCTCTCCATCGGCGAGGCCATCGCCGACGAGAACGCCGAGCGCCCGGAAGACCTGTTGCAGATCGCCGAGGTGGAAAACTATGTGCACGAGTGGCTGCGCGAGCTCACGGAAAAGCACCGCTGGGTGATCGAGCGCCGCTTCGGCCTCAACAACCAGGAGGTTTCGACGCTGGAACAACTGGCCGAGCACCTTGGGGTCACGCGCGAGCGCGTGCGCCAGATCCAGGTCGAGGCGCTTCAGGCGCTGCGCCGCATCCTGCGCCGCAAAGGGTTGTCCAAGGACGGGCTGCTGTAATGGCCCGCTTCGTAGCGCCTGCGCTACCTGAATCGGCATCCGGGGCCGCGCGATGATCCATGCGGCCTCTCTGCCCTGGGATGAAATCGACACCGTGTTGCTGGACATGGACGGCACCCTGCTGGACCTGCACTACGACAACCACTTCTGGCAGGTGTTCGTGCCGCAGAAGTTCGCCGAGCGCCACGCTCTGCCGTACGCGGAGGCCCATGCCGAGTGCTTCCGCCGCTACAACGCCAAGGCCGGCACCCTGGACTGGTATTGCGTGGATTACTGGACCGAGCAACTGGAACTGGACATCGTGCGCCTGAAGGAAGAGATGGCCCACCTCATTGCCGTGCACCCGGACGTGACGGACTTTCTCGTCGCCCTGCGCCGGGCCGGCAAGCGCGTGGCGCTGGTCACCAACGCCCACCGCAAGGCCCTCAACCTGAAGATGGACCGCACCGGCCTGGCGCTGCATTTCGACGCCATGCACGTCTCCCACGAATACGGCCTGCCCAAGGAAGACCCCGCCTTCTGGGCGGCCTTGAAGGGCAGCGAGCCGTTTGATTCCAAGCACACCCTGCTGGTGGACGACAGCCTGCCGGTGCTGCGCGCCGCGCGTCAGTTCGGCATCCGCTTCCTGCGCGCCGTGGTGCGTCCGGACACGCGTCAGCCCGACAAGGATGTGGCCGACTTCGCCGCCATCCGCCGTTTTGCGGAGATCATGCCGTCATGACCATCGACAAGACCGATCTCGACGCCATTCGTCGCGCCTACCTGTTCTCCGGTCTGGAAGACGCCGAATTTCTGGAAGTGGCCGGCCATGCCAGCGTGATTCATCTCAGCGCGGGGCAGATGCTGTTCAGCCAGGGCGACCCGGTCATCGCGTTCTACTGGGTGGCGGAGGGCATGATCCGGCTGTTTCGCGCCACCCCCCAGGGCGACGAGAAGGTGATCGAACTCGCCGGCCCCAGCCGCCTGTTTGCCGAGGCGGTGCTGTTCATGGGCGGGCGCTACCCGGTCAACGCCGCCGCCCAGGGGCCGGCGCGGCTGGTGGCCTTTGACGGCCACGCCTTCAAGAACTGGCTGGCCCAGGACGCCCAGCGCTGCTTCCGCCTCATGGCCGGCATGAGCGCGCGCCTGCACAAGTTGGTGAACGAGATCGACCGTCTGACCCTGATGAAGGGCGCGGATCGTCTGTTGCAATACCTGCTGGACCACTCGGACCCGGACGACACCGGACGGGAAAAGGTGGAGTGGGAAGCGCCCAAACAGGTGATTGCCTCCCGCATCGGCGTCAAGCCGGAGACCCTGTCCCGGCTGCTGCACAAACTCACCGACCAGGGCTGTATCGAACTGGTGGGTTCCACGCTGTACATCCGCGATCCGGAACACCTGCGCCAGAGCAACATCGACTAGCCAAGGAACTCTCACGTTCGGGCGGGGTCCCCAGACCCTGGCTTCCGCCCGGCAGCCAACCCCGTCATACCACCCCCATCTATTGGTTCAAGTTTTTACGCAGAACGCCGATAACGCCAACAGAGCTCTACCTAAGTGAAAGATATGCCTCGTTATTCCTTTCTGGGTCGTCCTCTCAAGACCCGCCCCGAAGACCTCGAAGACCGCAGCGAAAAGCTGCACAAACTATTGGCGGGCGCCGGCATCGGCTCGCGCCGGGACATGGAAGTCCTGATCGAATCCGGTCGCGTCAGCATCAACGGCGAACCCGCCAAGGTGGGGGACCGCGTCAAGCCCACCGACCTCGTCAAGGTCAATGGTCGGGTCGTGCGCCTGCCCTGGAAACAGCAGATTCCGCGCGTCCTCATCTACCACAAGCCGGAAGGCGAGATCGTCTCGCGCGAAGACCCGGAAGGGCGCCCCTCCGTGTTCGCCGGTCTGCCGACGGTGCGCAACGGGCGCTGGATCAGCGTCGGTCGCCTGGATTTCAACACCGAAGGCCTGCTCATCTTCACCACCAGCGGCGATCTGGCGGAACGCCTCTCGCACCCGCGCTACGAGGTGGAACGGGAATACGCCGTGCGCCTGCTGGGCGCGCTGGATGCGGAAAAGATGGACCTCCTGGTCAAGGGCGTGCAGCTCGATGACGGCATCGCCAACATCGAAAGCATCGTCCCCGCCGGCGGCGAGGGCGTGAACCAGTGGTATCGCCTGGTCATCCGTGAAGGCCGCAACCGCGAGGTGCGTCGCATCATGGAGGCCATCGGCATGACCGTCAGCCGCCTTATCCGTGTGCGTTTCGGCCCGGTCGCCCTGCCGCCCCGACTCAAGCGCGGCATGCGCGAAGAGATGCCGGAAGACGAGGTGCACAGCCTCATGCGCTGGTGCAACCTGGAGAAGCCGGATTCCGCACCTCCCCGCGACATGCCGGACCCGGAAGAGCGCGCGGAACCCGAAGGCAGCGCCGCTCCCTCCCGTATCGGCCACCCCTACCGCCGCCGTCTGCGCTTGCGCGAGGACAAGGAATAGAGGCTGTAGCGCCGGCATCCCTGCCGGCATGTGGCGCTCCGGAAAGAGCCGGCAAGAATGCCGGCGCTACAGGACGCGCTCAGTTGCCGCGGGAGCGGATCGCCTGGCGATGCCGTCGGAAGATGAACTGGTACAGGGCATCTTCCAGTTCCGGGATAAAGCCGGAAAACCGCATCCGCGCCACACCGTCCCGCGCCGCCGAGGCCTCGCCGGGCAGACGCACCGGCAAGGGCAGGCTGTCCGACAAGACCACTTCCAGCACCACCGCAGCCCCCATGGCCGGGGGCGAGGCGTCTTCCCACTCCACCTTCGACGCCTCCAGCCGTATCGGTCTTGGCGTGGCGGGCGCGCCAGCCGCCAGACCCCTGGCCAGCAGGTACAGCGCCAGATCCAGTTTCGCCTCCACCCGCTCCAGCCGCCGATTCTCCGCACCGCCTGATTCCAGTTCGCGCTGGCCTTCCATGTGGTTGACCGCGTTCAGCACCAGCATTGCCTCGCGCTGCATGGTTAGCCTTGCGGCGGCATCGCCGGTATCCGGCGACCAGGAACAGGGCGCGCGGCACTCGCAGCACAGTTCAGACATCGCGCTCTCCCGAAAACAGATCGGTTCCATGGCGCGCCAGCCGCGCCGCGCCATAGCAGGCTTCATGCTCCTGCGCCGCGCGCACGGGCACGCCCAGAAGGCGCTCGCGCAGGCGGGTGTAGGCGGGGTTGCGGGCGCCGCCGCCGGCGCTGACGACCTGCGTCGCGGGGGTGGCCCCCAATTCGGCCAGCAGGCGATAGCCGCGCGCCTCGATGCGCGCCAGACCCTCCAGCATGCCGTGCAGGAACTCGGCCCGCGTCGGCGGGCGCGGTTCCAGGCGCGGCGGCAGGGCCGGGTCGTTGACCGGAAAACGCTCGCCGGGGCGGGGTAGAGGGTAGTAGTCCAGCCCGCAGTCGCGCCTCGGGTCGATCTCGTGTGCGAGCTGCGCCAGTTCATCGTCGCTGAAGTGCTGCCGCAGCACCGCGCCGCCTGCATTGGACGCCCCCCCGGTCAGCCACAGCCTGCCAAACCAGTGGGAGTAAACGCCGTGGCGGGCGTCATCCACGCGCGTGGATGAGACCAGTTTCAACACCAGGGTGGAACCGAGTGAGGTCACTGCCTCCCCCGGCTGGCTGACGCCGGTGGCGAGAAAGGCGGCGATGCTGTCGGTGGTTCCCGCGCGCACCAGGCAATCCGGGTTCACCCCCAGCTCGCGTGCGCGGGGCCGCTCCAGCAGGCCCAGGCCCGCGCCGGGCCGCACGGGGGTGGGCAGGGTGTCGATGTCCGCCAGCCAGGCCGCCCATTCCGGCCAGGTGCAGGTTTCCGGGTCCACGCCCATCTTCAGGGCGTTGTGGCAATCGCTCGCGGCCCGACCCGAGAGCAGGCCCGCCAGCCAGTCGGCCTGATTCAGGAACAGACGGGCGCGACCAGGGCCGAGATGCCGCTTCAGCCAGAGGATCTTGGCCAGACCGGAAGCGGCCATGGCCGCCGGGTGGGCCGCACCTGCGGCCCGTGCAATGGCGGGGACTTCCGCCGCGGCGCGGGCATCGTGGTAGGGCAGGGGGGGGTGGAGGCAGTTGAAGGCCTCGTCGCAGGCCAGCACGGTGGCCGATGTGCCGGCGATGGCCAGGGCCTCCAGGCGTCGCCGCATGCCGGACGGGATCTGGGCGATCAGGCTGAACAGGCCCTCGCGCCAGGCGGCGGCGGCCTCGTGTTCAGGCAGAACGCCGAGATCGACGCGGGCCATGTCCTCGATCTGGCCGCCGGGGGCGATGACGCAGGCGCGAGCGCCGGTGGTGCCGAAATCCAGGCCGAGGTACATGGGGGTCGGTCAGGGAGCGGGGGCGTCGCCCTTGCCGCCATTGGGTTTGCGTGCAGGGGCGGGGACGACGGGGGGGGGTGGCAGGGGCGTTGGCGTGGCCGCAGGCGGGAGGGCGGCGGCGGGAACGGCGGGCAAGGGTTTGCGCGGGCGCGGCTCGCCGGAATGCAGGGAATGGGCCGCCGCGCCGATGATGGCCGCCACGGAGGTGAGTCCGGAGGTCAGCCATTTGTTGCGGGCGGGGCCGGCAGGATTGGGTTCCGCCGCCGCCGCCGGGTGGACCGCGCGGCCCGATGGGTCCGTCGGAACAGCGGCGGCGGCGGGGTCCGTCAGCAAGGCCAGCACTTCCTGCGAAGCGCCGGTGTTGACCCCCACCTGATGGGCGGTGGCGCGCCGCAGGTTGCGCACCCCGGCCAATTGTCGGTTGCCGGTTCGTTCGCACTGGGCCAGGAGCAGTTTCACGGCGGCGGCATCGTCCGCCGCGGCGGCGAACATCAGCGCGGTGTCCCCTTCCAGGTCCGCTGATTGCACCTTCGCCCCGGCCTTGAGCAGCGCACTCACCACTTCCGGGCGTTTCAGCAGGGCGGCCTGCATCAGCGGGGTGCGGCCCCTCAGATCAACCTGGTTTGGGTTGGTCCCCAGCCGCAGCAGGCGGGCCACCACGGCGGCCACGCTCTGGAGGTCCGTATCCACATACACCCCCCGATTCTTGCCGGTGTTCATGGATTCGAGCAGGGGGGTAAGGCCGGTGTCCGGGTCACGGTATTCCAGGTTCGCTCCCCGCGCCGCAAGCAGGTCTATCAGTTCCGGCACGGGATGGGAACTCGGGCTGACCGCCAGCATCAGGGGCGGACGCCGCAGTACCGGGTCCAGGGCATTGGGGGAGGCGCCGGCGTCGAGGGCCTGGCGCACCCCCGCCACATCGCCGCGCAGGATGCTTTCCGTGAGCGGGCTCAGGGCCGGCCCGGCATGGGCCGGCAGGCAGAAGAAGCAGGCCAGGATGAGCGGGAATCGCACAAGGAAGGTCATGGGGCGCCGGGAGGAGGGGATGGCCTGCGAAACGGATGGAGAGGGGCGGGCGTTGACCGTAACGCGCTAACCGCGCGTGTTGGAGTTTTGCGCGAACTGCGTCAATTCCACGCGGGGGGCGGGTTCCCAGCCCGGCTTGCGGTGTTCCGCCACCACGTTGGTGAAGATGCCGCCGCGCACATAGAACTTGGCGGTCAGGCGCATGAAGCGGGGTTCGGTGGCGCGCACCAGATCATCCAGGATGCGATTGGTGACGTCCTCGTGGAAATGGCCTTCCTGGCGGAACGACCAGATGTAGAGCTTGAGGCTCTTCAGTTCCACGCAACGCTGGTCGGGGATGTAGTCGAGGAACAGCACCGCGAAATCCGGCTGCCCGGTCTTGGGGCACAGGCAGGTGAACTCCGGGATCTCCATGTGGATGTGGTAATCGCGGCCCGGCTGGGGGTTGTCGAAGGTCTCCAGTTGCTTGGAAGGCTGGCTCGGCATGGCGGCGGAAGGGGCAGTTAGAATCGCGGCGGATTATACGGACCCCGCCCAAAAACCCTTGCGCCTCAAGCACATCCACATCGCCGGCTTCAAATCCTTCGTGGACCCGGTGACCATTCCCGCCACCGCGCAGCTTACCGGCGTGGTCGGCCCCAATGGCTGCGGCAAGTCCAACGTGATCGACGCCGTGCGCTGGGTGCTGGGTGAATCCAAGGCGCGCGAGTTGCGCGGGGCGACCTTGCAGGACGTCATCTTCAACGGCTCGGTCGGGCGCAAGCCGGCGTCCCGCGCCTCGGTGGAACTTCTGTTCGACAACACCGACGGCAAGGCCCCCGGCCAGTGGTCGCACTACGCCGAGATCTCGGTCAAGCGCGTGCTGACGCGCCAGGGCGATTCCAGCTACCACATCAACAACGTGCAGGTGCGCAAGAAGGACATGGCCGACCTGTTCCTGGGCACCGGCCTGGGGGGCGACGCCTACGCCATCATCGAGCAGGGCATGATCTCCCGCATCATCGACGCCAAGCCGGAGGAGCTGCGCGGCTTCCTGGAAGAGGCGGCGGGCGTGTCCAAGTACAAGGAACGGCGCAAGGAGACGGAATACCGCCTGCGCGACACGCGCGAAAACCTTGCCCGCGTTGCCGACATCCGCGAAGAACTGGCGCGGCAACTGGAAAAGCTCACGGTGCAGGCGGAGGTGGCGCGGCGCTACTTCGCCCTGGATGCGGATCGCACCCTCAAGACCCGTTTCCTCTCGCTGGTGCGCCGGCGCGACGCCCAGGTGCGCCAGGCGGACCTGGAACGGCAACTGGAAGCGGCGCGTAACGAGATCGAGGCCAAGACCGCCGACCTGCGCCGCCTGGAGGCGGAACTGGAGGCCCAGCGCCTGGCCCAGTTCGAGGCCACGGAAGGGCTCAACACCGCCCAGGCCGGGTTCTACGAGGCCAGCGCCGAGGTGGCGCGGGTGGAACAGGAGCTCAAGCACCTGGGCGTCACGCGCGACCGTCTGGCGCAGGAAATCGGGCTCAACGGCGGACGCCGGCAGGCGGTGCAGGACGAGATCGCCGCGCTCCACGCCGAGGCCGCCCAGCGCCGCGAGGAACAGACCCAGGCCGAGGAACAGGCCGAGATCCTGTCTGAACGGGCCGCCATGGCGGGCGAGGCCTTCCCCGAGATCGACGCCGCCTGGCGCGAGGCGCAGGCCGCCGTGGCCGTGGTGCAGCGCGAGATGGCCCAGTTCGAGCAGGCCATGCAGGTGGAAGACGCCCATCGCGCCCATGCCGAACGGGTGCTGGATCAGCACAAGGCGCGCGAACTGCGTCTGATGCAGGAAAAGGAGGCGCTGGCCGCGCAGGATCTCAGCCATGTGGAGCGCCAGCAGATGGACCTGGAGGCCCTGGAAGAACGCGCCGCCAGCCTGGAGGAGTACCTGGACAACGCCCGCAGCCAGCTGCCGGATCGGGACATCGCCCTGCGTCAGGCGCGTCAGTCCCTGGACAACGCCAACCGCGACCAGCACCGCATCGACGCCGAACTCGCGGCCTTGAAACGTATGCAGGAGACCGCCCAGGCGAAGGAGTCGGAAGGCGCCTCCTGGCTTGCCCGCGCCGGCCTGGAACGGGTGCAACGCCTGTGGCAGACGCTACGCGTCGAGCCGGGCTGGGAGACGGCGGTGGAGGCGGCGCTGGGCGAATCCATGGCCGCCCTGGCGGCGGAGGTGCACGACGAGTGGCTGGAGCAGCCGCCGGAAGGAAGGTTTGAGTTTCTGCTCCCCTCCCCCACCGGGGGAGGGGTTGGGGGTGAGGGAGCGACGTATGCAATAGCCGCTCCCTCCACTATGCCGCCGTTGCTCCCTCACCCCGGCCCTCCCCCGGGGGGGGAGGGAGAAAACCTCCGCTCCCTCACCGGCCTCATCCACGCCACCCCCGCCCTCGTCGTCCGCCTGCTGGCGGACCGCCTCGCCCTGGTCTTTGCCGCCGACACCCTGGCCTACGCCGTGGCGCGACGTACAGAACTCCCACCCGGCGGCTACTTCGCCACCCGGGAAGGCCACCGGGTCAGCCGCGACACCCTCACCTTCAACGCCCCGGAGAAGGGCCACCACGGCCTGCTTGCCCGTGCGCGTGAGATCGAACGCCTGGAACAGGCAAGCGACCAGGCCCGCGCCCGCCAGGAACAGGCCAGCGTCGAGGTGCAGCGCGCCGAAGAGGCCCTCCAGACCGCGCGCCGCCAGGTGGACGCCCTGCAAGTGCAGATCCAGCAGGCCCACGCCCAGGCCGGCCAGTTGCGCGCCGAGGTGGCGCGCGGCCAGGAGGCGCTGAAACGGGTGACGGAACGGCGCGCCCAGGTGCAGAAGGAACTGGACGAGATCTACGACCTCATGGCCGCCGAGGAAGACGCCTGGAACCAGGCCGGCGAGCGCCAGTACGACGCGGAACAACAACTCGAAACCGCACGCGAACGCCTGGACGCGGCGCGCCAGAAGCGCCAGACCCTGGACCAGCGCGTACAGGCCGCGCGCGAGGCCCAGCGCAGCGCCGAGCGCGAGGCGCAAGAGGCCGCCTTCCAGGTGCGCGCCCTGGGCAACCGCATCCAGGAACTGGCGGATCGCGCCGCGCGCGGCGAGCAGTCCCTGCAAGACCTGGCGCGGGAACAGGCGCGCCTGCAAGCCGAACTGGAACAGGCGCACGAGGCCCCCATCCAGGACACCCTGCAAGCCGCCCTGGCGCAACGCCGCGTTGCCGAGACCGCCCTCACCGCGGCGCGGGAACGCCTGGAAGGCGCCAACCTCAACCTGCGTGAACAGGACGCCGCACGCCTGCGCATCGAGCATGCCCTGGAGCCCCTGCGCGAGCGTTTTCAGGCCATGGAACTCAAGCTCCAGGAGGCGCGCCTCTCAGAGGCCCGCTACCACGAGGAACTGGAAGGCGTGGACGAGACCGCCCTGGCGGCGCAGGCGGAGCAGGCCGGCATCACCGCGCGCGGCGACGTCTGGCTGCGCGGCGAACTGGATCGCCTGGAACGCGGCATCACGGAACTGGGTCCGGTCAACATGGCCGCCCTGGACGAACTCAAGGTCGCCGACGAACGCAAGCAGTACCTCGACGCCCAGTCCGCCGACCTGGAGACCGCCGCCAATACCCTGGAAGACGCCATCCGCCGCATCGACGCCGAGACCCGCGCGCGTCTGAGGGCCACCTACGACAAGGTCAGCCGCGAATTCCAGAGCCTGTTCATGGAGTTGTTCGGCGGCGGCCACGCGGAACTCATGCTGACCGGCGAGGAGATCCTGGACGCCGGCCTCACCGTCATGGCGCAGCCGCCGGGCAAGAAGAACGCCTCGATCCAGTTGCTCTCCGGCGGCGAAAAGGCCTTGACCGCGCTCTCGCTGGTGTTCGCCTTCTTCCGCCTCAACCCCGCCCCGTTCTGCCTGCTGGACGAGGTGGACGCCCCTCTGGACGACAGCAATACCGAGCGCTACTGCGCCATGGTGAAGAAGATGTCGGACCAGACCCAGTTCCTGTTCATCACCCACAACCGCATCACCATGGAGATGGCCACCCATCTGGTCGGCGTCACCATGCCCGAGCCCGGCGTCTCGCGCCCGGTGGCGGTGGATGTGGAGGATGCGGTGCGGATGGCGGTGTGACCGCCAGAGGGCCTATTTCTGAATGAGGTTGCCGTCGGCGTCGAGCCGGTCGTCGGTCACTTCTTCATGGGAGATCAGGCATTGGAAGTGGACCGTTCTCCCCGGCTGCGTCAGCTTTTCCACCTGGGTGACGGCAGCGGCCTTGCAGGCCGGCTCCGAGGGGAAATTCTGGTGCGACAGGATCTGCCTCTGGCCGCTCGCCAGGGTGAGCCACAGCAGCAATACATAAGAAGAAGTCATGGAGTCCGTTCTGACGCGAGGTCGATAAAAGGCTTATCGGCGCGATTAGAAAATGGTTTCAATAATTTTATCTTGCGCTGCGTCAATTAGGATTTGCTGATTTTTTGTTCCCCGCGTGCGCCCTGAGTAGGTGCGAATTCATTCGCACATAACCAATTGATTGTGCGAATGAATTCGCACCTACGAGCATTTGTAATCGGGATGCGCTGATTTTCACGGCTGGATCAGCCAATCTCCCTCAGAAACTCCGTCACCAGCGCCAGCCGTTTTTCCAGGGTGGGGCAGGGGCGTTCGATGCGCAGCCGGTCCTGGCCCGAGAGTTTGTAGTCGCGCCGGGTCTGGATCAGTTTGATGATCTTCATGGGCTCCACCGGCGGGTTGGGGATGAACTGGATGCTGGTGGAATCCGGCCCCGCTTCCAGGCGGGCGATGCCGTAGCGTTTGGTTTGCAGGCGCAGGCGGTGTACCGCCATCAGGGCCTCCCCGGCTTCGGGCAGCAGGCCGAAACGGTCGATCAACTCCTCCTGCAAGGCATCCAGTTCCGCGGCGCTTTCGCAGTTGGCGAGGCGCTTGTAGAGCACCAGACGCTCGTGGATGTCCTCGCAGTACGCCTCCGGCAGCAGGGCCGGGGTGTGCAGGTTGATCTCGGCGGTGACGGCCAGCGGGGCGTCCATGTCCGGTTCGCGGCCTTCCTTCAAGGACTTCACCGCCATCTTCAGCATGTCGTTGAACAGGTTGAAGCCCACCTCCTGCATCTCGCCGCTCTGGCTCTCCCCCAGCACCTCGCCGGCGCCGCGAATCTCCAGGTCGTGCATGGCGAGGTAGAAGCCGGAACCCAGTTCCTCCATGGCCTGGATCGCCTCCAGGCGCTTCTGGGCGCCGGGGCTGACCTTGACCCCGTCCGGCGGCGTGAGCAGGTAGGCGTAGGCCTGGTGGTGCGAGCGTCCGACGCGCCCGCGCAACTGGTGCAACTGCGCCAGGCCGAACTTGTCGGCGCGATGCATGAGGATGGTGTTGGCGGTAGGCACGTCGATGCCGGTTTCGATGATGGTGGAACACAAGAGCAGGTTGAAGCGCTGGTGCGTGAAGTCGCGCATCACATGCTCCAGTTCGCGTTCCGGCATCTGGCCGTGGGCGATGCCGATGCGCGCCTCCGGCAGCAGCTTTTCCAGCGTCTCGCGCATATTCCCTATCGTCTCCACCTCGTTGTGCAGGAAGTAGATCTGGCCGCCGCGCTTCAGCTCGCGCAGGGCCGCCTCGCGGATCAGGCCGGCGCTGTAGGGCTGCACGAAGGTCTTGATCGCCAGGCGCTTCTGCGGCGCGGTGGCGATCACGGAGAAGTCGCGGATGCCCTCCAGCGACATCGCCATGGTGCGCGGGATGGGGGTGGCGGTGAGGGTGAGCACGTCCACCTCGGCGCGCATCTCCTTCAGGCGCTCCTTCTGGCGCACGCCGAAGCGGTGTTCCTCGTCCACGATCACCAGCCCCAGACGCTTGAACACCATGTCCTTCTGCAACAGCTTGTGGGTGCCGATGACGATGTCGATCTGGCCCGCCGCCAGCCCCGCCATGGCCGCGCTCACCTCCTTGGGACTGCGGAAGCGGGAGAGTTCGGCGATGCGCACCGGCAGATCGGCGAAACGGTCGGAGAAGGTCTGGAAGTGCTGTTCCGCGAGCAGGGTGGTGGGGCACAACACCACCGCCTGACGCCCGCCCGAAACCGCAACGAAGGCGGCGCGCAGGGCCACCTCGGTCTTGCCGAAGCCGACATCGCCGCACACCAGGCGGTCCATGGGCCGGCCCGAGGTCATGTCGGCGATGACGGCGTCGATGGCGGCCTGCTGGTCCGGCGTCTCGTCGAAGCCGAAACCGGCGGCGAAGGCGTCCAGTTCGTGCGGGCTGATCTCGAACGCGTGGCCCTCGCGCGCGGCGCGCTGGGCGTAGAGGTTGAGCAGTTCCGCCGCCGAATCGCGCGCCTTTTCCATGGCGCGGCGCTTGGCCTTCTCCCACTGGCCGCTGCCCAGGCGGTGCAGCGGCACGGCGTCCGGGTCACCCCCCAGGTAGCGGGCAATCAGGTGCAGATGCGCCACCGGCACATAGAGCTTGTCGCCGCCGGCGAACTCCAGGGTGAGGAACTCCTCCTCGCCCACCCCCATGTCCATGCCGGTGAGGCCCAGATAGCGCGCGATGCCGTGCTGCACATGCACCACCGGGTCGCCGATCTTGAGTTCCGCCAGGTCTTTCAGCAGGCCCTCGGCGGTGCTGGCGCGCTTCTCCCGATGGCGGCGGGTGGCGGCGGTGCGGGCGTAGAGCTCGGTCTCCGTCAGCACCGTAAGCCGGGCGGCGGTGTCGATGAAGCCGGCGGCCAGGGGGCCGGTGGTGAGGGTGAAGCGCCCTTGTGTATTCCCCTCCCCCCCCGGGGGAGGGGTCAGGGGTGAGGGAACACCCTTTGCCAAAGCCACCGTTGCTCCCTCACCCCCCGCCCCTCCCCCGAAGGGGGAGGGGGGTAAAGGCCAGCCCTCCGCCAGCGTTGGTTTGAGCCCGTACTCCCCCAGCGCATTGGCCAGGGTCTCGCGCCGGCCCAGGCTCTCCGCCACCAGCAAGGTGGCGCCCTGGAAACCGTCCAGATGGACTTGCAGGCGACCGTAGGGGTTATCCGCCTTGCGGTCCACCTCCACGGCGGGGGCGGGGAGATAGTGAAGCCCCTCCCCCACCGGGGGAGGGGTTTGGGGTGAGGGAGCAACGATTGCCTTCGCGAACCGGGCTCCCTCCCTTGCAGGGCGCGCCCCGGCCTGCATGCCGGGGCCGCTCGAAGCGGCGTAGCCCGGATGGAGCGCAGCGGAATCCGGGGCCTCGGCAGGCTCCCCGGATTCCGGCCTTGGGCCTGCATCCGGGCTACGGGCGCCGCTCAGCTCCACCCGCGCATAAGGCCGCATCGCTCCAAAAAACTGATCCGGCATCAAAAACAGGTCGCCCGGCGGCAGCAGGGGGCGGTGTTTGTCGCCCTGCATCAGACGGTGGCGGCTCTGGGTGTCGCTCCAGAAGCCTTCCACCGCCGTTTGCACATCGCCGTGCAACACCAGGGCGGTATCCGGCCCCAGGTAGTCGAACAGGGTGGCGGTGGCGTCGAAGAACAGGGGCAGGTAGTACTCCACGCCCCCCGGCGCGAGCTTGTTGGAGACATCCTTGTAGACCTGGCTCTTGGACGGGTCGCCCTCGAAGCGCTCGCGGAAGCTTTGCCGGAAATGCGTCACACCCGCCTCGTCCAGGGGCGTCTCCCGCGCCGGCAGCAGGCGAATCTCCGCCACCTTGTAGAGGGTGCGCTGGGTATCCGGGTCGAAGGTGCGGATGGACTCGATCTCGTCATCGAACAGGTCGATGCGGTAGGGCAGGGCGCTGCCGGTGGGGTACAGGTCAAGCAGGCCGCCGCGCACCGCGAACTCGCCCGGACTCAACACCTGCGATACCGCGCTGTAACCCGCTGCCGTGAGGCGCGCGCGCAGGCGCTCGGCGTCCAGCCGATCCTTCTCCTTGAGCAGGAAGGCGTGGGCGTTGAGGTAGTCCGCCGGACACAGGCGCTGCATGGCGGTGGCGGCGGGGGCGATGAGCGCGTCCACCCGTGCGTCGTGGGCCAGCCAAAGGGTGGCCAGGCGCTCCGAAACGATGTCCGGATGGGGCGAGAGGGGGTCGTAGGGCAGGGTTTCCCAGTCCGGGAACAGGCGCACGGAAAGGGCGGGGTCGAACCAGGCCATCTCCTCGGTCAGACGGGCGGCGTCCTGAGCGTTGCCGGTGAGGATGAGAAGACGTTTGCTGCGCGCCAGGCCGGCGAGTTGCAGGCTGTCGGCAGAACCGGGGGGAAGAACAAGGCGCAGGCGCTGGCCAGGAGGCGGAAAGACAGAGGACATGGACGGCGGACTACGGAAAGGGCCGCCATTATCCCCGAGGCAGGCCGTTCGACTTACTACTCGCCCTTGAACAGGCGCCGGGCTCCGTCGAAGTGCCTGGACCAGTACTTGTCATCCATGCGCGAAACCGTGACCTGCTTGTGGCGGTTGCTGCTGGCGTGTACGAACTCGCCCTCGCCCTTGTAGATGCCGACGTGGGAATGCGGCTTTTTGCGGGTATTGAAGAACACCAGATCGCCGGGGCGCAGCGTTTCCCTGGCCACCTGCTCACCCTGTTTGCTCATTTCCCGGGCCGAAGAAGGAAGCTCCACCCCGGCGGATTCCTTGTACACATGCTTGACCAGCCCGCTGCAATCGAGGCCCTTCTGAGGGTCGCGTCCGCCGAACTTGTAGGGGGTTCCGATGAGACTGAGAGCCTTCAGCAGAGGCTGGGCCGTTTGCACCATGTCCTCGGACAGGCTTTCTTCGGCGCCGGCCTGGCTGGTCATGGCAAGGGCCAGGAACAGGGCCGCAATGGGGAGATGTCGCATAGAGCCGGAAAAGAAAATTTGGCCGATTAGGCCAGCGGTGGATACTTCTTGTCTAGTATGAAAGTAAGTTGTTTGATATTTGACTTTAAGGAGACTTGCCATGTCATTGAATAATAAAGAAGAAATGCTGTCTGACATTGAGGCTGCGGTGGCGGATGACGAGGGGCTGCGCGAGCGGGTTCGCGGCTTGGTGGTGCGCGCCCTGACCCAGCGGGCGCTGGACCCGGAAGGCATGCGCGAGGTCATGCGGCTGACCCTGGAAGGCGTGGGGGCCGGGCTGGCGCGACGCGGCACGGATGCCGGCGGCGCCCTCAAGGAAGCGGTGCAGGGCATGGACGAGGCCGTGGCGCGCTCGGTCTACGCCGTGCAGATGGCGCTGGAAGAATCCTGGGGCAGCACCCGGCGCTTTGCGGAAACCGACCTCAAGGCCACCGCCGAAGCGGTAAAGGGGCTGGAAAACGACCTGCTGGGAACCCTGCGGGATTCCGCCGCCCAGTCCCAGGGCTGGTTGCGCAATGAGCTGACTTCCCTGAGCGAGCACATGGGCCGGGCCGGCACGGACACCGGCATGCAGGTGCGCGGCGTCATGGAAAAGATGAACAGCCGCCTGTTGAGCGCCTCCCTGGGGGCGATGGCGGACGCCCGGAAGGATGCCGTGCAGTTGACCAGCCGCCTGTCCGAGATGGCCTCCGGCATCCTGCGCGGCATGGCGGACGTGCTCGACGCCCAGTTCCGCAAGTAAGCCCGGATGCTGCGCGCCACCCTGTCCATGGTGCGGGATCTCCCGCGCCTGCATGAGATCGCCGTCGTCCTGATCCGCTATGGCTGGGGCGATGTGGTGCGCCTCATCGGCATCGCCGGCCTGCTGGAGCGGGCCGGGCGCTTGTTGCACTGGCACTCCTCCAACGAGATCGCGCAACTGGACCTGCCGGTGCGCATCCGCCTCGCCCTCACCGAACTGGGGCCCACCTTCGTCAAGCTGGGGCAGATCCTCTCCACTCGCGTGGACGTCTTCCCCCCCTCCTGGATCGCCGAATTCGAGCAGCTTCACAGCCAGGTGCCGCCGGTGTCCTTCGACCAGATCCTGCCGGAGCTCCAGGCCGCTTGGCATCAGCCCCTGCTGGAACTGTTCGACAGTTTCGACGAGACCCCCTTTGCCGCCGCCTCCATTGCCCAAGTGCACCGAGCGCGCCTGCGCGACGGCACCCCGGTGGTGGTGAAGGTGCGCCGTCCCGGCATCCTGCCCAAGATCGAAGCGGACCTGCGCATCCTTACCCACATCGCCAAACTGGCCGAGTTCGAACTGGAAGAGGTGCGGCGCTACCACCCGGTACAGATCGTCGGCCAGTTGCGCCGCTCCCTCATGCGGGAACTGGACCTGGTGAAAGAGGCCCGCAACATGGAAGCCTTCGCCCAGCGCTTCGCGCAGGACGACACCGTCCACATCCCCCATGTCCATACCGCGTTCAACAATGAACGGGTGATCGTGCAGGAAGAACTGGTGGGCGTGCCCGGTTCCGACACCGCCCGCGCCCGCGCCGAGGGTCTGGACCTCCAGCTTTTGGCGGCGCGGGGCGGCCATGCGGTGCTCAAGATGATCCTCATGGACGGCTATTTCCACGCCGATCCGCATCCCGGCAACGTGGTATTCCTGCCCGGAAACCGCGTGGGCATGCTCGATTTCGGCATGGTGGGGCGCATCACCGACACCCGCCGCGACCAACTCATCGACTTCCTCCAGGCCCTGATCCAAAAGGACGAATCCGGCATGCTCAACGTCCTCACCCTATGGGCGGGGGATGCCGAGATCGACGAGGACCACCTCGCCTACGACATCTCGGAACTGGTGTTCGGCTACGACAACCTCTCCCTCAAGGACATCAAGGTAGGGCCGCTGCTATCCGAAGTGGCGGCGATGATGCGGGACAACAACCTCTCCCTGCCGCCGGACCTCACCCTGCTGTTCAAGGCCCTCATCACCCTGGAAGGCCTGGGCCATCAGCTCGACCCGGACTTCCACATGGTGGACAACCTCACCCCCTTCGTCGCCCGCCTGCTGGAACAGCGCTACGCACCGCAGGCCCTGGCCAAGCGCGCGGGCAAAGGGCTGAAGGAGATGGCCGAGATCCTCGTGGGGTTGCCGCGCGACGTGGCGCGCCTGTTCCGTCAGGCCCGCCGAGGCCGGCTGCGCATCGACCTGGACCTGAAACGGCTGGACCACTTCGGCCAGCAACTGGTGCATGCCAGCAACCGGCTGACGATGGGCATCCTCACCGCCTCCCTGGTAGTGGGTTCCAGCATCGTCATGACCGTGGACGCCGGCCCCACCCTGTTCGGCCTGCCCCTGTTCGGCCTGCTTGGGTTCCTCATCGCCTTCTTCAACAGCGTCTGGATCATCCTCTCCATCTGGAGATCGGGGCGGGACTGAGCGTTATGCAGCCCTGGCGCCTCCCAGCGCCAGAGCGTAGTTGGAACCGCTGCATGTGAATCCCAGGCGCTGCATGAGACGATCGAAACGGTCCAGGTCGATGCCGGAACTGACCCCGATATGGATCTCCGCCGCGCCCTGCTTCTCCGTCCAGGCGCGGAAGGCGAGCAGCAGTTTCAGGGCCGCAGCCCCCCCGCGCGCCTCGGGATGCACATAGAACACCTGCTCCTGCGCCACGACTGCATCCGCAAAGAACAGGCCGGTGAGATACCCCCCCAGCATCCCCGTCACCGCGCCATCTTCTTGCACGGCCAGCAGCAGGATCGCCCGTCCGGGATGGCCAAGCAGTTCGTCGAACAGTTGCATGGACTTCACCGGATTCAGCGGGTACGCCCGAAACCTGGATTCTTCATGCATCAACCGCCCCAGAGCGAGAACGGCGGCTGCGTCCGCCTTTTCAGCAAGCCTGATCTTCATGAAAGCATCTCCGATACATTGATTTCACCCGGCGGTTTCCCTCCGGCCCGCACGGGCTTCCCCCGCGGCGATCTCCATCCGGCGCGTAGGAGCCCGGCTGCGCCGGGCGATAAGCCGCCCGCGCTGGCCGCAGGTTGCTATCGCCCGGCACAGCCGGGCTCCTACAGGGGGCGCGCTCGTTTCGGTTTTGCCGCTGGTGCGTGGTCATGCACCGGCCATGCGGATGAAGGCGCAGACCTTGTTGTCGTAGGAGCCCGGCTGCGCCGGGCGATAAGCCGGCGCGCGCTGGCCGCAGGTTGCTATCGCCCGGCACAGCCGGGCTCCTACAGGGGGCGCGTTCGTTTCGGTTCTGTGGCCGGCGCGTGGTCATGCGCCGGCCACACGGATGAAGGCGCAGACCTTGTTTTCGTAGGAGCCCGGCTGCGCCGGGCGATAAGCCGGCTCGCGTTGGCCGCAGGTTGCTATCGCCCGGCGCAGCCGGGCTCCTACAGGTGTCGCGCTCGTTTCGGTTCTGTTGCCGGCGCGTGGTCATACGCCGGCCACACGGATGAAGGCGCAGACCTTGTTGTTGTAGGAGCCCGGCTGCGCCGGGCGATAAGCCGGCCCGCTCTGGCCGCAGGGTGCTATCGCCCGGCATAGCCGGGCTCCTACAGGTGTCGCGCTCGTTTCGGTTCTGTTGCCGGCGCGTGGTCATGCGCCGGCCATGCGGATGAAGGCGCAGACCTTGTTTTCGTAGGAGCCCGGCTGCGCCGGGCGATAAGCCGGCGCGCACGGGCGCAACGTTGATCGCCCGGCACAGCCGGGCTCCTACAGGTGTCGCGCTCATCACAGCCCTACCGCCAGCACGCTTTCATAAATGGGCCGGTACTGCGCCGGCAGGCTGGTTTCATGCATGGGGGGCGGGGCGTAGCTGGCCATGTCTTGAATCAGCAGGTCTACCTGTTGGGCGATCAGGGCTGCGTTGGCCATCTCGATG
>JACRNB010000001.1 GCA_016219425.1 Betaproteobacteria bacterium | reverse complement strand
TAGCTTCGCTACTAAGAGATTGCTCTCCCAACAGCCAGTTGACATCGTTTAGGGCGTGGACTACCAGGGTATCTAATCCTGTTTGCTCCCCACGCTTTCGTGCATGAGCGTCAGTGTTATCCCAGGGGGCTGCCTTCGCCATCGGTGTTCCTCCACATCTCTACGCATTTCACTGCTACACGTGGAATTCCACCCCCCTCTGACACACTCTAGTCTCCCAGTTCCAAACGCAGTTCCCAAGTTAAGCTCGGGGATTTCACGTCTGGCTTAAGAAACCGCCTGCGCACGCTTTACGCCCAGTAATTCCGATTAACGCTCGCACCCTACGTATTACCGCGGCTGCTGGCACGTAGTTAGCCGGTGCTTCTTCTTACGGTACCGTCATCCACCACTCGTATTAGAAATGGCGATTTCTTTCCGTCCGAAAGCGGTTTACAACCCGAAGGCCTTCTTCCCGCACGCATGGCTGGATCAGGGTTGCCCCCATTGTCCAAAATTCCCCACTGCTGCCTCCCGTAGGAGTCTGGGCCGTGTCTCAGTCCCAGTGTGGCGGATCATCCTCTCAGACCCGCTACAGATCGTCGCCTTGGTGAGCCTTTACCCCACCAACTAGCTAATCTGACATCGGCCACTCCAATCGCGCGAGGCCGTTACCGGTCCCCCGCTTTCTCCCTCAGGACGTATGCGGTATTAGCGTAACTTTCGCTACGTTATCCCCCACGACTGGGTATGTTCCGATGCATTACTCACCCGTTCGCCACTCTCAAGGCCGAAGCCTCTACCGTTCGACTTGCATGTAGACCGCTTATCACTCTTCAGAATCTTCTGACTAGTGTAAGCATCAGGTTTTACTTTCGCTTCCACATCTACCTAAGCAGATGCTTCCGCCTAACCCAATGCTCACAACTTAAGGCTGTAAGTAAATTGTTAAAGAACTGTCTGGTTGCGGGGGTAGGATTTGAACCTACGACCTCCGGGTTATGAGCCCGACGAGCTACCTAGCTGCTCTACCCCGCGTTCGAGAGACCGAAACTATACGGGGGTCTCAAAAACCTGTCAACAGCCATCAACGAAAAATTTAGTACTGAGAGCCGCCTGCCTGTCGCGCCTCAGCCGTTAACTCCAGCAGCGTTTCCTTGCCGTCCTTGCCCTTGATGGTCAGTTTTACTGGCACTTTGTCGCCGGTCTTGATCTGCCCTTTCAGGCCGATAAACATCACATGTAGCGCCCCCGGCTCAAGGCTCACGGTCTTGCCTTTGGGCAGAGGGATCTCCTTCATGGGGCGCATCTCCATGACGCCGTTTTCCATCCTCATGAAGTGCAACTCGAATCCCCGCGACACCGGACTACTACCTCCCGTCAGAACCATATCGGCGTCGGCAGTCAGGTCCATGAAACCGCCGGCCACCTTCTGGCCCGGGGCCGTTGCGCGCACCCAGGCATTTTCCACCTTGACTCCTTCAGCCAAGGCCGGCGTCGCCGTCAACAGAGCGGCGGAGAGCGCAAAACAAAGCACAGACATGGTCTTCATATCATTTCCTTTTCGAGAACACTCATAACGAGCGCGAAACTGTAAAGGCATTCAACGCGGAGGATTTCAGAACTTCACATTGACCCCCGCATAGAGCGAACGGCCCGGGCCGGTGACCGCCACGCCCCACAACGGGGTGGTCGCGGGGTTGATGGACATGGTGCTTCCCTGCCCCGTGTAAGCGCCGCCTTGAGGCTGGGCGTAGCCCTTGTCGAACAGGTTTTCGATGCCGAAATCCAACCGCACCTGTTTCCATACGTAACTGCTGCGCAGGTTGAACAGGGAATAGCCACCCGTGCGGATCTCGTTTCGGACAGTCGAGACATTGACCTTGCCCGCCACGAAAACGCCTTCCAGGACATTGGACCAGTTCCCCTGCTTCTGCGTGAGGGCAAGCTTTCCATGAAGCGGCATGATGTTGTACAGGTTGTCCCCCGTATCCTCGTTCTTGCCCTGTGTGTAGTTGACCAAGCCGCTAACCGTAAGGCTGCCCAACGCGGAGGCGCTGGTCGCCAGATAGCGCCCGGAAACATCCACGCCATAAAGGCGGGCGGACCGGTTCACATACTTGAGGACATTGAACTGGTTAGCGGTGCACACACCGTTGCAGCGGGCGTCGATGTAATCCTTCACGTCGGTGTAATAGGGCGTGACCTTGAAACCCCACAAGGACTTGTCGGCATCGTGCCAGTCCCCGGTAAAGCTCAGGGTGCGTGCCACCTCGGGCTTGAGGTCGATATCCCCCACATAGCCGTTGCCATCCCCCAGGAAGTTGTTCATCACCGCAGCCATGGTCCAGGTAGACCAGGTGTAGCGCTGATACAGATTGGGCGAGCGGGTCTTTTGCGCAAAACCGACTTCATAGTTCCGGGTCTTGTCCGCCGTGTACCGGGCCGACGCAGTGAGGTCCAGGTTACGGTCAGTTTTGCCGTGACTCCGCGCGTTGAAGGCGTCTCCCTCCACCTGCTGACTCCCCGTAGCGCCCACCGCCGTGTTGTAGCCGCGCACCAGACCGGCATCCATGTCCACCGACTCATGGCGCACACCCAGCAGGCTGGCCCACTGGGGGTTCAAGCGTCCCTCCCACTCGCCGAACACCGCATAACGGTCACGCCGGCCATCGTTGATATTCCAGAACGTACCGGGCCACATCCCCGCGCCGGAAGGCGGCCACCAGTCATCCAGACGATAGGACAGATATTCGCCGCCCAGACGGAAGGTATCGCGCTCGTTACGCAGGATTTCCGCATGGACCGAAACCCCGGCGGTATTGCCATCGGTATACATGGGCATGCCTGCCGCACAGGTGGCGCTGATGGGGGAACACGGAGTCCCGTTCTGCGCTGCCGCGCCCCCGCTGGCCGTGCCGTACCAGAAACGCTTGTCCGACCCGAAATCCATTTCATGCCGGGTATGTTCGTAATAGGCGCGCGCCTTCAGTTGCCCCCACTGGAACTGACCGGTGTAGCCCAGGTTGACCTGATCGCTTTCGTTCCCGGTCATGTCCATGCGCTGATTGGGGAAGTTCTCGAACGGGATGCTCTGATGCGAGAGCTTCAGGTCGAGCCGGTTATCATCGCCGCGCAGGGCGATGGTGAGGGCGTTGTTGGTGGATTTGTAGGCCGTGGAACCCACCTCATCCAGGGCCAGCGCATGGCCAAGCTGGCCGGTGTACGTCACCGTCTTGAAGTCATCGCCCGCCTTGTAGTTATCCGATTCGGCGACGGCGCCGACATAGCCGACGGACACCCTCTCGTTGGCCAATGTCGCGGCCAGATTGATGCCGTGTGCATTGCCATTGCTGCGATAGAACCCACCCATTTCCCCCGTAGCGCGCAGCCCCTCCCCCGCCCCGGCGAAAACGGGCCGGGCCGACTCCACGATGATGGCGCCGCCGATGCTGTCGCCGCCGACGCTGACGGGCGTCACCCCGGCGAAAACCTGAATGCCGCCCACCTGCGTCGGATCGATATAGGAAAGCGCCGGGTTCATATGGTTGGGGCACGCAGCGATCAGGTCCATGCCATCCACCAGGGTACGCACCCGGTCATCCGCCAGGCCATGGATCACCGGCAGGCTGGATACGCCGCCGGCGCCCATCAGACTCACACCGGGAACATCCCGCAGCAGAGAAGCGGTATCGCTCGTGGCCGGCGCCAACGCCTTCAGACTGGCCGCGGGAACCTTCATCCCGTTCCATGGCAGTGGTTCCACACGCTTCCCGATCACCACCACCTCAGTCACGGTGATGGGCTCATCAGCGGCCAAACCCTGCGCAGAAAAAAGTGCGGCAATGGCCGCGCCCAGAGGACGGAAATGCATGGAGGGCTCCTGTCAGAAACGAATGGCAGCGCGCATCCCGAGCAAAACCGCACAAAAGAATGCCCCGACATCGGGGCATGGGCATGGGCGGCACGGACGGGCATCGCAGACCCGTGCATCCTATTTTTCAGACCCTCACCGGGGAATGCGACATGGTGTCGCACCCCTCCGCCGCCGGGCGGGCGCAAAAAAACGGCCCGCGCAGGGCGGGCCGGAGAAGTTACGTTTGCACGTAGGGAAGCATCACCATGCTATCCACGCAGCCCCTGCCGCGGGATGCGACAAGATGTCGCAGGGGAGAGGGTTCCGGCAAAGGCAACGGAACGGCTCGATAGAATCGCTCCATGCCGCATGAAGCCCCCCGCCCTCCCCTGCCCGACGACACCCCCCGCCGCCTGCTCATGGCCCGCGCCGCCATGGCGGCGGCGGAACTGGGCCTGCTCTGGCTGGCGGTCTGGCTGCTGGAGGCGCGGCTCCCGCTCACGCCCGTGGCCGCGCTCTGGCTGGCGCATCTGGCCCTGATCGTCCCCCTGGCAGTGCGCGGCGTCGGCATGACCCATGCAGAAGCGGCCCTGCACCTGGCCGCCGACGCCGCCTTGCTGGCGGGTCTTGTGTACTTCACCGGCGGCTACGCCAACCCCTCCATCTCCCTCTTGTTGGCGCCCCTGATCCTGGGGGCGGTACTTCTGCCCGGCCCCCAGGTCTGGCTTCTGGCCGCATGGGTGGGCGGCCTCTACACCCTGCTGATGCGCCACTACCAACCCCTGATCCTGAGCGTGAGCGACCAGACTGCCGTGGATCTGCATCTGGCCGGCATGTGGCTCAACTTCCTGCTCACCGCCGCCCTGGTGGCCGCCTTCGTCGGCAGTCTCGCCTCCGCCCTGCGGCGGCGAGACGCGGCCCTGGCCCAGGAACGGGAGCAACGCCTGCGGGACGAGCAATTGTTCGCCCTCGGCCTGCAGGCCGCCGCCGCCGCCCATGATCTGGCCACCCCCCTGGCCTCGGTGCGCCTCACCCTGGACGGCCTGCGCGAGGAATACGCGCGCGATGACGAACTGGAGCTGCCGTTGGAGCGGATGTCGGGTCAACTGGAGCGAGTGGAAACCGTGCTGCAACGCCTGGGGGACGCCGCCCGTTCCCGCAATGAGCGTAACGGCGGCCACCTCCCCGCAGACCAGTGGCTGGCGCGCACGGTAGAGCGCTGGGGCCTGTTGCACCCCGACGCGGGGGTGACCATGGATCTCCCCGCCGGCCTGCCGGACTTGGCGGAAGACGTCGGCCTGGAGACAGTGCTGATGACCCTGCTCAACAACGCCGCCGACGCCTCCGCAAAACCCATAACGCTGTCACTACGGCAAGAAGGAGCGCGTTTGCTTCTGCGGGTACGGGACCAGGGAGCCGGCCTGAGTGCAGGCAAAAGCGCCGGATGGGGCGTAGGGCTGGAACTGGCGCAAGCGGCAGTGGCCCGCAGGGGCGGTCTCCTGACGGTGAGGGATGCGGAGGATGGCGGCGCGCTCGCCGAACTGACGCTCCCGCTAGAGGGAAGGCCATGAATCTGCGCATCCTGGTAGTGGATGACGACGCCGTATTTGCCGAGACCCTGGCGACGGCGCTCAGCCGGCGCGGTCATGTGGCCGTCTGGCTGCAAAACCCCGTCGAAGCGCTGACGCGACTGAAGGACGAGGACATGGATGCCGTGGTATTGGATCTGCGCCTGGGCGCGGAGTCCGGCCTGCGCCTCATCGCACCGTTGCGCGCCGCCCGCCCGAACCTGCGACTCCTGCTCCTGACCGGATATGCCAGCATCGCCACCGCCGTGGAGGCCATCAAGCTGGGGGCGACGCACTACCTCCCCAAACCGGCCACGGTGGACGAAATCCTCAACGCCCTGGGCGCCAACCCGGGCAATGCCGCCGCTGAACCTGCACAGACCCCCCTCTCCGTAGACAGGCTGGAGTGGGAACACATTCAGAAGGTGCTGAGCGAACACGACGGCAACCTCTCCGCCACGGCCCGCGCCCTGAAGATGCATCGGCGCACCCTGCAACGAAAACTGGCGAAACGTCCCGTTCGCGCCTGAAGCAGGCGTTACAACACTTCCAGGGTGAAATTCCGGTTGGTGTAGATGCAGAGGTCCGCAGCGATGCCGAGGGATTCCCGCACGACGTTCTCGGGGGAAAGCTCGGTGTGCTCCAGCAGGGCGCGCGCGGCGGACTGGGCGAAAGCGCCGCCGCTGCCGATGGCGGCGATACCGTGTTCCGGCTCCAACACATCGCCGGAGCCGGTGATGATGAGGGTGGCGCTGGCGTCGGCCACAGCCAGCATGGCCTCCAGGCGACGCAACATGCGGTCGGTGCGCCAGTCCTTGGCCAGTTCCACGGCGCTGCGGACCAGATGACCCTGATGCTTTTCCAGCTTGGATTCAAAGCGTTCAAACAGGGTGAAGGCATCCGCCGTACCCCCCGCGAAACCCGCCAGGATGCGGTCCTGATAGAGCCGCCGCACCTTGCGCGCACCGGCCTTGATGACGAGGTTGCCGAGAGTGACCTGCCCATCCCCGCCCATGGCAACGGACTCACCGCGCCGAACCGAGAGGATGGTGGTGCCGTGGAACTGTTCCATCAGACGCGGGTGCGGCCCAGTACGGTTGCGACCTGATTGACGCCGACGATGTGCAGCAGGGCGTTGACCAGCTCGCTGCCTTCCTTGAGCAGCACCTTGCAACCGCCCTGAGTGATTTCCAGCAGCGTATCCAGCATCAGGCCCACCATGGCGAAGTCGATGCGCACCACCTGGGACAGGTCGATCTCGGCCTGGATGCGCCCGTGGCAGTATTCCTTGAGGGCGGTGAACTGGTCTTCCGCACCAGGGGCGAGAACGCCGGTCAGGGCGAACTGGCGTCCCTTGCCGGGAACGTCTCCACTGGCGACCGCCCCTTTTGGAATCGGCAGGGGCTGGATGTAGGAGGGCGGCGAGACCTCGAAGGCGACGGCGTAGTCAATCGCCACATTCTCGAAATCATCCTGCTTGCCCATCAATTGCAGCACGGCCAGAAGCAGGAACCAGCCGGATTCGGTAAGCCGCTCGCCTTGCCGGGCCGCGTTCAGACGCACCCCGAAGGCCGGACCGCCGATGAGTTCAATGGGCTTGTGCATCTCCCCCAGACGCACCATGTCGTTGAGGATGGCCTTGGCGCAATCCTCATCCGGCACCTGGGTCTTGGAGAAATCCAGGCGCACATAGGGGGCCAGTTCCGCGTCCTGGATGAAGCGTTGCAGCTTCACACGCTCCAGGCTGCCGTATTTCTCGCCGTAGATCATGGTCGCCACGGCCTGAGCCTTTTTGCCGCGTTGCTTATCGCGACCGCTCCAGGTGGGGGGCGAACGCTCGAAACGCACCGCAAAATCCACCGCCGCATCCTCGAACGGACCAGCCTGCCCCGTGGCCTCGTACAGATCGAACAACATGTACCAGGGCTGAGGATCGCGGTTATTGGGGTGATCCAGAAGAAAGCGGCTCAAAACGGCGGCGGCATCGCCCGCACGGCCATTGGCGTAGAGGATGGTGGCTTCCTCCAGTTCCGGAGGCAGGCCCAGGTCCGATTCCTGCACCTCGATGCCGGAGGACACCTCAGCAAGAGGCTTCGCCTCCTTGTAGGCGGGCCCTCGACCGGTCTCAGGCTGTCCCTCCTTGAGGAAAGCCATCAGATCTTCGGGTTTCTCCTTGCGGAAGAATGAGAACACTTCAACTTGCCTTGACGGGTGGGGTTTTGAGAATAGCAGAAGGGGTCAAGATTTTGATCTGCATCATGTCTTGGGCGGCACCGGATCGCACCCCCCGGCGTGCCAGGGATGGCAACGCCCGATCCTGCGCACGGCCAGCCAGGAGCCCTTCAAGGCGCCATGCGTCTCCACCGCCTCCCGCGCATAGTGCGAGCAGGTGGGGGTAAAACGACACTGGTTGCCCATGAACGGAGAAAGAAAGAACCGATAAAACCGGATCAGGGCGATGAGGGCGCGCTGGGCGATATTCATGACGGATAACGGGAGGCAACGCGTTCCGCCGTGCGCAACTCGTCCGGCGTATTGATATTGAGGAAGGCGTAAGGATCATCCCCGAACAGGACCGACTCCGCCCGGTTCTGCTCCTGCCAGGCCCGCACCTGGCGACCGCCCGCCTCCACATACCCGGCCAGATCGGGAACCAGATCACGGTGCATCAACATCATCGCGTAGTGCTCTCCGGTCTCGTCCGCCGCCCGGAGCAGGCGGGCGTTCGTCTCGATGGCATGTCGATACAGCCGTTGCGCCAAGTCCAGGGGAAGGAACGGAACATCGCACGGCAACACCAGCATCCACTCCCGACTGGCCGTGCGCGCCGCCGCTAGAACGCCGGCCAGAGGCCCGGGGCGTCCGGGCAGGTAATCCGGCACGACGGTGTGCCCGAGGGCGGCGTATTCCGCCAGATTGCGATTCGCGCTGAGCAGCACCTCCGACACCTGGCCGGAGATGCGTCGCACCACCCAGGCCGCCAACGGCTGGTTGGCCAAGGGGATCAATCCCTTGTCCCGCCCCCCCAGGCGTCGCGCAAGCCCGCCCGCCAGGATGATCGCGGAGACCGGACAGATTTCAGCCTTGGACACGATGCTCCAGCCTGTACCGCTCCCGCTTCAGCCGCGGACGACGCCCCTCCCACAGCACCTGGACCCCCTCCTGCCCTTCCATCCGGGCATCGGGGTCCACTCGGCGCAAGGTCCAGGAGCAGCCGGCAGTCGCCGGATTGTCCAGGTGATAACGCACCATCACCGCCATGGCCGGGTCCGTATCCGTCGCCAGACAGGCCCCGGCAGGCAGATGACGCGCCACCTCCAGGATCAGCGGGCGATACGCAAAACCGGTCTCGATCCAGGGGCGGAACAGGCTGATGACGCACACCCAGGTCAACCCCATGCCGGTAGCCCAAACCAGAATCGGACGGATGCGCGCACGCGGAAACAGGGGAATCGCCACCAGCCAGAGCAAGGTCACCACGGCGGCCACGCCGATGCGCCAGCCTTCTACCGAGCCCGCCTGATAAGCAGGCAGCAGCCGATGCAGATGTGCAGCCATGCGAACCGGCGCACCCCACTCCAAGGCCGAGAAGTACAGCCAGAAAACAATGGCAAAAAAAGAGAAACAAAGTACGCCAAACCAATAAAAGGCCTGGGCCGCCCCCCGGCGCATATGTTCCAGCGCATGCGCTGCCAACAGCGCCAGAGGAACCAATGCAGGCAACAGACCACCCTCGCGCGACCAGGCTGGAAATACGGATACGGCCAGCAGCACGGCCAGCGCCATGAGGGGGAAAAGCACTTCCAGCGCGCGCCGCAAACGCCGGTGGTGATGCCAGACGGCGGCCAGCCCAAGCGGCCAGAGCGGCCAGGCAAACCAACCCAGGTCCGCCAACACAGGCCATGGCTCACGCAGCGGCAGCGCCAGCCGCTCGCGGTTCCACTCCATCCATCCGGCCAGATCGCCGGTCCACCCCATCCACGCCAGGGTCAGCAGGATCATGGCGGCGCCAAGGCCGATGCTGAGCAAAACCATGCGGCGATAGTGCGCGGTGCGCCATTCCGGCAAGGCCAGCGGAAGGAGCAGCACCAGAAGACCCGCCACCAGATCCGGCGCCCCCCGCATCCCCAGCCCCAGAATGGCGAGGGCCAGAGCCGCCAACCAGACCGAGGGCCAGGTTTTCCGCATCCCCAGCGTCACCCCCCAGATCAGCAACGCCCAGGTCGCCAGCAACGCGGTCTCCGGCACCAGCGCATGAGCGCGCAGCATCAGCCCCATCGCCCCCATCAGCGCCAGCACAGCGCTCCGACCCTGACCGGGCCCGAAATAGGCGCGTGCAGCGAGCCCGGTACACCCCAGTGCAACGAGGGAAAACAGGGCGCTGGCCAGACGGGCGGAATCCTGAACATCCAGACCGCCCAAAGTCATGGCGGCCAATACCCCCGCAGCAAAGGTAAACAGCGGTGCAGGCTCGGACCAGACTGCCTGAGCGCCCTGGAGCCAATCCAGAATGGCGCCAAGGGCCAGCGCCTCTTCCGTACGCCAGGCATCCCGCCCCGTCAGCCCGTAAAAGGTCCAGGCAACGGCCAGCAGCGCCAGCCAGAGGAGGGGAGCGATCCGGTTTTCGGTCATAACGTGGAGGGCCAACAAAAAAGGCAGCCGGGAGGCTGCCTTTAGCGCAATTCAGCGCCCCTGCGCGATCACTTCTTGATGCCGTACTTCTGGCGGAACTTCTCGACGCGACCAGCGGTGTCCACGATCTTCTGCTTGCCGGTATAGAACGGGTGGCAGGACGCGCAGACTTCCACATGCAGGGGCTTGCCCATGGTGGAACGGGTGGTGAAGACATTGCCGCAACCGCACGTCACGGAAATCTCGTTGTACTGGGGATGGATGCCGGCTTTCATGATGAACACTCGCGGTCAGAACCTGGAAAGCGCGCGATTATCCACAGATTGCCCCCGCCAGGCAATCCAAAGGAAGCCCCCATGCGGATCAACCCGCCTCGGCCAGCAGACGCGCCGCCATGTCCTGCGCCTGCCGCGCATAGCCGCCGCCGAACAGGTTGAAGTGATTGAGCACGTGATAAAGGTTGTACAGACCCTTGCGAACGGGATAGCCCGGGTCCAAGGGAAACGACTCCCGATAGGACGCATGGAACCCGGCAGGAAACCCGCCGAACAGTTCCGTCATCGCCAGATCGGTTTCCCGGTCGCCGTAATAGACCGCCGGATCGAACAGCACCGGCTGTCCCCCGGCATAGCCGTAATTGCCGCCCCAAAGATCGCCATGCAGAAGACTGGGGAAAGGCGCATATCCCGGAAAAAACGCGGCCAGACTCGCCAACAGACGCTCGCCAGACTGCACAAGCCCGCGGGGACATCCCTTGGCCGCCGCCAGTTCCAACTGAACCCCAAGGCGGGCGCGGCCCCAGAAAGCCACCCAACCCTCCGTAATCGGATTTATCTGGGGGGTGGCGCCGATCCAATTGTCTCGATGCCAGCCGTGCGCCCCGGCGCGTGTGCGATGCATGCGCGCCAGCGCCCTACCCAATTCGACCGCACTGCCGCGACCGCCAAGGTCCAGCCATTCCAGCGCCAGAAAAGCGGAACCGTCGGCAACGCCCTGAGCAACGGGCAGAGGCGTCCGCACGCTATGCGAAGCGGCGATCTCCGCCAGCCCCTCCGCTTCCGCCGCAAACATGGAGCCCTTGTCGGCGTCATTCAGCTTAACGAAATACCTGCGGCCATCGACGCCGCGCAGGTCCGCCGCCCGGTGAATACACCCGCCTGCCACAGACACGCTGGAGGCCGGCACGAAAGTCCGGCCCGTAGCCTGCGTGATCGCCTCGGCAAGCGACCGCACCGCCAGCGCCACTTACTTGATCAGCACCTTCGACTCGCGAGACTCCCCCGCCTCTTCCAGCCGGCGCAGATATGCCGGCCAATAGACCTCATGCATCATCCCCAGGTCATACAGGTAATCCCAGGAATAGATGCCGGAATCATGCCCATCGGAGAACACCAGCACCACGGCGTAATGCCCCACAGGCTGGACATCCGTGATCTCGACCTCCTTCTTGCCGACCTGAAGCACCTCCTGACCGGGGCCATGCCCGCGCACCTCGGCGGAGGGGGAAAACACCCGCAGATATTCGCAAGTCAGACTGAAGCGCTTGCCATCATCAAAAGCCAGGTCCAGCAGGCGAGATTGCTTATGCAACTTGATTTCAGTGGGGATCGGGGTTGAAGCAGACAGTCCGCCCATGACGGGCTCCTTCTATTAGGGTTTGATGATGCAGACGAGTTTGCCAGCGCGAAGCCCCCCCGACAAGCCCGAGTTTTTTTGTCGGGTATAACGCGACCCGGCATCGCCGCCCGCCCCGGCCCGAACCCTGCGCTTCGCCTTGACGCCGTCAATCCGTATCGGCTCTAATGCGCGCCTTCTTCGCGCCGGGGTTCCCCGTCGCACTCATGGCCAGGTAGCTCAGTTGGTAGAGCAGCGGATTGAAAATCCGCGTGTCGACGGTTCGATTCCGCCCCTGGCCACCAGTAAAAAAACGGCTTGCAGCGATGCAGGCCGTTTTCATTTCTGGCGCGCCGTAGCCAGTTCGTAAACGCCAATTACCGCATTGAGACGGGAGGTGGGCGCCCGGCGTGTAGCGCCGGCATCCCTGCCGGCGCTACACGCTCTATTCCTGCGCCGGGTTTGCCGCCCGCCGCGCCTGCACTGCTGCCGCCAGTTCGCGCAGGATCGGTTCGGTGCCGTCCCAGCCGATGCAGGCGTCGGTGACGGAGACGCCGTAGACCAGGGGTTTGCCTGCGACCAGATCCTGGCGACCGGGGTGGAGGTGGCTTTCGATCATCACGCCGACGATGCGCCGGTCGCCCGCTGCGATCTGGGCCGCCACGTCATGGCCCACGTCCGCCTGACGCTGCCACTGCTTGCTGGAGTTGGCGTGCGAGAAGTCGATCATGACGTGCTGGCGCAGTTCGCCCTTGTCCAGCTTTTCGCATGCGGCCTGGACGCTCGCGGCATCGTAGTTGGGGGCTTTGCCGCCGCGCAGGATGACGTGGCAATACGAGTTGCCCTCGGTCTCGAACACGGCGACGTGGCCGGTCTTGGTGATGGAGATGAAATGGTGCGGCGCGCTCGCGGCCTTGATCGCGTCGAGCGCGATGTTGAGGTTGCCGTCGGTGCCGTTCTTGAACCCCACCGGGCACGACAGGCCGGAGGCGAGTTGGCGGTGCGACTGGCTTTCGGTGGTGCGCGCGCCGATGGCGCCCCAGGCCACCAGATCGGCGATGTACTGGGGCGAGATCAGGTCCAGAAACTCGGTGCCGCAGGGCAGGCCCAGTTCATTGATGTCGAGCAGGATGCGACGCGCCTGACGCAGGCCTTCGTTGATGTCGTAGCTCTCATTCATGTGCGGGTCGTTGATCAGGCCCTTCCAGCCCACCGTGGTGCGCGGCTTCTCGAAATAGACGCGCATCACCATGACGATGTCCTGTTCCAGTTCCGCCGCCAGGGCCTTGAGCCGATGCGCGTATTCCATCGCCGCCTTGGGGTCGTGGATGGAGCAGGGGCCGACGATGGCGATGAGCCGGTCGTCGTCGCCGCGCAGCACATCCTGGATGTGATCGCGCGCCAGCGAGGTGGTGCGCAGGGCGGTGTCGCTGGCGCGGTGCTCGCGCATGATCTGCATGGGGGCCAGCAGCTCGTCGCCGTGCTTGATGCGGGTGTCGTCGGTGCGGATCGTGGTCATGTCGGTTTCCTGGTGGGGGATGCCAGCCCAAACAAAAAACCGCCAGTTTCGGGCTGGCGGTTTCTCGGGGGGTCGTGTCCTGCTCGCGTTACCTGTCCCCAGCCGCCGGGTGCGGAGGGCGGCTAAATCGGGTGGGGGCGGGGTGGATCAGGTTCATGTGCCCGATGCTAACAAGCATGGTGCGGTGCGGCAAGACGGCCCGGACGGGTGGCTTGCCGTGCTGTCGCGTGGTGTCGGCAAATTTGCCATGCAAAGCCACACTTTTTTTACGGGAAATTGCAAGGCGCTGATTCGGCTTCGGATAATTTTGTGGCGTAGCGCTTGCTTCGCTGGCGCGCACCAGCCGCAAGCCCACCAATGGAGACCATTCATGAGCCAGACCTTCCCCTCTTTTTCCGCCTGGCGCTTTCTGCGCCGCGTTTCGATGCGCGCGATGTTCCTGTCCCTGGCGCTGTCCGCGCCGTTTGCATCGGCTTCGGTCATCTACACGCAGGGACACGTCACGACCGTAACCGATGTGCTCAATAGCGGAACCCTGGTGGTCGCCAACAATCTGGGCAGCGGCGCACCGTCGACCACGGTGAACGGGGTCGCCTTCGGCAACAGCGCCGCCAACCTGGGCGGAATGGCCAACGGCGGCGGCGACTTCTCCACTCAGTTCACCAGCGGCGGGCCGCTGGACCTGCTGCTGAGCGGGCTTGCCTTTCAGTATGGCGGCACGTCCTCCCTCTCTCTGACCGGGCTGTCCGCGGGCACGGACTACATGTTGCAGTTGTTCCTGGCAAACCAGGTCAACGCCACCGGCAAGACCTCGCGCGTCACGGTGCAGGGGCAGATCTACAACCTCCTGAACTTCGGCAACGGCGCGGATTACCTGCGCATTTCGTTCACTGCGTTGTCCGGCACGGAGGTCATCAACTTCGGCAACGGCTCCGGCAGCGAACCCGACCGCATGGTGCTGAACGCCTATGCCCTGAGCACCGCCGGTTCATCCAGCGTACCGGAGCCCGGCAGCCTGGCCCTGCTGGGGATCGGCCTGCTTGGACTCGGCCTTGGCAAGCGTCGGTCGTCGCGCTGAACCCTGTCTTCTGAATACGACAAGACCCCGCTGCGGCGGGGTCTTGTCGTTTCCGCCCCCCGCACCGGGAAGCGGGGACGCGGCTCAACCCGGATCGCCGGTCGTGGCGCGCAACGCCTCATAGTCCCGCCGCAAGCGGGCCAGTTCCCGGCGATAGGCCTCGGCGTCGCCGTGATCGAAGAACTTGGGGTAGTAGTCATGGGCGGCGGCCATGCGGCGCTGATGCTTGATGGGGCACCAGTATTGTTCGGTGCGCGCCGCCACTTCGCGGGTGTAGGCCGCCACTCCGTTGCCATAGGTGCAGTAGAAGCAGTTGAAGCGCTCAAGCAGGTTCAGATAGGGCAGCCCTTCACGGTCAAAGATCAGGTAGTCGGCGCGCCGCACCCTGGGGATGCCGTAGATCGGGAAGCACACGGTCTGGAACAGGCTGACGAACAGATCCATGAGCAGAAAAGGTATCCAGCCCAGGTAGATCACCGGTGCGGTGAGCGCCACCAGGGGGCGCGCGCGGGCGATGAAACGCAGCAGCCCGATCTTGTAGCGGCGTTGCCGGCGCTGAAACTCTTCGGCCAGTTCGACGCGCTGGCGTTCCAGATCTTCCCGCGCCTGGAGGTAGGTCTCTTCGACCTCCTCCTGCAGGGTACGGATGCGTTCAAGCAGTTCTTCCAGATGCTGTTTCATTGCGGCCTTTATCGCCAACGCAGGGTTATGTAGCGGCTCTGTCCATTGTCGAGGACGCGCAGGAGTGCGCTGCCGCTGTTTGCACCCAGGGCCGCAGCGAATTCATCGGGGGCGCCCACCGCCTTGCGGTTCACCTCCAGGATCACCGCGCCGGGGCCGATGCCCGCAGCACGGGCGAGGGCGTTGCGGCCCACTGCCGTCACCAGCACGGCCTTGGTCAGACCCAGGCGGCGCAACTCTTCCGGCGTGAGGCCGCGCACGCCAAGGCCGATGGCCTTGGCCGCCTCGGCCCCTTGCAGGGCCTCCTCGTCCAGGCGCTCCACCTGCACCGCCAGCGTCAGGCGGCGACCATCGCGGATCAGGCCGATCTGGGCCGCGCTGCCCGGTTGCGCCTGGGCCGCCCGGTTGCGGTATTGGCCGCCGTCCGCCAGGGCTGCGCCATCCATGCTCAGCAGGACATCGCCGGGGCGGATGCCGGCGCGTTGGGCGGGGGAGTTCTCGTTCACCTGGTTTACCAGCACCCCCGCGCTTTCCTTGAGGCCCAGGGCCTCCACGATCTCCGCCGTCAGCGGCTGCACGGTCAGGCCGATATAGCCCCGCACCACGCGCCCGCTACGCAGGATCTGTTCGGCGATGGAGCGGGCCAGGTTGCTGGGGATGGCGAAGCCCACGCCCATGTAGCCGCCGCTCTTGGAAAAGATGGCGGTATTCATGCCCGCCACCTCGCCATCCAGATTCAACAGGGGGCCGCCGGAGTTGCCGGGGTTGATGGCCGCGTCGGTCTGGATGAAGTCCTCGTAATCGTTGATGCCCAGGCTGCTGCGGCCCTTGGCGCTGACCACGCCGGTGGTCAGGGTGTGGGACAGGCCGAAGGGGTTGCCCATGGCCACCACCCATTCACCCACCTCCAGGCGCGCGGAATCCGCCCACTTCAGGGCCGGCAGCCCCTGGGCGGCCACTTCCAGCACCGCCACATCGGACTTCGGGTCAGCCCCCTTGATGCGGGCGTCGAACTCGCGCCCGTCCTGGAATTTCACGCGGATGCGCCGGGCGTTTTCCACCACATGGTTGTTGGTGAGGAGGTAGGTCCGGCCCGCCTCGGCGGCGAACACGAAGCCGGACCCCTGGCCGACGCTACGACGTTCCTTTTTGGGAGCGGGCGGACGCGGCAGACCCGGAAAATCGTCGCCGAAGAAGCGTCGGAACAGATCATCCTGAAACGGCCAGGTCTCCGGATGGGTCTCCAGGTTTTCCTGTTGGCCCTCGACCTGAACGAATACGACGGAGGGCGCCACCTTGCGGGCCACGGCGGAGAACGCCTTGCCGGTCTGGCGCAGGCTCTCGATGGCGGCGTCCTCGGCCTGAGCGGGCGTCATCAGCACAGCCAGCAGTCCGCAGCCGGAAAGCAGGCGGTGAAGAGCAAGGGGGCTGGCCATGGGAACGATCCTGTGCGGGGGGGCGCTTAAAGATAACGCCAAGCCGGGCTTGCTGGTGACGCCTGCCGTTCCGGGCTATCGTGCGGCCCCGCCGTGACCGACTTCAAGCCGGACTCCGGCCTTGCCGATAGTCCCTCCATCTTCCCAGCGCATGAGCAGACGCCTCGCCCCATGACCGCCTTCCATGAGCGGATGCCGGTTTTCCGATGAATTCTGCGGGACTCCGTCTGGCCTTCCTTTTGCTGCCCCTCGGGTTGGCGGCGGGGTCGGCAGTCGCCTCGGATCAGGCCCTCAAGCTGGCCTTTGTCTACAACTTCGCCAAATTCACCGACTGGCCGGAGCGATCCGCTCCCCGTGGCGCGCTGGAGTTGTGCGTGGCGGCGGACGATGTGGAGCATGGGGCCGCCATGCGCGCCCTGGCGGGGCGTAGCGTGCGCGGCGCGCCCCTGCGGGTGCGGTCCATTGAACAAGCCGCCGAGGTGACGGGCTGCCATGTGGTGTATGTGCCCGACCAGAACGCCCGGCAGGTGGCGGAGATCGCCCAGGCAGCGCGCAACGCCGGGGTTCTCAGCGTGAGCGACCATGAATCCTTCCTGCGCCTGGGCGGCATGATCGGCCTGGTCTCCATCCAGGGCCGTCTTCAGTTTGAGGTGGATCAGGAAACCGCCCTGCGCGCCGGGCTCCACCTCAACGCCCAGTTGCTGCAACTGGCCCGTTCCGTGCGGAGGCCCAAGACATGATGTCCACTCGGGATCTGCCCATCGGACGCAAGCTCCATCTCATCCTCATGGCGGCCATCGGCGTGGGGCTGCTGGTGGCCTACGTCAGCATCGGCTTGTATCACCTCATCACCCGCAGCGACGAGACCCTGTCCAGCATTGCCGCGGTGGCGCGGGTGACGGCAGCGAACTCCCAGGCCGCCCTGGTGTTCCGCGAGCCCCGTTCCGCCAACGACACCCTGGCCTCCCTGCGCGCCAAGCCGGAGATCCTGGCGGCCCGCCTGCTGCTGCCGGAGCGTCAGGTTCTGGCCAGCTTCCAGCGCAACCACGTCGCGTTCCAGCTCGACACCGCCCGGATCTCGGGGGACGCTCCCCAATTTCGGGTGGAGGGTTTCATGCTGGCCGGACTGCCGGTCGGGCGCCGCATCCACGTCACCCAGCCGGTCTACCGCCAGGGCGAGGCCCTGGGTTATCTGGAACTGGTGGCGGACCTGGGGGATATGTGGTCGGCGGGCTTGCGCTACCTGGGCTGGATGGCCCTGGCCAGCGCCCTGGCCTTCGTGGTTTCCCTAAGCCTGGCGCGCCGTCTGGTGCGCTGGGTGGTGGACCCCATCGAGCGCCTGTCGCAGGCGGCCACCCGCATCGCCGCCCACAAGGATTACAGCGTGCGGGTGCAACCCCAGGGGGCGGACGAGACGGGGCGCCTGACCGAGGGCTTCAACGGCATGTTGCGCCAGATCGAGCTGCGGGATGCGGAGTTGGAACGGGCCAATCACACCCTGGAGGAACAGGTGGAGCAGCGCACCCAGGAGCTGCGTTACGCGAAAGAGGCGGCGGAGGCGGCCAACCAGGCCAAGAGCGAGTTCCTGGCCACCATGAGCCACGAGATCCGCACCCCCATGAACGGGGTGCTGGGCATGGCGGACCTCCTCCTCACCACTCCCCTTGGCCCCGAGCAGCGCCGCTTCACCACCACCTTGCAGGACTCGGGCCGGCACCTGCTGCGCATCATCAATGACATCCTCGACTTCTCGAAGATCGAGGCTCGACGCATGGAGCTGGAGGAGATCGAGTTCAACCTGGGGCATCTGGTGGAGGATGTGGCCTGGCTGTTCACGAAACAGGCCCAGGACAAGGGGCTGGAACTGCGCTGCGAGATCGCCCCGGACCTGCCTGCGCGCCTGCGCGGCGACCCGGGACGCCTGCGTCAGATCCTGTCCAATGTGGTGGGCAATGCCCTCAAGTTCACCAAATGGGGCCATGTCCACATCCAGGTGGAGCGGCTGGAGGAGACCGAAACGGGGGCTTGGGTGCGCATCACCGTGGCCGATACCGGCATCGGCATGAGCGAGGCGGTGCGGGCGCAGTTGTTCGACCCCTTCTTCCAGGCCGACAGCTCCATGTCCCGACGCTATGGAGGCACCGGCCTGGGGCTTGCCATCTCCAAGCGTCTGGTGGATCTGATGGGCGGGGAAATGAGCATCGACAGCGCGCCGGAGCAGGGCGCCCAGGTCCGCTTTACCCTGTGCCTGCCCCGACAGGACGACGCCAAGCGCCCGGTCGAACCGGCGTCTGCGGAGGCGGCGCAACCGCTCCATGCCGGCGCGCGCACCGCGCACCCCTTTGGCCGCATCCTGCTCGCCGAGGACAATCCGGTAAACCTGGACGTGGCCCTCACCATGCTGCGCCACCTGGGCTATGAGGCCGATGCGGCGGAGGATGGCGAGGCAGCCCTGCGCGCCTGGGAGGCGAACCCGTATGACCTGATCCTGATGGACTGCCAGATGCCCGTGCTGGACGGCATCGCCGCCACGGCGGCGATCCGGGCGCGGGAGCAGGAACAAGGCGTTTCCCGCGTTCCCATCATCGCGGTGACGGCCAATGTCATGGCGGGGGACCGGGAGCGTTGCCAGGCCGCGGGCATGGACGATTACATGAGCAAGCCCATCCTGCTGGAAGACCTGGGGCGCATGCTCGCCCGCTGGTTGGGGAGGCCGGATGCAACGGCCTCCATTCCCGTTCCACCGCCCGCCCCGGCGCAGGAATTCGAAGTCATACAGCGTGAAGCGCTGGCTAAACTGCATCGCATGAACCCGAAACTGCCCGTGCGTGTTGTGAACCTCTGGCTGAACGACATGCCGGAGCGGATGGATGCCCTGCGCGATGCCCGCGCGGCGGGAGACAGGGAGACCCTGGGCCGTATCGCCCACACCTTCAAATCCGCCAGCGCCTATGTCGGCGCACAAACCCTGGCGGAGTGCTGCAAGGAACTGGAGATTGCCTGCAAGGGCGGGGCGGAAACGGATGCGCCGGCAGACGCCGTGACGGTCCAGGCGGAGCAAGCGGCCCAGGCGCTTCGGCGCTGGCTGGCGCAGGAGGATCGCGCGTGACCATGGGAACTCCTGCGACATGAACGCACGCGCTCTGCTTCTCTCAAGTCGTTCGCCGGGCCGCCCCAAGAACGACTTGGCCCCCTCGGGGGGCGGCTCGGGCGCTTTTCCCGAGCCGGGGGCTCTGCTAATCACTGCGCTCCTGGCGCTGGCGTCCCCGGCGGCGGCTCAAGACGCGACCCCGGACGCGGGCTATTTCGACATGGACCTGGAGCAGTTGCTCCAGGTGGACTATGTGCTGAGCGCAGGCAAATTCCCGCAAAAGATCACCGACGCCCCCTCCCGCGTCACCATCATCACCGCCGACGAGATCAAGACCCAGGGCTACCGCACCCTGGCGGACGTGCTGGGGGCCATGCGCGGCCTCTATCTCACCTACGACCGCAACTACACCTATCTGGGTACGCGGGGATTCGCTCGCGCCGGCGACTACAACACCCGCATCCAGCTCATGGTGGACGGCGTGCGCATCGACGATCCGGTCTACAACCAGGCCTCCATCGGCCAGGAATTCCCCATCGACCTGGATCTGGTGGAACGGGTGGAATTCCTGCCCGGCCCCGGTTCCGCGGCGTACGGCAACAACGCCTTTCTGGGGCTGGTGCATGTCATCACCAAGCGTCCCGCCGCCCTGGACGGGGCTCAGACCGCCTTCCAGTTGGGCGACCACGGCGGACGCGGCGCCCGCGCCAGCCTGGCCAGGACGCTGGACAACGGCGGCGAACTGCTGCTCGCCGTCAGCGCCTGGAATCAGGGCGGCGGCGACCTCTATTACCCGGAGTTCAACGTCGCCCCCAACGACGGCTGGGCGCGGGGCCTGGATGATGAACGGACGCGGCGCGCGTTCGCCAAATATGCGGGCAACAAGTGGACCCTCCAGGCCCTCTGGGGCGAGCGCGTGAAGGGCATCCCCACCGCCTCCTTCGGCACGATCTTCGGCGATTCGGCGAGCGAGACCCGCGACGCCTACACCCGCCTCTCGGCCCGTCGCGATTTCACCTGGTCGGAACGCACCCAGGGCAGCCTCCAGTTTCACTACGGTCGCTACGACTTCCGGGGCGACTACGTCTACGACTCTCCGCCCCGCACCCTGAACCGGGACGTGGGGCGGGGTGATCGCTGGGGGATGGAAGGCAAGATCCAGCACAGCGCGGATCGGCACCTCTGGTCCCTGTGGGCGGAGGCCCTGCGGGATAGCGAGATCGTGCAGCGGAATTTCGATGTGGACCCGTATCGCGCGCTGCTCGATGAGCGGCGTCAGACCTCCTCCCATGCCCTCTTCGTGCAGGATGAGATCACCCTGAATGAACGCTGGCTGACCAGCCTGGGGGTGCGCTGGGACCGGGTCCATACCGGGGAGTCCGTGGTCAACCCGCGCCTGGCCCTGATCCACAAGGCCCGCCCTGACACCACCTTGAAACTGCTCTATGGCTCCGCCTTCCGCGCGCCCAACCACTATGAGCGCGACTACGCCGTGGCCGGTTTCAACAAAGGCAACCCGGACCTGAAGCCGGAGCGCATTCGAACCCTGGAGGCGGTGGCGGAATACCGCGCCAGCGGCCTGCGACTTGCCGCCTCGGCCTACCTGTACAAGGTGCGGGATCTGATCAGCCAGGCGCTCGATGCGAACGATGGTCTGTGGGTGTTCCGCAATGGGGAGCGGGTGCAGGCGCAGGGGTTGGAACTGGAAGCGGAGTACGCCTGGTCCGACGGGGAACGCCTGCGCGGCAGCCTGACCAGCCAGACCACGCGTAACGAGAGCACGGACCAGACCCTGACCAACTCACCCCGGACCATGGCCAAGCTGCACTGGAGCCGACCGTGGCGCGGCGATCTGCGTTCCGGCCTGGAGGTTCAGCACATCAGCGCCCGCACCACCGCCGCCACGCGTCTGGCCGGGACCACGCTGGTTAACCTGAATCTGGTGAGCACACGCCTGGGCAAAGGGGTGGAGGTGACGGCGGGGGTGCAAAACCTGATGGACAAGCGCTACAGCCACCCCGCCTCCCTGGATCACACCCAAACCCGCATCGAACAGGATGGGCGCACCTGGCGCGTGGGGTTGAGTTACCGCTTCGATTGAAGCGCGCCCTTGACCTGCGCGTTGTGTAGCGCCGGCATCCTTGCCGGCTCTTGCTGTCGGCGCTGAAAGAGCCGGCAGGGATGCCGGCGCTACAGCGCTACAGCGTCTGCGCCGAGTACACCGCCGTCAGGGTGTGACTCTGGCCGGGGGCCACCGTCACCACGTTGTCCGCCGCGTTGGCGGATTCCACGCACACCATCCTGCGCCAGCCGTCCGGGCCGAAGTCGCCCATCTTGTCGGCCTTCTCGGTCCACGGCGTCCACACCACGGTGGCGGCGGAGCCGGTCTTCTCGATCAGCACGTTCCGTTTCAGGCGGGCGTCCTCGATCACGCAGGCGGCTGTGGTGTTGACATAGACCCGGTCCACTTCGCCGGTGCAGGTGACCGCGCCGGCCTGGGTCTTGCGCTGGCCGCCATCCACCTTGTCGAGGTAGGTGCAGCCTTCCAGCCCGGTGATTGCGATCTCGCCGATGTCGCCGATGCGCAAGTAGGTGTGCAAGGCCTCGCCGATCTCCACCGGGGCGTCGCCCTGGTTGGTGGTGGTGAGGCTCAGCGTCAGCTTCGCGCCCACCACGGCGCGCAGTTCCACGCGGGTGTTGTGGGGCCACTGGGCGCGGGCCTGGTCGTTCTCGATCAGGGTGAGCGTGATCTCGGTGGCGCCATCCGCCAGGACAGCGCTGCCGGTGACGGCCCAGGGCACGGTGCGGGCGTAGCCGTGGCCGGGGAAGCCGGATTCCGTCTTGTGTGCGCCGAACCAGGGCCAGCACACCGGCGCGCCACCGCGAATGGACTTGCCCGGCGCGTACTTGGCGAGGTCGGACACCCACACCACCGGCTCGGCCTGGTCCTTGGGCCGCCAGCTCACCAGATGCGCGCCTTGCAGGCACAGCACCGCTTCGCCCTGAGCGTTGTCGATGCGGGCGAAGGTGAGGCCGCCTTGACCTTCCTCGAACACGAGTTGGCCGGCGATACCGAATTGGGCGTTGAGTTGGGCGGGGGTCATGCTTGGTCCTCTTGGTTGATCCAGGTGGTGAGATAGCTCCACTGCTCCAGCTCGCGCGCGGCGAGGTGATGGGGCAGATCGAACAGACTGCGCCCTTCGAAGGCGGCGTTGACGTAGCTCTGGGCGTAGCGCAGGTAGGCCAGCACGGGCAGGCCCTGGCCTTCCAGGTATTCCTGCACGGTGACGCCGACGCGGGTGCGGGGGTCGATGCGCATGCCCACCAGGCCTACGAAAGTGCGGCCTTTGCGCACCTCCTTCTCCTCCCGCAGGGCATCGAGAAAGTCGCGGCTGGCGGCCATGTCGAACAGGGAGGGGGCGATGGGCACCACCACCCGGCTGGCCAGCTTGAGGGCGCGCTCCAGGTTCTTGCCATGCAGTCCGGCGGCGGAGTCGATCACCAGCCAGTCCGGTTTGCGGCCCGGCTCGAACCGTTCAATGGCGGGCAGGGCCGGGTCGCGCAGTTCCAGCCAGGCGCTGGCGGACTTTTGCCGGTCCAGGTCCAGCAGGGCGACGCTGCGCCCGCTGGCGGCGAGATAGCCCGCCAGGTTGGTGGCCAGCGTGGTCTTGCCGCTGCCGCCCTTGGGGTTGGCGATGAGCAGGGTCTTCATGGCGTAGGAGCGGGCTTGCCCGCGATTGTGCGCCGGTGGATCGCGGGCAAGCCCGCTCCTACGGGGAGGGGTTGGCGCGTCATCTCAAGCCCCCGCCCGCAGCATCAAGGTCCAGTTGGCGACGATCAGTCCGCCGCACAGCACCCGGTAGAAGCCCCGCGCCAGGGGCGTGCGTTCCGGCCCGGTGAGGCGCACCAGCATGGCGTAATAGACCGTGGTGGCGATGAAGTTGAAGGGCAGCCAGACCAGCACCAGATTCCAGATGCGCGCCTGGGGATGATCCGCGCCCAGAGTCATGCCGTAGGCGAACAGGGCGTTGACGGCGATGGCGGCGAGCAGGAAACCGCGCCAGTCGCGGAAGCGGGCGAGCGGGTCGGCCTCCTGTTCGGGTATTTCAGCCACGTCGGTCAATCTTTGCGTTCCACCTGACTCACATCCCGCACCGCGCCGAAGGCGGCGCTGGTGGTCATGGCGGCGTAGGCGCGCAGGGCGGCGGAGACGGGACGATCCCGGTTTTCCGGTTTCCAGGCGGCAGCGCCGCGGGCCACCATTTCGGAACGGCGGCGGGCCTGCTCTTCCTCGTCCAGCGCGACCTGGATGCTGCGGTTGGGGATGTCGATCTCGATGACGTCGCCCTCTTGCACCAGGCCGATGAGGCCGCCTTCCGCCGCCTCCGGGGAGACGTGGCCGATGCTCAAACCCGAGGTGCCGCCGGAGAAGCGGCCATCGGTGATGAGGGCGCAGGCCTTGCCCAGACCTTTGGATTTCAGATACGAGGTGGGGTAGAGCATCTCCTGCATGCCGGGGCCGCCGCGCGGGCCTTCGTAGCGGATCACGAGGACGTCGCCTTCCCGGATCTGGTCGGCCAGGATGGCCTCCACCGCGGCGTCCTGACTTTCAAAGATGCGCGCCGGGCCGGTGAACTTGAGGATGCTGGCGTCCACCCCGGCGGTCTTGACGATGCAGCCGTCCAGCGCGAGGTTGCCGTAGAGCACGGCCAGGCCGCCGTCTTGCGAGTAGGCGTGCGCCTTGTCGCGCAGGCAGCCGTTGACGCGGTCCAGGTCCAGTTCCGGGTAGCGGCGGTCCTGGCTGAAGGCCGTCTGCGTGGGTACGCCGCCGGGCGCGGCCTTGTAGAACTCGAACACGGCCACGTCGTGCGCCTGCATCACGTCCCACACCTGGAGCGCGCCGCCCAGGGTGTGGCTGTGCACGGTGCGGCAGTCGCGGTGGATCAGTCCGGCGCGGTCCAGTTCGCCCAGGATGCCCATGACGCCGCCGGCGCGGTGTACGTCTTCCATGTGGTAGAGCTGGGTGCTGGGGGCGACCTTGGCCAGGTTGGGCACTTTGCGCGAGAGGCGGTCGATGTCCTTCATGGTGAAGTCCACGCCCGCCTCGCGCGCGGCGGCGAGCAGGTGCAGCACGGTGTTGGTGGAGCCGCCCATGGCGATGTCCAGACACATGGCGTTTTCGAATGCCGGGAAGCCGGCGATGGCGCGCGGCAGCACGGACTCGTCGCCGCCCTCGTAATAGCGGCGGGCCAGATCGACGGCGACGCGCCCGGCGCGCAGGAACAGCTCCCGGCGGTCGGCGTGGGTGGCGAGCAGCGAGCCGTTGCCGGGCAGGGAGAGGCCCAGCGCCTCGGTCAGGCAGTTCATGGAGTTGGCGGTGAACATGCCGGAGCAGGAGCCGCAGGTGGGGCAGGCGGAACGCTCGGTGGCGTCCACCTGCTCGTCGGAACAGTGGGAGTCGGCGGCCTGCACCATGGCATCCACCAGGTCGAGCTTGATGGTCTTGCTGTCCCAGATCACCTTGCCCGCTTCCATGGGGCCGCCGGAGACGAACACGGCGGGGATGTTGAGGCGCAGGGCGGCCATGAGCATGCCGGGGGTGATCTTGTCGCAGTTGGAGATGCACACCAGGGCGTCGGCGCAGTGGGCGTTGCACATGTATTCCACGCTGTCGGCGATGAGGTCGCGGCTGGGCAGGCTGTAGAGCATGCCGCCGTGGCCCATGGCGATGCCGTCGTCCACGGCGATGGTGTTGAATTCCTTGGCCACGCCGCCCGCCGCTTCGATCTCGCGCGCCACCAGTTGGCCCATGTCCTTCAGGTGCACATGGCCGGGTACGAACTGGGTGAAGGAGTTGGCGATGGCGATGATGGGTTTGTCGAAATCCCCGTCCTTCATCCCGGTGGCGCGCCAGAGGGCGCGTGCGCCGGCCATGTTGCGGCCCTGAGTGGTGGTGCGGGAGCGGTATTGGGGCATGGCGGTCACTTTCGATTCCTATAATCGGCGCAATTTTACCTGCCGGTCTCTCCCCCATGCTCGTCCATCCCCAGTTCGACCCCGTCGCCCTTCAGCTTGGGCCGCTTGCCGTGCATTGGTATGGATTGATGTATGTGGCGGCCTTCTTCGCCTTTCTTCTGCTCGGACGTCGCCGCCTGGTCATGCGTCCGGAATTCGGCTGGACCCCAACAGATCTGGACGACCTACTGTTCTGGGGCGTGCTCGGGGTGATTCTGGGCGGGCGTCTGGGCGAGGTGCTGTTCTATCAACCGGGCTATTACTTCAGCCATCCGGCGGAGATTCTTGCGGTCTGGAAGGGCGGCATGTCGTTCCACGGCGGCCTCCTCGGCGTACTGGTCGCGCTGTGGGCGTTCGGGCGCACGAGTGGGCGCGGTTTTCTGCCGGTGGGCGATTTTGTTGCGCCGCTGGTCCCCCTCGGACTGGCCTTTGGTCGCCTGGGCAACTTCATCAACGGCGAACTCTGGGGCCGCCCCGCCAGTCCGGACCTGCCCTGGGCCATGCAGTTTCCCTTGGTCGATGCGCTGCCGCGTCACCCTTCGCAGCTCTACCAGATGCTGGGCGAGGGGCTGCTCTTGTTCTTCGCGCTCTGGCTGTATGCACGCAAACCGCGCCCGGTGGGCGCGGTTTCAGGCCTGTTCCTGCTGGGCTACGGCGTGCTGCGCTTCCTGGCCGAGTTCTTCCGCAACCCGGATGCGGGCATCTTCACCTTCATCAGCCCCGCCCTTTCCAGCGCGCAATGGCTGTGCGCACCGATGATCGTGCTGGGCGCCTGGCTCATGCGCCGCGCGCGCGGCTAGAAGGGGCGAATTGCTTTCGCTATACTCCGCGCCTCGCGTGGGGGGGTAGCTCAGCTGGGAGAGCGCCGCGTTCGCAATGCGGAGGTCGGGAGTTCGATCCTCCTCCTCTCCACCAATCCTTCTAGGCCAACCACTCTCGGTTGGCCTTGTCGTTTCTGCGGAACCCCCAGCCAAGCGCCCTTGGCCGCCATTCTGCGACGACTGCCCGGCTCACCGACTGCAACGTTTTCAGCCGGAATTTGGCTCTCTACCGCCCTCTTTTCTCAAAAAATACCGTCAAAGTCCTTCGCAGACCGCCTGATTTTTCAATGCGTTGCGCGAAGATCGCGATGACCGGTTTGCCGCTACCAACCTGGCCAGGGACAAGCGCTATGACCAGATCGTGCATTACCCGATCTACGCGGACAGCTTCATGAACAAGGGCGGCGTGCTCGACTTCTACACCAGAGGATTCCTCATAGGCCTCGATGTCGACGTGGCGGTAAAGCACCCTGCCGCGAATTTTCAGGAACATTGGCCCAACGCCTTCGCTACGCCAGCGTTCCAAAGAGGCCTCGCTGATGTTCCAGCGAGCGGCCAATTGCTTCTGGTTGAAATGAACAACTTCCATCTTGGTCTCCTTCCGAATGAGTTGGCAGGCGTCCATGAAGGTGCAGATCCCTCTGGGACGCAAGGTGAATGGTGGCATCTCTTAAATGGGTGTTAATGGGTGTAGTATTGGCGCATGTTCCGTACTGACACCCTCCAGATCACCCCCGAGATCCTGCGCCTCATCGCCAGGATCGACGAATTCAAGGGCGCCTGGCGTGCGCTGGGCACGCTCGCGCCGGATCGGCTGTCGGCCCTGCGGCGAGTGGCTACCATCGAGAGCATCGGTTCCTCGACTCGCATCGAGGGTAGTCACCTTTCCGATCGCGAAGTGGAACGGCTGCTGTCGAACCTGGAAATCAAGTCCTTCGAAACCCGCGACGAGCAGGAAGTGGCTGGCTACGCCGAGTTGATGGAACGGGTGTTCACGTCCTGGCAGGACATCCCCTTTACCGAAAACCACATCAAGCAGCTGCACCAGATATTGCTGCGTCACAGCGCAAAGGATGCCTGGCATCACGGCGGCTACAAAACGACTTCGAACAGCGTCGCCGCCTTCGATGAAAACGGCGCGCAGATCGGCATCGTGTTTCAGACCGCCACACCCTTCGATACCCCACGCCTGATGACGGAACTGGTGGCTTGGGTGCAGACGCAGCGTGAAACCGGGCAATTGCATCCTCTGCTGGTCATCGCCCTGTTTGTTGTCGTGTTTCTGGAAATCCACCCGTTCCAGGACGGCAATGGCCGCTTGAGCCGGGCACTCACGACCTTGCTGCTGCTCCAGGCTGGGTATGCCTACGTCCCATACAGCTCACTGGAGAGCGTGGTCGAACTGAACAAGGAGGCGTATTACCTGGCGCTGAGACAGACCCAGGGCACGATCCGCACAGAAGCGCCGAACTGGCAGCCGTGGCTGGAGTTCTTCCTGCACTCACTGGCCGAACAGGTGCGTCGACTGGAGAAGAAGGTCGAGCGCGAGAAATTAGTGCTGGCACCCTTGCCGGAACTTTCGCTGTCCATCGTCGAGTTCGCACGGGAGCATGGGCGCATCACCATGAGCGATGCCATCCGCCTGACGGGCGCCAGCCGCAATACGCTCAAGTTGCATTTCCGCGCATTGGTCGAGCGCGATCTTCTGACCCAGCATGGGAGTGGGCGGGGCGTTTGGTATGAGCTGCGTTGACGCGCAAGTCCTCCGAACCCTTCCGAGCGAACAGGCAGCTACACCCAGTGCCTTCGAGATTCAGTTCGATAGTTGAGACGACTCCACCACCACTAATCGAAGGCCAGACGTTGCTCTGGCCTTTTTCACGTCTGCCCGAAACGCCAGTCCTGGCGCGGGTTCCGGGATTTGTGCGAAAGGCGGCATCGGCCAGAAAACCCCAGTTTCGGCGGTTTTCCTGCTCTCTGCGCACTCCGTTCTCTGTTTCTGCGAAAGGCGCCTTTCGCACGACCACCAGTGTTTACGCGGTTCGGTGTGAGGCGCGTTCTGGATCTGGAGCACAGCGGTCGTACACATCGCCCTTGCGAGCTTCCGGACCTCGGCCACTGCGGGCATTGGCGTTCTGCGCCGCCGACGACCGCAGTGAATTGGTCAGCGACCGTACGGGTTCATCAATGTTCGAGAAAGTCGTGCAGGTCTTGCGTGAACTGGAATGGCTTTTTGAAAATCAGGAAATGGTCTTCCTGTTCGGCCTGGGTGTATCCAACTCAAGCTCGAACCTTGGCAGCCACTTCCGCAACACGCATGCCGAAGAGTTTCGCGGTTTCCAGATCCCCCGGCAGCATTTCATCCGGGCTGCTATCCGACGGGGACTGCGCCATGGCGCCACTGAACGAGCCGACATAGTTGATGTCGTTACGCTGGGCGGCCTTCTTGTTCGATGGCATCAGACCTGTACCAACCCAGATTCCACTATGTTGCATGGCCAGAGTGAACAGGTAGTGCAGCGTCGACAGCTTGTCACCGTTCATGGTTGCGCTGTTGGTGAAACCCGCGAAGACTTTGTCCTTCCATGCCTGGGAGAACCAAGGCTTGCTGGAGGCATCGGCGAATTTCTTGAACTGCCAGCTCACCGTGCCCATGTAGGTCGGCGAGCCCATGATGATGGCGTCGGCAGCGTTGAGGGTGTCCCAGCCGTTGTCGGGCAAGTTTCCTTCTGCGTCGATAGGCACCAACTTGGCGCCCGCGCCTTCGGCAACCGCTTGCGCCATGCGCAGGGTGTGGCCGTAGCCGGAATGGAAGACGACAGCAATTTTTGTCATGGTGGATCTCCTGAAGTGGTGGTGAATCATTCCTTGACGGCTTCAACCGCGATGTCGATACGCACCTCGTCACCAACATGGGGGGCGTACTTGCCGGCATTGAATTCGGAACGCTTGATCACCGTGTAGGCATTGGCGCCAATAGCGTCCTTCTTCATCATTGGGTGCGGCATGGACAGGAAGGAGGTCACGGTCAATGTGACCGGTTTTGTGACGCCCTTGAGGGTGAGGCGGCCCTCGATTCTGCTTGGCTTGTCCCCTTTGAACACCACCTTGGTGGACTTGAAGGTGGCCGTAGGGAATTTGACCGTATCGAGAAAATCTTCGCCTTGAATGTGCTCGTTGAAGGTTGGGAAACCGGTATTCACCGATTGGGTGTCGATCACGATATCGACCGAGCCTGTCTTGGCGACTTTATCGAAGACCACCTTGCCGCTCGTCTTGTCGAAGTGGCTCAACTGGGTAGAAAAACCAAAGTGGCTGTATGAGAAGCGCGGGAAGGTGTGCGAACCATCCAGCACATAGGTTTCCGGTGCGGCTAAAGACGACGTGGCCAAGGTTGCCGCAGTGAGGGCGATGGCGAGGGTGGTGATGTGTTTTTTCATGGCGCTTTCTCCTGATGGGTGGGGTGGGTTACTTGCTGTTGGCGACGAATCGTGAACCTGCCATCGAACACGCCACTATTGCCCTGGGGGGTGAAGGTAGCGGGTACGACCACATCCTGCGTCTTGCCCTTGACGGTCAATTGCCCGGCCACTTCGTAGCGGTTTCCACTGAGTGTTTTGACGTTGCCAGAGACCAAACGGGCGGACGGAAACGCCTTGGTGCTGAGCTTGCCGGCGACTTCTTCGTCGGCCTCGCTAGAGCCAGCATCGATGCTCGCCAGTTCGACATCGAAGGTCAGCATGTTGAGTGCTCCTCGGTTGAGTCCGTGTTTGGGTGTAGCGATTGCATGGCTGAACTTTAGGGCTCCGGAGGGTCTTTGAGATCCAGCCGGTTTGATGACATCATTCAAATAAAATGAACGGTTATCGGCATGAAAAATGAAATAAAAGGCGCCCCCAGAGACGTCCTGACCCCTGAAGCCTTGGTCATGTTGCAGCGGATTGCGGATAGCGGCAGCTTTGCAGCAGCAGCCAGAGCGCGCGGTATGGCGCCCAGCGCCCTGACTTATCGGGTCAGGCAGATCGAGGACGCCCTCGATGTCCTGTTGTTCGACCGCAGCTCAAGGCAGGCGCGCCTGACGGAAGCCGGCTCGGAGCTGATCCGCGAAGGGCAACGCCTGCTGGCGGAGATCGACGCGGTGGCCAACCGCGTCAAACGGGTCGCCACCGGTTGGGAGGCGCAATTCACGGTCGCGGTCGACAGCATCATCAACCGCACGACGGTGATGGAGCTGTGCGAGGCTTTCTTTGCCCTCAACCCGCCGACCAGATTGCGGATACGGGCGGAAACCCTGTCAGGAACGCTGGATGCGCTGACCTCGGGGCTGGCCGATCTGGCGCTTGGCGTGGTGGTGGATGCGACCGCCAATGCGGGACTGCAAATGAAGCCATTGGGCGCCCAGCGTTTTGTGTTTGCCGTTGCGCCCCACCACTCACTGGCAAAAGCGCCAGAGCCCTTGACCGATCAGGTCATCCGTCAACATCGCATCGTTGCAGCGGCCGACTCGGTTCAACGCGGCAGTGGTCTGACGGTCGGCTTGCTCGGTGGGCAGGATGTTTTTACCGTCACCACGATGCAGGCAAAACTGGAGGCCCAACTGCGTGGATTGGGCTGTGGCTTTTTGCCGGAAGGACTTGCCCAGCCCTATATCGAAACGGGACGCCTGGTGGCAAAACGGGTGGAACGCCAGGAACATCAGGTGCATGCCAGCTACGCCTGGCGCAAGACACCGACAACTTCACGTGGCCGGGCGTTGCAGTGGTGGCTGGACCAGCTTGAACACAACAACACTCGCAATGCGTTGATGTGCATGCGCTCAAACGACACGGAATGATCACCATGAGCAATGCCATCCGCCTGACGGGCGCCCGCCGGCGCTGGAAAGGTAGCGCCCTCCCTTCTGAGGTAACATTGCCCCCGGCGGGCCTCCCCGCATGGCTAAGCAGTGAACCTGGTCAGGTCCGGAAGGAAGCAGCCACAGCCGCCGATGCCAGTGCCGGGGGTCAGGCTCGCCACCCCAACACCTCTACGCCCGCCGCCCCATGAGCCATCAAGTCCTTGCCCGCAAGTGGCGTCCCCGTCGCTTTGACCAGTTGGTCGGGCAGGAACATGTGGTGCGGGCGCTGTCCAACGCCCTGTCCACCGGGCGGCTGCATCACGCTTACCTGTTCACCGGCACGCGCGGCGTGGGCAAGACCACCCTGGCGCGCATCCTCGCCAAGTGCCTCAACTGTGAACCCGGCGTCACCGCCGAACCCTGCGGCCAGTGCGCCGCCTGCCGCGAGATCGACAGCGGACGCTTCGTGGACCTGATCGAGCTCGACGCCGCCTCCAACACTGGCGTCGACAACATGCGCGAGATCCTGGAGAACGCCATGTACGCCCCCACCGCCGGGCGCTACAAGGTCTACATCATCGACGAAGTGCACATGCTCTCGAAGAACGCCTTCAACGCCATGTTGAAGACGCTGGAGGAGCCGCCCGGCCACGTCATCTTCATCCTCGCCACCACCGACCCGCAGAAGGTGCCGGTGACGGTGCTCTCCCGCTGTCTCCAGTTCAATCTCAAGCAGATGCCGCCCGGCCATGTCGCCGGCCATCTGAAGAACGTGCTGGAGGCGGAGGCCGTGCCATTCGAGCCGGGCGCGCTCGGCCTGCTGGCCCGCGCCGCCGCCGGCAGCATGCGCGACGCCCTCTCGCTCACCGACCAGGCCATCGCCTACGGCAGCGGCGCGATCAAGGAAGACGACACCCGCGCCATGCTGGGGGTGATCGACCAGGCCTACCTGCTGCCGGTGCTGGAGGCCCTGGCCGACCAGGACGGCGCGCGCGTGCTGCGCGAGGCGGACGAACTGGCGGCGCGCGGTTTCTCGTTCGACGCCGCCTTGCAGGATCTGGCGGGCCTGCTGCACCAGATCGCCCTGGCCCAGACCGTGCCCGAGGCGGTGAGCGAAGACGCCCCCGAACGCGAGCGCCTGTTCGACCTGGGCCGACGACTGGACCCGGAGACGGTGCAACTCTTCTATCAGATCGCCACCCTGGGCCGGCGCGACCTGGAATGGGCGCCGGACGAGTACGCCGGTTTCTCCATGACTCTGCTGCGCATGCTGGCCTTCGCGCCCGGCGAGCCGCTGCCGCCTGGCGCACGTCAATCCGGCGCAGGCGGGAATCCCGCCGCCGCCACGTCCGCGCGCCCGCAACCCGCCCCCCCCCCCCCCCCCCGCCCCGGCGCCCCAGCCCCCGCCCCAGCCCCGTCGCCCAAGCCGCCAACGAACCCCAAATCAGAACCCTCCCCCTTGGGGGGGGAGGGCAGGGAGAGGGTGGAGCAGGCGCAGCCTGCGGCGAGCTGCGCTCGCCTCCCCCTCTGTGGGCCGATGGCCCATCCCTCGCTCCGCTCGGGACCGCGACTACGTCGCGTCCTGCGCCCTCCGGGCTGGTCCCCAACCCCTCCCCCTCTAGGGGGGAGGGGCTTGATACGGATTGGCGCGCCCTCGCCGAATCCCTCCCCGGCCTGGTGCGCCAGCTCGCCATGCACTGCGAATTGGTCGCCCGCGACGCGCACGCCCTGCGCCTGCGCCTGCCCGAGGTCCACAAGCCCCTGCTGAACAGTTTCGGCGACAAGCTCAAGGCGGCCCTGACGGAACATCTGGGCGCGGCGGTCAAGATCGAGATCGACCTCACCGCCGAGACGGTCGCCGCCACCCCCGCCGCCGCCCGTGCGCGGGAGGCGGCGCAGCGCCAGGCGGAGACGGAGACAGCCATCCACAACGATCCCTTCGTGCAGACCCTGGTGCGCGACTGCGGAGCCACCCTCAGCAACATTCGCCCCCTCACGGGCACGGACAACTAGGACAGCGACATGATCAAAGGCGGACTCGGCAACCTGATGAAACAGGCCCAGCAGATGCAGGACAACATGCAGAAGCTCCAGGCCAAGATGGCGGAAATGGAAGTGGAAGGCGCCGCCGGCGCCGGTCTGGTCACCGTGGTGATGACCGGCAAATACGTCGTGCGCCGCCTCAGCATCGACCCTTCCCTGCTCGCCGACGACAAGGACATGCTGGAAGACCTGGTGGCCGCCGCCGTCAACGACGCCGTGCGCAAGGTGGAGACGATGGTGTCGGAAAAGATGTCCGCCGCCACCGCCGGCCTGCCCCTGCCGCCCGGCTTCAAACTGCCGTTCTGATTCCGTAGCCTGGATGCAGCGTAGCGGAATCCAGGTCCACGGCCCCGGATTCCAGCCTGCGGCCTGCATCCGGGCTACTTAGTTTCATGCCCCTCCCCTCCTCCCTCGAAACCCTGATCGACGCCCTGCGCGCCCTGCCCGGCGTGGGGCCGAAGTCCGCCGCGCGCATGGCTTATCACCTGCTGCAACGCGACCGGGGCGGGGCGGCGCGGCTGGCAGGCAGCCTGACCCTGGCGCTGGACCGCCTGCACCACTGCCAGCGCTGCAACAATTTCTCCGAATCGCCGGTGTGCGAGGTGTGCGCCAGCCCCCGGCGCGACGGACGCCAACTGTGCGTGGTGGAGATGCCCGCCGACCTCAACCGGCTGGAAGAGACCCACGCCTACAAGGGCCTCTACTTCGTGCTCATGGGCCGCCTCTCGCCGCTGGATGGCATCGGCCCGCGCGAGATCGGACTGGAACGCCTCATCGCGCGCGCCCAGGACGGCGTGACCGAGGAGGTGATCCTGGCCACCAACTTCACCGCCGAGGGCGAGGCCACCGCGCACTACGCCGGCGAACTGCTCAAGGCGCGCGGCCTCCAGGTCTCCCGCATCGCGCGCGGCCTGCCCGCCGGAGGCGAGCTGGAACATGTGGATGGCATGACCATCGCCCAGGCGCTGCTGGATCGGAGGCCGGCGTGATGCCACCGCCCAACTTCGTTGATGCGTTGCTCCCTCACCCTGCCCTCTCCCGGAGGGAGAGGGTTCCTGCCCCCCTCCCCCGCCGGGGGAGGGGCCGGGGGTGAGGGAGCGACGTATCCTTACCCTCTACCCGTAAACACCCCGCACACCATGGACCTCACCGCCCTCACCGCCCTCTCTCCCCTCGATGGCCGTTACCGCCGCACCGGCGGCAAGCTCGCGCCCTATTTCAGCGAATTCGGCCTGATCAAATATCGGGTGCGGGTGGAGATCGAATGGCTCAAGGCCCTGGCCGCCGAGCCTGCCATCGCCGAAGTCCCCGCCTTCTCCGCCGCCACCGTGGCGGAACTGGACGCCGTCGCGGCCCGCTTTTCGGAAGCCGACGCCCAGGCGGTGAAGGACCACGAGAAAAAGACCAACCACGACGTCAAGGCCGTGGAGTACTTCCTCAAGGACCGCCTCGCCGCCAATGCCGAGGTGATGCAGGTATCCGAGTTCATCCACTTCGCCTGCACCTCCGAGGACATCAACAACCTGTCCCACGCCCTCATGCTGCGGGACGCGCGCCGCGACGTGCTGCTGCCCGCCATGCAGGCGGTGGCGGACAAGCTGGCGGCCCAGGCGCTGGAATGGGCCGACCTGCCCATGCTTGCCCGCACCCACGGCCAGCCCGCCAGTCCCACCACCGTGGGCAAGGAGTTCGCCAACGTGGTGCATCGCGTGCGCCGCGCCATCGAACGCTGCGCCGCCGTGGCGTGCCTGGGCAAGATCAACGGCGCAGTGGGCAACTACAACGCCCACCTGTCCGCCTACCCGCAGTTCGACTGGGAAGGCTTCGCGCAGCGCTTCGTCGAGAGTCTGGGGCTGACCTTCAACCCCTACACCATCCAGATCGAACCCCATGACTACATGGCGGAGCTGTACGACGCCTGCGCCCGCCTCAACACCATCCTCATGGACCTGGACCGCGACGTGTGGGGTTACGTCTCGGTGGGCTACTTCAAGCAGAAGCTGAAGGAGGGAGAGGTGGGTTCTTCCACCATGCCGCACAAGGTCAATCCCATCGACTTCGAGAACTCGGAAGGCAACTTCGGCCTCGCCAACGCCCTGCTGCGCCACCTGTCCGAGAAGCTGCCGGTGTCGCGCTGGCAGCGCGACCTGACCGACTCCACCGTGCTGCGCAACATGGGCACGGCGCTGGGCTATGCCTTGCTGGGCTATGAAAGCCTGCTGCGCGGCCTGGGCAAACTGGAGGCCAACCCCGCGCGCCTGGCGGAAGACCTGGACCACAACTGGGAGGTGCTGGCGGAACCCATCCAGACCGTGATGCGCCGCTACGGCCTGGAAAAGCCCTACGAGCAGTTGAAGGCGCTCACGCGCGGCAAGGAGGGCATCAACCAGGCCACCCTGGCCGCCTTCATCCAGGGTCTCGCCATCCCCGACGCGGCGAAGCAACACCTGCTCGCCATGACCCCCGCCAGCTACACCGGCAAGGCGGCGGAACTGGCAAAGCGGATTGTCTGAACGTAGCGCCGGCATCCTTGCCGGCTCTTTCCCATGCCGGCAAGGATGCCGGCGCTACAGGAAGCTGCCATGAGCCCCCATTCCTTCGACGTCGACGCCGCCAACTTCCAGCAACAGGTGATGGAAGCCTCCCAGCACACCCCCGTGGTGGTGGACTTCTGGGCCGAGTGGTGCGGCCCCTGCAAGGCGCTGAAACCCATCCTGGAAAAGCTGGCAGCGGAGTACGAGGGCAAGTTTCTCCTCGCCAAGGTCAACTCGGACCAGAACCAGGAGCTGGCGGCCCAGTTCGGCGTGCGCGGCATCCCCAACGTGAAGGCGGTATACCAGGGCCGCATCGTGGACGAGTTCTCCGGCGCCCTGCCGGAATCCGCCGTGCGCGAATTTCTGGACCGTCTCATTCCCTCTCCCGCCGATGAACTGCGCGCCCAGGCAGCCCAGCAGAAGGCGGCGGGCGATCTGGCCGGGGCCATGCAAACCCTGGCGGCGGCCTCCAACCTGGACATCAGCAATGAAGACGTGCGCATCGACGCCGCCGAGGTTCTGCTGGAACTGAACGAGGCCGACGAGGCCCGACGCCTGCTGGACAGCCTTTCCGCCGACAACAAGGCGAGCAGCCGGGTGCAGCAACTCCTGGCCAAACTGGCCTTTGCCGGCAGCGGGGCCGACAGCGGCGCAGCAGACGCACTGCGCGCCCGCATCGGCGCCGACGCCAACGACCACCAGGCCCGCTACGACCTGGCCAATCTGCTGGTGGGCCAGGGCCAGCCTGCCGCCGGACTGGATGAACTGCTGGAGATCGTGCACCGCGACCGGACCTGGAACGAGGATGCCGCACGCAAACAGATCCTCGCCGTGTTCACCCTGCTGGGCGGCCAGGGGGAAGTGGTCTCCACCTACCGGCGCAAGCTGGCCAGCGCGCTGAATTGACGCCCTGAAAAGGAACGGGGCGCGGAGTTGAACTCCGCGCCCCGTTCGTATTTCAGGCGTCGCTTTACTGGATGCCCTGGCCGCTCACCTGCACATACAACCGCGCCAGATGCAGTTTCACCCGTTCCGACACGCGCACGTAATCGCCGGTGTGCAAACGGGACTCCGCCCCGCTCTTATCCCCCGCCAAGGCGCACGCCAGGATGTCGCCGGCATTCAGATGGAAGCGGGAATGTTCCATCTTCAACTCCTGAAACTCCCGCAGCGCACCAAACTTTGCGCTACCGGGCCCGTTGACCCACTTGCCCAGCACGCACTGATCGTCGCGCGACACGGTATCCACGCTGAGTTGCTCGGTCGTGGTGCCGTTGATGACCTTTTCCAGGCGCGCCTTCCACAACATGTGCGCATCAATGGCGGTCTTGAAATTGAGGCCGGCGACGACGCCGGAGTCCGGATCATCTTCCAGTACGGGTGCGGCAGCCGCCGCAACGACAGCGTGCGCGACGGCGGGATCTGAAGACTCCCCCTTGCCGCCTGCAATTGCCTTGAACCAGTCAAACATTCCCATGAGTACGTCTCCTATATTGGTTTGGGCTTCCCGGAACAGACCCCGGACGCCCCAAGTGGGTGCATTCACCCTGAGGCGAGACTCCAATAGGCCTTCAGTACTGTCAAGTAATAATTGCCGCGGCTCCGCCCCGCATCAAGCCGCCGCATAGTCCGCAGCCAACTGCACATACCGTTCCGCCTGATAGTGGAACGAGACCAGTTCCGCCTCATCCAGACGTCGCACCTGGCGCACCGGACGCCCCAGGTAGAGCCAGCCGCTTTGCAGTACCCGCTTCTCCGGAACCAGACTACCGGCCCCGAGCAGGACGCGAGGTTCCACCACCGCCCTGTCCATCACCAGCGACCCCATGCCGATGAGGCATTCATCCCCCACCGTGCAGCCGTGCAGGATCACGCCATGGCCCACGGTGACGCGCTCGCCGATCACCAGGGACGCGCCTTCATGCGCCTCATCGCGGCGATGGGTGACGTGCAGGATGCTGCTGTCCTGGATGTTGGTCCTGGCCCCGATGCGGATGCTGTTGACGTCGCCCCGGATCACCACATGGGGCCAGATGGACACCTCGTCGCCAAGAATCACGTCGCCGATGATGGTGGCGGTGGGATGGATGTACACATTGCGGCCCAGCTTGGGATGGATGCCGCGATAGGGTTCGATGGGCATGGTGCGGAAGGAAATTATTGCGGTGCGGAATATGCCTTGAAATCCCGCGCAATGCTCAAATACTCCCCTGACCTCCTCTCCTCCTGGCGCTCCATGAACCCCCTGCTCGACTTCTCCGGTCTGCCCCGTTACGCCGATTTCCGCCCCGAATACGTCACCCCCGCCATCGACCAGTTGCTGGAGGAAAACCGCGCCCTGGTGGCGCGTCTGGTAGCCGATACCGCCGCCCCCACCTGGGACAGCTTCGTGCAGCCCTTCGAGGACGCCAGTGAGCGCCTCTCCCGCGCCTGGGGCCAGGTCTCGCACCTGCATTCGGTGCTGGACAGCCCGGAACTGCGCGAGGTCTACAACGCCAACCTGCCCAAGATCACCCAGTACTACGCCGAACTGGGGCAGCACGAGGGCCTGTTCGCCCGTTACCAGGCCCTGGCCGCCGCGTCTGAATTCCCCGGCCTGTCCGCCCCCCGGCGCAAGATCGTGGACAACGAGCTGCGCGACTTCCGCCTGGGCGGCGCGGAACTGCCGGAGGCGCTAAAACCGCGCTTCATGGCGATCCAGGAAGAACTGGCCCAACACTCCGCCAAGTTCGAGGAAAACCTGCTGGACGCCACCAACGCCTGGAGCAAGTTCATCGACAACGAGGCGGAGTTGGCAGGTTTGCCAGAGGACGCCCGGACCATGTTCGCCGAGATGGCCGCCGCCGAAGAAAAGACCGGCTGGAAACTCAATCTGCAAGCCCCCTCCTTCCTCCCCGTGATGCAGTTCTGTGAGAACCGCGCCCTGCGCGAGGAGATGTACCGCGCCTACACCACCCGCGCCTCCGAGTTCGGCCCGGAGAACCTGGACAACACCGACCTCATCGCCCGCATCGTGGCGCTGCGCTTCGAGGCGGCGCGGCTGCTGGGCTTCGACTCCTACGCCCAGGTCTCCCTGGAGCCCAAGATGGCGGAGACGCCGGAACAGGTGGTGGCATTCCTCACCCAACTCGCCCAGCGCGCCAAGCCCTACGGCGAGCGGGACATGGCGGAGTTGCGCGCCTTCGCCGCCAAGGAATTGAACCTGCCCGACCTGCAAGCCTGGGACGTGGCCTACGCCAGCGAAAAGCTGCGCGAGGTCCGCTACGCCTACTCAGAAAACGAGGTGAAACAGTACTTCCAGGAACCCAAGGTGCTGGCGGGGCTGTTCCGCGTCATCGAGACCCTCTACGGCCTGGAGATCCGCCCCGACGCCGCCCCGGTGTGGCATGAGGACGTGGGCTTCTACGCCCTGCACGACAAGGCCGGCAATCTGGTGGGCCAGTTCTACCTGGACCTCCACGCCCGCGACACCAAGCGCGGCGGGGCCTGGATGGACGACGCCATCACCCGCCGGCGCACGCCGGAGGGCCTGCAAACCCCGGTGGCCTACCTCAACTGCAACAACAGCCGGGGCGTCGGCGGCAAGCCCGCCCTGCTCACCCATGACGATGTCATCACCCTGTTCCACGAGTTTGGACATGGGTTGCACCACCTGCTCACCAGAGTGGAAGACCTGGGCGTCTCCGGCATCAGCGGCGTGGAATGGGACGCGGTGGAACTGCCCAGCCAGTTCATGGAGAACTTCTGCTGGGAGTGGGACGTGGTCAGGCACATGACCGCCCACGTGGACACCGGCGCGCAGATGCCCAAGGCGCTGTTCGACAAACTCCTGGCGGCCAAGAACTTCCAGGCCGGGATGCAGACCCTGCGCCAGATCGAGTTCTCGCTGTTCGACATGCGCCTGCACCAGACGCCGGGCCAGAACGCCCTGGCGCTACTGAACCAGGTGCGTAGCGAATACGCGGTGGTCGTCCCCCCCGCCTACAACCGCTTCCCCAACAACTTCAGCCACATCTTCGCCGGCGGCTACGCGGCGGGCTACTACAGCTACAAGTGGGCGGAAGTGCTCTCGGCGGACGCCTACAGCCTGTTCGAGGAAGAGGCGGCGGGCTATGTGGGCGGCGTGCTCAACCCCGAGGTGGGGCATCGCTTCTGGAGCGAGATCCTGGCCCAGGGCGGCAGCCGCCCGGCGCTGGAATCGTTCAAGGCCTTCCGGGGTCGGGAGCCGGCCATCGACGCGCTGCTGCGGCATAACGGGATGGCGTGAGGGGCCGCGTGCGGCTGGCCTACAATCCGGCCAGCCGCCAATCAGGAGATTCATCATGGGCCTGCCGCAACGTAAACACATCATGACCGCCCAGGAGTTCATCGACTGGGAAAACGCGCAGCCGGACAAGCATGAATTCCTGGCGGGAGAGGTCTTCGCCATGGTCGGTGCGCGGCGGATTCATGTGGCGATTACCCTGAACATTGCAGCCAAGCTCAAAGACCACCTGCGCGGCGGCCCCTGCCGCGCCTTCATGGCGGACATGAAGCTCCAGGTGCAGACCGCCGACGCCGTGTTCTACCCGGACGTGCTGGTCACCTGCCACCCGGACGACCTCAAGGCGGACCTGACCATGTCGCACCCCAAGGTCATCATCGAGGTGCTGTCGGAGAGCACCGCCGCCTACGACCGGGGCGAGAAGTTCGCCCTCTACCGCCAGTTGGAAAGCCTCCAGGAGTACGTCCTGATCGACCCCGACACCCGCCGCATCGAGGTCTTCCGCCGCATGGATTCGGGCGACTGGCTGCTGGCGGCGAGCGAAAGCGCCCAGGGGCTGATCCTCAAGAGCCTGGATTTCAAGGCAGACCCGGATGCGGTGTTCGAAGACGTCTGAGCCGCCCGAAAACCCCTGAACGACGGCATCGCTCAAGGCGCTTCCAGCGTCTCTGACCCAGACCTTCTTGCGTGCATTGCAGCTTTCCCCGAACAGGGTTTTTCGTTAGGATTGCCGCCAATCGCGCCATGCCCGCACGGGCGACCGGCTTCAAACCCCAGACTCCAGACGATCCAACGAGGTTCCATCCCATGAGTGAACACATCCATTACGTCACCGACGACACGTTTGAACAGGAAGTACAGCAATCCCCGATGCCCGTGCTGGTGGATTACTGGGCCGACTGGTGCGGTCCCTGCAAGATGATCTCCCCCATCCTCGACGAGGTGGCCAAGGAATATGCCGGTCGCCTCAAGGTCTGCAAGCTCAACATCGACGAAAACCAGGCCACCCCGCCCAAGTACGGCATCCGCGGCATCCCCACCCTGATGATCTTCAAGAACGGCAATGTGGAAGCCACCAAGGTCGGCGCGCTGTCCAAGTCGCAGCTCACCGCCTTCGTTGACAGCAACATCTAAGCCCCTGTAGCTTCCCCCGCGTCCGGCGTCCTGCCGGACGCCCCCCTCCCCCCTCCAGCAGTACCCGCCCGGCCATCCGGCCACCCCCCTCCCCTACCCGAAGTCCATACCCGACATGCATCTTTCAGAACTGAAAACCCTACACGTCAGCCAGCTCCTGGAGATGGCGGAGGCGCACGGCATCGAAAACGCCAACCGCATGCGCAAGCAGGAGCTGATGTTCGCCATCCTCAAGATGAAGGCGAAGAAGGGCGAGAGCATCTCGGGCGACGGGGTGCTGGAGATCCTGCCGGACGGATTCGGCTTCCTGCGCTCGGCGGACGCCTCCTACCTCGCGAGCCCGGACGACATCTACATCTCTCCCTCGCAGATCCGCCGCTTCAACCTGCACGGCGGCGACACCATCGAAGGCGAGATCCGCACCCCCAAGGATGGCGAACGCTACTTCGCCCTGGCGCGCATCGAGACCGCCAACGGCGGCCCGGTGGAGGCGCTCAAGCACAAGATCCTGTTTGAAAACCTCACCCCGCTGTTCCCCAACAAGCAGTTCAAGCTGGAACGCGAGATCAAGGCGGAAGAGAACATGACCGGGCGCGTGATCGACATCGTCGCCCCCATCGGCAAGGGCTCGCGCGGCCTGCTGGTGGCGCCGCCCAAGACCGGCAAGACGGTGATGATGCAGCACATCGCCCACGCCATCGTCGCCAACCATCCCGAGGTGGAGCTGATCGTCCTGCTCATCGACGAGCGCCCGGAAGAAGTGACCGAGATGAGCCGCACCGTGCGCGGCGAGGTCATCGCCTCCACCTTCGACGAGCCTGCCAGCCGCCATGTGCAGGTGGCCGAGATCGTGATCGAGAAGGCCAAGCGTCTGGTCGAGCACAAGAAGGATGTGGTGATCCTGCTCGACTCCATCACCCGTCTGGCGCGCGCCTACAACACGGTGCAGCCCGCCTCCGGCAAGGTGCTCACCGGCGGCGTGGACGCCAACGCCCTGCAAAAACCCAAGCGCTTCTTCGGCGCCGCCCGCAACATCGAAGAAGGCGGCTCGCTCACCATCATTGCCACCGCCCTGATCGACACCGGCAGCCGCATGGATGACGTGATCTACGAAGAGTTCAAGGGCACCGGCAACATGGAGATCCACCTCGACCGGCGCATGGCCGAGAAGCGGCTCTACCCCGCCATCAACGTCAACCGCTCCGGCACGCGTAAGGAAGAGCTGCTGATCGACGCCGCCACCCTGCAAAAGATCTGGGTGCTGCGCCGTCTGCTCTACCCCATGGACGATCTGGAGGCGATGGAATTCCTCTCCGACAAGATCCGCGCCGCCAAGACGAATTCGGACTTCTTCGACTCGATGCGGCGGGGTTGACCCCGCACCGGGCCGCCGCCCGTCACCCCTGCGCCAGTATCTTGTCGCCCACGCGCAGGGCGTTGGCGTAGATCGTCCAGGTGTAGGGCACGCTGCCGCCGGTGGGCATGAAGCTGGCGTCGGCCACAAACAGGTTATCCACGCCGTGCATGCGGCAATCCGGGTCCAGCACCGCGTAACGCGGATCGCGGCCAAAGCGGCAACCGCCCGCCACCAGATTGGGCGGCGGCGCGTCGGAAACGCTCACCACCACCTCCTTCGCCCCCAAGGCCTCCAGCACCCTGGCCCCGCGGTCGGCGAGAAAGCGACCCACGATCAGGTCATGCGGATGCGCGCCGACGCGCACCCGCGCCACGGGCCGCCCCCATTTGTCCCGCGTCCGCCCGGCCAGGGCGACGAAGCAGTGATCGCTGGGCAGCCAGTCGGCGAAGCTCTCGCAGTCGATGCGCCGACCGCCGCGGATGGCGGCCTCCAGACGGCGCTTGAAGGCGCTGCCCCAGACTAGGTTGTCGTCCTCGTCGCGGCTCGCGGCGTGGGCGCGAGCGATGACGTTCGGATGCCCCATGAGAAAGTCGAGCACGCCGCCCTTGATGCGTCCCAGCCGGGGGTCGTCGATCACATACCAGTCATGCAGGGTGCGGTTGATGAAGGGGCCGGTCACACGCGCCTGGGCGGCGCGCTCGGGATCGAGGTCGGCGTATTCCAGGCGACCATGACTGACGCCGCCGGCGGAAAAGACCAGGTTGCGGCCCACCTGGCCATAGCGGTTGCCCAGGCCGTGCGGATGGCGCGGCCCGACGCTGGATAGCAGCAGGCGCGAGGTTTCGATGGCCTGGCAGGCGACCACATAGGTTTTGGCGCTTTCCCGTTGCCGCTGCCCGGCCCGGTCGAAATATTCCACCGCCTGGACGCGCCCCTTGGCGTCGCTCAGCAGACGGAACACCTGGCTGTGCGGTCGCACCTCGCAGCGCCCGGTGGCCACGGCCTCATCCAGCAAGGCAGCGCGGGCGCCGCCCTTGGCCCCGGAAGAGCAGCCGTAACTGCCGCAGTAGCCGGAATATTCACAACTCCTGCGCGCGCCCTTGGGCTGCGACAGGATGGCGCGCGGCAGCGGCAGGGCGTGATAACCCAAGCCGGCGCAGGCGGCGTCCACCCAGGCGGCGACCGGGTGCTCGGCGGTGGGCGGATACGGAAAATCCGGGGTGGAACGCGGCTCCAGAAAGGCGTGGCGCACCACCCGCCCGGACACCCCGACCACCCTTTCCACCTCGCTGTAATACGGCTCCAGGTCGTCATAACCGATCGGCCAATCGACCACGTTCGCCCCTCGTATCGGGCCGAATTCGGAGCGCAGGCGGAAATCCACCGGCTTCAGGCGATGAAAGAAGCCGGACATGAAGGTGCTGGAACCGCCCACGACATTGCCGTTCCAGAAACTCCAGCCCGACTCGCTCGTGGGCGTGGCCGACCAGCCGCGCCCGCTGCGTTCCTCGATCACATGCCGTTCATCGCGCAGGTCCGGCGTGTAGACGTTGCGCCGGCAACAGGCCAGCTCGTCCTTGAAATAGTCGGCAGCCGTGAACCACGGCCCCTTCTCCAGCACCAGCACCTGTTTTCCCGCCATCGCCAGACGCCACGCCACCGCGCCGCCGCCCGCCCCGCTGCCGATGACGATGGCGTCGTAATGGCTCATTTCAGCTCTCCAAAACGCTTGCCCGGGGTCGGGCGCGGAAACCCCGGCGCGTGCGCGAGCCAGGCCCAGCCGATGCCGTCCGGGTTGCCGCCATACGCCGGGTCGGCAAGCAGGGCCTCGCACAGATACAGCAGCAGGGTGGAGACCCAGTTACCGCCCTTGGGGGTGCTCGCCACCTCGCGCAGCAACTGCTCGCGCCGGATCGGGTCGAGCTCGACGAAGCCCGTCTGGAAGCGCTGCCGGCTGAGGTCTTCCACCCAGCCCGCCCCTTGCAGGATGAAACGCTGCTCGTCGCGATCCCCGCGCGGGTCGCCCATCACGCCTTGCAGATAGGCCAGGGCGCGAATCTCGCGCGCGCCGGGGGCGACAAGCTCGGTGGGAAACAGGTGATCCTGCACCGCCGCCAGCAGCGGCCAGGGGTTGGCGGGGTTGGCCCCCGCGCCGCCCGCAGCGACCGCCCCCGCCGGTGCGAACAGGGCGGCCAGACCGCCCGCACCGGCGAGCAGAAAGCGCCGCCGCGTGAGCAGATCCTGCCGCCAGGCGTCGAGTTCTTCTCGTACCGCATCCGAATCGGTACGGTGAGGGTGCGCAGAACGGATCATCCGGGGCTCCAGGAGGTGGTTCAGGCGCGCAGGCCCGCGAGGGCGGAGCGGTAGCGACGCACCCGTTCAGGGTCCATGCCGGGCAGGGCGAACAGGGCCAGCAGGGCGCGGCGACCCAGGCCGTCGCGCCAGTCCGGGGCGCGGCGGGCCAGTTCCAGAAGCTGTTCCAGCGCCGTCTCCGGCGCGTCCTCGAACAGGGCGCGGGCGGCCAGGGCCAGGCGCGCCTCGTGCGCATCGGCATCGGCGGCGAGCCGGGCCTGTGCGTCCTCCGGGCCGTCGTTTGCGGCGGACAGCAGTTCCAGGTGGGCCAGCAGGGGGGCGACGGCCTCCTGACGGCGCGCCGCTTCGGGCAGGCTGGCGAGCAGATGCAGAGCCTCGTCCGCACGCCCGTCCAGGGTGAGCAGCTTGGCCAGGTCCACCGCCACCGCCAGGTCTGCGGGGTCGTCCACCGCCAGCCGCGCCAGCGCCTCGATGGCCTCCGCAGTGCGTCCGGCCTGATGCAGGGTCAGCGCCCCCAGGCGCGCGCGGTCGCCCGGCGTGGCGAGAAAACGCGCCAGGGCCTCGTGGAAGGTGGAATCCGGCTCCGCGCCGTGAATGGTGTGCACCACCTCGCCGCGCAGAAAGAACTTCACCGTGGGCACGCTGGTCACGCCCAGGTCGCGCGCCTGCCGGCCCAGTTCGTCGGTGTTCACCATCACCAGCAGGAAACGCCCGCCGTACTGGGCCGCCAGCGCCGCCAGACGCGGCATCAGGATCATGCACGGCCCGGCCTTGGGCGACCAGAAATGCGCCAACACCAGTCCCTTCATGGAATTGCCCCGGATCAGGGCATCGAAGTTGGCCGCCGAGGCATCGAAGACATGGGGAGAAAGGGGTTCGCTCATGGGCTGTCCGGGTGGGGTTCGCGGTAGTATTCCGGCCCCCACGCAACGAGGCCCGCCATGACCATCCATGCCCTGAATGACCAAGAAGTCCGCCTGCTGCGCGAAGAGATCGAGCTGCTCATGGCCGAGCGCCAGAAGCTGCTGCAAGTGTGCGGCGCCGCCGCCGTGCTGGTGGCCAACCTGGATGTAGACACCCTGCCGGACGAACAGGACACCATCGACGCCGCCGAGGTGTTGGCGGAACACCTCAACGGTCTGTCCGAAGAGACCCTGCGCGAGTCGCTGGAGTCGGTGAAGGCGGAACTCGACCCCGAGACCGATACCGCCAGCGCCTGACGCACCGGGTCTATTTGATCCGCCCCATGGTCTGCATCACCTTGCACGGATCGCCCTTCACGGGCGGCAGGGTGACGTTCTTCTCCTTCGCCCGCCGCTCCAGATCCAGGTAATGCGCCTGCATGAAACCCTGGCACTGCTCCATGGATTGCATGCTTTGAAGCTTGGCCACATAGGCCTGACGTTCCGGCTGGGTCATGAGATCGGCGCCGCGGATGTTGTCGCCGGAGGCGAGCCAGGGGAAGGCGTGCGCCGGTAAGGCAAGCGCTGCGGCGATCAGGAACAGGGGGAGTTTCATGCGGGGGAACCCTCAATTGGCCGAAGCCGGTTGGTAGCGCCGTGCTGGCGCTACAGAACGAAAAACCTTCAAACCTCGAATGCCATGCCCTCTTGCAGGGCGCGGGGGCGGTCGCGGCAGGCGGCGCTCAACTGCGCCATGATCTCGGCCTCGCCGCCGGGCTTGAGGTGGGTGATCCACACCGCCGGGCCGGGCTTGAGCCGGGCCATATCCGGGGCGAGGGTCTGCGGGCAATAGTGCTTGGAGGCGCGGGCGATGTCGGCCAAGGCGTCGGCGAAGGAACATTCCACGATCAGGTTTTCCAGGTCCGGCTGCGCGTTGGCGCACTCCCAGAGCGCGTCGTGGCTGGCGGTGTCGCCCGAGAACAGGAGGCTGGCGCGGGTGTCGCGCATCAGGTAACCCACCGCCGGGACTACATGGTTGGCCGGGATGGGGGTGAGTTCGCGCGTCCCCAGCCGCACCGTTTCACCCACGCGAATCGGCTGGAAATGCAGGAACGGGGCCTCGGGCGTGGGGATGCGCGTGAAGTCGGGCCAGATGTGCCAGTTGAACAGGTGGTCGCGCAGGATCTGCAATACCTCGGGGATGGCGTGCACCGTGAGCGGGTGGCCGCGCTCGCCCGCAACGCTGTCGAGCAACAGGGGCAGGGAGAGGATGTGGTCGAGATGGCTATGGGTAAGAAAGACGTGATCAATCCGCGCCAGTTCGTCGCGCGACAGGCTCATGGCCCCGGTGCCGGCATCCAGCAGGATGTCGTGGTCGAGCAGCAGGGTGGTGGTGTGCCGCCCGTCGCCGATGCCGCCGGAACAACCGAGGATGCGGATTTTCATAAGGCCTATTTCGTCGTGTAGGTAAACGCCCCGTCCCAGTCTGCGGGCGGGGGGTTGAAACGGAAGTGGGTGACGCGATCGAGGTACACCTGATACAGCTTGAGCGGGTTTGCGCGCGAGAGTTCCATCAGCTTGATCTCGGCCTCGTCCCAGCGTTGCGCTTGGTAGTCGGCGAAGGCGGCCTCGAACCCCTCGCCCTGCTTGAGCTGTTCCGGGGTCAGTTCGGCGATCAGCCCCAGCGGCTCGTAGATGGATACGGGCAATTCCTTGCCCTTGACCCGCACCCGGTCCACCGGGCGGAAGGCGATCTCCGGGCACTGTTCCCGCGTCACCTCGCCCACCAGCACGCCCACGCCGTATTGGCGCGTGAGGGCTTCCAGGCGCGAGGCCAGGTTCACGGCGTCGGCCATCACGGTGTAGGCCATGCGGAATTCCGAGCCCATGTTGCCCACGCTCATGCGCCCGGTGTTCACCCCCACGCCGATGCGCACCGGCGGCCAGCCGCGTTCTTCCAGGCGCGGATTGAGCGCCGTCAGCGCGCGCTGCATGGCCAGGGCGGCCAGCACGGCGTCGTGCGCATGGCGCTCGTCGCTCATGGGCGCGCCCCAGAACGCCATGATGGCGTCGCCGATGTACTTGTCGATGGTGCCCCGGCCTTCCTGCACCACGCGGGTCATGGCCGAGAGGTAGACGTTGAGCATCTCGGCCAGTTGCGCCGCCTCCAACTTCTCCGAAAAGCTGGTGAAGCTGACGATGTCCGAGAACAGCACGCTCATCACGCGGGATTCGCCGCGCAGGCTGTAGCGTTCCGGGTCTTGCGCCATCTCGTCCACCAGTTCCGGCGGCACATACTGGCCGAACAACTTGGTGATCTGCGCCTTGGAACGGGCTTCGACAAAGAAGCCCCAGCTCATGTTGAGCACGAACAGACTGAGCACCGCCAAGAGCGGCGCGGCCAGGGGCAGGCTGAGGTTGAGCGCGGACCAGGCGAACAGGTCGAACCCGAACAGGACGGCGATCAGTCCCAGCGCCAGGGCGGCGGACCAGACCGGGGTGAGCCAGGGCAACGCGGCGGCGAGCAGGATGCCGACCACGGCGGTGGCGCCCGCCAGCATGCCGCGCAGGCGCGCGGGCTCCCGCTTCACCGTGCCGTCGAGGATGCCGGAGATCAGGTTGGCGTGGATCTCGACGCCGGGGAAGGCCTTGGCGGTGGGGGTGACGCGCAGATCCATGATGCCGGGAGCGCTGGAGCCGATGAGGACGATACGGCCTTCCAGCTTGGCCGCCGGGGCGCGCCCGGCAATCACGTCCGCCGCCGGGATGTAGGCGAATGCGCCCTGGGCGCGGTAGGGGACCATGGCCAGGGCCTGGGCATCCACCGGCAGGGTGAGGCCGTCCAGGTCGAGCACGGCGGCGCTGTCGCCCAGGCCGGCGGGCGGCTTCACCTTGACCGACTGCGCGCCCATGCCGGCGCGCGTGAGGTTGAGCGCAAGCGAGCCGTAGCACTGGCCCTTGTGGCTCACCAGGGCGGGCATGCGGCGCGCCACGCCGTCGAAGTCCGGCTGCATGTTGAAGAAGCCGCCGAACGGGGTCTTGGCCTGCATGGCGGCGAGGTTGCCGTTGTAGCCCGTACCCTGCATGGGGGTGATGCCCAGACCGGACAGGGCCTTGCAGTCGAGCGCCGGCGGCGGCAGCGCGCCCACGGTCTCCTGCTCGTCGTGGAAGCCGAAGTAGTAGCCCAGCACCGCCGGTCCCTTGGTGAAGGCTTCGGCCAACTGGCTGTCGTAATCCAGTTGCGGGCGCAGGCGCGCGAGGCGTTCGGAGAACCCGGCATCGCCCGCCAGCGGCCCCTTGGCCAGCTTTTCCAGCACCGGCAGGCCGGAGCTTTGGTCCGGTTCGGCGAAAATCACGTCGTAGCCCACCGCCGCCACGCCGTACTGCTCGAACAGGTTGCTGGTGAGCTTCGCCACCTGCGAGCGCGGCCAGGGCCAGCGTCCGATCTCCTTCAGGCTCTTCTCGTCCACATCCACCACGACGATGCGGTCGTCCACCGTCATGGGGCGGAACATGCGCACCTTGAGGTCGTAGAGCGCGGCGTCGAGCTTGTCGATGAAGTACAGCCCGTACAGCCCGCCCGCCTGCCCCAACAGAACCAGGAGCAGAACCAGGCTGGCGGCCATCTGGCCGAGGAAGCGGCGGGAGCGGAGGTTCACTTATCGGTATGCAGAAGCAGTGCCCGCTCAGCGCAGCCGATAGAACCGACTATCCCCGGTCTGGCCGTCGGTGACGCCGTCCATGCGGTTGCCCACCGCCTCGGACAGTTGCCCCAGGCGCTCTTCCGGGTGCGGGTGGGTCTTGTACAGCAGCGACACGCGGGCATCGCCCTTGGCGCTGTGGCCGATCTCCGCCAGCACCGTGGGCAGGCCGTAGGCCTCGTAGCCGGAACGCGCGGCGTAGACCAGGCCGAGACGGTCAGCCTCGAACTCCGCGTCCTTGTCGAGGCCGCGCGCCATCATCTCCGCGCCGTTGCCGATCAGGTTCTGCACCAGTTCATTGCTGTTCTTGACCTTCTGGCTCAGAAATCCGCCCAGAGCGGCAATGCCCTGGGACTTTTGCAGCAGTTTCAACTGGTGTTTCTTCACCACATGGCCGATTTCATGGCCCAGCACGCCGGCCAGTTCAGATTCGCTGTTGAGGCGGCGGTACAGCCCCTTGGTCAGGAAGATGTAACCGCCGGGGGCGGCGAAGGCATTGAGGTCTTCGCTTTCGATCACGCCGAAACGCCAGTCCAGATCAGCCCGTTCGCTTTGCAGGGCGACCCAGCGGCCTACCTGGTTGACGTAGCGTTGCAGGGCGTCGTCGCGCACCAGCGGGGCCACGCCAACCAGATTGCCGGCGATCTGCTGGCCGATGCGCGCCTCTTCTTCGGGCGAGGTCTTGCCGGACATCAGCGACTTCAACAGCAAATCGGTGGGACTTTCCTGGCCCGAGGGCGGAGTCGGCGCGGCGGGGGAACTGGGCGCAACGGGGGCTACCGGCTGCGGCGCCGGCGCGGATTCCTTTTTGCGGAACCCCTTGAACAAACCCTTGAGGGCATCGCTGACTTCATCGGCGTAGACGTTGCCCGCGCCGACGGAAAGGGACAGGACCAGACAGGTCAGGAAGCGGCTGAGCGTTTTCATGATCAGAAACCATCCAGCATGGAGTTGGAGGATGCGCCGCCGCCGGGCTGGCTGCGCTTGCTCTCGGGCTTGGGCAGGTGGGGCACATCCCGCGTGCGCAGATTGGCCATCATGGCGAACTGCTGGGCGCCGCCGCGATCCACGCGATAGTGGTCCATGCGGGCGAGTTCCTGACCGTTGAAGCGAGCGCCCTTGAGTTCCTCCTCAGACAGTCCGCGCAGGCCGGCCACCGCCACCACCTTGCTGGAATCGCGCTTTTGGAGCGCCGCCCCCACGTCGGCCAAACCGCCGGCGGGCGCTTCGCCGCGCACCGAGAGGACGCGCACCCAACCGGTCACGCCGCCCGCCTTGATCTGGGTCCAGCCGGACTGACGCCCGAGGATCTCCACCGCAGCACCCTTGGCCGCCTGCCCCACTCCGGCTGCCGCAGCGGCAGGCTGGGCGCGCAGGGTGTCATCCTTGATCATGGTCCCGGGCGTAGCCAGGGCGGGGAGCGAAAACAGTGCAAGCAAGAACATCCAGATGCGGGTCATGGCCGTGGTCCCTAGTGGTTTCGACGGGGATATTAACGCCGACAACGGCCATTTCGTTTCGCTATGATGCGGCCATGACTTGGCTGACTGACTTCATCACCCGGCGCGGCGCGTCCTTCCTCGCCACCTGGCGCATCTGGCACGCCACGCTGCGTTTTGCGGGCGATGCGCTGGCGGCCGCCCTCACCCCCGGCACCTACAACAGCGCCACGCGCATGGTGGTGATGAAGCAGATCTACTTCACCGCCTGGCAGATCCTCCCCGGTTTCACCCTGTTCTCCGCCGTCCTCTCCTACCTGCTGATCCAGATCGTGGTGTCCACGGCGGCCAGGATCGGCCAGTCCGACCTGGCGCTGGAGATGTCCATGCGCATCCTGGTACTGGAGATCCTGCCCCTGCTCACCGCCCTGTTCGTGGCCCTGCGTTCCGGCTCCGCCATCAACACCGAGGTGGCGCTGATGCGGGTGCATGGCGAGATCGAAGCGCTGGAGGAATCCGGCGTGGACACCCTGCGCATGGAGTTCATGCCGCGCGTGATCGGCGGCCTGCTCTCGGTGCTGGCGCTCACCGCCGTCACCAGCGTGCTCGCCCTGGTGCTGGCCTACATCGCCGTGTACGGCTTTCAGACCTGGAGCATCCCCGACTTCAACCGCGTCATGGGCAAGGTGTTCGATACCGCGGTGATGGCGAGCATCTGGGCCAAATCGGTCGCCTTCGGTCTGGCCGTCACCGTCATCCCGGTGGCCGAAGGCATGGCCACGCCCAGGATGCTGTTCATGGCCCCCATCTCCGTGCTGCGCGGCATGGTGCGGCTGTTTTTTGTCCTCATGGTGATCGAGGTGCTGTCGCTGGCCTTCAAGTACATGTAGGCGCGCCGGGCTCCGGCATCTGCCGCTAACGCTCCATGGCCTGGCCCAGCCGCCACTGTTTGACCAGCCCGTACAGGGCCGGGATCACCGCCAGGGTCAGCACGGTCGAGGAGATCATGCCGCCGATCATCGGCGCCGCGATGCGGCTCATGACTTCCGAGCCGGCGCCCGTGCTCCACATGATGGGCAGAAGGCCGGCCATGATGGCGACCACCGTCATCATCTTCGGTCGCACCCGCTCGACGGCGCCTTCCATGATCGCGCCATAGAGGTCAGCCACGGTCGGCGCCCGCCCCTGTTCGGCCAGACGCTTTTTGCTCGCTTCCCAGGCGTGGTCCAGGTAGATCAGCATGACCACGCCGGTTTCCGCTGCTATGCCCGCAAGGGCGATGAAGCCGACGGCGACGGCCACGGACAGGTTGTAGCCCAGCAGCCACATGAACCAGACGCCGCCGACCAGCGCGAAGGGCACCGACAACATGACGATGAAGGTCTCGGTCAAGCGTCTGAAATTGAGATACAGCAACAGGAAGATGATCAGCAGCGTCACCGGAATGACGATCTTCATCTTCGCGGTGGCGCGCTCCATGTATTCGAACTGGCCGCTCCAGGTCACGTAATAGCCGGGCGGGAACTTCACCTGCCTGGCCACCGCCCGCTTTGCGTCGGCGACGTAGCCGCCGATGTCCCGGTCCCGAATATCGACGTAGATGTAGGCGGAGAGCAGCGCGTTTTCGGTGCGGATGCCGGGCGCGCCCTTGGCCGCTTCGACGCGTGCAACCTGCCCCAGGGGAACCATCGCACCCGTCATGGTCGGGACCAGCACCGCGCGCGCGATCCCTTGCGGATCGGCCCGCAACTCGCGCGGGTAGCGCACGTTCACGCCGAAACGCTCGCGCCCTTCGACGGTGGTGGTCACCATTTCCCCGCCCAGGGCGCTGGCGATCACATCCTGCAGATCGCCCACCGCCAGGCCGAGGCGCGCGAGTTGCTCGCGATCCGGCTCGATGTTGAGGTAATAGCCGCCGGTGATGCGCTCGGCGAAGGCTGAGGTCGTGCCCGGCACCCCTTTCACCACGGTTTCGATCTCCTTGGCGAGCCTTTCCATCCCGGCCAGATCCTTGCCGAACACCTTGATGCCGATGGGGGTGCGAATGCCGGTGGAGAGCATGTCGATGCGCGCTTTGATCGGCATGGTCCAGGCATTGGCGACGCCGGGGAACTGGAGCGCCTTGTCCATCTCGGCGACGAGCTTGTCGAGGTTCATGCCCGGTCGCCATTCCTGTTCCGGCTTGAGGTTGATCACCGTCTCGAACATCTCGGTCGGCGCCGGATCGGTCGCGGTGTTGGCGCGACCGGCCTTGCCGTAGACCGAGGCCACTTCGGGAAAACTCTTGATGATCCTGTTCTGGGTCTGGAGCAGCTCCGCCGCCTTAGTGATGGACATCCCCGGCAGCGAGGCCGGCATGTAGAACAGCGTTCCCTCGTTGAGGGTCGGCATGAATTCGGAACCGAGCCTTGATGCCGGGTAGATCGAAACAGCCAACACCAGCAAGGCCGCGACGATGGTGGTCTTTTTCCAGCGCATGACCCCGGCGATGATCGGTCGATAGGCCCAGATCAGGAAACGGTTCACCGGATTCTTCGCCTCCGGAATGATCTTGCCGCGAATGAACAGCAGCATCAGCACCGGCACAAACGTCACCGACAGCAGCGCCGCGCCGGCCATGGCGAAGGTCTTGGTGTAGGCGAGCGGCGAAAACAGCCGTCCCTCCTGGGCCTCCAGCGTGAAGACCGGCAGGAAGGAGACGGTGATGATCAGCAGAGAGAAGAACAGGGCGGGACCAACCTCCCTGCACGCCGCGATCATGGCCTCCGCCCGCGCGGCTTGATCGTGCCCTTCGGGCAGGCGTTCCAGGTGCTTGTGGGCGTTCTCGATCATGACAATGGCCGCGTCGATCATGGCGCCGATGGCGATGGCAATACCGCCCAGGCTCATCAGGTTGGAGTTCATGCCCAGAAGCCGCATGGCGATGAAGGCGATGAGAACCCCCACCGGCAACATCAGGATGGCGACCAGCGCCGAACGGACGTGCAGAAGGAAAACGATGCAGACCAGGGCGACGATCAGCGATTCCTCGATCAGCGTGCTCTTGAGCGTGTCGATGGCGCGGTGGATCAGTTCGGAGCGGTCGTAGACCGCGCGGATTTCGACGCCTTCGGGCAGACCGGCGGAGATCTCGGCGATCTTTTCCTTGAGGTTGTGGATGACCTCCAGGGCGTTCGCCCCGTAGCGGGCCATGGCGATGCCGGAAACCACTTCGCCCTCGCCATCGAGTTCGGTGAGCCCGCGGCGCTCGTCCGGGGCCAGCTCCACCCGCGCGAGGTCGCGGATCAGCACCGGCGTACCCCGGTCGCTCTTGACCGCCAGTTTCTCGATATCGCCCACGCCGCGCAGATAGCCCCTGCCGCGCACCATGTACTCGGTCTCGGCCATTTCCACGACGCGCCCCCCGACATCGCGGTTCGAATCGCGGATTGCCTGGGAAACCCTGGCGAGGGGAATGCCGTAGGCGCGCAACTTCACCGGATCGACGGTGACCTGATAGGTCTGCACGAAACCGCCGATGGAGGCCACCTCAGCGACGCCGTGGGCCTTGGCGAGCTGGTAGCGCAGATACCAGTCCTGCAGGGTGCGCAACTCGGCCAGCGTCCTGTTCTTGGCCAGCACAGCGTACTGGTAGACCCAGCCGACGCCGGAGGCATCCGGGCCGATCTGGGGGGTGACCCCGCGCGGCATGCGACCGGAGGCGAAATTGAGGTACTCCAACACCCGCGAACGCGCCCAGTAGATGTCCACACCGTCCTCGAAGATGATGTAGACGAAGGACGCGCCGAAGAATGAGAAGCCGCGCACCACCTTCGACTTGGGCGCAGACAGCATGGCGGTGGTGAGCGGGTAGGTGACCTGATCCTCCACCACCTGCGGCGCCTGGCCGGGGTACTCGGTGTAGACGATGACCTGCACGTCCGAGAGGTCGGGCAGCGCGTCAATGGGCGTCTTCATCACGGCGTAAACGCCGCCGAGGATGACGAACAGGGTGGCGAGCAGGACCAGGAAACGGTTTCTGCCCGACCAGTCGATGATCCCGGCAAGCATGATCTCTCCCTGTCAGTGGCCGGCGTGGGCGCTGGCCGGCTTGTCCGCGCGGGCGGCGGCGGACCCGGCGGAACCGAAGCCGTCGAGGGCGGCCTTGAGGTTGCTTTCGGCGTCGATCAGGAAGTTGGCGGCGACGACGACCCGCTCACCTTCCCGCACCCCCTCCAGCACGGTCACAAAGTGATCGCTGCGAGCGCCGAGCCGCACCTCACGCGGCTCGAAACGCCCCTCGCGCACCTGAACCAGGATGATCTGGCGCACGCCGCTGTCGATGACGGCGGACACGGGCGCCGTGACGACCTTGCCCATCGCCGCGATCGGCAATTCGACCTGCGCGAACATGCCGGGCTTGAGCAGGCCGCCCGGATTGGGCAGTTCGACGCGCACCGGCACGGTGCGGGTCTCCGCATTCAGGGTCGGATAGACGTAAGCGATGGCCCCCGCGAACGTCCTGCCGGGATAGGCGTTGATCGTGACCCGTGCCTGCACCCCGGCCTTGACGAGGCCGATGTCCTGCTCGAAGACATCGGCGATCACCCAGACCGTGGACGCGTCGGCCACCTGATAGAGCGTCTCGCCGGGCATGAAACGCATGCCCTGCAAGGCCTTCTTCTCGGTGACGACGCCGGCGACCGGAGAACGGAAGGTCAAGGTTCGCCTGGCCTCGCCCGATTTGACCAGGGCCTTGACCTGTTCCTCGGAAACATCCCAATTCTTCAGGCGCAGCAGACTCGCTTCGGCGAGCTGGCGCATGCCGGCCCGCGCCGCTTCATCGGCGCTGCCGAGGGCGTCCAGCCCTTGCGCGGCAATCGCGTATTCCCGCTGGGCGGAGACGAGTTCCGGGCTGTAGACCTCGAACAGCGGCTGTCCCCGGTCCACCTGCTGCCCGGTGGCGTTGACCAACAGGCGTTCCACATACCCCTCGAACTTGGGGGAGATGGCATAGACGCGCCGCTCGTCGAACTCGATCCGTCCCGCCGCGCGAACCACCCTCTCCAGCGAGCGCAATTGCGCCGCCTCGGTCCGCACCCCCAGCTTCTGCACCTTCTCGGGGCTGATCGAGACCTGATTGGCGGCGGTCGCCTCCTCCTCCTGCCCGCCCTGGTACACCGCGATGTAGTCCATGCCCATCGGGTCTTTCTTGGGCGTCGGCGAGGTATCGGGCAACCCCATCGGGTTGCGGTAATACAAGAGCTTGCGTTCCTTCTTGCCGGCATCGCCAGAAGCGACTGCCGCCGCGCCGCCATCGCCGCGCACGCGCATTCCCCGCTCGCCCAGCCAATACCCCCCGCCAGCGGCCACGACCGCGATCACGACGGTGATGGCAATGCCCATTCCAATTCCCCGTTTCATGGCGCTTCTCCCACCAGACGTTCAATCTCGGTCAGGCGCATTTGCGCTTCGCTGCGCGCCTGAAGCCGGCTCTGCCGGGCCTGGCGAATATGCCTCTGAGCGTCAAGCACGCTGGAGAAATCCGCCTTGCCGGTCTCGTAACCGGCGAGTGCGGCGCGGAACATCGACTCGGCCTGGGGCAGCAGGCTGTTCGCAATCAACGACTCCGAACGCCGCGCCGCTTCGATGGCAGCGAGATTTTCGGCCAGATCGGCCAGCAATTGATTGGCGAGGGCCTCCCTGCGTGACCGGGCGGCAGCCAGCATCGCCCCGGATTCCCGCTCCTGCGCGCGGCGCGAGTCCTGCTGCAGGGGAATGTTCAGTTCGACCATCAGTTCCCATTCCTTCACCGAACCGCCGGATTGGATCGGCGAAAGGCCGAAGGTGAAATCCGGATAGCGATTCCTGTACGCCAGATCGCGCCCCTTTTCCGCCGCCTTGATACGGGACTCTTCCGCGAAGAGTGAAGGATTGGCGGCGCGCAGGCGCTCCGCCAGCGCCATCTGGTCGAACGGGTCCGGCGGCGGCGGGAATGGCCCGTCCGGCTCCGCCAGCGGCGCCGAGGCCGGACGCGCCAGCAGGGCATTGAGCCGGGCATCGACCTGACGTTTCTCGCCTTGCAGCGCCACCAGTTCGCCTCTCATTCCGGTCTGCTCGATCTGGGCGCGAATCACATCCTGCTGGGCGGCCAGCCCCCCCGCGTAGCGGGCCTGCGCGATCTGCTCCAGGCGGGCCGTCAGATCGAGAATTTCCTGCACCAGCCTCTCGGCGTCGTACAGGGTTTGACGCCGCACCTGGGCGGCCTTGATCTTGGCCGCGACCTCGACCCATGTCCCTGCGGCCCTGCCCTTGGCGCCTTCGGCCTCCAGAGCCGCGATTTCGCGCCGGAGATCGCGCTTGCCAGACCAGGGCACGTCCTGCATCAACAGATAACGAGTACTGCCGACCTGCCCCGGGAGCAGCGTCGGCGACTGGGAACCAAGGCGGGTAATGTCGCGCAGTTCGACCCGGAATTTCGGGTCCGCCAGGGCGCCGGCTGGCGTGACCCGCTCGGCGGACGCATCGGCCTCCGAACGCATGGCGGCAAATTCCGGGTTGTCGCCACGGGCGAAGTCGAGCAGGCTTTTGACCGTTCTCCCCGGCGCGGCCTCCTGCGCCAACACGGGCGTCATCACCACGAGGGGCAACGATAGGGCGGCGATCCGCGCGGCGGTAATTCCTCGCATATCCATCTCCATGTGCTGATACTGCGGCCCCGGTCCCGCTATTGGGCTCTCGCATCCGACCCCTACCATATCGGCCAAAGCGAGCGGGACGTTACACATTTATGCAGGTGCACGCCCCCTCTGCGCAGGCTCGTCCTTCCGCAAAGCGGGAGCGGCGTCAGGGCGCGCGGAATGGACAAAAATCGTTTTGGCAACATAATGGCCGGACTTTGGCCAATGCCCGCAAAGCCAATATCCACCGGGGTTTTACAGGAGCGCATGTCATTAGCCTGCAAACACATCTGAAGTGGATGGCGCATGACGCCGAGCGCCGCGCCTTCCTGGATGCCAACACGCACACCGCCCTGGTATCGGCGGATCTGCCCCTGCGCGCCAACCTCGCCGTGCTGGAAAACATCGCCGTGGTGCCGCAATACCGGGACAACCTGAACTACCTGGATGCCATGGACCTGGCCTGGAACCTGCTGCTGGAGGCGGGCCACACCGACGCGGCCTACAAGCGCGACCCGGCCTTGAGCCACGAAGAGCGCTTTGTCGCCAAACTGCTGCGGGTAGCGGTGAGCCGCCCCGAGATCATCCTGATTGACCGTCCCGGCCTGCAATTGCCGGACAGCCTTTACCCGCCCCTCCTGGACGCGCTGCTGCGGCGACTGGAGAACCACCTCAACGAATGCTGGATTGTGGACTACCGATGGAACGAGCCCCTGTACGCGCCCCGTTGATCAAGAACCTGGAATTCAAGGTCGGCCTGCTGCTGACCCTGACCGTCATCCTGGCCGCCGCCTTTCTCGCCTACGCCCTCTACGCGCGGGGGGTGTTCGAGCCGACGCAGAAGCTGATCCTCAACGCCACCGAGGCGGAAGGCGTCACCATCGGCCAGCCCATCACCTTCTCCGGCTTCCCCATCGGCGAGGTCACGCGGCTGGACCTGGCCCCGGACGGCAAGGTGAAGATCGAGATCAGCATCCTGAAAAAGGATGCCAAATGGCTGCGTAAATCCAGCGTATTCACGCTGGAGAAATCCATCGTCGGCGGAGCCAAGATCAAGGCCCACAGCGAGGACATGAGCGCGCCCGCGCTGGAGCCCGGCGCGGTGCGCGACATCTACACCGGCGACGCCGCCCAGGACATCCCGGTGATCCTGGCGCGGGTGAAGGAGATCCTCACCAACGTGGCCGACATGACCGGCAAGGAAGCCCCCATCAACCGCACCCTGGGCAGCGTTGCCACCGTCACCGGGCGCATGGGGGGCGAATACGGCGTGCTGGAAGGCGTACTGGGCACCCCGGACAAGGCGAAACATGTGGTGGACGCCCTGCAAAAGGCCAACAGCCTGCTCGCCAACGTCAACGGCATCTCCCTCAAGGTGGACGGCATGTTGGGCAAGACCGACGCCCAGGTGTTCGGCGACGGCGGCGTACTGCCCAACGCGCGCGAATCCGTGGTCAAGATCAACGGCATGCTGGGCGAGGTGCGCGAAAGCCTGAAAAAGGCCGACAGCCTGCTCGCCAGCGCCAACACCGCCACCGCCAACGTCGCCGTCATCACCGGCAACGTCAAGGACGCCAGCGCCGACATGGCCGCCCTGCGCGTGGAGATCGACGACTCGGTGCGCAAGGTGAATCACCTCATCAACGAGATCAACAAGAAATGGCCCTTTGCCCGCGACGTGGAGATCAGGACGCCATGACCATGAAGACCGCCTCCGTACTCGTCCTCAGCCTGCTCCTGGCCGCCTGCGGCAGCGGCGGCCCACCCCCCGCCGACTGGAAGATGAACGCCGTCAGCCTGATGGAACACGCCCAGACCCGCTGGATGGAGGGCGACGCCAAGGCCGCCGACCTGGCGCAGCAAAAGGTGCGCGTCGAGATCGCCAAATCGGGCCGCGTCGACCTGCTCGCCCGCGCCGAACTGGCCGCCTGCGCCGCCCGCGCCGCCGTGCTGGACTTCGCCCCCTGCCCCGCCTATGACGCCCTGACCCGCGACGCCGCCCAGGAAGATCAGGCCTACGCCCAATTCCTTGCCGGCGCGTGGACCGGCCTGGACGCCAAACGGCTGCCCGCCCATTACCAGCCCCTCGCCACGGCCAAGGATGACAAGGCCGCCAACAGCGCCGCACTGGAGATCAAAGACCCGCTGGCCCGTTTGATCGGCCTGGCCCTGTTGTTCAAGCAGGCCCGCATCCAGCCCGAAGGCCTCGCCGCCGCCGTGGACACCGCCTCGGAACGCGGCTGGCGTCGCCCGCTGCTGGCCTGGCTGGAGGTTTCCCGCCAGCGCGCGCAGGCGGCGGGGGATCAGGACGCCGCGGCGCGCATCAGTCGGCGCATCGAACTGGCGACGGCAACGCGCTGATGGTCGAAAAGGAAGCAGGGTCAGTTGCGCTGACCCGCATGCGCCTTGGCTGAAGCGCGATAGACCAGGCTTCGCGGCGCAGGCAGGCGCTGCAACACACTCCGGGGTGGCCTCGAAAAACCCCGGATTTGATAGGGATAGAGAAGGACGCCAGCCCTCTCCTCCCTCCGAACCGTGCGTGCGGTTCTCCCGCACACGGCTCTCCAAGCAGCGCGCGCAGACGGCGACGGATGAAGCCATCCAGCCGGCTGGCGTGCTTGAAGTAGCCAAACCAGCCTTTCAGGATCGGGTTGATCTCCTCAATGATGCGGCTGAGGCTCGTCCCGTTCGTGCGGCCAGTCTTGCTCCGCAGTTTGTCCTTCAGGGCTTTCAGGCTCTTCTTGCGCACCCAGCGCTTCCCCGCTTCAAACCGGTAGCCCAGGAAGTCGAACCCTTGCCCGGCTTCCCGACAGTCCCCCAGCCGGGTCTTGTCTGGATGCAGCGTGAGGCCGTTGCCTTCTACCCAGGCGCGTACTTCCGCCAGGGCTTGGGCCGCTTCGTCGGTCGTCCGGCACAGGACTACAAAGTCGTCCGCGTACCGCACCATCCGATAGCCTTTGGCCGCCATCCGTTCATCCAGCGGGTGCAGGTAGATATTCGCCAGCAGCGGGCTGATCACCGCGCCTTGCTGCGTGCCCGCCGTCGACGTCCAGCGCTCCAGGCCTTTCATCACGTCTTGGGCCAGGTACGCCCGGATCCCCAACCACAAGCACTCATAGGCTGTGAATCAACCTGGAAAACACAGTTGACGGATAAATTCATGACGATTCAATGCGTCACGAGTTGTCTGTAGGTGCGAATGAATTCGCACCTACAAGCATTTCAACTGCGCTTTCTAGGATCAATTGAAACCGGCGGACCCCCCCCGTCACTGGCATTTTTCCCAGCCTCTCAGCGCCAGACCGCCTCCACCCGTAACGTCTCCGGCGGCAGGCAGACGCGGTCGCTACAGGCCTGCAAGCGCAGTTCCAGGGGAATCCCGCCGACGCCGGGGGCGAGCCGTTCGAGTTCGGCGCGGAGGACGGTCTTGCCCTGGTAGAGCGCCAGGGCTTCGTCCTGGAAACCGAGACGAATCACCTCCGCCGGGGGGTAGTCGATGGCCTTCAATTTCCAGTTCGGGCCGGAAACCGTCAGGGTCGTGGGCTTGAGATAGGCCTGGAGCGGTTGGTGGGCGTTGATGTGCCAGCCGGGGCGGATCGCCAGGGTCAGTTCCAGACCGGCCCGGTTCGCTCCCCGCCGGACGGCCTGGGCGTTCACCGTCACCGCGCCGTGGGCGGCGTAGTGGCGCGGGCCGGTTTCGCCTTGGTGGAGACGGTCGGCGGCGGTGAGCAGGGTGGCGTGGCCGGCGGGGTTTCTGACGATGTTGCCGGCCAGGACGGCGAGCTGGGCCTGGGCCGCTTCTGCAAAGCGGGTTTCGCCGCTACGCCGCGCCAGGGCCGCCAGGACATGCACCGCAACGCCGTTGGCGGAGGGCAGCGCGCCATCCGCTGTGTCCAGGGGCCGGGCGATGGGGGCCAGCGGGTCTGTCTCGGCCAGGGCCCAGGCCACCGCCCCCTGGGCGCCGAAGCGCGCCGCCATGTCATCGGCCAGGGTCTGGGCGCGGGTCAGCCAGGTGGCGTCCTGGGTGACGTCATACAGGGCGATGAGCCCTTCGGCGAGATAGGCGTAGTCCTCCAACATGCCGGGGGCGCTGGCGCGGCCCGCCAGCGAGGTTCGCCACAGCCCGCCCTCCGAGCGGCGGTGCGTCTGCCAGAGGAAGGCCGCCGCACGCCGGGCGGCGTCGAGATAGCGCGGCTCGTCCAGTGCGTCGGCGGCCTCGGCCAGGGCGGTGATCATCAGGCCGTTCCAACCGGTGAGCACCTTGTCGTCGCGGTGCGGGGCGGGGCGCTTCGCTCGCGCCTTGAGCAGTTGCGCGTCGATGCGGTCGAGCCGGGTGCGCACGGGGTTGCGTTCCAGGCCGGTCACGGGGCGGGGCAGGTGGAGGATGTTCGCGCCTTCAAAATTGCCCGTTGCCGTGACGCCATAGGTCCGCAGGGCGAAGGCGGCATCTTCGGGCTTCAGCGCGGCGCGGATTTCGGCGGGCGTCCACAGGTAGTAGCGGCCTTCGCCGCCGCCGCTGTCGGCATCCAGAGCGGCGTAAAAGCCGCCGGACGGCGCGCTCATCTCTCTCAGCACAAAGTCCAGGGCGCGCCGGGCCACCCGTGCGTGGTCGGCGTTGCCGGTGGCGCGATGGGCGCCGACGTACAGCCGGGCCAGCTGGGCCTGGTTGTAGAGCATCTTTTCGAAGTGGGGGACCAGCCAGTCGTTGTCGGTGGCATAGCGATAAAAACCGCCGCCGACCTGGTCGTGGATGCCGCCGTCGGCCATGGCGGCCAGATCGGTCTGAAGCGCGGCCAGCAGCGCCGGGTCGCCGCCGCGCCGGATCTGGTCCAGCCACAGGGCCAGCAGCGGCTCGTTGGGAAACTTGGGGGCGGGGCCGAAGCCGCCCTGCATGTCGTCATGGTTTCGCAGCAGGCCCCGCGCCGTGGTCGCCGCCTGTTCCGACTTGAGTTCCGCCGCGCCGGCTTCCACGGCCATGGCCTTCTCCACCGCTCGGGTGACGTGCGCCGCCGTGGCCTGGACCTCCTGACGATGCTCGCGCCAGGCGCGTTGGGCGCGATCCAGCAGGCGGGCGAGGTCGTCGGGGGGGTAATACGCACCGCCGTGAAAGACCTGGCCTTCCGGCGTGAGCAGCGTGGTCATGGGCCAGCCGCCGTGGCCGGTGAGAAGCTGCACGGCGGTCATGTAGAGGTGGTCGAGGTCGGGCCGGGTCTCGCGGTCCACCTTGATGGCCACGAAGTGATCGTTGAGCAGGCGGGCGATGTCCGGGTTTTCGAAGCTCTCCACCTCCATGACGTGGCACCAGTGGCAGGTGGAGTAGCCGATGGATAGAAAAACGGGCTTGCCCTCGCGGCGCGCCTTGGCAAACGCCTCTTCGCCCCAGGGGAACCAGTCCACCGGGTTGTGGGCGTGCTGGAGCAGGTAGGGCGAGTCTTCCAGGATCAGGCGGTTGGTGTGGCGCGGTTTGCCGCCGGGCAGGAGGTGGGCGGTGCGGGGCCGGTATGCGTGCCCCTTGGCCGCCAGGGCGGCGTCAAGCCGTTGTTGCAGCGCGGGCGGGCGGGTTTCCGTAGCCGCCATGGCCGCCGTGGCCGTGGCGAGGGGCAGCCAGGCGGCGAGGAGGAACCATGCCGGTTTCACGGACGCGCATCCGCCGCGCCGAAATTGCAGTACGCGCTGCGCTGATGCGTCAGCGGCGGGGTGCAGCGTCCGGCCTCGATGCAGGCGCGGAAGTCCGCCACCGTGACCTCGTGGCGGTCGAGAACAAAGGCGGGAACCGTCACGGCAACGCCGCCGGGCCGCCCCTCGTCCTGCTCACAGGCGTTATCGCCTTTGGAACAGCCCATCAGAAACGGCCCCGCCGGAACGGCAACCTGGCCAGCCCAGGCGGTTTGCAGCCACAACAACAGGGAAAGTGCGATCAGGCGGTTCATGCGGACTCCTCTTGGCGTTGGGAAAGGTCGGGGGGCATCAGCAGGCCGTGCAGGCTTCCACCGGCAGGCCGCGCTTGAGCCAACCCGGCCCGGCGGCGCTGCCCTTCATGCCTTCCTTGACGTTGTAGACCTGGGTGAAACCGATGCCTTGCAGGTATTTCTGGGCATGGGTGGTGCGGTTTCCGGTGCGGCAGATGAGGGCGATGGGGGCGTTCCTGTCGCCCTTCGTCTGTTGCAGGAGGTAGGGAACCAGCACCTCCGGCCCACGATAAAAATCCACCCGCCCGGCGCCGGGGGCGACGCCGGTCTCGCGCCATTCCGCCGGGGTGCGGATGTCGATCAACAGGGTCTTGCCCGCCAAACTGGCCGCCAGCGCCTCCGGCGCCGAGAGATTCGGGTCAGCCTGAACGGGAAGCGCCAAGACCAGCCACGGAAGCCACCCAAAGAATCTGCGTTGCATGGATAGGTCACCTGTCACGGAGTGAGGTCTTCGCCGGAGTTTCCCGGCCCCAAGGGCCGGGTATGCGGGTATGCACATCAGTCATCCAGCAAACCCTGAAGTTCCCGTTAGTCCAACGACCTGGATTCCCGATTTCGCGGGAATGACGGGTTGTTCGGGCCGCATCCAATATCGACTGGTACGAATGCGTCAGGCTGGATCGGCAAGTAAATTAGCAAACGCTTATACAATCCGCGCCGGCTGAGCATCTACGAGGAGACGACGATGGACTGGCTGCTGCACCCCTGGCCCTGGTATGTGGCCGGCCCGCTGATCGGGCTCATGGTTCCGCTCATGCTGTTCATCGGCAACCGCTCCTTTGGCATCTCCAGCAACCTGCGCCATCTGTGCGCCATCACCCAGCCGCCCCAGGTGGACGTGGATTTCTTCCGCTACGACTGGAAGGAGCACACCTGGAGCCTGGTGTTCGTCATCGGCACCGCGCTGGGCGGATATCTTGCGGGGGTGACGTTCGCCAACCCGGAGCCGGTGCAGCTTTCCGCCGCGGCGCAGGGGATGTTGCAAGCCTGGGGCTTTGCCCTGCCCGTCGCGCAAAGTCTGGCCCCGGATGAACTGTTCCACCCCGGCGTGCGCAACTTCACCTTTCTGTTCGCCTGCGGTGTGCTGGTGGGATTCGGCACGCGTTATGCCGGCGGCTGCACCTCGGGCCACGCCATCACCGGGCTGGCCTCGCTGCAACTGCCTTCCCTGATTGCGGTGCTGGGCATCTTCGGGGGCGGACTGCTGGCCTCCTGGTTTCTCGTGCCCTACATGCTGTACGGGTGAACGCCATGTTCCGCTACCTGCCCTATCTCTTCGTCGGCATCCTGTTCGGCTTTGTCATGATCAAGTCGGAAGCGGCGTCCTGGTATCGCATCCAGGAGATGTTCCATTTCCAGAGCTTCCACATGTTCGGCATCCTGTTTTCGGCCATCGCCACCGCCATGGCGAGCATCCAGATCATCCGACGCCTGCACCGAAGGCAGGCCCTGGACGGTCAGGTCATCGACATCCCGGCAAAGCCGCCCGGACGCAAGAGCTACCTCTACGGCGGGCTCATCTTCGGCTTCGGCTGGGGGCTGATCGGCCTGTGTCCCGGCCCCGTATTCGCCCTGGCCGGAACCGGCTCCCTGGGCGCCATGATCGTCCTGGCCGGGGCCATGCACGGCACTTGGCTCTATGGTGCATTGAAGCAACACCTTCCCCATTAGTTTTGTCCAGACTCCCATCAAAGGGTTTTTTTGACAGCCCGAAGAAGCTAGGGCTACCCTTCGGCTCCGCTTTCGGGCCCTGCGCCCACGCGATCATCACTTCGAGGAGACACCCATGCGTAAGACCCTGATTTCGCTGGCCCTGTGCGCCGGTTTTGCCGCCACCGCCCAAGCCACCCCCCTGATGTCTACCGAATGGGCGGCCCAGGCCTGCACCGGATGGAACAACAACCCCATCCTGACCAACGAACTGGCCGAAAAGTGGATCAAGAACGACGCTGGCCGCGGCTACAAGGTGGTGCACATGTACCGCACCGACTGCGGCGCGGACACCCGGATCGAACTGACCATCTCCGCCAAGGATGGCAAGGCTCTGTGTTCCTACGGCGGCAAGGTCGCCCACGCCAACCTGGATGATGCGGTGGACTATGTGATGCACGCCGAGACCAAGCGCTGGCGCGAGATGGGTGCGGGCGAGTACGGCCCCATGCGCGCCATGATGTTCGGACGTCTCAAGTTTGAAGGCCCCAAGGGCGAGGCCATGCGCGTCATGGGCCCGTTTGAGCAGTTCCTGCTCATGCCCGGCAAGGTTCCCGGCGACGATACCTGCCCGGCCAAGTAACCCTCTTCGAGCATCACGAGAGAGCCGCGCCCTGCGCGGCTTTTTTGTCAGACCCTTTCGTCAGACCCGCATGAAGCCCGCCTGGAAAGACAGCATCTACCTTCAACGTGAGCAGCTCGCGCAGTTGTTGCACGACCCCCTGGCACGTCTGGCCGAGCGTTGTGCGCCGGCATGGGGGGATCGTGAGCGGATGGATGCGGTGCTGCTGGAGGGCTTCTCCGGCATTCCCCATTGCTCCTTCCTGTATTGCGTGGATACCGATGGCATCCAGCTCTGCGACAACGTCAATGTGGACGGGCTGATGCCGGAGCATTACGGGCGTGACCGCTCGCAGCGTCCGTACATGATGGAGGCGGTGCCGGCATGGGGGTTTCTGCTCTCGGACGCGTACATCAGCCTGATGAAGAACCGGCCCTCGCTCACGGCCTTGCAGATCGTGCGCCGGGGGGGCAAACCGGTCGGTTACCTGGGGGCGGATTTCGACCTGCGCAACCTGCCCGTGACTGCGGAGTTGTACGAGGAGCCGGGGCACTGGCGTCAGGTGAAGGGGGATCCGGCGATTCGCGGCACGGTGTTCGACCAGTGCCGCGTCGAAAGCCCGATGGACCGCAGCCTGGAGCAGTCCCTCTCGATCCTGGAGGAGCTGCTGACGCACCGCGGCGTGTTCCAGTGCGTGATCCACTTCTCCAGCAGCCAGGCCACGATCTGGACGCTGGACGACCCCTACCGTTACCGCATCCTCGACCAGGACGCCCTGGGCGACCCGGACATCTGCCTGGTGTACCCGGCGCGCCCTTATCCGGCGGACGCCCTGGTTCCGCAGGAGGAGGTGGTGCGCATCCTCGACACCCTGCGCGCGCTACGCATGGCGGACGAGAACATCTACCTGCGCATGTCGTCGATCAATCTGTTCAACGGCATGATCAGCCTGACCTTCTCGTGCGACGGTACGCATTACATGCGTTTTGACGAGTTTCTGGGCAAGAGCACGCCGTTCTGGTTCGGCGCTGCCGGGTGAAGTTCACACCCGGTTGGTGAAGCGGTATCCGGGCGGCAGACCCAGGGTATCGGCCCAGATGTTGTGCGCCCAGCCGCGCATGTAACGGAAATCCGCTTCGTTTTCCTGCGCCGATACGCCGCTGCCGGGCTGCACCTCCATCCCCTTGCTGGCCGGGTCGTAGCGGAACACGGTGGCGACGTGGAATGCGGTGCGTTCGGTGCTGGCGGAGTAGCAGGTGCTGGCGATCACCGGCAGGGGGTCGGGCGGACGCCCCGCGAAGATCTCGCCCAGGGCGTAGGCGCACAACTTGCCGCTGTTGTTGGCGAGCGCCGCCGCCTTCGACAGGTTGGAGAGGATGGAGTCGCCCAGGATGTGCACGTTGGGGACGACCGTGGATTCCAGGCTGGGGTAGTCCACCGGGCACCACATGCCGTTGTCGCCGGTGCGCGCGCCGGTCAGGCCGGTGATGGCGGCGGCGCGCATGGGCGGCACCAGGTTGATCACAGCCCCCGTTACGTCTTCAAACTCGGTGCTGACCCGCATCGCCTTGGCGTCCACGGCGCTGGCCGCGTTGTTGGGGCGGTAGTCGATCAGGCTGTTGTCCGTGCCGTAGCCGTAGTGTTTTTTCCAGGCGGCGAGGAACAGCTCTTTTTTGGAAAGGATGTCGGGGTTGCCGTCGAGCACGATGATCTTGCTGCGCGGCTTGGCGCGCTTGAGGTAGTTGGCCACCAGGCACACGCGCTCGTAGGGCGCGGGCGGGCAGCGCAGGGGGGCCGTGGGGATGGCCAGGACGAAGACGCCGCCGTCCGGCATGGCCTCCAGTTGCCGGCGCAGCACGCCGGTCTGCTCGGGGCCGGCCTGCCAGGCGTGTTTGATGCGTTCCTGCGCGACGCGGTCGTACCCCTGGATGCGCTCGTGCATCAGTTCGATGCCTGCGGCGAGCACCAGACGGTCATACGGAAAGGTGCGGCCCGTGGCCGTGGTGACGCTGCGCCGCGCGGCGTCGATGCCGGTGACCCGGTCCTGCACGAAGCGGTCCACGCCGGCCTGGACGTAGCGGTAGGGGAAGGTGATGTCCTCCAGCCGGTTGAGCCCGCCGATCACGGTGTTGGACATGGGGCAGGAGGTGAAACGCGTGTTGGGTTCGATCAGGGTCACCTCGACCTGGGGCGACCACAACTTCATGTAGCGCGCGAAGGTGGCGCCGCCATACCCCGCGCCCACCACGACGATGCGCGGTCGCGCCCCGGCGATCACGGGCGCCGTACCCATCCCCAGCGCGCCCAGCGTCCCCGCCAACAGGAATTCCCGCCGCCCGATGCCCATGTTCGTCTGCTCCTCGTTTGCTACGGTTGGACAGGTTTTCATGTAGGGCCGGCTTCAATCGGCCCTGGCGGGATGCATCCCGCCCTACAAGGTCAAGCTTCTTCCAGCCGGACCTGCCAGACGCGCCCGGAGGCGAGCACGCCAAGCAGGCGGTCGATGTTGGGGTGCTTGCCGGGATGCTGGCGCGCGTCGAGCGTGTGCTCGGCGTACAGGCGCAGCCCCTCTTCTGCGGCGGCGGCATCAATGCCGCCGTACTGGCGGGCGAGCCAGGCATAGAGGCGCACCGATCCGGCGCTGCCGGGGCGGTTCTCGATGGTTTCCACCACGCCGTCCGCGCGGGTCAGTTCGATCCGGGCCAGGAGATCGGCGGCGGGCAGGGCCGCGAGGTTGTCCGCGAAGGCCATCAGACGCGGTACGCCAGGCGGGTCAAGACCTTGGAGGTCATCCGCATCGCCACGCGCACCGGCGCGGGCAGGGGCGCGCCACCGTAGGCGACGGCGGTCTCGGCGTGGCGCACCTCGTCCTGCTTCATCTGCTCCACCACGGCGCGACTTTTTGCGTCCTGCGGCGGCAGCAGGTCGAGATGGCTGTTGAGGTGGCCTTCCACCTGGCGCTCGGTCTCGGCGAGAAAACCCAGGTTCCACTTGTCGCCCAGCGCGCCCGCCATCGCCCCGAGGGCGAAGGAGCCTGCATACCAGAGCGGGTTGAGCAGACTCTTGCGGCTGCCCAGTTCGTCGAGACGCTTCTCGCACCAGGCCAGGTGCTCGGTCTCTTCGTCCGAGGCCTCGATCAGGGCGCGGGCCGCTTCCGGGTTGCGCGCAGTGAGGGCCTGACCGGCGTAGAGCGCCTGGGCGCAGACCTCGCCGCTATGGTTGATGCGCATCAGACCTGCCGCGTGGCGCTTCTCCGCCTCGTTCATGTCGGCCTCGGGCAGGCCGGCGTCGGGGTAGGGACGGCGCGTGGCGGCGGATGCAAACACGGTGCGCAAAGCCTTGTCGAACTGGCCGATGACGGCCTCGGGCGTGGGCAGCATGGGGGACTCCTGGGGGATGGTGTGCGCCGGATTATCCGGCCATCGTGCGCCGCCGCATCATGCGAAAGGCCGCCTTGCGGCGGCCTTTCGCAGCGTGCGGAGGATTATTTCGCGCGCTTGTGGAAGTCCAGCTTTTCCTTGATGCGGGCGGACTTGCCGGAACGCTCGCGCAGGTAGTAGAGCTTGGCGCGGCGCACGTCGCCGCGGCGCTTCACTTCGATGCCGGCCACCAGCGGGGAGTAGGTCTGGAAGGTGCGCTCAACGCCTTCGCCGGCGGAGATCTTGCGCACGGTAAACGCGGAGTTGAGGCCGCGGTTGCGCTTGGCGATGACCACGCCTTCGTAGGCCTGAAGACGCTCGCGCGCGCCTTCCTTGACCTTCACCTGCACCACGACGGTGTCGCCGGGGGCAAACGAGGGGAGGGTTCTGCCAGCCATCAGGCGGGCCATTTCTTCCATTTCCAACTGTTCGATCAGGTTCATCTTCGTCTTCCTTAACGAATGTGGGCGCCAGAGGTAACCGGGGTTACATGCCGCCGTTTCTAACATCCCGCCAGGCGGGGCGTACTTCACGACACGCCGTCGGGCGCGTCGAGCAATTCCAGTTCCAGCGCGGACAAGGTCCGCCCTTCCAGCAAGTCCGGTCGCCGCGCCCGGGTGCGTTGCAGCGACTGCCGCAAACGCCAGCGCGCGATGGCGGCATGGTCGCCGCTCTTCAGCACCGCCGGCGCGTCCAGCCCCAGGTAGGTCTCGGGCCGCGTGTAGTGCGGGCAATCGAGCAGACCGTCGGCAAAGGAATCTTCCTTGGCCGAATCCGCGTGCCCCAATGCTCCGGGCAACTGGCGGATCACCGCATCCAACACCACCATGGCCGGCAATTCACCGCCCGAAAGGACGTAGTCGCCAACCGAAATCTCTTCAATCGCATGACGCGCAAACAGGCGCTCGTCGATGCCTTCATAACGCCCGGCCAGCAACACCAGGGCCGGCTCCGCCGCCAGTTGCTCCACCAGGCGCTGATCCAGACGACGCCCCTGAGGCGAGAGGTGAATCAACCTGGGCTGCTTTACGCCTTCGCGCCGCAACACGGTCTTCACCGCCGTCAGCGCCAGGTCCAGCGGCTCCGCCAACATCACCATGCCGGGGCCGCCGCCAAAGGGCCGGTCGTCCACCGTGCGGTAATTGTCCAGGGTGAAGTCCCGGGGATCCCAGAACCTCACCCTGCACAACTCGTTGCGGATCGCCCGCCCGCTCACCCCGGACCCGGTCAGCGCCGCAAACATCTCCGGAAACAACGTGATGACGTGGTAACCGGGCGTCATTCCACGTCCCTTCCCGCTCAATCCAGATCCCAGTCCGCACCCCAGTCCACCTGGATGCGCCGGGCTGCCTTGTCCACCTCGCGCACATAGGCCTCGACAAACGGGATCAGGCGTTCCCGCTCGCCCATGACCTTGAGCACGTCGTGCGCGCCGGTCTCCAGCAGACCCTGCACCTTGCCCAGAACCACGCCCTCGGCGTTCACCACCTCCAGGCCGATCAGGTCGTCCCAGTAGTATTCGTCCGCCTCGATCTCCGGAAACTCATCGCGCTTGACCGCGATTTCCAGACCCTGCAAGGCCTCGGCAGCCGTTCTGTCGCCTACGCCATCAAGTTCCGCCAGGAGGTACTGGCCGTGAACCTTGCCATCCACCATCCTGAACTCGCGCCAGGCGCCGGGCTTCCCCAACCACCAGACGTCGTAGTCAAGCAGACTGTCGAGATACTCGGTAAAGGGGTGAATCCTGACCCAACCCTTGACCGCATACGGGGCGACGATGCGCCCCATCACCACCCGCTCGTCAGACGGCGGGTTTTGCGCCACGAACGATCCGGTTAACGGTCTCGGACAACTGCGCGCCAACGCCCTGCCAGTAGTTCAGACGGGCCTGATCGAAACGCAGAGTCTCGGCATTGCCGGTCGCCACGGGGTTGTAAAAACCGATGCGCTCAATGAAGCGACCGTCGCGGCGATTGCGGGAGTCCGCTACCACGATGTTGTAGAAGGGGCGCTTCTTGGAGCCGCCGCGAGCAAGACGAATGGTCACCATGGGTACTGTCCTTTGTGCCTGCTGCCCCACCGGGGCATATACGGAAAAGCCGCGCATCGTACTTGAATTCACCGGCTTTTCCAAGCAAACCCATATCAACCATCGACAACAGACATAAAAAAGCCGCCTTGCGGCGGCCTTTCGGTGTGCGGCAGAACTAGATGAACAGACAGATGTCCGTCTCGCCCGCAAACTCGAAGAAGGTGGCGGCGCCACCATACTCGACACCATCAATAAAGTCGCTGTGCTCGAAACCGAACAACTCCACCGTCATCTGACAGGCGATGAACTTGACTTCCGCTTCCTGACACAGTCCGCGCAACTCGGGAATGGTCGCCACTCCGTTGTTTGCAATGGTCTGCTTCATCAGCACAGTAGCCAGCGACTCGTACCCGGGCACCAAACTTTGCACGGCGTTCGGGATGTTCCAGTTGATATCCTTGAACCACTTGGGGCCGAACGGCATCTTCATCGGCATGCCGGGGTTGCCCAGGGGGCTGACCTTGAGGCAGGACAGATCCTTGCGCAGCATTTGCAGGCCATAGAAGGTGAAGAAAATCTGGGTTTCATACCCCAGCGCAGATGCCGTGGACGCCAGGATGAAGGGAGGATAAGCCCAGTCCAGAGTGCCCTTGGTCGCGATGATCGCCAGCTTCTTTTGCTCGTCCATCAATCAACCTCTCGATGTAAACGTGAGTAAACCACGCACCTGCGCGGGATTACTTCTTCTTGATGAAGAAGGTGTACTCGTTGCCCGCTTCGGCAGAGGACAGCAACTCGTTACCGGTTTGCTTGGCAAAGGCGGCGAAGTCCTTGACAGAACCGGGGTCGGTTGCGATGACCTTCAAAACCTGGCCAGAGGTCATTTCGTTGAGGGTTTTCTTGGTGCGCAGGATGGGCAGAGGGCAGTTCAGACCACGCGCATCAAGCTCTTTATCAAAATCCATGGTTGCTCCTTCAAAAAATTAGCAAATGCTAAAAAAAGCCGACCTAATGTACCCGCGTTACCCACACATTGCAACGCAGCCTTATGCCTGATTCACAGTAGGCAGTTGACTCAGGACAAGGAAGAAAGCGGCTTGCCTGCACGCGCCCAGGCCATGATTCCGCCGGCCAGGTTGTGCATGTTGTTGAATCCCTTGGCGGACATGAAGGCGCACGCCTGGGCCGAGCGGGCGCCGGAGTTGCAATAGATCACCACCGGACGGTCCTGAGGAATTTCATTGCTGCGTAGCGGCAGCAGGTGCAGCGGGATATGGATCGCCCCATTGATCACGCCCCGCGCCACTTCGCCTTCGGTGCGAACGTCGATGAGATGGATGCCTTCCTTGGTCGAGGCCAAGGCATCCACATCCATTTCCTTGATGTTGTACATGCCAAACACAGTCTCTCCTGATCGGTCCAAATATAAGAACTGCCTAATGTACCTTCGTTCATCGTTTTTTTCAATGGCTACAACAAGTTAGCTTCTCCTTCGCCGCTGGACACGATCCGTTGCGAGGAGCGGAAATGAGGGCGTTTCTGATACCTTCCCACACCGCCCCGATGACTGGATCGAGAATTGAAGTCAACTCCCACCTCCCTGCCCGAGGTTCTGCTGCTGGAGCCGGACGTACACGGCGACGAACGCGGCTGGTTCATGGAATCCTGGAACCGCCGCACCTTTCTGTCTCTGGGACTGGATATTGATTTTGTCCAGGACAACCACTCCCGCTCCACTCAGGGGGTATTACGGGGCATCCACTACCAATTGCGCCACCCCCAGGGGAAGCTGGTGCGGGTGACTCGCGGCGCGGCCTACGACGTGGCGCTGGACATGCGCCGTTCCTCTCCGCACTTCGGGCGCTGGACCGCCGTGGAACTCTCCGCGCAGAACCATCGCCTGCTGTGGATTCCCCCCGGTTTCGGGCATGGCTTTCTCTGCCTCACGCCAGACGTCGAATTTCAATACAAGGTCACCGCCCCCTACGACCCGGAATCCGAACGGGGGGTGCGCTGGGATGCGTTGGACATCCCCTGGCCCCTGGAAGGTCTGCCCCTCCTGTCTGCGCGCGATCAGCGCTGGCCCGATCTGACGGGCGCGGAGAGCTATCCGTGACCCGCCCGGTGATCCTGCTCACCGGCGCCCGCGGCCAGACGGGTTGGGAGCTGGCGCGCAGCCTGGCCTGCCTGGGCGAGGTGGTTGCCCCGGCGCGGAGCCAACTCGATGTAGCGGACTTGCCCGTCCTGCGCGAAACCGTGCGCGCCCTGCGTCCGCGCCTCATCGTCAACGCCGCCGCCTGGACCCAAGTGGATGACGCGGAGGCGTCACCGGAAGCCGCCCGCGCCCTCAACGCCCACGCCCCGGCGGTTCTGGCGGAGGAAGCCCGGCGCGGGGGCGCGCTGCTGGCGCACTACTCCACCGACTATGTGTATGACGGCCACGGCCTGCGCCCCTGGCGCGAGGACGCCGCCGCCTCACCCCTGAACGTCTACGGACGCACCAAGCTGGAGGGCGACGAGGCCATACTCGCCAGCGGCTGCCGCCACCTCATCCTGCGTACGTCCTGGGTCTATGGCGCACGGGGCCGCAACTTCCTGACCACGATGCAACGCCTGCTGCCGGAGCGGGAGGAACTCCGGATCGTGGCGGACCAGATCGGCGCGCCGACCTGGAGTCGCCACCTCGCCGATGCCACCGCCCAGATGCTGGGCCAGGTCCACTCTCCCGCACGGGGTGCAGACCGGCCCGAACCTTGGGGCGTGTACCACATGGTCAACGCCGGAGAGACCTCCTGGCACGGCTTCGCTGCGGCGATCCGAAAGCGCATGACCGCTTCTCCGATGGCGCAACTGATCCCCATCCCCGCGTCCGCATATCCCACCGCCGCCCGCAGGCCCCAAAACTCCCGCCTGGACTGCGACAAGCTGGAGCGGGTGTTCGGTCTGCGCCTGCCTCCCTGGGAAGAGGCGCTGGAGGCGTGTCTGGCAGCGGCGAGCGATGGATAATGCCGGCCACCCGGCAAGACCTACTGCGATTGGACTCCCATGCTTTTGATGCTCGATAACTACGACTCCTTCACCTACAACCTCGTGCAGTACTTCGGGGAGCTGGGCGAGGACGTGCGGGTGTACCGCAACGACGAGATCGATGTGGCCGGCGTGGCCGCCCTGAAGCCAGACCGCATCGTCATCTCCCCCGGCCCCTGCACCCCCACCGAGGCGGGCATCTCCGTGCCCCTGATCCAGGAGTTCGCCGGCAAGACGCCGTTGCTGGGGGTGTGCCTGGGGCACCAGAGCATCGGTCAGGCCTTTGGCGGGCGCATCATCCATGCCAAGCAACTCATGCACGGCAAGACCTCCCCCATCCATCACGCCGGCCAGGGGGTGTTCCGGGGCCTGCCCGACCCCTTCACCGCCACCCGCTACCACTCCCTGGTGATCGAGCGGGAGACCCTCCCCGACTGCCTGGAGATCACCGCCTGGACCGCGGATGGCGAGATCATGGGAGTGCGCCACAAGACCCTGGCGGTGGAGGGTGTGCAGTTCCATCCCGAATCCATCCTCACCGAACATGGCCACGCCTTGCTGAAGAACTTTCTCTCGGAGCGCCGCGCATGAACTATTCCGCCCTGCTCAACACACTGATCGCACGCCAGAACCTGGAACGCGAGGACATGCTCGCCCTGATGCGCGCCATCATGACCGGCGAGTTGAGCCCCGCGCAGATCGCCGGGGCGATCATCGCCCTGCGTTGCAAGGGGGAAAGCGTGACCGAACTCGCCGCTGCGGCCACGGTGATGCGAGAGCTTTCCGTCAAGGTGCCGCTCGCCGACGCGCCCAACCTGGTCGATACCTGCGGCACCGGCGGCGATGGCGCGCATACCTTCAACATCTCCACCGCCGCCGCCTTCGTGGCTGCGGCGGCGGGCGCGCATGTGGCCAAGCACGGCGGACGTTCGGTGTCTTCGTCCTCCGGCAGCGCAGACGTGCTGGAGGCCCTGGGCGTCAATGTGAACCTGACGCCGGAACGGGTGGCGGAGGCGGTTAAACATGTCGGCGTCGGTTTCATGTTCGCGCCCAACCACCACACGGCGATGAAACATGCCGCCCCTGTGCGCCGGGAACTGGGCGTGCGCACCCTGTTCAACCTGCTGGGGCCGATGACCAACCCGGCGGGTGCGCCCAGCCAGGTCATGGGCGTGTTCTCGCGCGAACTCACGCGCACCCTGGCGGAAGTCCTGCGCGAACTGGGCAGCCGGCATGTGATGGTGGTGCATTCCGCCGACGGGCTGGACGAGATCTCGCTCGCGGGGGAGACCTATGTGGCGGAGTTAAGAGGCGGGGAAATCCACGAATACACCGTCACCCCGGAGCAATTCGGCCTGGATCGCTGCGAGACCAGCCATTTCCGGGTCGACAAGGAAAGCGCCAAGGCGCGCCTCCTGCTTTCACTCTCCGGCGCGCCCAATCACGAGCGCGACATCGTCGCCCTCAATGCCGGTGCAGCGCTGTATGTCTCGGGCGTTGCCGACGGGCTCGGGGCGGGGGTGCAACTCGCGCTCGACGCCATCGGGTCGGGAGCTGCACGGGCCAAGCTGGAGCAACTGGCGGCGTTTTCGTAAGCCGCTGCACCCGCCGTAGGGGCCCCCGGCCACGCCGGGCGATGCGATACAGCCGCACTGCGACGCCGGACGCTTATGTCCCCGCCACCAGCCGCTTCGGCGCCAGCTTGCCATCCTCGTTAACCTCCGCCACCCCGAGCAAGGCCCCGTCCGGGGCGTAGAGGCGAAAACCGTCTCCCACCGCCAACTTGGGGAACCACAGCGGCTGACCATGGGTGATCTGCCAGGCGGATTCCACGTCCAACTTCATCTCCGGCAGGTGGCGCAGGAGGATGTCGGCAGGCTGGAGACAGTGGTCTCGGTCCAGATCCGCCATCGCGGTCAACTGCTCCGGCGTCCAGGCCTGGGAGATGTCGAAGGGACCGACGCCAGTACGGCGCAGGCCGTACAGATGCGCGCCGCAGCCCAGGACTTCACCCAGATCGTCCGCCAGGGCGCGAACATAAAACCCCTTGCCGCAATGGACGCGCAGGGTGCAGGTATCGCCGCCCAGGCCTTCCAGGGTGAGTTCATGCACCACGACCCGGCGCGGCTTGCGCTCGATCTCCACCCCTTTGCGGGCATATTCATAAAGCGGGCGGCCCTGGTGCTTGAGGGCGGAGTGCATGGGGGGAATCTGTTCGATCTCGCCCATGAAGCCTTGCAGGGCCTGGCGCAGGGCGGCCTCGTCCAGGGAGACCGGACGGGTGGCGATGATGTCGCCCTCGGTATCGCCGCTGCTGGTGCGTATACCCAGCTTCACCTCGGCCAGATAGACCTTGTCGGCGTCGAGCAGGAATTGCGAGAACTTGGTGGCCTCGCCCAGGCACAGGGGCAGCAGGCCGGTGGCGAAGGGGTCCAGGGTGCCGGTGTGACCCGCCTTGGCGGCATTAAACAGCCGCTTGGCCTTCTGCAACGCACTGTTGGAGGTGAGACCGACGGGCTTGTCCAGCAACAGGACGCCGTCAATCTTGCGTTTCATCATCCTGCTGGTGGTGGCGATCTTCTTCCACGGCATCGTCGATGAGCTTGGACAGATGCGCGCCGCGCTCAATGGAAGCGTCGTACTGGAAGGTGAGCTTGGGGACGATGCGCATCTTGATGCGCTGGGCCAACTCGGTACGCAGAAAGCCGGAGGCGCGGGAGAGGCCCTGCAACGCATCTTCCGGTTTGCCGGCGTAGGCGGTGAACCAGACCTTGGCGTGTTCCAGGTCAGGGCTGACATCCACGGCGGTGAAGCTGACGCTGCTCACGCGCGGGTCTTTCATCTCGCGCTGGAGGATGCTGGCCAGTTCGTGGCGAATGAGTTCGGCGAGGCGGCGGTTGCGGTTGTTCACAGGTTGATGCTCGTTAAGCCCCGCCCCCCTCAAGGGGGAGGGTTCCGGCTTGTTTACAACGTCCGCGCGACCTCGACGACCTCGTAACACTCGATCTGGTCGCCTTCCACGATGTCGTTGAAGTTCTTGAACGAGAGGCCGCACTCGAAGCTTTCCTTGACCTCTTTGACGTCGTCCTTGAAGCGCTTGAGCGCATCCAGTTCGCCGTCGAAGACCACCACGTTGTCGCGCAGCAGACGCACGCGGGCGTTGTTGCGGCGGATGATGCCGTCCAGAACCATACAACCGGCCACAGCGCCCACCTTGGTGATGCGGAAGACCTGGCGGATCTCGGCCAGACCCAGGACGTTTTCCTTCTTCTCCGGAGAGAGCAGGCCGCCCAGAGCCGCTTTCACCTCATCCACGGCCTCGTAGATGATGTTGTAGTAGCGGATATCCACGCCCGCGCTCTCGGCCAGCTTGCGCGACTGCGCATCGGCGCGCACGTTGAAGCCGATGATGACGGCCTTGGAGGCGAGCGCCAGGTTGACGTCGGACTCGGTGATGCCGCCCACTGCGGAGTGAATGATGTTGACCTTGACCTCGGCGGTGGAGAGCTTGCCCAGAGCGTGGGACAGACCTTCGTAGGAGCCCTGCACGTCGGCCTTGAGGATCAGGGCCAGGGACTTCACCTCGCCCTCGCCCATCTGGTCGAACATGCTTTCGAGCTTGGCGGCCTGCTGCTTGGCCAGCTTCACGTCGCGGAACTTGCCTTGACGGAACAGTGCGATCTCGCGCGCCTTGCGCTCGTCCGGCAGCACCAACACGTCCTCGCCTGCACCCGGCACATCGGACAGACCCTGGATTTCCACCGGGATGGCGGGTCCGGCGGCGTCGATGGGCTTTCCGTTCTCGTCCAGCATGGCGCGCACACGACCGAAGGCGGTGCCCGCGAGCAGGATGTCGCCGCGTTTCAGGGTGCCGGACTGGATCAGGATGGTGGCCACCGGGCCGCGCCCCTTGTCGAGACGGGATTCGATGACCAGACCCTTGGCCGGGGCATCAATCGGGGCCTTGAGGTCCAGCACTTCCGCTTGCAGGAGGATGGCCTCCAACAGATTGTCGATGCCGTGGCCGGTCTTGGCGGAGACGTCCACGAACTGGGCCTCGCCGCCCCATTCTTCGGGTGCGACGCCTTCGTTGGAGACTTCCTGGCGAATCTTTTCCGGGTTGGCGCCGGGTTTGTCGATCTTGTTCACCGCCACGACGATGGGCACGTTGCCGGCCTTGGCGTGGTGGATGGCTTCCCGCGTCTGCGGCATGACGCCGTCATCCGCCGCCACCACCAGCACGACGATGTCGGTGGCCTTGGCGCCGCGGGCGCGCATGGCCGTGAAGGCCTCGTGACCGGGGGTGTCGAGGAAGGTGATCATGCCGCGGGCGGTCTCGACGTGGTACGCGCCGATGTGCTGGGTGATGCCGCCGGCCTCGCCCGCCGCCACCTTGGCAGCGCGGATGCGGTCCAGCAGGGAGGTCTTGCCGTGGTCGACGTGGCCCATGACGGTGACCACGGGCGCGCGCGGCAGGAGTTCCGCTTCCTTGTGCTCGTCGCTGTCTTCCAGGTAGGACTCGGGGGTGTCGGTGGGGGCGGGCTTGGCGATATGGCCCAGTTCTTCCACCACGATCATGGCGGTGTCCTGGTCCAGCACCTGGTTGATGGTGACCATGGAGCCCATCTTCATCAGGGCCTTGATCACCTCGGCGGCCTTCACCGACATCTTGTGGGCCAGATCGGCCACCGAGATGGTTTCCGGCACCAGCACTTCGCGCACCACCGGTTCGACCGGGGCGACGAATGCCGGCTCGTGGTCGCTCTTGTGGCGTCCCTTCTTGGAGCGCCAGCCATCGCCGTCCACAGCGCCGCGGGTCTTGAGGCCGGCGCGCTTGGCGGGGGCCTCTTCCTCGCGGCCCTTCTTGGCGCCCTTCTCGCCGGCCTTGTCGGTCTTGGGCTTGACCGAGGGTTTCACCGCCGGCTTCACTTCGGGGGCCGCCGGGGTCGCCGGTGCAGCGGGGGCGGCGGCCTTGGCCTTGGCCGCCTCTTCCGCCGCGCGGCGCGCAGCTTCGCGCTCCAGCTTGGCCTTCAGTTCAGCCTCCTGACGAGTGCGCAGGGCGGCGCTACGTTCCGCCTCCTTGGCGCGGGCCTCGCGTTCGGCAGCGGAGAGGATGCTGGGACGGATGGCCGGCTTGATTTCGACGGGGGCGGCAGGCTTGGCCGGCTCCGCAGGTTCGGGCTGAGGTTCCGGCTCCGGTTCCGGTTCCGCCACGGGAGGCGCTTCCGGCGCAACTTCCACGACGGGGGGGAGTTCAACCGGGATCACCGCTTCCGGTTCCGGTGCAGAGATCTCGACCACGGGCGGCTCGGGCGGGAGTTCGGCCACCGGCGCGGCGGGCGCCTCCAGCGGGGCGGGCGCTTCAACGGGCGCTTCCTCGCGCTTGACCAGTACGCGCTTCTTGCGCACCTCCACTTGCACGGTGCGCGTGCGTCCGGAACTGTCGGCAGTCTTGATTTCGCCAGTCTGCTTGCGCGTCAGGGTGATCTTGGCCTTGGGGTCGCGGGTGCCGTGCTTTCCACGCAGGTAATCCAGCAGGCGGGATTTATCCGCATCGGAAAGGGCATCCCCGGCGCTGTTTACTGATACGCCCGCAGCCTGTAGCTGCTTCACCAACTGGTCTGGCTCGACCTTCAGTTCGGCGGCAAATTGTTCGACGTTCATGTCATCCCCGCTCATTCACCCGACAGCAGCGGCGCACGGGCGGTCATGATGAGCGCCTTGGCGCGCTCCTCGTCCATACCCGTGAGTTCCACCAGTTCATCCACCGCCAGGTCCGCCAGATCCACTGCGTTCTGCACGCCCTTGGAAGTGAGTTGCGCCGCAGTGCCTTCATCCATGCCATCCACGCTCATCAGGTCGGCGGCGGCGGTCTCGACCGCTTCTTCGCCCCGGATCGCATCGGTCAGGAGTGCATCCCGTGCGCGGGAACGCAATTCATTGACGGTGTCCTCGTCGAACACCTCGATCTCCAGCATCTCGGCCAGGGGCACATAGGCCACTTCCTCCAGACTGGTAAAGCCTTCTTCCACCAGCACCTGGGCCACGTCTTCGTCCAGATCCAGCTTGACCATGAACATCTGGATCAGGCCGGCGGACTCCTGCTGGTGCTTTTGTTCGGCTTCATCCACGGACAGCAGGTTGACGGTCCAGCCCGTCATCTCCGAGGCGAGACGCACGTTCTGGCCGTGGCGTCCGATCGCCACGTCCATCTGTTCCGGCTCCACCACCACGTCCATGGCGTGCTTATCTTCGTCCACCACGATGCTGGTGACTTCGGCAGGAGCCAGGGCGTTGATCACGAACTGGGCCGGGTCCGGCGACCACAGGACGATATCCACGCGCTCGCCGTTGAGTTCATTGGTGACGGCGGTGACGCGAGAGCCGCGCACGCCGATGCAGGTGCCCTGGGGATCGACGCGGGGGTCGTTCGACTTCACCGCAATCTTGGCGCGGATGCCGGGATCACGCGCAGCGGCCTTGATCTCGACGATGCCCTCTTCCACCTCGGGCACTTCCAGACGGAACAGCTCCATGATGAACTGGGGCGCGGTACGGGAAAGAATCAACTGGGGACCGCGTCCGCCGCGTTCCACCCGCATCAGGTAGGCGCGCACCCGGTCGCCCATGCGCAGGTTTTCCTTCGGGATCATCTGGTCTTTTTCCAGACGGCCTTCGATGCGCCCCGACTCGACCACGGCGCTGCCGCGCTCCATGCGCTTGACGGTGCCGGTGACCAGGGTCTCGTTGCGGGCCAGGAAGTCATCCAGCACCTGTTCCCGCTCGGCATCACGAATCTTTTGCAGGATCACCTGCTTGGCGGCCTGGGCGCCGATGCGCCCGAAGTCCACCGCTTCGATGGGCTCTTCAATGAAGCCGCCCACCTGGGCCTCCGGATCAATTTCCAGAGCCTCGAAGTGCAGATACTGGCGATCTGGAGCTTCCAGACCGGCTTCGTCAGGCAGCACCTCCCAGCGACGGAAGGCGCTGTAGTCACCGTTGCGACGGTCGATCTCGACGCGCACGTCGATGTCCTCGCCATGGTGCTTGCGCGTGGCATGCGCCAGGGCCGCCTCAATCGCGCCGAACACCACTTCCGGTTCCACATTCTTTTCACGCGCCAAGGCATCGGCGAGCAACAAAATTTCCCGACTCATCGCTTTCTCCGGGTCATACCCTCAAAGTCCGGCGCCAACCGCGCGGAATCCACCTCGGCAAGGGGAATCGCCACCAGAACGCCATCCATTTCCAATTGCACTGTCTCTTGTTCCAGCCCGCGCAGTACGCCAACGAAACGCTTGCGCCCATCCAAGGGCGCATGCAGTTGAATCTTGGCGCGCTCGCCCGTGAAGCGAACGAAATCCGCCGGCTTCACCAAGGGCCGATCCAGCCCGGGGGAGGAAACCTCCAGGCGGTCGTAATCCACGTTCTCGACCATGAACAGCCGCGTCAACTGATTGCTCACCCGCGCGCAGTCTTCCACCGTGATGCCGTCCGGCTGGTCGATATACAGGCGCAACAACCCCCTGCCGACCCGTTCCAGGGCGACCAGCTCGTATCCCATCCCGACGAGCGTGGGTTCAATCAGCGTATGCAAGTCCATAAATAAAAAATGGGCCGAGGCCCATCGAGAAAACTTGCGGATTATACGCAGGTTGCAGCCCTGGCGGCTACTCTCCTCCGACCCTGCGCTCCAATACGATGCGCTCTTCGCCCTGCTCCAGGATCAGGGTGGCGAGCCATGCGCCCCCCGCCGCCAGGGCGATCTGAGCGCGGTAATCTCCTGTTCCGGACTCTTTGAGGGGATGGGTGTACTGCGGGGTTTGGCCTGGACGTCCAAGCCCCAATCGGGCATTCACGCCTCGCACCGGCTCTCCCTGAGTCGTGCTGATGTTCAGACGCACCGGGCGGACCTCGCCGGTACGCAGGGCGTCCAGTCCGGACACTTCCAGCTTCCAGCCCAGCTTGGACAGCGTGTGCTCCATGCGCAGATGATGGCCTATACCCTTGGCCGCCTCTTCTCCATGCGCCACAACGCCGGAGAAACCGGTGTGGATGTTCTTTCCTTCAATCCCGGGCAGCAGCATCCGCGCCAGGGCTGGGGGCAAACCCTGGCCGGCAATGTAGACAAAGCCGCCGAACACGATGGTAAGCAGCACGAAGAACGCAATCATGAGCTTGGGCGCCCAATGCACCCCCTGGAACTGACCGCCCTTGTCGCCGTACAACTGGAACAGCAACACCGCCACAGTGGGGAAGGCGATGACGTGCATGGTGAGCACATCCAGGCCGGACCAGTGGGAGACGGCATAGATCACATAAGAAAAACTGGGCAGGGCGGCTGCGGTCACCGCGGCCCAGAAATTGGACAACCGCAATTTGCGACCCAGGCCGTAGAGAAGGGCGGTCAACAGCATGCCGCCAAAGATGGTGATGAGCAGGTTCATATCAGTGCCTGGTGAAGAATCGAGCCGGATCAACCACTTCGTCGCCCTTGCCGTTACGGATCACGAACTCGAAATGGTCGGTATGCGCCGCAGCCTCGGGGGAGAGTTTGACGCTGGCCTGGATGATGACGCTCTTGCCGTTGCGTACCGGCACCGACTGGAAGCTGCCCAGATCCAATGCCCCCTCCGGCAGACCCCGCGCGGAAAGGTTGTAGGTTTCTTCCAGGCCGGAAAGATTGGTCAGACGGATCTGATAACGGTTGCGGATGCTGCCGTCCGACATCACCACGAACAAAGGCTGGCGCACCTGCTGGATGCTGTGTTCAAACGTGGCCCGATGCTGGATGTCATAGAACAGATACGCCGTCATCAGAATCAACGAAATGCCGTAACCGATAACCTTCAGGCTCTTCCATTGCATCTTCACCGGCCCCGGCACGGGCTTGGCCAGATTGGTCTCCGAGTCGTAACGCACCAGTCCGCGCGGCCAGCCCATCTTGTCCATGATGGTGTTGCAGGCATCCACGCACAGGCCACAGGAGATGCACCTGTATTGCAGGCCGTTACGGATGTCGATGCCGACGGGACAGACCTGGACGCACAGGCCGCAGTCAATGCAGTCGCCGTGGCCGGCCTGACTGCGCTCCTCCCTCGTGCGCAAACCGCTGCGCGCAGCGGCGCGCCCGCTTTCTCCCTCGCCGCGCCGGCGGTCGTAATGGGCGGTGAGCGTATCCGGCTCGTACATGGCGCTCTGGAAACGGCCATAGGGACAAATGAAGGTGCAGACGTGCTCGCGCAACACCCCGGCGGAGAGATAGGTGGAAACGGTCAATGCCAGGGTGGTGATGTAGGCCGCGGCAGGCGCCTGGAGGGTGAAGATGGAGACCAGGAGATCGGGGGCGTAACCGAAGTACAAAACGAAGGTCAGCGCGGTCCAGAAGGACAACACGCCCCAGGCTATCCGGGTAACCCCCACCTTGATGAGCTTTTCCCTGTTGCTCCAGGGCTCGCGAAACAGCCGCAAGCGCGCGGGACGCTCTCCCTGAAACAGACGCTCCAAAAGCATGAAGGCGTCGGTCCAGAGCGTCTGGAAACAGAAGTAGCCACAAAAGGCGCGCCCCAGCAGGGCGGTAACGAAAAACAGCAGGACGGCGGCGATGAACAACAGCAAGGACAGCCAGAAGATGTCCTGGGGGTAGACCGTCAGACCGAAGATCAGATAGCGCCGCCCAGGGATATCAAACATCACCGCCTGGGAGGGCGCTCCAGCACGTTCCCAAGGCATCCAGGGAAGGAGGAAATAGACCGCAAAACTGAGCCACAACAACCCCGACTTGAAACGTCGGAAAGATCCCTTGATGGAACGGGGGATCACCGGAATCCGTTTGAAATAGAGATCCTTGTCTTCGGTTTCCACGACTTGCCTTCTGGGTCTGCTGATCAAAAAAAATGAAAAACCCCGGCGAACCGGGGTTCCTCAGGAAACATGACGCGCCTTACTTGCCGCCGCCCAACTCATGAACATAGATGGTGAGCAACCTGATCTGTTCGGGCTTGAGACGCCCCTCCCAGACTGGCATCACACCCTTGTTCAAACCAGATGCGATGACCTTGCGAATGGCTGCCACTTTGGCAGCGTCGTCACCGGCAGCAGGAACATCGGCCCACAGCCAGACCTTATCGGTCAGGTTGGCGGAACCGATGTCTTTACGGCCCTTGGCTTGATCACCGTGGCAGTAGAAACAGGCGCCCGAATGGGAATTGAACAATTCCTTGCCGGTCGCCGCCTTGGCCGCATCGCCCTTGATGCCGGAGAGGGAAGCGACATAGTTGGCCAGCGCATCAATCTGTTCCGCGGGCAGAGCCTCGCCGAAGGGGGGCATGTACCCACGACGCCCCTTGGTGATGGACTCCTGAATCTTGTCGAAGCTGCCGCCATAGAGCCAATCATCATCCGTCAGGTTGGGGAAGAACCCGACCTTGCCGGCGCCGCCGGTCTGGTGGCAACCCGCGCAGTTGTCGGCGAAGGCGGTCTTGCCGGCGGAGATGACAAAGCTGTTGAGTTCGGGATCCTTGGCGATTTTCTCCGGAGCGGAGGTCATCAGCTTGTCGTAGTAGGGCTTCTGCGCCTGGAGACCTTCCTGCATCTCCTTCAGCAACTTGGAACGGGTGTTCCAATGCCAGGACTCTTCCTGGCCCTGGGCGTTCACATAAGTGACGCTGCCGACGCCGGGCAGGAATCCCTTGCCGACCGGCCAGGACGGGAACCAGACCCAATAGGCCAGAGCCCAGGCGATGGTGGCGTAGAGGCCCCAAATCCACCAGTTGGGCAGCGGGTTGTTGTATTCCTGAAGGTCGCCATCCCAAACATGGCCGGTGGTTTGAACCCCGGTCGAGGAGGCTTGGCTTTGCGAGGTGTCAGCCATGGGTCTTGTCCTTCATTTCGTCGTCGTCAAGAAAAGGAATGTTCTTGTGCTCTTCCAGCTTCCTGCTTCGCTTCTTGCTGCCGTACGTCCAGAGGACGATGAGGCAGAAGGTCACGAAGAAAATCACCAGACCGAGCGGTTTGCTGTTCTGCGGGTCGCCGAACCATTGCAACCATTCCATCAGCGGAACTTCACCAGGTCTTCGGGCTTGATCTTGCTGAAGTCCACCATGGTGCCAAGGACTTGCAGATAGGCCACCAAGGCGTCCATCTCGGACACGCTGGTGCGGTCGCCGTCGAAGTTGCCCTCCTGAGCCTGAGCCAGCAGTTGTTTCTGGGCATCGGGGATATGCAGGGTCTTGGCCACCGGTTCGCCGAACTGCTTGACGTTGCGGTCGTACTCCTCCTGGTTGGCGGAGTAGGGCACGCCGGTGACGCGCAAGGCGCGCATGCGGGCGCTGATGTCGGAGGTATCCAGTTTGTCCGTCATGAGCCAGGGGTAGTTGGGCATGACGGACTCGGGCACCACGGACTTGGGCTGAACCAAGTGCTGGACGTGCCATTCGTTGGAGTACTTGCCGCCCACGCGGGCCAGATCCGGGCCGGTGCGCTTGGAGCCCCACTGGAAGGGGTGGTCGTACTTGGACTCGGCGGCCAGGGAGTAGTGGCCGTAGCGCAACTGCTCGTCGCGGAAGGGACGGATCATCTGGGAGTGGCAGGTATAGCAGCCCTCGCGCACATAGATGTCGCGACCGCGCATCTCCAGCGGGGTGTAGGGGCGCACGCCAGGCACGTCCTCCACCGTGTCCTTGATGAAGAACAGGGGGGCGATCTCGACCAGACCACCGACGCTGATGGCGATCATGGTGAAAACCAGCAGCAGGCCCGCGTTGGTTTCCAGTTGTTCGTGCTTGAAGTTCTTGAACATGGTTGTCCTCGCTTGGATCAGGCGGCGGCGGTTGCGACGGCGCTTTCCGTCTGGGCGGCGCGCACACCCTGGCGGATGGTCATATAGGCGTTGTAAGCCATGACGCACATGCCGACGAGGTAGAACAACCCGCCGATGGCGCGCATGACATAGAACGGATGCATGGCGGCAACCGACTCGACAAAGGAGTACTGGAGGTTGCCGAAGTCATCAAAGGCGCGCCACATCAGACCCTGGGAGATGCCGGAGATCCACATCGCGGTGATGTAGAGCAACACGCCGATGGTGGCCAGCCAGAAGTGGATGTTGATCAGCTTGACGCTGTACATCTCGGTTTTCCAGAGGCGCGGAATCATGTGGTACAGCGCGCCGAAGGAGATCATCGCCACCCAGCCCAGCGCGCCGGAGTGCACATGGCCCACGGTCCAGTCGGTGTAGTGGGAGAGCGCGTTCACGTCCTTCAGGGACATCAGCGGGCCTTCGAAGGTGGACATGCCGTAGAAGGACAGGGCCACGATCATGAAACGCATGATCGGGTCGGTACGCAACTTATCCCAGGCGCCGGACAGGGTCATGATGCCGTTGATCATGCCACCCCAGGACGGCAGCAACAGCATGATGGAGAAGGTGGCGCCGAGGGTGGAGGCCCAGTCCGGCAGCGCGGTCCAGTGCAGGTGATGGGTGCCCACCCACATGTACATGAACGACAGCGCCCAGAAGTGAACGATGGAGAGACGGTAGGAGTAGATCGGACGACCGGAGTGCTTGGGCACGAAGTAGTACATCATCCCCAGGAAGGCGGCGGTAAGGAAGAAGCCCACGGCGTTGTGGCCGTACCACCACTGGGTCATCGCGTCCTGCGCGCCGGCGAACAGGCTGTAGGACTTGAGCGTGAACAGGTCCACCGGGATGGCGATGTTGTTGAAGGTGTGCAGCAGCGCGGTGGCGAGGATGAAGGACAGGTAGAACCAGTTGGCGACGTAGATGTGCGCCTGTTTGCGCATCATCAGGGTGCCGATGTACACGATCATGTAACACACCCAGGTGATCTCGATCAGGATGTCGATGGGCCATTCCATCTCGGCGTACTCACGACCCTGGCTGTAGCCCAGCACATAGGAAGTGGCGGCCAGGACGATGATGGCCTGCCAGGCCCAGAAGGTGAACGTCACCAGACCGGGGGCGAACAATCGGGTCTGGCAGGTGCGCTGCACCATGTAATACGAGGTGGCGAACAGGGCGGAACCGCCGAAGCCGAAGATCACCGCGCCGGTATGGATGGGGCGGATACGGCCAAACGAGAGATACGGGCTGTCAAAGTTGAGCACGGGCCAAGCCAGTTCAGAGGCGATGTACACACCGGCCAACATGCCTACCACGGCCCAGACGATGGCCATGATGGTGAATTTTTTGACAATCTCGTAGTCGTACTGCTCGTGGGCGGACACTGCGTTCGCTGACATGAAGCCTCCTGAGGTTACTGCCATGTGTTACAGCCTCATCCGGCGCGAAAAACCCCTTCGCCAGACTCGAAAAGACGGCGGATTGTAGTGCCCTGCGACAGGGTGTCGCAAGGCCGGAACGCCATCATGGTTTTGCTTGCAAAGCGGCCAGAATGCTGATCAAGCCACGCAATCCACAAAGTACCGGGTAACGCCGCCGTCCACTTCCTCCACCAAGCCGTGCACATCGGTTTCGAAGCCGGGGAAGCGTTCGTTGAACTCGCGCGTGAATTGCAGGTAGCGCACGATGGTGGCGTTGAACTGCTCGCCCGGAATCAGCAGCGGGATGCCCGGCGGATAGGGCGTCAGCAGGATGGAGGTGACGCGGCCTTCCAGCTTGTCGATCTCCACCCGTTCGATCTCGCGGTGCGCCATCTTGGCGAAGGCGTCGGTCGGACGCATGGCCGGGGCCATCTCGGACAGGTACATCTCGGTAGTCAGGCGCGCCACATCGTTGTTCGAGTAATACCCGTGGATCTGCACGCACAGATCCTTCAAGCCGATCTTCTCGTAGCGCGAGTGCTTCTCCACGAACTCCGGCAGCACGCGCCAGAGCGGCTGATTCTTGTCGTAATCGTCCTTGAACTGCTGCAACGCCGTCACCAGCGTGTTCCAACGCCCCTTGGTGATGCCGATGGTGAACATGATGAAAAAGGAATACAGCCCGGTCTTCTCGACGATCACGCCATGCTCGGCCAGATACTTGGTGACGATGGCCGCCGGGATGCCCCACTCGGCGAAGTCCCCGTCCACATCCAGGCCCGGGGTGATGATGGTGGCCTTGATCGGGTCCAGCATATTGAAACCGGGGGCGAGCTTGCCGAAGCCATGCCAGCGCTCGCCGTCCTTGATCACCCAATCCTCGCGCTCGCCGATGCCCTCATCGGCCAGATAGTCCGGCCCCCACACCTTGAACCACCAATCCGCGCCCCACTCCGCATCCACCTTGCGCATGGCGCGGCGGAAATCCAGCGCCTCGGCGATGGACTCCTCCACCAGGGCGGTGCCGCCGGGCGGCTCCATCATCGCCGCCGCGATATCGCACGAAGCGATGATCGAATACTGCGGCGAGGTGGACGTATGCATCAGATACGCCTCGTTGAAGCGGTGGAAGTCCAGCTTCCGCAGCTCTGAATCCTGCACCAGGATCTGCGACGCCTGGCTCAAACCCGCCAGCAGCTTGTGGGTGGACTGGGTTGCGAACACCAGCGCGTCCTTGGCGCGCGGGCGCTCCTTGCCGATGGCGTGCATGCCCCGATAGAAGTCGTGGAAGGTCGCATGCGGCAGCCAGGCCTCATCGAAATGCAGGGTGTCGATGGTGTCGCCCAGCAGTTCCTTGATCATGTCCACGTTGTAGAGAATGCCGTCGTAGGTGGACTGGGTGATGGTGAGGATGCGCGGCTTGCTCTTCACGTTGCGCGCAAACGGGTGCGCGGCGATCTTCTTCTGGATGGTCTCCGGGCGGAACTCATCCAGGGGGATGGGGCCGATGATGCCGTAGTGATTGCGCGTGGGCGTCAGGAAGATGGGGATGGCCCCGGTCATGATGATCGAGTGGAGGATGGACTTATGGCAGTTGCGGTCCACCACCACGATATCCCCCGGCGCCACGGTGGCATGCCACACCATCTTGTTGGAAGAACTGGTGCCGTTGGTGACGAAGAACAGGTGATCGCAATTGAAGATGCGCGCCGCATTGCGCTCTGACGCCCCCACCGGCCCGGTGTGATCCAGCAACTGGCCCAGCTCATCCACCGCATTGCACACATCCGCGCGCAGCATGTTCTCGCCGAAGAACTGGTGGAACATCTGCCCCACCGGCGACTTCAGAAACGCCACGCCGCCGGAATGGCCGGGGCAATGCCAGGAATACGAACCGTCCGCCGCGTAATGCGTCAGCGCGCGGAAGAACGGCGGCACCAGCGAATCCAGATACGCCTTTGCCTCGCGCATGATGTAACGCGCCAGGAACTCCGGCGTGTCCTCCAGCATATGGATGAAGCCGTTCAGCTCGCGCAGGATGTCGTTCGGGATATGGCGCGCGGTGCGCGTTTCGCCGTGCAGAAAGATCGGGATCTCTTCATTGCGGAAGCGCACCTCCTCGACGAAATCGCGCAGCTTCGCCAGCGCCTCCTGCGCCTCCTCGGGCGAGCCGGACAGTTCCTCATCGTCGATCGACAGGATGAAGGCCGAAGCCCGCGCCTGCTGCTGCGCGAAGGAAGACAGATCGCCGTAGCTGGTCACCCCCAGCACCTCGGCCCCCTCCTTCTCGATGGCCGTCGCCAGCGTGCGGATACCCAGGCCCGACGCGTTCTCGGAACGGAAGTCTTCGTCGATGATGACGACGGGGAAACGGAAGCGCATGAGCAGATCCATCAGGAGAAGGAAAGAAGGCGCGGATTATAGGAACGCGCCCGGCGGCCAAGATGAAATCTGCTCTTAGCGCCGCTCTTCCGAATCGTTGTTGCCGATGCGTTTCACGCCGCCCTTCACCACGCTGATCAACTCGTTCACCTGACGAATGCCGGCCACGGCATCCGTCACGCCGCCGGTTGCCGTAGCCGGCAGGGCGTTCAGGACGCTGTCGGAGGAAACCACGCTGGCGACGGTCGTAGCGGACGGAGTGGTAAAGGTCTGCACCACATGGATGACCTCTTCCAGACTGTTGTCCACTGCCACGGCAGGCGCGGCAGGCGCTGCGGGCAGCGGCGTAATGGTCAGATGGCTGCCGCTGAAACTCACCAGATAGTTGTTGCCCGCGCCCAGGCTGCCCTGGCGGATGGCATAGGGGCCGGTGACGGCGGACTCGCCGGCATCGCGGACCAGGGCGCCGCTCATCAAATCGCCATTACGCAAACCGGACGCCGCGTAGGTCAGGGCCGGGTCCGACTGGCCTTCCACCTTGCTCTGGGCCGCAGCGGAAATCGTCAACGGCGCCTTGCTCACCGTCATCACCCCATTGTTGAAGCGGACCAGATAGTTGCCATGAGACAGCGCGCCCTGGGTGATGTCATACGTCCCCACATTGCTGCCCGCCGTGGCGGAGGTCGCCAGCGCACCGTTCAGCGCGTCCGCGCCCACCAGGCCGCGGCTCGTCCCCACGCCGTCCGCCGCCACCGTGTAGGTCAGGGCCGGGTTAGCGTCGCCATATACCCGCGACTTGTCGTCCGCCGTTACCGTCACCGGGCGCGCGCTCACCGTCATCACGCCGTTGTTGAAGCTGATCTGGTAGTTGCCGTTCGCCAGCGCGCCCTGGGTGATGCCATACGTCCCCACATTGCTGCCCGTCGTGGCGGAGGTCGCCAGCGCACCGTTCAGCGCGTCCGCGCCCACCAGACCACGGGATGCGCCCACGCCGTCCGCCGCCACCGTGTAGGTCAGGGCCGGGTTGGCGTCGCCATACACCCGCAACTTGTCGTCCGCCGTTACCGTCACCGGGCGCGCGGTAATGGAGTGGGTCACGCCGGTGGACCCGGTCAGTGCCGTGTTGTACCCCAGCGCGGTAGCCAGGGCGGAAGCGGAATAGCCGCCGCCGATGCCGTACCCCACGGCATACGAACCCACCGACGAAGAAGACGTCGCCGTGGAAGTCAGCCCATAACTGCCGCTGCCCGAGAGCAGCCCGGTATCGCCATCCACCCCCAGAGTCGCCGCATTCAGCGCCACGGCATCGCCGTACACGCTGGAAGAATTGCCGCCACTCGCGGAAAGCAGCACCGGGCGTTCACGGTAGAAATAACGCTTGCCGGTATTGCTCGTCCCCGCACCCGTGGTCACGCCATCCGCGGCCCCGGCATTCACGTCATCGGTGTTGTAGCGCTTGTTGTTGGCGTCCTGGATCAAACCGCCCTTCACCGTATCCGCCACCGTCGTCGAATACACCCGCCAGCCGCCCCCGCTGGACAGGCTGGCCGCACCCAGGCCGCTGTTGTTGATGAAATTCCCCGTCGCGCAAGCGCCCGGCGCGCAAGCCCCATTGGCAGTGGCCGCCGCCAGGGTGATCGCGCTGCCGCCGGTGTTGGAGGTCTTCACCGCATTGACCGCCCCGCCCGGCGCAGCTGCCAGGGTCAGATCACCGCTCACGGTGCGGATGTCCACCATGCCGGAACCCGCGTCCACGCCGTAGGTCGTCTCCACCGCGCCAATGCTGAGGGCGTTGCCATCGGTGTAATAGAAGGTTCCGCTCGCCCCGTTGCGGGCCACCGCCAGGGTGGCGACATCATTACCCGTGTTGGTCAGCATCACCGTACCCGCGCCGCTGCCGCTGATCTTCAACCCGTTCACCCCGGTAATGGCAGCGGCCTGGGTGATATTCCCCAACGCCCCGGCGTTCAGATGCAGGTTGTACCCGCCCCCCAGAATCGCCCGGTTGATGGCCAGGTTGTCCCCCGTCCCGCCCGCCGTCACCAGGGAAGAATTGCTGGTCAGCGTCACATCGCCGCCGGCGAAGGAGATGGCGTCATTGCCCGCCGTACCGGTCGTCACCAGCGAACCGCCCAGTTGCAACGCACCGGTATAGGACTGCGCCCCGGAAGTCCAGATGTTGCCCGCCCGGATCACGTTACCGGTAGCGGTCATGGAAGCCAGCCGCGTCGCATTCCCCACCGCGCCGTTGAACGCAACCGAGCCCGTGCCGGCATTGGCGACAAAGGCGTGGGCGCCCGCCGCGTTGTCATTCAGCGTCCCGTCCAACTGGATGTCGCCCCCGGCCCCGCCCCCGACGCCGCCGTTGGAAGACAGGGTAGCGGCGGCGCTGAGAGTGACCGCATCCTTCAGCCAGATCTTCGCGCCGTTGCCCGCCGTACCCGTCCCGGTGCGCGCACCGCCGCTGGCATTGATGCCGCCGGCCAGGGTGATGACGGGAGCGCCGCCGCCCGCATCCAGAGTCACCGCGCCGGCATTGCCGCCATTCCCGTCACCCGTGGCCCCGGCATTGCCGCCCGCGCTGGTGATCGCCGCCACGGAAAGATTGCCGCCGCCGCTCACCGCGATGGCCGCGCCATTTCCGCCCGAAGTGTTCGCACCATTACCGGCGCTGCCGCTGGCGCTCAGTGCGGTAGCGGTAACGCCTGCGCCAGACAAGGTGATGCCCCCGGCATGACTGCCGGAAGCGCCGCTGTTGGCCGCACCGCCGCCGCTGGACACGGCCCCCACCGTGAGCAGGCCGCCGCTGGCGCTGGCGCTGATGTTGCCGCCCGCGCCGTTGAAGCCGCCTTGGGTGGTGAGCGCGCCCAGGTTGACGATGTTGCCGGTGACCGTGAGGCTGCCCGCCGCGCCGCCCGCGCCCGTGCCGGTGGCGTTGCCGGTGCTGGCGGTGAGGTTGGTCAGGGTGATCGTGCCGGCGCTGGTGACCTGCACCGCGCCCGCTGCGCCGCCGTTCTGGTTCGTGCCTGCGCCTGCGCCGCCGCTGGCGGTGATCGTCGTGCCGTTGAGGCTTGCTCCGTTCAGGGTGACGTTGCCGGCGGCGCTGCCGGCTACGCCGCTGTTGCCCGCGCCGCCGCCGGTGGTGAGGGCTCCGACCGTGAGCAGGCCGCCGCTGGCGGTGGCGGTGATGTTGCCGCCCGCGCCGTTGAGGCCGCCTTGGGTGGTGAGCGCGCCCAGGTTGACGATGTTGCCGGTGACCGTGAGGCTGCCCGCTGCGCCGCCTGCGCCCGTGCCGGTGGCGTTGCCGGTGCTGGCCGTGAGGTTGGTGAGGGTGATCGTGCCGGCGCTGGTGACTTGCACTACGCCGGCGTTGCCGCCGTTCTGGTCTGTGCCCAGGCCTGCGCCGCCGCTGGCGGTGATCGTCGTGCCGCTGAGGTTTGCGCCGTTCAGGGTGATGTGGCCGGCGTGGCCGCCGGCGTGGCCGCTGAGGCCCGCGCCGCCGTTGGCGGTGAGGGTTCCCAGCGTGAGCAGGCCGTCCGTGGCGGTGGCGGTGATGGCGCCGCCGTGGGCGTTGCTGCCGCCTGCGCTGGAGAGTGCGCCCAGCGTGACCACGCTGCCGCGCGCGGTGATGGAGCCCGCTGCGCCGCCGTCGCCCGTGCCGGTGGCGGCTCCCGCCGAGGCGGTGATGCCTGCCGTGGTGAGCGTGCCTGCGCCGGTGAGGCTGATTACGCCCGCGCGTCCGCCGGCTTGGTTCGTGCCGCCGCCTGCGCCGCCGCTGGCGGTGATCGCGCCGCTGATCGTGCGGTTGAGGCCGCTGAGGGTGAGGTTGCCGGCGTTGCGTCCGGCCATGGTCCCCAGCGCTGCGCCGGCGTTGGTGGTGATGGTGCTGCTGGCCGTGACTGCTCCGTTGCCCGTGAGGGTGATCGCGCCGCCGTCCGCTTTGTTGTTGCCGGAGGTGTTGAGCGCGCCCACGCTGAGGCTGCCTGTCGCGGAGGTGTTGCTGATTTGCATGGCGTTGGCCGTGCCGCCTGCGCCTGTGCCGATGCCGGCTCCGGCTCGCGCCGTGAGTGCGCCCAGGGTGAGGTCGCCGTTGTTGGTGGTGACGGTGAGGGCGCCGCTGGCGCCGCCGTTGCCGTTGCCGATGCCGGCTGCGCCGCCGCTGGCGGCGATGTCGCCCAGGCTGATCGCGCCCGTGCTGGTGATGTTGATCGCGCCGCCGTTGCCGCCCGAGGTGTTCGTGCCGCTGGTGGAGCCGGCGCTGCCGTTGGCGGTGATGCTTGCGGTGGGGATGGCTTTGCTGAGGCCGATGCCGGTGAGGGTGATGTTTCCGGCGTTGCTGCCGTTGGCGCTGGCGTTGGCGTTGCCGCCGCTGCTGTTGATCGTGCTCACCGTGAGCAGGCCGCCGCTGGCGCTGGCGCTGATGTTGCCGCCCGCGCCGTTGAAGCCGCCTTGGGTGGTGAGCGCGCCCAGGTTGACGATGTTGCCGGTGACCGTGAGGCTGCCTGCCGCGCCGCCTGCGCCCGTGCCGGTGGCGTTGCCGGTGCTGGCCGTGAGGTTGGTGAGGGTGATCGTGCCGGCGCTGGTGACCTGCACCGCGCCCGCTGCGCCGCCGTTCTGGTTCGTGCCTGCGCCTGCGCCGCCGCTGGCGGTGATCGTCGTGCCGTTGATGCTTGCTCCGTTCAGGGTGACGTTGCCGGCGGCGCTGCCCGCTACGCCGCTGTTGCCCGCGCCGCCGCCGGTGGTGATGGCGCCCACCGTGAGCAGGCCGCCGCTGGCGGTGGCGGTGACCGCGCTGCCCGCGCTGTTGTAACCGCCCGTGGTGGTGATGGCCCCCAGCGTGACCACGCTGCCGGTGGCGCTGATGGACCCCGCCGCGCCGCCCGCGCCGGTCCCGGTGGCGGACCCCCGCGTGGTGGAGAGGGTGGAGGTGGTGAGGGTGCCGTCGCCGCTGAGGGTGATGACGCCGCCGGAACCGGCATTCTGGTTCGTGCCCAGCGCCGTGCCGCCGGCGGCGGTGACGGCGCCGGTGATGGTGCGGTTCTGGCCGCTCAGGGTGAGGTTGCCAGCGTTGGTCCCGGCCATCGTGCCCAGGGCTGCGCCGCCGGAGGTCATGATCGTGCCGGTGACCGTCACCGCGCCGTTGCCGCTCAGGCTCACCGCGCCGCCGTGGGATTTGTTGTTGCCGCGGGTGTCGATGGCCCCCGTGCTGAGGCTGCCCGTCGCCGAGGTGTTGCTGATCTGGATGAGGTTGGCCGTCCCCGCGGCGCCCGTGCCGGCGGCGTTGCCGGTGCGCGAGGTCAGCGCGCCGGTGCTGAGGTTGCCGCTGCTGGTGGTGACGGTGATGGCGCCGCTGCTGCCGCCGGCGGCATTGCCCGTGCCCGCCGCGCCGCCGTTGGCGGTGAGCGCGCCCAGGGATACGGCCCCGGCGCCGGTCACGTTGATGGCCCCGGCGTTGCCGCCATTGAAGCCGGAGCCATTGCCGAAGCCGCCGGTGCTGGTGATGGCCGCCGTGGTGATGCTTGTACCGCTGAGATTGACGTTGCCGCCGGATTGGCCGTGGTTGTTGGTAGTGGCTGTGCCGCCATTGGCCACGATCGCGCCCGCCAGGCTGAGGTTGCCGCTGGCGCTCACGTTGATGTGGCCGCCCGCCTGGTTGGCGGCGCCGGTGGAGGTGAGGGTGGCGGCGGCGGCGCCGGTGATGTTGGCGCCGGAGAGCGTGATGCCGCCGGACTGGGAGGCCAGGGCGGCATTCAGGGCGAGGTTGCCCGCGCCGCTGACGTCTGCATCCGCCTTGAGGGTGAGGCTGCCGGCCCCGCTGACGGTGATGGCGGCCCCGGTGTTCACCGTGAGGTCGTTCTTCGCTTCCAGGCGGACGCTTTTGCCCGCGCCCATGGTGACGACGTTGGCCACGGTGAGGTTGTTGTTGGCCTGGAGGAACAACTCGGAATAGCCGACGACATCGCTGATCTGCACCACGCTGTCGCCGCCCACGGGGGCATCGGCGAAGGCGATGTCCGGCGTGCCGTTGGCGTTGTTGACGGGCGAAGGCTGCACCGTGGTGTTGAGGGTGATGTTTTCCGGGTCCAGCAGCACCGTGCCGCCCGCGCCCCGCTCCGCGCCGACGTCGATGCGACCGGAGAAGTCCAGGTTGCGCTTGCCGGAGACCTCGACCGCGCCGCCGTTGCCGCCTTCTGCGCCGCCGCGGGCGGAAATCGCGCCGTAGTAGCGGGTCTGGCCGTCGGCCCACACCACCACCTCGCCGCCGTCGCCCTGGCGCATGGCGTCCGCGTTCAGGCTGGCCTGGGCGTCCACATAGGCCGTTTCCGCCGCGGGCTCGACGCCGCCGCCCTGGAACGCGCCGCCCACCAGGATGGCGCCGCCCCCGGCATCGCCCGAGGCGTCCAGTTGCGCCTGGGCCATGACCCCGACCTTGCGCCCGAACACGCCGATACGTCCGCCGGTTTCACCCGCGCCATGCCCGGAGACATCGAGCCGACCCGAGGTGCGCACGATGCCCTGCTCCCCGCCATCCAGGCGGATGACGCCGTTGCGGCTGGAGATGGAGCGGGCCTCGACCACGCCGGTGTTGTTGACCACGGTGGCGACCAGTTCGTCGGCGGAACGGGCGGTCAGGAGGGCCGTGCCGCCGTGGGCGCGGATCAGGCCGTTGTTCTCCGCCAGGGCGCGCAGCGCGGCCTTGTCCACGGAGACGTTGATGAGGTTGTCGCCGGAGATGTCCAGCCGCACCCGTTCGCCGGCGGCCAGGGCGACCATGCCGGCCTCGGCGGAGATCACGCCGTCGTTGATGACCTGGGGCGCCGTCAGCACGACATAGCCGCCGGGACGGGCAATCAGGCTGCCCTGGTTGCGCACCGCGCCCGCCTGGCTGGAGCCCGAGAAGTGGTGACGGCCCGCCATGAAGTCGGCATCGCCGAGGTCCAGGCTGGAGGCCACCAGACCGCCCACGTCCACCTGGGCGCCGGGGGCGAACAGCACGCCGCTGGGGTTGATGAGGAAGATCTGGCCGTTGGCGGTGAGCTTGCCGTAGATGCTGGAGACGCCGCCGCCCGCCTGCACCCGGTTCAGCGCGACGGAGGCGGCGGAGGGCTGGTGGAAGTTGACCTGGGCCTGGGAGCCGATGTTGAAGCTGGACCAGTTGATCACGGCGCGGTCGCTGGACTGGTTCACGTCCAGCCGCGCGCCGGACTGGCTCAGGTCGGCGCTGCCGGCGGCGACGCTGCCGCCGGTGGGCAGGGCGGCGGGGTCCAGCGCTCGCGCAGGCGCGTACGCGAATAGCGCGCACACGAACAGAGCGGACAGCAACAATCCTTCCGCCAGCCCGCGCAGGCCGGTACGGGGTATCCGCGGAAGGGGGCCGGACAGGGCGGCGGCATCGGGGCTTGCGCCCCTTGCGTCACACCGGTCTGGTCGGGTTGCTGACATCTGGGTTCCTGCTCCTTGGGGTAACGCTCAATTCGGGGATCGGGTCATGACACGACCCGGTATAGGGGTACTTTGCAATTCACGGGCCACAACAAATTTAAATGAAACAAAATGATAGAAACGATACTTTTGTGCTGTTTCTATCGGTTTCACTGTGCTCTGGGGCGCATGCGCACTCAAGGAGCTGCATCACAGCGGCGCAGAAGCGTGGAAACGGGGTCAGAACGAGCGGGGGGAGGTGTTGGCGTGACGCCGGCGATGATGGGTTTTCAACGCGTAAAAACCCGTAGGGGATGACCTAACAAGATGTTTTTTCAGGGGAACGCAGGGGAAACACGAAGGGAAACGAAAGCGGGAATTCCGCTTCAGAAAGTGGCCTGGAGTTCCATCCAAAGGCGCAGGTTTTTCGCCGTGCCGTCGGAGTCCTTGCCGTTGGCGTCACGCCCCGGATTGCTCCCCATACGGTTGGCGAGGGAGCCCCGCAACAGCAGGCCGGAGGTCTGCCGCGCCACGGCCAGGCCGTAGCCGGACAGGGCGTAACCGGGCGGCGGGGTGTCCGAGCTGGTCTGCCATCCCGGCCAGGTCTCCTTGTGCAGGCGGATGCGGCCATGGTCGATGAAGGTGCTGACCTGCCAGTCCGGCCCCAGCGGCTTGCGCAGTTCCAGGTTGAGCAGCCAACCCTCGTCCCCCGTGGCCTCTCCCAGCGGGTAGGCGCGCACACCGCGAGCGCCGCCGAGTGAGAACTTCTCCGCCGAGTCCAGGTTTTTCGACGCCAGTTGGCCGGAGAAGGCGGCAAACAGGTCCACCGCACCCAAGGGTCGCAGATGCGACAGATGCCAGTCCGCCTTGGCGAAATCGCCGTGGGTACGAGCCGTGGTCCGATCCGCATCCCGATCCGGCTGCCAGCCGTCCAGATTGACCCGACCCAGGGTGACGCTGGCGCGGAATCGGCTCTGGGTATTTCTCAGTTCGCCTTGAAACAAGGCGCCATCCAGGCCCAGATCCAGGCTGTTCAGGGTCTTGTCGCTGCTGACGCCGGCGCCCGTGCGGTTGAGGAACTTCTTGGCATTCAGGTTGAGGCTGGCGCTGAGGTGGGCGGGACGGCTGCGGTGCAGGGCCAGCGTCAGCCCGGCGCTGGTGGTGGCGGCCTTGCCGGTGGCGTCCAGGCTCTGGAACTCGCAGCACAGGCGGTAGCGGGTGTGCGCGTGGGCCAGGCCCAGTTTCAGTCCGGAGCGCCCCACAGGAACCAGATAGCCGATGCGGGCGTAACGCAGCCCGGAAGACTGGGCGAAACGCAGGGAGCCCTGGTCTCCCCGTCCGGAGGGGTCATTGAGATCGAAGGAGGCGTAGCCGGTGGCCGACCCCGTGTAGCGCCCGCCCTGATTGTCCACCCCGGCCAGGCCGGATATGAGCGGCCCCTCTTCCACTTCCAGGTGGATCGCGGTGGTGCCCACGTCCTCGCCCGGCACAAGCAGGGATCGCACATCCAGCCCCGGCAGGTCGTTGAGGATGCGCAGGCCATGATCCAGGTCGTCCACCCGGATCTGGCCTTGCTCGGGCAGGGCGTTGCGAATGGTCTCCACCAGCACGTCATCGCGGATGCGCACCTCGTCCTGGGGCTGCACCACGACACGGTCGAGACGCCCTTCGAGTACGGCGATCTCGATCACGCCGTCGTTCACCTCCTGCGAGGGCAGGTAGGCCCGCGCCAGGATGTAGCCGCGATCACGGTAGATCTGGGTGACGTCCTGGACCGCCTGCATGAGGTTGGCCATGCTCAACTCCCGCCCAACCCAGGGACGCAGGCGTTCGCCCAGGTCGGCGGCGGGCACGGCCAGATTGCCGCTCACACGAAAGCTTTTCACCAGGATGCGAGGGGCGTCTTCCTGCTCAGCCAGGGGCTTGGCATCCAGGGGAAGGGTGAAGGGGGCGGGGGATTTCTTCACCCGTTCCGGCTCTCTCTGGCTGGCCTCCAGCTCACGCTGCAAGCGCCCGGCGTCCGGAGCGGTCTGGGCCAGGGCGAACGAAAAAACGCCGCACCAGGCCAGGCCCAGGCCGGGCAATAGCCGGCGCAGCACGGCGTAGACCCTGCTCTTGCTCTGCCTGTTTTCCTGGAAGTTCGTTCGCACCCCAATTCCTGACACGTTGCCTTGCCGCTGCTGCGACGCCGCGCGGAGTTTAGCGGCTTTCCGGGTGCGCCAACCCTGATAGCCCGCCGCTATCGCGGTGATTGAAACATCCAACTTCAAAGCATTCGAAGGCCTTCCTACGCTGAGCCTGTCGGTCCCATCTTTCGGGCGACACCCCTCACTCACCTCACAGGAGGCCGTTATGCAACTGAAAGGCAGCCAGACCGAAGGCAATCTCAAGGCCGCGTTTGCCGGCGAATCGCAGGCCAACCGGCGTTATCTCTACTTCGCCGCCAAGGCCGACATCGAGGGCTACAACGATGTGGCGGTGGTGTTCCGTTCCACCGCCGAGGGCGAGACGGGCCACGCCCACGGCCATCTGGAATACCTGGAGCAGTGCGGCGACCCCGCCACCGGACTGCCCATCGGCCCCACGCCGGACAACCTCCGGGCCGCCGTGGCCGGTGAGACCCACGAATACACCGACATGTACCCCGGCATGGCCAAGACCGCACGGGATGAGGGCTTCGACGAGGTGGCCGACTGGTTCGAGACCCTGGCCAAGGCGGAGCGCAGCCACGCCAACAAGTTCCAGAAGACCCTGGACAGTCTTGGCTCGTAACGGTCGCCATGGGCTCCATCGCCAACCATGTCCGTGAAGGCAGCCTGGAGGCGCCCGCCCGCCGCCCTCTGGACTGGAAGCATCCGACCTTCTGGGACGAGGCGGCGCTGGAGGCGGAGCTTTCGCGGGTGTTCGACATCTGCCACGGCTGCCGCCGCTGCGTGAGCCTGTGCGGGGCCTTTCCCGCCCTGTTCGACCTGGTGGACGCCAGCCCGACCCTGGAGCTGGATGGCGTGGACAAGGCGGAGTTCAGCAAGGTGGTGGAGCAGTGCTACCTGTGCGACCTGTGCTACATGACCAAGTGCCCCTATGTGCCGCCGCACGAGTGGAACCTGGATTTTCCCCACCTGATGCTGCGGGCCAAGGCGGTGGGGCGCAAACGGGGCGGGGGGAAGCTGCGCGATGCCATTCTTTCTTCCACCGACAGGACCGGGCTGTTCGCCGGCATCCCGGTAGTGACGCGGGCGATCAATGCGGTGAACCGCGCCAGGCCCATGCGTCGCGCCCTGGAGGCGGCGCTGGGGGTGGATGCGCAGGCGTGGCTGCCGCAATTCGCCCCCCGCACCTTCCGCCAGCAGGCGCGGGGCGACCGCGACGACGATAGCGCGCCGGTGGTGGACGGCGCGCGCACGCCGGGCAAGGTGGCGCTCTACGCCACCTGCTTCATCCAATACAACGAGCCGGGCATCGGCCTCGATCTGGCGGCGGTGCTGGGACACAACGGCATCCCCTGGCGACTGCTGGACAAAGAGGCGTGCTGCGGCATGCCCAAGCTGGAACAGGGCGACCTGGACGGCGTCGCGGCGTTGAAAGAGGTCAACATCCCCCGCCTCGCGGCCCTGGCGCGCTCGGGGTATGCGATCTTGACCCCGACGCCCTCCTGCACCCTCATGTACAAGCAGGAACTGCCCCTGATGTACCCCGACGATGAGGATGTGAAGGCGGTGCAGACGGCCATGTGGGATCCCTTCGAGTATTTCGTGGCGCGCCACCGGGACGGCCTGCTCAAGACCGACTTCAAACACGCTCTGGGGACCATCGCCTACCACATTCCCTGCCATGGCCGGGTGCAGAACATCGGACGCAAGACCGAAGAGATGCTGAGGCTGCTGCCGGGCGCGAAGGTGGAGACCACGGAACGCTGCTCCGGCCACGCCGGAACCTTCGGCGTGAAGAAGGCGTTTCACGCCATGGCCATGAAGATCGGCAAGCCCGTGTTCAAGCGCATGAGCGAGATCCAGCCGGACTTCATCTCGTCCGACTGTCCCCTGGGCGGCCATCACATCGCCCAGGGCATCGCCAACCTGGGCGGGCCGGCCCCGGAACTGGCCCATCCCCTCACCCTGCTGCGCCGCGCGTACGGAATCTGACCATGACCAAACTCACCCCCGAAACCCTCTGGAGCCTGGAGGAATACGCCCGCCGCCGGCCCGCCTTCCGCGCCGCGGTCATCCCGTATAAACAGCGCCGCAATGTGCCGGTGGGGGAGCACGTCACCCTCCAGTTCGAGGATGAGCAGACCATCCGCTATCAGGTGCAGGAGATGCTGCGCATCGAACGCACCTTTGAACCGGCGGGCATTCAGGGCGAACTGGACGCCTACAACCCGCTGATCCCCGACGGCGGCAACCTCAAGGCGACGATGATGATCGAGTACCCGGACGCGAACCTGCGCGCGGAACGCCTGCGGGCGTTGCGAGGCATCGAACATCAGGTGACGCTGGAAGTGGCCGGGTTCCCGCCCATCACCGCCATCGCCGACGAGGACATGGCGCGCGCCAACGAGGAGAAGACCTCGGCGGTGCATTTCCTGCGCTTCGAACTGCCCGCAGAAGCCCGCCGCACCTTCAAGGACAACGCCTGTGTCATCAGCCTGTGCATCGACCACCCCGCCTATCGGGCGCGCACGCCCCTGGCGCAGGAAACCCGGCAGGCCCTGGCCCAGGACCTGAATAGCTGACAGCCGGGCGTTCAGGCGCAGGACGCGGAAGTTATAATTCGCGCCGTTTCTGACATTGGAGTAGCGGGAGATGGGTTTTCTCGACGGCAAGAAGATTCTGATAACAGGGATGATCAGCAACCGATCCATCGCCTACGGCATCGCCAAGGCCTGCCACGAGCATGGCGCGGAACTCGCCTTCACCTATCAGGGCGAGAAAGTGCGGGACCGGGTCGCCGGTCTGGCTGCCGATTTCGGCGGCCCCGTGTTCCCCTGCGACGTGGCCAGTGATGAAGAAATCGCCAACCTGTTCGTGGAACTGGGCAAGCACTGGGACGGCCTGGACGGTTTGGTCCACTCCATCGCCTTCTCTCCCAAGGAAGCCCTCAACGGTAACTATCTGGATTTCGTGAACCGGGAAAACTTCCGCATCGCCCACGACATCTCCAGCTATTCCTTTACCGCCCTGGCCAAGGCCGCGCTACCCATGATGGAAGGCCGCAAGGCCTCCCTGCTCACCCTGACCTACCTGGGCGCGGTGCGTTATGTGCCGCACTACAACGTCATGGGCCTGGCCAAGGCCAGTCTGGAAGCCAGCGTGAGCTACATGGCCGCCGCCCTGGGCCCCAAGGGCATCCGCGTCAACGGCATCTCCGCCGGCCCCATCAAGACCCTGGCTGCCGCCGGCATCGCCGATTTCAGCAAACTGCTGGCCTGGGGCGAGGCCCACTCGCCGCTGCGCCGCAACGTGACCATCGAAGAGGTGGGCCATCCCTCCGCCTTCCTGCTGTCGGATCTGGCCTCCGGCATCACCGGCGAGATCACCTATGTGGACTCCGGCTTCAATTGCACGGCGGGGCTGGCGGTAGACGATTAAATCCTCCTTGCCCCCATGGAAAAGGCCGGAATCTCCGGCCTTTTTTTCGCCTTGCGCCGGGGCGCTGCTTACTCGGCGCGAGCTTCCAGCATGGCAGGTTCGATCACCACCTTGGCGCCGGACTTCAGGTCTTCCATGTAGGCGCGCAACTCTTCCTGGGCCTGCAAACGACGCAGATCGACGCGCATGGACTCGGCCTGACGCGGATCGGCGGGGCTGTCGGTGACGCGGTTGATGCGGTAGGCGCGGTATCCATCCGGGGTCTCGGCCCCCACATAGGCAGGCAGCTTGTTCACGTCTGCGCGGAATATGGCCTTGACCGCAGGCTGGGGCAGATTCTGGGCGCGCATGCGGGAAACCGGGATGGGGGCGGACAGGCCGGCGACGCTCTGACCCGCCTTCATCGCCTCCAAGGCCTTGCGCCCGGCTTCCACCGCCTGCCTGGCGGCCAGAGCCAGGGCCAGACGCTGTTTGATCTCGCCGGCGACCTCGGCCAGAGGGCGCTGCCCGGCGGCGCGATAGTCGATCACCCGGGCCGCCAGCAGGGTGTTGGGGGCCACTTCCACCGCCTCCACATTCTGGCGCTTGGTCACGCTGTCCTGGGCAAACACCTGTTCCAGCAGGCGCGGGTTGGCGAGAACGCCGCCCTGGGCGGGGGTCTTGGTGATCCAGCCGCTTTCTTCCAGCTTCAGGCCGAATTCCTTCGCGGCAGGGGCCAGACTCTCGGGCTGCTCGTAGACCAGATTGCTGAAACGCTCGGCGGATTCGATAAATCGACGTTGCGCCTCCTGACGCTTCAAGTCCTGCAGGATGTCCGCCTTGACCACTTCAAACCCCATCCTGGCGCCGGGCATGACGCCATCAAGCCGGATCAGGTGATAGCCGAACTGGGTTTCCACGGGCCCGGCCATGTCTCCGGCCTTCATGCCGAATACGGTATCGGCAAAGGGCTTGACCATCATGTCGCGGGTGAATGCGCCCAGGTCGCCGCCGTTCGCAGCGGAACCGGGGTCCTGGGAGTTCTGGCGCGCCAGGTCGGCAAATCGCGCCGGGGCTTTGCGCACTTCCGCCAGTAATTGCTCCGCCTTTTGCCGCGCCGCTTCTTTGGCCTGGGCATTTGCGCCCGGCTCCACCTTGATCAGGATGTGACTGGCGCGGCGCTTGTCCGGCTCTTGATATCGGGCGGCATTGCTTTCAAAGTATTTCTTCGCCTGCTCATCGCTGACCTGGATGGAAGCCCCAAGGCCCGCCTCGGACAGGACGGCGTATTGCAGCTTGACCATGGCAGGGGTGGCGTAATCCGCCTTGTGGGCGTTGTATTCAGCCTCTACCGCCTTGTCGTCCACGCGTACGGACTTCAAGTAGGCCTTGGCCTCGAACAGAACCTCGTTCACCTCGCGCTGCTGCCCCAGCAGACGCGCCATCAGATCCACGCTCGGGCGCGCCAGCACGGCGCCTTCGCCATACCCCGCCTGCACCTGATTGAGCAGGATGTCCTGGGTGATGAGTTGCATCAGCTCGCCCTGACTCATGCCGCGGGAACGCAGCCAGGCGTCCAGTCTGGCCTGGGAAAACTTGCCGTTCTCCTGAAACGCCTGAGCGCCGCCCAACATGCCCTCGATCTGGCTCGCAAACACGCCGAAGCCCGCCTTCTGAGCCGCATCCGCAAGCAGTCGCGTGTTGACCATCTGATCCATGACCTGCTTGCGCAAGGCCTTCTCGTCCACCTTGCCGCCCAGAGCCTCCCGCTGATCCTTCACGGCGCGAAGGAATTCGCGCTCACTGATCTCGCCGGAGCCCAGAGTTGCCGCCGGCTTTCCCTTTCCCCCGGAGGAAAAATAGGAATCGATCCCCCAGAAGGCGAATGGGATGGTCATCAAACCGAGGATGACCTTGGCGATCCAGGACTGTGCGCGATTTCGTATGGCTTCCAGCAGCATGGCGACAACTTCCGTTCAGGCAAACAGGGCGAAAAAAAAGGCGAACTTGCGTTCGCCTTTGAGGTGTTGGCGGAGTGGACGGGACTCGAACCCGCGACCCCCGGCGTGACAGGCCGGTATTCTAACCAACTGAACTACCACTCCAAAACTGGTCACTAACTGCTTCTTTCTTCTACTGCTTGATCGGCTGGTGGGTGCTGACGGGGTCGAACCGCCGACATTCGCCTTGTAAGGGCGACGCTCTACCAACTGAGCTAAGCACCCCGCCATAAAGTCCGCTAGTTTACGGAATCCTTTAGCGTTTTGCCAGCCCGAAACTTGGGAATTTTTGCTGCCTTGATCTTGAGAGCAGCCCCAGTGCGCGGGTTGCGGCCAGCGCGTGCGGCGCGCTTGCCCACATAGAAGCTGCCAAAACCGACCAGGGTCACTGTGTCGCCCTTTTTCAGGGCTTTCTTGATGGCATCCATGGCGCCGTCCAGGGCGCGCGCGGCGGCGGCCTTGGAGAGGTCGGCGGATTCGGCGATGGCGTCAATCAGTTCGGATTTGTTCATGCAAATTCCCTCTCAATGCTTGGTGATGACAACCGCGTCCGTCGCGGCTGCCGCCGGAGCGGGCGCAGCCGTTTCCAGGGGTTCTGCAAGAGGCTCCGGCACCCGTTCCAACGCCGCCTCCAGCACCTGCTCGACCCACTTCACCGGCTGGATTTCGAGGCGGTTCTTGATGTTGTCCGGAATCTCGGCCAGATCCTTGACGTTGTCCTCGGGGATCAACACCTTCTTGATGCCGCCGCGATGCGCCGCCAGAAGCTTTTCCTTGAGACCGCCAATGGGCAGCACCTCGCCTCGCAAGGTGATCTCGCCGGTCATGGCGACATCACAACGCACCGGGATGCCGGTATGGACCGAGACCATGGCCGTGGTGATGGCGATACCGGCGGAAGGACCGTCCTTGGGCGTGGCGCCCTCCGGCATGTGGATGTGCATGTCCTGCTTCTCGAAGGCGTCGGCGAGGATGCCCAGGGAGCGGGCGCGGCTGCGCACCACGGTGCGGGCCGCTTCGATGGATTCCTTCATCACGTCACCCAGCTGGCCGGTGCGGGTGATGACGCCCTTGCCGGGCATCAGGCTGGCCTCGATGGTGAGCAGCTCGCCGCCCACCTCGGTCCAGGCCAGACCGGTGACCTGACCGACCTGATTCGCCTTTTCGGCGATGCCGTAGCTGTAGCGGCGCACGCCCAGATACTTGTCCAGGTTCTTGGGGGTGACGCTGATCTTGCCTTTGGCCTTCTTCAACGCCTGGGCGGTGACGGCCTTGCGGCAGATCTTGGAAATCTCGCGCTCCAGCCCGCGCACGCCGGATTCGCGGGTGTAGTAGCGCAGGATGTCGCGCAGCGCGGTCTCGGAGACGGAGAGTTCTTCGTCCTTGAGGCCGTTGTTCTTCATCTGCTTCGGCAGCAGGTAGCGCTGGGCGATGTTGACCTTCTCGTCCTCGGTGTAGCCGGACAGGCGGATCACTTCCATGCGGTCCAGCAGGGGACCGGGGATATTCATGGAGTTGGCGGTGGCCACGAACATGACGTCGGAGAGGTCGTAATCCACCTCGACGTAATGGTCCTGGAAGGTGTGGTTCTGTTCCGGGTCCAGCACCTCCAGCAGGGCGGAGGAAGGATCGCCGCGGAAGTCCTGGCCCAGCTTGTCCACCTCATCCAGCAGGAACAGTGGGTTCTTGACGCCGACCTTGGTCAGGCTTTGCAGCACCTTGCCCGGCAGGGAGCCGATGTAGGTGCGGCGATGGCCGCGAATCTCGGCTTCGTCGCGCACCCCGCCCAGAGCCATGCGCACGAACTTGCGTCCGGTGGCGCGGGCGATGGACTGGCCCAGGGAGGTCTTGCCCACGCCGGGCGGCCCCACCAGGCAGAGGATGGGGCCCTTGAGCTTTTCCACGCGCTGCTGCACGGCGAGGTATTCGACGATGCGTTCCTTCACCTTCTCCAGGCCGTAGTGGTCGCTGTCCAGGATCTCCTGGGCGGCGGGGAGGTTCTTGCTGATCTTGGACTTCTTGCGCCAGGGCAGGTTGACCAGGGTGTCGATGTAGGTGCGCACCACAGTCGCTTCCGCCGACATGGGCGACATCATCTTGAGCTTCTTCAACTCCGCCTCGGCCTTCTTCAGGGCCTCCTTGGGCATGTGCGCGGCCTTGATCTTCTTTTCCAGCTCGTCCAGCTCGGCGCTCTCTTCGCCGTCGCCCAGTTCCTTCTGGATCGCCTTGACCTGTTCGTTCAGGTAGTACTCGCGCTGGCTCTTCTCCATCTGGCGCTTGACCCGGCCACGGATGCGCTTTTCCACCTGGAGGATGTCGATCTCGGTCTCCATGAAGCCCATCAGGTGATCCAGACGCGCCTTCAGGTCCGCCATCTCCAGGATCGCCTGCTTCTGTTCCAGCTTGAGCGGCAGGTGGGCGGCGATGGTGTCGGTGAGGCGACCGGCGTCGTCGATGCCGGCCAGGGAGGCCAGGATCTCGGGCGGGATCTTCTTGTTCAGCTTCACATAGTTGTCGAACTGGGACAGCAGGGCGCGGCGCATGGCCTCGATCTCGGCGTTGTCCACGCCGGTCTCGGGCAGGGGACGGGCGCGACCGGTGTAGTAGCTGCCCTCGTCGATGTATTCGTCCACGCTCACGCGCTGGTTGCCTTCCACCAGCACCTTCACGGTGCCATCAGGCAGCTTGAGCATTTGCAGGATGCTGGCCACGGCGCCGACCTGATAGAGGTCGGTGAAGCTGGGCTCATCCTTGGCGGCGGAAGTCTGCGCCACCAGCAGGATGTGCTTGCCGGCCTCCATGGCCGTTTCCAGCGCCTTGATCGACTTGGGCCGCCCCACGAACAGGGGGATGACCATGTGCGGGAAAACCACCACGTCGCGCAGGGGCAGCAGGGGCAGGGTGACGGGTTCAGTAAAACGGGTCTGGCTCATGGCGCTCTCCGGGGCATCAGGCCCCCATGGGCTGGGTACTTGGCGACGCCCGGCGGTATTTCAAGCCGGGCGCAGGGATGAATCAGCCGGCGGCCTTGGCCGGTTCGGCGTAGATCAACAGGGGCTTGCTGTCGCCGCTGACGGACTTCTCGTCCACCACCACCTTGGTGACGTTCTTCATGCCGGGGATGTCGAACATGAGGTCCAGCAGGGCGTGTTCGATGATGGAGCGCAGACCGCGCGCGCCGGTCTTGCGCTTGATCGCCCGTTCGGCGATGGCGGTGAGGGCCTCATCGCGGAATTCCAGGTCCACGTTTTCCATCTGGAACAGTTTCTGGAACTGCTTGGTGATGGCGTTCCTGGGCTCGGTGAGGATCTTCATCAGGGCCGGCACATCCAGCTCTTCCAGAGTGGCGATCACCGGCAGGCGACCGACGAACTCGGGGATCAGGCCGTACTTGATGAGGTCTTCCGGCTCCACCAGGCGGAACACCTCGCCCACGTCCTTGCGGTTGTCCTTGGACTTCACCTCGGCGCCGAAGCCGATGCCGGACTTCTCGGTGCGGTTGCGGATCACCTTTTCCAGGCCGCTGAATGCGCCGCCGACGATGAACAGGATGTTGGAGGTATCCACCTGCACATATTCCTGGTTCGGGTGCTTGCGCCCGCCCTGGGGAGGGATGGAAGCCACAGTGCCCTCGATCAGCTTGAGCAGGGCCTGCTGCACACCTTCGCCGGACACGTCGCGGGTAATGGAAGGGTTCTCGGAGCGACGCGAGATCTTGTCGATCTCGTCGATGTAGACAATGCCGTTCTTGGCCTTTTCCACGTCGTAGTCGCACTTCTGCAAGAGCTTCTGGATGATGTTCTCGACGTCCTCGCCGACATAACCGGCCTCGGTCAGGGTGGTCGCATCGGACATCACGAAGGGCACGTTGAGCAGGCGCGCCAGGGTCTGGGCCAGCAACGTCTTGCCGGAACCGGTGGGGCCGATGAGCAGGATGTTGCTCTTGGACAACTCCACATCGTCGTCCTTGGCGCCGCCGGGGTGGCGCAGGCGCTTGTAGTGGTTGTACACCGCGACCGCCAGCGCCTTCTTGGCCATGCCCTGGCCGATCACGTACTGGTCCAGCACGTCGCGGATCTCCATGGGCGTGGGCAGGCGGTCGCCGCTCTCCTTGGTGGTGTCCTTCTGCACATCCTCGCGGATGATGTCATTGCACAGGTCCACGCACTCGTCGCAGACGAACACCGAAGGACCGGCAATCAGCTTCTTCACCTCATGCTGGCTCTTGCCGCAGAAGGAGCAATACAACAGTTTTTCGTCGCGGTCCGCCATTTGCCTACCCCTGTTTCAACCTGAACCGAATATTACCCGATTATTTCAGTCAACTACTAAGCCCGTCACGCCGGATCGCCGCGCTTGCTCAACACCTTGTCCGCCAGCCCATAAGCCACAGCAGCTTCCGCGCTCATGAAGTTGTCCCGATCCGTATCCCGCTCGATGGTCTCGATGGGCTGGCCCGTGTGTTCCGCCAGCAGGCCATTGAGTTTGGCCTTCAGGTACAGGATCTCCTTGGCGTGGATCTCGATATCCGTGGCCTGGCCCTGAAAACCGCCCAGAGGCTGATGGATCATGACGCGGGAGTTGGGCAGCACATGGCGCTTGCCCTTGGTCCCGGCGGAGAGCAGGAAGGCGCCCATGCTGGCCGCCTGGCCCACGCACAGGGTGGACACGTCCGGCTTGATGAAACGCATGGTGTCGTAGATGCCCATGCCGGCGGTGATGGAGCCGCCGGGGGAGTTGATGTACAGAAAGATGTCCTTGTCCGGGTTCTCCGACTCCAGGAACAACAACTGGGCCACCACCAGATTGGCGCTGACATCGTTCACCGGCCCCACCAGGAACACGACGCGCTCCTTGAGCAGGCGGGAGTAGATGTCATAGGCGCGCTCACCGCGTCCGCTCTGCTCGACGACCATGGGGATGACACCCAGGTCGGAAGGCTCCATGGTCCAACGGCTCATCAATGATTCCCCATCAGTTGTTCCAGCGTGATCGGCGCATCGGTCACCTGGGCGCGTTCCAGCGCCCAGTTCACCAGATTCTCTTCCAGCACCAGGGTGCGAGCCTCGTTCAGACGGCTGGCGTCCTGGTAGTACCAGGACACCACCTCGGTGGGGTCTTCATAGCTCTGGGCGAACTCATCCACCAGGGCGCGCACCTGCTCTTCGCCGGCCTGGATGCCATGGGCGGTGACCAGGGCGTCCATCAGCAGACCCAGAGCCACACGGCGCTTGGCCTGGGGATCGAAGATCTCCTCGGTCAGCTTGATATCCGCCTCCTTGAGGCCGCGCTCCTTGAGATCGCTCACCGCCTTTTCCAGCAGCGCGCGGCGCTCCATCGCCACCATGCTGGAAGGCACATCGAACTGCGCCCCGGCCAGCAGACCGTTCAGCACCTGCTCCTTCACCCGAGCGGCGACGCGGCGCTTGGCCTCGCGCGCCAGATTGCTGCCCACCTCTTCCCGCAACCGCACCACACCGCCTTCATTCACCCCCAGGCTACGGGCGAAGTCATCGTCCATGTCCGGAAAACGGGGCTCATGCACGGACTTCACCGTGGCGCTGAACGTGGCGGTCTTGCCCGCCAGTTCCTTGGCGAAATAATCGTCCGGGAAGGTCACATCAAAGGTCTTGGCCTCGCCCGGCGCCATGCCGGAGAGCGCGCCCTCAAAGGCCGGCAGGGTGCGGCCTTCGCCCAGAATCACGGGAAAGTCCTTGGCCTCGCCACCGGGGAAGGCCTCGCCGCCGATACGGCCTTCGTAATCCACATGCACCCGGTCGCCGGTCTGGGAAACGCGCTCCACGGCGTGGTACTGCACGCGCTGCTTCTTCAACACCTCCAGGGTGCGATCCACATCGGCGTCCGTCACGTCCACCACCGGGCGGGTCACTTGAATCTGGCTCACATCACCGGGCTGGATCTCCGGGAACACCTCGAAGGTGGCGGTAAAAGCGCCGCCTTCGGCCATCTCGTAGCGGGGATAGCCGGCCACCGGCAACTTCAGCTCGTCGACGGTGCTGCCAAAGGCCTTTTGCAGGGCTTCGCCCATCACTTCGCCACGAATCTCGTGACCGTAGCGGGCCGCCACCATCTGCCTGGGGGCCTTGCCGGGGCGGAAGCCGTCGATGCGTACATTGCGCGACACCTGAGCAAGCCGCTTGCCGATCTCGGCTTCGATCTCGGCGGCATTCAGGTTAAGGGTCAGGCGGCGATTCAGGCCGTCCAGGGTTTCCACATTGGCAGTCATCAAACGATTCCTTCAACTAGCTAACAAGATATGTACCAGGCAACCCATCCACCCAAGTGTCGGCAACCCATTGATTAAGAACGATCCGGCTTGATTTCATGTCGGTACGACATGCTCCACGGGCGCAGAGATTGAGAGAAAGGCCACGCGGAGACGGGCGCGAGTTTATCACGCGGCCCCACCCCGCCCGGCGGGTGGAACCCGCCTACAGCAAGCCCAGCGCCACCAACGCCACGAAGGCCGCGAACAGGGCGAAATGGCTGATGCCCTCGATGGCGTTGGTCTCGCCGTCGTGCAGGTTGTTCATCACCGCCAGCAGGGTGAGCAGCAACAGGCCGCCCTGCATGGGCGTCAGCGCCATGACGATGCGCTCGCCGCTGAACAGGGCAAGACCTTCGATCACCGGCAGGGTCAGCAACACTGTGGCCAGCGACGCCCCCAGGGCGATGTTCACCGTGGTCTGCATACGGTTGGCCTGGGCCGCGCGCAAGGCGGTGAGGATCTCCGGGCTGGCGGAGATCAGCGCCACCAACACGGCGGGGATGGACTTGGGCAGGCCGCTGCCCGCCAGACCGGCATCCAGCAGCGCCGACAGCACCTCGGAGAGCAGGCCCACCAGGACGATAGCCCCCAGCATCACGCCGACATGAAGCGAGTTCGGGCTATGGCCGGTGTCGTGCGCCTCTTCATCCAGGCCGGCGCTGTGCTCGAAAAAGGTGCGGTGCTCCACCGTCTGCAAGCGCAGGAAGCCGGCGTACATGAGCGCCATCACCGCTACCGAGAAGAGGGAATAGGCCTGCCACTGGGCATCCGGCACGAAATCCGGCAGGAACATGCCGATGCCGATGGCCACCAGCAGCATGGCGATGAAGGAGTTGGCGGAATCCAGGTTGTAGGGCGTGGAGCCGTGCTTGAGACCGCCGACGATGGCGGCCAAGCCCAGGATGCCGTTGATGTCCAGCATCACGGCGGCGAACACCGTATCCCGCGCCAGGGTGGGGTTGGGCGCGCCTTGCAGCAGCACCACCAGGATCACCACCTCCACCGACACCGCCGCCAGGGTGAGGATCAGGGTGCCGTAGGGCTCGCCCAGGCGGATGGCCAGCACCTCGGCGTGGTGGCTGATGCGCAGGGCCACGGCCATGACGGCAACCAGGATCACCCCCAACAGCCCCCAAAGCGGCAGACCGCCTTGATGAACGGCGCTGTGCTCCAGCGCCAGACCGGCGGCGAGGATGACGAGGGCGAAGAGAAGGGGGAGTTCGTGTTTTAGGTATTTCATGAGAAAGAAGGCAAAACAGGGAGGAATGTGTTCGCCCCCCCCGGCTGAACATACCCCCCCAACCATGCACCTTGCCTAAGCGTCAGGCTAAAAAAATATCAAGCCCATCAATCACCTGCACCCTCTTAAGGCGGGGGCAAACAGAAGGCGTGAACAATTCTTCTGGATGTCGGCGATCCTCCCCCGCAATCACAATCACCTAAGCCGCCGCACAACACCCAGCCCAGCCAGCCCTAACCCCATCAGCAACAATGTCGTGGGCGTCGGCACGTTGCCTAAAGGCACACCGGCAACATCACCGCTGCGAACAGCCCAGACATAGAGACCATTGCCCTTGCTAGGCGGGTCTTGACCACCCTCATCCATGTCAAAATCCCACGCGAAATTGGTATCGGGCGCGTACTCCACATTGGTCCAGTACGAGTAGGACTGTAAGTTCTGGACCAGCCCTACGTTGTTCTGTCCACCCATGACGCCATTACCAAAGATGCCAGAGTCCGCTTGGATAGTGCCCGAGGGGGAGTAGTAAGACTTCAAACCCAAATTATTGAAGTACATGTGCGCCATCTCGCTGTACACCGTAGAGCCGCTCACCGTCTGCACGTTTGAGCCACAATCGGTGCCACTGTTGGCAGCGTCACATCCACTCGCGCCCGTATCCACCATCGTCGGTAAACGCCAATCGTCATAGCCTCCATACACTAGATTCGCCGCCCATACTTGCGCCTGCATCCAGTTCATACGGCCATCCGCGTCATACCCGCTGGTCATGGCGTAATTGGCATCCTGCAGCCATGTGACGTCGAGCACATTGTCGTAAATCATGCCACCACCGCGGTTAATCAAGCCGGCTTGTACCGCACCCGGCAAAACAAGACACATCGATAGGATCAAACACAAGACATTCTTCTGCATGGCATATGCCTCCTTAGTTTTTGTGCGGCCTCCAACACGTCAGTCGCGGCGAGGACGGTACAGCAACATCCTCGCCGCCGCCACGAAAATATTTGTCAATTCAAACAACTGCGAACGTATATGCACATGACGTCTACGCCGTGCGCGAATACCTCGGCCCGCCCTCGCTGGGCTGCTTGAGATAGCTGTCGAAGCACATCGCGATGTTGCGCAGGAACAGCCGCCCCAGGTCGGTGACGACGATCTTCTCCGCTGTCAATTCCACCAGTCCGTCCGCCGCCAGGGCCGGCAGTTCGGCCAGGGCGTCGGCGAAATGGGCGGCGAAGTCGATACCCATCTCCTGGCCGAAGGCGGGCATGTCCATCTCCAGATCGCACATGACGCGGGTGATGGCCTCGCGCCGGAGGTGGTCCTCCGGGGTCAGGCGCAGGCCGCGTTCCACCGGCAGATGGCCAGCGCCCGCCAGTTGCTGGTAACGACCCAGCTTCTTCTCGTTCTGCATATAACAATCCAGCGTCTGGCTGATGCTGGAGGCGCCGAAGGCGTAGATGTCGCAGTCCTTGTGCGTGGTGTAGCCCTGGAAGTTGCGCCACAGGGTCTTGGTGCGCTGGGCCAGCACCATCTCGTCCGTGGGCTTGGCGTAGTGGTCCATGCCGATGTTGAGGTAGCCGGCGGCGTCCAGACGCCGGTGGATCAGGTCTTGCAGTTCCAGGCGGGTGGCGAAGCTGGGCAGGTCGCTCTCGTTGATGAGCTTCTGGTGCTTCTTCATCCACGGCACATGGGCGTAGGCAAAGATGGCGAAACGATCCGGCGCCCAGGCGGTGACCACGTCCAGGGTGCGGGCGAAGCTCTCCACGTTCTGGTGCGGCAGGCCGACGATGAGGTCCATGTTGATGCTATGGAAGCCCAGTTCGCGCGCCCAGGCGTAGACCTGTTCGATCAACTCGCGCGGCTGCACGCGGTTGACCGCCTTCTGCACGGTTTCGTCCAGATCCTGCACCCCCAGGGAGAGGCGGTTGAAGCCGCCTTCGCGCAGGGCCTCCAGGTGGGCGCGGGTGAGTTCGCGCGGGTCCGCCTCGCAGCCCATCTCGGCGTCCGGGGCGAGGGTGAAGCGATCACGGATCATGCCCATGACGCGGCGGATGTCGGCAGGCTTGAGATAGGTGGGGGTGCCGCCGCCCCAGTGCAGTTGCCGCACCAGGCGGCCCGGACGGGTGAGTTTCGCCACCCGGTCCAGCTCCTGTTCCAGATAGGTCAGGTATTCCTCCGCCTTCTCGTAGTGCCCGGTGGCCACCATGTTGCAACCGCAGTAGTAACAAAGCGTGTCGCAGAAGGGGATGTGGATATAGAGCGACAGTTCCCGGTCGGTGTCGTAGGTCAGGCGCAACTCTTCCAGCCAGTCCGCTTCGCCAAAACCCGTGTGGAAATAGGGCGCGGTGGGGTACGAGGTATAGCGCGGGCCGGGTTTGCTGTACTTTTCGAGCAGGACGGTAAGGTCGGACATGGAGAAGGCGCACGATGAAGACCGGGCGCATTGTAGAACCGAACCCCCCCCGCGCCATGATGGCCATCAACCTGTGGGAATAGCCCTACAACCCAATAGCCACGCGGCTTCCGCGGGCAAATATAGGTAAAACTACCTATTTCGCTCAACCTCCCCAAGACTAGAATTCGGTCACCTCCCTGACCGCCGCAATGGCGGTTTTCCGCGGCGCCGGTTTACTGGCGCCGCTTTTTTTGCCCGTTCGAACCAGAGTGACGTGGCGGGAGGTCTGGAATAATCCGCCCTTTCCAGCCCGCACCGAGCCCCCATGTCCACCATCCCCGCAGAGATCTTCAAGGCCTACGACATCCGCGGCATCGTCGGCAAAACCCTGACCGAGGATGGCGTCGAACGCATCGGTCGCGCCCTGGGTTCCGAGGCCCGCGCCCGGCAGCAGACCGACATCGTGATCGGACGTGATGGCCGCCTCTCCGGCCCGACCCTCGCCGCCGCCCTGGCGCGCGGCCTGCGCGCCGCCGGCATGAACGTCATCGACCTGGGGCTGGTGGCCACGCCCATGACCTACTTCGGCGCCTATCACCTGAAGGCCGGCTGCGCCGTCATGGTCACCGGCTCGCACAACCCGCCCGACTACAACGGTCTCAAGATGGTGCTCGCGGGCGAGACCCTGGCGGGCGACGCCATCCAGGCCCTGCTCCGGCGCATCGAGACGGACGACTACGCCAGCGGCGACGGCGCCTACCGCACCTACGACATCGCCCGGGAGTACATCGACCGCATCGCCTCCGACGTTCGTCCCCGGCGCGGCATGAAGATCCTCGTCGATGCCGGCAACGGCGTCGCCGGCGCCTACGCCCCCGCGCTCTATCGCGCCATGGGCTGCGCGGTGGAGGAGATGTTCTGCGAGGTGGATGGAACCTTTCCCAACCACCACCCCGACCCCTCCGTGCCCAAGAACCTGGCCGACCTGATCGCCCGCCTGAAGACCAGCGACGCCGAACTGGGCCTGGCCTTCGACGGCGATGGCGACCGTCTGGGCGTGGTGACCAAGGATGGCGCCATCATCTACCCCGACCGCCAGCTCATGCTGTTCGCCGCCGACGTGCTCGCGCGGCAACCCGGCGCGCAGATCATCTTCGACGTCAAATCCACCCGGAACCTGTACGCCTGGATACGCAACCACGGCGGCGAGCCCCTGCTGTGGAAGACTGGCCACTCCCTGGTCAAGGCCAAGATGCGGGAGACCGGAGCCGCCCTGGCGGGCGAGATGAGCGGCCATGTCTTCTTCCAGGAGCGCTGGTACGGCTTCGACGACGGCCTCTATGCCGGCGCGCGCCTGCTGGAGATCCTCTCCGCCCACGCCGACCCCGGCGCGGTGCTCAACGCCCTGCCGGACTCCGTCAGCACCCCGGAACTGCATATCAAGATGAATGAAGGCGAGCCGCACCGCCTGATCGACCATCTGCGCGCCACCGCCCGCTTCGACGGCGCGCAGGAAGTGCTCACCATCGACGGCCTGCGCGTCGAATACGCCGACGGCTTCGGGCTCATGCGCGGTTCCAACACCACCCCGGTGATCGTGCTGCGCTTCGAGGCGGACACGGAAGCGGCCCTGGCGCGCATCCAGAGCGACTTCCGCCGCGTCATCCTGGGCGCAGCCCCGGAGGCGGCGCTGCCGTTCTGACTTCCCCCTTTACGCCTTCTTAGCACCCTGCCCCGCCGGTCTTAGCCCGGCCTTTACCCGCGCGTCACTACAGTCCGGGCATCCCCACCCAGGAGATGTCATGGACCTCATCCCCCTCGCCCTCACCACGGGCTTCTTCCTTCTCTGCGCAGCCCTCGCGCTGGCCTTCGAGCAAAACCGGAGGCGCGGATGAACACGCTCCACCTCATCGCGCTCCTCGCCGCCGCAGGCGTCTTCGTCTACCTGCTGGCCGTCCTGTTCTTTCCGGAGGACTTCTCATGAGCGGCAACGGCTATTTCCAACTCGCCCTCTACCTCGTCACCCTGCTGGGGCTGGCCTGGCCGCTGGGGCTTTACATGGCGCGGGTGTACCGGGATGAACTGCCCGGCTTCGCCCGCTGGATGCGCCCCCTGGAACACGGCCTGTACCGGCTGTGCGGCGTGCGCGCCGACGACGACATGCCCTGGACCCGCTACGCCTTCGCCCTGCTGGCCTTCAACCTGCTGGGGTTTGCCGCGGTCTACGCCCTGCTCAGGCTTCAGGCCGGGCTGCCGCTTAATCCAGAAGGGCTGGGCAATGCCAGCGTCGATCTGGCCTTCAACGCGGCGGTGAGCTTTGCCACCAACACCAACTGGCAGAGCTACGGCGGCGAAACCACCCTGAGTTACCTGACCCAGATGCTGGGCATGACGGTGCAGAACTTCCTCTCCGCCGCCTCGGGCATGGCCGTCCTGGTCGCCCTGATGCGTGGCTTCACCCGCAGGGAGTCCGGTGGCGTGGGCAATTTCTGGGTGGACATGACCCGTTCCGTCCTCTACATCCTCCTGCCCCTGTCGTTGCTCCTGTCCCTGGCCCTGGTGAGCCAGGGCGTGGTGCAGACCTTCTCGCCCCATGTGGATGCGGCGCTGGTGCAGCCCGCCGACGCCGCCACCGGCCAGACCACCAGCCAGACCATCGCCGTGGGCCCCGTGGCCTCGCAGGTCGCCATCAAGCAGCTTGGGACCAACGGCGGCGGCTTCTTCAACGTCAACTCCGCCCACCCGCTGGAAAACCCCACGCCGGTTTCCAACCTTCTGGAGATGCTCGCCATCCTGCTCATCCCGGCGGCCCTGTGCGTCACCTTTGGCCGCTTTGTCGGCGACCTGCGCCAGGGGACGGCGATCCTGACCGCCATGACCCTGGTGTTCACGGTCCTGCTGGCGGTGTGCGTGGGGGCCGAACAATCGGGCAACCCGCTGTTCGAGCGGCTGGGGCTGTCCACCCAGGCCAGCGACCTCCAGGCCGGCGGCAACATGGAAGGCAAGGAGACCCGCTTCGGCATCGTCAACTCCGCCCTCTGGGCCACCGCCACCACCGCCGCCTCCAACGGCTCGGTGAATGCCATGCACGACTCCTTCACCCCCCTGGGCGGCCTGGTTCCCCTGGGCTTGATGCAACTGGGCGAGGTGATCTTCGGCGGCGTCGGTTCCGGGCTCTACGGCATGATCGTGTTCGCCCTGGTGGGGGTGTTCATCGCCGGCCTGATGATTGGCCGCACCCCGGAATACCTGGGCAAGAAGATCGAGGCCTTCGAGATGAAGATGGCCGCCATCGCCATCCTGGCCCCGCCCCTGGCGGCGCTGGCGGGTACGGCCCTGGCGGTGGCTCTGGAGGCGGGCCGGGCGGGCCTGTTCAACCCCGGCGCGCATGGCTTCTCGGAGGCGCTGTACGCCTTCTCCTCCGCCGGCAACAACAACGGCAGCGCCTTCGCCGGACTCGCCGCCAACACCCCCTTCTACAACGGCCTGCTGGGGCTGGCCATGCTCATGGCGCGCTACTGGGTGGCCATTCCGGTGCTGGCCATCGCCGGCTCGCTGGCCGCCAAAAAGATCATCCCCGTCTCGGCGGGCACCCTGCCCACCCACACCCCCCTGTTCGTGCTGCTCCTGATCGGCACGGTGATCGTCGTCGGCGCCCTCACCTTCGTGCCCGCCCTGGCCCTGGGGCCGGTGGTGGAGCACTTGCAGATGATCGGCGTGAAATAAGGAACCCCTCATGCACAAGACTCAAACCCTCTACGACGCCGCCCTCCTGCGGGCGGCGGCCTGGGACGCGGTAAAGCGCCTGTCGCCCCGCCATCAGGTGAAAAACCCGGTGATGTTCGTGGTCTGGCTGGGCAGCCTGCTCACCAGCGGCCTGTTCGTGCAGGCGCTGCTGGGGCAGGGCGAGGCTCCGGCGCCCTTCATCCTCGCCATCACCCTCTGGCTCTGGTTCACCGTGCTGTTCGCCAACTTCGCCGAAGCCATGGCGGAAGGCCGGGGCAAGGCCCAGGCGGCGGCGTTGAAAAACATGCGCCGCACCGTCATCGCCCAAAAACTCGCCGCCCCCAGGCGCGACGCCCCTGCCCATGCGGTCAACTCGGAGGAACTGCGGAAGAACGATGTGGTGCTGGTCACCGCCGGCGAGGTCATCCCCGGCGATGGCGAGGTGATCGAAGGCGTGGCCTCGGTAGACGAATCCGCCATCACCGGCGAATCCGCCCCCGTGATCCGCGAGGCCGGCGGCGACTTCTCCGCCGTCACCGGCGGCACCCGTGTGTTGTCCGACTGGCTGGTGGTCAGAATCACCGTCAACCCCGGCGAGACCTTCCTCGACCGCATGATCGGCATGGTGGAAGGAGCCAAGCGCCAGAAGACCCCCAACGAGATCGCCCTGACCATCCTCCTGGTCGCGCTCACTCTGGTGTTCCTGCTCGCCACCGCCACCCTGCTGCCCTTCTCCCTGTTCAGCGTGCACAGCGCCGGCACGGGGATGGCGGTCAGCGTCACCGTGCTCGTCGCCCTGCTGGTCTGCCTCATCCCCACCACCATCGGCGGCCTGCTCTCCGCCATCGGCGTCGCCGGCATGGGGCGCATGATGGAAAAGAACGTCATCGCCACCTCGGGCCGCGCCGTGGAGGCGGCGGGAGACGTGGACGTGCTGCTGCTGGACAAGACCGGCACCATCACCCTGGGCAACCGTCAGGCCACCCACTTCCTGCCCGCCGCCGGTGTAACGGAGCAGGAACTGGCCGATGCCGCCCAGCTCGCCTCCCTCGCGGACGAGACCCCGGAAGGCCGCAGCATCGTGGTACTGGCCAAACAGGGTTTCAACCTGCGGGGCCGCGATGTGCAGGAGCTGGGCGCTCATTTCATCCACTTCACCGCCCAGACCCGCATGAGCGGCGTGGACCTGGAAGGCCGCGAGATCCGCAAGGGCGCCGCCGATGCCGTGCGCGCCTACGTGGCCGAACGCGGCGGCTTGTTCCCCATCGAGGTGGAGCGGCAGGTGGAGCAGGTCGCCAAGCGCGGCGCCACGCCCCTGGTGGTGACGGAAACCGTCGCCGGCCATGCCCGCGTGCTGGGCGTGGTGGAACTCAAGGACATCGTCAAGGGCGGCATCAAAGAGCGCTTCGCCGAACTGCGCCGCATGGGCATCAAGACCGTGATGATCACCGGCGACAACCGGCTCACCGCCGCCGCCATCGCCGCCGAGGCGGGTGTGGACGACTTCCTGGCCGAGGCCACGCCCGAGGCCAAGCTCCAGCTCATCCGCCAATACCAGGCCGAAGGCCGCCTGGTGGCGATGACCGGCGACGGCGCCAACGACGCCCCGGCCCTGGCCCAGGCGGATGTGGCCGTGGCCATGAACACCGGCGCCCAGGCCGCCAAGGAGGCGGGCAACATGGTGGATCTGGACTCCAACCCCACCAAACTCATCGAGGTGGTGGAGACCGGCAAGCAGATGTTGATGACGCGGGGCTCGCTCACCACCTTCAGCATCGCCAACGACGTGGCCAAGTACTTCGCCATCATCCCGGCGGCCTTCGCCACCACCTACCCGGCCCTCAACGCGCTCAACGTCATGGGCCTGGCCACGCCCGCCAGCGCCATCCTCTCAGCGGTGATTTTCAACGCCCTGATCATCATCGCCCTCATCCCGCTCGCCCTGAAGGGCGTGAAGTACCGCCCTCTGGGCGCGGAAACCCTGCTCCAACGCAACCTGCTGGTGTACGGCCTGGGCGGGCTCCTGGTCCCCTTCATCGGCATCAAGGCCATCGACCTGATCCTGGTCGGTCTGAACCTCGCGTAAGGAAGCGCTAAACAAACCCGGTCCGTCATTCCGGCGAAAGCCGGAATCCAGGCGACTCAACGAACTGGACCCTGGCCTTCGCCGGGGTGACGAATAAATCAGCTACTCCCAAAGGAGCACTCACCATGCTGAAAGAACTCAAACCTGCCCTGGCTCTGCTGGCCCTGCTCACCGTGATCACCGGCGGCCTCTACCCGCTGATCGTTACCGGCATCGCCCAAGGCGTCTTCCCGCACCAGGCCAACGGCAGCCTGATCGAGCGGGACGGCAAGGTAGTCGGCTCGGAACTCATCGGCCAACCCTTCACCGACCCGAAGTACTTCTGGGGCCGCCCCTCGGCCACGGGGCCCATGCCCTACAACGCGGCGGCATCCAGCGGCTCCAACCTGGGCCCCCTGAACCCCGCCCTGGCGGACGCCGTGAAATCCCGCATCGCGGCCCTGAAAGCCGCCGACCCCGACAACACCGCCCCCATCCCCGTGGATCTGGTCACCACCTCCGCCAGCGGCCTCGACCCCCACATCAGCCCGGCGGCGGCGGAATACCAAGCCGGTCGCGTCGCCCGCTCCCGCGGCCTCGATGCCGCTGCCGTGCGCGCCTTGGTGACCAGACACACCGAAGATCGCCAGTTGGGTGTCCTGGGCGAGCCCAGGGTCAACGTGTTGGCGCTGAACCTGGCGCTGGATGCGGGGGGACGTTGAATGTCGGGCGTTTCATTGAGCGGAAGGTGAGGCGAGGTCGAGGGAGCCGCCCAGCGCAGGTTTCGTTGTTGTGGGGGCAAATTCGTTTGGCTTGGTGACTGGCAGATAATCGGCCATAGCTGTCGTTCGACCCGCAAGCTTATCGGGCGGCAATACGACGGCTACCTGTCATTGGTAATTTCAATGCCGCGAACGTTAGGGAGCCGCTGATTTAATCCCCGCCCCCGAGCCCCGCAGAGACGGGCGGAGCTGAGAGAATTTTCCCGACGAGATTCAAGAGAAGGAAGCCTGTGCAAGCGAGTTTTCTGAACTGGAATACGCCGCCAAGAAGAAGCGAACGCGACCGCTTCCTGGACGAGATCGAAGCGGTGACACCGTGGGCGGCGCTGGTGGCGGCGGTGGAACCGGCCTACCCCAAGGGGGAAGGCCGGGGTCGCCCGCCGATCGGCGTGGAGCGCATGCTGCGCATGTACATCGCCCAGCAATGTTTCGGCCTCTCTGACGAAGGCACCGAAGATGCCATCTACTATAGCCAGGCCATCCGCCACTTCGTTGGGATCGATCTGGCGCGCGAGACGGCCCCCGACGCCACCACACTGCTGCGCTTCCGACGTCTGTTCGAAGCGCACAACCTCACTCAGGCCATCTTTACCGCCATCAACACCCATCTGGCCGAGATGGGGTTGATGCTCAGGGAAGGCACCATCGTCGACGCCACGATCATTGCCGCGCCCAGTTCCACCAAGAATCATGACGGCGAACGCGACCCCGAGATGCATCAGACCCAGAAGGGCAACCAGTGGTACTTCGGCATGAAGGCGCACATTGGTGTCGACGCCGAATCGGTCCTCATCCGCACCGTGGTCACCACGCCGGACAACGTCAACGACGTCACGCAGGCGCATGCCTTGCTACACGGTAAAGAAACGGACGTCTTTGCCGATGCCGGCGACCAGGGGGTGGGCAAGCGATCGGAGAACCAGGACACGGCGGTCACCTGGCATGTCGCGATGCGACTAGGCAAACGTAAAGCCTTGCCCAACACCCCGATGGGTGCGTTGCTGGAGAAGATCGAGTACGCCAAGGCGCGCATCCGAGCCAAGGTGGAACATCCCTTCCATGTCGTAAAAGACCTATTCAAGCACAGGAAGACTCGGTACCGGGGGTTGACCAAGAACAGCCAGCAACTCCTGACCCTGTTTGATTTGGCCAATCTGGTGCTGGTGCTGGCGCGGTGATGGCTGTTGGTGCCTCATGCCCAAGTTGCGTCCGCTGGGCGATAAAGGGGCAGAAATGGGGCCTATAAACCGCCGATCTCGATATCCCAAGGGCGAATTGCGCGCTTCACCGCGCGCGATCGCGTTCACTTCGCGCTTCAGTATCATCGGCCGCTCTGTAATCAGCATTTGTTCAGCGGCTCCTTAGCTTCATGGACCGTGGAAAGCGTTGGGCGGTTAGACCCCCTCAGCCTTCGCCCAGCACCTGGCTGGGAAATCAGACACATCAACCACAGACTCTAAACCCAAGTGCTACTGAAAACCGGGGGGACGTCGAATAACCAATTGGTTATCTTATGGTTGAAGCAGGGTGAGTATGTTCGTGATACCCTACCCTCGCGAGGAGAGGGTGTTCCCGCGCGAGGAGAGGGTGGGAATGCAGGCAATTGATTTATTCAGCGGTGCGGGGGGGATGTCTATCGGTGCGACTATGAGCGGGATTAATGTCCGCTATGCCGTCGAGCTGGACAAGCACGCCGCCGCCACGTTCACGCTTAACCACAAACACACTATCCTGCTAAACGAGGATATCCGCACCGTAAAGGCTAAGCACTTCAAAGGGTTTGACAAGAAACAACCCTCGGTTATTTTTGGGGGCCCCCCGTGCCAAGGTTTCTCAACCTCGAACCAGAAAAATCGCGACCTGCTCAATGCCAACAACTGGCTCTACATGGAGTATGTGAGGCTTGTCAAAGAGGTGCGACCTGACTGGGTTGTTTTTGAAAATGTAAAAGGCTTAATCGAAACAGAGAACGGCTATTTTCTTGATGCCGTCTTGGATGGGTTCAAAATATTAGGATATACTACACACCATTTTGTACTGAACTCGGCTGATTTCGGCGTGCCACAAAAAAGGAATCGCTTATTCATCATTGGTTCATTGCACGGAATCGAAATCGGAAAGCCGAAGCCAACAGTGAAAAAATATCGTACTGTAAAAGATGCAATTTCTGATTTACCTGAGTTGGATAATGGTGATGCGCCGGATATAACAGAATACTCAAGGGCGGCAGAATCCGCTTATGCCAAGTTAATGCGAAAAAAACTGGAGCAGTGTGGAAATAATGTGGTGACCAATAACGCGCCGCATATTGTTAAGCGATATGGCTACATCCCACAAGGCGGCAACTGGGAAGACATCCCCCAAAGGTTGATGAAAAATTATGCCGATGTTTCCAGATGCCACACGGGTATTTATAGGCGACTCAAAGAGGATGAGCCCTCTGTCGTGATTGGAAACTTCCGGAAAAATATGCTGGTTCATCCGTGGAAGGATCGTGGTTTGTCAGTACGGGAAGCAGCTCGTTTACAATCAATCCCAGATTCGTTCAGGTTCACTGGCTCCATCGGTTTCCAGCAGCAGCAAGTTGGCAATCTTGTGCCTCCGCTACTAGCAAAAGCTGTGTTTCAAGCCATCGTTGAGCATGGATGAGAACATTAAAGAATATGGAAGATATTTAGACCATGAGTGACCATTGGCTCCCATTAGAACTGAGGCTTGAGGAATTCGCCAGTAACAGAAAAGGCGAATTTGCTGATCAACATGTTAAATATTGGGATAGATACACATCCTTGGTGCATAGCTTGCAAACCTATGTTTATCGTTACATAAATGCTGGGCTCTCTAGTTTATCAAGATCACCTGGGTTTTTTACAGATCATGGTGAGCTTCATTTTGATGAAGTGGTCAGATATGCAGGCTATCTTATTGAGGGCACCTTCGATCAAAAAGATGCCTCACTGAATCCATATGAGCTTTATTTGTTGCTATGTGCAATTCGAGTTCATGACGCTGGCAACATTGATGGTCGTGATAATCACGCGCGAAAGGCCTTCCCTATTTTGAAGGAATACGGTGGTGATATTGCAAAAGATTCGGCCGAACATCGCTTGATTGCGGATATTGCTCAGGCACATGGTGGACGCACAGTTTCTGATAACGATAAAGATACCATTGGTGCTCTGTTAGATACCACTCTAGTTGGTGGTGCAGATGCAAGGCCCAGATTGGTTGCGGCGATAGTCAGATTCGCAGATGAAATTTGCGAACACCGATCACGTGCTTCACTTCACCATGTAAATCAAGGCAATCTTCCGCCTGAGAGCGAGCTTTTCCATCATTATGCTAAATGTATAGTGGGAGCAAAACCTGACAGATTGAACAAATCTTTCAAACTTCAGTTTGATTTTGATGTTGACCTGCTTTCTAAAAAATACAAAATTCCCCAAGACGAAAATGGTAACACAGAGAAATATTTAATTGATGATGTCATGGATCGTCTCGATAAGCTAAACCACGAGCGCGTATACTGCAATCGCTTCCTGCTGCACTCAATGCAAACGGATCGTATCGAAGTATCAATGTATTTTACAAAAATCAAATCGGCTGATGGAATTGACCAAAACATAGCACTTGAACGCAAGTCATTTACTATAAAAGATAAGGGCTATCCTGAGCTTCCGGCTGACTGGAGGAAGGAAGATGACGTGGCTGCTATTACTGGCATTGATATGGCAAAAAAGGAGTGGGGAAAATGAGCCCTAACCCATTTGCCGTTTCATCCCCAGAGATGATGGATGCAGCCGATATGAATCGGCTTTTCGTACCGCTATCTGAAAACTTTGAAATTGATGCTCCAGGCCATGTGTTCATTCATGGTCACCGGGGATGCGGGAAAAGCATGATGTTGCGCCAAATGGCACCTGACTGCTTGATGCTCTCGCAGAATAAAACGCTAGTTGATCTCCCCTATCTGGGGCTCTACGCGACCATAAAATCCACAGACCTCGATCTAACAGATTTAGAAAGGATCAGCAATCAATATGCAGGCCTAGTTTTGGCAGAACACTCGTTGTCACTTTTTGTGGCATCAAAGGTGTTGCAGTCGCTCCGAGATCACACTGGTAACGCATTAAGCTGCGATCTGATAAAACGATCCATAGAAAAACTATGTAGTCAATTTGTGATTAATAAACTTCTATCAGCAGGGGCAGATATTGCTGGCATCACTGACACAAAAACCTCTCAGGATGTACTTAAACAATCCATTCTGGCAATAGATGATGTTTATGGATTATTGAGTTCCTATCTGAGAAAAGTTGGAATATCTGATAATTATACACCGTACTCAGGTCCGTTAGTTGGCTATAGGGATTTTTTATTTCCTTTCCTATGCGAACTTACTCAATTAGAGTGCATGCCCAAGAAGCCGATTTACTTGCTCCTCGATGACGCAGACAATCTAAGTTTAATTCAAACTCAAGTGCTGAATAATTGGGTGTCCTTTCGAACGGGGAACAAGGTTTCATTCAAAATTTCAACGCAACGCGGGTATAAAACCTGGAGAACAACAACCAAGCAGCGAATAGAATCGCCTCACGATTTCAAGGAAGTTGACATCTCGACCATATATACGGGAAAGCATTCCAATGCGGCCTATCCAAAATGGGTTGCTGATGTTGTGACAAAAAGATTGGAAGAGCAAGGTGTCAAGGTTTCTGTGCGGGATTATTTCCCTCAGGACAATGAACAAGAGGAGGCAATAAATGAGCTCGCCCGCCAGCATAAGGATAACTGGGAAAAAGAGGGTAAGGGCTTTCGACCCGGTGATGATGCCTACCGGTATGCGAGACCAGACTACATTAAGGGATTGGGAGCTAAGCAGATGAGGACCTACTCATATGCTGGCTTTGATCAACTTGTTCACATCTCATCAGGTATTGTTCGCTATTTTTTAGATAACGCTGCTGCTATGTATGGCGAAGAAATGAAACTCAGGCTGAGTTCCACTTCTCAAGCAAGCAATATATTTATAGAGTTAATATCTCCGTCTATACAAGATGCTGTAGTTAGAAACAGCGCCGATACGTTATTTTTTGGTGCCTTTGATAAATTGCTAAAGGATGCAACAGAAGATCAAGATGCCGCCTCTGCACATCACTTTAAGCAATTGAGAAATTTAATTCAGTCTTTAGGCGGCATTTTTCAGGCTATTCTTTTGTCAGACCGCTCTGAACGGCGAGTATTTTCTATTGCTTTGTCTGAGACCCCGCCAGATGATGTATTAAATATTTTGGAATTAGGTGTCCGTCACGGTTATCTTTATGAGGCTGCCATTGGCACAAAAGATGGTCGTGGGCGTACACGGCGGTTTGTTATGACAAGGCGTTTGGCACCACTTTTTAAATTAGACCCAACTGGATTTTCTGGGTATCTATTTGTGACGAACCAATTACTTCAAACCGCTATGCAAAATCCTAACCGAACTATCAGTGAGTTTGAGAGCGGGCGACTTGGCAAGGTGGTTGATGCTCAGATGTCATTGGAGCTGGAGTTATGAACCAGAAAGTTGCACTTCGCGAGTTGTCCGATCTTTTCCCGAAAGGGGTAGAGCTTTTTATTGGTATGGCTAGTTATGAGAGTCGTTGTTTTTCAATTATTGAAACACTGAACCTGACTCCTAGCGCACATTGCTTGTTTTTTAAGAGTTCAGATGTTAATGCTTTGGTAGACCGCAACTTGGCTCGCATGGTAGAAATGGCCGGGGATCGGCACACAGTAATAGAGCTTGATATGGACTCGCCTATTGCAGCTGCTGATGCTATTTCAAAGGCAATTCGAGACTATTTGGCTGCTGTATTAATAGAGCATCATGCGTTCATCGACACAACAACATTCACTCACGAGCTATTGTTGATTCTGCTAAGAGTGGTTCAACAGTCCAATATATCTTGCAAACTATTTATGGGATATACTGGTGCGGAAGAATATAGTATCAATACAGACGTTGAGCATGTATGGCTCTCAAGAGGAGTTTCGCAAGTTCGATCTGTACTTGGCTATCCAGGAAGTTTTGTACCTTCCAAGCGACTTTATCTGATCGTTCTGGCCGGGTTTGAGCATGAGCGAGCTGCCGCAGTAATTGAGCAGTTTGAACCGGCTCAATTGACACTAATGTGTGGCGATCCCAATAATTCTGTTTCTGCTTCTCACTATGAGACTAACAAGCGTTTCTTTGATGAGCTATCAAAGTTTGTAGAGCGAACCAAACAAACCCAATTGGCAGTTGATACACTTTATTTTTCGTGCGTTGATCCGCTTAGTGTCAGAGATCTAATACTAGATTTAGCCAGTAAGCATGATAATTACAACATTGTAGTTTGCCCGATGAATACAAAAATATCTACGATTGGGGTTGGTATGGCAGCCCTTCAGAATGAGCGGATTCAGATTGCCTATGCTCGTGCTATAGAATATAACGAAAAGGGATATTCTAAGCCTTCAACTATGACAACTGTTTTTGAGTACCCAAATTAGCATCAAAATTTCTTAAATTAGACCTACAGAGTTTAAACAGCCATTGGTGCCGTTAGCGGAGCATGGTGCTGATACCCTTCCAAGCTAAAGTCAGACGGCTCAATCTGTTCAAGCCAGTTCGGTTCATATTTTCCGGTTTTTGAAAATTCTGGAACTCTATCTGAAATAATCAATTTCGGACTTGGGTAAGGTTTGCGCGTTAGTTGCGCCAACACCATTTCTTGATGGTTTTCGTAAATGTGTGCATCTCCTATGAAATAGGTAAACCAACGAGGTGTGTAGCCAGTCAACCTCCCAACAAGTGATAACAACGCAGCTCCTTCGGCAATATTAAACGGCGCGCCAAGGCCTAAATCATTACTGCGAATATAGAGACAAAGCGAAATCTCTTTGCTCGTCGCATTCGGCAAGAACTGATACAACAGATGACAAGGGGGAAGAGCCATCTGATCTAGCTGTGCCCAATTCCATCCGTGAAAAATAATTCGGCGATCCGATGGATTGGCGATAATAGTATCCAGGCATTGACGCAACTGGTCAACGGCCTTGTAAAGCAAGACTTGCTCAATCCCGTTCTCGGTAAATTGGGTGATGATTTTGAAGCCACGTTGTTGTGCGTCGTTAATCTGCGCAGTATTGGATGCCTGAAGTACCTTGTATGCTGGCCACTGACGCCACTGCACACCGTATATTTCGCCAAGATCGTCAGTCTGTATTCGATATGGATTTTCCAGCCACTGTTTATTCTCATTGGCGTTCTGATCCCACACCTTGCTGCCAAGGGCACGAAAATCTGCTGCGCTTTTATATGCACGAAGGAAACCAACCATCTCCCCGATGGCGGTCTTAAATGCAAGCTTCTTGGTGGTAATGGCTGGAAACCCATCTGCCAAATCAAAGCGCATCATTGCGCCGGGGGTGGAGAATGTACGAACGCCAGTTCTATTTTCTTGAAGCGTTCCTGTTTCGAGAACGTTTCTAACCAACTCGAGATACTGCTTCATGATGTGCTCAAGTCTTAGACAAGGAGTGGCACGTAGTATAAGTGACTGTGTCACACCACTAAAGCATTCCCCATGGAAGGTGAAGTAGGTTTGCTCTTCAGACACCACTGGTCTAAAGCCGCCCATCATCCCTGATGGTCCATCTTGGTCACGAGTATAGGTTGCCTGCCGAGAAAGCTATCATCAGACGATTTGAACTGGGCAACGACAGGTAGACGCTGCACGGCCGACGCAGAAGGCGACGTGTGCCACCGGCAGTAAAGGCCGAATTACAGCCAATCAAGCCACGCCGAGTCGCTCGGTCAGCGTCGCCCCTATGTCCCTCCAGGACACGACCGGGTACGCGCCGCGCGGCTGTCCCTGATCGCCGCCCATGACGATCAGGCCTGCCACATTGCCGGCCAGGTGACTGAATTTCTCCAGGGCAGAAAACCAATCACGCGCCACCGTGTTTCCGGCCTTGCATTCCACGGCGAGCAGGCGGTCCCCGGCTTCCACCAGCAGGTCAATTTCGTGACCCGCCGAGTCGCGCCAGAAATACAGCTCTTCCGGTCGCAGGTGGTTGCGTTTGAATTTCATGAATTCGGCCACCACCAGAGTCTCGAATAGCGGCCCGCGCAAGTTGCCCAGCACCAGTTCCCTGGCCTCACGCACGCCGGCCAGCCAGGCGGCGAAGCCGGTATCCAGAAAATAGAGCTTGGGGGTCTTGGTCAGCCGTTTGCCCAAGTTGCGGTGATAGGGTGCGAGCAGGGCCACGAGACTGCTGGCTTCAAGCACCGAAAGCCATGCCTTGGCGGTGTTGTGGGTGATGCCGCAGTCGGCGGCCAGGGCTGAAAGGTTGAGCAACTGACCGGTGCGGGCGGCGCACATCAGCACGAAGCGATGGAATGCAGCCAGGTCACGAATATTCAGGGCCAGGCGCACATCCCGTTCCACATAAGTGGTGAGGTAGTCGGAAAACCAGATGTGGGGTGGAATGCCCCGGTCCAGCAGGGGCGGGTAGAAGCCCTGCCAAAGGACTTCTTCCAGCGATTTGGCGGCCCAGAGGTCGCGGGTTTCCGCCAGGGTGAAGGGCAACAGGTGGAGAAATCCGACCCGACCCGCCAGGGATTGGGTGATGTTTTCCGTAAGGCCGAATTGCTGAGAGCCCGTGAGAAGGAAGCGGCCCATGCCGGTGCCCGCGTCCACCAGGGTCTGGAGATAGGAGAACAACTCCGGCGCGCGTTGCACTTCGTCGAGTACGGCCCCATCAGGAAACTGGCCGAGAAAGCGGCGCGGGTCGTCCAGTGCAAAGGCGCGGGTGTCGGCGTCTTCCAGGCTGACATAGGGCTTGTCTGGAAAGACGGAACGAGCCAGGGTGGTCTTGCCGGCCTGACGCGGACCGGTAAGGGCAACTACGGGGTACCAGCCGGCAAGCTGGAGAAGACTGGAGGCGGCTTCGCGGGGGATCATGGGGGGCATGGAATACCTGTCCGTGCAGATTGTCAATTGAATTAACAATCTGCACAGATGAATGAAAAAGGACTCCCATAGGAGGGCCATATTCCCGCCGCCTGCTCCCCAGCCACCACCGTTCCCTCTGGGGAATCTTTGCGAAATATTGATCCCCCCGCCCTTAAGCTGACGTCAATACCACCCTCCCCAGCGGCGCGTCCCCCTCGCCGATCATCCAAAACCATGTCTGCCGACGACACTCGCCCTGACCCTGACGCCCTCCTCGCGCGTATCGAAGCCGATGCCGAGCGCATCCGTCGGGGCAAGCTCAAGGTCTTCTTTGGCGCCTGTCCTGGCGTGGGCAAGACCTGGGCCATGCTCAACGCGGCGCGCACCCTCCAGGCCGAGGGCCGCGAGGTGGTGGTGGGAGTGGCCGAGACCCATGGCCGTTCAGAGACAGCGCGGATGCTGGAAGGTCTGGAGACCTTGCCGCCCCGCCTGCTCCCCTATCAGGGCCGCGAGCTGCGCGAGTTCGATCTGGATGCGGCATTGCGCCGCAAGCCGGAGCTGATACTGGTGGATGAGCTGGCCCATTCCAACGTGGCCGGTTCGCGCCATGCCAAGCGCTGGCAGGACGTGGAGGAACTCCTGGCAGCGGGCATCAGCGTCTACACCACAGTGAATGTGCAGCACCTGGAGAGTCTGAACGACATCGTCGGCGGCATCACCGGCATCCAGGTGCGCGAGACGCTGCCGGATCGGGTGTTCGATCAGGCCGACGAAGTGGCCCTGGTGGACCTGCCGCCGGATGACCTGCTGCAACGCATGAAGGAGGGCAAGGTGTATCTGGCCCAGCAGGCGGAGCGGGCCGTCCACCACTTTTTCCGCAAGGGCAACCTCATCGCCCTGCGCGAACTGGCCCTGCGCCGCACCGCCGACCGGGTGGATTTGCAGATGCGGGAATACCGCAGCGACCAGTCCATCCAGTCCGTCTGGCAGGCCAAGGAGAGGTTGCTGGTGTGCGTCGGACCCGGTGCGGGGGGCGACCGGCTGGTGCGCGCCGCCGCACGGCTGGCCGCCAGCCTGCACGCCGACTGGATCGCGGTCTATGTGGAGACGCCCCGCCTGCAACGCCTGTCGGATGCCAACCGCGACAAGATCCTGAAGACCCTGACCCTGGCGCGCGGTCTGGGGGCGGAGACCGCCACCCTCTCCGGCCAGGAGGATGCGCCCACCCTGCTGGCCTACGCGCGGGGGCGCAACGTCTCCAAGCTGGTAGTGGGGAAGAGCCTGCGCACCGGGCTTTCCCGCATCCTGATTGCACCGTTGTCGGACCGTCTCTCCGCCCTGGCGCAGGATGTGGATGTGTATGTGGTGGGCCATGAAAGCGAGGCCCCGCCGGCAGGCGAGCAGGTCGTCATGCCCCTGGACCCGGACCAGGAACCCTCCGGCGGGCCTCGCCATGAGGGCTACGCCTGGGCGCTGGGGGTCTGCGCCGCCACCACCCTGGCGGCCAAGGCGCTGCCGGCCTACCTGGATCTGGCCAATCTGATCATGGTGTACCTGCTCGGAGTGGTGTGGATCGCGGCGCGATATGGTCGCGGGCCGGCGGTGTTGGCCTCGGTAACCAGCGTCCTGTCCTTCGACTTCTTCTTTGTGCCGCCGCACCTGTCCTTCACCGTGGCGGACACCCGCTATCTGCTGACCTTTCTGATCATGCTGGCGGTGGCCCTGACCATCAGCTCCCTGGCCGCCAACCTGCGCTATCAGGCGCGCATCGCCTCCTACCGCGAACGCCGCACCCGCGCCATCAACGAACTGGGGCGGGAACTGGCGGGCGCCCTGCTGCCGGAGCAGATCGTGGAATCCGCCCGCAGCCACCTGGAAGGGCTGTTCCAGTCCAAGGTCTGCCTCCTGCTGCCGGACGCCCACGACAAGGTGCACAGCCCCTCGGTGCCGCTCGACCACGGGGCGCTCCCCCTGGACCCGGCCATCGCCCAGTGGGTCTACGACCACCAGCAACCCGCCGGACTGGGTGCCCAGAGTCTGGCCGGCGCGCCCATGCACTACCTGCCGCTGAAGGCGCCCATGCGCACGCGCGGGGTGCTGGCCCTGGAACCGACCCAGAAACGCCTGCTCTTCCTGCCGGAGCAAACGCGCCTGCTGGAAACCCTGGCGGCCCAGATCGGGCAGGCGCTGGAGCGGGTGCATTACGTGGAGGTGGCCCAGGACGCGCTCATCCGCATGGAATCGGAACGACTGCGCAACGGCCTCCTGTCCGCCCTCTCGCATGATCTGCGCACCCCTCTCACCGTGCTGGCGGGGCTGGCCGACACCCTGCCCCTGGCGGGGCCGCCCCTGCCCCCCGCCCAGGCCGACATCGCCCAGACCATCCGCACCCAGGCGCTGCACACCAGCCTGCTGGTGGACAACCTGTTGCACATGGCCCGGCTTCAGAACGGCAGCATTCAGCTCAAGCGGGAATGGCAGCCCCTGGAAGAGGTCGTGGGGACGGCGCTGCGCAGCCTGGCCGGCCCCCTGTCCCGGCACGAGGTGCGGGTGCGCATCCCGGATGACTTGCCGCTGCTGGAATTCGATGCCGTGCTGATGGAGCGGGTGTTCTGCAACTTGCTGGAAAACGCAGCGAAGTACACCCCGCCGGGCAGCGTCATCGAGCTGGAGGCGCGCCATGCGGGCGACCGCACCATGATTACCGTCTCCGACAACGGCCCCGGCCTGCCGCCGGGCAAGGAAGAGCATCTGTTCGAGAAATTCACGCGCGGCCAGGACGAATCGGCGGTGACCGGGGTGGGCCTGGGGCTGGCCATCGTGCGCGCCATCGTCGAGGCCCACAAAGGCATGGTGCGGGCGGAAAACCGCACCGAAGGCGGCGCCCGCTTCACCCTCACCCTGCCCGCAGGCAAGCCCCCCGCACCGCCGCAGGAGGTCTGATGGAAGCCGAACGTAGCGCCCCCCGCCATGTCGTCCTCATCGAAGACGAACCCCAGATCCGGCGCTTCGTGCGCACCTCCCTGGAGGCGGAAGGGTGCGCCGTGACCGAGGCGGGCACGGCGGAACGCGGCCTGGTGGAGGCGGGCACGCGCAAGCCGGACCTCATCATCCTTGACCTGGGCCTGCCGGATCGGGATGGGGTGGAGGTGGTGCGGGATCTGCGCACCTGGTCCTCGACGCCCATCCTCATCCTCTCCGCCCGGGTGGACGAAAAGGACAAGGTGGTCGCCCTGGACGCCGGGGCCGACGACTACCTGACCAAACCCTTCGGCGTGGCGGAACTGCTGGCGCGGGTGCGCGCCCTGCTGCGCCGCGCCCAACTGGCGGTTACGGAAAACGCCCAGATCAGCTTCGGCTCCATCACCGTGGACCTGGCGCGGCGGCGCGTCACCCGGAGCGGGGAAGACATCCACCTCACCCCCATCGAATACCGCCTGCTCACCCTGCTCATCGCCAACGCGGGCCGGGTGCTCACCCAGCGCCAACTGCTGCGGGAGGTGTGGGGCCCCAGCCACGCCGACGACACCCACTACCTGCGCGTCTACATGACCGGCCTGCGCCGCAAGCTGGAGGCCAACCCCACCCAGCCGCGCCACCTGCGCACCGAAACGGGGGTCGGCTACCGACTGGTGCTGGAGTCCTGAGGCCGGCCTGTTTGCGCGTCAGATCATCACGAATCGGGCTGGGCGCTCGCACGCCACACCGGAGACATCCAGGCCACTCGCCATCTCGCCAGCAAGCCCTGACGGGGATTGGGTTGGACAAATGTCAGTTGCCGAACCGCCATCAAAACAATTTGCCGCTTGACCAAGTATTCATCTTTTTGCAATAACCACGTTCCAAACATGACTAACCTGGAGACAACAATATGGACGGGGTTTTTACATGGTCAGACGACCTCAGCGTGGGCATCGAAGAAATCGATCATCAGCACCGCACCCTGATCGACATCCTGAACCGCCTGTTCCACGCGGTGGTGGAACGAAAGAGCGAGGAGGTGATTGGAGCGACTCTCGACGCGCTGATCGACTACACCTTCACCCATTTCGAACTGGAAGAACAACTCATGGTCAACGCGGGCTACGACGAAGCCGCCTTCGTCAGCCATCAGGCGGCCCACAAGGCCTTCATCGACAAGGTTGAGGGCATCGCGCGCAAGTCCGTGATGGAAAACAAGATGGTGGCCTTCGAGTTGATCAACTTCCTCAAACACTGGCTGCGCGACCACATCTGCGTAACGGACAAGCAATACGCCAAGGCCCTGCGCGACGCTGGCTACTGCACCCGCCAATGGGAACGGGAGGCGCGACACGCCATCCAGTCCCGCAAGCGGATCTGGTGGAAATTCTGGGCCTGAACGCGCCACCTCCGCCCCGGGCCGCCCTCCCCCATTTTTCAACTGAAAGGCTCAACCGTGACTGAAGCACAAAAGCACCAAATCCTTAGCGAACTGCGCAAGGCCAAAGCCGCCCACATCAAGTGGCGGTCCTACGCCTACGCCCTGGTATCCGGCCTGGACATTGAACCGGAGTATTCCCCGCTTGAGCACACCGACTGCGCGTTCGGCAAGTGGTATCACGGGGCCGGTCAGGAACGTTTCGGCCACCTTGACACCTATGCGGGCATTGATGTCCCGCATCGGATCCTGCACAAGATCTATCACCGGATTTATCACCTTGCCCACTCAGGCCAAAACGCCCTGGCGGAGCAGGAAGCCAAGCGACTCACCGAGCTGTCGCGTCAGGTGCTGGAATCACTCGAACTGGTGGAACAGGAAGTGGCCGCCACGGCTTGAGCGAAGCCCAGGAGGGGCGGCATGCAGGCACGGGGAGCAGAGCGCTGGCGGTATCATGCGCGCCTCTCCGAACGGACCTGAATCATGAGCACACCTTTAGTCGGTCTCATCATGGGCAGCACCAGCGACTGGGACACCATGCGCCACGCCGCTGACCTCCTGACCCAACTCGGCATTCCCTTCGAAAAGCGCGTGGTCTCCGCCCACCGCACCCCCGACCTGCTGTTTGAATACGCCGAAAATGCCGCCGGGCGCGGCCTCAAATGCATCATCGCCGGGGCCGGCGGGGCCGCCCACCTGCCAGGCATGACCGCCGCCAAGACCCACCTTCCCGTACTGGGCGTGCCGGTGCAATCGCGCGCGCTCAAGGGCATCGACTCCCTGCTTTCCATCGTGCAAATGCCCAAGGGCATTCCCACCGCCACCTTCGCCATCGGCGAGGCCGGGGCCGCCAACGCCGCCCTGTTCGCCGCCGCCATGATCGCCAACGAAGATGCCGGCGTGCGCGAGCGCCTCGTCGCCTTCCGCGCTCGCCAGACCGAGACCGTGCTGGCGGCGGAGTTGCCGGAATGAGTCCGCTGTTGCCGGGGGCGACCCTGGGCGTGGTGGGCGGCGGCCAGTTGGGCCGCATGTTCGTCCTCGCCGCCCGCATCATGGGCTACCAGACCGTGGTGCTGGACCCGGACCCCGCCTCCCCCGCCGGGCTTCTGGCGGACACCCACCTCAAGGCCGATTACCAGGACGCCGTGGCCCTGCTGCGCATGGGCGGGCTGTGCGACGCCGTCACCACCGAGTTCGAGAACGTGCCCGCCGCCGCCATGGAAATGCTGGCGAAGCACTGCCGCGTGGCCCCCTCCGCCGCCGTGCTCGCCGTGGCGCAGGACCGCCTGCTGGAAAAGACCCGCGCGCGCGAATTCGGCTGCGACACCGCGCCCTTCGCCAACATCGAAACCGAAGCGGACCTGGACGCCGCCTGGAATCTCATCGGCGCCCCCGCCCTGCTCAAGACCCGCCGCCTGGGCTACGACGGCAAGGGTCAGGCGCGGGTGAACAGCCGTGCGGAATTGCTGGCCGCCTTTGCCGGCATGGGCCGCGTGCCCTGCCTGCTGGAAGGCTTCCTGCCTTTGGAGCGGGAAGTCTCCGTGGTGCTGGCGCGCAATGCCGCCGACGACGTGGCCTTCTTCCCGGTGGCGGAAAACCAGCACCGCAACGGCATCCTGGACCTCAGCATCGTCCCCGCCCGCGTACCCGAAGACTTGGCGGATCGGGCGCGCGACATGGCCGTTCATCTCGCGCGCGGGCTGGACTATGTGGGCGTGATGGCGGTGGAGTTCTTCGTGTTGGCGGATGGGCGCATCGTCTTCAACGAGATGGCCCCGCGCCCGCACAACAGCGGCCACTACACCCTGGACGCCACCGCCTGCGACCAGTTCCAGCAGCAGGTGCGCGCCCTGTGCGGCCTGCCCCTGGGCGATACGCGCCTGCTTTCTCCGGTGGTGATGGTGAACATCCTGGGCGACATCTGGCAGCCGCAACCGCGTTGGGAGACCTTGCTCAAGCACCCCGGCGTGCATCTGCACCTCTACGGCAAGGCCGAGGCCAGGGCGGGACGCAAGATGGGCCACTACAACTGCCTCGCCGCCACCCCGGAGGCGGCGCTGACTGTGGCGCTGGAAACCCGCGCGGCGCTGGGGATCGGCTAAGGAAACACTGATTTATTCGTCACCCCGGCGAAAGCCGGGGTCCAGTTCGTTCCAGTTCGTTGATGTAACTGGATTCCGGCTTTCGCCGGAATGACAGACCTGATTTGTTCAGCACTTCCCTAACCCTTCCTTCCCCTCCCACCAGGAGCAAAACATGATGATGAAAATGCTGGCCTGCTTGCTCCTGGCGGTCTGTATTGCGCCGACCCACGCCCAGGAATATCGCCCCACCGGCAGCGCTCCTGTGGCGACCACCTATGTCTTCGGCATCCACCCCTACAGCACCCCTCAGGACATCTACGTCCACTACGCCCCGATCATGCGCTACCTCGAAGGCAAGATCGCGGGCGTCCGTTTTGAGGTGGAAGCCTCCCGCGACTACGCCGACTATGAAGCCAAGCTTGCCGCCCGGCGTTTCCACTTCTCGCTGCCCAATCCGGCCCAGACGGTGGCCAGCTTCGATCATGGTTACCGCGTCATCGCCAAGATGACGCCGGACGACGATTTTCGCGGCCTGTTCATCGCCCGCGCTGCGGACGCCCCCGCCACGCCCCAGGAATTGGCTGCGAAACCGCTTTGTTTCACCTCCCCATCCGCCCTGGCAGGCACCCTGCAACCCCTGATGTGGCTGCATGACCAGGGGGTGGACATCAAAGGCTTGCAGATTCGCCATGTCGGCTCCCAGTTCTCATCCATTCTGAACGCATGGGGTGGTGAGTACGTCGCCTGCGGCAGCACGTCCCGTTTCTTCCGCACCTGGTCCCGCGCCAATCCGGACAAGGCGAAGGCGCTCAAGGTGCTGTGGCGCACCCCGCCCCTGCCCCACAACGCCGTGGTGGCGCGAGACGATGTGGCGCCCGAGGTGGCGAATCGCGTCGCCCGTACCCTGGCCGGGCTGGATAAGGATCCGGAGGTGGATCAAAGCCAGTTCCGGATCGACCAGCAGCACTTCGAGCTGGCCGGAAATGACGCCTACAAGCCGGTCACGGAATTTCTACGGCGTTATGACCGGGCCATCGGCCTGCCTGCCTCCATCAAACCGCCCAAGGGCCGTTGATTCGTGTCCACGCCCCTGGACCGCTGGGTCCACTTTTTCCTCCACAGCCTGCGGGGCCGGATCATTGCCGGTGTCATGCTGCTGCACACCGTGCTGATGGGACTGGTGGTCTGGGACATGGTCTCCCGCCAGCAGGACTTCATGCAGCGCCAACTGGCCCATCAGGGGGGTAGCCTGGCCCGCACTCTGGCGCTCAATGCGCCCTCCTGGCTCATCAGCAACGATCTGAACGGCCTCAGGGAACTGGTGGAGAGCCTCAAGACCGAGGAAAACCTGCGCCTCGCCCTGATCCTGGACCGGCAGGGCAAGGTGCGGGCCAGCACCGATCCAGGCCTGCTCAATCTGGTGCTGGACGACCCGGACACCCTGCGCCTGCTCGCAGGCAACCCACAGCAGATCTGGCATGAAAACCTGGTGGATAGCGCTGCCCGGATCGTTGTGGCCGGGGAGAGCATCGGCCACGCCCGCGTCATGCTGGATGCCACGCCAGTCCGGGCCAACCTGAGCGCCGTGACACAAAAGGGGGTGGCCTACACCCTGCTGGCGATCCTGGTGGGCGGCCTCATTGCCTGGCTGGCGGTGCGCCGCATGACCCAACGACTGGCGCGACTCTCCACCGCCGCCGACCATATCGCGGCTGGCGACTACGCCGTGGAGTTACCGGATGACCTGGCGCGGGACGAGGTGGCCCGGCTGACGCGGGACTTCGCCCAGATGACCCGCGCGCTGCGTGAGGACATCCGCCGCAGGAATGAAGCGGAGACCCGTTTGTTCGCGGAAAAGGAGCGCGCCCAGGTCACCCTGGCCTCCATCGGCGACGCCGTCATCACGACCGATGTGACAGGCCGGGTCGAGTTCATCAATGCCGTGGCCGAGCAACTCACCGGTTGGTCCAACGCGGAGGCCGCCGGTCACCCCCTGGACCACATCTTCCACATCGTCAACGAGACCAGCCGCATACGCATCGGGAACCCGGTGGAGACCGTGCTGAAAGAAGGCGTCGTGGTGGGACTGGCCAACCACACCATGCTGATCCGGCGCGATGGCGCGGAATTCAATATCGAAGACTCCGCCGCACCGATCCGCGACAAACAAGGGCGAATCATTGGCGTCGTGCTCGTCTTTCATGATGTCACCCACGCCCATGCCATGGCCAAGCGCGTGGACTGGGCCGCCACCCATGACGCCCTCACCGGCATAGCCAACCGCAGCGAGTTCGAACGCCGCCTCGAGGCTCTAGTGGATCGGCCCGATGCCGAGCACGCCCTGCTGTATATCGACCTCGACCAGTTCAAGGTGGTCAACGACACCTGCGGCCACACCGCCGGCGACCAGATGCTGTGCCAGATCACCGCCCTGTTGCAAACCCGGCTGCGCGATGCCGACACCCTCGCCCGACTGGGGGGGGACGAATTCGGCGTGTTGCTGGAACACTGTTCCCTGGAAGCGGCGCACAAGGTGGCAGAGAGCCTGCTCGAATCCCTGGCCACTTTCCGTTTCGCCTGGGATGGCAAGCCCTTTCAGGTAGGCGCCAGCATCGGTCTGGTTCCCATTGAGGACGGCGGCATGAGCGCGGCCCAACTCATGGCCGCCGCGGATACCGCCTGCTATGCCGCCAAAGATGCGGGCCGCAACCGCGTCCGCACCTACCACGCCGCCGACGACGAACTGACGCGCCGCACCAGCGAGATGAGTTGGGTCTCGCGCATCAATCGGGCCATCGACGAATCCCAGCTTCTGCTGTACTGGCAACCGGTGATATCGCTGAGTCCCCAGGTGGGAGAGGCCGTGCAGGGCGAAATCCTCCTACGCATGCTGGATGACGCCGGGCACATCGTGAACCCCGGCACCTTTCTCCCCGCTGCAGAGCGCTATCACCTGATGCTGCGCATCGACCGCTGGGTGGTGCATCAATCGCTGAAATGGCTGATGGAACACCCGGAAGACCTCCGTCATGTCGCCATCAACCTCTCAGGGCAGTCCATCGGCGATGCCGCATTTCTGGACGACGTGGTCGCCCAGGTACAGCAATCCGGCATCGCTCCCCCGCGCATCTGCTTTGAAATCACGGAAACGGCGGCCATCGCCCAGCTTACCCATGCCCGCCGCTTCATCGAGGCGCTACGCAGCCTGGGCTGTCGCTTCTCTCTGGATGACTTTGGCAGCGGGCTCTCGTCCTTCGGCTACCTCAAGAACCTGCCCGTGGATTTCCTCAAGATCGACGGCAGCTTCGTGCGCAACATCTTGCGCAGCCCGATTGATGAAGCCATGGTGGCTTCCATCAATCACCTTGGCCACGTCATGGGCCTGGCCACCATTGCCGAATTCGTTGAAAACGAGGACATACGTCAGCGGCTGCAAGAACTGGGCATCAACTACGCCCAGGGATACGCCATCGCCGCTCCGGCGCCTTTGCAGTAGCCCGCCCCGGAAGTCTGGGCATCCCCAGGGCGGAAATATCTCGCCCCACACTGGACGACGCGCTGGGGATCGGCTGCCCCCCTCGTAGCGCAGGCGCCCTCGCCTGCATCGTTCCAGAGCAGGCGGGGGCGCCTGCGCTACGGGCCGGACGCCGCCCTATCCAGGAACACGTCCACCCCCGACGCCGGGGTGATGCGGCAGGCGGGGATCTCCCGCCCCGCGCGCCAGGCTGCCACCGCCTCCGCCTTGCCCGCGCCGCTCACCAGAAACAACACCTGCCGCGCAGCACTCAGCCGCGCCGGGCTGAGAGAGACCCGTTGCGGCGGCGGTTTGGGGGCGTTCTCCACCGGCAGCGCCGCCGCATCGCCCCAGGTCCGCCCCGGAAACAGACTGGCGGTGTGGCCGTCCTCCCCCAACCCCAGCACGACCAGATCGAACTCGCCCACCCCCGCCAGCGTCCGCGTATAGGCCGCCGCCGCCGGCACGGGGCCGTCTTCCGCAGGGATGACATGAACCTGCGCCGACGGGACCGGTACGCCCTCCAGCCAGGCCGCGTGCGCCATGCGGCTGTTGCGTTCCGGGTGATCCGGCGGCAGGCAGCGCTCGTCACCGAAATAGACGCGCCAGCGCGCCCAGTCCGCCTCAGCCCGACGCAGGCGCTCATAAACGCGGCGCGGCGTCGTGCCGCCGGCCAGGACGAGATGGAACACGCCCGCGCGCGCCGCAGCCTCGCGCCCGGCCCGCAGGATGGCCTCCGCAGCGGCCTGCTCCAGCGCAGCGGGGTCGGTGAACAGATGCCAACGCAAGGACTGCATGGTTTTCCCTTCAGGAAGTGACGCATGGGGCCGATATATAGCGCGGGCCGGGCCATGCGGCGCGGCCTTCTTTATTTCAGCACGAGGAGAACACGATGCGCATGGCGATGGTTGGCCTGGGGAAGATGGGCGGCAACATGGTGCGGCGCATGCGCCGTCACGGGATTGAGGTGGTGGGATTTGACCGGGGCGCGGAGGTGACCGCCGGGCTCGCGCAGGAGTGCGGCATGCTCCCGGCGGCTTCAGTGGAAGACGCCGTGGCGCAACTGATCTGGCCGCGCATCGTCTGGCTCATGCTCCCCAGCGGCGACCCGACCGAGCGCCAGATCGAGGCCCTCGCGCCCCTTCTGAGCGAGGGCGACATCGTCATCGACGGCGGCAATTCCAATTACCACGACAGCGAGCGGCGCGGCGCCTGGCTGGCCGAGCGCGGCATCGGCTTCATGGATGCGGGCACTTCGGGCGGCATCTGGGGGCTGGAGAACGGCTATTGCCTGATGGTGGGGGCGACGCCAGCAGTGGCCGAGGCGATGACGCCCATCCTCCAGGCCCTGGCCCCGGCGCCGGATCGCGGCTGGGCGCATGTGGGGCCGGTGGGGGCGGGGCATTTCACCAAGATGGTCCACAACGGCATCGAGTACGGAATGATGCAGGCCCTGGCCGAGGGCCTGGAGCTGCTGCACGGCAAGCAGGCGTTCCAGCTCGATCTGGCGCAGATCACCGAGTTGTGGCGACACAGTTCCGTAGTGCGCAGCTGGCTGCTGGACCTGACTGCCGAGGCGCTGGCGGGAGACCAGGGCCTGGAAAAGGTGGCCCCTTATGTGGCCGATTCCGGCGAGGGGCGCTGGACCGCCATCGAGGCGGTGGATCAGGGCGTGGCCGCACCCGTGCTGACCCTGGCCTTGCAGATGCGCTTCGCCAGCCAGGATGACCGGGGCTACGGCTTCCGCCTGCTCTCGCTCATGCGCAACGCCTTCGGCGGCCATGCCGTGAAGTCGGCAGGGGGCGCGTCATGAAGGCCATCGACCCCTGCACCCTGGTGATCTTCGGCGCCAACGGCAACCTCTCGCGCCGCAAGTTGATCCCCGCCCTGTTCCGCCTGGAGATGGCCGGACGCCTGCCGGAACAGATGGTGATCCTGGCCTCCAGCCTGGAGGCGTTCGGGCGCGAGCAGTGGATCGACGAGGTGGCGGCGATGCTGAGCGAACGCTTCGGCAAGAAGCTCGACGCGGCGGCGTTCGAGCGCTTCCGCACGCGCCTGCACTACCACTCCAACCCCGCCGACGATGTCGAGGCCTACCGCCGCCTGCGCGGGCTGATCGAGGGCGAGTTTCCACCCAACGCCCTGTTTTATATGGCGGTACGCCCTTCCGAGTTCCCTTCCATCATCGACGGCCTGGGCAACGAGGGTCTGTTGAAACAGGCCAACGGCTGGCGCCGGGTGGTGATCGAGAAGCCCTTCGGCTACGACCTGCTCAGCGCCCAGACCCTGCAACGCGGCCTCTATCGCCACTTGAACGAGCCGCAGATCTACCGCATCGACCACTACCTGGGCAAAGGCACGGTGCAGAACGTGATGGTGTTCCGCTTCGCCAACATCCTGCTGGAGCCGCTGTGGAACCACCATTACATCGACCATGTGCAGATCACCCATGCCGAGACCCTGGGCATCGAGGGGCGCGCCGCCTATTTCGAGGGCTCGGGCGCGCTGCGCGACATGATCCAGAGCCACCTGTTGCAGTTGATGGCGCTGGTGGCGATGGAGCCGCCCGTGTCCATGGACGCGCAACACCTGCGCGATGAAAAGGTGAAGGTGCTGCGCGCGATCCGCCCCATCACCCAGAACGCCGTCAACGCGCACGCCTTCCGCGGCCAATACGCCGGCGGCCTGATCGACGGCAAGACCGTGTCCGGCTACCACGAGGAACACGGCGTGGCCCCGGACAGCACCACCGAGACCTACGCCGCGCTCAAGCTGTTCATCGACAACTGGCGCTGGAGCGGGGTGCCGTTCTACCTGCGCACGGGCAAGCGCATGGCGGAAAACATCTCCTCCATCTGCATCCGCTTCAAGCGCCCGCCGCAGAACCTGCTGCGCCATATCCGCAACGCGCCGGCGCATTCCAACTGGATCATGCTGGGCATCCAGCCCGACGACTGTCTGAAGATGGAGATGCAGGTGAAGGTGCCCGGCCTGGACTTCCAGACCCGCACCATCAGCCTGGACGCCACCTACCGCAAGCAGGACGAAGTGGACGTGGAAGCCTACGAGGGCCTGCTGCTGGACGCCATGCTGGGCGAGCAGTCGCTGTTCCTGCGCATCGACGAGGTGGAGAACGCCTGGCGCGTGGTGGACCCGGTGCTCAAGGTCTGGGCCATGGAGCGTGAGTTCGTCACGCCCTACCCCGCCGGCTCCTGGGGGCCGCGCGGCACCTATCGCCTGTTCGACCACGACGACCAGTTCTGGCGTCATTCGCTCGACGTCAGCGGCGCGGAGTTGCAAGCGTATTGATTCCGTAGCGCCGGCGCCCCTGCTGGCTCTCTGGACGTTCCACCCCTTGCCGGCAGGATGCCGGCGCTACGGAGGAAACATGCCCAAGACATCCCAACGCAAACCGGCTGCGATCCCCGCCGAACAGACCCGCACCGGCCTCTCCGTCGAGGCCATCCGCCAGGCGTTTCTGGACAACCTGTTCTACGTCCAGGGCCGTTTTCTCGAAGTGGCCACGCCCAACGACCTCTACCAGGCCCTGGCCTACACCCTGCGCGACCGCCTGCTGCACCGTTGGGTGAACACCGTGCAGACCTACCAGCGCACCAACTGCCGCACGGTCTGCTACCTCTCGGCGGAATACCTGCCCGGCCCGCATCTGGCCAACAACCTGCTCAACCTGGGCATCACCGAAAACACGCGCGAGGCCCTGGCCGGGCTGGGCCTGGACCTGGACGTCCTCGTCGGCTACGAGGAAGAACCGGGCCTGGGCAACGGCGGCCTGGGCCGACTCGCCGCGTGCTTCATGGATTCGCTCGCCACGCTCCAGATCCCCGCCACGGGCTACGGCATCCGCTACGAGTACGGCATCTTCGACCAGGAGATCCGCGACGGCTGGCAGGTGGAAAAGAGCGACACCTGGCTGCACAACGGCAACCCGTGGGAGGTGCGTCGTCCGCACATCTGCTTCGAGGTCAAGATCGGCGGACGCACCGAGTCCTACATCGACGAACAGGGTCGCCAGCGTGTGCGCTGGGTCTCGGAAGACGCCTTCCGCGGCGTGGCGGTGGACACGCCCATCCTGGGCTACGGAGTCCATACCGTGAACCTGCTGCGCCTGTGGACCGCCGAGGCCACCGACGCCTTCGACTTCCAGGCCTTCAACGAGGGCGACTACGTCGGCGCGGTGATGCGCAAGGTGCGCTCGGAGACCGTGAGCAAGGTGCTCTACCCCAACGACGAGGGCGAGACCGGCAAGCGCCTGCGCCTGATCCAGCAGTACTTCTTCGTCACCTGCTCGTTGCAGGACATGGTCCGCATCCACCTCACCACCGGCCAGCCGCTGGAACGCTTCCATGAGAAATACGCGGCGCAGATGAACGACACCCACCCCACCATCGCCGTGGCCGAACTGATGCGTCTGCTGGTGGACGTGCATGGCATGGGGTGGGAACCCGCCTGGAACGTCACCACGCAAACCCTGGCCTACACCAACCACACCCTGCTGCCCGAAGCGCTGGAGAAATGGCCGCTGCCGCTGTTCCAGAGCGTGCTGCCGCGCCATCTGGAGATCATCTGCGAGATCAACCGCCGCTTTCTTGACGACATGCGCCTGCGCTACCCCTATGACCTTGAGCGCGTTGCACGCCTGTCCATCATCGACGAGAGCGGGCCGCGCTATGTGCGCATGGCCAACCTGGCCTGCGTCGGCGCCTACTCCATCAACGGCGTCGCCGCCCTGCACACCCAGTTGCTGGGCGAAACCGTACTGCGCGATTTCCACGACGTCTGGCCGGAGAAGTTCAACAACAAGACCAACGGCGTCACCCCGCGGCGCTTCCTCATGCTCAGCAACCCCGGCCTCTCCGACCTGCTCACCGAGACCCTGGGCGCGGGCTGGGCGCGCGACCTCGACCGTCTCCGCGAACTGGAAAAACACGCCGACGACCCGGCCTTCCAGGCGCGCTGGCAGGCCGTGAAGCGGGAGCGCAAGGGCCGCCTGTCCGACTACATCGGGCGCACCCTGAACATCGCGGTGGACCCGGACAGCCTGTTCGACATCCAGGCCAAGCGCATCCACGAGTACAAGCGCCAGCACCTCAACGTGCTGCACATCGTCGCGCTCTACAACCGCATCAAACACGACCCCTCCGCCGAGATCACGCCGCGCACCTTCCTCTTCGGCGGCAAGTCCGCGCCGGGGTACTACATGGCAAAACTCATCATCAAGCTCATCAACTCGGTGGGCGAAGTGGTGAACCGCGACCCCGACGTGCGGGACCGCATCAAGGTGGTGTTCGTGCCCGACTACAGCGTCAAGGTCGCCCAGCACGTCTACCCGGCGGCCAACCTGTCGGAACAAATCTCCACCGCCGGCAAGGAGGCCTCCGGCACCGGCAACATGAAGTTCTCGATGAACGGCGCGCTCACCATCGGCACGCTCGACGGCGCCAACGTCGAGATCCGCGAGGCCGTGGGCGCGGACAACTTCTTCCTGTTCGGCCTGACGGCGGACGAAGTAGTGCGCGTAAAGGCCGAGGGCTACCGCCCGGCGGACCACTACTGGGGCAACGACGCGATCCGCGAGGCCATCGACCTGATCGGCAGCGGCCTGTTCTCGCACGGCGACCGCGACCTCTTCCGCCCCCTGGTGGACAGCCTGGTGCAGCGCGATGAATACCTCGCACTGGCCGACTTCGCCGCCTACGCGGCGTGCCAGGACGCGGCCAGCCAGGTCTACCGCGACGAAGCGCGCTGGGCGCGCATGTCCATCCTCAACGTCGCACGCATCGGCATGTTCTCGTCCGACCGCGCCATCCGCGAGTACTGCGAGGACATCTGGAAGGTGCGTCCACAGGAGATCGCCGCACCGGGCTGAGGTAAAAAATCCCCGGCATCTTGATCTTCCTTAATGTTCCTGGCCGGCGGCGGGGGTCCAATACGAAAAAACCTCGTATGGAGCCCCGCCATGTTCGATTTCCTGTTCCGCCGCAAGACCGAAACCCCTGCCCCTGCCCCCGCTTCCACCCCCGCAGCCGATGTCGCACCGGGGACTCACTTGCATTACGACCCGCATCTGACCCCCGAACTGCTGGCGGATCACAAAGCCCTGCTGGGCCAGTTCGGCGCCGTCCTCAGCGCCACGGGAAAACGCGACAGCAGTGCGGTGATTGAACTCCTGAACCGCTTCGGCGACGACCTGCGCGGACACATCCTCAAGGAAAACATCCGCCTCTACGTCTACCTCAAGCACAGCCTCCAGAACGACGAGGACAGCCTGGAGATCATGCAAGGCTTCTCACGCGAGATGCACCAGATCGGACGCGCCGTCACCGACTTCCTGCACCGCTACACCCATGAAAACACCTGGGACGAAGCGCATTGGGTGGTGTTCGAGCGCGACCTGAAGGGCGTCGGCGGCGTACTTGGAAAGCGCATCCAGACCGAAGAAAGCGTGCTCTACCCGCTCTACCTGCCGCCCACGGACTACGCCTGAATCGACTCTGCCAACCCGTTGTAGGAGCCCGGCTATGCCGGGCGATTGCGACCTGCGGCCCGAGCGAGCCAGCTCATCGCCCGGCGCAGCCGGGCTCCTACGGATGCCCCGACGTTTCACCAACCCGTTGTGGGGGCCCTGACGTTTCGCTGACCCGTTGTGGGTGCCCTGACGTTTCGCTGACCCGTTGTAGGAGCCCGGCTTTGCCGGGCGATTGCGACCTGCGGCCCGAGCGAGCCGGCTTATCGCCCGGCGCAGCCGGGCTCCTACGGAGGCCCCGACGTTTCACCAACCCGTTGTGGGGGCCCCGACGTTTCGCTGACCCGTTGTAGGAGCCCGGCTTTGCCGGGCGATTGCGACCTGTGGCCTACGCGAGCCGGCTCATCGCCCGGCGCAGCCGGGCTCCTACGGAGGCCCCGACGTTTCACCAACCCGTTGTGGGGGCCCCGACGTTTCGCCAACCCCTTGTAGGAGCCCGGCTATGCCGGGCGATTGCGACCTGCGGCCTACGCGAACCGGCTCATCGCCCGGCGCAGCCGGGCTCCTACAGGGGGATGCCCTGGCGTTTCACGTTAAACCTCATCCCCCGGTCTCCTCCAGGTTCAGGGTCACGATCTTGCCCTTGGTATCCAGGGTGCGGATGCGCACCGGCAGCCACTGGCGCGACGGCGCCAGCCATACGTCCAGGGAGCCCTCGCCGGAACGCGCGCCCTTGACGTGCAGGGCATCCACCGCGTCCTGCCCCAATTCCACCCGCTCACGTCCCACCACCAGGAAGGCGTACTCGTTCAGCCTGCGCCCGTTGGTGACCGCCAGACGCCATTCCTCATCCCCTTCGCGCACGTTCATGGCGAGCTGGAACGGGAAACTCAGGGTGTCCTGCGCCTGAATCGGCAAGGGCGCCTCCGTTCCATTCATGAGGATGCGCCCCGCCTCCCAGTCGAAACGGGCGCTGTCCTGACGCTTCTCGCCGCGCGTCTGGGTGAAGCGTTCGGGTTGCAGGCCGGCAGTGGTCAGCCGCCCCTCGCTGGTCTGGACGATGCGCCCGCTCACGAACAGCGAGATCAGTCCGCTGGCCTCGGCCACGCTCTCCAGGCGATAACGCCCGTCGCCGCTGGTCCAGGTGTAGGTGGCGCGCCCCAGGCTGAACCCCTCTTCCCCGGTCTGCACCGTGTAGCGCAACACCATGCGCGCGGCCAGGCCGCGCACTGCCCGCGCCGAGGGAATGGCAGGCGTCGCCACAGGCGGAGGTGCGGGAGGGACCGGACGCACGGGCTCAGGGACGGGAGCGGGAATGAGAGCAGGGACGGGGGCAGGAGCAGCCGGGGGAGCGGGAGGAACTGGAGGTGCGTCAGGTGCGGGCGGGGCAGGTTCCGGCTGCGGGGCGGACGCAGGGCGGGGGCGCGGCGCGCGCACCGGGGCGGCGGGCGGCTCCGGGACGGACGGTTCGTCCAGCGTCAACCGGGCCTCCAGCGGGAACGGCACTTCCTGGCCCGGCAGGCTCCATCCGCGCCCGGCATTGCCGAGTACGCCCAGGTGCACAAGCAGGGAGAACGCGCAGGCGGTGACAAAGACCTTGCGCGCGCGGTCCATGCTCAGCCTGCGGGCGACGCCAGCGCCAGGGACGCGATATCGGGCGCGCCCGCCAGGGTGATGACGCCATCCGTGCGCCGTTGCACCCGGCCTTCGGCCAGCCAGCGCACCACCTGCGGGTAGAGCCGGTGTTCCTGCGCCAGCACGCGCGCGGCGAGACGCGCCGGGGTGTCGTCCGCCAGCACCGGCACGGCGGCCTGGGCGACGATGGGGCCGGCGTCCACCTCGGGCACGACGTAGTGCACGGTGCAGCCGTGCAGCTTGACCCCGGCGGCCAGCGCCCGTTCGTGGGTATGCAGGCCGGGGAAGGCGGGCAGCAGGGCGGGGTGGATGTTGATGAGGCGGCCTTCGTAGCGGCGTACGAAGGCGTCGGTGAGCACGCGCATGAAGCCGGCGAGGATCACCAGTTCGGGCGCATGGCGGTCGATCTCGGCGGCCAGGGCGGCGTCAAAGGCCTCGCGCCCGACGTGGGCCTTGTGGTCCACCACCGCCGTGGGCACGCCGCGCGCGGCGGCGAATGCCAGCCCGGCGGCGTCAGGCCGGTTGCTGATGACGCAGGCGAATTCAACCGGCAGGTCCGCCTCCAGCAGGGCCTGCATGTTGCTGCCCCGACCGGAGATGAGGAGGACGACCTTCAAGATTGCCCTGCCGGTCGGTTGACCTTGCACAGGCGACCCGCAGCCGCGTCCGCCAGGGTGTGATGAATCCGCTCCGCCAGCGCGGAAAAATCGGCGTCGAATCGGCAGGCCAGGATTCCGGCGTGGGGCTGGCCCGCCTGATGCAAACGAATGAAGTCCTTGCGATTGAAGGTCAGGAGAACCCGCTCGTCGACGTGTGCGAAACGTAGTACCGCATCGTCGGGGATAGCCTGGCCGCTCTGCCCGGCATCCTGGGTCGTCAACACATCGTGCCCCCATCGTCGTAACGCTTCGACCACCGGCAAGGGGAAATTCTCATTGGCGTGACAACGCGCCATTCACTCCGCCTCCCGGTTCTCGGTAATCAGGGCGTCGATCTCGGCGTGATGGCCGCGGTAGTAATGCCAGGTGTTGACCAGATCTTCCGCCGTCAGCGTCGGGTAGGCCGCGAGCAGGGCCGCCTCGCTCAATCCGGCCTCGCGCGCCTCCACCAACTGGCGCACAGGGATGCGGGTGCGCACCACCCGCGGTTCGCCGCCGCAGATGCCGGGCGTGGCTTCGATGCCGGGAAAAGCGTCGAACAGGTCTTCCGCCAGCACACGCAAAAGCGTCGCCCGATCCGCCTTGGGCAGGCCGGCAATGACTTGCGCTGCATCCGCCAGATCATTCATCTCGATCTATCCGACGATGACGGTCTGTTCCTGCCCCGCCTCGCGCCGCTGGATCTCGCCCAGGCGGTACACCGTCTCGCCCTGCTTGGCGAGGAAGCGCATGGCGGCCTCGGCGTCGGCGGCGTCCACGATCACCACCATGCCGATGCCGCAGTTGAAGGTGCGGTGCATCTCGGCCAGGGCGACGTTGCCGCCGGCCTGGAGCCACTGGAACACCGCGGGCCAGACCCAGGAGTCGGCGCGGATGACGGCGGTGCAATCGTCCGGCAGTACGCGCGGGACGTTGCCGGTGATGCCGCCGCCGGTGATGTGGGCCATGCCTTTGACCGTGGTCTCCTGCATCAGCGCCAGCATGGGCTTGACGTAGAGGCGGGTGGGTTCGAGCAGGGCCGCGCCCAGGGTGCGTCCGTGGAAGTCGGAGGCCAGATCGGCGCCGGTCACTTCGACGATCTTGCGCACCAGGGAGTAGCCGTTGGAGTGCGGGCCGCTGGAGGCCAGGCCCAGCACCGCGTCGCCGGGCTTGATGTCGCGCCCGGTGATGATGCGGGACTTTTCCGCCACGCCCACGGCGAAGCCGGCCAGGTCGTATTCGCCCGCCGGGTACATGCCGGGCATCTCCGCCGTCTCGCCGCCGATCAGGGCGCAGCCGGAGAGTTCGCAGCCGCGCGCAATGCCCGCCACCACTTGTTCGCCCACGTCCACGTCGAGATGGCCGCAGGCGAAGTAGTCAAGGAAGAACAGGGGCTCGGCGCCCTGCACCAGGATGTCGTTGACGCTCATGGCCACCAGATCCTGGCCGATGGTGTCGTGCTTGTTCATCTCGAACGCCAGCTTGAGCTTGGTGCCGACGCCGTCGGTGCCGGCGATCAGCACCGGTTCCTTGTATTTCTTGGGCAACTCCATGAGCGCGCCGAATCCACCAATGCCCGCCAGCACCTCCGGGCGCATGGTGCGCCGGGCGTGGGGCTTGATGCGTTCGACCAGGGAATCACCGGCGTCGATGTCCACGCCAGCGTCACGATAGGAGAGGGAGGTGGGTGCAGTCACGATGGGGGCCGTCACAAAATGGGGGGCAAAAAGAGGGTGCTATTCTAGCCGACATGGATACCCGCCCCCCCTCCTCCGCCGCCTCCCTCCGCCCCGCATGGCGCTCCGCACTGACCCTGGTCGTGCTCGTGGCGCTGGGGGGTCTGATCTACCTGCTGTCCCCCATCCTGACGCCCTTCCTGCTCGCCGCGGCCCTGGCTTATCTGTGCGATCCGCTGGTGACGCGCCTGGAGAGGAAGGGACTGGGCCGCACCTGGGGAACGAGCCTGGTGATGCTGGGCCTGCTGCTGGCCCTGGTCCTGCTGGCCGCCATCCTCACCCCGCTGATCCATGCGGAGGTGCGACTGCTGATGATCCAGGTTCCGCTCGCGATCCGGTGGGCGGACGAGACCCTGCTGCCCTGGATCGGGACGACCTTCGGCGTGAGCATGGCGCAAGGCCAGGAGGCGGCGCTGACCTGGGCCAAGGCCCATGCCGGCGAGCTTGGACAACTGACCCAATACCTGCCGCGCATCGCCGGCAGCGGCCTGGCCCTGCTGGGTATTCTGGCCAATCTGTTGCTGTTGCCGGTGGTGCTGTTCTACCTGCTGCGCGACTGGCGCAAGACCCTGGCGCATCTGTCCGACTGGACTCCCCAGCGTTTCCGCCCGCGGGTGGAAGGCATCGCCTCGGAGGTGGACGTGGTGCTGTCTCAGTTTGTGCGCGGGCAACTCATGGTGATCGTGGTGATGAGCCTGTTCTACAGCCTGGCGCTGTGGATCGCCGGGCTGGATTACGCCCTGGCCGTGGGTCTGATCGCGGGCATCCTGGTGTTCATCCCCTACCTGGGGGTGGCGCTGGGCGTCCTGCTGGGTTCGCTGGCGGCGTGGACGCAGTTCGGTGCGCTGGCCGGGCTGATGCCGGTGTGGATCGCGTTCGGCGTCGGCCATTTGCTGGAGAGCATCCTGATCACGCCCTGGCTGGTGGGCGAGAAGGTGGGCCTGCATCCGGTGGCGGTGATCTTCGCGCTGATGGCCTTCGGCCAGTTGTTCGGCTTCATCGGCATCCTCATCGCCATCCCCGCCGCCGCCGCAACCCTGGTGGGGCTGCGGCATCTGAAACGGGAACTGGACTGACGACGCCGTAGCCGGCTTTTCGCGGCTCATCGGTGGATCGGCGGATCGTCCGGCGCAGCCGGGGCTCCTACACGGGGACGCCCTGGCGCTTCACCTCAAACCACCCGGAAACGCCCTGCCAGATCGGCCAGTGCGCGCGCCAACTGGTCCAGTCGCTGCGCCGCCGCCGCCGTTTGCGCGACGGCGGCGCTGTTCTCTTCGGACCCCTGGGCGATGCGTTCCACCTTCTGCGCGATGTCCCGCGCTGCGATGGATTGTTCCTTCAGCGCCAGATTGATGTCGTCCACGGCGCGCGTGGTCTGCTCCGCGCTGCCTCGTATGCTGGTCACTGAATCGCCGGCCTGATGCGCCAGATCCACTCCGTCGCTCACCCGTTTCACGCCGGATTCCATCTCTTGCACCGCGCGCTGGGCGCCGACCTGGATCTTGCCGATCATGTCGCTGATTTCATGCGTGGAATTGCCGGTGCGCTCGGCCAGCTTGCGCACTTCATCGGCGACCACGGCAAAACCGCGTCCCTGCTCGCCCGCGCGGGCGGCCTCGATGGCGGCGTTGAGCGCAAGCAGGTTGGTCTGGTCGGCGATGTCCTTGATCACCTGGACGATGCTGGAGATCTGCTCGGAATACTCGTTCAGGTCTTTGATCGTGCCCGCCGTGTTGTTCACCGCTTCGGAGATGTGGCTCATCTCCGCCGCCGCTTCGTGAATGATGCGTCCGCCCTCGCTGGACTGCCGGCTGGATTCCTGCGTGATCGTGCGGGCCTCGCTGGCGTGTTCTTCGACCTGGTCGATGGAGACGGAAAGCTGTTCCACCGAGGCCGCCATGCTGGAGGCGGCCTCCGCCTGCATCTCGGTGCTGCGCGCGCTGCCTTCGGCGGAACTGGCCAGTTCGCCCGCAGATTGACGCAACCCTTTCACGTTCTGGCTGATGGAGGCGACCAGTTCGTGCAGGTTGTTGCGCATCACCGCGAGCTTGGCGATCAGGTCGCCGAATTCATCCTCGCCCGGCTTGGGCATGGGCCGGGTCAGGTCGCCAGCGGCGATGGCGTCCGCCGCCTGACCGGCTTCGCGCAGGGAGTGCAGGATGCGGCGCTGGGTCAGCCAGGCCGCTGCCAGCACGGCGCCCAGGCCCAGCACCAGGAGCAGGGCGAAGAGGATCTGGGCGTTGTGGTACGCCGCTTCGGCGCGCTCGAACTCCGCCTTGGCGACTTGCACCTGGTATTCCATCAGCTTGCTCATGGCTTGTTCGGCAGCGCGAGCCTCCTCACGCCCCGCCTTGAGGAAGGCGGACATCAGTGCCGGGGAGTAATTGCCGGCTTCCAGCCCGGCCACCGCCGCCCCGAGCTTTTCCACCCAGACGCGGCGCTTCTCGGCGTATTCCGCCGCCAGAACCTTTTCCTCGTCCGCCCGTTGCGTTGTCAGGTATTTGGCCCAGAGCGCGTCCAGTTCCGACTTGCGCTTCTTGATGAGGTCCGTGTGGAGGCTGGCCGGGTGGTCGTGCACCGTGTGCAACGGCCCGTTGGGGTCGTGCTGGAAGCCGCGCAGCACCTCGGCGTAGTTGTCCTTCATGATCGAGTTGAAGTCCGACAGGTCGTGCATCGGCACGGTGCGCTCTTCGTACACGGCCTTCAGGGCATTGCGGGCATTGCCCAGCCCCTGCCAGCCAATCGTGATGGCAACCAGGAAGAGCAGCGTGGACAGGCCGCACATGATCCAGAGCCGGTGTGCAACGCGCAGGCGGCCAAACAGTCGGTGCGCCGTCCCCGCCAGCCCGGTGGGGGCGACATGTCCCCCGTGAAGGCGGATGCCGGGATCGTTGCGCATGCGGCTGTACAGCGCCTCCGCCGCTTCCACCTCTTGCCGGGTAGGTTTGGCGCGTACCGAGGTATAGCCCTCGGCAGTGGGCGACACGTTGGCGCGCACCCAGTAGTGGTCGCCGTTCTTGCGCCGGTTTTTGACCAGACCGGTCCAGGGCCGACCGCGCTTGAGCGTGTCCCACAGGTCGCGGAAGGCTTCCTGCGGCATGTCAGGATGGCGCACAACGTTATGCGCCTGACCAAGAAGTTCTTCCGCTGTGAATCCGCTGGCCTCGATGAACTCGTCGTTCGCGCGGGTGATCCGGCCCTTGGCGTCGGTATGGGTGATGAAGGCGGCGTCACCGCGGATCGGGTATTCCTGTCCGCTTACTGGTTGATTGTTTCGCATGGGAAGGCGGCCTCGCGTTCGTGGACGATGGTCAGGTCACATACGCACCTTCGGTAATAGTGGATAGAACTTGAGGGGTAATTCATACCCCTTTGACGAGGCGCCGCAGCCGACCAATCAGGCTCTGTGCGCTCCGCACACGCCACAGCCCTGGTCGCGCCTCAGTTTGAGGGTGCGCCACTCCGCCGCGAGGGCGTCGTAGAGCAGAAAACGCCCGGACAGGCTTTGGCCGACGCCCATCAACAGTTTGAGCGCCTCGGTCGCCTGCATCGCTCCCACCACTCCGACCAGGGGCGCGAATACGCCAAACTCGGCGCAGCGCATCTCGGCGTCCTGCGCATGCTCGGGGAACAGGCAGGCGTAACAGGGCTGATCGTCCCGGCGCAGATCGAACACGGCCACCTGGCCGTCGAAACGCACCGCGGCGCCGGACACCAGGGGTTTGCGGTGCTGCACACAGGCGCGGTTGACGGCGTGGCGGGTGGGGAAGTTGTCGCTGCAATCAAGCACCACGTCGGCGCCGGCCACGGCGGCGGAGAGGGCTTCGCCGGCAAGTTTTTGCTGTAACGCGATGACCTGTACGTCGGGATTCATGGCCCCCATGCGGGCGGCGGCGGAGACCGCCTTGTTCACGCCCAGACTGTCCATGTCATGGGCGATCTGGCGTTGCAGGTTGGTGAGTTCCACGGCGTCATGGTCCGCCAGGGTGATGCGCCCGACCCCGGCCACGGCCAGGTAGAGCGCCGCGGGAGACCCCAGACCGCCAGCGCCGATGATCAGGGCGTGCGAGCCCAGCAGGCGGTCCTGACCATCAATACCGATCTGGTCCAGCAGGATGTGCCGGGAATAGCGCAGGAGTTGGGAGTCGTTCACCCTAAGCCGGACGAGCCGGAGCCAAAGAGGTAGCCCGGATGGAGCGCAGCGGAATCCGGGGAATTTCGCGGTGCAATCCCGGATTCCGCTGCGCTCCATCCGGGCTACGAATCTGTTCACAAAATGCGAAGACTTGAGTCATAAGTGACCAGGGGCGCTTATTTGTACTGCCGCCACTCTTCCGGAGTGGCGTCGTGGTCGCCGTGAGGGCGGTGCTGCCAGGCCTCCACGTAAGCGCCCTGGTAATTCTTGGTGAGCGCGTCGGGCAGCCCCAGGTTCTGCCGCTGGACATGCTCGCAATAGTGGGCCATGGCGCGACGCAAGCGCTGCATCAGGCTCCCTTCCAGATGGAAGCCCTGCATGTCCAGGGCGGTCTCCAGGGTTTCCAGGGTGTAGCGCGCAACGTCGTATTCCACCAGCAGGGTATGGGCATCCAGCCGGGCGGCGCTGAGTCCGGGAAGGTCGGCGAGAAAGGCCAGCGCCCCTTCCACCTGCCCCGGGGGCAATGCGTGGAAGACGATTTCACGCCGTTTGCGGGTATCGCTGGGCGTGTTCATGCGCCGTTCCCTCAGTCCTTGCGGCCTTGCAGGAGGGAGGCGCCCTTCAGCAGGATGAGGGCCTGGTTGTATTGGTAGTCGGTCTTGCTGACGATCTCGCCCGGCTCCAGCTTGGTCTTGCCATCCTTGCGCGGGGCCGCGTCCTTCTTGGTCGCGTCCTTGGCGGCGGGTTTTTCACCCTTGTCCGCCCCGTTGCTCTCGCCGCCCTGGGGGTTGGCCAGGTGCTTGTCCAGATCCTGTTCGCGCACTTCCAGCTTGACGCCTTCGCCCGCGGTGGAGACGGTGGCGTCTTCCACGACGATGTCGGGGGTGATGCCCTTGGCCTGGATGCTGCGCCCGCTGGGGGTGAAGTAACGCGCGGTGGTGAGTTTGATGGCGGTGCCGTTGTTGAGCGGCAGGATGGTCTGGACCGAGCCCTTGCCGAAGGTCTGGGTGCCGACCACGAGGGCGCGTTTGTGGTCCTGCAACGCGCCAGCGACGATCTCGGAGGCGGAGGCCGAACCGCCGTTCACCAGCACCACGATGGGCACGCCCTTGGCCCAGGCAGGCAGCGCCTTGAGGTAGTCCGCTTCCGCCGGACGCAGGTAGTCCTCGCGGCTGTTGGACAGGCGCATCTTGGCATCCTCGGTGCGGCCTTCGGTGTAGACCACCAGATCACCCGGCTTGAGGAAGGCGCCGGAAACAGCCACAGCGGTGTTGAGCAGTCCGCCCGGGTCGTTGCGCAGGTCCAATACCAGGCCCTTGAGCGGGGCCTTGTTCTGGGCTTCCAGGTCTTTCAGCGCAGTGACCAGGTTTTCTCCGGTGTGCTCCTGAAACTGGGTGATGCGCACATAGCCGAAGCCGGGCTCCGCCAGCTTGTGCTTGACGCTCTTGATCTTGATGACGGCGCGGGTGATGGTGAGGGTGAAAGGCTTGGCCTCGCCCTTGCGCACCACGGTCAGGGTGATGTCGGTGCCGGGCTTGCCGCGCATGCGCTTGACCGCTTCGTTCAGGGTCAGACCCTTGACCGGGGTGTCGTCCAGCTTGATCACCAGATCACCGCTCTTGACGCCGGCCTTGAACGCGGGGGTGTCTTCAATGGGGGAAACCACCTTGACGAAGCCGTCTTCCATGCCGACTTCGATGCCCAGACCGCCGAACTCGCCCTGGGTGCCAACCTGAAGCTCCTTGAACGCCTCGCCATCAAGGTAGGCGGAATGCGGGTCGAGCCCCGAGAGCATGCCGTTGATGGCCTCGGTGAGGAGTTTCTTGTCTTCCACCGGCTCGACATAGTCGGTCTTGATCTTGCCGAAGATCTCGGTGAAGGCGCGCAGATCTTCGATGGGGAGCGGGTCGCGCTCGCGGTCTGCGTTGGCGGAGTAGTTCAGGGACAGGGCGACGCCGAACACGATGCCGATGCCGATGAGACCGAATTGTTTGAGCTTGCCCTTCATGATGCCTCTGTGAATTTCCGCGTTACCTGACCCATCCCAGGGGGTCGAACGCCTTGCCTTGATGACGTAATTCGAAGTACAGCCCCGCTTCATCCTGGCCGCCGGTTGCGCCCACGGCAGCGACCACATCGCCCGCCCGAACCCCTTCGCCCGGCTGCTTATACAAGCTTTCATTATTACTGTATAGGCTGAGAAACCCGTCGCCGTGGTCGATGATGAGGAGGTTTCCGAAGCCCCGCAACCAGTCCGCGAAGGCCACTTTTCCGGTGCCGACGGCGCGCACCTCGGCGCCCTGTTTGGCGCGGATGAAGAGACCCTTCCAGGCGGGTCCGCCGCCCTCCCGGTTCTGCCCGAACTTGTGCAGGATCTCGCCGATCACCGGCAGCGCGAGCTTGCCTTTGAGGCGGGTGAAATCGACCCCTGCGAGGCTGGCGTCGGCCACCTTCTCGACCTTCTGTCCCGGCTTGGCGGGAATGCCCGGTTTGGCGGACGGCTTGGCTGCGGCCAAACGAGCCAGCCGTTCCAGCAGCCGGGCCAAACGTTTTTCGTCCCGCACCAGGGTGTCAATCTCCTTGCGCTGCTGACGAATCTGTTCCGAGAGTTTCACCAGCACGCCCTGGCGTTCCGTCTTTTCCGACTCCAGATCCTTCTTTTGGACGATGCGTTCTTCCTTGACCTGTTTCAGGTTCTCGGTGCGCTCGATGATCTTGGCCTGCAACTCGTTCAGGCGCGCGAGCGATTCCTGGTTCTGTTTGATCAGGTCGGCGCGCGCGCGACCGATGTAGCCGTAGTACTCCAGGTTGCGCGCCACCTCGCCGGGGTTCTGGCCGTTGAGCATGAGCTTGATGGCGTCGCCGCTGTCGCCGCGCACATAGCGCTCGCGCAGCAGGGTGGCGAGGCGCTGGCGCTGGGCGTCGATCTCTTTGCGGGTGGCGCGGCTGTCGATTTCAAGCTGGGCCAGATGGCGCGCCAGGGTGCGCTGCTTGATCTCCAGATCACGCAGACCCCGGTTCACGTCGGAGATGCGGCGCTCCGATTTCTTGAGGGCGTCCGCGACCTCGCTGCGGTCTTCGCTGGCCTGCTCCAGCTCCTGTTGCAGGGACTGGATGCGCCCGCGCAGATCTTTCAACTCCTGCTGCTTGCCGCTGGTCTCCGGCGCGGCGTATGCCGGCGTCGCCAGGACCAGGAGCAGCAAAGCAAGCCGTTTCAGCACGTCATCCGACGAAATCAATCAGGGCATGACCGGTCATCTCGCCCGGCTGAGGCAGCCCCATCATCTTCAACAGGGTGGGCGCCACATCTTCCAGCGCCCCTTCCGGCTCCAGCCGGGCGGGGCGTCCGATGTACAGGAAGGGCACCAGGTTCAGGGTGTGGGCGGTATGGGGTTGGCCCGTGGTCTCGTCGCGCATGGTCTCGGCGTTGCCGTGATCGGCGGTGATCAGCACCTCGCCGCCAATGGCCTGCATGGCCGCCACCGCCCGGCCCAGGCAGGCGTCGATGGCCTCGATGGCCTTCTTGGCCGGCTCCATCATGCCGGTGTGGCCCACCATGTCGGAGTTGGCGAAGTTGCAGATGATGGCGTCGTACTTGCGCTCGGCAATGGCGGCGACCAGCTTGTCGGTCACTTCGAAGGCGCTCATCTCCGGCTTCAGGTCGTAGGTGGCCACATCCGGGGAATTCACCAGGATGCGGTCCTCGCCCGGATACACCGTCTCTTCCCCGCCATTGAAGAAGTAGGTGACGTGGGGGTACTTCTCGGTCTCCGCAATGCGCAACTGGCGCAGCCCCTGTTTGGCGATGTACTCGCCGAAACCGTTGCGCGGACGCTCGGGCGGGAAGGCAATGGCCACGTCGAAGGCCTCGTGGTACTTGGTCAGGGTGCAGTAGGCGGAGAGCTTGGGTTCCACATCGCGCTCGAACTCGTGGAAATCCGGCTCGATGAAGGCGCGGGTGATCTGGCGCGCCCGGTCGGAACGGAAATTCATGAATACGATGCCGTCGCCATCCTGCATCCGCACGGGGTCCAGGCCCGGAGGCGTGATGGCGGTGGTCTTGACGAACTCATCGGTCTCGCCCCGCGCATAGGCCATGTCCAGGCCGGTCAGGGCGTCCGGTGCGCTGAACAGACCGCGCCCCTGGGTCATCAGGTCATAACCAGCCTTGACCCGCAGCCAGCGGCGATCCCGGTCCATGGCGAAGTAACGCCCGCTGATGCTGGCGACACGACCCACGCCCAGCGCATCAATCTTGGCTTGCAAGCGCGTCAGATAGATTTCTGCGCTCTTCGGCGGCGTATCGCGCCCGTCCAGGAAGGCGTGCACATACACATCCCGCATCCCCTCCTTCACCGCCATCTCCAACATGGCGTAAATCTGGCGTTCGTGGCTATGCACTCCGCCGTCGGACAGCAGACCCAGAATATGCAGGGCGCCGTTGGCGGCCTTGATCTTGTTCAGGGTGGAGGTAAGCGCCAGATTGATGAAGAAATTGCCATTGTTGATGGCCAGATCAATCCGGGTGAACTCCTGATACACCACGCGCCCCGCACCGATGTTGAGATGCCCCACTTCGGAATTGCCCATCTGCCCGGCGGGCAGACCCACCGCCGCTTCCGAAGCCTGGATCAAGGTATGGGGATACTGCTTCCAAAGCCGGTCCCAATTGGGTTTGTCGGCGCAGGTGATGGCGTTGCTGGAATCCGGATGACGGCAGCCGAAACCGTCGAGGATGACGAGGAGAACGGGCTTGATTTCAGATGGAGGCATCAGCAGATTTTATCTTCAAACCAGCCCTTTTCGCGCCGGTACTTTAGTATATTTGAATACATTCAAGGCCCTAGGCCTAATCCCAGAACGGAGAAGACATGACCGAGTCCACGGAACTCATCGACAAGGACGAGCACATCGAGCAGGCATCACGCGCCCTCAAGGCCATGTCCCACCCTCTGCGATTGAAGATTCTCTGCGTACTCGGTGACAAAGAGGTGAGCGTGCAGGACATCGTGGAAAACGTCGGCACCTCGCAGAGCAACATCTCCCAGCACCTCGCCATCCTGCGTGACAAAGGCGTGCTGCGCACCCGCAAGGACGCCAACCGGGTCTTCTATCGTGTGGGCGACACCCGCACCCTGCAACTCATCGGCATGATGCGCGACGTGTTCTGCGGCTTCGCCAAGTAAGCCCCGCCTCGGCTTCACCCCCTCTCGAATCGCCCGGCCTGCCGGGCGATTCGCATTTCCGGCGACACAACGCCCCGCTTGCATCCCCCGCGTCAGGACTTATCTTGATATAAGTAATTTTGATACTGTAATATTAGCGAACTCTGATATTGCCCCGTGCGGGCGGGAATCGAGGTGGAACATGAGGTACGCCAAGATCGCTGTGATACTGGTTCTGGCCTGGCAGGATGCGGGGGCCGAAACCCTGACCTTGCGCCAGGCGGCGGAGGCCGTTCTGCACCAGAACCCGGAACTGGCCGTGAGCCAGGCGCGGGTGCAGCAAGCCGAATCGGGCCTGAAGCAGGCGCAGGGGGCGCAGATGCCGCACGTCCGCCTGTCCGTCACCGCGAGCCGCACCAATGACGCCCTGGGCGCCTTCGGTTTGAAGCTGGGACAGCAGCGCATCACCGCAGCCGACTTCGTCCCGGCGACACTCAATTCGCCCGACGCCATAAATAACGTGAATACCCGAGTCGAGGTTCAAGCCCCGCTCTATACCGGCGGCCAGATGCAGGCGCAGCGCAGGGAGGCCGAGGCCTTGGTGCGCGCCTCCCGTGACGGTGACGAGGCGGCGCGCCAGCAACTGCTGCTCAACACCCTCAAGGCCTGGCAGGGCGTGCACCTGGCGCGCGCCTACCTCCAGGTAGCGGAACAGGGCCGCGCCGCTGCCGCGGAGGCGCTGCGGGTGGCGGACAGCCTGCACAAGCAGGGTGCGGCGGTGAAGAGCGATGCGCTCTCCGCGCGCGTGAACCTGGAGGACGCCAAGTTGCGCGTGAGCGAGGCGCGCCGCCTGGAGGCTGACGCCCTGGACCGCCTCAAGCTGCTCATGGGCCGTCCTCTGGGCGAGACGTTGGAGGTGGGGGCGGAATTCCTCCCTGCCCTGCCCCCCGGCGTGGATGAAGACCTGCGCGCCCAGGCCCTGAACCAGCACCCCGCCCTCAAGGCCCTGCGCGCTCAGGTGGATGCTGCCGGCGCCGGCGTGGAGGCGGCGCGAGGCGCGCGCCGTCCGCAGATCTCGGCCCTGGCGCGGCAGGACTGGAACGACAAGAGCCTCGGCCTGGACGCCGCCTCCTACACCCTGGCGGGCGTGTTGAGCTGGAACGCCTTTGACGGCGGCGTCGCCAAGGCGGGCGTGGACCGCGCCCAGGCGACGCGTCTGGAGCAGGCGGCGAAACTGCGCCAGGCCGAGGACGGCATCGCGTATCAGATCACCGAGGCGCGCCGCCGCGCCCTGGAGGCGGAAGAGCGTCTGAGCGCGCGTCAGTCCGCCGTGCAGCAGGCGGAGGAGGCCCAGCGCCTCACTCAACTGCGCTACCAGAACGGCGTCACCACCCTGGTGGACCTGCTGGCCGCCCAGGCCCAACTCGACCGCACCCGCGCCGATCTGGCCCAGGCCCGCTTTGACCGCGCCGCCGCGCGCGGCGAGGTGCTGCACGCCGCCGGCCTGCTCACCCTGGATCAGTTCTGAAAGGACGCACCATGAAAACCGCCCTCTCCGTTCTCGCCATCGCCCTGCTCCTGGCCGGTTGCGGCGACCGCGACAAGCCGGCTGCCGCCCCCGCGCCCCGCGTGATGCAGGCGCAGACCGCCGTGATCCAGCCGACCCAGACCACGGCTTACCTGGCCATGCCCGCCGCCGTGGTGGCGGAACAGCAGTTCCAGGCCGCCTCCCGCCTCATGGGCTACCTCCGCGAGATTGCCGTGGTGGAGGGCCAGACGGTGGGTGCAGGCCAGCGCCTGTTCAGCATCGACCCGGTGGAGGTGCAGGGTCAGGCGGATCAGGCCCGCGCCGGTCTGCAACAGGCCCTGGACGCCCAGCGCGACGCCCGACTGGAGTACGACCGCTACGCCGCCCTGTTCAAGGAAGAGGCGGTAACCCGGCAGCAGTTTGAAAAGATGAAGCTGCACTACGACCTTGCCACCTCGCGCGTGGCCCAGGCCCAGGCGGGGGTGAGCACGGCGGGCAACCAGTTGCGCTACGCCACCGTCACTTCCCCCATCGCCGGGGTGGTGACGAAGAAGCTGGCCAACGCGGGCGATCTGGCCGTGCCCGGCCAGCCGGTGCTGGTGGTGGAGAACCCCGCCCGGCTCCAGGTGGAGACCCATGTGCCGGAGGAGGTGCTGAAGGCGCTGAAGCCCGGTGCGGCGGTGCGCGTGGAGGTGGACGGCCAGGCCCAGCCCCTCCAGGCTGCCGTGGCCCGCATCTCCCCCGCCGCCGATCCGGTGACGCGGTTGTTCCTGGTGAAGCTGAATGTGCAGGGGAGCGGCTTGAAAAGCGGTCTGTTCGCCCGCGCCCTGTTCCCCCAGGGGGAGCGCCAGACGTTGAGCGTGCCCGCCGCCGCCCTGATCACCCGCGCCGGCATCACCGGCGTATTCGTGGTGGGTGCGGACGGCCTGGCGCAGTTCCGCATGGTGCGCGCCGGCGAGAGCCGGGACGGCCAGGTGGAGATCCAGGCGGGTCTGTCTGCTGGCGAGAAGGTGGTGGTCGGCGGCGCGGAGAGGCTCGAATCCGGCGACAAGGTCAGCGGTTAACGTAGCGCCGGCTTCCAGCCGGCACGTTGCCGGCTGGAAGCCGGCGCTACACAAACGGGATACGCACATGTCTGAGCAAACCACCTCCAACATCGCCGGTCGTCTGGCCGCCACCTTCCTCGAATCCAAGATCACCCCCCTGATGATCCTGGCCCTGTTCCTGGTGGGCGCGCTGGCGCTGGTCATGACGCCGCGGGAATACAACCCCCAGATCGTGGCGCCGGCGGCCAACATCCTCGTCGCCAAGCCCGGCGCGAGCCCCGAGGAGGTGAACAACCTCATCGTCAAGCCGCTGGAGGCCATCATGCACGCCCAGCCGGGGGTGGATCACACCTACGGTTACGCGACCAGCGATGTCGGCGTGGTGACGGTGCAGTTCAAGGTGGGGCAGAACCCGGAAGACAGCCTGGTGAAGCTTTACAACCAGTTGATGCAGAACATGGATCGCATCCCGCCTGGCGCTGCCGACCCCATCGTCAAGCCCATCAACGTGGATGACGTGCCCATCCTCACCCTCACGCTCAGTTCGCGCCGCTACGACGACCTGGCCCTGCGCGAGGTGGGCGCGCGCCTGCTGGAACAGTTGCGCAACGTGCCCGGCGTCTCCTTCACCCAGATCGTGGGGGGCCGCGCCCCGGCGTTGAACGTGTGGATCGACCCGCAGCGGGTCGCCGCCGCCGGTTTGACCCTGGACCGGGTGGATCAGGCCCTGCGCGGCGCCAACGTGTCCGCCCCCCTGGGCGCGCTGACCCAAGGCAACAGCGCCCGGCCCCTGCGCCTGGCGGGTTTTCTGGGCAACGCCGAGGCGGTGGGGCGCATCGTCGTGGGGGTCTCCACAGGCCGTCCGGTGTACCTGAAAGACCTGGCCCGCATCGAGCAGGGCGGCGCGGAGGTGGAGGAATCCTCCTGGATCGGCTTCGGCCCGGCGGCCTGTCTCCCTTCCCCCTCCGGGGGAAGGGCCGGGGATGAGGGAGCAACGCCTGCTTCAACGTTGGCGGCCAAGCCAGCGTTGCTCCCTCACCCCAGCCCTCTCCCGGGGGGAGAGGGGGCGAAATGCCAACCCGCCCCCGCCGTCACCCTGGCCATCGCCAAGAAGGCCGGGACCAACGCCGTGGACGTGGCTGCCGCCGTGCAGGCCAAGCTCGCAGACCTGAAGCGCCAGGCCATCCCCGCCGGCATCGAGGTCACCGTCACACGGGATGATGGCGAGCGGGCCGACGCTGCGGTGAACCTGCTGGTGGAGCATCTGGGCATCGCCATCGGCACGGTGATCCTGCTCATGTGGGCGTTCCTGGGCTGGCGCGAGGCGGGCATCGTCACCATGACCATCCCCCTCATCCTGTTCATCGTCCTGGCCGTGGGCTTTCTCACCGGCCAGACCATCAACCGCATCACCCTGTTCGCCCTGATCCTGGCGCTGGGCCTGCTGGTGGACGACTCCATCGTGGTGATCGAGAACATCCATCGCCACCTGCACCACGGCAAGGCCAGGATGGACGAGTTCGGCCAGACCCTGGTGACCGCCGCCAACGAGATCGGCAACCCCACCAACGTGGCCACGGTGGCGGTGATGCTGGCCTTCATCCCCATGGCCTTCGTCACCGGCATGATGGGTCCGTTCATGCGCCCCATCCCCATCAACGTGCCGGTGGCCATGCTGGCCTCGTTGTTCATCGCCTACGCCGTGGTGCCCTGGGCCGCGCGCCGGGCGCTGCGCGGCAAGGCCATGAAGGAACTGGCCCGGCGCGAGACCCTGGAAGACCACGGCCATGAGCAGGAAGACCCCCTGCGCCGCGCCTATCTCGCAGTGGTGCGCCCCCTGATGGCCAGCGCCGGCAAGCGCAACGTGTTCTTCCTGGCGGTGCTGGGCCTGCTCATCGGCGCCATGGTCATGCCCGCCTGGCAGTTCGTGCGGCCCGCCGGCCTCAACGGCCCCCTGTCGCCCATGGGGGTGGAACTGAAGATGCTGCCCAACGACAACACCAACACCATGCTGGTGCAGATCGACCTGCCCGCCGGCGCGGCCCTGGCCGCCACCGACCAGGTGACCCGAGCCGTGGGCGCGGTGCTGGCGAAGCACCCGGAGGTGGCGGACTACCAGGCCTTTCTGGGGCAGACCGCCCCGGTGGACTTCGCCGCCCTGGTGCGCGGTGATGCGCTCAAGAAGGGCGAGAACCTGGCCCAGATTCGCGTCAACCTGTCGGACAAGCACCACCGTAGCGATGCCTCCCACGCCATCGCCAACCAGTTCGACGCCGCCTTGAAGCCGGTGCGCGCCGCCTTCCCCCAGGCCCGCATCAAGCTCTACGAGACGCCCCCCGGCCCGCCGGTGCCCTCGCAGATCCTGGCGGAACTGTACGGCCCGGATTACCCGAAGCTGCGCGCCGCCGCCGCCGAGGTGAACGCCGCCTTCCGCACCATCTACGGCCTCACCAACGTGGATGATTCCGTCACCGCCGACCTGGACAGCTTCGAGGTGCGGGTGGACGCGGAAAAGGCCGCCCTGGCGGGCGTGGCCCCGGCCCAGGTGGCCAAGCTGCTGCGGGACTATGTGAACGGTTTCGCCATCGGCGTGCTGCATGTGCAGGACGCGCGCGAGCCGGTGGACATCACCGTGCGCCTGCCCCGTGCGCAACGGGCTGATCCCGCCGCCCTGCTGGCCCTGCGCACCGCCAACGGCCAGGGCGCGCAGATCCCGCTCTCCGCCATCGCCCGGGTGGAACGGGTGGTGGACGCCAAGCCGATCCGTTCCCGCGACCTGCACGCCAACGTCCTGGTGGGCGGCGAGATGCTGCAATCCAGCCCGGTCTACGCAGTGCTGGCCCTGGACCGGATGCTGGATGAGCAACCGTTGAAGAGTGGGGTGCGCTTCACCACCGGCAACCTGGGCTTCGTCGAGGCGAACCCGAAGGACATGGTGCAAAACACCCTGCTCTGGGGCGGCGAGATGCGCCTGACCCTGGATGTGTTCCGCGACCTGGGCTCCGCCTTCATGGTGGCCCTGCTGCTGATCTACCTGCTGCTCACGGCCTATTACAAATCGTTCATGCTGCCGGTGATCGTCATGGGCGCGATCCCGTTGACCCTGATCGGCGTCTTCCCCGGCCACTGGGCCACGGGCCAGGCCTTCACCGCCACCAGCATGATCGGCGTGATCGCCCTGGCCGGCGTGGTGGTGCGCAACTCCCTGCTGCTGATCGACTTCATCCTCGACTACCGCCGTCAGGGGTATGGCCTGGAAGAGGCGGTGACCGAGGCGGGCGCGGTGCGCTTCCGTCCCATCCTGCTCACCGCCCTGGCCATCATCGCCGGCTCCGCCATCATGGTCACCGACCCGGTGTTCGGCGGTCTGGCGGTGAGTTTGATCTTCGGCACCTTTGCCTCCACGGCCTTGACCCTGGTGGTGATTCCCCTGTTGTATCTGTTGTGGCAACGCAAAACCGTTTAACCGAGAGGAGTTTCAAACATGACCATCGAACGCATCATCCGCATCATGGCCGGCGCCTTCCTGCTGCTGTCCCTCGCCCTGGCCCACTTCAGCGGCCAGGCGGACATGAGCAGCCTGTCCTGGCTCTGGTTCAGCGCCTTCATCGGCCTCAACCTGCTGCAATCCGGCTTCACCGGCTTCTGCCCGCCGGAGAAACTGCTCAAGAAGATGGGCTTCAAGGAGGGCGGCGGCGCCTGCTGCAAGTAAGCGATAATTCACTCCCGACGCCACCTCCGGGAGAGAACCATGGGCCTTCCGCAACGCAAAATCGATCACTACACCTACGCCGACTACGCCGCCTGGCCGGACGACGTGCGCTATGAGTTGATCGACGGCGAGGCCTACGCCATGGCCCCGGCGCCGACGCGCACGCATCAGTTGCTGGTGGGTGAACTGTTCGCCCAGGTATACAACGCCCTGAAAGGCAAGCCCTGCCAGCCCTTCGTCGCCCCCTTCGACGTGCGCCTGCCGCACGCCGACGAGGCCGACGAGCGCGTGGATACGGTGGTGCAGCCCGACGTGCTGGTGGTACGCGACCCCGCCAAGGTGGACGAGCGCGGCGTGCGCGGCGCGCCCGACTGGGTGGCGGAGGTCATTTCCCCCTCCAGCGCGGCGCACGACCAGATCACCAAACTGGCCCTCTACGAGCGGGCCGGGGTATTGGAATACTGGCTGCTCCACCCCACCGACCGGCTGGTGACGGTCTACCGGCTGGTCGATGGGCGCTACGGTCGCCCGGAGATCAGCGAGATGAAGGACAGTCTGGCGCTCGGCGTACTCCCCGCCGTCACCGTGGACTGGTCTGTTTTCCCCAACTGACAAGGAACGCAATGGATTTCGTACTGCAAGGACAAAACATCTGGCTGATCCTGCTGATCGCCTTCTCCGGCTTTTTATTGCTGGGCGGCGGCAACCTGTTCGGACGCCTGTCGGGCGTCAAGCAAGTCGGCCCGCAGGAGGCGGTCATGCTGTTCAACCACGAAGACGCCCTGGTGCTGGACGTGCGCGAACCGTCTGAATGGGCCGACGGCCACATCGCCAAGGCCAGGCACATCCCTCTGGGCAAACTCAAAGACCGGCTGACCGAACTGGAGAAGTTCAAGGGCAAGCCCATCATCGCCGTATGCCGTAGCGGCAACCGCTCCGGCCACGCCTGCGGCCTGCTCAAAAAATCCGGCTTTGAAAACCTGCACAATCTGGCCGGCGGCATGTCCGCCTGGGAACAAGCCGGATTGCCCAAGGAACGCTAAGGAACCCGACATGCCCCCCATCAAGATGTACTGCACCGCCGTCTGCCCCTACTGCCAGATGGCCGAGAAGCTCCTCAACCGCAAAGGTGTGAGCGAGATTGAAAAGATTCGGGTCGATCTGGACCCCGCCCTGCGTGAACACATGATGCAGATCACCGGACGCCGCACCGTGCCCCAGATCTACATCGGCGAACGCCACATCGGCGGCTTTGACGACCTCTCCGCCCTGGATGCGGCGGGCGGACTGGAGCCGCTGCTGGCTGCCTGAGACCCGCCGCCGGAAGTTCAGGCCAAAGAACCGCTCCCTCTGCGCATCTATAATTCGCCGCCTTAAACGCCACCCACCGAAAGCCAACATGACCGAAACCGCCGCCACCCCCGTATTCAACATCGAGAAGATCTTCATCAAGGATTTCTCGGTGGAAGTGCCCAACGCCCCCCAGATTTTTCTGGAACGCGATGCGCCGCAGATGGAAATGCAGATGAACACCCAGAACGCAGCGGTGGAAGACGACATCTACCAGTGCGTCCTCAGCATCACCATCACCGCCAAGATCAAGGACAAGACCGCCTTCCTGGTGGAACTGCAACAGGCCGGCGTATTCCGCATCCAGAACCTGCCCCAGGAGGCGATGGACCCCGCCCTGGGCGTGGGCTGCCCCAACATCCTCTTCCCCTACGCGCGCGAAGCCATCTCCGACGCCGTACTCAAGGCCGGTTTCCCGCCCCTGCTGCTGCAACCCGTGAACTTCGAGATGCTCTACATGCAGCAACAGCAGGCCGCCGCGTCCAAACTCAACTGATCACCGCTTTACCGCCATGAAGATCGCCGTGCTCGGCGCGGGCGCCTGGGGCACGGCCCTGGGCGTGCGGCTGGCAGGACATGCCGAAGTCCGTCTCTGGACCCGGAACCCGGCCCACGCACAGGACATGGCGCGCGAGTCCGTCAACACCCGCTATCTTCCCGGCCACACCCTGCCGGCATCGCTCCACCCCACTGCCGATCTCGCCGCAGCCTGCAAGGAAGCGGACATCCTGATTGCCGCCACACCCACCATCGGTTTCCGTGAACAACTGAACCAATTGAAGGCGCTACGAGCGGACCAACCCCTGGCCTGGCTCTGCAAAGGCTTCGAGACCGGAACCCGCAAGTTGCCGCATGAAGTGCTGGCGGAGACATGGCCGGAACACCGCCACGCCGCCGCCCTCTCCGGCCCCAGCTTCGCGCAGGAAGTGGCGCAGGGCCTGCCCGCCGCCCTGACCCTGGCGGCGCCGGATCTGGCCTTTGCCCGCACCCTGGCGCAGAACCTGCACGATCCCCGCCTACGCCTGTACGCCTCCACCGATGTGGTCGGAGTGGAGCTGGGCGGCGCGCTCAAGAACGTGATCGCCATTGCCGCCGGGCTTTCCGATGGCCTCGGCTTCGGCCTCAACGCCCGCGCCGCCCTGGTCACGCGCGGACTCATGGAACTCACGCGCCTGGGTCTGAAACGGGGGGGCAGGCCGGAGACCTTCATGGGCCTCTCCGGCATGGGCGATCTCATGCTCACCTGCACCGGCAACCTCTCGCGCAACCGGCAACTGGGTCAGCGCCTCGCCGCCGGGGAACGCCTGGAAGCGGCCCTGGCTGCGCTGGGACACGTTGCGGAAGGGGTCAACACGGCGCTGGAGGCGGACGCCCTGGCGCGGGAGTTGGGCGTGGACATGCCCATCACCCATGCCGTGGCCTCGATCCTGCGCGGCGACATGCCGCCCGGCGAAGCGGTCGCAGCCCTGCTCGCGCGCGGACTCAAGGACGAGGGTCAGTAAGAAACCGAGGGGAGATCAGTCGATGCGGTCCAGGATCACCTGGCTCAGACCGACGGAGACGAACAGATGCTCTTCCAGGACATGGCGCATGGACTTCATGCGTTCGAAACAGGTGGGGCAGATGTGCTGGCCGTCTTCCGTGGGCACCCAGCCATCGGTCTGGGCCTCTTCGTCGCTGCCGTCGAACCAGGCGCGACCGTCCGTGATGCGACGTCCCTTGCCCTTGTCCTTGGCCCCATCCTGGCAGCGCCCGGTGTTGCGGCGCATCTCGATATCCCGGATGGCGAGGGGATTGCAGATATCGCAAAAGATGAAGCTGCGCCTTGCCATGGGTGGACTCCTGCGTGGGATGGCGTAAGGATAGCCGCAGCCATCGCCGAACGCCAAACCATCCCAGGATCATGCCCGACGCATCCCCGCCCTCCCCTTTCCACGCACGCCTGGCGCGCTGGCGCGAGCTGCATGAGCGGTACGGCCCGGCGCGCTCCTACCCCCACGCCTGGAGACTGCCCGAGATGGCCCGCCCGCTGGGGAGCGAGGCCCGCCTTGCCGCCTGCCGCGCCTGGGCGCTGGACCTGTTCACCCTGGGACGCATCCGCGAGGCCCGGCAGGCCATCGCCCAGTCCTGCACCCAGTCCTGCGCCCAATCCGACGCCCAGACGGACCTGGGCCTGCTGTCTGCCGCCTGCGACATCCTGGCGGGTCTGCCGGCGCGACCTACCGGGCCGCTGGAACCGGAAGAACGGGCCTGGCTGGCCTACCTCGCGGACGATGCTGACACGGTCATGGGGCTTTCCCTGCCGCAGGCCCCCTGGCCCCGGCTGCTGGACTTCTGGGCGCGCAGCCGGCGCGGAGAGAGGGCGGACATCGCCGCCGCACAGCGCGCCGCAGGTGAACTACGCGCCCGCTCCCCCATCCTGGGCGCCCGCGCCGAGGCGGTGGTGGCGGAAGCGCTGTTTCGCCAAGCCCCGCGCTGGGCCGTGATCTGGCTGGACCTGGCGCTCGACGCCTGCGAGCGCTACGCCCAGCACTACCTCCAACCCCGCCTGCTGCGATGCAAGACGGAGGCGCTGGAAGCGGCGGGGGAAATCAGGGAAGCCGAACGCTTTGCACAGGTGAGGGAAGCGTTGCTGCGCCGTCTGGCGTAGCGCTGTAGTTCCTCTCACCCCCCCGTCACCGGCGGGAACACCGCCACTTCCGCTCCCTCGCGCAGCGCCGTCTCCGGCCCCGCCACCTCCTGATCCACCGCCACGCGCCAGGCGCGCTCCGGGGCCAGTTCGGCGGCCCAGACGCCGCCTCGGGCGCGCAGGGCGAGCAGCAGGTCGGCCACGGTGGCGCCCTCGTCCAGTTGCAGGCGTTCACCGCCCAGGCCAAAGGTCTCGCGCAGGCGGGCGAAGTAGAGGAGTTGAAGATTCATTGCAGCAGCTCCGCAAGGGGGATGAAGCGGACGAGGTCGCCGGGCTGGACGCTCACGCCCGCGTCCACGTCCGCCAGCCCGTCGGCCCAGGCCATGGAGGTGAGGACGCCGGAACCCTGGTTGGGAAACAGCACGGCGCGCCCCTGTTCCAAACGGGCGCGCAGGAATTCGCGGCGCTGACCGGGCTTGGCGCGGGTAAAGCCGGCGGGGACGGTGACGCTGAGGGCGGGGCGCGCCGATGCCCCCATGCGCGCGAGCAGGAAAGGGCGCGCGAACAGGCAGAAGACGACGAAGGCGGAGACCGGATTGCCGGGCAGACCGAGGAAGTCCGCCTCACCCACGCGGCCAAAGGCGAGCGGCTTGCCCGGCTTCATGGAAACCTTCCACATGTCCAGCCGCCCCAGGCGCTCCACTGCGGCCTTGACGTGGTCTTCCTCGCCCACCGAAACGCCGCCGGTGGTGACGACCACGTCCGCCTCGCGGCTGGCGCGTTCCAGCACGGCGGCGGTGGCCTCCAGACTGTCCTGGACCTGCCCCAGATCGGTCACCTCCGCGCCCATCTGCCGCAGCAGGGCGATGAGGGTCGCGCGGTTGGAGTTGTAGATGCGCCCCGGCGGCAGGGGCTGGCCGGGCAGGACGATCTCGTCGCCGGTGAAGAACACCGCCACGCGCAGGCGGCGGCGCACTGTCAGGCGCTCCGCGCCCACTGCCGCGGCCACGCCCAGTTGCGCCGGCCCCAGGCGCACACCGGCCTGCAGCACGACCTGGCCGGTGCGAATGTCCTCGCCGGCGCGGCGCAGGTGGTCGCCGGGCCGGGGTGCGCGCAGAACGCGCACCGCGCCGTCCTGGATCTCGGCGTCTTCCTGCATCGCCACGGCGTCCGCGCCTTCGGGTACGGGGGCGCCGGTAAAGATGCGGGCGGCGCTGCCGGGCTGGAGGGGCTGGGCCGGGTGGCCGGCGGGGATGCGCTGGCTCACCGGCAGCCACGTCTGTGCGTCCCAGTCGGCCACGCGCAGGGCGTAGCCGTCCATGGCGGCGTTGTCGAAGGGGGGGACGGTGACGCCGGATGCCAGGTCCGTCGCCAGTACGCGCCCCAGGCCGGCGTCGGCAGGCAGGGTTTCCGTCTCCGCCAGGGGGCGCACCCCTTCCAGCAGGCGCGCCAGGGCGCCGTCCACACTCAGCATTTCACTCATGTTTTGCGATCCAGTTCAGAACGAAGGCCGCGATGGCCTCCACGTCATTCAATGGCAGCCAGGGCAGGCTGCCGGGGGGCGGCTCATCCGCCGCGACGGCGACGATATGGGGGTCGGCAGGATGCAGCCAGGGCTGGCCGTTCGCCGCGCGCCAGACCTCCAGCTTGGGGAACGCCCCGTGCCGGAACCCTTCCACGATCACCAGGTCACACGGCGACAGACGCGCCAGGTGCTCCTCCAGCGCCGGTTCGGGCGCGCCGCGCAACTCGCCCGCCAGCATCCAGCGGTGGGGCGAGGTCAGCAACACCTCCTGCGCCCCGGCCTGGCGATGCCGCCAGGAGTCCTTGCCGGGCGCATCCACGGAGACGTCATGATGGCTTTGTTTGATCACGGAAACCCGCAGACCGCGCGCCAGCAGGCGCGGCAGCAGGGCCTCGATCAGGGTGGTCTTGCCCGCGCCGCTGTAGCCGGCGATGCCGAGAGTCGTATTCATGGCCCGATGCTCAAGCCTGCCGACCGCGTCGCGCATGACTCAAGTCAAGGAGGACGCTATGGGAAGTTCTCATGATGCGGAGGCCCTGCCTAGAATGAACCCGGCGGATTTTGCCTGAGACGGAACCCCGAAATGATCATGGACCCCCTGGTTGACCGATTTGGACGCCGCATCGAGTACCTGCGGCTGTCCGTCACGGATCGCTGCGATCTGCGGTGCGCCTATTGCATCCCCGAGGGTTTCAAGGGTTTCGAGGAACCGGCCCACTGGCTGGATTTCGACGAGATCGAGCGCCTGATGCATCTGTTCGCGGGCCTGGGTCTGAAGCGGATACGCCTCACCGGCGGCGAACCGCTGCTGCGGCGCAACGTTACGGACCTGTGTCGCCGCCTGTCGAACCTGCCCGGCATCGAGGACATCTCGCTTTCCACCAACGCCACGCAACTGGCCGGCATGGCCGCCGATCTGAGGCAGGCAGGCGTCACCCGACTGAACGTGAGCCTGGATTCCCTGCGTGAAGAAGGCGTGGAACGCATCAATGGCCGTCCCGTCCTGGGGCAGATCCTGGATGGCCTGGAAGCAGGCCGCGCCGCCGGCTTCGCCCCGATCAAGATCAACATGGTGGTGATGCAGGAGAACGCGGGCGAGATCGAGTCCATGGTGGATTACTGCATGGAGCGCGGTTTCGTGCTGCGCCTGATCGAGCTCATGCCCATGGGCGACACCGCTCGACGCATGGGGTATGTGGATCTGCAACCCGTGATCGCGCAACTGCGCAACCGCTTCGACCTGATCGACCGGGTGCTGCCCGGCGGCGGCCCGGCGCGCTACCTGGGCAGCCGCGACGGACGTTTCAACATCGGCTTCATCACCCCCATCTCGCAGCACTTCTGCGATACCTGCAACCGGGTGCGGCTGACCGTGGACGGCATCCTGCACCTGTGCCTGGGCCAGGAAGAACAGGTGGATTTCCGCAGCCTGATGCGCGGCGGCGCCACCGACCCGGAGATCATCGCCGCCATCCGCCGCGCCATCGACCTCAAGCCGGAACGCCATGAGTTCCGTGAAGCCCCGGGCAAGCTGGTGCGCTTCATGAACATGACCGGCGGCTGATCCAACGCTGTCTATAATCCGCGCGCCGGAGGGCTGGCCGAGCGGTTGAAGGCACCGGTCTTGAAAACCGGCAAGAGCGCAAGTTCTTCGTGGGTTCGAATCCCACGCCCTCCGCCAGACCCGCCGCCTCTCCCCACTGATCCACCGGAGCCTGATTTGGCACGTCGCGCCCGGCCCGTCCGACCCCATACCCCTCACCTGCGGGCGTTCATCCCGCTGTACGCGCTGTTCATCGCCTTTGGCAGCCTGCATCCGTATTCCGGCTGGGATTCCCTCGCCCTCTGGTCCCTGGACTTTCTCAGCGCGCCCTGGCCCCGCTTCATCACCCGCACCGATCTGGCCACCAACCTGCTGGTCTACGCCCCCATGGGTTACGCCCTGGCGCTGTGGTTTTCCGCCCCCGGCCATCGCAGCCGGGGCGTGTTCTTCGGCGCACTGGTCGCCGCCAGCCTGAGCCTGAGCCTGGAAAGCCTGCAACAGCTACTGCCGGGGCGCATCGCCTCCAATCTCGATGTGCTGGTAAACAGCCTGGGCGGGCTGACCGGCGCCCTGCTGGCCCTGCACCACGGACGCTGGATACGCGCCGGTCACGCGGCGGGGCGCTGGCGTGAACACTGGTTCACCCCCGGCGCACTGACCAATCTGGGCCTGGCCCTGCTGGCGCTCTGGTTCCTGAGCCAGTTTTCCCTGCTGCCCACGCCGGGCATCGGCTGGCTGCACCTGCATCTGCGCCCCATCGACAAACCTCCGGACAGCCTGTCCGGGGTCAACACGGCCTGGCTTCTGGCCCTGTTTCTGGAAATATCCGCGGTGGGGGCGTTCACTGCCTGCCTGCTGCGGCCCGGACGCTATGTGGGCGCCATGAGCCTGCTGCTGGTGAGTGCGTTCTTCGCGAAACTGCTCACGGCCACCGTGCTGCTCAAGCTCTCGGCCCTGGGCGGCGTGGTGTCACTGGAAACCCTGGGCGCGTTTCTGCTGGCGTTCTGGCTGCTTTTGCTGCCTTCCGTCTCGCGCCGACGTCACCTCGCGGCGATGGCGGGCGTGGGCGGATTGATCGCGGTGCGGGCTGCGTTCAGCAAAAGTCTGCTGCCCTCGATCAGCGCCCTGAACATCACCGGCCTCAGTTTCTATCTGGGCGCCGTCTGGCCCGTGCTGGCGCTGGCATGGCTGGCGCTGTACGCCCGCCGGGAACGGAAGGCCTCCGCGCCGCCCTCAGACTGAGTTGCGGCAGGGCTCGGCCTGCCCTACGGCGGCCAGCCTCAGGTTGTTCTCCAGCCGCTGCACCAGGGCGTGGACGCTCTGGCGTCCGGTATCGAGGACGATGTCCGCCGCCTCCATGTAAAGCGGGTGGCGCAGGGCGTAGAGCTCCTGAAGTTTTTTCAGGGGATCGTCGGTCTGGAGCAGGGGGCGGTTCTTGTCGTGCCGGGTGCGCAGATACAGTTCCTGAGGCTGCCCCCGCAGGTACACCACCGTACCGCGCGACTTGAGGCAGAGACGGTTTTCTCCCCGCAACACCGCGCCGCCGCCGGTGGCCAGGACAACACCCTGGCGTGCGGACAGGTCTTCGATCACCGCGCATTCGCGCCGCCGGAAACCCTCTTCTCCTTCGATCTCGAAGATGGTGGGGATGGAGACGCCGCAACGGGCAATGATCTCGTGGTCGGAGTCCATGAACTCCATGCCGCGCGCGCGCGCCAGGAGTTTGCCGATGGTGGTCTTGCCCGAGCCCATGAGCCCGACCAGGAAGATGTTGCAACTTGGAATCATGCGGAAATTCTAACCGCCGCGCCGCCGCAGCATCCTCTCGACAGCCTCCTTGAGGCCGCCCTCGGGCAGGGCTTCATCCAGGGCGCGGAAGGCGTGCAGGGCCTGGGGCGGCAGATCGAACTTCTCCGGGCGTTCCGTCCGCGCCCAATCCGCCCGAACCTTGACCTTGAGCGCGTTCACGGGGGCGTTACGTCCGCTCAAGGCGCTGGCCAGAGCCTTGGCCTGCGCCCGCACCCGGCTGGCGGCGGCGCCGTTGGCGCAAAACACGACGGCGGTTTCCGCTTGAACCGAGGCGACATGGCAGGCCTTGGCCACGGCGGGCGGCACCACGCCGGCAAAACGCAGGTTGAGTTCAGCCAGACGCTGGGCCTCCGGCAGGGCGACCGCCAACTGACCATCGGCGGCGAGCAGACCGCGGAGTCGAACAAGGGGAGAAGGGCGGTAGGACAAGGCGGCTTAAGGGGGCGGGGTGCGTCGGTATGGTAGCATCCGCGCGATTTGCAATTTCCCGCCATCTCCCTCCATCTCCTTCATTTTTCATGATTTCCAACCTCCTCAAGAAAGTCTTCGGCAGCCGCAATGACCGTCTGCTGAAGCAGTATCGGGCCGTGGTCGCCAAGGTGAATGCGCTCGAATCCGCCTACGAAAAACTCGCCGACGCGGAGCTCTCCGCCAAGACCGGCGAGTTCAAGGCCCGGCTGGAGAAGGGGGAGACGCTGGACGCCCTCCTGCCCGAGGCCTTCGCGGTGGTGCGCGAGGCGGGCAAGCGGGTGCATGGCATGCGCCATTTCGATGTGCAGCTGATCGGCGGCATGGCCCTGCACCAGGGCAAGATCTCGGAGATGCGCACGGGCGAGGGCAAGACCCTCATGGCCACCCTGCCCGCGTACCTCAATGCCCTGTCCGGCCAGGGCGTGCATGTCGTCACCGTGAACGATTACCTGGCCAGCCGCGATGCGGACTGGATGGGCCGCATCTACGGTTTCCTGGGTCTGACTGTGGGTTGCAACCTGTCCACCCTGTCGCATGACGAGAAGCAGGCGGCCTACCACGCCGACATCACCTACGGCACCAACAACGAGTTCGGCTTCGACTACCTGCGCGACAACATGGTGTTTTCGCCGGACCAGCGCGTGCAGCGCCCCCTCAACTACGCCATCGTCGACGAGGTGGACTCGATCCTGATCGACGAGGCGCGCACCCCGCTCATCATCTCCGGCCAGGCCGACGACAACGTGGCCCTGTACCAGGCCATGAACGCCATGCCGGCGCGCCTGGAGCGCCAGGAGAAGGAATACAAGGAAGACGACCCGGAAGAGATGCGCGTTCCCGTCGGCGACTATGTGGTGGACGAGAAGGCCCACACCGTCACCCTCACCGAACGCGGCCATGAGCGCGTGGAGGCGGCCCTGACCGATCTTGGCATCCTCGCCCCCGGCGCCAGCCTGTACGACGCCGCCAACATCACCCTGATGCACCATGTCCACGCCGCCTTGCGCGCGCATGTCTTGTTCCACCTGGACCAGCATTACGTGGTGCAGAACGGCGAGGTCATCATCGTCGACGAGTTCACCGGACGCCTGATGCAGGGCCGGCGCTGGTCCGATGGCCTGCATCAGGCGGTGGAAGCCAAGGAAGGCGTGCCCATCCAGCGCGAGAACCAGACCCTGGCGTCGATCACCTTCCAGAACTTCTTCCGCATGTACAAGAAGCTCTCGGGCATGACCGGCACTGCCGACACCGAGGCCTACGAGTTCCAGCAGATCTACGGCCTGGAGACGGTGATCGTCCCCACCAACCGCCCCATGGTCCGCGACGACAAGAACGATCTGGTCTACCGCACCGCCGATGAGAAGTGGCGGGCGGTGATCGACGACATCCGCGATTGCCACCAGCGCGGCCAGCCGGTGCTGGTGGGCACTACCTCCATCGAGGTGAACGAGTTCCTGTCCGGCCTGCTGAAGAAGGAGAAGCTGCCGCATCAGGTGCTGAACGCCAAGCAGCACGCGCAGGAGGCCCAGGTGGTGACCCAGGCCGGCCTGCCCGGCGGCATCACCATCGCCACCAACATGGCGGGCCGCGGTACGGACATCGTCCTGGGCGGCAGCATCACCAAGGAAATCGACTTGATCCAGCAGGACGAGTCCCTGCCCCAGGCGGAGAAGGACGCGCGCGTCAGCGCGATCCGCACGGCCTGGGCCCCGCGTCACGCCGCCGTGATCGCGGCGGGCGGCCTGCACATCATCGGCACCGAGCGGCATGAATCGCGCCGCGTGGACAACCAGTTGCGCGGTCGCTCCGGACGCCAGGGCGACCCCGGCTCCTCACGCTTCTTCTTGTCGCTGGACGATCCGCTCCTGCGCATCTTCGGCGGCGAGCGCCTCAAGGCGATCATGGAGCGCCTGAAGATGCCCGAGGGCGAGGCCATCGAGCACGGCATGGTCAACCGCTCGCTGGAATCGGCGCAGCGCAAGGTGGAGCAGCGCAACTTCGACATCCGCAAGCAACTGCTGGAATACGACGATGTCGCCAACGACCAGCGCCGCGTGATCTATCAGCAACGCAACGAACTGCTGGAGACGGATGACGTCTCCGCCGGCATCACCGCCATGCGCGCCCAGGTGCTGGACGACGCCATGAACGAGTTCATCGCCCCCGGCAGCATGGCCGAGCAGTGGAACGTGGACGGGCTCACCCGCTCCCTGTCCGGCGACTTCCTGCTGGATTGCCCGATACAACAGTGGCTGGACGAGGACGAGCGCCTGGACGAGCAGGGCGTGCGCGAGCGCGTCATCGCCGCCGCCGATGCGGTGTACGCCGCGAAGATGGAAGTGGCGGGCGAGAACCTGCGCAATTTTGAACGCGCCATCCTGCTGCAATCGCTCGACAGCCACTGGCGCGAGCACCTCGCCGCCATGGACCACCTGCGCCAGGGCATTCACCTGCGCGGCTACGCGGCCAAGAACCCGAAGCAGGAGTACAAGCGCGAGGCTTTCGAACTGTTCGAAGCCATGCTCGCCACCATTGCGCGCGAGGTGGTGCAGGTCACCCTCACCGTGCAGATCCGCGCCGAGGAGGATGTGGCCGCGGTGGAGCAGATCGAAGCGCCGGTGAGCAACGTGCAATACCACCACGCCGACTATGACGAGGCCCTGGCGGACGCTGCCGCGCCCGAGGCGGCAGCCCAGCCGTTCCAGCGCGATTACCCCAAGGTGGGGCGCAACGACCTGTGCCCGTGCGGCTCCGGCAAGAAGTACAAGCACTGCCACGGCGCACTGAGTTGAGCCGATTTACACCGGCCTCACCGGGCGGCAAACTCCGCCCGAATCCATGATGGAGTGAGTTGACATGGCAGCAGTCAACATCGGCGCCAATCTGACCGGCTTGAGCCGGGCGATGGTCAATCAGGGCCTGCTCACGCCGGGCGAGGGCGAGAGCCTGCTGAACCAGTCCAAGGCCTCGGGTGAGACCTTCATCGCCCACCTGCTGCGCACCCGTCGCTTCCGCGCGGATCAGGTCGCCAGCTTTGCCGCCACCACCTTCGGCTTTCCCTATCTCAACCTGGACGCGGTGGATCTCGCCCTCCTGCCCCGGACGGCGGTAGACGCGAAACTCCAGGCCAAACACCGCGTCCTGCCCCTGTTCCAACGCGGCAACAAACTTTTTGTCGCCCTCTCTGACCCCAGCAACATGCAGGCTCTGGACGACATCAAGTTCCAGAGCGGCCTCACGGTGGAAGCCATCGTGGTGGAGGACGACAAGCTCGGGCGCATGCTGGACGCCGCCCCGGCGGAGACCGAGGACGACATCCTCCAGGCCATCGACACCGATGACCTGAACCTGGAGTTCACCGACGAAGAGACCATGGCGGCGGCGGATCAGGCCACCGCCGTGGACATCGACGATGCGCCGGTGGTGCGCTACCTGCAGAAGATCCTGCTGGACGCCATCAACGGCGGCACCTCGGACATCCACTTCGAGCCCTACGAGAAGAGCTACCGCATCCGCTACCGCCAGGACGGCGTGTTGCTGGAGGTGGCGCAGCCGCCGCTGGCGATCAAGGAGAAGCTGGCCTCGCGCATCAAGGTCATCTCCAAGCTGGACATCTCGGAGAAGCGGGTGCCCCAGGACGGGCGCATGAAGCTGGTCCTGTCCAAGAGCAAGGCCATCGACTTCCGGGTCTCCACCCTGCCCACCCTGTATGGCGAGAAGATCGTCATGCGGATTCTGGATGCCAAGACCGCCACCGCCGGCATCGAAAATCTGGGCTATGAACCGGATCAGCTCAAGCTGCTGGTGGACGCCGTGAAGCGTCCCTACGGCATGGTGCTGGTGACCGGCCCTACCGGCTCGGGCAAGACGGTGTCGCTATATGCCTGTCTCAACCTGCTCAACAGACCGGACGTGAACATCTCCACGGCGGAAGACCCGGTGGAAATCCAGTTGACCGGCGTCAATCAGGTCAACATCAACGACAAGACCGGCCTCAACTTCGCCGCCGCCCTGAAATCCTTTCTGCGGCAAGACCCGGACATCATCATGGTGGGCGAAATCCGCGACCTGGAAACGGCGGAGATCGCCATCAAGGCGGCGCAGACCGGCCATATGGTGCTCTCCACCCTGCACACCAACGACGCGCCTTCCACCCTCACCCGCCTGATGAACATGGGCGTGCCCACCTACAACATCGCCGCCTCGGTGCAGCTCATTACCGCGCAACGCCTGGGGCGACGTCTTTGCATCCACTGCAAAAAACCCATCGACATCCCGCCCGAGGCCCTGCTCAACGCCGGATTTTCCGAGGCGGACCTGGACGGTTCCTGGCACCCCTACGGCGCGACCGGCTGTGACCTGTGCAAGGGCACCGGGTACAAAGGCCGGGTGGGCATCTATCAGGTCATGCCCATTACCGAGGCCATCAACCGCATCATCCTCAAGAACGGTTCCGCCATCGACATCGCCGATCAGGCGCGCCAGGAAGGGGTGCTCAACCTGCGCGAGGCGGGCCTGCGCAAGGTCAAACAGGGTTTGACCTCCCTGGAAGAAGTCCTCACCGTCACCAACGAATAAGCGGATAACCCATGGCCAAGGCAAAGGCGGAAGCCAAGCAGACGCCCTTTCTGTGGGAGGGTAAGGACAGGAGCGGCAAGGCGATCAAGGGCGAGATGCTTGCCCCGGGCGAGGCCTTCGTGCGCCAGTCCCTGCGCAAGCAGGGCATCAGCGTATCCAAGGTGCGCAAACAGGGGCTGTTCGCCTCTTCCGGCAAGATCACCGAAAAGGACATCGCCCTGTTCACACGCCAACTGGCAACGATGATGAAGGCTGGCGTGCCCTTGCTCCAGGCCTTCGACATCAGCGCCCGCAGCCATTCCAACCCGGCCCTGCAACGACTGCTGGGGGAAGTGAAGACCGACATCGAAACCGGCACCAGCATGAGCGGCTCCTTCCGCAAGCATCCCAAATACTTTGACGGCCTGTTCTGCAACCTGGTCAACGCGGGCGAGCAGGCCGGCATCCTGGACACGGTGCTGGACCGTCTGGCGACGTACAAAGAGAAGATGCTGGCCATCAAGGGCAAGATCAAATCCGCCCTGTTCTATCCAATCACCGTGGTTCTGGTCGCCTTCGTGATCACCGCCGGCATCATGATTTTCGTCATCCCGGCCTTCAAGGACATGTACAGCAAGTCGGGCCAGCAACTGCCCGCCGTCACCCAGATGGTGGTGAACCTGTCCGACCTGTTCGTGAACTACTGGTACATGATCTTCGGCGCCATCGGCGGCAGCGTTTTCGCCGCCATGCGCGCCTGGAAACAATCCCCGGCCATGCGCTCCCGCATGGATGCCTGGATGCTGAAGGCCCCCATCTTCGGCCCCCTGATCGAGAAGGCCACCGTGTCCCGCTGGGCGCGCACCTTCTCTTCCATGTTCTCCGCCGGAGTGCCCATGGTGGAGGCCCTCGAATCTGTGGCCGGCGCCGCCGGCAACTCCGTATTCGCCGAGGCCACCATCAAGATTCGCAGCCAGGTATCTACCGGTTCCAGCCTGACTTCCAGCCTGCAAGCCACCGGCATCTTCCCCAACATGCTGGTGCAGATGGTGGCCATCGGCGAGGAGTCCGGCTCCCTGGACAGCATGCTGACCAAGGTGGCGGACTACTACGAGCAGGAGGTGGATGACGCCGTGGCCGGCATCTCCAGCCTGATGGAACCCCTCATCATGGTGGTTCTGGGGGGCATCATCGGCACCATCATCATCGCCATGTACCTCCCGATCTTCAAAATGGGCAGCACCGTCTGAACCCGGCCTTGCACAGCGCATTCCCCGCCGTTCACCTCCCCCTGCTCGCCCTGTTTCAGGCTGAACCCGGCTACTTCATCACCTTGCTCACGCTCGCCGGACTGGCCATCGGCAGCTTTCTCAACGTGGTGATCCACCGGCTGCCGAAGATGATGGAACAGGAATGGCGCGACCAATGCGCCTGGCTCGCAGGAGCCTCCGCCGATGCCGCCCGCCTGCACTACAACCTGGCCCATCCCCCCTCATCCTGCCCTGCCTGCGGCCATGGCATCCGCTGGTTTGAAAACATCCCCGTATTGAGCTGGCTGGCCTTGCGTGGCCGCTGTTCCGGGTGCCGCGCCCCCATTTCGCCCCGTTATCCCCTGGTGGAAATCCTGACCGGCGCATTGTTCGGATATGCCGCCTGGCGCTGGGGCGCCTCCTTCCAGACCGTGGCCGCCTGCTGCCTCCTGGCCTGTCTGGTAGCGCTGGCCTGCATCGACCTGGACACCATGCTGCTGCCGGACAGCATGACCCTGCCGCTGGCCTGGGCCGGGCTGTTGGTCAACCTGTTCGGCATCTTCACCCCGCTGGAGGATGCGGTGATCGGAGGCGTGGCCGGCTACTTGTCACTGTGGCTGGTGTTTCACCTGTTCCGCCTCCTTACCGGCAAGGAAGACATGGGCTTCGGCGACTTCAAACTGCTCTCGGCCCTGGGCGCGTGGCTGGGCTGGCAGATGCTGCTCCCCATCGTGCTCATCGCCAGCTTCGCAGGCGCCCTCATCGGCTTGATGCTGATCGCCATGACCCGCCATGGCAGAGAAAAACCGATCCCCTTCGGCCCCTGGCTCGCCTTGGGCGGGGTCGTTTCCCTGTTCTGGGGCGGCCCGCTGTTGCGCTTGTGGCTGGGGGGATGAAACCGGATCGCCCATTCTGCGTGGGGCTGACCGGCGGCGTGGGCGCCGGCAAAAGTACCGCCGCAACCCTGTTCGGCACACTCGGCGTCACGGTGGTCGATACCGACCAGATCGCGCGCGAACTCACCGCACCGGGTGGATGCGCCATTCCGGACATCGTCTCCGCCTTTGGCAAGGAATGCCTGGATGCAGCCGGGGGCATGGACCGGACCTGGATGCGGAATCGCGTGTTTTCCCGTCCGGAAGATCGGGAACGCCTGGAAGCGATCCTGCATCCGCAGATTCGCCGGGCCTCCGCGCAGCAAATCAGCGCATCGTCCTCCCCCTATGTCCTGCTGGTCATTCCACTGCTGGCCGAGCGTCCGGAATCCTATCGGACGTTGATTGACCGCGTTTTGGTCGTCGATTGCGACCCCGCGCAGCAACTGGACCGCACTGCATCCCGACCTGGCATCGGCAAATCCATGGCAAAGGCCATTCTCGATGCCCAGACCTCGCGCGAAATTCGTGCATCCATCGCGGACGACATCATCGAGAACAGCGGGGACATCCCCGCCCTGGCCCAACAGATAAATACCCTGCACACGCGCTATATGCGCCTCGCCGCGCACGGAAAAACCCTTGATAATTCATTGCCATAACAATATTTGTTCCTGCAAAATCTCGAAATACATGGAGACGTTGCATTCTTCTTAATCAGGTTCCCCTGGATCGGCCAAAGTGACCATTTTTGAATTTCCCCTCAATGAGCGCATACGCACCTGGCTGCGCCTGGAGGATTTGTTTGAAAAGGCCATATTTTTTATTCACGCCGAAGATTCCCGCTCCCACCACGCCGCCTTGCAGGCCATATTCGAATTGGTGGACATGACGGCTCGGGCCGATCTCAAGAGTGAATTGATTCAGGAATTGGAAAGGCAAAAGAACAGCCTCAATGCCTTGCGCGGCAATCCGGCGGTCGATGGCGAGCGGCTGGGTGAAATTCTGCAACGCATTGCCGACTCCCTCTCCCAACTGCACGCCATGACCGGAAAGATCGGCCAGCATGTCCGGGACAACGAATGGCTGTTGGGCATCAAGGGCCGCGCATGCATCCCCGGCGGGGCGTGCAGTTTCGACCTTCCGGTCTACCACCACTGGCTCAATCGCCCCGCTGGCGACCGCAACGCTGACCTGTCAGCCTGGCTGGCCCCGATGTTGCCGCTGAAGAACGGAGTGGAGGTGCTGTTGCGCCTGCTGCGCGAAAGCGGCCAGCCGAATCAGCACACGGCCACCCAAGGGCAGTTCCAGCTCATGTTGGGAGGGCGCAGCGCCCACATGCTGCGCTTGACCGTGAACGCCCCGTGCGCGCCGGAGGCCAGCGCCAACAAGTACGCGATCAACATCCGCTTCCTGGTCCCCGACACCACACAGAAACCGCGCCCCTGTGACCAGGACATCCCTTTTGAACTGACTTTTTGCAGTCTGTAAGCAGGCGGATTCAGCCGCCTTACAGGTTCAGCAGGATTTCCCGTTCCTGGGCGGATGGTTCAAAACCCCGCGTCTCGTAATGCTGGAAGATGGCCTGGACCACATCCTCAGGCCGGTCGATCACCTGAAGCAGGTCCATATCCTCCGGCCCGACCATCCCCTCCTCAACCAGGCGCGCGCGTAACCAGTCAATCAGCCCCCCCCAGAATGCCGAGTGGACAAGGATGATGGGGATGCGCCGCGTCTTTCCCGTCTGCACCAGAGTCAAGGCCTCCATCAGTTCGTCCAGGGTGCCGAACCCCCCGGGCATGACCACATAGGCGCTCGCGAATTTGACGAACATGACCTTGCGCGCGAAGAAATGGCGAAAGGTCTGGCTGATGTCCTGATAGGGGTTGGCCCGTTGCTCGTGAGGCAATTGGATGTTGAGCCCCACGCTGGGAGACTGCCCGAAGAACGCCCCTTTGTTGGCGGCTTCCATCACCCCCGGGCCCCCGCCGGAGATGACGGCGAAGCCGGCATCGGAAAGCTGGCGGGCGATGGCCTCCGTCAGCATGTAGTAGGGCGAATCGGGTCCGATACGTGCGCTCCCGAAGACCGACACCGCTGGACGTATCGGGGATAGCCGCTCCGTCGCCTCCACGAACTCGGCCATGATCTCGAACATGCGCCAGGATTCGCGCGCAGTAAGCCTGGCCTCCTGAAAGCCTGCCGTGTCGGCAACGGGGGGGATCTTGGCTTTTTCCAAGGCGTACCCGTCCTACATCTTGCCGATCAGGTTCAGGAACCAGCCATGGGAGCGGAACGACATATCGGTCAGGTCATCCGAGAAATCGGTGAAGTTATACCCGATGCCCACCTTGAAGTTCCGTCCGACGTGCTTGTACACGGCGAGCAACGCCCCGGCCTGTTCGTCGCTGGCCGCCGTAGCGGCGAGGTGACGCACTTCGGTCAAGACATCCCACTCATGCACCCAATGCCAGTCGGCGCGGATCACGCCCAGCCAGGTGCTGGAGCTCATCCATTCCGCACCGGCATCGGTGCGGGAAAACTTGATGTCGCCCCGGCGCCATCCCAGCTTTCCACCCAAAGAGACCCAGGGGCGGATGTCATGCACCACATCCGCGGAGAAGACATGGCTTCTCTGCGTGTAATCCGTGGTCGAGCCGTTGGACTGCTGCCCCGGGGAGGGCAGGTTGTACACATAGTTGTATCGGAACAGACCATTCCAGCGGTCGTTACTGACCGGACGCCAAGCGTAGCCGGCGACCAGTTCACGGTAATTGCCGTTGTACGTCTGCCCCTGGCTGCTCTTGGATACGGAGAAGTTCAAGCGTCCAAGGAAACGCCAATCCGGGTTGATCTGGTATCCGAGATTGTTCTTCGCCAGCCAGGTGGTCCTGAGGGAGGTTCCTTCTTCATGCCGGTACTCCAGGGCGCCCGCATATTTGGTCTTTTCAAACCCGTAGCCGACGTTCAATCCGGCGGCCTGACGCTTGAGGTCGCCGGTAATGGCGTCCGCCACCTTGCCGGTCTCCAGCTTGCCGCCGAGGGTCCAGCGATCATTCGGGGTGAGATCCAGGCCATAGGCGTGGATCAGGCCGGATTGGCCGCTGCCGTGCTGAAGCCGTTCCTCGCTGTAGACGCTGACGGTATCGCTGAAGCGTTTGCGTCCTCCGGTGGTCAACAGGCCGGTGCGCCCCCGGATGCCTTCATCAGTGCGATCCGGCGTGAGCGTGTACGTCCCGTAATAGCTGGTCCGGTCATCCACCTTCCAGTCCGCGGAAATCTTGGCGCCAGCGCCGCCATCCCCGTTGGAGACTTCGCCGCCCACCTTCAGCCGGTCATTGATCCGGCGCTCGCCGCCCAATGCCACGCGATCATTTTCCGCAAGGGAACCGCTCTGCTGAATCGTCCCCTGTGCCGCGCCGTAGACGCTCCAGCCGGCCTTTTTCGCATCGTCCGGGGTGAAATCCACCCGCGCCACCAGATCGTCCCGGCGACCAGAGGTGGATAGCGTCGGGCTATTGTTGACCGTGCCGGTTTGGCGGTCCTCCTCCCGTAGCCCTACGCCCAGCTTCCAGTTTTCGTTGAAGCTGTGGGTTACATCCACTTCGGAGGTCGTGGTGTCCTGGGTGGTGCTGTCTTTTTTATCCAGTTTGGCCTTGAGTTCCGTTGCCGAGGTCAGGGCCGTTGTCAGCGCCACACCGCCTTGCGTGATCTGTTCCTGGGTCAGCTGTCCGGGGGAAGAGAACCCGGCCTCCCGTTCCACCCGGTAGGCGGTGATCTTTCCGTTCTTTTCCAGCCCCACTTCGTTGAAGTTCACTGCCGCTTCCACACGCTCGCCGTCGGCGTTACCGCCCGTGGAACGCTGCGTGGTAAAGGTAAAGCCGCCATCCGCGGACAATTGGGCGCTATTGCCCACTCCTGAGGTGCGGGCGCCTTCCACCTTCACATAGGTGCCGGGCTTGTAACGCAGGGTTGCATCCAACCCCTTGAGTCTCTGGTCCGAGCCGCCGTCATGCTGAAGGAAGCCCGTGCCGCCCACCTGGAGGTGATCGTTCAACCACGCGCTGGCGCGCCCGCCAGTCACCATGTTCCGGCTGAGGCTGGCGTTCTCATTGGTGTATTCGTAGGTCGCCACCAGGTACATGGGGTGACCGGACAGACTGCCGGAACTGGAGAGCATGCCGTCGTCCGCCACGGAGGGCAGGTGCTCTCGCAACATGATCCGCCCCTGGAGGCTGTTGATCTCGTAATCCTGTGCCGGGGCGAGATTTCTGGTTTCCAGAACGATTCCCGAATCCCGGTCGCGCACCTCAATCCAGACCCGTTCGGAGCCCGAGGTGATGTCCAGGTTCTTGAGGTAATACAGCGAGCCGCCGGTGCCGCGGAACTCATCCCTGGACTGGAGCGTTCCGGGGTCGGCGCCAAACGCCTCTGCCGTGACCTTGCGCTCGCCGTATTGGGTGGCCCCCTCCGACACATATTTGGCGCGCGCGCCATAGAGAGACCGGCTGTAGTTGGCCAGTTCCGTCCCGGTAATGGAGGTCTGAAAAATACCCCACATGGCCTGGGACTCGCCCTTCTCCAGTTTTACGTAGAACTTGCCCTGGGTCGGCGCATCCTCGACCGTGGTGGAATCGTCGCCATACACCGGGTAGTAGAGATTCGGGTCCAGGCGACGCAACAGGGATCGTGTGTCCTTGGCGCTGATATCCCGGAACATGTCCTTGAAGGGCTGTTCCCGCGTATCCCCGCTGGCGGTCAGCAGCCACTCGCCCTTGATCTTCCCTTTCAGGTAGAAGGCGGTGCGGCCATCGGTGTAGACCGTGTTGTCAAAGTGGTCCGTGGTATCCGCCCGCAAGACCTTGGCCGGACCCGTCGTGTGATTGCGTCCCAGGGTGAGGTCGGCCAGGGCGATATAGAACCAGTCGTCATGGGCAATGGAGAGATTGCGGCTATAGCTGGCCTGCACGCCTTGCGCGTTGCGCACCGCCACCTCCACCACATGATTGCCGCCGGGCAAAATCTGGCGTGCAGCGAAGGCGCCGTTCTTGTCCAGCGGGATGGGCTGCCCCAGGAAGAGGACGTGTTCTCCCGGCTTGATTCCCTTGCCGCTACTGGTAACGGCGCCCCCGTTCACGGGGATGTTGTGGATGGACAGGCTGTTTTCGCCATACCCGGCCAGGAGTTCCCGCTCGCGTTTGTCCTTGTCTTCCGTCGGTCTTGCCGTGTCCACCAGATCAATGGTCTTGGGCCGGGTCTGGTCGAACAGATCATCCTTGCCATAGACGCGCAGCACATAGCGAATCTGATCCAGCTTCAACCCCTGGGTCGGCAGGCTGATGGCCTCGCCCAATTTCACCGGTAATACCGTCAGGGGAGCGCCCATGACGGACGTATCCATATCGAAGACGCGAATCTCGGCCCGTGTGATGAAGGCGGCATAGTTGCTCCAGCCTGTGATCTCCACCGCCTCGCCCTTCACCACGGCATTCGGCCAGGCATGGGCATTGAGCACGGGGGTCTGATCCATGGGGTCGTAGCGAATCTGAAGATCGGCATCGGCCAGATTCAGGTCGGTACAACGCTGCACGTCCGGGTCGATCACACCCACGTCTTCCTGTGGCACACCGTCAATGCTGATGCGGAAGGGCTGGGAATCGGCGCGCAGGCGGCTGCCCACCACACCTTCGCAACTCGTCAGCTTGGCGGGAGGCGCAGGCTCCGCTGCCACAGGCTTTGGCGCTTCAACGACCGGAGGCGGGGGGGGCGGCGGCGGGGGGGGAGGCGGCGCCACCTTCTCGGTCACGGTCTTGATGGTGTCGTATTGCGCCACGATCTCGATCCGCCGGTTCTGCGCCATGCCTTCAAGGGTTTCGTTGGCGGCCACCGGCACATCCGGACCCTTGGTATCGATCCTGATCCGGTCTTCCGGAAGCTTGAGCGCGGCTTGCAGGTAGTCCGCCGCCGCCTTGGCCCGGGCCAGGCCCAGACCATAGTTGTCCTTGTATCGGGCCGCGCAACGCGCGGAAAGCCGTTGCGGGTCGGTATGGCCGATGATGGACAGCGACAGGTTGTCCCGTCCCTGCAACTTGGAGGCCAATTCGTCCAGCCGCGCCACCATGCGCGCCGTCAGGTCGCTATTGCCGGAGACGAAGAGGGGTTCCGCCATCTGATCGCCCACCGTCTCCCGCACTTCCTTCTTGACCTCCACCACCTGGGGGGCCACAACCTGCGCCGCCTGCTCAACCTTGGGGGCGGCATCCGCAGCCTGCACCTGCACCGGCTTTTCCTCCGCTGACGGCAGAGCGACAGGCTTGGGCGGGGGGATGTCCGACAAGGTAAACGTTTCCGTGCCGATCTCGCGCTCGGCGTTCATGACCGTGGCGGTCTTTGCCCCGAGGCTTTCGCCATCATCAATGCGTTTGCCCAACCGGGTCACGCAGGCCTTCCACTTTTCTTCATCCGAGCCATCGCACTCGGTTCCCATATGAATGGGCTTTTGCTCTTCGGCCCATACCGTGGGTGCGGTGAACAACAGGCCTTCGAGCAGGAGAACCAGTAGCTTGCGGTTCATTTCCCGGCCCTCCCGGAACGCGCCCTGGAAGTCACGATTTCCTCTTCGAACTGGAGCGTGTAACAGCACCCCAGTTCCTTCCAGGATTGTTCAATCAGTTTGCGTACTGCCTTGAGACGGGCTTTGGTCAATTCTTCGTTCCCCGCACCTTTCAAATAGGCCAGACGAATGACCGACGGATTCTTGCGCAGGACATCCGGCAGGCCATCCAGGGCCTGCTTCAGCGTCGCCGCAGGCGCGTCTTCATCCGCCACAAAGGCGGCATCGGTCAGTTCCAGACGAATCACATGATGGATGGCAGCGCCGAAATTGAGCTTGACCAGCTTGCCGCGGGTGGCGCGCACTTCCCTGGGGTTCTCGGTCGTGATGCGGTAGCCGGAAGGCAGCGTACGTTCGTCCAGCTTCATGAAGAAGTTGGAGCCGCGTTCGGCCTGGGGAATCACGGCGCAAGCCACATGGAAACGCCCCTGGGGATCACTGCTGACCAGCAGGCCTTGAGCCGTGGCGATGCGGACATTGGCAATGCCGGGCTCGCCTTCATCCTGGTAGCCATTCAAGTTCTTGTCATCGAACACCTTGCCGATGATGTCGGTGCAGTCCATGACCGGGTCGGGAACGATGCGTACGGTGGCCGTGGCGATGTTGGACAGCGTCAGGTTGGTCAGGCCGCTGACCGCCCAGGTGCTGTTGGTGTACTTGCCTTCGCCTACACCGGAACCCACCACCAACACCATCTTGAAGGTTTTGGTGGCGCCCGTAGTGCCACTGGCGGTGAAGGACAGGTTGCTCCAGGTGAGCCGGCGTCCGCTCACGGCAGGTTCCGAAGCGACCCCATCCACACGGGAGGAACCCACGCGGTACTTGAAGCCCGGCGGGATGTCATCCACCACGTTCACGTTGTTGTTGGCCGCGGTCAGGGTGTTCGTGGCGGTCAGGGTGTAGGGAACCAACTCGCCCCGCATCACATTGGTCAGCGGGGTGGTCTTCGTCATCACGATGGAGCCGCTGGTGACCGGGTCCAGGGGGAGATGGTTGTTGATGATGTTGCCGGAGGCCGAATTGATGATGAAGCTGAAGTAATACCGGGTGGTCGTCTCGCCCAGCACGAACGTGCCATCCGCCGTAGTGGTGGAACAGGTGCCTGCGGCGGTGGTCGTGACCACCGGGGCGGTGCCCTGCGCCTGGGTCAAGGCGGGGTTCTGGGCGCCCACGCGAATGGGACCCGTACAGTTCGGGATCAGCGTGGAGGGAGGGGTCTGGTAACCGGTAGGCGGCGTCACGGTAAGGGTGAACGTACAGTCCACCGCGTTGCAGTTCAGGTCCGTCATGGCCTGAGCGGTCAGGAAGAACTGATAGACGCCCGTGCTGTCCGTGGTCTGGGTGGCTACGCCGCCCACCACATGGGTGGCGGGGTTGAAGCCGGCGGGGCCGCCGAAGGTCACCACAGCCCCCGCCACTGGCTGGCGGGTAATGGCGTCATACACCACGCCGGACGGGTCAATGGCCAGATCCAGACCGTCGATGTCGTCGCCGGAATAGACCGGCACTTGCAGCGCGGCGGCCTTGGTAGCCGTCAGGTCGGTATTGGCCCCGGTCTTGACCTCGCTGGTGGAAGTCTGCCGCTCAACAACCGTTGCCGTTGAGCCGGTGTTATTGATCGCGCCCGTCATCTGACGGCCAAACGGGTCATAGAACTTCACCACATAGTTGGCATCCGGGGTAATGGCCGTCATGGTGTAGTAACCATTGGCGTTCGTCGTCGTCTGCTTGATCAGATTGCCACTACCGTCGAAGAGTTTGACGACCCAGCCGCTGAGCGCCAGGTTGGTGGACAACGTGCGGTTTCCGGATGGATTGGTGGCCCGGTTCAACCAGGTCCGTCCAGCGATCCGCGCCTCCACGCCTTGCAGTTCGCCGAAGCGGTAGCTTTCCACCCGGGTGTGCGGAGCAACGGTTATCGCGGAAATGGAGTTGTACTGATCCTGGAAGCTGAAGGTGGATGCCTGCGAGGTGACGTTGGTGTTGTTCACCGTGCCGCCGGCAGAACCTGCGCGCTCCTGACCATCCCGATAGGCGTGGGGCTGTTTCTCGACCATCGAGTAGGTGCCCGCACGCAACCCGGTGAAGTTGAAAATGCCGTTGGCATCTGTCACCGCCGTACAGGTAGTCTGACCATTTCCGCAACGCCCGCCACCGGAAGCCGTCAGGGTGACGGTCACCCCCGCGATACCCAGTTCCCCCGCATTCTGGTCACCGTTGTTGAAGTGGGCATCCGCCCCGCCAAAGTCCTTGAACACCAGACCGCCGACAAAACTGGAGGCGTCTTCACGGAAGTTGAAGTTGATGGCCACCTGCTCCTGAGTGACCTTGATGCCGGAGATGGCGTCAAAACCAGCGGTACCGTTCGCCGTGGCTCCCGTACCCGTGAATGAAGTGTTCGCCAGGAAGTTGTCGATCCCCGAGGGCTGAGTTTCCGTGATGGTGTAACCGGTGGCATCCGTAGGCAGCAGATTGATGAAGGAATATGTGCCATCGGCGGCGGTAGTGGTCGAGACATTGACCAAGTCGCCCGAATCATCCGTACCGGTCAGGGTCAAGGAGACCGAGCCGATGCCGGAGTCGATGCCGTCGAATATCTGGTTGTCATAAACGTCGTGGTACACCTTGCCCGAGATGGAGGCGCCCTTGAGTTCGGCAAAGTTGAACAAGGTAAAGGCCTTGCCCGGGTCGAACGGGATGGAGGCAATGGTGGAGGTGGCCTCGGTCTTGCTGACCAGGGCGTTGTTACAGGTGCCGCAGGCGACGCCATCAATCAGCCCCTGGGCGGTATGTACGCCGCTCAGATATCCGGAGGGCTGGGTTTCCGTGATCGTGTAGCCCGTCAGGTTGGAGGCCAGCAGACCGCTGATGGTGTAGTTACCGCTGGCATCCGTCGTGGCGGTCTTGCTCACGGCATTGCCCAGCAGGTCCGTACCCGTCAGGGTCAGGATAACGCCCGAGATGCCGGTATCGAGACCGGCAAAGGCAAGGCTGTGGTCCTTGTCGTAAAACACCTTGCCGGAGATGGAACCGGTGCGTTCACCGAAGTTGTAGCCGGAGCCGACGCCCGGCGCGCCAATGGTGATGCCGGTGATCTGGTTCTTTGCCGTTGCATCGGTGAATGTGGTGTTGTCCACCGTACCGCCAAAAGCCCCGGCGGTCTCCCTGCCATCCGCATAGGCGGGCGGATGCGTTTCGGTCAGGGTATAGGAGCCGAGGGGGACTGCGGGGAAGCTGTAATTGCCGTTTGCATCCGTGGTGGCCGTGCAGGAGATGGACAGGCAGACGTTGGCGCCCGATGCGGTAATGGTGCCCGACAAGGTGATGGCCACCCCGCTGATGCCGCCCTCGCCCGCATCCACCACACCGTCATGGTCCGCATCCACATACACCTTGCCGGACAAGGAGCCGGGATAACGCTCGCCGAAGTTGTTGTTCGTGGAGGCCACGTTATTGAGCGATATCGCACTGATCTTGGAAGGCGTAGTCGCGACATTGGTGGCGGTTCCGCCAGCTGAACCCGCAGTGGTAATGCCGTTGGTCGTGTCGGCGGGTTGCGTCGGCTCGGTCACGATGTAGGTGCCCGGCGACAGGCCGGTGAAGCTGTAGCTTCCCGTGGCGTTCGTAGTCACAGACTGCAAGGTGATCGCCAGATCATCCCCCGCCCCGCCGTTATTTACCCCGTTGATGCCCCAGGTATATCCCGTCAGTTCAATCGTGACGGCGTTGAGACCCAGTTCGCCGGGGTCCACCACACCGTCGTTATCCACATCCAGGTAAACCTTGCCGGCAATGGAACCCGCACCATTGGGGATCTCACCGAAGTTGTTCCCGCTGGAAACGTTGTTATTGATCGATATGTTGCTGATGACCGAGGGCACGACGCCTACCGCCGTCGCCGTGCCGCCGCCTACCGCCCCCGCAGTCGTGATGCCGTTTGACGTACCAGGAGGCTGGGTCGGCTCCGTCACGGTATAGGTTCCGGTCGCCAGCGCGTAGAAACCATACGCGCCGGTGGCATCGGTGGTGGTCGATGCGGCGCTGGTACCGGTCAGGTTCAGGGTCACCCCCTGGATGCCAGTCTCCCCAGTGTCCTGCACCCCGTTGTTGTTGATGTCGTTGTACACCACACCGGTGATGGAGTTGTTCAGGGCAAAGGTGGTGGCCTGGGTGGTGTTGTTATTTGCGTTGTCACGGTCGAAGTTGGAGGCCAATTCCGTGGAGGTCACGCCAACACTATTGCTATACGTACCCGCCGGGGCCGTCATGGTGATCTCGTAACAAGCGCTCTGGCCCGCCTTGAGCGTACCCACAGTACAAGTCACCACTTGCCCGGCATTCGCACAGGTAAAGTTGCCGATCACATTGACGTTACCGAAGCCGCCGCCCGCGGCTCCCGGCGTACAACTATCGTTACTGAAAATGCGGCGATTGGCGGTGGAAACATAGGTCAACCCTGTCGGCAGGGTATCGGTCAACACCACATTGGTTGCGCGAGAAGGCCCCGCGCTGTTCTTCACACTGATCGTATGGGTCGTGTTCCCGCCCGGGGACACCGGATCAAAGCCGGTATCGTCATCCGTGACCAGCAGATCCAGGTCAGGATTGTTGATGGTCGCTGTGGTGCTGGAGACGTTGTTGCTGGCGTTGCGGTCTGCCACGGGGGATCCCGCCGAGGCGTCCGCCGCCGTGGCGGTAATGTTGAAGGAGCCGGCTGTGGTAGGCGTCACCACAAAGGTGAAAGTCTGTGTCGTGGCCGCAGCCGAGTAGACGCCGGTCTTGCGGAACCCCAACGCCGCCTGAGTGGCCGTGCACAACACCTGATAACTGCCTGCCGACCCGATCAGGCTACAGCCCGCAGGCAGATCCGCTGCATCAATCAGCACGTGGGCTGGGAACACGGAAGAAGTCACCTTGCCACCGGACGCAGAGGTGTCCTGCGGACCATTGTTGGTGAGCGTCATGGTCACCGTCAGCGGCGCTCCGGCAGCCCGTGGGCTATTGGTGCTCACCGTGGAGGACAGATCCGCGTTGTTCACCACCGGGTAGGTGTAATCCGATGCCGTCTTGCTGCAGGAGGCGGCGGTGGCGCTCGTATTGAAGTTGGCGTTGTTGCAGGTGTTGCTATCCGCCGTTGCCGTCGTCACCTCGGCCTGGTTCACATGACCATCGTATGGCGCCATGGTGACGGTGGCCGTCGCACTCTGCCCCGCCGGGATACTGCCCACATTACAGGTGACGCTCCCCTGATTGGAGGGAGTGGTGGCGGTAGCGACGTTGCCTCCCGGAAGCAGCGCGCAAGTCCCGCTGGTCGGACTGCCGTTCGGGTTGTTCCATGTCGCGGTAGCCGTGCCTACCCAGCGTGCGATCTTGTCGACGATCCTGACGTCCGTGGCAGTGACTGCGCCATCGTTGCGTGCGGTCAGTGTGTATATGGCGGTATTGCCGGCATATCGGGTACCGGATGGGCTGACCGTCTTGGTAAGCACCACGTCCGCACTGGCGACACTAGGATAAATGACGATGGTTTGGGCCAGATGACTCGAATTGTTGTTGTTATTGACGTCCGGCGAGCAGTTTGGCTTGGGCGTCCATGCAGCGTTATTCACGCAGGAAACACTGACGGTGTTGTCGATGTTGACCACAGGCGGCCCGTTGGAAGCGGTTTTCGCCACCGTGCTCACACGGAGAACGGAGGTACCGAGTCGGGATCCAGATGGACTGTTCGCGCCATACAGACCGCCCAGCAACTGGGCGGTGATAACGCCGGAAGAAGTCAACTGACTGGTATCGAAGACCCATCCAGGCTGTTGGCTCAAATGTGTGATTGTGGTCTGGGTCCAGTCGAAGTAGGAACTGAGGGTTTCCGTCACCACCAACATGCCGCCAGTACCCCTCACTGGATCGGTGGTGTTGAGGGTGATATCGAACTCGACCTTGTTGCCTACAGACACCGTCCCCGTGGTGCCGAAGGGATAAAACTTGACCTTGCCAATCGAGGTGTCCGAAACGGCGGGACCGATGATGACTGACAAGCTCGCCGCGTTGTTGAAGGCGTTTTGCTCCGCATCACCCGTAATCACGGAGACCGTAGCCGTCAGGGTGTCGTTGACGTTGCTGGCCTGAAGCAAAGAGCCGTTCACTGCCGTGGCGCGGAAGGTGAACACAGGCAAATCCAGCGGCGCCGAAGTAAACCCGCCCCCCCCGGTATGGCGACAGGCCACCGCGTTGGCGACAGTCACGTTGTAGTTACAGGTCCAGAACGAATTTCCATTAAACGTCCCCACCGTGCTCCATTTGCTGGCGTCGATGGGAATGGCAACCTGCTGAATGTGGCCGGAAGAAGGCACAGTGCCTGCGGCATATCGGGGCGATACAGAAAATGTGACCTGGTCGTCGGGTGCGAATGCCGTCACTCCGCTGCTGGTCACTCCGGATCGAGTCACGCTCGCCACGATGTTGTTCATCATCAGGTCAATACCCGCGCCCACGCCTACCTGCACGGTCTTGGCATCGTTCGACGCCTTGTAATCCTCCGCCTCGCCCGGCGCTGAAGGGGTCAAAGTAACCGTGGCGGTATCGTCCAGAGTGCCCGCCACCGCAGTAACGTTACCCGTGACCAGGAAGGTGGGAGTAGTCGCACCCACGGCCAAAGAGGTGGTGTAGGTACAAGTGGAATTCAGGCCAACGGTGTTGCAAGTCCAGCCGGAACCACCTGGCGCAGACACGAAAGTAACTCCGGAAGTCGGCAGGTTGTTCACCACAGAGATGGTGCCGCTGGTGGCATGGGCGCCGTTGTTGGTGACGCTGACGGTGTACACCACGTTGGAGCCGGAGGCGATGAGGGTGGAAGACGCGGACAGATTGGTCGCCAAATCTGCGCCCTTCTTCACGGTCACGTTGCGTTGGATATTCGTGTTGTTGGTGTTGTCGGTATCTTCGTTGCCTGTCGTGGCATGAATGGTGCTGACAGTGGTCGCCACCGTTTGCGCCGTTTGAGGCACCCCCACCAGAGTGGTGGTCACTATGGCTCCGTTGGCGATATTCCCCAGGTTACACACCACCTGCCCGCCAGAAACCGGGTTGCAATATCCGGCATCGGGCGTCGCCGGGCTCGCAGCAAAAGTGAAGCCCGTGGGCAGGGTGATGGTTTGCAGGACGCCGTTGACCGTAGTGGCGCCAAAGTTGTTGGCAGTAATGGTGTAGGTGATGGTGTCGCCCGCGAATACGTTGGCGCCCTTGTTATCCGTGATGTTCACAACGATATCGGACGCCCAGGCAACCCCGGACAGGAGAACCCCGCCTGCGGCGATCAGCCCGCACAACCCTTTACACAACCCAACAAACCTGCCCATACCTGCTGTAAACATCCCATCCATCCTTATAAAGGGCTGCATCCAAGAAGAAGGAAAAGCCAGCCCGGCCTCTCAGCGCCCACACACACCACAACTCCACCCGACGAATCCACATCGACTCGTTCAGGGCAACGCCCCCGATAATATTTGACTTGAGACAATACCCATACCCCTACATCCATTTCGCCACATCCCGATATCGAGACGTAGCGGAGTCTCTCTACCCCCCCTTGCCCGATGAGGACTGTGCGACAAATCACTCATGGCAGGAAAATACCAGGCTGAACTCCCCGGTATTGCCTGATGAGCGTACAGGCAGACCGAGGATTACCGGTTTCGAACGAAAAGGCGCCCACATGCCCCCCACCCTCCTGCTGGTAGACGGCTCTTCCTACCTCTACCGCGCCTTTCACGCCCTGCCGGACCTGCGCAGCCCTGACGGTCTTCCCACCGGCGCGCTCTACGGCGTCATCAACATGTTGAAGCGCCTGCGCAAGGACTACCCCAGCGCCTATGCCGCCTGCGTGTTCGACGCCAAGGGCAAGACCTTTCGCGACGACTGGTATCCCGCCTACAAGGCGCAGCGCCCGCCCATGCCGGATGACCTGTCCAGCCAGATCGCCCCCCTGCACGAGGCCGTAACCGCCCTGGGCTGGCCGCTGCTGATGGTGGACGGCGTAGAGGCGGACGACGTCATCGGCGCCCTGGCGCAGGCCGCCGAGGCGGCGGGGATGGACGCCGTCATCTCCACCGGCGACAAGGATCTGGCGCAACTCGTCACCCCGCGGGTGCGCCTCATCAACACCATGACCAACGAGGTGCTGGACGAAGCCGGCGTTCTCGCCAAGTTCGGCGTACCGCCCGCGCGCATCGTCGATTACCTCACCCTGATCGGCGACGCCGTGGACAACGTACCCGGCGTGGACAAGGTCGGCCCCAAGACCGCCGTGAAATGGCTGAGCGAATACGGCGACCTCGACAACCTGATCGCGCACGCCGGCGAGATCAAGGGCGTGGCGGGCGAAAACCTGCGCCGGGCGCTGGACTGGCTGCCCATGGGGCGCAAGCTCATCACCGTGAAGAGCGACGTCGCACTGCCCCTTGGACTGGAAGCCCTCGGCTGGCGGGAGGAGGACCGGACGAAGCTGACAGCGCTTTACACACGCTATGACTTCCGCACCTGGCTCAGAGAGCTTTCGCCCCCTTCCCCCCCCGGGGGAAGGGCTGGGGATGAGGGAGCAACGGCCAATTCAGATCTGGCGCAAACTGAGGCGTTGCTCCCTCACCCCGGCCCTCCCCCGGAGGGGGAGGGAGTAGAGCGCCACTACGAAACCCTCCTCGACGAGACCGCCCTCGCCCGCTGGCTGGAAAAACTTCAGCGCGCCGACCTGATCTGCCTCGACACCGAGACCACCTCGCTCGACCCCATGCGCGCGCAACTGGTGGGCCTGTCCTTCAGCGTCGCATCGGGAGAGGCCGCCTACCTGCCCCTGGCCCACGCCTACGCCGGCGCCCCCGCGCAACTTGATCGCACCGCCGTGCTGACGCGTCTCAAACCCCTGCTGGAAGACCCCGCCCGCCCCAAGGTTGGCCAGAACCTCAAGTACGACTGGCATGTGCTCATGAACCACGGCCTCCACCTCAACGGCATCGCCCACGACACCCTGCTCCAGTCCTACATCCTGGAAGCGCACGAACGCCACGACATGGACACCCTGGCCGCGCGCCACCTGGGCGAGACCACCCTCCAATTCGAAGAGGTATGCGGCAAGGGCGTGAACCAGATCGGGTTCGACCAGGTGGAAATCACCCGCGCCACCGAATACGCCGCCGAAGACGCCGACATCACCCTGCGCCTGCACCAGACGCTGCACCCCCGCATCGCACGCGAAGCCGGGCTGGACCACGTCTACCGCACCATCGAACTGCCCGTGCTCCCCATCCTCGCGCGCATGGAGCGCACCGGCGTCAAGCTCGACGCCGACCTGCTGCGCCAGCACTCGGGAACCCTGGGCCAGACCATGCTGGCGCTCGAACAAAAGGCGTATGAAGCCGCCGGCCAACCCTTCAACCTCAACTCCCCCAAGCAGTTAGGCGAGATCCTGTTCACCCAACTGGGCCTGAAACCGAAGAAAAAGACCCCCGGCGGCGCACCCTCCACCAACGAAGACGCCCTGCAGGAACTCGCCCTCGACCACCCCCTGCCGAAACTGATCCTGGACTACCGCGCCCTCGCCAAGCTCAAGTCCACCTACACCGACAAGCTACCCGGCATGATCAACGCCGCCACCGGGCGCGTGCACACCACCTACGCCCAGGCCGTGGCGGTGACGGGCCGCCTCGCCAGCTCCGACCCCAACCTCCAGAACATCCCGGTGCGCACCCCCGAGGGCCGCAAGATTCGCGAGGCCTTCATCGCCGAACCGGGACATGTGATCGTCTCCGCCGACTACTCCCAGATCGAACTGCGCATCATGGCCCACCTGTCGGGCGACGAAAGCCTGCTCAACGCCTTCCGCCACGACCTCGACATCCACCGCGCCACCGCCGCCGAGGTCCAGGGCGTGGCGCTGGAGGACGTCACGTCAGACATGCGGCGCATGGCCAAGGCGGTCAACTTCGGCCTCATCTACGGCATGTCCGCCTTCGGCCTCGCCGCGCAACTCAACGTGGAACGCAGCGTGGCGCAGGCCTACATCGACCGCTACTTCGCCCGCTACCCCGGCGTGGCCGAATACATGGCGCGCACCCGCGCCCAGGCCGCCGGCGACGGTTATGTCGAAACCCTGTTCGGACGCCGCCTCTATTTGCCCGATATCCGCGCCAGCGGCCCGCGCCGCCAGGGCGCCGAACGCGCCGCCATCAACGCCCCCATGCAGGGCACGGCGGCGGACCTGATCAAGCTGGCGATGATTGCGGTGCAGGGCTGGCTGGACGCTTCCGGCCTGACGTCACGTCTGATCATGCAGGTGCATGACGAACTGGTGCTGGAAGTACCGCAGGCGGAGGTGGCGACGGTGCGCATCGAACTACCAGCCCGCATGGCGGGGGTGGCGGAACTGAAGGTTCCGCTCAAGGCCGAGGTGGGCGTAGGCGCCAACTGGGAAGCAGCGCATTGACCCCTGTAGGAGCCCGGCTATGCCGGGCGATCAACGCTGGCCTTGTGCGACAAGGCATCGCCCGGCATAGCCGGGCTCCTACAACCCCCTCCTACACCCCCTTCTCCCACCGCTCTGCCGCCTGATCATCCGACTCGCGCGCATCCACCCAGCGCGCGCCGTCCGGCGTTTCTTCCCGCTTCCAGAACGGCGCGCGGGTCTTGAGAAAATCCATGATGAACTCACACGCGGCGAAGGCGTCACCGCGATGGCCCGAGGCCACCGCCACCATGACGATGGGATCGGTAGGCAGCATCCGCCCCACGCGATGAATCACGCAGCAGTCCAGCACCTCCCAGCGCCCGCGCGCCTCCTCGACAATGGCCATCAGCGCCTTCTCGGTCATGCCGGGGTAGTGCTCCAGGGTCATGGCAGCCACGCCGCTGCCATCGTTCACATCCCGCACCAGCCCCAGAAACGAGGCCACCGCCCCCACGGCAGGGTTGGCGCGGTGCAGCGCCGCCACCTCGGCGGCCAGATCAAACGACGCTTCCTGAACGGCGATCTTCATGCGAGGTTCCTCTCCGGACAGCACAGCCCCTCCACCAGGGCCTGCAAGGGTTTCAACTGACCATGAAAAAAGTGGCCTGTACCCGCCACCACATGCAGGGGCACGGCCCAGCGTTCCGCGTAAGCGCGCACCGCATCCAGCGGCACGACCTCATCTTCCGCGCCGTGAAGGATGACGGCGGGGACGGGCGGGGCGTCAAACCCGAAGCGGCTCACCGCCGGCCCCACCATGATCAGCCGTTGCGCCGACAAGCTCGCCGCCACCCGATGCTGCACATACGCGCCGAAGGAAAAGCCCAACAAGGTCCAGGGCAGCGCCCCAAACGCCCCCTCCGCCCATGCCGCCAGGCACAGAAGGTCTTCCGTCTCCCCCGCACCCTGATCGAACCCGCCCTCGCTCCCCCCCACGCCGCGAAAGTTGGAACGCACCGCCACCAACCCGCAGGCCAGCGCCGCGCGCGCCAGGGTGAAAGTCACCTTGTTATCGAGGCTGCCGCCATGCAGGGGATGCGGATGCGCCACCAGCGCCAAGCCGCGAATCTCACCGTCCGGCTCCTCCACCACGGTCTCGATCCGACCCGCCGGGCCGGGAATATGGAGCTTGTGGCGCTTCAAATCCGCAACCGCGCCACCGGAATCCCATCGCGCAGGTGGGATTCGAGGATCTCGTCAAGATCGTCCTCGTCCACATAGGTGTACCAGACCGCATCCGGGTACACCACGCACACCGGCCCCTCGCCGCAGCGATCGAAGCAGCCCGCCCGGTTGATGCGGGACATGCCCGCCTCGGGAGCGGCTTCCATGCACCCCCGCAGGCAGGTGGCGGCGCACCCCTCCGCCTTGTCGCTGCACTCCACCGGCTTGCCGTGCAGGCCCATCTTCTTCGCCTTCTTCTTGGCGTACTCGAACATGGCCTCGGCGTTGTGATCGCTGCAACAAGCGCCGCCGTCCTCGCGCTGGTTGAGACAGAAAAACAGGTGATGCTGGTAGTAACTCATGACGTCCCCCCTTTCTGGGTCAGTTCGTCGGATTTGGCGCACGAACCCTTGGCCAGCGCCACCGGGTATTTGCGCGCGTTGATGTGAAGTTTGTCCTCGGCGGCCCGGATCAGGTCGATATCCAGGCAGTTGGCCAGGCTGACCAGATAGATCAGCACATCCGCCATCTCCTGCCGCACCGCCTCACGCTTGGGCTCCGGCAGGTTCAGGCTCTCCTCGGGCGTGAGCCACTGGAACGGCTCCAGCAATTCCGCGGCTTCCACGATGAGGGCGGCAGTGAGGTTCTTTGGGGTGTGATACAGATGCCAATCGCGCTCGCGCCCGAATTCGCACACGGCGGCGGCAAGCTGTTCCAGGGTGGAAATGGGCATGACGGACGGGCGAAAACGAGGAGGCGTCGAGTTTATCAGGCGTACAGCCTGCCTCACCCCGCCGTAACCGCATTCACACGGGCGACCGGATCAGCCGAACCATGACCGATCCCCTGCGCAAAGGTAGCATTCACGCAACGCCCTGTTTTCAACGAGGAAAAATCGCCATGAATCCCATGCTGCATCTACCGGATGGGGAGATTGCCCGTTTCTGTCGCGCCCATGCCGTGCGTGAACTTGCCCTGTTCGGTTCCGCGACGCGAGCGGATTTCCACGAGGACAGCGATGTGGACGTCTTGATTGACCTGAAGAGTGAAGCGCGGATCGGGCTGATCGCCTTGCAGCGGATGCGTGATGAACTCTCCGTGATTCTTGGACGCTCCGTGGACCTGGTGACGCGCAATGGGCTGAACCGTCATATCCGCGAAGGAGTGCTCAAGGAAGCGGAAGTGATTTATGCGGAGTGACCGGCTCTACCTTGCCGACATTCTGGATGCCATTACCTTGATCGAGCATTGGCTGGCCCCCTGTGATGAAGACCGCTTTCTCGGCGATGAACTACTCCAAAGCGCTGTGCTGCAAAAGCTGGCAACCATAGGAGAGGCGGTCGCACGGCTGTCCGATGAAACCAAACAGGGAGCGCCGGAAGTACCGTGGAAGGAAATCGTCGGCTTTCGCAACACAGCGGTTCATGCCTATTTCTCGGTGGATTGGCGCATCGTGTTTATCACCGCCAAAGATGACCTCCCGACGCTTCTGGCAGCCGTGCAAAAGCTGACCAAGGAAGCGCCTCGGTAATCCACCGTCGCCACGGCGAATCCAAACCGTCTTGGGTGTTCATGTGTCGTTCCTTGCTGCCAAGGTTGGAATGGGGCGAAGTCTCCTTCTCCCAACCCCTACAGCTAGAGGAGACCTACCGGAGGATGAGCGCCACCGCCAATCCCTGCTGGATCGCATTCGCTGCCAGCACCTGATCCAGCGTGGCGAGGTGGCTGGCCTCCAGCCGTAGCGCCACGGCCAGATGCAGGGCGTCGCCCGCGCGCAGGCCGGAGGCGGCCTGACGGCAGAACTCCCGTGCGCGCTGGTAGTCCGCTTCGGTGGGGATGAACAGGGGGGCGTGGCGGGCGGCGAAGGCTTCAATGTCGATGCTGGCGGCAATCTGGGCGGCTTCGTCCAGTTCACCGCGCCGCCGCTTGATCGCCAGGGCGCTGTCGCATTCCACCAGCGTCCAGGTGGTGAGGATCAATTCGTCCGTGTTTTCGCTCAGCCAGGCTTGCGCCGGGGCGGTGTGGGGTTCTCGGGTGTGGGCGGCGACCAGGACGCTGGTGTCCACATAGGTCCGCATCGCTTCAGTACCGCTCTTCTTCGCGCTGGAGTTGGGCGCTGGGGGTGGTCATGGCCTGCCCGTCCAGGCGGGCGTTGACCTGGGTGAAGTGGCGGCGCATCCAGTCGGCCCTGGCCTCTTTGCCGGCGGGGACGAGTTCCAGGGTGCCGGCAGGCGTGGCGGTGCATTCCACCTGAGCGCCTTCTTCCAGCGAGAGGTTCCGGGCGATTTCGGCGGGGATGCGAACGGCGAGGCTGTTGCCCCAGCGGGAGAGAGTGATTTGCATGGAGGCTCCTGGTTGGATATACACGCACCTTGAATGTATATCCACCATGAAGCCACATCAAGGCAGACGTGCTGACGACTGGCCGGCCTCACCCCCAAAGCTGACTAGCCGCGCCGCGCCTGATCCAGCATGGCCTCACGCAGGATGCCATTGAGACGGCTTTGGTAGTCTGCCTTGGCTTTTCAGCCAGGCCAGCACATCAGCGTCGGTACGCGCCGTGAGTTATTGCTTGATGGGGCGATGGAACGCCCCCCGCCGCGACCGCGCTTCACGGCCTCTCAAAACGGCACGTCATCATCCTCAATCCCGGAGAACCCGGTGCGCGCGGGGCCTGCGCCTGCGCCCGCATCGGCGCCGGGCGGGGGGGCGTCGGTGCGGACCACGGTCTCGCGCAGGTTCGCGGCCAGTTTGTCCAGGGCCTGGCCGGAACGGCTGCCCGAGAGAACCTCGGCGGGGGTGCTGCGGTCACTCGGGTCGAAGAACTCGACCATCTTCATGCCGACGTAGGTCTTGCCTTCCCACAGTCGTTCCTCGCGTTGCAGCAGGATGCCGATGGGCTTGTTCATCAGCGCCGGGAAGACCTGCGCTTCGACCGGCTCGCGCGTGCTGGTGGCGGGGTTCCATTCCTCCACCGTGGCGGCGGCGGATTCGATGGCCTTGACGCCCAGGCAGGCCATCAGGGCCGAAAGCAGGCTGTAGGGGTATTCGATCTTGTCGCCGTTGGCGCGCGCGACCCAGAGCGTGAGGTAGCGCGCGATGCGCCCGTCCTCGGCCTCGAAGGTGAATTCGATGCCCTTGGTTCCGGTCTTGGCGGTGCGCTCCTTGGCCAGGGTGAGCTGGCCGACATAGGCGCCGGTGGTTTCGATCTTGCCGCCAAAGTTGGATTCGGGCTGAACGGCGAGCTGGTCGTCGCGGGTGTAACTGGTCATGGTTTTTCCTCCAGGGGGGGTGAATTCGACCGCCCGAAGCGGTCAAACCAGAGCAAGCCCATCACGGTCTTGCCCTCGTTGATACGGCCATCGCGCACCATCTCGATGGCCTCGTCGAAGGGTACGCGCAGCACTTCCAGAAACTCGTCCTCGTCCAGGCCGTGGCCGACATGGGTGAGGCCGCGCGCCAGGTAGTAGACCAGGCGCTCGTCGGAGTAGCCGATGCAGGGGTAGAAGGTGGGCAGTTCGCGCCATTCACTCGCCGCGTAGCCGGTTTCTTCGATCAGTTCACGCTGGGCGCAGGCCAGGTCGGTCTCGCCGGGGTCGAACTTGCCTGCGGGCAGTTCGATGAAGTCGCGGTGCAGGGGGTAGCGGTGCTGGCGCTCCAGCAGGAGGTCGCCGTTGTCGAACAGGGCGAGGATCACCGCCGCGCCGGGGTGGACGATGTATTCGCGCGCGGATTCGCCGCCGTCGGGCAGGCCCACCCGGTCGCACTTCACATGCAGCAGGCGTCCCCGGTAGACGGTTTCACTGGCGAGGGTGGGTTCGGTGAGGTCGTGGCTCATCGGGCGCACCGCTGCGCCACCCAGGTCTCGAACTCCGGCACGGGCATGGGGTGGCCGATCAGGTAGCCCTGGGCCAACTCGCACCCTTTGGCCTGGAGCGCGGCCAGTTGCGCCTCCGTCTCCACCCCTTCGGCGACGCAGGACAGGCCCATGGTGTGCGCCAGGGCGATGATGGCGCTGGCGATGGCGCTGTCTTCCCCATCCGTGGCGATGCCGTCCACGAAGCTGTGGTCGATCTTCAGTTCCTTGATCGGGTAGTGCTTGAGATAGGCCAGGGAGGAATAGCCGGTGCCGAAATCGTCGATGCCCACCTGAATGCCCAGTTCTTTCAACCGGCCCAGCATTTCCGGGATGTTGCCATTGCTCGACATCAGGGTGCTTTCCGTGACCTCGATGGAGAGGGCTGAGCCGGGCAGGCGGTAGCGCTTGAGCAGACGCTGGATATCGCCCAGCAGGTCGCCCTTGGTGAAGTGGTTGGCGGAGAGGTTGACCGACACCCGCTTGATCGGCAGCCGCTGCCGCCGCCAGGCCGCCAGCTGGCGGCAGGCGCTCTCCAGCACGAGATTGCCCAGGGGCAGGATCAGCAGGGTCTCCTCGGCCAGCGGGATGAACTCCGCCGGCAACAACACGTCGCCCTCCTTGCGCCGCCAGCGCACCAGCGCCTCGGCCCCGACCAGGGCGCCGGAGACGATGTCGATCTGCGGTTGATACACAAGAAACAGTTCGTTCGCCTTGAGCGCCTGGCGCAGGCCGATCTCCAACTCCATGCGGCGGTGCGCGGCCTCGGCCATCTGGCGGCTGAAGAACTGGAAGTCGCTCTTGCCCGAGGTCTTCACCTGATACATCGCCGCATCGGCGTTCTTGAGCAAGGACTGCATGTTCTGGCCATCGTCCGGGCAGATGCCGATGCCGATGCTGGCGGTGACGAACAACTCCTTGCCGGAGAGGGCGAACGACACGGTGAACGCCTCCAGGATGCGGGTGGCGACGGCGGCGGCCTGGAACTTGTCGGTGCGCTCCATGAGCACGGTGAATTCATCGCCGCCCAGGCGCGCCGCCGTGTCGCCTTCGCGCACGCAGGTGAGCAGGCGCTGCGCCGCCTCGCGCAACAGGGCGTCGCCGACGTCGTGGCCCAGGGTGTCGTTCACCACCTTGAAGTTGTCCAGGTCCACGAACAGCACCGCCAGCTTGTCTTCGCTGCGTTCGCGCCGCGCCAGGGCGCTTTTCAGGCGGTCCTGGAACAGCGAACGGTTGGGCAGCCCGGTGAGGTCGTCGTGGGTGGCGAGAAAATCCACCCGCTGCTTGCTCTCCATGACCATCTGGATGTCACTGAAGGTGCCCACATAGTTGATGACCTGGCCATGCGTGTCGCGCACGGCGTTGATGGAGAGCCATTCCAGGTACACCTCGCCGTCCTTGCGCCGGTTCCAGATCTCGCCCTGCCACCAGCCCAGCTCCGCAAGCTGGCGCCACATCTCGATGTAGAAATCATCGTTCTGACGACCCGAACGCAGGATGCCCGGGGTCTTGCCGTGCACCTCCTCGCGGCCCCAGCCGGTGATGCGCGTGAAGGCGTCGTTCACGGTGAGGATGCGCCCGCGCGCATCGGTGACCACCAGGCCCTCCGCCGCACGCTCGAACATGCGCGCGGCCAGACGCAACTGCTCCTCGGCATGCTTGCGCGCGGTGATGTCCACCGCCTGCATGCATACGGCGGTGATCACGTTCTCTTCGTTGAACAGCGGGAAGCGGTTGATGAGCAGGCTGCGGTGCTGCCCGGAGAAGTCGATGTCCTCCTCGCCGGCGAGCGGGCCGCGCAGGCGCATCACCTCCAGGTCGGCGTCGCGCAGGGCGTTGGCCAGGGGCGCCGGGAACAACTGGTGGTCAGTCTTGCCCAGGGCCGACTCGGCGGTGACGCCGGTGATGAGGCTGAACTCCGGGTTGGCGAACAGGTAGCGCCCCGAGGTGTCCTTCACCGCGAACAGCACGCTGGCGTTGGTCATCACCGCCTGCATCTGTTGCTCGCGCTCGCGCGCCAGACGCTCGGCGCGGAACAGGTCGGTCTCGTCCATGAGCGAGACGATCGTGCCGCGCACATGCTCGCCATCCTTGAGATAGGGGGTGACGTGCAGCGCGTAGTGGTGGTCGCCGTCCGCCAGCAGGGTGGAGAGGCTGCGCCGCTCGCGCATGGAGTCATGCAGCAACGGGTCGAAGCGCGTGAGCTCGCCCGGCATGGCGATGGTCTGCCACGACTGCCCCAGGTTGGCCGCAGTGAGACCGAACAGACGCCCGGCGGCGGGGTTGAAGCGGGTGAGGTGGGTGCGGCTGTCCAGCACCAGCAGGGGGTAGTCGATGCCGCGCTGGATGTTGTCGAGGTCGGTCCAGGCCTCTTCCAGGGCGCTGGACTTGACCTGCAACTCCTCGTTGACGGTGGACAACTCCTCGTTGGTGGATTGCAGCTCCTCGTTGGAGGCTTCCAGCTCCTCGTTGGTGGATTGCAATTCCTCGTTGGCCGACTGCAATTCCTCGTTGAGCGCCTGCATCTCCTCGTTGGAGGTCTCCAGTTCCTCGATCAGGGTCTGCAAGTGCTCGCGCGTGGCCAGGAGTTCGTCCTCCAGCTCCTTGCTCGCCACGCTGACCAACTCCGGCTCCACCTCCGCCACCGGCTCGGCCCGTTCCAGGATATGGAAGCTGACCAGGAAATCGCGCTCGTGCGGGGTGTCGTTGACCGGGTGCACCGCCAGTTGCACCGCCTTGTGCTTGTCCATGCCGGCGAGATGGCGCGGGCGCCCCTGGATCATCTTGCCGTCCTGCGCGACACGGCGCAGCAGGGCCTGCAACTCGGTGCGGAACTCGCGCCGGATCAGGCTGCCCAGGTCCAGGCTGGGACGCCCGTCCGGCACCGCAAGGTACTGGCCGGCGTCGCCGTGCACATGCTTGATGGAGAAATCCGCGGCCACCAGGATGCAAGGCGGCAGGAACACCCGCGCCGCCACGCGCATCAGGCCGTCTTCGGCCCAGCGGTTGCGGCTGTTGAGCAGGTGCGAGGACGAATCGGCCAGTTGCGCGATGTCGTTGTGCAGCGGCGGAATGCGCGTGGCGACCCCGTGGCGACGAAAGATGTGGGCGTCCTTGTCCACCGTCTGGAACAGGTGCTCCTGCTGCGCCGCGCTCTCCGACTTGCCCAGAAACAGGTGGCCGCCGGGCAGCAGTCCGTAGTGGAAGGTGGACAGGATCTTGGCCTGCATGGCGGCCTGAAAGTAGATCAGCACGTTGCGGCAGGAGACCAGGTCCAGGCGCAGGAAGGGCGGATCCTGCATCAGATCCTGGCGCGCGAAGATGACCATCTCGCGAATCGGCTTCGCCACCTCGAAACGCTCGCCGCGCTGCGCGAAGTAGCGTTTGACCAGCTCCAGCGGCAGGTTGTCCAGGCTGGAAGACGAGAACTGGCCGCGCCGCGCCCGCGCCATCGCCTCCATGTCGATGTCGGTGGCGAAGATCTGCACCATGGGCGGATCCACGCGCCCGGACAGGGCCTCGGCCACCAGGATGGCGATGGAATACGCCTCCTCGCCGGTGGCGCAGCCGGATACCCAGATGCGCAGTTCCTCGCCGCCCTGCTTGCCCTTGACCACCTTGCTCACGAGGCTGCCCAGGGCAGTGAAGGCCTCGCGGTCGCGGAAGAAGGAGGTGACGGAGATGAGGATGTCCTTGCACAGGCGATCCAGCTCATCCGGCACGTCGTCGCAATGATGCAGGTACTCGTCCAGGCTGGGCATGTGCGTCGCCGCCATGCGCCGCGCGATGCGCCGCCACAGGGTGGTTTCCTTGTAACCGGAGAAATCCACCTTGGTGCGCTTGCGCACCTTGAGCAGCAGGCGGTGCAACTGGCCCTGCGCACTCTCGTCCACGGTCTGCACCGGCACCGCCCCGCGCGAACGCACGATCAGCGCAATCTCCTCGCCGATCTTCTCCGGCGGCAGCACCCAGTCCACGCTGCCGGTGTCGATGGCCTGCTGCGGCATGCTGTTGTACTTGGCGGTGGCGGGCTCCTGCGCAAAGGTGAAACCGCCCGCCGCCTTGATCGAGTAGATGCCGGCGGCCCCGTCGCTGCCGGTGCCGGAAAGCACCACGCCGATGGCCTGCTCGTTGCACGACTCGGCCAGGGAATTGAAAAAGATGTTGATGGAAGGCTTGGGGTACGCCTCCTTGGCCGGCTTGACCAACTCGAAATGGCCGTCCACCAGGGTGACGTTGCGGTTGGCGGGGGTGATGTACACGGTGTTGGGCGCAGGCGCCGCGCCGTGCTCCACCTCCACCAGCGACATCGAGGTGTCCTTGCCCAGAAGCTGCGCCATCATGCTGCGGTAGTTGGGCGACAGGTGCTGCACCACCACATAGGACAGGCCCAGATCGGCAGGCAGACCGGGAAACACCGCCTTCAACGCCTCCAGACCGCCGGCGGAAGCGCCGATGCCGACGATGAACGGCGTCTTGCCGATCTCGCCTTCCGCCACGACGCCCCCCTGGATGGGCGCCGCTTCGGGACTGGCCTCTGCCTTGGCCTCCACTTTTGCTTCTTTACCGCGTCTGGCGACCATCACGACCCCTTCCCGAGCCCACGAAATTTGCTGGCTTTTATCGTAGTTGCCAGAGCCGCGCAAGGCGGCTCCACGCCGCAGAACGGCCTGGCGATCAGGCGGATGGAGGCAGCCTGCCGCCGTCCTCTTCCTCGCGCCGCCACTCGCCCTCGATCACCCCGTCCCGCGCCTCGCTGCGCGTCGGGGCGGGCGCGGCGGCTCCCGGCCACAGCAGCAGGATCAGGGCGACGGCATCGCTGAAGAAACCGGGAAAGATCAACAGCAGCCCCGCCGCCAGCTTGCGCCCCGTCTTCCACAAAATGCCGATGGGCGCGTGGCCGCTCTGAAGCGAACCGGCCAGTTCGGGCAGGAAGGACGTGCCGGCATGGCGAATCAACCAGCCCCCGAACGCCAGCGAGAACAACAGCGCCAGCAGGGTATAGAGACCGCCCAACTCCCTGCCAACCAGGTATATCCCCACCATTTCAAGGCCCATGAGGGCCAAAGCTATAATCCCCGCGCCTTTCAATCCCATACCGTCTCCGTGCCCAACGCCTGCGTCGTGTTCTCCACCCTGCCCGATGTCGAAGCCGCCCGCAAGCTGGCAAAAAGCCTGGTGGAAGAGCGTCTGGCGGCCTGCGTGAACGTGCTCGCGCCCTGCACCTCGATCTACCGCTGGCAGGGCGACGTGCGGGAAGATGGGGAGGTTCCTGTCATCATCAAGACCACGGCGGAACGATATCCCGCCCTGGAAGCTCATATCCGCAAGCATCACCCTTACGAACTGCCGGAGATCGTGGCCCTGAACGCCGCCGCCGGTCTGCCCGACTACCTGCGCTGGATCGTGGATTCGACCCTGGATTCGAACCCGCCTTCCCAACCCTGAACGGAGCTTCACCTCATGCGATTCCTGTTCGCCCTTGCCTGCCTGTTCGCCGCCCTGGCCGCCCCCGTAGCGCATGGGGAGGAAGACCTGCTGGAACCGGAGAAGGCCTTCCGGCTGTCGGCCAAACTGCTGGATGACCGCACGGTCGAGGCCCGCTTCCAGATCGCCGAGGGCTACTACCTCTACAAGAACAAGATCCGCTTCAGCGCCGACGCCGGCGTGAAGACGGGCAAGGCGAAGATGCCTGCCGGCAAGGTGAAGAAGGACGAATACTTCGGCAAGGTGGAGACCTACGTCACCCAGGCCCGCATCCGCATCCCGCTCACCTACCCCGGCGGCAAGCCGGTCCCCTTCACCCTCAAGGTCAGCTACCAGGGCTGCGCCGAAGTGGGCGTGTGCTACCAGCCGCAGGAAACGTCCATCTCCCTCAAACCCGTCGGCGTCAAGGCGGCGACCCCCGCCCATGCCGCCGCGCCGGAACCGGCAGTGGCCGCCCCCCTGCCCTTGCAGCAGCAGAACCCGGAAGTGCTGTCCCGGCTGAAAAACCTGGCCGCCGACCTGATGGGTTCCTCGCAGCCCGACTTTCTCCCCCCCGACGAGGCCTTCAAGCTTGCCGTGACGGTCACCGCCAACGGCGTGCTGGAGGGACGTTTCACCGTGGCGAAGGACTACTACCTCTACCGTGACCGGATCAGCTTCAAGGTAGTGAAGCCGCCCGCAGTGAAGGTGGGCGCGCTGACCCTGCCCAAGGCGGACGAGAAGAACGATCCCACCTTCGGCAAGACCTACGTCTATCACCAGTCCTTTGCAGTCAGCGCCCGGCTCACCGGCCTGCCCGCCGCAACCGGCGAGATCAAGGTGCTGGCCGGCTACCAGGGATGCAGCGAAAAGGGCATCTGCTACCCGCCGGAAGAGAAGGAGTTCACCGTCCCGGTGAGCGCCGTCGGCGTTGCGCCGACCGTTGCGACCCCGGAGCCGCAGCAAGCCCTGACCAGCGAGGCGCAGCCCGCGCCCACGGCTCCCGCCCGCCCCGCCGCCGACACCTCCGAAACCGGCCAGATCCAGGCCCTGCTCAAGGGCGGCAACTACTGGGCCATCGTCGCCGGGTTCTTCGGCTTCGGCCTGCTGCTCTCGCTCACGCCCTGCGTGTTCCCGATGATCCCCATCCTCTCCGGCATCATCGTCGGCCAGGGCGGGCACATCACCAAGACCCGGGGCTTCACCCTGTCGCTCGCCTATGTGCTCGGCATGTCCATCACCTACGCCCTGGCCGGCATCGCGGCGGGGCTGTCCGGCACGCTCATCTCCAACGCCCTGCAAAACCCCTGGGCGCTGGGCGCGGGCGCGGCCATGTTCGCGGCCCTGGCCCTGTCCATGTTCGGGTACTACGAATTGCAGATGCCCAGCTTTCTGCAAAGCCGTTTCTCCGAGGCCAGCAACCGCATCCGGGGCGGACGCTTCGCCAGCGTGCTGCTGATGGGCGCGCTTTCCGCCCTGATCGTCGGCCCCTGCGTCGCCGCCCCCCTGGCCGCCGCACTGCTCTACATCAGCCAGACCGGCGACGTGGTGCTGGGCGGCGTCTCCCTGTTCTCCCTGGCCTTGGGGATGGGCGTGCCGCTCCTGCTCGTGGGCCTCTCCGCCGGCGCCCTGCTGCCGCGCGCCGGGGCCTGGATGGAGTCGGTGAAGAAGTTCTTCGGCGTGCTCATGCTGGGCGTGGCGATCTGGCTGCTCTCCCCCCTGCTCTCGGCTGTGGCGCAGATGGCGATGTGGGCGGCGCTGCTCATCACCTCCTCCATGTTCCTGCACGCGCTGGAGCCGCTGCCCGTCAACGCCAAGGGCCTCTCGCGCCTGTGGAAGGGCGTGGGCGTCATCGCCCTGGTCACCGGCATCGCCATGCTCCTGGGCGCGCTGGGCGGCGGACGCGAACTGCTGCAACCGCTCTCGGTGTTCCGCACCGGCGAGGCCGGCGCAGCGGTGCCCCCCTCGCACCTCGTCTTCCAGCGCGTGAAGAATCTGGCGGAACTGGACGCCGCCGTACAGGGCGCGAAGGGGCGCTATGTGATGCTCGATTTCTATGCCGACTGGTGCATCTCCTGCAAAGAAATGGAAAGCGACACCTTCAGCGATCCCAAGGTGCGGGATCGGCTCAAGGACGTGGTCCTGCTCCAGGCCGACGTCACCGGCAACACGCCGGACGACAAGGCCCTGCTGGCGCGCTTCAAGCTGTTCGGGCCGCCCGGCATCCTGTTCTTCGACAAGGACGGGCAGGAGATCGCCTACCGCGTGATCGGCTACGAAAAACCGGCCCCGTTCCTGGCCAGCGTGGATAAAGCGATCCCGTGACTCTGCGCGGGGCCGCGCCCTACCTCGCCGTCCTGGCCCTGGTCGGCCTGGGCTATCTGGCGCAACGATCCCTGACCCCCTCCACCCCCGACGCGGGGCCGCTCGTGCGCCTGGACGCGCTCTGGTCGGCGCATCTGCCGGACCTGGAGGGCCGCCCCCAGGCGCTGGAGCAGTGGCGCGGCAAGGTATTGGTGCTGAACTTCTGGGCGCCCTGGTGCCCTCCCTGCCGGCGCGAGATACCGGGCTTTATCGCCTTGCAGAAGCAGTACGCCGCCCAGGGCGTGCAGTTTGTCGGCGTGGCCCTGGATGACCCGGAACGGGTGCGGGAGTTTGCGCAGGAGCACGGCATCAACTACCCCATCCTTCTGGGCGGAGACGCCGCCATGCGCCTGGCCCAGGACGCCGGCAGCGCGGGCGGGCTGCCCTATTCCGTGGTGTTCAACCGGCGCGGCGAGAGCGTCAACGCCATCACCGGCGAGATCGTCGGGAAACGTCTGGAAACCCTGCTGAAGCCCCTGCTATGAGCCTGGAACCCGTCAAACCGCCCCGTTCCCTGATCACCCTGGCCGGCAAGGCCATTGGCGACTACGAAATGATCCGCCCCGGCGACCGCGTCCTGCTGGGGCTCTCCGGCGGCAAGGACAGTCTCTCCCTGCTGCATGTGCTGCTCGACCTGCGCCGCCGCGCGCCGGTCAAGTTCGACCTCGCCGCGTGCACCGTGGACCCGCAATCGCCCGAGTTCGACCCCAGCCCCTTGAAGGACTACCTGGCGACGCTGGGCGTGCCCTACTTCTACGAATCGCAGCCCATCGTCAGCGAGGCGGAACAGCACATGCAGGGCGATTCCTTCTGCGCCTACTGCTCGCGCATGCGCCGCGGCATCCTCTACCGCGTTGCGCGCGAACACGGCTACACCGTCCTGGCCCTGGCGCAGCACCTCGACGATCTGGCCGAGAGTTTCCTGATGAGCGCCTTCTTCGGCGGCAGGCTGCGCACCATGCAGGCGCACTTCCAGAACGACGCCGGCGACGTGCGCGTGATCCGCCCCTTCGTCTATGTGCGCGAGCGCCAGACCCGCGACTTCGCCAGTCGCGCCGGGCTGCCGGTGATCTTCGAAAACTGCCCGGCCTGCTTCTCCATGCCCATGCAGCGCTACCAGATGAAGGGCCTGCTGGCGGAACAGGAGAAGCAACACCCCAAACTGTTCGCCAGCCTGCTCACCGCCATGCGCCCGCTGATGCTGGCGCGCGAGGGGGCGGAGCCGCCCTCGCCTGCCCACGCGGCGGATGCAGGCGAGGACGCCTGCGCCACTCCATGAGCACCTACGTCATCGGCGACATCCAGGGCTGCCACTCGGATCTGGAACGGCTGCTCGGCGCGGTGGCGTTCAACCCCGCGCACGACCGGGTCTGGATCACCGGCGATCTGGTCAACCGGGGCGAGGACTCCCTCGCCGTGCTGCGCTGGTGCCGGGAACACGACGAGTCCGTGACGGCGGTGCTGGGCAACCATGACCTGCACCTGCTGGCGGTGGCGGAGGGCTTTGTCCCGCCCCATCGCAAGGACACCCTGGAGATGATCCTGGGCGCGCCGGATCGGGACGGTCTGCTCGACTGGTTGCGCCATCGCCCCATGCTGCACCGCCAGGGCGACTGGCTCATGGTGCATGCCGGTCTGGCTCCGGAGTGGACGCCGGACCAGGCCGCAGCCCTCGCCGGCGAGCTTGAGGCGGCGCTGCGCGGATCAGACTGGCGCAGTTTTCTGTGCGGGATGTACGGCAACGAACCACGCCGCTGGGATGACCGCCTCGCCGGACAGGAGCGCCTGCGCTGCATCGCCAACATCCTCACGCGCACGCGCTGGCTGCACCCGGACGGCGGCCTCGATTTCGAGCACAAGCTGGGGCTGGGGGAGGGCCAGGGGGCGCTCACCCCCTGGTTCGACTTCCCCGGTCGGCGCAACGCGCAGGCGCGGGTGCTGTTCGGTCACTGGTCCACCCTGGGCCTGCTGGTGCGGGAGGATGTGGTGGCCCTGGATACCGGCTGTCTCTGGGGCGGCAGCCTGAGCGCCTTTCGCCTGGAAGATGGCCGCCTGTTCCAGGTGAACTGCGCCATGCGTGCGCGTACTCCCCGCACTCCCCGTACTCCTTTATCCGGCTGAAACCAGCCCTGCGTACAATCCAGCTCCCTTTGAGTTGCGGAGAGCGCGGTGGCCGAGAAGTCCCTGTTCCATGCCCTGGTGAAGGCCAGGCGCCGCTTCGGCAAGGACGCATCCGCGCAATGGCAGGACCAGACGCCGAAAAGCAGCTCCTACGCCGAGGTGTTGAGGATGACCCTGATCCTGGGCCGTCTCAGCACCAACGTCACGGATCGGGACGAGCATGTGGGCGTACTGCTGCCCAACGTCATCACTACCCTGTGCGTCCTCATCGGGCTCTCCGCCTTCCGCCGGGTTCCATGCATGCTGAACTACACCGCAGGCAGCGAGACCATGCAAAACGCCTGCGAAGCGGCCTGCGTGCGGCGCGTCTTCACCTCCCGCGCCTTTCTCGACAAGGCTGGCCTGCACGAGACCGTCGCCGCCCTGCATGGCGTCCGGATGGTGTACCTGGAAGACCTGGTGGGCGCACTCAACCGCTGGGACAAGATCTGGTTGGCCCAGGCCCTGCTCCATCCCGGCAGCGCAGTGCCAAGGGCCAATCCGGAGGCCCCTGCGGTAGTGATCTTCACCTCCGGTTCCGAAGGCCGCCCCAAAGGGGTGGTGCTATCCCATCGCGCCCTGCTGGCGAACGTGGAGCAGATCCTCAGCTACCTGCCCATCGGCCCGGAAGAGAAGGTCTTCAACTGTCTGCCCCTGTTTCACTCCTTCGGCCTCACCGCCGGCGCGCTGCTGCCCATGATCAGCGGCGCGCGTCTGGCGCTCTACCCCAGCCCCCTGCACTACAAGGAGATACCGCGTCTGCTGCGGGAAACCGGGGCCACGGTGCTGTTCGGCACCAGCACCTTCCTCAAGAACTACGCAAAAAACGGCGCGGCGGAAGAGTTCAGCGCCCTGAAATACGTCGTGGCGGGGGCGGAAAAACTGTCGGAAGAGGTGCGCCGCACCTGGCGTGAGCAGTTCGGCATCGACATCCTGGAGGGCTACGGAGCCACCGAGACTGCCCCGGTGTTATCCATCAACCGCCCCCAGGACAACCGCCCCGGCACCGTGGGCAAGCTGCTGCCCGGCATCAATGCCATGGTCCGCCCGGTCCCCGGCATCCCCCGCGGGGGCTCCCTGCATGTGCATGGCCCCAACCTGCTCTCCGGCTATTACCTGGCGGATGCGCCCGGCGTCCTGCACATGCCGAAATCCGATCTCGGTCCCGGCTGGTATGACACCGGCGATGTGGTGGAACTGGACGCGCACGGCTACCTGATGCTTCAGGCGCGCCTGAAACGCTTCGCCAAGGTGGCGGGCGAGATGGTCTCCCTGGAGATCAGCGAGGCCATCGCCCGCGCCGCCTCGCCGGATTTCGACCATGCCGCCGCCTGCGTACCCGATTCGGGTCGGGGCGAGGCCATCATCCTGCTCACCACGGATCGGGGCCTCACGCGGGAACGGCTCATCCAGATGGCGAAGACCCTGCGCCAGCCGGAAATCGCCGTGGCGCGACGCCTGCGAGTGGTGGAATCGCTCCCCATCCTGGGCACGGGAAAGATTGATTACGTCGGCCTTGCCAGGCTGGCGGAAGGGGCCTGAAACCCGCCTCCGGGCACGTCTTGAAAAGCCCTGGGCGCGGCTAAATATAAGAAAACATTGATACAATTCGCCCACTTAGCCTTGGAGAACCCCATGCCCATCTACGCCTACAAGTGCGCCGACTGCGGCTTTGAGCAGGACGTCATGCAGAAGATCAGCGACGCCGTGCTGACCGACTGCCCCCAGTGCGCCAAACCCGCCTTCACCAAGCAGCTCACCGCCGCCGGATTCCAGTTGAAGGGCAACGGCTACTACGCCACCGACTTCAAGAACAGCGGCGCCAAACCCGCGCCCTCCCCCGCCTGCGGCGCCGGCGCCTGCCCGGCCTGCACCGGCTGACCCTGACACCCCTCTGAATCGGGCAAACGCTCACCGCGTTTGCCCGATTTGTTTGAAGCGAAGCCCATGCACACCCTCAAGCGCTATTTCCTGACCGGCCTCCTGATTCTGGTGCCTCTGGGCATCACGTTCTGGGTCATGGCCGCGCTGGTGGGAATCATGGACCAGACCCTGCTGCTGCTGCCCCCCACCTGGCGACCGGATTACTGGATGGGCATCCACGTCCCCGGCCTGGGCGTCATCCTCGCCGGCGTGCTGGTGCTGCTCACCGGCCTGCTCACCGCCAACCTCATCGGCCAGCGCATGCTGGAGTTCTGGGAGGGGATGCTGAACCGCATCCCGGTAGTGAAATCCATCTACGGCAGCGTCAAACAGGTGTCCGACAGCCTGCTTTCCGGCAACGGCATGGCCTTCAAGAAGGTGCTGCTGGTGCGCTACCCCCATCCCGAGGCCTGGTCGCTCGCATTCCAGACCAACACCCCGGATGAGGTCACGACGCAGTTGCCGGAGGACCACGTCGCGGTGTTCATCCCCACCACGCCCAGCCCGGTCAACGGGTTCTACTTCTACGTCCAGCGCGATGCCGTGATCGAACTGGACATGAGCGTGGACGCCGCGCTCAAGGCCATCGTCTCCATGGGCATGGTCACTCCCCTGCAAAAACCCGCCAGCGCGAACTACGCCGGCGACTGATCTCACTCTCGGAACTTCCATCATGCGTACCCACTACTGCGGCGCCGTCAACGCCGACCACATCGGCCAGATCGTCAACCTGTGCGGCTGGGCCCACCGCCGGCGCGACCACGGCGGCGTCATCTTCATCGACCTGCGCGACCGCGAAGGCACGGTGCAGGTGGTGATCGACCCGGACACCGCCGAGGCCTTCAAGGTGGCGGAAGACACGCGCGGCGAATTCGTCCTGCGCGTGGTCGGCAAGGTGCGTCCGCGTCCCGCCGGCACCGAAAACCCCAACCTGCCCACCGGCATGATCGAGGTGCTGACGCAAACCCTGGAGGTGCTCAACCCCTCGCTCACGCCCCCGTTCCAGATGGACGACGACAACATCAACGAGAACGTGCGCCTGCAATACCGCTACCTGGACCTGCGCCGCCCCGCCATGCAGGCCAACATGCGCCTGCGCTACCGCGTCTCCAAGTTGATGCGGGACTACCTGGACCAGAACGGCTTCCTCGAAGTCGAGACCCCCATGCTCACCCGCAGCACCCCGGAAGGCGCGCGCGATTACCTGGTCCCCTCCCGCGTACATGACGGCATGTTCTATGCGCTGCCCCAGTCCCCCCAGTTGTTCAAACAGTTGCTGATGGTGGCGGGCTACGACCGCTACTTCCAGATCACCAAATGCTTCCGTGACGAAGACCTGCGCGCCGACCGCCAGCCCGAATTCACCCAGGTCGATCTGGAGACCTCCTTCCTGGGCGAGGAAGAGATCATGGCCCTGGTGGAAGGCATGATCCGCGACATGATGGCCAAGGCCCAGGGCGTGGAACTGCCCACCCCCTTCCCGCGCATGACCTTCCATGAAGCCATGAACCGCTACGGCTCCGACAAGCCCGACATGCGCGTGACCCTGGAGATCACCGAGGCCACCGACGCCATGAAGGACGTGGCCTTCAAGGTCTTCTCCGGCCCCGCCAACGACCCCAAGGGCCGCGTCGCCGCCCTGCGCATCCCCGGCGGCGCCAACCTGAGCCGGGGCGAGATCGACGCCTACACCGAGTTCGTCAAGATCTACGGGGCCAGGGGCCTGGCCTACATCAAGGTCAACGACGTCACCCAGTTGAACGAGACCGGCCTGCAATCCCCCATCGTCAAGAACCTGAACGAGACCGCCCTGCGCACCGTGATGGAACGCACCGGGGCGCAGAACGGCGACCTCATCTTCTTCGGCGCCGACAAGGCCAAGGTGGTGAACGACGCTCTGGGCGCGCTGCGCCTCAAGATCGGCCACGAAAAAGGCCATGTCGATGGCCGCGCCTGGGCCCCGCTGTGGGTGGTGGACTTCCCCATGTTCGAGTTCAACGAGGATGAAAATCGCTGGGACGCCCTGCACCACCCCTTCACCAGCCCCAAGGACGGTCACGAGGAATACCTCGCCACCGACCCCGGCAAGGCCCTCTCCAAGGCCTACGACATGGTGCTGAACGGCTGGGAAGTGGGCGGCGGCTCGGTGCGTATCCACAAGGAAGCGGTGCAGGAAAAGGTGTTCGCCGCCCTCAACATCAGCGAGGAAGAACGCCGCGAGAAGTTCGGTTTTCTGCTCGACGCCCTGCAATACGGCGCACCCCCGCACGGCGGTCTGGCCTTTGGCCTGGATCGACTGGTCACGCTCATGACCGGCGCCGAATCCATCCGCGACGTCATCGCCTTCCCCAAGACCCAGCGCGCCTCCTGCCTCATGACCTCCGCCCCCAACGCGGTGGACGAGAAGCAGTTACGGGAACTGCATATCCGGTTGCGGAACACCGCCACGCCTGCGGCGTAATCCGCTCACCGCATCCGACCCCGCTGTGGTCAACAGAAAATGCGCCGTTGTAGGAGCCCGGCTGCGCCGGGCGATCCGGCGCAGCCGGGGCGGGCGTTGATCGCCCGGCGCAGCCGGGCTCCTACAAGGTGTTATTGAACGGCGCTACAGCGCCGGAATCACCCGTAGCGGCTGCTGCCGCGCATAGCTGGGCATGGCCATGCCGACGCTGGCGTTGATGTAGGTGGGGTCGGCGATGACATAGCGATCTCCCTGCCATTCCACCGTGCTCCAGCCGTTCTTGGGCGCGCCTTTCAGGGCCACGGCGGTGGTCATGTGGCCGGGGTAGTGCAGGCCCACCACCTTGAGACCGGTCAGCTCGCGCACCAGCCAGGAAAACAGGGCGGAACGGTCTTCGCAGTCGGAGAACGGGTAGTGCAGGGCCTCTTCCACGAAGAAGTACTTCTCACGCCCGAACTGTTCCTCGTCGGTCTTGTAGGCGAAGGCCTTCTGCACGAAGGCGAGGAGGAAATTGACCGCCTCTTCCTCCTTCATGCCGCGCAGGTGGGGGCGCAGGGCGGGCAGCAGGGAATCCCGCGCGGGGGCGCTGGTGCGAGCGCCGAAATACAACTCGAAATCCAGTTGCGGAAAGCCATCCATGAAGCGCACCAGTTGCCCGTCGTAGGCGTATTTCACCTGCACCTTGCGGCCCTGGTGCTCGAACTGGACGGTCTTCTCCACCGGCTCGGAACGGGTGAAGCCGATGGCCGCGCCCTTGAGGTCCAACGCCAGCAAGGGGGCGGGGTAGTTGGCCTCGTAGGTGTGGAAGCTGCGCGGGGCCTTGCCGCGCTCGCGCTCCAGCAGGGCGTAGTAGGTGCGCCCCGCCACCTTGATGTAGCTGGCGGCGAACACCGGCTGCTTCACCGCGACGTAGAGAAAGACCTGATCGCCGCTATAGCCCAGGCGCACGTCATGTCCGGCCTTCACCAGGAAGAACCAGAGCAGCAGGTTCTGTTCCGCCGCGCGTTCCGGCTGCATCTGGCGCACCGCCTCCTGCCAGAGCTGGACATGGCCCCAGTCATCCAGTCCCAGCCGTTCCCGCGTCCGCGCCACCTCCTGAAGCGTGGGCGGATAGCGCTGTGCGCTCATCGCGTCCCAGAAGGCGGCGATGCCGGCGGGGTTGATGCTGCGGGCGCGCAGGTCGCGCCATTGCGGGTCGTGGGCGATGCCGACCGGGTTGCCGTAGAAGTTGAACTGCACCCGCGCCGGTTCCGCCACGGGCGCGGGCGCCGGTTCCGCCTTGCGCGGCGGGGGCTCCATCGGCGTTGCGCGCGGGGCGGGCGGCAGAAGCTGCGGACGCGGCTCGGGCTTGGGCGGCGGTGCGGGGTCTGCGATGACCGGCAGCGGCGGAGCGAGCGGGGGCGGCGGCGGCGGTTCGTAGGGGCGGCGCACCTCCTGCGGCGGCGGGGCCTTTGCCAGCACCGGCGCGGCGGGGAGGACGCGGGGCTTGGGATGGGGGTCGCGCACCTTGCCCTGGAATACCTGGAAGGCGCGCCACTGGGCGCGCAGGTAGCCGCTGAACTGGCGATCCTGCTCGCTGCGCCAGGTCTCGAACTGCCGCGTCTGCTCCGTCGCCCCCTGCTCCTGGGCGCGCACCCAGTCCTGATAACTGTCCGCCGCCAGGGCAGGGGCGACAAAGGCGAGCAGCAGGGCGGATAGGGACAGTGGCAGGGGCAGGCGGCGCTTCATGGCGTTCTCCCGGTTCAGCGCGGGCTGGTGGTGAAGGTCAGCACGCCCTCGGCCACCATGGATTTTTCCGTCTTCTGGATCAGGCCGCGGGTCTTCATCAGCCCCTCCTGCACCTGGCCGCGGCTGCCCTGGAGCACGAAATATCCGGAAGCGGAGTCATAGCGTGCGGCGGGCAGCACATCCTTGGGACGCTGTGTGCTGGCGATGATCTGGAGGTGTTCGGCGCCGTAGGGCGGCTCCACCGAGAACTCGCCCAGCACGAGATAGTGGTTCACCTGCTCGGGCGGCACATAGCGGATGAAGCGGGCCTCGCTGGCGTCGTTCGCCGCGCCTGCTTGCAGGGGCATGAGGTAGGAGAACTGCCCCTCCGGCTGCACCACATGGCCCACCAGATAGAAGTAGCCGGGGCGGTTGAGGCGCGCCGCCAGCCGCACGTTCTCGCCCGCCTTGAACTTGAGCTGGCGCACGCCCGCCGCCGTGACCAGTTCGGCGCGCAGCTCGCCGGATACCGCCACGCCTTCCCGCAGCAGCTTCTCGAAGTCCGGCGCCAGGGGTTCGGCGCGGTAGCCGGCGTACCCCGCCTTGGCCAGCCGGGCGGTGCGCACCGCCGCCAGTTCCCGTGTTGCCTCGTTGCGGATTTCCACCACGACGTCCACGTCGCCATTGGCGAGGATGCGGTATTCGCCGGCGCTCTTGAGGCGCGGACCCTGGCGGGCGGGCGGCTCGGCGCGCAAGGCGTCGGCCAGGGCGCTGCCCAGGGGCGTGGCCTCACGGCTGCCGGCGGCGGTGAGGGGCTCCGCATCCTGGATGCGGCCCTGCACGCCCTTGAGCAGCACGCGCGCGGCGAAGGGGATGGAGTCCACCGTCTCTTCCAGCGCCGCCCGCTCCGCCGCCAGGGCGGTCTCGCTGGCGGGAAGCGCCTCCGCCTGGAGCCCCAGGGCCACGGCCACCAGACGGTGGTCGGCCAGGGCGCGCAGGGCGGCGATCTGGCGCGTCAGCAGATCGTGCATCTGGCGGCGGTCCTTGCTGGCGGCCAGGGCCTGGGCGCCAGCGGCGAATTCCTTGCCCAGTTCGGTGAGTTTGGCGCGGTACAGGGGGCCGGAGGATTCCGCCTCCAGCAAGGCCTTGGCCCCCGCCGCCTCGTTGCCGCCGGGGATCTCCTGGTAGCGCAGGCCCAGCAGGGGGAGTTCGGTGGCGCTGCGGTTCATCACGCGCGAGCCGCAATCTTCGGGCTGCTTCATGGTCACCTGGGTGCAGGATTCGACCACCGAGTGGATGCGCACCTGGATCGCCGCCGCCAGGTCCGCCGCCGCCCGCCGCCGCGCCTCGTCCGGGTCCGAGGCGTAGCCGACGCCTTCCAGGGCATGGGCGTTGCCGGCAAGAAACAGGGCGATCAACAGGGAAACGCGAGAGAGGTTCATGCCAGGACTCCAGAGTTCGGGACAGGGGGGATTGTCCGGTTCAATGCGGTGCGGATGGAAGGGGTTTACCGGACATGCAGCCCCTCCAGGATGCGCCGTACCGGCGCGGGCAGGGCGGCGTCCGCCACCTCTTCCAGGGGTAGCCAGAGGCGGCCCGGTTCGCCCGCCTCTTGCGGGCGCGATACGTCGATGCGCCAGGGGCGGATGTGCAGGCGGTAGTGGCTGAAGGTGTGGACGAAACCGGGCAGTTCCCGCACCGCGCTGATGCGGTAGCCGCGCCCTTGCAGCAGGGCGACCGGGTCGGTCTCCACGGCGCATTCCGGCAGGCTCCACAGGCCGCCCCAGATGCCGGGGGCGGGGCGTTTTTCCAGTTGCACCTCGCCGGCGTGGAGCAGGGCCAGCATCTGCACGGCCTTTTCCGGCAGGGATTTGCGCGGGCGCGCGCCCGGCAGTTCCGCCTGGCGTCCGTGCCGGTGCGCGATGCAGTCGCTGTCGAAGGGGCATTCGCCGCAACGGGGCCGGGTGCGGGTGCAGCGCGTGGCGCCCAGGTCCATCAGGCCCTGGGTGTAGGCGCGGAGGTCTTGCGACGGCAGCAGCCGTTGCGCCAGTTCCCATAGCCGGGTTTCCACCGCGCGCTCGCCGGGCCAGCCTGCGATGCCGAACACGCGGGTGAGCACTCGCTTCACGTTGCCGTCGAGGATGGCGGCGCGGGTCTCCCAGGCGAAGGCGGCGATGGCGGCGGCAGTGGAGCGTCCGATTCCGGGCAGGGTCTCGATGACGGCGGGTTCACGCGGGAACGCGCCGCCATGCGCCTCCATCACCCGCTGCGCCGCGGCGTGCAGGTGGCGCGCGCGGCTGTAGTAGCCCAGGCCGGACCAGTGAGCCATCACTTCGTCGAGCGGGGCTGCCGCCAGGGCCTGCACGTCGGGGAAGCGGGCAAGGAAGCGGGCGTAGTAGGGGATCACCGTCTCCACCCGGGTCTGCTGCAACATGATCTCGGAGACCCAGATGCGGTAGGGGTCCGTCACCTGCCAGGGCAGGTCGTGGCGGCCCTGGGCGCGCTGCCAGGTGATGAGGCGGGGTGCGAAGTCGGGACAGGCGTTTTCCATGCGGCGATACTAACGCCCCTTCCCGATAGGCCCGCCGCCGTGAAACCCGTTCCCGTCCCTGTCATGCCCGAGATTCGCCCCGGCCAGTCGATTGAGCTGCTGAAGGCGCTGCACATCCTGACCGGCGACGGGCGCATGAACCAGGACAGCCGGCGCAAGCTGAAGCAGGTGTATCACCTGTACCAGTTCATCGAGCCCTTGCTGGCGGGCCTGCGGGAGGAGCAGGGCGACATCCGCCTGGCGGACCACGGTGCGGGCAAGTCGTATCTCGGCTTCATCCTCTACGACCTGTTCTTCAAGGATGCGCCCGGCGGTTCGCGCATCTGGGGCATCGAGACGCGCGAGGAACTGGTGGCGAAGTCCACCGAACTGGCGGCGCGGCTGGGGTTTGGCGGCATGGAGTTCCTCAACCTGTCGGTGGCGGAGTCCATCGTCTCGGAGCGGCTGCCGCAGCGGGTGGACATGGTCACCGCCCTGCACGCCTGCAACACCGCCACCGACGACGCGATCCGCTTCGCCCTGGCGAAACAGGCGCGGCATATCGTGCTGATCCCCTGCTGCCAGGCGGAGGTGGCGGCGGTGCTGCGCAAGAACAAGGGACGCGATCTGGGCAAGGGCGCGTTCACGGAGTTGTGGCGCCATCCCATCCACACGCGCGAGTTCGGCAGCCACGTCACCAACGTGCTGCGCTGCCTGCAACTGGAGGCGCACGGCTATCAGGTGAGCGTGACGGAGCTGGTGGGTTGGGAGCACTCGATGAAGAACGAGCTGATCGTCGCCAGCTTCCGCGACCAGCCGCGCCGCCGCCCCACGGAACGCCTGCACGAGTTGCTGGCGACGCTGGGGCTGGAGGAACTGCGGGAGCGCTTTTTCGCATGACCCTGCTCACGCCCAGCAACCACGACCGCGACAACGCAGGCATGACCTACGTCTATCCGGTGGTGTCGCGCCGCGCGGGGGGGGTGTCGGTGGGGGTGAACCTGAACCCCAACAACGCCTGCAACTGGCGCTGCATCTATTGCCAGGTGCCGGACCTGAAGCGCGGCGGCCCGCCCGCCATCGACCTGGATCAATTGGAAGACGAGCTCACGCGCATGCTGGAGCGCATCGTCCACGGCGACTTCATGCAGACCCATGCGCCCGAGGGCATGCGCCGGCTCAACGACGTGGCGCTCTCCGGCAACGGCGAGCCCACCAGCGCGGCGGAGTTTCCCCTGGCGGTGGAGCGCATCGGGCGGGTGCTGGCGCGCTTTCCCGTGCCCAGGCTGGTGCTCATCACCAACGGCAGCCTCGCGCACAAACCCGCCGTGCAGGACGGCCTGCGTCGCATGGCGGCGCTGCATGGCGAGGTCTGGTTCAAGTTCGACCGCGCCACGGCGGCGGGCCTGCATCAGGTGAACGATACCGAGACCGACCCCGAGCGCCACTACCAGCGCCTCAAGGCCGTGGCCGCGCTGTGTCCCACCTGGGTGCAGACCTGCGTGTTCGCCCTGGACGGCGCGGAGCCGTCGGAAGCGGAAGTGGGCGCTTACCTGAGCCTGCTGACGCGGGCGCGGCAGGAGGCCGTTCCCCTGGCCGGGGTGCTGCTCTACGGCCTGGCCCGCCCCTCGACCCAGCCCGAGGCCCCGCGCCTGACGCCGGTGGCGGCGGATTGGCTGGATAATCTTGTGCGCCGCATCAAGGCCCTTGGGCTGCCGGTGCGGGTCTCCCCGTGATTCATTCGAAGGTTCGTTCCATGCGCATTGCCCCCTTGATCGCCCTGCCCGTCCTGCTGTTTCTCGCCGCCTGCAACAAGCCCGAGGGGGGCGCAGGCAAGGGCATGGGCGGAAACATGCCGCCGCCCGAGGTGGAGGTCGTGACCGTGGGCGCGCATGACGTGGCGCGCACGGCGGACGTGCCGGGCCGGCTGGCGGCGGTGCGCCGCGCCGAGGTGCGCGCCCGCGTCGAGGGCATCCTGGAAAAGCGCGAATACGCCGAGGGCGCCGATGTGAAGAAGGATGCGGTGCTGTTCCGCATCGACCCTCGCACCCTGGCCGCCAATGTCGATTCCGCCGCCGCCGCCCTGGCGCGCGCCAAGGCGGATGCGCGCATCGCCGTGCAGACCCTGGAACGGGCGCAGACCCTGATCCGCGACAAGGCGGTGAGCCAGCAGGAGGTGGATCAGGCCACGGCGCGGCGCGCCCAGAGCGAGGCCGACGTGCTGGCGGCGGAGGCGGCGCTGACGCGCGCGCGCATCGACCTTTCTTACGCCACCGTCACCGCGCCCATCTCCGGGCGCATCGGGCGCGCCCTGGTGACCGAGGGGGCGCTGGTGGGCAAGGGCGAGGCGACGCAGTTGGCGGTGATCGAGCAGATGGACCCGATCTGGGTGAACTTCTCGCAAAGCAGCGCCGACTTTCTGCGCCTGCGCGAGGCCCTGCGCTCGGGCAAGGCGAAGAAGGTGAACGCGCCGGTGCGCCTGCTGCTGGAGGACGGGCGCGAGTACGGCCCCGCCGGCAAGCTGCTGTTCAGCGATCTGGCGGTGGACCCGGCCACCGGCAGCGTGGGCCTGCGCGCCGAGTTTCCCAACCCGCAGCGCGACCTGCTGCCGGGGCAGTTCGTCACCGTGCGCCTGCCCACCGCCCTGGCCAGTCAGGTCATTACCGTGCCGCAGCGCGCGGTGCAGGCCAGCCCGCAGGGGCAGGTGGTGATGGTGGTGTCGCCGGAGGGCAAGCTCGCGCCGCAGCCGGTCAGGACCGGCGGTCTGGCAGGCAGCGACTGGATCATCAGCGAGGGGCTGAAGGGCGGCGAGAAGGTGGTGGTGAACGGCCTGCAGAAAGCCAGGCCGGGCATGCCGGTGAAGCCGGTGGCGGCGCACTGAACGGTAGCGCCGGCATCCTTGCCGGCTCTTTGGCTTGCACAACATGCCGGCAAGGATGCCGGCGCTACCGGGAAAACGCTTCAGCCGGCGCGACCGCGCACCTGGTTGCGCCCGCCGTGTTTGGCCTCGTACAGGGCCTCGTCGGCGGCCTGGATCAGGACATCGCCCTGCCCCTGCGCACCGCTCTGGGCCACCCCGGCGGACAGGGTGACGCGGAAGGTCTGCTGCCCGGCGTGGTGTTCGATCGCGGCGAAGCGTTCGCGGATCTCGTCGAGCTTGCGCATCGCGTCTTCCAGCGGGGCCTCGGGCAGGCCCACGGCGAATTCCTCGCCGCCATAGCGGGCGACCAGTTCGCTGCCGCGCAGGCGTTGCCGCAACAGGCGCGCCAGGCTCTTGATCACACGGTCGCCCGCCGGGTGACCGTAGGTGTCGTTGACCAGCTTGAAGTGGTCGATGTCGAGGATGGCCATGGATAACGCGCCGCCGCGCCGCCGTGAACGCCGCACTTCCGCCTCCAGCCGCTCCTTGAAGGTGGAATGGTTGAGCAGGCCGGTGAGGCTGTCGCACACCATGCGCGAGCGCAGGGCGCGGTAGCGCACGATGCGGCTGCGCACCGCCGAGATCAGGTGCGCGGGCTGAATCGGTTTTTCCAGGAATTCGTCGCCGCCCAGGCTCATCGCCTCGCGCTGGCGCGAGACGTCCTGCTCTGCGGAAAGGAAGACGATGGGGATGGAGAGGTAGCGGTCCTGCTGGCGGATCACCTTGGCGACCTCTTCGCCGTTGGCGCCGGGCATGTGCATGTCGAGCAGGATCAGTTCGGGGGGGGATTCCTCCAGCACGTCGAGCGCGCGGAAGGGGTCGGTGACGATGTCGCACAGGAAGCCGGCGTCTTTCAGGTAGGCGGCGTGCAGGCCGGCCATGGCGGCGGAATCGTCGATCACGAGGATGCGCCCCACGGCGCGCTCTTCCACGGCGGCGATGCGGTCCAGGGCGTCGAGCAGGGAGGCGGTGTCGCACGGGCGGGTGAAGTAGGCGCGGCAGCCCATGCGCACGGCGGCCAGGCGGGCGGCGATGCCGCCATCGTCCGAGATGCCGATCAGGGGGATGGCCGACGCCAGTTCGCGCAGCCGGGTCCGGGCGGCCTCGGTCAGCGTCGCCAGGCCCTCGCAACTCAACAACATCCCCTGGGGAGGCTGGCGTTCGCTCGCCGTCAGCAGGTCGTCAAAATCGGCAAAGGCCTCGATCTGGTAGCCGTAATAGCCAAGCTGGCGTGTCAGGTCCGAGGCGTCGGAGGCATCCGCAGGCCACTGGTAATAGCTGGAAGACGAGGACATTTGGGCGGGGTCTGCGGGGGGCATGGTCTTCCTTCCGGCGGTTGGATCAGCGATTGATCCGTTCCAGCACTTCCAGGATGCGTTCGGGTCGGCCCGCTCGCAGCAGTCTGCGGGCATGGGGGGCGGTTTCGCCCAGGTGGGTGTGCAGCACCTGCTGCTTCACCGAAAGTATGTGGGCCGGGTGCATGGAGAAGCTGGCGAGCCCCATGCCCAACAGCAGGCGGGTAAGACGGGGGTCTCCCGCCATCTCGCCGCAGACGGAAACCGATTTGCCCAGCTTTCTGCCCACCTTCATGGTGTGGTCGATCAGGCCCAGCACGGCGGGATGCAGGGGGTCGTAGAGGTGCGCCACGGCGTCGTCGGTGCGGTCGATGGCGAGGGTGTACTGGATCAGGTCGTTGGTGCCGAGAGAGAGAAAATCCAGCCGCTTGGCAAACCACTCGCAGGCCAGGGCGGCGGCTGGCACCTCGATCATGCCGCCAACCTGGATGCCTTCATCGAAGGGGATGTCCTGGGCGCGCAGGACGCCCTTGGCCGCGCCGATCAGGGTCAGGGCCTGATCCAGCTCGGTCAGGCTGGCGAGCATGGGCAGCAGGATGCGCACCTTGCCGTAGGCGCTGGCGCGCAGGATGGCGCGCAACTGGGTCAGGAAGATGTGCGGCTCGGCCAGACACAGGCGGATGGCGCGCAGCCCCAGGGCGGGGTTGTCGCTCTGCGCTTCAAGCCAGGGCACGGATTTGTCCGCACCCACGTCAAGGGTGCGGATCACCACCGGGCGGCCCTTCATCTCCTGCGCGACGTGGCGGTAGCCCTCGAACTGCTCCTCTTCCGAGGGCAGGGTGTCGCGGTTGAGGAACAGGAATTCGCTGCGAAACAGGCCGATGCCGGCGACGTTTTCTTCCAGGGCCTGGGCGACGTCCGAGGGCAGGTCGATGTTGGCCATCAGCTCGATCTCCACCCCGTCCAGAGTGGTGGAGGGGCTGGTCTTCAGACGCCTCAGCTTTTTCTGTTCCAGACGCCACTGGTTGCGGCGCAGGCGGTATTCATCCAGAACCGTGTTGTCGGGATCAATGATCACGACCCCGGCGACGCCGTCCACGATGAGCCAGTCGCCTTCCTGGATCAGGGCGCGCGCGTTGTGCAGCGCCATCGCCGAGGGTAGGTTGAGGCTGCGCGCGAGGATGGCGGTGTGCGAGGTGGCGCCGCCCAGGTCAGTAATGAAACCGGCGTAGTTGTGGCGCTTGAACAGGACCATGTCGGAGGGCGACAGGTCGTGCGCCACCAGGATGCTTTCCCCCTCCGCCGCCGCCTTCATGGGGGCGTGGCCGGGGTGGCCCATCAACTCCTTGAGCACCTTTTCCGCCACCTGGCGCACGTCCTGCTGCCGTTCGCGCAGGTAGTCGTCCTCGATCGCCTCGAACTGGGCCACCAGGGCCTCGGTCTGCTGCGCCAGCGCCCATTCGGCGTTGCAGCCTTCACGGCGCATGCGCTGCTTGGGCGCTTCCGCCAGCATGGAGTCGGACAGGATCAGGATGTGCACGTCCAGGAATGCGGCCATCTCCGGCGGCGCGCCTTCGGGAATGTGGGTCTGAAGGTCGATCAGTTCCTGCCGCACGGTGACTACGGCGGCGTCGAAGCGGGCAATTTCCGCAGCCACATACTCGGGACTGAGTTCGTAGTGGGGCGCTTCCAGGCGATGGTGGGAGTAGAGCTGGGCGCGACCAATGGCATAACCGCCGGAGACGCCGATGCCGTGGAGGGAGAGGCTCATTCCCCCTCTCCGAAGCGGTCTTCGATCAGGGCGGTGAGGGCGGCCATGGCCTGGTCGGCGTCCGGCCCGTCAGTCTCCAGGCCGATGGTGGCGCCCTTGGCAGCGGCCAGCATCATCACCCCCATGATGCTCTTGCCGTTGACGCGGCGACCATTGCGGGAGAGCCAGACCTGAGACTGAAACTGGCCCGCGGTCTGGGTCAGCTTGGCCGAGGCGCGGGCATGCAGGCCCAGCTTGTTGACGATTTCGATGTCACGAGCAGGCACAACCGCGCTCCATATCCACGCCGACCACCCCTCCCACCCCGCCTTCCACAGCCTTGACCTTCAACTCGGCCAGGGGCAGGTTGCGGTAGGTCAGCACCTTCAGCAGCATGGGCAGGTTCACTCCGGCGACGGCCTCGATCCGGCCCGGCTCCAGCAGGCGGCATACGGTATTGCAGGGGGTGGCGCCGTAGATGTCGGTCAGCAGGAGGATGCCGTTCGGGCTGTCGGTCTTGTCCAGGGTGGCCTGGGCCATGTCCAGCATCTCGTTGGGGTCGTCCGAAGCGGAGAGGTTGATGCTTTCCAGGGCGTCCGGGGCCTTGCCAAGGACATGTGCAGCGCACTGTATGAGGCTTTCGCCCAGATTGCCGTGGGCGACGATGAACAAGGGGATCATGATTTTCGGGGCGGCCTGGAGTGGGCGGATTCTACATGCGCCGCCGGATGGCGAACGCGCCCGCCTGGATGCCCCGGAGAGGGTATTCGGTGGTGCCCCCGGCAGGAATCGAACCCGCGACCTTCGGTTTACAAAACCGCTGCTCTACCGGCTGAGCTACAAGGGCATGAGGCCCGGCGTTCTACCTGCCGGGCCGGTGAAAACCGGCCTATTTGACAACCCGCAGCTGCGGTTTGCCCTTGGGCGGCTGCGAGGGTCCGTCGGAAAGGGTGGCATCGGCATCCGATACCGTCGCGGCATCGGATGCGGGCTGAGCGGTTTCGCCGTCGCCAAAGCCCATGCCTTCCCCGGTTTCCTGGGCATAAATGGCGGTGACGTTGCCTACCGGCACCTCAATGTTCTGCGCCATGCCGCCAAACCGGGCGGAGAACGTGAGCCAGTCGTTGTCCATGTGCAGGTTACGCACGGCGTTGGGGCCGATGTTGAGGACGATCTGACCATCCTTGACGAACCCCTTGGGTACGCGCGTGCGGCTATCCACCTTGACCGTGGCATAGGGGGTGTAGCCGCTGTCCACGCACCACTCGTACAGCGCCCGCAGGAAGTATGGCTGCTGCGGGAGGCCGCTCACTTGCGCATGGCCTTTTCTACGGGGGTGAGAGCCTCGATGTAGGCCGGGCGCGAGAACAGCCGCTCGGCGTACTTGAGAACCGGCATGCCCTGCTTGGGCAACTGGATGCCGTAATGCTCCAGACGCCACAGGAGCGGCGCCACGGCGACGTCCAGCATGGAGTAGTCATCCCCCAGCATGTATTTCTGCTTGGCAAAGATGGGGGCGATCTGGGTCAGGTTGTCCCGCACCACGCCCCGCGCCTTTTCCGCCGCCTTGGGCGTACCTTTTTCCAGGTCATGGATGTACGAGAACAGGTCATGCTCCATGTTGAACAGGAACAGACGCGCCCGCGCACGCATGACCGGGTCGGCAGGCATGAGCTGGGGGTGGGGGAAACGCTCGTCGATGTACTCGTTGATGATGTTGGACTCGTACAGCGTGAGATCCCGTTCCACCAGCACAGGCACCCGTCCATAGGGATTCATGGCGGCGATCTCTTCAGGCTTGTCGTGCAGATCAATGTCCTTGATCTCGAAATCCATGCCCTTTTCGTAAAGCACGATGCGGCAACGTTGGCTGAACGGGCACGCAGTGCCGGAATACAGAATCATCATGAAATGTTGTCTCGTGCTTAATGCACGTCCTTCCAGAATTCGCGCTTCAGGTAGAAGGCAGCGATGTAAAACAGACCCAGGAAGAGGATCACAAGCAGACCGATGGTCTTGCGCTGTCCCTGGCTGGGCTCGCCCATCCAGTTCAGGTAGTTCACCAGGTCGCCGACCAATGCGTCGTACTCGGCCTGGGTAATCTTGCCGGGCTTCACCAGTTCCAGACGGTCGAGGACATGGTGCTCCTTGCCCTCGGCGTCCTTTTCGGTGCGGTGCACGGCCCCCAGATGACCTTGCAGTTCCTGCATCACATGGGGCATGCCTACCTTGTCGAACACGACGTTGTTCCAGCCGGTAGGACGGGTCGCGTCGCGGTAGAAACTGCGCAGATAGGTATAGACCCAGTCTGCGCCGCGCGAGCGGGTGATCACGGTCAGGTCGGGGGGCGCTGCGCCAAACCATTCCTTGGCGTCCTTCGGGCGCATGGAGATGGTCATCAACTCGCCCGGCTTGTCGGCGGCATACAGGAGGCTGTCCTTGATCTGCTGCTCGGAAAGCCCCAGGTCTTCCATGCGGTTGTAGCGCATGTAGTTGGCGCTGTGGCAGTTGAGGCAGTAGTTGACGAACACCGCCGCACCGCGTTGCAGGGATTCCTTGTCATTGACGTTGACCGGGGCCTTGTCCAGGTGGACGGAGGCGGAGGCGAAGGCGACGCAAGGGAACGCCAGGAGCAGAAAAAGATACTTTTTCATTTGTCGGTCACCCTTTCCGGTACGGCCTTGTAAGTGTCATTCCTGGTGTACCAGGGCATGAGGAAGAAGAAGGCGAAGAAGCCCACCGAGAACAGGCGGGACAGCCAGGTGTAGAGCGGGGTCACCGGCAGCACGCCGAGGATGCCCAGGGCGATGAAGGACACCACAAACACGGCCAGGGCGATCTTGAACTTGGGGCCGCGGTAGCGCACCGACTTCACCGGCGACTTGTCCAGCCAGGGCAGCGCAAAGAAGATCAGGACCGCAATGCCCATGGCGGCCACGCCGGGGAACTGGGAACCGAACATCGGCGGCACCGCGCGCAGGATGGCGTAGTAAGGGGTGAAGTACCAGACCGGGGCGATGTGCTCGGGGGTCTTGTACGGATCGGCGGGGATGAAGTTGTTGGCTTCAATGAAGTAGCCCCCCATCTCCGGCGCGAAGAACAGGATGGCGCAGAAGACGATGAGGAACACCACCACGCCCAGCACGTCCTTCACCGTGTAATACGGGTGGAAGGGGATGCCGTCCAGAGGATGGCCGTCCGCGCCCTTGAGCTTCTTGATCTCGATGCCGTCCGGGTTGTTGGAGCCAACCTCGTGCAGGGCCACCAAGTGCGCCGCCACCAGGCCCAGCAGCACCAGCGGGAAGGCGATGACGTGGAAGGCGAAGAAGCGGTTGAGGGTGGCGTCGGACACGACATAGTCGCCGCGAATCCACAGGGACAGGTCTTCGCCGATGAAGGGCACGGCGGCGAACAGGTTCACGATCACCTGCGCGCCCCAGTAGGACATCTGGCCCCAGGGCAGGAGGTAACCGAAGAAGGCCTCGCCCATCAGCACCAGATAGATCAGCACGCCGAAGATCCAGAGCAGTTCACGCGGCTGTCGGTGCGAGCCGTAGATCAGACCGCGGAACATGTGCAGATAGACCACGATGAAGAAGGCGGAGGCGCCGGTGGAGTGCAGGTAGCGCATCAACCAGCCCCAGTCCACGTCGCGCATGATGTATTCGACGGAGGCGAAGGCCATCGCCGCATCAGGCTTGTAGTGGATGGTGAGGAAGATGCCGGTGACGATCTGGAGCACCAGGACCAGCAGGGCAAGGGAACCGAAGAAGTACCAGAAGTTAAAGTTCTTCGGGGCGTAGTACTCGGCCAGATGGGCCTTGTAGGTGGCGGTGAGCGGGAAACGCTCGTCCACCCAGGTAAGCAGCTTTTGCATCGTGTAGTCTCCCCAGGAAATCAGGCGGCGGCCTGGTCTTCGCCGATCAGCACCCGAGCGTCACTCAGGTACTTATGGGGCGGAATCACCAGGTTGGTCGGCGCGGGCGAACCGTTGAACACCCGTGCCGCCAGGTCAAAGCGGGAACCGTGACAGGGGCAGTAGAAACCGCCATTCCAGTCCGGACCAAGATCAGCCGGCGCCACTTCCTTGCGGTAGGTGGGCGAGCAGCCGAGGTGGGTGCAGATGCCGACGGCGATCAGATATTGGGGCTTGATCGAGCGGGTCGGGTTCTTGCAGTACTCGGGCTGCTGGCCGGCATTCTCGGAGGCTGCGTCGGTCAGCTTGTCGTCGTTCTTGGCAAGCTGATCCAGCATTTCCTTGGTGCGGTTCACGATCCAGACCGGTTTGCCGCGCCATTCGGCGGTCAGCAGCATGCCGGGCTCGACCTTGGAGAGGTCCACTTCCACCGGGGCACCGGCGGCCTTGGCACGCGCGCTGGGCAACATGCTCGCCACGAAAGGCACTGTGCTCCCGAGCACGGCCACACCGCCCAATGCCGTGCTCATGGTCACCAGAAACCGGCGCTTGGAGTTATCTACGCTCATCTCGCTCATTGCTTGATCCCGCTTCAAGGATTGGCTGATTTGGCGGGCTCCCCGTGCAGGAGCGCCCGTCGCACTTGTGGATTTTTTGGCCGCACGCGACCTAAGACCCCTTACAAAGCGGGGCATTTTACAGAAAGCAGGCGGCAAGTTAAAAGCGGCAATGCCCAGATAGAATATCCAGGACCGAATTTCTCCGAATATTTCCCGGAATCCGATGCGCAAAATCTGGCTGATCTTCGCTCAATGCGTTGCCGCTCTGGTCGTTCTGGGCGCCGCCCTGCTGGCCCTGGATCGGCTCATCCCGGGGTTGCTCCCCTTCCCTCGCGGGGCCATCACCATACAGGAAGTCACCGGGGCGGGCGGCGCTCGTTCGATCGCGAGCGTGGCGGACGCCGCCGCGCGCTCGCGCCCGTCCGTCGTCAACGTCTTCACCAGCAAGCAGGTGCGGACGCCCAGCAACCCGCTCATGAACGACCCGCTTTTTCGACGCTTCTTCGGTCAGCGCCAGCGCCAGGATACGCAACGGGTCACCAATCTGGGGTCCGGGGTGATCGTGAGCGGCGATGGCTACATCCTGACCAATCATCACGTCATCGAGGCCGCCGATGAAATCCAGGTTTCCCTGGCGGACGGCAAGGCTCTGGAGGCGGAAGTGGTCGGCACCGACCCGGACACGGATCTGGCCGTCCTCAAGGTGAAGCGTTCCAAGCTCCCCGCCATCACCTTTGCCAAGACCGAAGAACTGCGGGTAGGCGACGTGGTCCTGGCCATCGGCAATCCTTTCGGAGTGGGGCAGACCGTCACCATGGGCATCGTCTCCGCCCTGGGGCGCAGCCATCTCGGCATCAACACCTTCGAGAACTACATCCAGACCGACGCCGCCATCAATCCGGGCAACTCCGGCGGCGCGCTGGTGGATGCGGCGGGGAATCTGGTGGGGGTGAACACGGCGATCTACTCCCGCTCCGGCGGCAACCTGGGCATCGGCTTCGCCATCCCGGCCTCCATCGTCAAACAGGTGATGGAGCAGATCATCGCCCATGGCTCGGTCACGCGCGGATGGGTCGGCATCGAGGTGCAGGACATCACCCCGGAGATCGCTGAATCCTTCGGGCTGCCCGGCACCGAAGGGGCGCTGATTGCGGGGGTGCTGCGCGGCGGGCCGGCGGATCGGGCGGGCATCCATCCCGGCGACGTGCTGGTCAGCGTGGGGGGCAAACAGGTGGCCGACTCCTCGTCCCTGCTCACCCTGATCGCCGCCCTGCCGCCCGGCAAGGTGACCCAGTTGCAACTGGTGCGCGGACAGACCCGGATGCAGGTGATGGTGACGGCGGAAAAACGCCCGGTCATGCGCCGCGAACGGGAGTAGCGGCGCGGCGAACGACTTGAGCGGCGGCGCTAAAGTTTCCGCATCCCCCACCGATAAGCTCTCCTGTATAGAGGAGCCCGTATGCAAGTCGTGATCGTGGATGACAATCCGGTCAATCTGAAACTCATGGAAAACCTGGTGCGCAAGACGGGGGAGTGCGCGCCGCAGGTATTTCAGGATTCCTCTCAGGGGCTGGACTGGTGTCTCAACAACGTACCCGACCTGGTGATTGTCGATTACATGATGCCGCCCCCGGACGGTATCGAATTCATCCGCCGTTTCCGCGCGCACCCTCTCAACGCCGACATCCCGGTATTGATGATCACCGCCGACCACGAGAAGGAAACCCGCTACACCGCCCTGGAAAGCGGGGCCAACGACTTTCTCAACAAGCCCATCGACGTGGCCGAGTTCCGCGCCCGCCTGCGCAACATGCTGGCCCTGCGGCGCAGTCAGAAGGCCCTGGCGGATCGCGCCGCCTGGCTGGCGGAGAAGGTGGCGGAGGCCACGGAGGAGATCCTGGAGCGCGAGCGCGAGATGATCGTGCGCCTGTCGCGCGCGGCGGAATTCCGCGACCCCGAGACCGGCGCTCACATCCAGCGCATGGCCAACTACTCCCTGCTCACCGCCCAGGCCATGGGCTTATCCAGGGAGGAACAGGAGGATCTGCTGCGCGCCGCCCCCATGCACGACGTCGGCAAGATCGCCATTCCCGACCACATCCTGCTGAAACCGGGGCGTCTGGATGAGGCGGAACTGGCGGTCATGCGCACCCATGCGGCCAAAGGCCACGAGATCCTTCAGGGCAGCAAATCGGCGCTGCTCGACATTGCCGCGCTGATCGCCCTCACCCACCACGAAAAATGGGATGGCAGCGGCTACCCGGCTGGCCTGCGGGGGACGGACATCCCCGTCATGGGGCGCATCGTCGCCGTGGCGGATGTGTTCGACGCCCTCACCACGGAACGCCCCTACAAGAAGGCATGGGAGGTCGAGCGCGCGGTCGAATTCCTGCGCGACGGCGCCGGTTCCCACTTTGACCCGGCCTGCGTGGACGCCTTTCTCAGCCGCCTGGACGAGGCCCTGCGCATCCGCGACCGCTTCCAGGACGCCGCCCCCCACGCCGCCCACCTGGGCGACGATTGAGCCCCCATGAAACGGGCGCTGATTCTCCTGCTCTGTCTCCTGCCCGCCCTGGCTGCGGCGGTCGAGACCTACACCCTGGCGGTGGTGCCCCAGTTCTCCCCGGTGGACATCGGCCAGCGCTGGACCCCCCTGCTGACGCGCCTGGAAAAGGAGACCGGGCTTCGATTCCAGTTGCGCATCCCCGAACGCATTCCCGTCTTCGAAAAGGAATTCCTCGCCGGCATTCCTGATTTCGTCTTCTTGAACCCCTACCACGCAGTCATGGCGCGCAAGGCCCACGGCTATATCCCCCTGATCCGCGCCAACGAACGGCTGACCGGCATCCTGGTGACGGATAGTCAGGGCCCCATCCGCAACCTGCAGGATCTTCAGGGCAAGACCGTCGCCTTTCCCTCCCCCAACGCCTTCGGCGCTTCCCTCTACATGCGCGCCCTGCTGGCGGAAAAGGAAAAGATCCACTTCAACCCGGTCTACGTCGGCACCCACCAGAACGTCTACCGCCACATCCTCATGGGCGAAGCCATGGCCGGGGGCGGCGTCAACGCCACCCTGGAAACGGAGCCTTCGGCCCTGCGCAGCCGGATCAAGGTGCTCTACGCCACGCCCGGCGTCGCCCCCCACCCCCTGGCGGCGCACCCCCGCGTACCCAAGGCCGACCGGGACAAGGTGGTTCAGGCGTTGCTGCGCATGAATCAGGAGGCGTCAGGGCGCACCCTGCTGGAACGGGCCGAACTTGAAGGCATCCAGCTTGCCGACTATGTCCGCGACTATCAGTCGCTGGAACTTCTGAAGCTGGAACGCTACATGGCGCTGGACAGGAAATAGGCCGCCCAGCCATGCCGAACCTGCTTCGGCGCCTGATACCGCGCCACTTCACCGCCCAGATCTCCCTCTTCACCGCCAGCGTCCTGATCGTCGCGGTCTCGGGGCTCACCGCCTACACCACCTGGGAACAGGCCCGGAATGCGGAAAAGACCTTGTTGCAGGGCATGGAAAGTCTGCTGCACAACCTTGCCGCCTCCAGCGCCGCGGACCTCCTCACGCGCAACTACAGCGCCGTGGAGTCGCGCCTGATGCTTTCCGCCCGACACCCGGACATCCGCGCCCTGCGGGTGGTGGGCCAGAACGGCCAGGCCATCAGCCAGGTGCTCCACCCCCCGGGCGAGGCCCCTTATTCGGTGTTCGACTTCCTCCTCCTCTCCCCCCCGGAGAAACCCGCCCGTATCTGGATGGATGAAGAAGGACGCACCCTGGGCCATGACGCCTACCCCCTGGGCGCACGAAACCTGGTGATCTGGCGCCCCCTGAAGGAATTCGGCCACCCCGGCAGCATCCAGATCGAAATCGACACCGGCGGCATTCATGAAGACATCGTGCGCATCCTCGTCGATGGCGCCATTACCGCACTCCTCGCCATCGCCCTGAGCATTGGCCTGCTCGTCCTGTTCCTGCGCCGTCCCGTGCAGGCCGTGCAGGAGGCCATCCGCTTCGCCGGCGACCTCACCACCCGCCTCGGGGATCGCATCCCGGAATACCGGGGCACCGCCGAAATCGCCTCCCTCACCCATGCCCTCAACGAGACCTCGGTCTGGCTCTACGCCAAGGAGATCTCCCTCGGCGCCGCCACCCAGCGCCTGGAGGCCGTGTTCGGCAACATCTCCGACGCCCTGTTCACCCTCAATGAAAGCGACCGGGTGGAGAGCGCCAACGCCGCCGCCTGCGAACTGTTCGGCTATGACGCGCTGGAACTGCCGCAACAGCCCATCGACCGCCTGTTTCCGGAATGGGCGCGCCTGAGTGCGGGCCAGGGCGCGCGCGGACGCCACGAAACCACCGCCATCCGCCGCAACGGGCGCAGCTTCCCGGTGGATCTCACCCTGTCCCGCTTCACTCTGGGCGCAACGCACTACCTCATCGTCTCGGCGCGCGACATCACTGAACGCAAGCAATCCGAAGCCGCCATGCGCCGCGCCAAGGAAGAGGCGGAAGAAGCCAGCCGCATGAAGAGCGAATTCCTCGCCAACATGAGCCATGAGATCCGCACCCCCATGAACGGCGTCCTCGGCATGACCGAACTCGCCCTGGACACCGAACTGAACGAAGAACAGCGCGACTACCTCACCCTGGCGCACACCTCCGCCCAGCACCTGCTTTCCATCATCAACGACATCCTGGACTACTCGAAGATCGAAGCCGGCAAGTTCGTCACCAACCCGGAGACGTTCACCCTGCGCACCTTCCTGGAAGACCTGGTGCGCAGCATGTTGCCCAGCTCCAGCGAAAAAGCGCTCGCACTGCGCCTGGACGCCGCCCTCGACCTGCCCGAGCAGATTCACGCCGACCCGGTGCGTCTGCGCCAGGTGCTGGTCAACCTCATCGGCAACGCCGTCAAGTTCACCGACTCCGGCGAGATTCGCCTGCTCGCGGACCACGCACACTGCGACGACGGCGCCTGCCTGCATTTCTGCGTATCCGACACCGGCATCGGCATCCCGACGGAAAAGCTGGACGCCATCTTCGACGCCTTCACCCAGGCCGACGGCTCCATCACCCGCAAGTACGGCGGCACCGGCCTGGGCCTCACCATCTCGCACAAGCTCACCCTCCTGATGGGCGGGCGCATGTGGGTGGAGAGTGAACCGGGGAAAGGCTCCCGTTTCCACTTCACCATCGCCTGCGGCGAAGCCGCGCCGGAGCCGGAGCCGGACGCAGAGCCGACGCCCCAGCCCGCGCCGGACGGCGAACGCGGATTGCATGTCCTGCTGGCGGAAGACAACGCGGTCAACCGCAAGCTCGCCACCGCCCTGATGGAAAAGATGGGGCACCGGGTCGCCGTGGCGGAGGATGGCGCCGAAGCCGTCCAGGCCTGGAATGACGCCCGTTTCGACCTGATCCTGATGGACATCATGATGCCCGGCATGGACGGCCTCACCGCCATCGGCCAGATTCGCGCGGCGGAGCGGGAACGGGGCGGCCACATCCCCATCATCGCCCTCACCGCCCACGCCATGCAGGGCGACCGGGAACGCTTCCTGACCGGCGGCGCGGATGGCTATGTATCGAAACCGATCCGGCATGACGAACTGAAAAGCGAAATATCCCGCCTGCTCGGGCAGGATCATTGAGGAGTGGCAACGTGACGACTGAACCCTGGCAAGAGCGATACGAAGCGGAACGCGCGGCGCGCGAACAGGCGGAACGGCAATTGCAGAACAAGTCGGAAGAACTGCATCAGAACAACCTGACCCTGCAACGGCTGGCGGCGGAACTGGACCTGATGATCAAGAACCGGACCCGCGAACTGCAAAGCGCCCTGACCGAATCCGAAGCGCAGAAGCAGGAACTGGCGCGTCTCAACGCCAGCTTTCAGGCCCAGCAAGCGGAACTGATCCAGGCGCGCCAGAGCGCCGAGGCCGCCAACCGGCTGAAAAGCGAGTTTCTCGCCAACATGAGCCACGAGATCCGCACCCCCATGAACGGCGTCATCGGCATGGCGGACCTCGCCCTGGAAACCGATCTGACGCGGGAACAGCGGGAATACCTGGCCCTGGTGAAATCCTCCGCCGAGCACCTGCTCACCGTCATCAACGACATCCTGGACTTCTCCAAAATCGAGGCGGGCAAGCTCGACCTGCGCGAAGAACCTTTCGACCTCATCGACCTCATCGGCGAGACCCTCAAGGCCCTGGCCCCTCGCGTCGCCCTCAAGGAACTGGAACTGACCTACGACCTGGGCCAGGACACCCCCCGCTTCGTGCGCGGCGACCCCTCGCGCCTCAAACAGATCTTCATCAACCTGCTGGGCAACGCCATCAAGTTCACCGAACAGGGCGAAGTGGGCCTCTCCGTCACCGGCTGCGACCAGCAAAACCATGTCGAAACCGTATGCCTGGAATTCACCGTACACGACACCGGCATCGGCATCGCCCCGGACAAGCAGGCCGACATCTTTTCCGCCTTCTCCCAGGTGGACGGCCAGGTCACGCGCAAATACGGCGGCACCGGCCTGGGGCTCACCATCACCAAGCAACTGATCGAGATGATGGGAGGACAGATCCGAGTGGAAAGCGTGATGGAGCGCGGCTCCCGCTTCGTGTTCCAGGTCTGGCTGCGCCGCGCCGAAGAACCGGAAGAACTGGTGCGCCAGGAATCGCGGCTGAACAAGGTGCGCGCCCTGGTGGTGGACGACAACCCCACCAACCTGCGCGTGTTCTCCCTCATGCTCGACCGCCTGCACCTGGCGCGCCACGACAGCGCAAGCGGGGGCGAACAGGCCCTCGCCCGAATGGACGCCGCCGTGGCCGCCGCCGACCCCTACGACCTCCTCCTGCTGGACGCCCGCATGCCCGGCCTGGACGGCTTCCAGGTTGCGGAACGCCTGCGCGGCGACCCGCGCCATGCCCGCACCACCATGCTCATGCTCACCTCCGCCGGCATCCGGGGCGATGCCGCCCGCTGCAAGGAACTGGGCCTCACCGCCTACCTCACCAAGCCCATCACCCTCACGGAACTGCGCCAGGCCATGGAAACCGCCCTCGGCCAGGCCAGCGACCAGGAACGGTTGATCACGCGCCATTCCCTGCGCGAAGAACGCCCCAGATACGCCGCCCTGCTGGCGGAAGACAACCCGGTGAACCAGAAACTGGCCGCCAAGCTGCTGGAGAAACAGGGGCATCGGGTACAGGTGGCGGAAAACGGCCAGCTCGCCCTGGAAGCCTGGCGCAAGGGCGGCTTCGACTTCATCCTCATGGACATGATGATGCCGGAGATGGATGGCCTGGAGGCCACCCGCCGCATCCGCGCGGAAGAGGGTTCCAGCGGCGCTCGCGTCCCCATCATCGCCATGACCGCCAATGCCATGCAGGGGGACCGGGAGCGCTGCCTGGACGCCGGCATGGACGGTTACGTCTCCAAACCGGTGAAACCGGAGGTGCTGTATCAGGAGATCGAACGCGTCCTCCGCCACCACGCCGGCGCACCGCCCGCCGCCGACGCAAGAGAGGACTCCCAGCCCATCTTCGACCGCGCCGACGCCTTGTCCCGCATTGCCGACGACGAAGAACTGCTGACGACCCTGCTGGACATGTTCATGGCCGACGCCCCCGGCTATACCGCCGAGATCGACGCCGCCCTGGCCGCCAAGGATGTTTCCCGCCTGATCCGCGCCGCCCACACCCTCAAGGGCGTATTCGCCACCTTTTCCGCGCGCCGGGGCGAGGCCGCGGCCAAGGCCCTGGAACAGAGCGCGAAAGGAGGCGATTTCACCGTCTGTTCTGAACAGGCCGCGCGCATCCGCGTGGAACTCGACGCATTTCTCAAGGCCATCGCCTAGGGCCGGCAATGCACCACGTCTTTCCTTCCATGCCGCGAAACAGGGCATGGAAGGAAAGACGTGGCGGCGACGCACCCTGGCGACGCGCATCTTGCCGCCCCGTATCCGTCCGGGACAGGAGATGGCACGCAAGTTGCAGATAATCGCGGGCCGCCCCGAACCCGATGGAATTCCTCCGTGACCACCCCCGTCCAGCACGCCGCCCTGCCTGACAAGGAAACCATCAAGCAGGCCTTTTTCCGCAACCTGTTCAACATCCAGGGCAAGTTCCCCGCCCTCGCCACCACCCACGACTACTACCTGGCTTTGGCCTACACGGTGCGGGATCACCTGTTGCAGCGCTGGATCGGCACCGCCGCCACCTACACGGAAAAAAAGGCGCGCACGGTCTGCTACCTGTCGGCGGAATTCCTCATGGGCCCCCATCTGGGCAACAACCTCATCAACCTGGGCATGTACGAAGAGGTGCGCCAGGCCATGGCTGAACTGGGCCTGCGTCTGGACGACCTGCTCGCCCAGGAGCCGGAACCGGGCCTGGGCAACGGCGGCCTGGGGCGTCTGGCGGCCTGTTTCATCGACTCCCTCGCCACCCTGGAGATGCCCTCCCTGGGCTACGGCATCCGCTACGAATTCGGCATCTTCGAGCAGGCCATCGTCGATGGCTGGCAGGTGGAAAAGACCGACAAGTGGCTGCGCTACGGCAACCCCTGGGAGATCGCCCGCCCGGAATGGGCGGCGGACGTGAAACTGGGCGGACGCACCGAGCGCTACCTGGACGCGAACGGACGCATCTGCACACGCTGGCTGCCGGAACAGGTGGTAGTGGGCGTGCCCTACGACACCCCCATCCAGGGCTACCAGACCGACACCTGCAACACCCTGCGTCTGTGGAAGGCGGAAGCGCCGGAATCCTTCGATTTCGCCCAGTTCAACCGGGGCGACTACTACAAGGCGGTGGAACAGAAGGTCAACTCCGAGAACCTCACCAAGGTGCTCTACCCCAACGACGAAGCGGTGCAGGGCAAGCTGCTGCGCCTGGAGCAGCAATACTTCTTCGTCTCCTGCTCCCTGCAGGACATGCTGCGCATCATGAAGACCCAGCGCATCCCCCTGGAACGCTTCCACGAAAAGTTCGCGGTGCAGTTGAACGACACCCACCCCGCCATCGCCGTGGCGGAGCTGATGCGCCTGCTGGTGGACGAGCGCGGCATGGAGTGGGATCCGGCCTGGGACATCACCCGCCGCACCTTCGGCTACACCAACCACACCCTGCTGCCGGAGGCCCTGGAACGCTGGCCTGTGGGCCTGTTCGGCGGCCTGCTGCCGCGCCATCTGGAGATCATCTTCGAGATCAACGCGCGCCACCTGGACGAGGTGCGCCTGCGCTATCTGGACGACCACACCAAGCTGGCCAGCCTTTCCCTGATCGACGAGAGCGGCGAACGCCATGTGCGCATGGCCCACCTGGCCTGCGTCGGCAGCCACGCCATCAACGGCGTCGCCGCCCTGCACAGCGAACTGCTCAAGGCCGACGTGCTGAACGACTTCCACGCCCTGTGGCCGCAGAAGTTCTCCAACAAGACCAACGGCGTCACCCCGCGGCGCTGGATGGCCCTGGCCAACCCCGGCCTGGCCAGCCTCATCAGCGAGGCCATCGGCGACGGCTGGCTGCGCGACATGGACCGCCTGCGCGAACTGGAACCCCTGGTTGAGGACAGCGGCTTTCGCGCCCGCTGGCGCAGCATCAAGCTGACCAACAAGCACCAGTTCGGCATCTTCGCGCGCGACGTGGCCGGGGTGGGCGTAGACCCGGACAGCCTGTTCGACGTGCAGGTGAAGCGCATCCATGAATACAAGCGCCAGCACCTCAACGTGCTGCACATCATCCACATGTACCGCCGGCTGAAGACGGACCCCCACTACACCCCCCAGCCGCGCACCTTCGTGTTCGCCGGCAAGGCCGCGCCGGGCTACCACCTGGCCAAGCTCATCATCCGGCTGATCAACGCGGTGGGACACGTCATCAACCACGACCGCAGCCTCAAGGACCGCATCAAGGTGGTGTTCATTCCCAACTTCAACGTCACCAACGGCCAGCGCATCTACCCGGCGGCAGACCTGTCAGAACAGATCTCCACCGCGGGCAAGGAGGCCAGCGGCACCGGCAACATGAAGTTCTGCATGAACGGGGCGCTCACCATCGGCACCCTGGACGGGGCCAACATCGAGATCCGGGATCAAGTAGGGGCGGACAACTTCTTCCTGTTCGGGCGCACCACCGAGGAGGTGCACAGCCTTCAGCGCGAGGGCTACCGCCCGATGGAGGCGTACCGGCGCGACCCCGAGTTGAAGGAGGTGATCGACCTGATTGCGGACGGTTTTTTCTCGCGCGGCGACCCGACCATGTTCCAGCCCCTGCTGGACAACCTGCTGCACCACGACCCCTATCTGGCGCTGGAGGACTTCGCCGCCTACCGCGCCGCCCAGGAGCAGGTGGACGGCGCCTACGCCGACACCGAGCGCTGGACCCGCATGAGCATCCTCAACACCGCGCGTTCGGCCATGTTCTCGTCAGACCGCACCATCCGCGAATACGCGCAGGACATCTGGCATGTGCCAGCGGTGCCCATCGACCTGGAACTGACCACGCCGGGGTGAGCGGCAACAACGCCGCCGCTCGCGCAGCCTCTTATTTGAGGACGACCAGCACCACGCGCCGGTTCTTGGCGCGGCCTTCCTTGCTGCTGTTGTCGGCCACCGGCTTTTCCCCGCCGTAACCCACCGCCGCAGCGCGGTGCAGCGGGATGCCACAGGACTTGTTGAGGTAGGCGCGCACCGATTCAGCGCGCGCCTTGGAGAAGATCAGGTTGCGCTCCGCCTTGCCCGAGGTGTCGCTGTGGCCCTGCACCTCGATGTAGACGTTCTGGTTTTCCGCCAGCAGCTTGTCGGCGAACTTCTTCAGCGCCTGCTTGGCCTCGTTGCTGAGCCAGGCCTGGTAGGGGCCGAAGCCGGTGAGTTCTTCCGTCAGCGTGCTCTCGTGCACCAGTTTTCCTTCCGCCAGCTTGCCCGCCGCCTTGGCGCGGTCCAGCGCCTCCTGGGCGGTGACGGACACGGCGGCAGTGGCGGCTTCCGCCTTCACCAGATCTCCCTGCACCCCGTCCACGCGCTTGCCCACCGCGCCGATGGCCTCGGTGTTGGCGGTGATGCGGCTCTCGGCCCGAGTCAGCTCGCCCTGAACCTTGGCGATGTCCTGGCGCGCCTGATTCAACCCGGCCTCGCCGCTCTCCACCCGTTTGCGGGTGTCGCTGAGGCTGGCCTCCACCGCCGTGATGCGCTCGCTGGCGGCGTTGAGGGCCTGGGCGCCTGTCTCCACCCGCTTGTCGGCAGCGGCAATCTGGGCCGCGATCTCGTCCAGCCGACGCAAAGGATCGGCGCTGGCTGCGCCGCTGGATTGCGCCCCCGGAGCCGCCAACACGGCGGCGGAAACGGGAGCGGCCTTGAGCGCCGCCACACCCGTTTCCGCGACGCCCAGCCGGGCCTCGGTCTGGGCCATGCGTTGCAGCGCCCCGGCGGTCTCCTGACGCGCAGCGCTCAAGCCTGCGTCCACGCCATCCAGACGCTGATGGGCGCGGGCGATCTCGGCGCCCTGGACGTCAATGCGCTGATGGGCGGACTTGAGACCGTCCGCCACGGAGTCGATGCGCTGACCGGCCTGGGTCAATTCCGACTTCAGGGCGTCCGATCGCTGGCCCAGTTCCCGCGCGTTCTGCTCGGCGCCGCCGATGCGCTTGTCGGCGGCTTCGATGCGGGTAAAGCTGGTGTCGATGCGCTGGTTGGTGTTGTGAAGCAGCCCCTTCAATTCATCCACCCGCTGGTTCACCACCCCCACCTCCTGCTGCACGAACTCCTTGGTGGCGCAGCCGCCCAAGACCAGGCTCACAAGGGCGGAAAGCAGCAGGGGGGCGTAGGGCGGACGGGCGATCATGGGGGAAGTCTCCTGATTTGTGGTGAGCGCGGAGCTTAGGCCCGCAAAGCCCGGATGTCAGCCAGCAGGGCGGAAATGACCGGCTCGATCTTGCGCCGCATGAGCGAGCCGATGGCGCTGCTGCGGGCAAAGATGGGCTTGAGCGCCGCATCGTTGCAAGCGACCAGACGCTGCGCCGCTTCGAGCCGGGGGGCGTAGATCTGACAGGCGTCGCACAGCGGGTGCGACGCCGCACCGGGCGGGCCGAAGTACGCACCGATGGCATTGAGGGTGCGGCTCGCCACCTCCTGGGTCTCGGGGCGTTCCAAAACATCGGCGGCGGCGGCGAGGAAGGTCTGGCCCTGGGACGAGAGGGCGCGCAGCAGGGCGGCCACCCCCGGCTCCGCCTCGCGCCCGGCCAGGGCGGCGGTAATGCCATCGCATTCGGCATGGGCCGGCAGGGGGATCGGCAACCTGTGCGCCAGGGCGGCCAACTCCAGGAAGGCGACGTAGTGCGTATTGCTGCGCCGCCCTTTCTTCCACACGCCCTCCAGTTGCGCCGGGGTGAGCGCGCGCGCGTGGATCAGCACCGCCACCGTATCCATGATGCCGAGGTGGTCGTCCCGCAGGAACGGCAGATGTTCGGCCAGAAATTCCGCCAGCACCCGGCCCATGCGCCCCTGCGCCACGGCCTCGCGCCGCAGCATGAGACGAGCGTTCTCGATGGTGGGCTGGGCCCACCAGGCGTATTCCGCCAACTCGTTGGTGAGGGCGGGGGAATAGACCACCGCCACCACCGCCTCGGGCTCGCCGGTGAGCAGCAGGCGTCCCAGCTTGCCCCCCTCCACCTGCCCCTGGCGGGTCCAGCGCGAGAGGTAGACCGGGTAGCCGCCGGGCGAGCCCAGGGCGTGGCCGGAGAGGAATTCACGCACCAGGCGCAGATATCTGTCGGGCCGGCAGACGGGCGCAAGCGGCAGGCTGGCCTCGCCCTGATCGGTGAGGGCGTGCAGCACCAGGGCCGACTCGTCGATGCGCACCGCCTTCAGGTTCTGCGTCAGCAGGACTTGCAGGCGGAAGCTGTCTTCCGGGGAGAGGTCGTCGGTCATGAGGGGGTAGCGCAGGCGCCCTCGCCTGCCGTTTTTGGGTGCGATGCAGGCGAGGGCGCCTGCACTACGAGAGGGTCAGCCCAGCCGCGCGAAGCACCTGGCCGCCGCCGCGACGGTGGCGTCGATGTCCGCATCCGAGTGGGCGGCGGAGACGAAGCCGGCCTCGAAGGCGGAGGGGGCGAGGTAGACGCCTTCGTGCAGCATGAGGTGGAAGAAGCGGTTGAAGGCGTCCTTGTCGCTGGCCATGACCTCGGCATACGAGGTGGGCGGGGTGGCGCGGAAGTAGACGCCGAACATGCCGCCTACCGAGTCCGCCGCAAAGATCACCCCGGCGTCGCGCGCGGCGGCGGTGAGGCCGTCCGTCAGGCGTTTGGTCTTGGCGGCGAGGGCGTCGAAGAAGCCGGGGGCGCTGATCTTTTCCAGGGTCTTCAAGCCCGCCGCGACGGCCACCGGGTTGCCCGAGAGGGTGCCGGCCTGATACACGGGACCGAGGGGGGCGAGCCGGTCCATGATCTCGGCCTTGCCGCCGAAAGCGCCCACCGGCAGGCCGCCGCCGATGACCTTGCCCAGGGTGGTGAGGTCCGGGGTGATGCCGTAGAGGCCTTGCACGCCTTGCAGGCCGACGCGGAAGCCGGTCATGACCTCGTCGAAGATCAGTACCGCGCCGTGTTTCGTGCAGTTTTCGCGCAGGGCTTCGAGGAAGCCGGCTTTGGGCTTGATGAGGTTCATGTTGCCCGCCACCGCTTCGACGATGACGCAGGCGATCTCGCCGCCCTTTTCGGCGAAGACCCGGTTCACCTGGTCGATGTCGTTGTAGTCCAGCACCAGGGTGTGCTTGGAGGTGTCGGCGGGTACGCCGGCGGAGCTGGGGGCGCCAAAGGTGAGCAGGCCGGAGCCGGCCTTCACCAGCAGACTGTCGGCGTGGCCGTGGTAGCAGCCTTCGAACTTGATCAGCAGGTCGCGCCCGGTGTGCCCGCGCGCCAGGCGGATGGCGCTCATGGTGGCCTCGGTGCCGGAGGAGACCAGGCGCACCTTTTCGATGCTGGGGAGGAGGGCGGCGATCTTTTGCGCCATCACCAGTTCCATCTCGGTGGGCGCGCCGAAGGAGAGGCCCTGGGCGGCGGCGTCCTGCACGGCGCGCACCACATCGGCGTCGGCGTGGCCCAGGATCATGGGGCCCCAGGAGCCGACGTAGTCGAGATAGACCTTGCCGTCTGCGTCCCACACCCGGCTGCCCTGCCCCTTGCTGAAGAAGCGCGGCGTGCCGCCGACCGAGCGGAAGGCGCGCACCGGCGAGTTGACGCCGCCGGGGATGAGGGTCTGGGATTGGGCGAAGAGTTCGTCGTTGCGGGAGGTCATGCGTGTTCCTCGATGATCTGGATGAATTGGCGGGCGGCGCGGGCCGGGTCGGGAGCGTCGTAGAGGGCCGTGATTATCGCCAACATGTCGGCCCCGGCGGCGACCAGAGGGGGGGCGTTTTCCAGGGTGATGCCGCCGATGGCGCAGCGCGGCAGACCGATGTCGGCGGACAGCAGTTCCAACCCGGCGCGGTGCGCCTGGGGTTTGGTGAGGGAGGGGAAGAAGCTGCCGAAGGCGACATAGTCGGCCCCGCTTGCGGCGGCTTTGCGCGCCAAATCCGAATCCTGATAGCAGGAGACGCCGAGGATCTTTTCCGCCCCCAGGCGCTGGCGCGCGGCTTCGATGCTGCCGTCCTCCGCACCCAGGTGCACGCCATCCGCCTCGCTGTAGCGGGCCAGTTCGACGTCGTCGTTGATGAGGAGCAGCGCGCCGTGTTGCCGCGTCAGGCGGCGCAGGGCCAGGGCCTGTTCCTGGCGGTGGCAGTCGCTGGTGCGCTTGTGGCGATATTGGAGCAGGCGGCAGCCGGCGTCCAGGATCGCCTCCGTCACCGCGAGCAGGCGATGGGTGTCGGGCCAGTCCGGGGTGATGGCGTAGAGCCCCCGCAACTCAGCTCGCCGCATCGTCGTCCGGTGCATCCTCTTCCCGCGCCCAGTAGAGCCGATCCGGGATGAACTGGCCCATGCCGGGCCGCCAGGCGTGCTTCAGGGTCTGCCAGGTGAACGCCTGCGCCTCGCGTGCGGCCTCGGCCACGTCCTGGCCCAGTGCCATGAACCCGGCCAGGGCGCTGGCCAGGGTGCAGCCGGAGCCGTGGTAGGCGCCGGGCAGGCGGTCCCATTGCAGTTTGTGCACCGCGCCGCGCGTGTTGTAGAGGGTGTTGGTGACCTGCACCCCCTGTTCGTGCGCGCCGGTGATGAGCACGTATTCGCAGCCCAGGTCCATCAGGCGGCGCGCGCACTCGGTCAGTTCGGGGTCGTCGCCCTCCTGCTCCGGGTCTTCCGCAAGACGGCGCGCCTCCACGCTGTTGGGGGTGAGCACGGTGGTCTGGGGCATGAGCAGGTCGCGTATGGCCTCGATCAGTTCCTCGTTGGCGAGCGGGTCGCCGCGCCCGGAAGTGAGCACCGGATCAAGGATGAGCGGGATGTCGGGGTAGTCCGACACCACCTCGGCAATCGCGGCCACGGCCTCGACGCTGCCGATCATGCCGATCTTGATCGCCGCCACCGGGATGTCCTCCAGCACGCTGCGCGCCTGGTCGGCGATCCATTCCGGCTCCATGGGCAGGTAATCGTCGACGCCGACGGTGTCCTGGACGGTGATGCAAGTGACTACGGAAAGGGGATGGCAGCCGAGGCTGGCCAGGGTCAGGACATCCGCTTGCAGTCCCGCCCCCCCGGTCGGGTCCGTCCCCGCAAAGATGAGAACCGCCGGAGGTGGGGCGGAAGAGACAGCAGATTCGGCTGGAATGGGCATGGAATAAGGCTTGGCGGGATTAGGAAGAAGCGGCACAATGAATTCTATTACAGAGCAGGAACCCCCCTTGGGCATGGAATATCAGGCCTGGATGTGCGTGGTGTGCGGGTTTGTCTATGACGAATCCGAAGGGTTGCCGGAAGAAGGCATCCCGCCCGGTACGCGCTGGGAAGAACTGCCGGTCGACTGGTCCTGTGGGGAGTGCGGAGCCGGGAAAGACAATTTCATCAGGCTGGGAAGTTGAGCAGCATGGTGTGCAGGTTCAGTTCAACCAGGATGGTCGGAGGAAGGAGACAGATGATGCGTTGGATAACGGCGCGATACGCCCGGCTGTTGCTGGTCGGAGTTGCCCTCGGTGCGGTCAGCGCCGCCTGGGCCAAGGAAGAACTGGTCCTCAACGTAACCCTGGACTACGACCAGGAGCGCAACCACGTCGCCACCCAGTCCGTGTTCAACGACCTGGCCAAGTCCCTTTCCGGTTCTCTGGGACAGCCCGTCAAACTGGTGCTCACCCAGAATGCGGAGCGGGTGGGCGAACGTCTTCGCACCGGTTCGATCTCCATGCTCCTGGCTCCTGCGCAATTGGTGGGGGCGGCCATGCGCAATGGCTACACCCCGGTGGCCAAGACCGAACAACATGCCCGCATCGTTCTGGTGGCGGGCAAGGGCAGCAACATCAAATCGCTGGAGACCGCCCGCGGCAAGCGCATCGCCCTGCCCCATGCCGAATCCCTGGTGAGCTACATGGTCAAGGGCGAACTGAACGCCCTGGGCCTCTCGCCCAGCACCTTTTTCGGTCAGGTCATGCACATGAACGAATACGGCGCCGTGACCTACGCCATGGAGATCGGTCAGTCTGACCTGGCGGCCATGAAGGAAGATGTCGCCAAGGCATGGGTCGCCCGCTCCCCCGGCGCCCAAGTCATCAAGACCCTGGCCGATGTACCTCAAGCCGGCGTCGTGGTCAGCGACAAGCTCGACGAGGCCCTGCGCCAAAAGATCCGAGGCGCCTTCACCAAGCTGGACAAGGGATTGGAAGGACGGCTTGCCAAGAGCGGCATCGGCTCTCTGGACCCGGCGGACAAGGCGGATTTCGAGCACGTTTCCACGCGCGGCTTCTTCACCCCCGAGGTGCTGGTCGGAGTCACCATTCCCACCGCCGAGCAGGTCAAACAACTGATGGGCCAGGGCGTCCCGCTGTTCGACGTACGCCCCCCCGCCCACCGCCGCGCCGGCTTCATCCCCGGCTCCGTGAGCGTGCCCTACGAAATGAACAGCCCCAAGGAAATCGAATACGACGATGCGGTGGATCGTTTCGACATTACAAAACTCCCGCAAGACAAAAACGCGCCCATGATCTTCCAGTGCAACGGCGCGGAATGCTGGTTCAGCTACAAGGCCTCGCGCTACATGCTGAAACGGGGTTACAAGAAGGTTTATTGGTTCCGCACCGGCCTGCCCGCCTGGAAGGGCGCGGGCTACGAAGTCAAAACCGGCGGATGAAAAATCCAGAAAGGATTCCGGCGTGAGCATGCCCAATGCCAAGGTGATGGTGATTGACGACAGCAACACCATCCGGCGCAGTGCGGAGATATTCCTCACCCAGGCGGGGTGCGAAGTCATCCTGGCGGAGGACGGATTCGACGCCCTGGCCAAGATTGCCGACCACCACCCCGACCTGATCTTCGTGGACATCATGATGCCGCGCCTGGACGGTTACCAGACCTGCGCCCTGATCAAGAAGAACACCCGCTTCCGCGAGACCCCCGTAGTCATGTTGTCCTCCAAGGACGGCCTGTTCGACCGGGCGCGAGGCCGTCTGGTGGGTTCCGACGAATACCTGACCAAACCCTTTTCCAAAGACACATTGCTGGAAGCCGTGCGCAAGCACGCCTCCCGCTAGGAGAAACCCGGAAATGCCTATCAAGCGAGTGCTGGTGGTGGACGACTCCCCCACCGAACGTTTTTTTCTCACCGACCTGCTGCGCAAGAACGGCTATGACGTGGTCACCGCCGAGAACGGTGAACAAGGCGTTGCCATGGCCAAGTCGGAACGACCCGACCTCGTCCTCATGGATGTGGTCATGCCCGGCCTCAACGGCTTTCAGGCCACGCGCCAGATCTCGCGCGACCCCGCCACTCAGGGGGTGCCGGTGATCATGTGCACCACCAAGGATCAGGAAACGGACCGGGTCTGGGGCATGCGCCAGGGCGCGACGGATTACGTTACCAAGCCCGTCGTGGTGGACGAACTGCTGGCCAAGATCAAGGCCCTGGGCTGAGATGGAAATCGGCGGCGAGGAACAACTCGGTCGCGAGACCCTGCGGGAGTTCCAAACCCGTCTGGCCGAGCGCCTGCGCGGCGCCCAGTCCACCGCCCGCGACGATTCCCGTCTCGGTTTCATCGCCGGCGGACGCCAGTGGCTGGTCAGTCTGGATCAAGTCAACGAAGTGGTCAGCGTGCCGGAAGTGGCGGAAGCCCCCTGGGGAAAACCCTGGTTCATGGGGGTGGCCAGTGTGCGGGGCATGCTCTACGGCTGCACCGATCTGGCTGTGTATACGGGGCTGAGCGACAGCATCCCGAAGGGGGATGCCCGCCTCTTGCTGGTGCATCCCCGATTTGGCGTCAATGCGGCCTTCCGCGTGGATCGCACCGTGGGTCTGCGCATGGTGCGCGAAATGACCCGCAGCGCCCCCGCGCAAGATGCGGCGCCCTGGATTGAGGCCAGTTGGCAGGCGGCGGACGGCAGCAACTGGGTGGAACTGGATGTGGAAAAGCTGGTGACGGAACCGGCATTTCTGGAAGCAGGCGTTTGATGCGGCGAGCCGACCGAGGCCGCTGCTCATGCAATAACGAAAGGAAGCGTAATGGCGATCAAGAAGCCCAACCTTAAAGTGGGTGGCATGTTCAAGGGCCTGGGCGGAGGCGCACAGGCCGCATTGACGAACTGGGCGACCCTGGACCCCGAGCGCATCCCTCTGCTCAGCCGAGTCTCGCCGGAGAAGCGGCAACGCACCCTGGTCACGGTGCTGCTGATTTCGCTGTTCTTCGCCCTGATCTTCGTGGTCTGGTACACCGTCCGGGTGGCCAACAAGTCGGAATACATCAGCGTGTCCACGCGCTTGCAGATGCACTCCCAGCGTTACTCCAAAACCGTGCAGCAGGCGGTGCTGGGCAACAAGGAGGCCTTCAAGCAACTGGAAGAAAGCCGCAAGTCCTTTGCCGAAGGCCTGGACACCCTGATTGACGGCAGTGGTCTGGCGCCCTCATCGCCCGGCGAAATGCAGCCCGATCTGGCCAAGCTGAAAGAGCGCTGGCAGGTCTCCAAGGGCGGCATCCAGACCGTGCTGTCCCAGCAGGAGATCCTGATCTCCCTCGGTCGCGCCCTGAACGAAATCAACCAGCGCAACACCGAACTGCTGGACCTTACGGAACAGGTTGCCGCACTGCTTCCCGCCGCCAACGCAAAACAGATCAGCTTTGCCAACCAGCAGGCCCTCTGGACCCAGCGCATGGCCAAGAACGCCAACGCCCTGATGGCCGCAGACCGCATCAACCCGGAGACCGCTTACCAGTTGGACAAGGACGTGCGCACCTTCCGCGAAGTGCTGGGCGGCCTGCTCCAGGGCAATGAAGAACTGGGCATCGTTGCGGTCAAGGATACGGACGCCAAGGAAAAACTGCTGGAACTGAAGGACGTGTTCGACGCCTTCGAAAAACAGGTGGATCAGATCCTGAAAGGCATGCCCAAGCTGGTGGAATCCAAGCGCGCCGCGCGCCAGATCTTCGACGAATCCGAACAACTGCTGGGGATGACCCTGGGACTGGCGCAGAAATACCAGGACATCAACACCGGCTTCGCCCTCATCCCCGCCATCCTGTTCTCTCTGGTCTCCCTGGCGACCCTGCTGCTGCTGGGTCTGCTCAACGTGCAGGAGGCCGGCAAGCGGGCGGAAGTGATGGCGTCGGAAAACCGCCGCAACCAGGACGCCATTCTGCGGTTGCTGAACGAAATGGGCGAACTGGCGGAAGGCGACCTTACGGTGCAGGCCACGGTAACGGAAGACATCACGGGGGCCATCGCCGACTCGGTGAACTTCGCCATTGAAGAGTTGCGCATGCTGGTGAACGGCGTCAACCGCGCCACCGAGCAGGTGACCCAGGCCACCGGGGAAGCGCGGGAGACCTCTGACCAGATGCTGGCCGTGGCGGAAAAACAGGCGCACCAGATCACCGAAACCACGCAATCCGTCACCCAGATGTCCGCCTCCATCGCCCAGGTGTCCGGCAACGCCGCAGATTCCGCGCGAGTTGCCGAACAATCTCTGTCCGCCGCCGCCAAGGGTGCGGATTCGGTGCGACAGGCCATCGCCGGCATGAACGAACTGCGCGACCAGATTCAGGAAACCGCGAAACGGATCAAGCGTCTGGGCGAATCGTCCCAGGAGATTGGCGAGATCGTGGAACTGATCTCGGACATTACCGAACAGACCAACGTACTGGCCCTGAACGCCGCCATTCAGGCGGCGGCTGCGGGCGAAGCGGGGCGCGGCTTCACCGTGGTTGCGGAAGAAGTGCAACGTCTGGCGGAACGCTCCGGCCAGGCCACGCGGCGCATCGGCGTCATCGTCAAGACCATTCAGAGCGACACCCAGGACGCCGTGCACGCGATGGAAATTTCCACCCAGGGCGTGGTTGAGGGCACCCAGCGTTCCGACGCGGCGGGCCATGCCCTGACCGAGATTCAGTCGGTGTCGGCCCAGTTGGCCGGCCTGATCCAGAACATCTCCGAGGCCACCCGCGCGCAGGCGGAAACCGCCGAACGCATCACCGCCACCATGAACGAGATTCTGGAAAGCACCCGGACAGCGTCCGAAGGCACACGCCGCACCGCCGGATCGGTGGGCCAGCTCGCCGTACTGTCGGACGAACTCAAGGTCTCGGTCGCGGGCTTCAAGGTTTAAGGCAGGTGAGAGCGCCCCCAGGGCCGGGCTGGCGCCCAGCCCGCCCCCCGAGGGGGTCAAGAAAACTCGGGGCGGCCCTTCGTTTTCTTGAGAGTGGAGTTACACATGGATGAAGAGTTCGATCTCGGCCCTCTGACCTGGGTCAAAGGCGAACTGGATACCGCCCTGGCCACGGCGCGCGCCGGTCTGGCGGGCTGGGACGGTCAGGAGACGGGGCCATTGCAAGCTGCCGCCGCCCATCTGCACCAGGTATACGGCGCGCTCCAGATCGTCGATCTGCAAGGCGTGTCGATGCTTACCTCGGAGGTCGAACGCCTGCTCCACGAAATGACGTCCAAGGCCCCGTTGCGCACCCGCGCCGCTGCGGATCTGGCGATGCGCGCCATCGACAGCCTGAAGGAGTATCTGGACGAACTGATGGCGGGCGGACGCAACACCGAGACCCGTCTGACCCCCCTGTTCCAGCAACTGGTCACGGCGCGTGGCGGCGTCCCTCCCGCCCCCAGCGAGCTGTTCTTTCCCGACACCACCCTGCGCGTACCCCGCTCCGTGGCGGAAACCCCCATGGAAGATACGGCCCGCGCCCGCGCCATCCGCACCGCCCGCAGCCGCTACCAACGGGGGCTGCTGCAATACCTTCAGGGCAAAGACCCCCAGTCCGGCCTGCTCGCCATGGACCAGGCGGTAAAAGAAGTGGAAAGACTCGCCCCCGGCCCGGCCCAGTACTCTTTCTGGTGGAGCGCCGCCGCCCTTATCGAAGGACTGCGCCGGTCCAGCGGCAAGGCGGACTTCTGGCAAAAGCGCCTGTGCGGACGCATCGACCTCCAGATGCGTCGCCTGATGGAAGGTTCACGCCAACTGGCCGAGCGCCTGTTCCGCGACGTGCTGTATTACGTCGCCCAGGACGCCACGCCGGGCGGTCGCGCCGCCGAAGCGCGCGACCTGTACCAGTTGGAACGGCTGGCGCCCCAAGCCTCGGGCGGGGCCAAATCCGCCCATACGGCGCAGATCACCGGTCTCAAGGACCAACTCAAGGCCGCCAAGGACCATTGGCTGCGCTGCTGTTCCGGCCAGCATGACAGCCTGGCTGCCTTCCAGCACGCCACCCTGGACGCCTTCGAGGCGTCCACCCATCTGCCCAACCCCGCCCTGCAATCGCTCACCCGCATGATCCAGGCGGTGGCGAAACGCCTCAACAACGCCGCGGAAGCCACGCGCAACGAAGTGCTGCAACTGGAGATGGCCACCGCCATCCTGCTGCTGCAAAACGCCGCCGACCATTTCGAATCGCTGGGGGACGAGTTCAAGCGCCAGTCGGAAGCGCTCTCCATGCGCCTGCAGGCCGCCATCGACCCCTCCTTCGACGCCTCCCGCATCCCGCAGGTGGACTTGCTGGATGACATTTCCCGCGCCGCCCAGGAAAAGCTGCTGCTGGCCCAGGTCACACGCGAGATCCAGAACAACCTCAACCAGGTGGAAGAGATTCTCGACAAGTTCTTCCGCAACTCCGCACATCGCGACGGGCTGCCCAAGGTGCCGGGCCTGATGAAGCAGATTCTGGGCGCCCTCAACATCCTGCAACTGGACGTGGCGCGCGACCTGCTCAACGAGTGTTCGCGCCGCATCGGCCATTTCAGCGAAGGCGATGCCTACATCACCACGGAAAACCTCAACTGGGTGGCGGAAGCCCTGTCCACCCTCGGCCTCTACGTCGAAGCCCTGCGCTTCGGGCGCGACGACAGCCAAGCACTGGCCGGCCTCATGGCCGTACCCGAAGCCTCCCCCGGCCAGGAACAGACGGTGGAAGCCCAGATCCGCGAGGAAACCGCGCATATCCGTGAAAGCCTGCAAACCATCGCCCACGCCGACAAGGTGGACGAAGCCGGCAAGGCTGCGGTCAAGGCGGAACTGTCGCAACTGGCGCGAGACGCCGAACTGGTGGGCGACGCCAAATTGCGCGGTCAGGCCGACGCCGCCCTCACCGCACTGGAATCCGCCGCGCCCGCCGCCGCGCTCCAGGCCATCGAAGCCATCGCCCCGGCCCCCGTAGCGCCCAGCATCGAGACCCAGCGTCTGGCGGCCTCCTCCACCGAGGTCATCGACCAGGAACTGCTCGGCATCTACATCGAAGAGGCCAACGAAGTTCTCGGGACCATAGCCATCCAGGTCTCCCGGCTTCAGATCAGCGCCTACGACAACGACGCCTTCACCACGGTACGGCGCGGCTTCCACACCCTCAAGGGCAGCGGGCGCATGGTGGGCCTGACCGACCTGGGCGAGGCCGCCTGGGAAGTGGAACAGACCCTCAACCAATGGCTGCGCGACGAACGCGCCCCCACGCCGGACATGCTCAACTTCCTGGAAAGCGCAGGTAACGCCTTCCAGGGCTGGGTCTCGCAACTGGAGAGCCGCGGACGCGCCCAGGTGGACGCCGAACTCTTGACCGCAGGCGCACGACGCCTGCGCGGGGAAACAGGCGTCTCGCCCCAGGAGGCCGCGCCCCCAAAAGATGAAGCCGGCGCATCCGCGGAAGCGCCGGCGGAGCCATCCCCCATCCTTCTTCCGTCTGAGTCGTTCGAGTCGTCGGAATTTTCTGAATCGTCTGAGCCCCCCGCCCCGGCGGACGACCGCGTGGACATCGAAGGGCATATCCTGCCCGCCACCCTGTTCGACATCTTTACCAGCGAGGCCGGCCAGCGTCTGATCGACCTGCGCAACGCCCTGGACGAAATGGCCGGACCCTTCCCTGGCGAATCCTGGGAACGCTTCAACCGCGCCGCCCACACCCTTGCCGGCATCTCCCGCACCACCGGATTCACCCCCCTGGCCGAGGTGGCCCACGCCATGGAAAACTGGTCCGGCGCCTGGCCCGATACCGGCGCGGCCTTGGCCCAGGAAGCCGTGCAGGCCGTGGAGCGGGGTCTGACCGCCCTGGCGGAAGGGGTGGAAGACGTCCTGGCGCACCGTTTTCCGATCCACCCGTGCGACGCCTTCATCCCCCCGCCAGCCCCAACCCCCGCCGAAACCAACGCATTCACGCTGGAAGAAGCGCAGAGCGACGACCTCGCCGGACTCGAACTGAGCGAAGCGGATGCGGAAGACGTGTTCGAGGCGCTGTTTCCTGACGCCCCTCCTTCCCCATCACCCGCCCTGGAACTGGCGGAAGCCGCCCCGGCGCCGGTGGAGCCCCCGCGGTTCCCGCATGACGAAACCGTCGATGAGCCTGTCGCGCCCGTCATGCAGGCGACCCGCGCGACGCCCGCCGCCAAACCCCAGGTGCAGGACGACCTGGACCCGGAACTGCTGCCCATCTTCCTGGAAGAGACGGAAGACCTGCTGCCCAAGGTGGGCGGCGGACTGCGCGCCTGGCGCGCTCAAGCTCCCGGCGCATCGGAAGACCTGAAGCGAGTGCTGCACACCCTCAAGGGTTCCGCCCGGATGGCCGGCGCCATGAACCTGGGCGAAGCCGTACACCTCATGGAGAGCCATGTCGTCGCCATGGGCGACGGCGCACAGGCCGAGCGCCAGCTCGACTACCTGGAGGCCCAGTACGACGGCCTTGCCGAGGCCATTGACCGCCTCAAGCGCGGCGAAAGCTCTGCCATTCCTGTCCTGCCCGCCCCCGAGGACATGCAGGAAGCGGACGCTCTCCTCCCCGCCGTTGCGGCAGAGCCGACGGAGATCCCCGCCGCACAGGCCCAGGAAGAACCCCAGCGCATGCGCCAGTCCCTGCGGGTGGATTCCGAGGTGATGGATACCCTGCTGAACGAAGCCGGCGAGGTGGCCATCGCCCGCTCCCGCATCGAAAACGTGCTCACCGGCTACAAACAGACCGCCCAGGAACTGGCCGCCAACGTGGATCGTCTGCGCTCGCAACTACGCGAACTGGACATCCAGGCCGAATCCCAGATGCGTTCGCGCTTCTCCCACATGGACGACAGCCACTTCGACCCGCTGGAGTTCGACCGCTTCTCGCGCCTGCAGGAACTCACGCGGCAACTGGCGGAAAGCGTGGACGACGTATCCACGGCCCAGAACAACCTCCTGTCCGGCCTGACCGAGGCGGACAACGCCCTGCTGGTGCAGGGACGCATGGCCCGCACCCTGCAACAGGAACTCATGCACATCCGCATGCTGCCCCTGAATACCCTGGAAGAGCGTCTGCACCGCATCCTGCGTCAGTCCGCGCGCGAGACCGGCAAGCGCGTCCAACTGGAACTGGAGGGCGGCCACACTGAAATGGACCGGGGCGTGCTGGACAAGATCACCGCCCCTCTGGAACACCTGCTCCGTAATGCCGTCGCCCACGGACTGGAAACCCCGGAGGCGCGGGCGGCGCAGGGCAAACCGGAACAGGGCCTGGTACGTCTCACGGCGCGCCAGGAGGGCAGTGAAATCGTGCTGGAACTGTCGGATGACGGCGCCGGCATCCAACTCGACGCAGTCCGCCGCAAGGCCCTCGACGCCGGCTGGATCAGCCCCGATCAGGAAGTCAGCAACGAAGCGCTGGAACAACTCCTGTTCCGCTCCGGTTTTTCCACCGCCCGTCAGGTCACCGAACTGGCGGGGCGCGGCGTAGGCCTGGACGTGGTGAAAAACGAGATCGCCGGCATCGGCGGTCGCGTCCGTCTGGACAACCAGCCGGGCCAGGGCGCGAAATTCACCATCCGCCTACCCCTCACCCTGGCCCTGAGTCAGGTGGTCATGGCCCGGGCCGGCGACCAGTTGTGGGCGCTGCCCGCCAACCTGGTGGCCCTGGTGCGGGAAGTACGGGTAGAACAGTTCCATGCGTTGCAAGAATCCGGTTTCGTCGAACTCGGCGGCGAACGCTACCCCCTGCGCAGTCTGGCGGAGCTTTTGGGACGCACCTCCATCCCGGCGGAAGGCCGTCACCGCACCATACTGCTGCTGCGGGCGGGCGACCAACGGCTCGCCGTGCGGGTGGATGGTCTGGAAGGCAACTTTGAAGCGGTGCTGAAACCCATCGGCCCGCAGCTCGCCCGTATTGCCGGCGTCAGCGGCGCCACCGTGCTGGCGGATGGCCGTGTCGCCCTCATCATCAACCCCTTCTATCTGGCTGAACGCATGGTGGAGGTGGGCGCCCCGGCGGAACAACCGGAGGAGCAGGAATCCGCCCTGGTCATGGTGGTGGACGATTCCCTCACCGTGCGCAAGATCGCCACCCGCTTCCTGCAACGCGAAGGCTACCGCGTCACCACCGCGCGGGACGGCCAGGAGGCCATGGAGATGCTGGAAGAGGAAGTGCCGGACATCATGCTGCTGGACATCGAGATGCCGCGCATGGACGGTTTTGAAGTGGCCCACCACGTGCGCGCCAGCAGTCGTACGCGGGGTCTGCCCATCATCATGATCACGTCCCGCACCGCCGACAAACACCGCGACCACGCCCTCTCGCTGGGGGTCAACGCCTACATGGGCAAACCCTATGTGGAAGAAGAACTCCTGACCGAGATTCGACGCCTGACCCACGCGGAGGCAGTGGCGGAGGCGGCCCTGTAGGAACCCGGCTGCGCCCGGCGCAAATGGCTTCGCGTCCGTTACCGTTGCATCGCCCGGCGCAGCCGGGCTCCTACAAGGGTTAATGCACCGTCCAGCTCACCAGCCCGGTGTAGGCGGTGATCAGCACCACCACCCCGAACACGATGCGGTAGATCACGAAGGCGGTGAAGTTGTGCGTCGCCACGAAGCGGATGAACACCCGCACCGCCAGGGCCGCGCTGAGGAAGGCGGCGACAAAGCCCACGACAAACATGGGCAGGTCCGCCAGGGCGAACAATTCGCGGTGTTTCGCCAAGTCATACAGCGTTGCCACCCCCAGCGTGGGCACCGCCAGGAAGAAGGAAAACTCCGCCGCCGCCTTGCGTGATAGCCCGATCAACAAACCGCCGATGATGGTGGCGCCGCTACGGGAAGTGCCGGGGATCAGGGCGAAACACTGGGCGAGACCCAGTTTGAGGGCGTCCGGCCATTGCAGGTCATCCACCTCCTGCACACGAATCACATGCTCGCGCCGCTCCGCCCACCAGATCACCAGGCCGCCGACGATGAAGGCCAGGGCCACAGGCACCGGCGCGAACAGATGGGCCTTGATCATCTTGCCGAACAGCAGACCCAAAGCGGCAATGGGCACGAAGGCCAGGAACAGGTTCAACACAAAGCGTTGCGCTGCCGGCTCGGTAGTCAATCCCCGCGCCACGCCAAGGAACTTGGCCCGGTAGTCCCACACCACCGCCAGGATCGCCCCGGTCTGAATGGCAATCTCGAACACCTTGCCCTTCTCGTCGTTGAAGTTCAGCAGATCCCCCACCAGGATCAGGTGGCCAGTGCTGGAGATGGGCAGGAATTCGGTGAGCCCCTCGACGATGCCGAGGATGAGCGCTTTGAACAAAATGACGAGATCCACGGGGAGCCTTCGGGACGGTGACAAGCGGCGCGGATTCTAGCAGCCCGCCGTCTCTCCCCATGGCGCGCCGCGTCAGATCCGCTTGTGCCGCCTCATGTGTTGCAGGACCAGGGTGGCCACTTGCACGCGGTTGTGGAAGTTGAGCTTCTGCATGATGTTGGCCAGATGGTTGCGCACGGTGTTGTCGGACAGGTTGAGACGCGCGCCGATGACCTTGTTGCTGAGTCCCTTGGCCACATATTCGGCGATCTCCATCTCGCGTGGCGAAAGCTTGGCCAGGGGAGCGTCGCCACTGGACTGGGTGAGCTTCTGAACGATCTGGGCGGGAAAGGCGCCGGCGTCCTGCATCACCATGCCGATGGCGTGGATGATCTGCTCGGAATCTGCGGACTTGAGCAGGTAGCCGTCCACGCCGGCGTCGATGGCGGCGCGGATCTCCTCATCGCCGTCTTCCACCGTCAGCACGATGATCTTCATGCCGGCAGCCTTGAGCAGGGGAGCAAGTTCCAGACCATCACCGTCCGGCAGGGAGCGGTCAATGATGGCGATATCAGCCAGACCACCCGCGGTAAGCCAGGCGCGGGCGCTGGTCAGGTCCACTCCTTCCCCCGCCACGACAAACCCCTCCGAGCCTTCCAACGCTCGGCGCACGCCGAGCCGCAGCATGGGATGGTCATCCACCAGAAAGACGCGAACAGAATTCATGAGCCAGCCTTGGGGTACGGTGACGGCATCATAGCCCTCGCGCCGCCGCGGCGAAAAGCATGATGGCAATGCGGGTTTAGTCCAGGGAGCGGTATTCGATGGCGAGGACTTCCAGTACGCGCTGACCGCCGGGTGCGTGAAAACGCACCGTATCCCCCTCGCGCGCCTTGAGCAGCGCCCGCGCCAGGGGGGCGATCCAGGAGATGCGGCCTCGGGAGGGTTCCGCCTCGTCCATGCCGACGATGCTGTAGGCGGTCTCCACGCCCTCTTCGTCCTGCACGGTCACGGTAGCGCCAAAGTAGACCCGTTCCGTATCTTCCTGAGCGGCGGGGTCAATGACCTGGGCATACGCCAGGCGGCGGGTAAGGAAGCGGATGCGGCGGTCGATCTCGCGCAGGCGCTTTTTGCCGTAGATGTAGTCGCCGTTCTCGGAGCGGTCGCCGTTACCGTCGGCCCAGGACACGACGCTGACCACTTCGGGACGCTCGCGGCGCATCAGGTGATCCAGTTCCGCCGTGAGCCGCGAGAAACAGCCGGGGGTCATGTAATTCTTGCCACCCGCCGGCAGGGGGGAGGCTTCCTCTTCGTCTTCCTCCGGCGCTTCTTCGCGGACGAAGGCCTTGTTCATCAGTCTTTTTCTTCGGGCGGCTTACCGTCGAAAACCTGGGAGCGGCGACGCTCCAGATAAAGCTCCCGCATGAACTCGTAGGGGTCCAGCGCCGCTTCGTCCACGGTGCGCTTGGCATCCAGCAGATCTGCACGCTTGCTGATCATGCGCACGCCAATGCCCACGTTGCGATCCGACACGTCATCCGTCTGCACCACCGGGTCGGTGTACACGGTATCCACAACCAGACCCGCGGTGTCGCGCAGGCTGCTTGAGCCCAGGAACGGCAGCACCAGATAAGGGCCCGACCCCATGCCCCAACGCCCCAGGGTCTGACCGAAGTCCTCGTCATGCTTGCGCAGCCCCATCTCGCTGGAGACGTCGAGCAAACCGAGCAAGCCGAAAGTGCTATTGAACGCGAGGCGAAGGAAATCCTGGATCGCCTGTTCGCCCTTCAACTGGAGGATGTCGTTGGTCAAAACAGTGACGTCATTCAGGTTGGAGAAGAAGTTGCGCACGCTGGTCTGGCCGAACGCGGGCATGACGGCCTTGTAGCCCTCGGCCACCGGCTTGAAGATGGCCTTGTCGAAGCCCTCGTTGAAGCCATGCACGCCGCGGTTGAAAGACTCCAGCGGATCGCGCGGGTCGCCTTCGGCAACGCAGGGGGTGGCGCTGACGAGCAGGGACAGGAGCAGGGCGAGTGAACGGGGCTTCATGGCGGCAACTTCGGGAACGGGGCGTCAGATTCTAATGATCATCGGCTCAGGATGAAACCTCAGTGCCCTGCGTCACACAGTCTTCATGCCGTTCAAGTCACTCGCCGAGCCAGGAGCGTTGCGTACCCGTTGCGCTGGCGTGGTTGCCCCGCCAGAAGGCGACGGGGACAATCGCCTCATCCTGATCGCCCTACGAGATTCCCATGACTTCAGCCGAACTATCCAAGGAACAGCAGATCATGCGCGCCATGCGCAAGACGCTGACCTCCATCGTGCGCGATACCGCGCCGCGCGATGGCGTACCCAGCCCGTTCACGGCGGAAACCGTCGAGAACATCCGCATGTGCCTGGGGCTGATCTCCGCCCGTGAAGCGGAACTGGCGGAACAACTTGGGCTGGACCGTAACAGCCGGCCCAGATATGCCGACGAAGCCGAACTCGCACAAACCCAGCCGCTCAATTTCATGCCCGCCGCGAGCAAAAAACTGAACTGATGGCTGCGACCCAGGCGGGCGCGCCAGCTCGATTGATGCGCCGCCACATTGGCCGGGAGGCGCTTCAAATCGGGCGTGTGGCATAATCCGCGCGCCCAAAAGGGTGTGATGGGGGATTGCCATGAAGTCCAAAATTTTGCCCGTGCTGGCACTAGCCATTCTTACCGCGTGCGCCAGCGGACCGACCTACCCGCCCGCTCCGGCCAAGGCGGCGGAGGCCACCGACTGGATGTACCTGCTGGGGCCCGGCGACACGGTCAACGTGTTCGTCTGGGGCAGCCCGGAGGTGTCCGGCTCCTTCCCCATCCGTCCAGACGGCAAGATGACCATGAATCTGGCTGAGGATGTGCAGGCCAGCGGCAAGACCAGTTCCCAACTGGCGCGGGACATCGAGAAAATCCTGGAGCGTTACATCCAGGATCCCGTGGTGACGGTCATCGTTTCCGGCGGCGTCGGCCCCTACAGCCAGCAGGTGCGGGTGGTGGGGCAGGCCGCCAAGCCCCAGGCCCTCAACTATCGCGAACGCATGACCCTGGTGGACGTGATGATCGCTGTGGGCGGGCTGAACGACTTCGCCGCCGGCAACAAGGCCAGCATCCTCCGCATCGTCGATGGCAAACCTCAGCAATACAGCGTCCGCCTGGACGATCTGATCAAAGGCGGGGACGTATCCGCCAACGTGGACATGCTGCCCGGCGACATGCTGGTCATCCCGGAGAGCTGGTTCTGATGCGGTTGGCCGGAGCGCCGCAACATGAATGACGCCCTCGACCAGATTGGCGTCTACCTGCGCGGCATCTGGCGTAGCCGCTGGATCGTGTTTGTCGCCCTGTGGGCGGCATCCCTCGGCGGCTGGGTCTGGGTCTACAGCCTGGCCAATCGCTACGAGGCCAAAGCGCGGGTGTTTGTCGATACCCAATCCTTGCTGAAACCCCTGCTGGGCGGGCTGGCCGTCCAGCCCAATGTGGAACAGCAGGTGCTGATGATGACTCGCACCCTGATGAGCCGCCCCAATCTGGAACGGGTAGCGCGCATGACCGACCTGGACCTGGGCGCCAAGACCCCCCAACAGCAGGACGCCCTGTACAAATCCCTCACCAGCAAGATCAGCCTGGAAGGGACGGAACGGGAAAACCTCTACACCATCACCTACCGGCATCAGAGCCCGGATATCGCCAAGCGGGTGGTGCAGGCCCTGCTCACCATTTTCACCGAGACCACCCTGGGCGGCGCGCGCAAGGATCTCTCGATGAGCCAGAAGTTCATTGAAGAGCAACTCAAGAACTACGAGACCCGCCTGCGCGAAAAGGAACAGGAACTGAGCGAGTTCAAGCGCCGCAACATGTTCATCATGCCGGGCCAGGGAACGGACTACTTCCAGCGTCTGGCGGAAGTGGGAAAGGAAATCGAAAAGGCCAAGAGCGAACTGGAGGAGGCCACATTCCGCAAGAAGCAGTTGGAACAACAGTTGAGCGAGCAGGAAGAGACCCTCAGCGCCCCCATGGTGACCACCACCACGGACAGCCCGTTGGACTCCCGCATCTCCGCGCTTCAGGGCCAGCTCGACACCCTGCGCATGAAATATACCGATCGACATCCTGAGATCTCCCGCACCAAGCAGTTGATCGCACGGCTGCTGGAAGAGAAGAAACAGGAAATGGACGCCTCCAAGGCGCGCCAATCCAAAGAGGCGGTCAAGGCCCAGAACCCGGTCTACCAGCAACTGACGGTATCCATCGCCGAAGCGGGAGGTCTGGTGGCCACCCTCAAGGCGCGCCTGGGATTCCTGGACAAGAAACGCCAGGAACTGCTGAAGAACGTCAACGACATCCCCAAGGTGGAGGCGGAATACCAGGAACTGGTACGGGACTACGACGTGTACAAGGCCAACTACCTGGATCTGCTGGGCAAGCGTGAAACGGCGGTGATCTCCGGCGAGATGGAGACCAAGACCGATGTAGTGGATTTCCGGGTGGTGGAACCGCCCCGCGTCTCGAACCTGCCGGTATGGCCCAACCGTCCCCTGCTGATCTCCGCAGTCCCCTTTGGCGGTCTGGCTCTGGGCATCGGACTGGCGGTTCTGCTGATCATGTTGCGCCCCTCCATCGAGAGCAAAAAGCAGATGCGGGATCTGACCGACATTCCCATCCTCGGGGTGGTGACCAAGGTGAAGTCCGATTCCGAGCGCCGCAAGCAACGCATCCACAACCTGATCTACCTCGCCGGCCTGGGCGCTCTGGCCACGCTCTACGCGGCCCAGATGATTTTCTACATCACCACGTCGCCAACCGGATGAGGGTCGCCGCATGAGCATCATCGAACGCGCCGCCGGACTGCTGGGCAAACCCAGGCTGGAGCCGTCCCACACCCTGGAAGATGTGGAACAGGTGCGGGTGCAGGCGGCCATCGACGCCGCCGCCCGTTCCTTCGGCATGGAGGAGCCCATCCCCCATGACGACGCCCCGCTGTCGCGCAATCAGGACGGCGCCGGCCCCAGCACGGTAATGACCCGGCAACAGGGCCTGGTGGACATCAACCGGCTCAAGGCGTCCGGCATCATCACCCCGGACAGCGGCGGACGTGACCAGATCGCCGAGGAATACCGCCTGATCAAGCGCCCCCTGATCGCCAACGCCTTCGGCCTGGGCGGCGCTCCCAGGGTGCCCATGGGCAACGTGATCATGCTCACCAGCTCGGTGCCGGGCGAGGGCAAGTCCTTCACCGCCATCAACCTCGCCATCAGCATGGCCATGGAACTGGAGCACACCGTCCTGCTGGTGGATGCAGACATGTCCAAGGGCGCGGTGATGCGCTATCTGGGCCTGCATGCCGAGCGGGGTCTGGTGGATGTGCTGCGCAACCCCAACATCTCTCTCAACGACGTCCTCATCAAGACCAACATCGAAAAGCTCACGGTGCTCCCCGCCGGCAAGCACTTCGCCCACGCCACCGAACTGCTGGCCAGTTCGGCCATGAAATCCTTCGTCGAGGACGTCTCCAACCGCTACCCGGACCGCATCATTCTGTTCGACTGCCCGCCCCTGCTCGCCACCAGCGAGGCCTCGGTGCTGGCCAAATACATGGGTCAGATCGCCTTCGTGGTAGAGGTCAACCGGACCCCGCGCGCCGCCATCAAAGAGGCCCTGTCCTATCTGGAAGATTGCGAGCACATCGGCATCATCCTCAACAAGATTCCGGATCGCTCCGCCATGGGCGGCGGGTACGGCTATGGCTATGGCTACGGTTATGGCTACGGATCCGGTTATGGCTACGGTGAAGAGCCGGATGAGAAAAAGCCCGAGCAGTAGCCTCCTCCCCTACGGGGTCTGGCTGCTGCTGATGCCGGGTCTCGCCGCTGCCGCCAACAGCCGCTTCTCGCCCTACGTGAACATGACGGAGCGCTACAGCGACAACGTCAGCCTGTCCTCCACCGCACCTGTAGCCTCCTTCGTCACCGAGGTGAATCCCGGCTTCCGCTATCTCTCCAAGGGGGGCAAGGGCGACATCAATCTGGACTACAGCCTGGGAGCGCTGATGTACACGCAGGGCGGCAGTTCCGACACCAACCACCAGTTGTCCCTGATAGCCAACTCCGAACTGTTCTCGGACCAGCTCAAGATCAACGCCGTGGCGCGGATCAGCCAGCAGTTCACCAGCCAGACCGGGGCTGCATCGGGCGGCAGCGCCCTGCTCTCCAGCCTGACCGGCGCACCCAACAACGCCAACTACTACAGCACCAGCAACAAGACCACCTCCCAGACTCTGGGCCTCACGCCCCAGTGGCGCATGAAATTCGGCAACAGCGCGCAGCTCGACGCGCGCTGGCAGATCACTCGCGCCAGCACCCGCGCCACCAGCGGCGGCGCCAGCACCCGCAGCAGCGGCAACAACATCAACCTCGACCTGACCAGCGGCGGCGCGACCCGGCGCGCCCCCTGGAGCGTCAACTACAGCCTCAGCGAATCCGGTTCCCCGGGCAGCGCCAAGACCCGGCTCACCACCCTGAGCGGCACACTGGGGTACCAGTATTCGAACAAGACCCGCTTCAACCTCACCTTCGGCCAGGACAGCAACAACGGCTCCACCTCCGGGCTGTCCAGCAGCGAAGGCCCCTACTGGAATCTGGGGGCGAGTTGGGCGCCGAGCAGCCGTCTCACCCTGGAGGCCAGCGCGGGACGCCGCCGCAACGCCTCCTCCTACAGCCTCAACCTGAACTACCGGCACCGGCGCTTCACCCTCGCCACTCGCTACAGCGAGTCCATGCAGGACACCTACAGCCAGCTCACCGCCACCGAGGCGTTCGACATCTACCTGTGCCAGGGCTCCACCGCCCCCGTCGCGGTCAACGCCGGCAGCGGCCCCCCGGCGGAGAACTGCACCCTGTCCCTGGCCGCCGCACCGGTACAGGTCTCCAACCTCACCAGCGCCATTTCCCTGAGCAAGGCCTGGTCCGGCAACCTCAGCTACAACCTGGGGGGCGGGAACCTGCTGACCCTGGCGCTAAGTTCCACCCAGCGCGACCTCCTGGGCAGCGCCACCGCCGGCGACAGCGACAGCACCTTCACCACCGGCGGCGCCTGGAGCCTGCGCATGGGGCCGCGCATGACCTCGGTGCTGAGCTTGTCCAAGAGCCATGCCGAGGGCGCCGGGTCCGAGAGCGACGACCGCACCCTGGGATGGATGCTGACCCGCCAACTGGGTCAGGACGCCACCGGCGTCATCGACCTGCGTCGGCTGGAGCGCACCTCCGGCGCCAGCACCGGCGCATTCAGTGAAAACAGCATTTCCGCCCGAGTCAACATGAGCTTCTGACCATGTACGAAAGCTTCTACAACCTTCGCGACAAACCGTTCCAGCTCAACCCGGACCCGCGCTTCTACTTCCCGAGTCAGGGGCACAAACGCGCCTTTGCCTATCTGGAATACGGGCTTTCCCAGGGCGAGGGCATCACCATCATCACGGGGGACGTGGGCTCGGGCAAAACCCTGCTGGCCAACAGCCTGACCCGAAAGCTGGCCGGGGGGGATTTCCTCACCGCCCAGCTCATGAGCCACCACATGGCGGAAGACGACGCCCTGCGCAGCGTGGTGGCCGCCTTCGGCCTGGAGGCCGAAGGCCTGGCCAAATCCGCCCTGCTCAAATCCCTGGAGGAATACCTGCGCCTGGCCGTGCGCCAGTACCGTCGTCCGCTCCTTCTGGTCGATGAAGCGCAATATCTGGACGCCCGCGCGCTGGAAGAACTGCGCATGCTCACCAACTACTACGAAGGGGACCGCCCCCTGTTGCAGTGCATCCTGCTGGGCCACCCCGAGTTCCGCGACGTCATGCTCAGCCCCATGATGGAACAACTGGTGCAGCGCGTGACCACCGCCTTCCACCTGGGCCCGCTGGAACGGATCGAGACCGAGCAGTACATCAAGCACCGGCTGACCACGGCGGGTTGGTCGGGCGGGACGCTGTTCTCGTCGGACGCCTTCGACGTCATTCACGAATACACCGCAGGCATTCCCCGGCGCATCAACACCTTCTGCGACCGCGCCCTGCTGTTCGGCTATCTGGAAGGCAAACGCCATCTCGATGCGGCAGCCATGCGCGAGGTCATCGCCGACATCGACAAGGAACGCCAGAGCGGCCCTTCAACCTCCCGCACCGCCGCCGGCGCGGTGCTGGACACGAACAATGTGGACGCCCTGCTGGCCCTGGCCTCCGGCGTCGATTCGCAATCCATCGAAGAACTCAAGGAACGCATGGAAAACCTCACCCGCACAGTCAACCGCCTCGTGCCCATCGTGCGCAAGATCCTGTTCAACGTCAGCGGCGGCAAAGAAAATCAATGACCGAGCTTCTCTGCATCGTCGGCGCCCGGCCCAATTTCATGAAGATCGCCCCCCTCATGGCGGCGTTTTCGACCCAGCCCATCGCCGCCAAGCTGGTGCATACCGGCCAGCACTACGACCCCGCCATGAGCGACAGCTTCTTCGCGCAACTGGGCATCCCGCGTCCCGACGTGAACCTGGAGGTCGGCTCCGCCAGCCATGCGGTGCAAACCGCCGAGATCATGCGCGCCTTCGAACCGGTGCTGGATGCGGAACAACCGCGGGCCGTGCTGGTGGTGGGCGACGTCAACTCCACCATCGCCTGCGCCCTGGTGGCCGCCAAGAAGGGCGTCAAGGTGATCCATGTGGAGGCCGGACTGCGCAGCCTTGACCGCGCCATGCCGGAAGAGATCAACCGTGTGCTCACGGACCAGATCTCCGACCTGCTCTACACCACCGAGCGGGATGCGCTGAACAACCTCCAGCGCGAAGGCATCGCGCCGGAGCGGGTGCATTTCGTCGGCAACGTCATGATCGACACCCTGCGCCAGCACGCCGCCCGCGCCACCCCGGCGGCGCGCACCCTGGGGGGAAAACCTGCGCGCGGCTATGCCCTGGTCACCCTGCACCGCCCCTCCAACGTGGACAACGCCGACAAGTTGCGCGGCCTGTTGGAAACCTTGGCGCGCATCTCTGAACGCCTCGATGTGGTCTTCCCCATCCATCCCCGCACCCGCTCCTCCGCGGAAAAATTTGGCTTGACCCCGTTATTGGAGCGCCCCTTCATCCATCTGCTGCCGCCCCAGGGGTATCTGGAGATGCTGGGTCTGATGCAGGAGGCCACCCTGGTCGTCACCGATTCCGGCGGCCTGCAGGAAGAAACCACCGCCCTGGGCGTGCCCTGCATCACCGTGCGCGAAAGCACCGAACGCCCCATCACCGTCACCGACGGCACCAACACCCTCACCGGCCCCGATCCTGCCCGCATCTGGCCCGTGTTCGAGGACATCCTCGCCAGCGGCGGCAAGCGGGGCCGCATCCCCGAGTATTGGGACGGCAACGCCGCCCTGCGCATCGCCGCCTCCCTGCGCGCCTGGCTCGACTCCGGAGCGGCATGACCCCCCCCGTCAACGTCATGAGCGTGGACGTGGAAGACTACTTCCAGGTCGGCGCCTTCGAACGCACCATCCGGCGCGAGGACTGGGAGCGCTGGCCCTGTCGGGTGGAGGCCAACATCGACCGCGTCCTCGCCCTGTTCGCCCGCCACGACCTGCGCGCCACCTTCTTCACCCTGGGCTGGATCGCCGAACGCTACCCCGGCGTGGTGCGCGCCATCGTCGCGGAGGGGCATGAGATCGCCAGCCACGGCTACGGCCACCAGCGCGTCAGCCAACTCACCCCGGCACAGTTCCGCGCCGACCTGACCCGCGCCAAGGGCCTGCTGGAAGACCTCGCCGGCGCGCCGGTGCTGGGCTACCGCGCCCCCAGCTTCTCCATTGGCCAGGACACTCTCTGGGCTCTGGATATCCTGGCGGAAACCGGGCACCGCTACAGTTCCAGCATCTACCCCATCCCCCACGACCACTACGGCATGCCCGAAGCCCCCCGCTTTCCCTATCGCCCGGAACGCTGCCCGGACCTGCTCGAACTCCCCCCCACCACGGTCCCGCTGGCCGGGCGCAACCTGCCGGCGGCGGGCGGCGGCTATTTCCGCCTGCTGCCCTACGCCCTCTCGCGCCATCTGCTCCGGCGCGTGACCCAGGGCGAGGGTCAGCGCGCGATGTTCTATTTCCACCCCTGGGAACTGGACCCCGGCCAGCCTCGCATCCCCGGCGCGCCGCTCAAGAGCCGCCTGCGCCACTACGTCAACCTGACGCGCATGGAATCCAAACTGGACCGCCTGTGCGCCGACTTCTCCTGGGGCCGCGCCGACCAGGTCTACGCCGCCGAACTCGCCGCAACAACAACATGACCCTGACCGTCCGACCCGCGCGCGACGCGGATGCCGCCGCCTGGGACGCCTTTGTCCTGGCCGAACCTGGCGCCACCTTCTTTCACCGCTACGGCTGGAAACGCGTGATCGAACGCGCCTTCGGCCACCGCACCTGGTTCCTGCTGGCGGAACGCGACGGACGCATCGAAGGCGTGCTCCCCCTGGGCGAGATCAAGAGCCGTCTGTTCGGCCACAGCCTCATGGCCCTGCCGTTCTGCGTGTACGGCGGCATCGCCGCAGCCAACCCCGAGGCGCGTGACGCCCTCGACGCACGGGCGCAGGCGCTGGCGCGGGAACTCGGGGCGGGCCATCTGGAATACCGCGACCGCGACGCCCCCGCCCATGAAGACTGGCCCGACTCCGAGCTGTACGTCACCTTCCGCAAGGAGATCGACCCGGAGGTGGAAAAGAACCTGCTCGCGATCCCGCGCAAGCAACGCGCCATGGTGCGCAAAGGCATTGCCAACGGGCTCACGGCGGAGACGGAAGCGGGGGTGGAGGCGTTCTTCCACGTCTTCGCCGACAACGTGCACCGCCACGGCACCCCGGCCCTGCCCAAGCGCTACTTCGCCCTCCTGCGGGAGGAATTCGGCCCGGACTGCGAGGTGCTGCTGGTGCGCGCACCGGACGGCGAGATCGTCAGCGGCGTGCTTTCCTTCTACTTCCGCGACGAGGTGCTGCCCTATTACGCCGGTGACACCGCCGCCGCCCGCGCACTGGCCGCCAACGACTTCAAATACTGGGCGCTGATGCGCCAGTCCTGCGAGCGCGGCATCCGCGTGTTCGACTACGGACGCAGCAAGGTGGACGCCGGCTCCTACGACTTCAAGCGCAACTGGGGCTTCACCCCGCAACCGTTGCATTACCGCTATTTCCTGGTGAAGTCCGCCGCCGTGCCGGAGAACAACCCCAACAACCCCAAGTACCGCCTGTTCATCCAGGCGTGGCGGCGCTTGCCGCGCCCCGTGGCCAACCTCCTCGGCCCCTGGATCGTGCGCAACCTGGGGTGACGGGTGAAGGACCTGCTCTTCCTCGCCCATCGCATCCCGTACCCCCCGGACAAGGGGGACAAGATCCGCTCCTGGCACATGCTGCGGCACCTGGCGCAGAACTGGCGCGTGCACCTGGGCGCCTTCGTGGACGACCCGGCGGACTGGCGGCATGAGGAATTCCTGCGCGGGGTGTGCGCTGATGTCTGCCTGCGCCCCCTGAACCCGCGCCGGGGCAAGCTCCAGTCCCTGTCCGGGCTGCTCACCGGCGAGGCCCTCTCCCTGCCCTACTACCGCGACGCCGGCCTGGCCGCCTGGGTCGCGGGGAAATTGGCGAGTCCCTCCGGCGTGGGCCATGCCGTGTGCTTCTCCTCGGTCATGGCGCAATACCTGGAGCGCGCCCGCGGCAGGGTCCGGGTGATGGATTTCGTGGACATCGACTCGGACAAATGGACGCAATACGCGCCCACCAAGCCCTGGCCCCTGTCCTGGCTGTATCGGCGCGAGGGTCGACGCCTGCTGGATTGGGAACGCCGGGTGGCAAGCGAGTTCGATGCCAGCCTCTTTGTCTCGCCCGCGGAAGCTGCGGATTTCCAGCGTCTGGCGCCGGAGTCCGCGGCCAGGATCAGCCCCCTCAACAATGGCGTGGACGCCGACTATTTCAGCCCCGCCAACGCGTACCCCAACCCGTATCCGGCGCAAAAGCGGGTGATCGCCTTCACCGGCGCCATGGATTACTGGCCCAACGTCGATGCCGTGCGCGGATTCGCACGGGAAGTCATGCCGGCCCTGCGCGAGCGCCATGCCGACACCCTGTTCTACATCGTCGGCAGCCGCCCCGGCCCCGAGGTCATGGCGCTGGCCTCTGACGCCGTCCGGGTGACCGGACGGGTCGAAGATGTGCGCCCCTATCTGGCCCATGCCGAGGCGGTGGTCGCCCCCCTGCGCATCGCGCGCGGCATCCAGAACAAGGTGCTGGAGGGCATGGCCATGGCGCGCACGGTCATCGCCAGCCCGCAGGCGCTGGAAGGCATCGCCGCACGGGATGGCGAGGAAGTCCTGCGCGCGGAAGGCGTGGCGGACTACCTGGAGGCGCATACGCGCATCCGCGCCGGGCTCGACCTGGGCGGCGCGGCGCGGGCGCGGGTGCTGGCCGACTACTCCTGGCCCGCCGCCCTGGCGCCGCTCGACCGCCTCCTGGCGACGGAGGCCCGCGCATGACCGCGCCGCGCGCCTGGGGCGAGGCGCTGGCCTGGCTGCTGCTGACCTGGATCGGGCTGATTGCCCTGTTGCAGCCCTCTGCCGGCAGCATGGTCACGGTCTGGCTGAGTTCGGACACCTATGCCCACGGGGCCATCATCCTGCCCATCACCCTCTGGCTGGTCTGGCGCAAGAGGCATGAGGTCATGGCGCTGGAGGCGAAGCCGGACCCGCGCGCCCTGGTCCTGGTCATCCTGCTCGCGGCGCTCTGGCTGTTCTCCCGTTTCACCGTCAGCCAGGTGAGCGAGCATTACGCCCTGGTGGGCCTGCTGATCACCAGCGTGTGGGCCTTGCTGGGCGCGGGCGTGTTGCGGGCGCTGCTGTTCCCCCTGGCCTATCTGCTGTTCATGGTGCCCAGCGGCGAGTTCATGATCGAACCGCTGATCCACTACACCGCAGATACCACCGTCACCGTGGTGCGCCTGCTGGGCATCCCGGTGTACCGGGAGAACAACTTCTTCTCCCTGCCCAGCGGCGACTGGAACGTGGTGGAGGCCTGCTCGGGCATGCGCTACTTCCTCTCCTCCCTGGCCCTGGGCTGGCTCTACGCCTACCTCACCTACCGCACCTGGTGGAAGCGCCTGGCCTTCGGCATCGCCGCCGCCGTGACGCCCATCGTCGCCAACGGCGCACGGGCCGCCCTCATCGTCCTGCTCGGGCACTTCTCCAACATGAAGCTGGCGGTGGGCGTCGATCACCTGATCTACGGCTGGGTCTGGTTCGGCATGGTGATGATGGCCATGTTCTGGATCGGCAACCGCTGGCGCGAAGACCATCTTCCCGCCCATGCGCCGGACCTCGCCGTGGACGCCCCGCCCCCGGTGCGCGCGCCGCGTTCCGCCGCGGTGATGGCCGCCGTCATGGTGACGCTGACGGCGCTGTTCCCCCTCTACGAGCAGCATCTGCGGGCGCGCATCGACGCCCCCTCGCCCCTGGCCGCCTACACCCCGCCGCCGGCCTGGACCCCCGCCCCCGCCCCGGCCACACACTGGACGCCGGTCTGGTACGGAGTGAGCGATGAACGCAGCCTGCATCTTTCAAGTCGTTCGCCGGGCCGCCCCAAGAACGACTTGGCCCCCTTGGGGGGCGGCTCGGGAGGGGTTCCCGAGCCGGGGGCGCAGATCCCTCAGGGCTCGGAGCGCCTGCTGCATCACCTGGTCTGGTACGGCGCCCAGGAGCAGGACCGGGAACTGGTCAACGCCTACAACCAGGTGGTGCTGGAATCCAACCACATGTGGCGACGCGTGCAGGAGCAGGACCGAACCGTATCGGTCGGCGGCCAGCCCCTGACGGTGCGGGAAGCGGTGCTGGAAGGACGCAAGGATGGCCAGCGCGTCCTGGTCTGGCACTGGTGGCGCGTCCTCGGCCATAACACCATTGATCCCCTGGACGCCAAGCTGCGCCTGGCCTGGAACCGTTTTCTCGGTCGCGGCGACCCCGCAGCGGTAGTGATCCTGGCGGCGCCCTACGAGCACGAGCCCGCCGAGGCGGAGGCCGTGCTGAGCCGCTACCTTGACGCTGCAACCCCCTCCCTGAATCCTGTTCTGGACAGCAGAAACGCCCCTGTGACGCCACGGCCTTGATCCCATGACCTATCGCATCCTCCACATCCTCGACCACTCCCTGCCGCTGCATTCGGGCTACACCTTCCGCAGCGCGTCGATCCTGCGCGAGCAGCACAAACTGGGTTGGCAGACCTGGCACCTCACCAGCCCCCGACAGGAACGCTGCACCGTCGCCGAAGAAAGCGCGGACGGGCTGCACTTCTACCGCACCCCGGTTCCCGCCGGCTGGATGGCCGGCCAACCCGTCCTGGGCTTGTTCGCGGAGATGCGGGCGACGGAACAACGCCTGCTGCAACTGGCCCGGGAGATTCGGCCCGACATCCTGCACGCCCATTCCCCGGTGCTCAACGCCATCCCCGCCATCCGGGTCGGACGCCGCCTCGGCATCCCCGTGGTCTACGAGGTGCGCGCCTTCTGGGAAGATGCCGCGGTGGATCACGGCAGCACCCGCGAAGGCAGCCTGCGCTACCGCCTGACCCGCGCCCTGGAAACCTGGGCGCTGCGCCATGCGGACTGGGTCACCACCATCTGCGAAGGACTGCGCCAGGACATGCTGGCGCGCGGCGGCATCCACCCAAACCGCATCACCGTCATCCCCAATGCCGTGGACGCGCAGGGTTTCCAGTTCGCCCCTGCGCCGGATCAGGAATTACGCGCCCGGCTCGGGCTGGAGGGGGCTACGGTGCTGGGCTTTGTCGGCTCGTTCTACGGCTACGAAGGCCTGGACCTGCTGGTGGACGCCCTGGCCCTGCTGGCGCCGCAGCATCCCGACCTGAAACTGCTGCTGGTGGGCGGCGGCATGCAGGAGGCCAACCTGCGCGCCCAGGTCGAGCGCCTGGGCCTGGCTGGACGAGTCCTCTTCGTCGGTCGCGTACCGCATGCCGAAGTGGGGCGCTACTACTCCCTCATCGACCTGCTGTGCTATCCGCGCAAGGCCATGCGCCTGACCGAACTGGTGACGCCGCTCAAACCGCTCGAAGCCATGGCCCAGGGCAAGCTGTTGGTGGCCTCGGACGTGGGGGGGCACCGGGAATTGATCCGCGACGGGGAAACCGGCGCCCTGTTCCGCGCCGGCTCGCCCCCGGCCCTGGCCGAGGCCGTGGAGCGCACCCTGGCCCAACGGGATCGCTGGGAGGCGGTGCGCGCCGCAGGCCGCCGTTATGTGGACGAGGAACGTAACTGGGCAGTGAGCGTCGCCCGTTACCAGACCGCGTACCAGACCTTGTCCGGCAAGACGGGGTAACGGCAAAAAGGTCGATGCCCGGCGCGGAGCCGGGGCGGCCTATTCCGGATACAGCGCGCCGGCGCGGAAGCCGGAGGCGACCCGGAGAATGGCCGCAGCGTCTTCCGGGGTGAGCTGTTTGCGCCACTTCCAGGCGGATTCCAGAGGGATCTTGAACACGCCGTAGTAGTCGCTGCTGGACTGGCTGGTGCTGCTGGAGAGGAAGGCCTCGGTTTCCTTGGCGAAGGGAAGGTGGCAATGCTGAAGCGAACGCTGCATTTCCCCCAGAGGGTCGGCGCAGATGTCCTCGTAACGCACGACCAGGACGTTTTCCATCCCCTCGGTCTCGCTCAACACATGCTCGTAGGTCAACGACCACTTGAGAGCCAGCCGCTCCACCGCGCTCATGGCCTGAATCTTGAACATGTTCAGACCCCGCGCCTTGGCGGCGGGAAGCTCCAACAGGGCCTCATAGATGCCCCAGTCATTGCTGGATTTGGTGCCAGCCTCGAACTTGCCGATGGACTCGCCCCGCTGCACCGAAGAAACGTAGCCGCAAGGATGGCGAATGATGATGACGCACCGGGCATCCGGTTGAAGCGTCGTAAGTACGCCCAGCCGCCCCAGGGACTCAATCGACTTCCACACCAGGCGGATACCGTCATGGCTGGCGAAATCGACGAAATCCGGGACATTGATGCGCCCGAAAAAGTGCGAGGCCAGCTTGTAGGCAAAGACGGCAAGCCTTCTCAGGGCGAAGGTTGCGTCCGTGTAGTAATGCTTTCTGAACAGGGGCAGCGAAGCGGAAATCTTCTCATCGCGGATGTCCGGCAGATGCGCGATGTATCCATCCAGAAAATGCCGGTACTGTTCCGCATCACGCCTGGAAGGAAAAAGAGGCAAGGAATTGAGCGTCCCCCGGCCATCCGGCTCGTGCCGGTAAAGAGTATCCGGGTGACTGTCGAATATCTTTGCCAGCCAGGTAGTGCCGCTACGCGGCATACCGAACAGGAGGATGATGGACTTCATGCTTTTTGCCACGGTAACGGTTAACGCTCTCGGTTGCTCTCAAGAAACTCGCCAGACCGCCCCAAGAGTTTCTTGCCCCTTGAGGGGAGAGCCGAGCGAAGCGAAGGATTTCGGGGTGGGCTCATTCCAGTCTCAGTCTATGCACTTCCAACATGTCCAGCGATACGCATTTCCACTACACGGCATGGAACGATGCTCTGCCGGGGGACATGGTCCGTTCCTGACCGCGCCCCGGCAGAGCGCGGCCAGTATATGCACTTCAAACTCCGGAGGCGAGAAACGCACCGCCACGAAACGCCCTGATGGAACCACGCGACAGAGCCACATGGCGCTTACCAGCCGGGACGCGCCCCGGTAGAGTTCGGCTCGCCCAACGCGAGATGGATTCGGGAAGTGAATCTACTCGCCCCCCCCACCAGCCACAGTGACCTCGCACACCCCCTCCTCGATGAACGACCCGCGCCCCCTCATCGCCCACGTCATCCACCACTTCGGCACCGGCGGCATGGAGAACGGCATGGTCATGTTGTTCAACCACCTGCCGGAAGAAAAGTACCGCCACGCCGTCATCAACCTGGCGGGGTATGGCGAGTTCCGCCACCGCATCCGCCGCGCCGACATCAGCTTCCACGACCTGGGCAAACAGGCGGGGCGCGATGTGAGCTGGCACGTCCGGCTGAACCGCCTGCTCAAGGAACTGCGCCCGGACATCCTGCACACGCGCAACCTCTCCGCCCTGGAGGCCCAGTTCACAGGCGCATGGCGCGGCATTCGCGGGCGGGTGCATGGCGAGCACGGGCGCGACATCTACGACCTGCACGGCAAGAACTGGAAATACAACCTGCTGCGCCGCGCCGCGCGCCACGCCGTGCACCGCTACATCGCCGTCAGCCGCGATCTCGAACAATGGCTGCACCACGACATCGGCGTGCCGCCGCAGCGGGTGCGGCAGATCTACAACGGCGTGGACGGCGCGCGTTTTCATCCCCGCGCCGAAGAGCGCCCGGACCTGGGACGCCCGGACTTTTTCGCCGGGGCGGAATGCGTGTTCGGCACGGTGGGGCGTCTGGCGGCGGTGAAGGACTACCCCACCCTGGTACGCGCCTTCGCCCTGCTGTGCAGACAACACCCGAACCCCGCCGGCCTGCGCCTGGTGCTGGTGGGCGACGGCCCCCAGCGCGGCCAGGTGGAGGCGGCGATCCATGAAACGGGCCTGACGAACGCCCAGGTCTGGCTCCCCGGCGACCGCAAGGACATCGCCGACTGGCTGCGCGCCCTGGACGTGTTCTGTCTCACCTCTCTGGGCGAAGGCATCTCCAACACCATCCTGGAGAGCATGGCCAGCGGCCTGCCCGTGGTAGCCACCCAGGTGGGCGGCACCCCCGAACTGATCGAAGCGGGCGTCAACGGCAGCCTGATTCCGGCGGGCGACGCCCAGACCCTGGCCGCCACCCTGGCGGGCTACGCGCTGGACCCGGAACGCCGCCGCCGCGAAGGCCTGGCCGCCCGCGCGCGCATCGAACGCGACTTCGTCATCGAGCGGATGGCGGCACAATACGCCGCGGTCTACGACGAACTCCTGCAACGCTGAACGGAAACTCCCTCTATGTGCGGCATCACCGGCATCTTTGATTTGCGCGAACAGCGCCCCATCGACCGCGACACCCTGGGCCGCATCAACGACATGCAATGGCATCGCGGCCCCGACGAGGCCGGCCTGTATCTGGAACCGGGCCTGGGCTTCGGCCACCGGCGCCTGTCCATCATCGACATCGCCGCCGGGCAGCAGCCCATGTTCAACGAGGACGGCACGGTGGCCGTGGTGTTCAACGGCGAGATCTACAACTTCGTCGATCTCATCCCGGAACTCACCGCCCTGGGCCACACCTTCAAGACCCGTTCCGACACCGAGGCCATCGTCCACGCCTGGGAACAGTGGGGGCCGGACTGCGTGCACCACTTCCGCGGCATGTTCGCCTTCGCCCTGTGGGACCGCCGCCAACAGGTGTTCTTCCTGGCGCGCGACCGCCTCGGCGTAAAGCCCCTGCACTACGCCATCACCGAAGACGGCTTCCTGGTGTTCGGCTCCGAGTTGAAGACCCTGACCGCCTGGCCCGGCTTCCGGCGCGACCTGCTGGACGAGGCGGTGGAGGACTACTTCGCCTACGGCTATGTGCCGGAGCCGCGCACCATCTACAAGAGCGCCTTCAAGCTGTCGCCCGGCTACCGCCTGCTGATCCGGCGCGGCTACCCCATCCCGGCCCCGGAACGCTACTGGGACGTGCCCTTCGCCCCCCTGCCGGCCATGCGCATCGAGGACGCCCAGCACGAGTTCATCGAACGCCTGCGCGAGGCGGTGAAGATCCGCATGGTGGCGGAAGTGCCCCTGGGCGCATTCCTCTCCGGCGGCGTGGATTCCTCCGCCGTGGTCGCCATGATGGCCGGGCTGACCGAACTGCCGGTGAAGACCTGCTCCATCGCCTTCGCCAACCCCAAGTACGACGAATCGGCCTACGCCCGCGCCGTGGCGGAGCGCTACCGCACCGAACACCACGTCAACACGGTGGCGTCCGACGACATCAGCCTGGTGGACGAACTCGCGCGCCTGTACGACGAGCCCTATGCCGACTCCTCCGCCATGCCCACCTACCGCGTCTGCCAACTGGCGCGCAAGGACGTCACCGTGGCCCTGTCCGGCGACGGCGGCGACGAGAACTTCATCGGCTATCGCCGCTACCGCTTCCACGGCATGGAAGAACGCATGCGCCGGGTGCTGCCCTACGGCCTGCGCCACCCCCTGTTCGGCCTGCTGGGCCGGGTCTACCCCAAGGCCGACTGGGCGCCGCGCGTGTTCCGCGCCAAGACCACCTTCGAATCCCTGGCGCGGGACAGCGTGGCGGGCTACTTCCACGGCGTCTCCCTGCTCTCCGACGCGCAGCGCGCCAGCCTGTTCCACCCCGCCTTCAGCAAGCGCCTCTCCGGCTACAACGCCGTGGAAGTGCTGCGCGGCCACGACGCCCGCAGCCCCACCGACGACCTCTACGGCCAGGTGCAATACCTGGACTTCAAGACCTATCTGGTGGGCGACATCCTCACCAAGGTGGACCGCGCCAGCATGGCCCACGCCCTGGAGGTGCGCGTCCCCTTCCTGGACCACAAGCTGGTGGAATGGGTCTCGGGTCTGCCTTCCTCCTTCAAGATCCAGGGCGGCGAAGGCAAGTACATGCTCAAGAAGTCGCTGGAACCTCATCTGCCGCACGACATCATGTACCGCCGCAAGATGGGCTTCTCCATCCCCGTGGCCGAGTGGTTCCGGGGGCCGCTGAAGGAACGCCTGCACGCCGCCCTCACCTCCCCGCGCATGACGGACAGCGGCTTTTTTGAGCCCGCGCGCCTGAAAAACCTGTTCGACGCCCACGTCTCCGGGGCGCGGGACTACAGCGCCTCGCTCTGGGCGCTGCTCATGTTCGAGGCGTTTTTGCGGCAGAACGAGGGAAGGTAGGCGGGGGCATTGCGGCAGGCTTTGGAGGCTTTGGGTTGCCGCTCAATCCCAACAAAAGTAGGATTGACGGTAGCAACACTATTGAGAATTCACCATGCTTGCCGAAAAGCTCTCCATCTCCCTCCCCCCGGATGCGGTCGCATTCATAGAGACCTACCGCGCCGAACACGCCATCCGCAGCCGCTCTCAGGTCGTGGAGTTTGCGTTGCGCATGCTGCGTGAGCAAAGTCTGGAAGCCGCATACCGTGAGGCCAACAGCGAGGCCGACTCCGCCTGGAACGTCGTCAACAGCGAGGGGCTGGCCGATGAAACGTGGTGAGATCTTTTTCGCCGACCTGAGCCCCACGGTCGGCTCCGAGACCAACAAGCGCCGCCCGGTACTGATCGTCAGCAACGACGCCAACAACCGCGCCTCAAGTACCGTCACTGTCCTGCCCGTCACCTCCAACGTCAGCAAGGTCTACCCCTTTGAGGTCGCCCTGAGCAGCGGTGAATCGGGTCTGCCCAAAGACTCCAAGGTCCAGGCGCAACAGATACGCACCATTGCCAAGGAACGCATTACCGGCACCGCCGCGGGACGCTTGAAGGCAGACCGGATGCAGGCCGTGGAGGCAGCCATCCGGCTGCATCTGGCGTTGTGACTGTTACGCCTGGATCAAGCGCCCCCGTCACCCAACCGCATCGTCATCTCGGCCATGGCCATGTGCCGGATCGCCCGCAAGGTTCTCTCCTCGCCGGGCCGCGCTTCTCCAGGGATGCCCGCCATCCCGCGGTAGCTTTCCAACAGGGCATCCGCTCTCGGTAATGCCAAGCCCAGCAGTTCGTCGAGATACCCCCCGGCGAGCTTCGCCGGGACGGACAGCGCTTCGGCCACCTGCAGGATGTCCATGCGCCGGACTTCTCCGAAGCGCCGCGCCTGACCCAGAGGCATGGACAAGGCCGCATCCGGCCAGTGGGGCGGATGCGGGTCCAGTTCCGGGGTGCTGTAGATGGCGGTGCTGACCAGGTCGTAATGCGGCGCAAGGCGCACTCCCCCGGCGTCGAGGTGGAACGACAGATTTTTCAGATGGGCGTCGCCGTTGCCGATCAGCACGTTGAACGCCAGCCAGCGGAACAGGTCGCGGCGGGTCTGCACCTTGGCCCGGCAGAGTTCGACGATGGCGAGCAGCGAGTCCAGGGTGTTTTCGGCGTACTTGTATTGCCCCGAGAGCGAGAGCAGTTGCGCCCCATCCAGGGTGTGCAGGCGGCGGACTTCACCTGTGCCTGGATCGGCGCGCCGGTCGAAGCGTGCCACGCAGTAGACCGCCGACGGCACATGCAACAAGCGCGATTCTGGAACTGGCAGCTTCAGCGCCGCCGCCAGTTGCATGCAGAACCACTCGTTGACGGCGCTGTGAGGGTAGCCGGTCGCGGTGGTATCAGGCTTCAGGATGTGGGTGGAGGGACGACCGCCGATGGGTTCGTAAAGCTGATCCTCCGCCAGGATGACCGCCAGCTTTTCCTGGGCGCCGGCCAGGGACATGCGCTTGGGCGCGCCCGCTTGCAAGGGGATGCGCGGCAGGTCGCGGATGCGCTGGTCCAGTACGGCCTCCGGCAGGGGCGTCAGGCCCGACTCCCCCGCCGTGACGCCTGGCGGCAGCAGGGTGAACGCGCCAGCGGATTCGGCCCCCAGCCAGGTCAGCAGCCCCCAGGCATCGGCGGCATCCGTGCGGGCGGCGTTGGTCAGGGTGCGGCGGGCGTTTTCTTCGGGCAGCAGGTTGTCAAAGAACCATTGCACCGGGCGCTGGTTGCTGCCGTCGACAATGGGCGATTTCGCGCGTTTCAATCCCGGAGAAAGATCAAAACCCTGTGGATTGGCCAGCCATGTCGGCGCATAGGCAAACGCCCAGTGGCTACCCTCGTCACGCAGTACGCCGACGTGCGTCTGGTCCAGCCAGACCTCCAGTTCACGCACGCTCACCGCGAAATCCGTTTGCCCTGGATCTCGGTCAGGTTTGCGGGCAGTTGCACGTCGTCTGGAATATCCAGATAGACGCGGATGCCGAGTCCTTCCAGAACGTCCAGCACCTTGCCGAGCTGGGCCGTGGGTTTGCCGGCCTCCAGACCAGTAAGAAACCGTGGTGAAGCGATTCCGGCCAAGTCCTGGGCGCGGATGCCCTGGGCGATGCGGGTGGCGCGGACGATCAGGCCGATGTCTTTAGGGGTGAGGGCAGGTTTGTCCATGCGACCACGCTAATTGGTTCGATGAGATGAATTATTGCATGCGCTCGCTGGATATTGCCAATAAATGGCGTTATCGGGTCTTTTATGCACGGCATGTAGCGTGCAACCGATATCAATCCGCACGATCGTGCGGATTGCGGCATGAAGGGGCGGCAATGAACGCCCCTTCATGCTTTTCTATGTGCGTGATGAGGGGATAACCGTAAGACGCTTTCCGTACAGGTCACGGAAGCGTCCGGGCAAGACGGAAACCAATGTCGGCGTCCCTGCTGTTCCCGCCACCGGATTCATTCCGCTCTACCGCCCGCGCCAGACCGGCACGGCGGAAATGGCGTTGACCGGTGCGCCGTCGATCAGTTTGCGGCTGATGGCGAGGTAGATGAGGGTCAGGTTGGCCTTGTCCCAGAGACGTTCCACCCGGGTTTCCTTGAAAACCAGCGAGGTGCTTTCACTGAACACGGTTTCCTGCTGGGGCAAATCCTCCGGCATATCAATCGCCCCGATCTGATTGCAGGACAGGGAGAACTGGGTGGGGTCTTCCGCCATCCTCAACGCACCGGAGATGCCGCCGGTCTTGGCCTGGCTGATGTGGCAGACCAGGCCGGGGATCTTGGGGTCGGTGAAGGCCTCCACGCAGACTTTGTGGTTGGGGCCGATCATTTTCCAGGCGGTGGTCACGCAGCCGACGTTTTCGGCGGCAGCGGGCAGGGCCAGGGGGAAAAGCAGCAGAAGCAGGACGCGTTTCACGGGCATCTCCTTGGTGAAAGTAATACGGGCTAGTAGGTGCGAATTCATTCGCACAGAACTCATTGATTGTGCGAATGAATTCGCACCTACGGACAACTCGCAACGCATTGAACCTGGAAACCGCGCCCGCCCCCCCCACGCAGCCCCCCTACTGGCAGGCCACAGGCCAAATGATGCGGCTGCCCGCCGGACGCAGCGCGCCATCGGCGGTCTGGTGACTGATGCGAACTTCCCTGGGCGCCCCATCCAGCCGGTCCAGGTCGTCCAGGCTCGTCAAGTCCCGCAGGTATATCGCCAACGGGTCCATCATCCGCCCGCCCTTGGCGCTGACCCGCGTCCCTTCCAACTGATACTCATCGCCGGGCGCCGCCACAGCGGTCAGATGCAGATGGGCATAACCCGCCCAGCCATAGTGGCCCCCGACCGTCCCGGTCCTGCCGGACAGGCCGACGACCTCGCCGACCTTCAGGACATCGCCCAGAGCGTGTTTCGGCAAGGCGAACAGATGCTGATATTTCGAGTACACCCAGAACGGCAAGCCCGTATCGGCGGGCGCGTGCTGAAGCCAGGCGTACACCCCCTCGGCCTGGCCGCCAACGCCCAGGGCGATGACCTTGCCGGCGGCAAGCGCCAACAGCGGCGTTTCCTGTTCCAGGGTCAGGTCGATGCCGCCATGCAAACCCGCAAAACGATCCAGCGGGCGCGAACTGCCGTCAAAGCGGGTGGGTGAGGCGTAGGGAGAGGCGATCTTTGTGCAATGGGCGTCGCCAGCGAATACCGGCGTCAGCCCGCTGGGTTGTATGCCGCGCCGCACCGCGCCTTGGGAGGAATCCGGCGGTGGGGCGGACTGGATGCGTCCGCCGCCTCGGCCTCCCCCGCCAAAACCTGCCTGGGTGGACGATGTCAGTACTAACAGCAAGAGTGCGATGGGGACTTTCATGGAGATCTCCGCCTTTCCAAATTCAACACTCAGCGCCGCCCGCCCAGGATCGACCCCAATATCCCCCGCACGATGGCGCGGCCCACCTGGCTGCCTACGGCGCGGGCCGCGCTCTTGGCCAGGGCCTCGCCTACGGATTCGCGGCTGCGGCCCCGGCTGGCGCCACCGCCCAATGCGCCCCCCAGCAGATCGCCCAGCATGCCGCCCATGCCGCCCTCGGCGGGGGGCGCTTCGGGGGCGGGGGCGTCTTCCGCCGGGGCGGCGCGGCCTTTCAATATCTCGTAGGCCGATTCCCGGTCTTCCGACTGTTCATACACCCCGGCCACCAGGGAGGTTTCAATCAGTTCCTGGCGCTCTTCGGCGGAGATGGGGCCGATGCGGCCACGCGGGGGCGCGATCCAGGCGCGCTCCACCACGGCGGGCTGGCCCTTTTCGTTGAGCAGGGAGACCAGGGCCTCGCCCACGCCCAGTTCGGTGATGGCCGCCACCTCGTCCAGGGCGGAGTTGTCGCGCAGGGATTCGGCGGCGGCGCGCACCGCCTTCTGGTCCTTGGGCGTGAAGGCGCGCAGGGCGTGCTGCACCCGGTTGCCCAGTTGTGAGAGCACCGCATCCGGCACGTCCGCCGGGTTCTGGGTGACGAAATACACGCCCACGCCCTTGGAGCGGATCAGGCGCACCACCTGTTCCACCTTGTCCAGCAGCGCCTTGGGGGCGTCCTTGAACAGCAGGTGGGCCTCGTCGAAGAAGAACACCAGCTTGGGTTTGTCCAGGTCGCCCGCTTCCGGCAGGCGCTCGTACAACTCCGCCAGCAGCCACAGGAGCAGGGTGGCGTAGACCATGGGCGATTGCAGCAAGCGGTCGGCGGCGAGGATGTTGATGACGCCCTTGCCCCCGTCCGCCTGCATCAGGTCTTCGATGTTGAGCATGGGCTCGCCGAACAGGCGGTCGCCGCCCTGGTTTTCCAGGGTGAGCAGGCCGCGCTGGATGGCCCCTACGGAGGCGGCGGAGATGTTGCCGTACTCGGTGGTGAACTGCTTGGCGTTCTCCGCCACGTACTGGAGCGCGGCGCGCAGGTCTTTCAGGTCCAGGATCAGCAGGTTCTGGTCGTCGGCGATGCGGAACACCAGGTTGAGGACGCCTTCCTGGGTCTCGTTGAGGTTGAGCATGCGCGCCAGCAACAACGGCCCCATGTCGGACACGGTGACGCGCATGGGGTGGCCCTGGCCGCCCTCGCCTTCGCCCCAGACGTCCCAGAAGGTGACGGGGAAGCCATCCGGGGCGTGGTCCTCCAGCCCGAGTTGCGCCACCCGCGCCTCCACCTTGGCGTTGCCGCCGCCGGGTTTGGCCACGCCCGAGAGGTCGCCCTTGATGTCCGAGAGGAACACCGGCACGCCGCGCGCCGAAAAGCCTTCCGCCAGGGCTTGCAGGGTGACGGTCTTGCCTGTGCCGGTGGCCCCGGTGACGAGGCCATGGCGGTTGGCCATCTGCGGCAGCAGGACGAGTTCGGCGTGGGCGTTCTTGGCGATGAGGATGGGGGCGGTCATGGCGGCGCGGGAGGAGATGGAATGCCCGGATTCTATTGAATAATCCGCCCACCCCCGCCGCCCGCCCGAAGCCGCCGCCATGCCCGCCTACACCCGCACCGCCATCGTCCTGCACTGGCTCATCGCCCTGCTGATCTGCGTCGCCTTGCCGATGGGGCTGGCGATGCAGGAACTGGCGCTGTCGCCGCTCAAGCTCAAGCTGTATGCGTGGCACAAATGGCTGGGGGTGACGGTGTTTCTGCTGGCGGTGCTGCGGGTGCTGTGGCGCGCCACCCACGCCGCGCCGCCGGAGCCGGAGACGATGCCGCCGTGGCAGCGCACCGCCGCCCGGCTGGCGCATGGCGCGCTGTATGCGCTGCTCCTGCTGATTCCGCTCTCCGGCTGGCTCATGAGTTCGGCCAAGGGCTTTCAGACCGTGTACCTGGGCGTCCTGCCGCTGCCCGATCTGCTCGCCAAGGACGAGGCGCTGGGCAAACTGCTGGCGCTGGTGCACGAGCAGTTGAACCATGTTTTGCTGGCGTTGGTCATCGTTCATGTCGCCGCCGCCGTTAAACACCATCGTGTGGACCGCGACGACGTCCTGGTACGCATGCTGCCGTGGCTGAAACATTGAGGAGAACCCATGACGCAACCCATCGCCCGGCGCAGTCGGGCACCTACCCCCGCTCTGCTGGCCTTCTGCCTGTTTGCCGCCCTGCCGGCCCAGGCCGTCGAATACGCCGTGCTCAAGCCCGAGGCCAGCAAGATCAGCTTCGTCTCGCGCCAGATGGGCGTGCCGGTGGAGGGGGGCTTCAAACGCTTTGGCGCCCAGCTCAGCTTCGACCCCGCCAAGCCCGCCACCTCGCGCACCTGGATCGAGATCGACCTGACCAGCGTGGACGCCGGCTCAAGGGAGGCGAACGAGGAGGTGATGGGGCGCAACTGGTTTGATACGCGCCCGTTCCCCACGGCCCGATTTGAATCCACCGCCCTCAAGGCCCTGGGCGGCAACCGCTTTGAGGCGCGCGGCAGGCTCACGGTGAAAGGCCGCGTGAAGGAGATCAGCGCCCCCTTCACCTTCACGGAGAGCGCCGGCAAGGGCCTGTTCGTCGGCGCCTTCACCTTCAAACGCCTGGAATTCGGCATCGGCGCCGGCCCCTGGGGGGATACCGACACGGTGGCCGATGAGGTCCAGGTGAAATTCCAGATTACCGCTGCACCCCGTTGAGAGGAGACCTCCATGAACAAGACCGCCCTGCTGCTCGCCGCCTGCCTCTGCCCCCCCGCCCTGGCGGCGGAAAGTTTCACCCTGGACAGCCGCCACACCTTCCCGATGTTCGAGATCGACCACATGGGCTTCTCGGTGCAGCGCGGACGCTTCAACAAGACCACCGGCACGGTGACGCTGGACGCCGCCGCGCAGACCGGCAAGGTGGAGGTCAACATCGACGCCGCCAGCATCGACATGGGCCTGGACGACTGGGACAAGCACATGAGGAACGCCGATTTCTTCAACGTGACGGCCTTTCCTTCCATGACCTTCAGCGCAGACACGGTGCGCTTTGAAGCGGGCAAGCCGGTGGCGGCGGAAGGCCGGTTCACCCTGCTGGGCGTGACCCGGCCCCTGACGATGAAGATCGACAACTACCGCTGCGGCGTACACCTGATGAACCGCAAGACGGTGTGCGGCGCGGAGGCAAGCGCACGGATCAGGCGATCCGAGTTCGGCATGACCAAGTTCGTCCCCTTCATCAGCGACGAGGTGCGGCTGGTGATTCCGGTGGAGGCGTTCAGGGACTGACGGCAGGCTAAAATCCGCCCTTCTTTCAGCCACAGGAAGCAGCAGCATGGCCGGTCATAGCAAATGGGCGAACATCCAGCACCGCAAGGGTCGCCAGGACGAGAAGCGCGGCAAGATCTTTTCCCGCTACGCCAAGGAAATCACCGTCGCCGCCAAGATGGGCGGCGGCGACCCCAACTTCAACCCGCGCCTGCGTCTGGCCATCGACAAGGCCAAGGGCGAGAACATGCCCAACGACAACATCGACCGCGCCGTCAAAAAGGGCACGGGCGAGCTGGAGGGCGTGAACTACGAAGAGATCCGCTACGAAGGCTACGGCCCCGGCGGCGCCGCGGTGATCGTGGACTGCCTCACCGACAACCGCGTGCGCACCGTGGCGGACGTGCGCCACGCCTTCTCCAAGTGCGGCGGCAACCTGGGCACCGACGGCTCCGTGGTGTTCCAGTTCAAGCACTGCGGCCAGATCATCCTGCCGCCCGGCGCATCCGAAGATCAGGTCATGGAAGCGGCCCTGGAGGCCGGCGCCGAAGACGTGATGGTGAATGACGACGGCTCCATCGAAGTCCTCACCGCCCCCACCGGCGACCTCGCCACGGTGAAAGAAGCCCTGGAAAAGGCCGGCCTCAAGCCGGTAATGGCCGAAGTGGTGATGAAGGCCGAAAACGAGACCGAAGTCGGCGCCGACGACGTGGTCAAGTTCCAGAAGATGCTGGACATGCTGGATGACCTCGACGATGTGCAGGAGGTGTACACCTCCGCGATCCTGCCGGATGCGTGAGGCGCTCATAGCCCCTCCCCCCCGGAGGGGGAGGGGTTGGGGAGAGGGGGGCCGAGCGAAGCTCGGCTGCCTTTTTCACATCAAGTCGGGCTGCGCCCTCCACACCCTCTCCCTGCCCTCCCCCCTCAAGGGGGAGGGTTCTGGTTAGATGCGTATCCTCGGCATCGACCCCGGTCTGCGTCTCACCGGCTACGGGGTCATCGAGCAGACCGGGCAGCAGCTCAGCTACATCGCCAGCGGCGTGGTGCGCACCGAGACCGGCGAGTTGCCGGGCCGCATCAAGATCATTTTTGACGGCGTCATGGAGGTGCTGGCGCAGTTCCAGCCCGACGCCGCCGCCATTGAAAAGGTGTTCGTCAACGTCAACCCGCAATCCACCCTGCTCCTGGGGCAGGCGCGCGGGGCGGCCATCGCCGCGCTCACCAGCGCCGGACAGCCGGTGTTCGAGTACACCGCCTTGCAGGTGAAACAGGCCGTGGTGGGCAACGGCCACGCCGACAAGACCCAGGTGCAGCACATGGTGAAACGTCTGCTCAAATTGCCCGCCGAACCCCGCCCCGACTCCGCCGACGCCCTCGCCTGCGCCATCTGCCATGCCCACGGCGGCCAGGGTCTGGGCGCTCTGATCTCCGCCAGCGGACGCCGGCGCGGCGGGCGCATGCTGTGAACGCACCCCGCGGATCGCCCGGCACAGCCGGGCTCCTACGCATCGTCCGACACGTTCCCTGACCCGTTCCACGAGGTAGACCGCCCATGACCCGCACCGCCGCCGTCCCGCTGGAACCCACCCCCGAGGCCCTCACCAACCCGGTGCGCCGTTACCTGCTGGCGACGCGCCCGGCCTTTCTCTCCATCACCCTCGCGGGCTGCCTGCTGGGCTTCGCCACCGCGCCGGGGTTCGACTGGGGGCTGGCCCTTCTCACCCTGCTCCTGGCCCTGTTCGCCCATGCCGGGGTGAACGTGCTGAACGACTATTACGACCACCTCAACGGCACGGACGCCGCCAACACCCAACGCCTCTTTCCCTTCACCGGCGGCTCCCGCTTCATCCAGAACGGCGTGCTGACGCCGTTGCAGATGCTGGCCTGGGGGCTGATCCTGTTCGGCGCGGTGATCGCGGGCGGGCTATGGCTGATCGGCGCGCGCGGGGTCGGGCTGTTCTGGATCGGCCTGGCCGGGCTGGTGATCGGCTGGGCCTATTCCGCGCCGCCGCTCCGGCTCAACAGCCGCGGCCTGGGCGAGGCGTGCGTGGCCGCCGGTTTTCTGCTCATCGTCGCCGGCGCGGATTTCGTGCAGCGCGGCGAGTTCGCGCCCCTGCCCTGGCTGGCCGGGCTGCCTTACGCCCTGCTGGTCACCAACATCCTCTACATCAACCAGTTCCCCGACCGCGAGGCCGACGCCCTGGCGGGCAAGCGGCATTGGGTGGTGCGGCTGGCCCCGGCGACGGCGGCGCGCGGGTATGCGCTGATCCTGGCGCTGGCGGCGCTGACGCTGGTCGGCCTCTGCCTTGCCGGGGCGCTGCCCAAGGCCGCCTTGATCGCCCTGGCGGGCATGCTGCCGGGGCTGGGCGCGGCGCGCGCGCTGGCGCAACACGCGACTGCGCCGGCACAACTCGCCCCTGCCATCCAGGCCACCATCGCCGCCGCGCACCTGCATGCCGTGTTACTGGCGGCCCTGCTCACCCTGTTCTGAGGAGACCGTCATGATCGGACGACTGAGCGGAACGCTGCTGGAAAAACACCCGCCCCAGGTGCTGGTGGACGTGGGCGGCGTGGGGTACGAGGTGGATGTGCCCATGAGCAGCTTCTACAACCTGCCGGCGACGGGCGAGCGAGTCAGCCTGCACACCCATTTCGTGGTGCGCGAGGATGCGCAACTGCTCTACGGTTTTCTCACCCTGAAAGAGCGTTCCGCCTTCCGCGAGCTGATCAAGATCACCGGTGTGGGCCCCAAGATGGCGCTGGCCGTGCTCTCCGGCATGAATGTGGACGAACTGGCGCAATGCGTGGCCTTGCAGGATACGGCCCGCCTGACGCGCGTGCCCGGCATCGGCAAGAAGACCGCCGAGCGTCTGCTGCTGGAATTGAAGGGCAAGCTGGCCGACGCCCTGCCGCAGGCGGGCGGCATGACCGCAACCGCCGGGGTCGCCGCTGACGCCCTCAACGCCCTGCTCGCCCTGGGCTACTCCGACAAGGAGGCGCTGCTGGCGCTGAAGCAGGTGGCGGAGGGCGCGTCGCTGGAAGAGTCGATCCGGCAGGCCCTGAAGGCGCTGGCCAGGAAGGGCTAAGTAGCGCAGGCGCCCCGCCTGCTACGCTTGAAATATCCGGTCATCCGAGGCGGATTTCATGTTCAAGCCTGCCCGCTATCGACACTACCTTGCCCTGATCGCCGCCCTGCTGCTGACGGGCTGCGTCGAGATCTACCTCGTCGGTCACACCGAGGACTGGTCCGATTACACGACCGGCAAAGGCACGGCGGACCCGTTGGGCGGCGAGGGGTCCGCCGAGTTCAGTTTCGCCAAGCTGGGCATCACCTGTTCCGGGAAGTTCAGGGATTACGCGCACGGCAAGGCGCGGGGCCGGATGCTGTGCAGCGATGGCCGGGTGATCCAGATCGAATCCGAGGCCACCTCGATGTCCGGTGGCCGGGGCGTCGGCGTGGACGAGTACGGCAATCGCGGCGATTTCCTCTTCTTCACCGGCAGCGAGGCCTACGAGGAGGCCCTGGCCAGGATTCGCACCGAGGTGGAACGGCGCAACAAGGATGTCGCCCACCTGCGCGCGCTGCGCCCGAAGGCCGAGGCGGCCCCCGTTACAGCGCCTTCCGCCCCGCTGGCGTACGCCCCCCCGCCCGCGCCTCAACCCCGGCCCCTGGCGGCCCCGCCGGTCTCCGGCGGCCAGCGGCTGGCGCTGGTGATCGGCAACGGCGCTTACCGCGAAGCGCCCCTGAAGAACCCGGTCAACGATGCTCGCGCCCTGTCGGCCAAGCTGCGCGCGCTGGGCTTCGAGGTGATGCTGGGCGAGAACCTGGGGCAGCGCGAGATGAGCCGCATGGTGGTCCAGTTCGGCGAGCGGCTGGCCGGGCGCGATGTCGGCATGTTCTTCTTCGCCGGCCACGGCATCCAGATCAAGGGCAAGAACTACCTGATACCGGTGGACGCCCTGATCCGCTCGGAAAACTCGGTGCGCGCAGAGACGGTGGACGTGGACGCCGTGCTCGACCAGCTCACGCCCAGCCCGCTCAACGTGGTGATCCTGGACGCCTGCCGCAACAACCCGTTCGAGCGCCGCTTCCGCAGCGTCAGCGGCGGTCTGGCGCAGATGGACGCGCCCAAGGGCACGCTGATCGCCTACGCCACCTCGCCCGGCAAGGTGGCGCTGGATGGCGAGGGCGAGAACTCCACGTACACCACGGCGCTGCTGCGCGCGCTGGGCGAGCCGGGCCTGCCGCTGGAATCGGTATTCAAGCGCGTGCGCGGCGAGGTGGCGCGCATGACCGGCGATCTGCAAGTGCCGTGGGAGGCCTCATCCCTGACCGGCGATTTCTTCTTCTCCGGGATGGCGGCAGCGCCACCCAGGCCCGCCGCCGAGACGGAACTCCTGTTCTGGCAGTCGGTGAAGGACAGCCAGGACGCCGACGACTTCCTGGCCTACCTGCGCCAGTTCCCGGAGGGCCGCTTCGTCGAGATCGCCCGGAACCGGATCAACCGCATGAAGGGGGGCAAGTAGGGGGTTATCGCGCAGCGCCGGCGGACCGCAGGGTTATGCCTCGATATTTGTAGTAACGAGAATATTTGACTTCCGTAATTACTGTTACAACAATAAAACCCATGAACGTGCATATTCTTTGGGACGAAGCCAAGCGGCAAGCCAACCTCGACAAGCATGGGTTGGACTTCGTCGATGCGGTGATGGTGCTTGAGAGTCCCTATCGCCTTGACGTGGAGAGTGTGCGAAGCGGCGAACAGCGGATACAGTCGTTTGCCTATGTGTTTGATGTGCTGGCGGTGCTGACAGTGGTGCATACGGCTCGCGAAGACGCCCTGCGGATTGTCAGTTTCCGACCGGCAAGTGAAGAGGAAAGGAGCGCTTACCATGGCTGGCTCGAAGAGGACTTCAATGGCAACCAGTGAGATGCACGCCACTCGTAACCGCGGCGAGAGCAAGACCGACTTGGCGAAAGTACGCGCCGGGACGCCGTATGTCTGGGACGGCCAGAACGAGGATGACCGACCGCTGACACGCGAAGAAATGCAGGCCGGAATTGAGACATACCGTAAGCAACGTGGGCGACCGGCTGGAAGTGACAAAGAGTCCACCACGATCCGTTTCGACCGAGACATCCTCGCCGCCTTCCGTGCCGCTGGCCCCGGCTGGCAGACGCGCATGAATGCAGCGCTACGCGACTGGCTCAAGACTCACTCCGCAGCATAATGTCCGCGGCATAACCCCCTTTACTACGAGGAAGGCCGTCCGTGCAGCCGCGCCGACAGGTCTTCCGGCACGGTGAACACAAAGCGCTTTCCCTGCGTGGCGGCGCGCAGCAACCCCAGTTCTGCCAGATTCAGCAAATCCGCCCGCGCGGTCGCGTAGGCCGTGTTGTGCGAGCTGCGATGGCTCTCCACCGTATAGAGCGCATCGGGGTGTTTGACGGCATGCGTCAGCAGGGCAATCTGGCGATGGTTGCAACGCTCGCGTAGCGCCGCCTGTTCCAGCAACCGGGCCGTCGCCCGGGATTCCCTTGTTTTTTCCTTGAGATACGACGCCAGATTGGCGACCGCCTGTCGGATCACGTCCAGTTGGTGCAGCAGGAAATAGGTGGCGTCGTTGCCGTCCGTTTCCGTATGCAGGTAGGCGCGGGCGTATTGGCCCGGCGCCTGACGCAGGACGTTGGAGATGGAGAGGTACTCCACCAGCCAGTAGCCCTGTCGCGCCATGGCCCAGTAGAACAGGGCGCGGGCGCAACGGCCATTGCCGTCCACGAAGGGGTGGTCGTAGCCCAGCATGAAGTGCAGCAGGATGGCCCGCACCACCGGATGGACGTAGGGCAGGGCGTCGTCGCCAGCGTTGGCGAAGGCGCAGAGCTGCTCCAGCCGCGCCGGCAGGTCGGCGGCGGCGGGCGGGATGTGCAGCAACTGCCCGTCGCGCGGGTCCACCACATGGATGTCATCGCTTTGGCGCAGGCGTCCCGCATCGGCGGGGTCGTCCAGGGTATCGACGGTGAGACGGCGGTGCAGGTCCAGGATCAGGGCCGGGGTAAGGGGCTCTTTTTGCACCGCACGGAGGTGCTGCATGGCCTGGTGGTTGTTGAAGATCATGCGTTCGGAGAGGTCGCGCGGTCGCCGCCCCTGGCGCAGCATGTCTTCCGCCACCCGGCGCGTGGTGGACGCACCCTCCAACTGGCTGGAGGTGATGGATTCCTCGATCAGCGAACTCATCAGGTAACGGTCGCGGTCCTGCGGGCCGGCCACCGGGGCGTCCATCAGGATCTGGCCCGCGGTGTCGCGGTCGATGACGTGCAGGCCCTGGATCACGGGGGCGGGCATGGCGAAGGTGAAGGGGACGCCTGCCTTGTCTTGCAGAGGAAGCTTCTGGAACTGCGACCTTCTCGCCATCTTGATCCCCAGCCACCACTGTTCCAGGGTCAGGCCGACAGGCGGCGTGCGGTGTCGCAGTTCGTCCCAGTGCAGGTAGCGGCCATCCGGCAGGGTGGCCTGGATGCTCTCCAGCACCTCCGGTGGGACATCCAGCAGGAGGTCGAAAAACCGCTCGTTAACCGAAGGGGGTGTTTGGGGGAGCCTCATAACCTATCAATTCAGCAGAAACAGATACTTGATTGATAGTGTATGTCCCGACATCAAAACCTATCAAATTGTTTTTCATTGATAGGTTTTGATAGTTGCTGACTTACAGCACATAGCGCGCCAGGTTCTCGCTCGCCGCCAGGTCTTTCAGACGCGCGTCCACATAGGCCGCATCCACCGTCACCTCCTGGCCGCTGCGGCGGTCGGCCTCGAACGCGAGGTCGTCGAGCAGGCGTTCCATCACGGTGTAAAGCCGGCGCGCGCCGATGTTTTCGGTGCGCTCGTTCACGCTCCAGGCGATCTCCGCCAGACGGTGGATGGCGTCCTCGGTGAAATTCAGCTTCACCCCCTCGGTCTGCATCAGGGCCTGGTATTGGCGCGTGAGGCAGGCGTCGGTGGCGGTGAGGATGCGCTCGAAGTCCGCCACCGAGAGGCTGGACAGTTCCACGCGGATGGGGAAACGGCCCTGCATCTCCGGGATCAGGTCGGAAGGTTTGGAGAGATGAAACGCGCCGCTGGCGATGAACAGGATGTGGTCCGTCTTCACCATGCCGAACTTGGTGGTGACGGTGGCCCCCTCCACCAGCGGCAGCAGGTCGCGCTGCACACCCTGGCGCGAGACATCGGGGCCATGGCCCTCGCGCCCCGCAATTTTGTCGATCTCGTCGAGGAAGACGATGCCGTTCTGCTCCACGTTCTTGAGCGCCGCGAGCTTGATCTCCTCCTCGTTCACCAGTCGGCCCGCCTCTTCGTCGGCAATCAGGCGCAGGGCCTCGGCGATCTTGAGCTTGCGCCGGTGGGTGCGGTTCTGGCCCATGCCCTTGAACAGGCCCTGGAGCTGATTGGTGAGGTCTTCCATGCCGGGCGGCGCGAAGATCTCCGCCTGCACCGGGGCGGCGGCCACGTCCAGCTCGATCTCCTTGTCGTCCAGCGCCCCCTCGCGCAGTTTCTTGCGGAATTTCTGGCGCGTGGCGGACTCCTCGGCCTTGGCCCCTTCCTCCCAGGCGTCGCGCGCGCCGGGCAGGAGGGCGTCGAGGATGCGGTCCTCGGCGGCCTCTTCGGCGCGCATCCGCACCTTGCGCGTGGCCTCTTCCCGCGCCTGCTTCACGGCGATCTCGGTCAGGTCGCGGATGATGGAATCGACATCCTTGCCGACATAGCCCACCTCGGTGAACTTGGTCGCCTCCACCTTGATGAAGGGCGCGCCGGAGAGCCGCGCCAGCCGCCGCGCGATCTCGGTCTTGCCCACCCCGGTGGGGCCGATCATGAGGATGTTCTTGGGCGTGATCTCCTGGCGCAGGGCGTCGCCCACGTTCATGCGCCGCCAGCGGTTGCGCAGGGCAATGGCGCAGGCGCGCTTGGCCGCTTCCTGGCCGACGATGTGCTTGTCGAGTTCGTGGACGATTTCCTGGGGGGTCATGGGAGTCATGGCGAATAGGTGATGAGTCAGGTGTAGCGCCGGCATCCTTGCCGGCCACTTGCCGGCTGGAAGCCGACGCTACGGGGAGGCTACCAGCTAGCGTTGGTCAACTGCACCATCCCCCACACGCCCAGCCCGGCCACGATCAGCCCGGCAATACGGCGGAAGACGGGATGGCGCGTGAGTTCGCGCAGGGATTCGGCGGCCCAGCCCATGAGCAGCAGGTTGGGCAGGGTGCCCAGGCCGAACACGGCGAGCAGCAGCGCGCCCTGCACCGGGCCGCCGCTGCCCAGGGCGGCCACCAGCACGGAATACACCAGTCCGCACGGCAGCCAGCCCCACAGCCCGCCCGCCGCCAGGGCGCGACCCGGCGTATTCACCGGCATGACGCGCGCCAGCAAGGGCTGCACCCGCCGCCACAGCCCGCCGCCCACGCCTTCCAGGCGCAGTACGGCGTGGTTGAGACCGGCGAGGTAGAGGCCGAGCAGGATCAACACGCCCTGGGCCAGGACGTAGAGCCCGATCTGGAGCGGACGCAGTTCATCCGACAGAAACACGGCGCTGCCCGCCAGCCCGGCCAGCGCCCCGGCGGCGGTGTAGCTGGCGATGCGCCCGGCGCTGTAGGCCAGGTGATGCAGAAAGGGCTGACGCGCACCGGCCTGGAAGGACATGGCCGCGACGATGCCGCCGCACATGCCCACGCAATGCGCCCCGCCCAGGAGACCGGCGAGAAAGATGGCGTAGAGGGAGATTTCAGGCATGGGCGCGCGCGGCAACCGGGCCGCACCGGTTCAGGGATGCGGGTCGTGATCGAAGTCGGGCGCAACCTCCAGATCCTGCGGAGGCGCTTCCGTCTCGGGAGCGGGGGGCTCGATGGGCACGAAGATGTCGCGGTAGGCGGCATAGGTGGAGGCCAGGGTGACAGGCAGGAACACCAGCAGCCCCAAGCCAAACGGGATGAGCAGGGCGAGGACGCCCGCCAGCCCCAGCAACATCGAGTAATAGAGGATGGGACGCCAGTTCACCCAGCACGCCCACAGGCTCCACCACATGGCCTTGCCGGCGGGGAATTCCTCGAAATGGGCGAGACCGGGGGAGAACCAGGTGGCCATGAGCAACGGGGCCAGCAGCAGTGTGCCCAGCCCCAACGCGGGCAGGGCCTGGTCCAGGATCGCCTCGGCCTCTTCCGGGGTCATCGCCTTGGGGTGATGGGCCTGGGCCAGGATGGCCTCCAGGTTGGCGCCGGTGACGTAGTGGACGATCTGAAAAACGATGAGGGTGGCGACGAGATACGTCAGGCCGATGCCCAGCAGCCCGCGCTGGCCCGTGGCCATGCCGACGCCCAGATGCAGGAAGGTGACGGGCTCCCCCGCCTCCGTGGCGCGGCTGGCGGCGAGGAATCCGGCCACCAGGAAGGGGGACATCAGGTAGACCGTCAGGCCGCCCACAAACGGCAACAGCCCCAGCCCCAGCATCAGCATGAACACCATGGCGGTCATGCCCGACCAGACCACGGGAGCGGTGCGAAAGGTCTTCCAGCCGGCGAGAACCCAGGCCGTACCGGCGGAGGCGGGGGGATGGACGATGCGGATTCGGTTCATGGCGGCAATGAAAACGCCCCCGGGCGGGGGCGTGAAGTGGAATTCAGGCGGCGATCAGAACGTGTGGATGACCCACAGAGGCACACTCAGGGTCGGCGTCACGTCGTCATGCCGGGTCATCTGGCCGTCGCCTTTGTGGTCGATCAGGAAGTAGGGTTTGCCGTGCGCCGGGGTGATCTTGATCATGTAGAGACGGCCCTTGATGCGGAACTCCTCGATGCGGCTGTCATCCTTGCGGCGGATGGTGATCTGGGGTTCCAGATCGGCATCGGCAGCCATGCCCGGAGGCGGCGGGATGTAGGGCAGCGGCTCCAGCGGCGGGCTCTTGGCCTGGACGGACAAGGGCAGGAGCAGGGCGGCAAGCAGCAGGGCGTAACGCATGACGGAATCCTTAGGCGGGGGACGATCCAATTCTAGCCTTCGACGCCGCGCAGCGCGGGCGTGAGGTGGGGCTGGATGGCTTGCAACAGGGGCACGAACACCTTGGGAGAGCCGGCCACCACGTTGCCGCTCTTGAGGAAATCCTCACCGCCGACAAAGTCGCTGACCAGGCCGCCCGCCTCCTGGATCAGCAGGCAGCCCGCGGCGATGTCCCAGGGGTTGAGGCCGATCTCGAAGAAACCGTCGGTGTGTCCCGCCGCCAGCCAGGCCAGGTCCAGCGCGGCGGAGCCGGGACGACGCAGGCCGGAACACTTCTGCACCAGGTCACGGAACATGGCGGTGTAGGCGTCCAGATGGGTGAAATCGCGGTAGGGAAAGCCGGTGCCGATGAGGGCGTCGGCCAGCTTGTCGCGGCGCGAGACGCGGATGCGGCGGTCATTCAGGAAGGCGCCGCGTCCGCGCGAGGCGGTGTAGAGGTCGTTGCGCACCGGGTCGTAGATCACGGCCTGGGAGAGCTGGCCCTTGTGCAGCAGGGCGATGGACACCGCATACTGGGGAAAGCCGTGCAGGAAGTTGGTGGTGCCGTCGAGGGGGTCGATCACCCATTGATACTCGGAATCGCCTACGCTGCCGGACTCTTCCGCCAGGATGGCGTGGTGCGGAAAGGCCTCCAGCAGGATCTCGATGATGGCCTGCTCGGCCTGCTGGTCCACCTCGCTGACGAAGTCATTCTCCTGCTTGGTGCGGACGGTAAGGCGGCCCAGATCCTGGCTGCCGCGGTTGATGATGACGCCAGCGCGTCGGGCGGCCTTGACCGCTATGTTGAGCATCGGGTGCATGATTGGTAAAGAACGTGAAAGCAGGCCGGATTCTACCGTGAACGATCCCACTCCCCTCTCCCGCATCCGCGTCGTGCTGATGCAGACCAGCCATCCCGGCAACCTCGGTGCGGTGGCGCGCGCCATGAAGGTGATGGGCCTGTCCGACCTTTGGCTGGTGGACCCGGTCTGCACCGTGGACGACGAGGCGCGGGCGCGCGCCTCGGGCGCGGTGGACGTGCTGGAGCGGGCGCACATCGTCGCCACCCTGGAGGCGGCGCTGGCCGACACCGTGCTGGCCGCCGCCTGCACCTCGCGTCGGCGCGACCTGCCGCACCCGGCCTACACCCCGCGCCAGGCCGCGCCCGATATCCTCGGTCTGGCCGCACAGGGGCCGGTGGCGCTGGTGTTCGGCTCCGAGACCTACGGCCTTTCCAACGCCCAGCTCATGCTCTGCCGCTGGCTCCTCAACATCCCCGCCAACCCCGAATACGCCTCGCTCAACCTGGGCGCGGCGGTACAGGTCTGCGCCTACGAACTGCGCAGCGCCCTGGAAGACGCCGTGCTGGAGCTTCCGGCCTTCGTCCCCGCCAGTCATGGCGAGGTGGAGGGCCTGCTGGCGGATACGGAAAGCACCCTGGTGGAGATCGGCTTTCTCGATCCCGCCCACCCCAAGCGTCTGATGCCGCGACTGCGCCGCTTCTTCGCCCGCGCCGGACTGGAGAAGGAGGAAGTGGCGATCTGGCGCGGCATCTGGAGCGCCGCGCGCAGCCGCCGGTAGGGCGGGCGGCGCATTACAATCGCCCGGTCCCTGGAGAACCCGACCATGAAGCGCCCCCTGTTACTGATCCTCTGTGTTGCAACCTCCATCGGCCCCGCCCTGGGCGGCGAGCTGTACCGCTGGGTGGACGAACGCGGCAAGGTCCATTACGGCGACCAGCCGCCCGTGCAGAAAAACATGAAGTCGCAGCAGATCTCGGGCAAGGGCAATGTGGTGGAGGTGGCCAAGGAGACCTACGCCACCACCGTGGCGCGCGAGAAATCGCCGGTGACGCTGTACTCCAACGAATGCGGCCCGGTGTGCGACCAGGCCAAGGACTTCCTGAAACAGCGCGGCGTGCCCTACACCCTGAAAGACCCGGCCAAGACGCCGGAGACGGCGCTGGAACTGAAAAAGCTGATCGGCGCGCTGGAAGTGCCGGTCCTGGTCATCGGCGGCAAGCCGGAAAAGGGCTTCCTGGCCAGCACCTGGGCCGCCCTGCTGGATGAAGCGGGCTATCCCAAGGCCCCGCTGATCCCGCCCAAACCCTGATCCCGGAGGCCTCATGCATCGTCTAGCTGGCTGGACAGGACATCCGGACATGGACCCCGGAGTCGCTCTGGAGGCCATGCTGGCCAAGTGCGCCGCGACGGCCCTTTCCCAGCGCCTGCACACCCCCGGCCTGGGGGCCGCATCCACCCTGTCCATCGCCCAGGAAGGCGATCTGACCGCCCTCATCACCGGACGACCACTGTTCGACGGCGTTCCGGCCTCCGACTCCGCCCACAAGCTGCTGGGCCTGTGGCGCAAATACGGCAAGGACGCCCCGCGCCACATCCACGGCAACTTTGCCCTGGCGGTGCTGGACCGTGCAGAGCACAGCGCCTTTCTCGCCCTGGACCGCATCGGCGCGGAAAAACTCGCCTTTGCCGCCTCCGCCAACGGACTGGTGTTCGCCAGCCAGGTGGACATGGTGGCGGCGCACCCCGCGGTGGGCGCGACGCTCGACCCCCAGGCCCTGTTCAACTACTTCTACTTCTATCAAGTGCCCGCGCCGGGCAGCATCTTTCGCGCGGTAAACAAGCTGTTGCCGGCGCAGTGGCTGTACTGGCGCAAGGGTGCGGTCAGCCAGGGCTTTTACTGGGCGCTGGCTTACCGGGACGAGCCGCGGACGGATTTCGCGGATCAGGCGCAATGTTTCCACGGCCTGCTGCGGGAGAGCGTGGCCCGTTCCACCGGTCAGGATCGGGTGGCGGCCTTTCTGTCCGGCGGCACCGACAGTTCCACCGTCAGCGGCGTGCTCAAGGAGCAGCGCGGCGAGGCGCGCACCTATTCCATCGGCTTCGACGCCAACGGCTTCGATGAGATGGAATACGCCCGCATCGCCGGTCGCCGCTTCGGCCTGGACATGCGCGAGTACTACCTCAAGCCGCAGGACATCCTCGACCTCGTCCCCCTGATCGCGCGCCATTTCGACGAACCCTTCGCCAACGAATCCGCCGTGCCCACCTACTACTGCGCCCGTCTGGCGGCGGCGGAGGGCTACCGCGTCATGCTGGCGGGGGATGGCGGCGACGAGATCTTCGGCGGCAACGAACGCTACGCCAAACAGAAGATCTTCGAGGCCTACCACCTGATTCCGGGGCCATTGCGGCGCGGCCTGATCGAACCCCTGGCCCATCTCCCCGGCGCGCACCGAATTGCGCCGATGCGCAAGCTGCAAAGCTATATCCAGCAGGCCAACATCCCCCTGCCGGAGCGCATGAGCGCCTACAACTTCATCTATCGCCAGCCTCTGGATGAGATGTTCGCGCCGGGTTTCCTCACCGGACTCGACACGCGCCAGCCGGAAGACTGGCTCAAGGAGGTGTATGACCGGGCCGATTCCCGCTCCTACATCAACCGCATGCTGCATCTGGACCTGAAGTTCACCCTGGCCGACTGCGACCTGCGCAAGGTGGCGGGCATGACGGAAATCGCGGGGATCGAGGTGCGCTATCCGCTGCTGGATGACGCCCTGGTGGAGTTCTCGGGCGAGACGCCGCCGGACTGGAAGGTGAAGGGCCAGTACCTGCGCTGGTTCTTCAAGACCGCGCTGAGAGGCTTCCTGCCGGACGAGATCATCGACAAGAGCAAACACGGTTTCGGCCTGCCCTTCGGCCTGTGGGCCAAGGAGTACGCGCCGCTACGGGATCGCATCGAGGCGGCCCTGACCGCATTCAAGCGCCGCAACATCCTCCAGCCCGCCTACATCGACCTGATCCGGAGCGAGCACATGTCCGGCCATGCCACCTACTTCGGCAAGATGCTGTGGCTCATCCTGACGCTGGAGGAGTGGCTCGCCGCCCGTTCCCTCTAGTTGCAGCCAGGGCGGCGGCCTTGCTCACCGGCCTGGACGCCTGAGCCGCATCTTCCTGTTCCTGCTCCAGGATCTTGGACAGGACCAGGGCGATGACGATGAGGTCGAACGGCAGATCCCAGTACGAGAGGCCCAGAAAGGCCCCGGCGGCCATGAAGCCGATGATCCCCACCTGCACCATGGCCGCCAGACTGGCGGCCCACTTTTTATCCGGGTCGTTCTTGTAGCGCCGGATGATGCGGCTGCAACGGAACCAGGCCAGAGCATAGATGCTGAAGTAGAGGACAAACCCGATCCAGCCCTGCTCGCCGATCTGTTCGAAATAGATGCTGTGCACGTCATGCCAATCCTCCGGCACCGGGGCGTATTGCTGGAAGATGCGCGGCGTGAACACGTTGGCGCCGCCGCCGATGAGGTGATCGTTGGCCACGCGCAAGGCCACCACCCAGGCATTGATGCGGCCCATGGCGGAGGCGTCCTGATCATGGGTCTTCACCGTGTTCATGCGGTCCCACCAGGCCTGAGGCATGAACGAGGCCACCGTCCCGCCCAGGATCAGCACCAAGAGAAGGGATTTGACCTTGGATCGACTCTTGAGCCAGAAAAACCCGCCGATGGCCAGCATGCCCAGCATGGCCCCGCGCGACTGGGAACCGATGATGGAAAACACGTTCAAGGCGATGGACAGCACGATTCCGCGCTTGATCCACTCGTTTTTCTGAATCCCCAGCAGGTAGAAAAACAGCGGCAGCACCATCAGGTTGGCCATGGCCATCTCGTTGTTGCCTTCGATAAACGAGCCAGCCGGCCCCCACACGCGCGAATTACCGGCGGTGAGGATGGTGAAGATGCCCCCCTTGACGCCATAAAAACCGATGGAGGCGGCCACGATCCAGATGAACTTGTCCAGTTTGTCCCGATCCGTCAGCAAGGCCACGGCCAGCACGGTGAACAACTGGATCTTCCAGAAGCGATCGAATTCCTTCCACGCCCCGCTGGCGTTGATGGCGAAGTAGGTGGTCATCCCCACCCAGGCCAGGTGGATCAGGATCAGCGTCATCTCCGGCGACCAGATCCTTTGCCTGGGGTCTTTGGAGGTGAACAGGGCCGCCAGGGTGGAGCCGGCGATGATCATGGAGAAGGGGATGCCGGAGGTTCTGCCCCACTGCATGGTGTGGGGCGACATCAGACTGATCCAGGTCCACAGGTAAATGCCCACATGCACATGGGAGAAGACGCGGAACATGCCCCACAGGAACAGGGTCATGATGATGATGTCGTTACGCACGCGCTACCTCCCGCTCACTCTGGAAAACGAAGGGCCGCCCCGGTTTCCCTTGGCCCCCTCGGGGGCCGGGCTGGGCGCAGCCGATCCCTGGGGACTCTCGTATGCCCCCGCGTCCGGCGCGCCCTGGATGCGGCGCGGCTCGAAACGCAGGGGGTGGAGGTAGTGCATCTCCGGGCAGGAAAGATCGAGCCGCTCCAGGGCGGCGCACGACATGCCCCGATCCACCGCGGCGCTGCCCGGACGCGGACGCAGATCTCCCTGGGCGGCATTCATCAGGCTGGCGCGGCTGGCCGTCACGGTGTTGCCTTCCAGCACCGGCCCATCGGTCTTGGCGCAATCCACCATCAGGTTGTTCAGCATCAACGCCTTCTCCGCTCCGGACGCGACGAACAGCGCGCGGCACCCCTGCTCCCGGTCATTCACGAAGGTGTTGTGCAGCACATATAGCCGGTTCACCGGATGCATCAGCTTTTCCGCGCCGTAGGACACCATGGTGTAGTTCTCGGCCAGCGCGCCCTGATGCAGCACGTTCCCCGCCACATAGGAAAGTCCGCCCGCCGGCAGGTCGATGAGGTAACTGGAACGCCCGCCGGCATCGTCGGCGATGCGGTTGTAGAGGATGTGGTTCTCCGCCGCGCGGCTCTTCACCTGATGGCCGACCCGTGCGGTGTGGCTGTAGCTGAAGCGCAGGGTGAAGCGGCGGATGGCGCCCACATAGAGGTTGTGCGATTGCCCGTCGCCATAGCCGTTGTGGTCGAACTCGGTGTGCTCCACCAGCACCTCGCTGTCCGGATTCTGGCCAGTGAGGATGCCGTTCTCGTTATCCCGGAACAGGCTGTTGCGCACGGTCAGGTTGCGCCCTTCCAGGCGGATGCCGGCGCCGTTGCGGTCGGCCACGCGGGCGTCCAGGAAGCCGATGCCATCCACCGTCGTGTCATTGCCCTTGATCACCCAGATGGCCTTCTGTTCCGCCGAGGCCCCGGCGGCGCGCAACAGCGCCATGCCGCCGACGCTGCGAATCTTGAGCCCGTGGGCGCGCCAGATGGCGGCGTCGCCCCGATATTCCCCCGCGTCGATCTCGACCGTATCGCCATCTCGCGCCACGCGCGCCGCCTGGCTGGGGGCTTGCAGGGTGCGCGCGGGGCCAACCTGCAATACCCGCGGCGACGGTCGGGACACGGCCCAGGCCTGGGTGATGGCAAGCCCGCCCAGCACGGCGATCAGCCAGAATCGGGAATTCATGGCCGCACCATGGCGCTGAAGTGCTCGCACAGCACGGCCACCCGGCTGTCCCAGGAGTTGGCCACGGCATGGGCGCGGATGGCGGCCCGATCCCACTCCCGCTCCAGGCTGCGTGTGATGGCGTCGCGCAGGGCGGCGGGATCATCAAAGGGAACCAGTTCCCCCAACTCGTCCCGGCACACCACCTCGGGGTTGCCGCCGACCCGCGTGGTCACCACGGGCAGGCCGCAGGCCATGGCCTCCAGCAGCACGTTGGCCCAGCCCTCGCGCCGGGTGGAGAGCACGAACACGTCTGCGGCGGAAAGCGCCCAGCGCAGCTCGGTCTGGGGCAACGCACCCAGGAAGCGCACGCGCGCCTCCAGCCCCAGTTCCGCCACCTGGGCGCGCAGGCGGGGTTCCATGTTCTCCGACGGGCTGGGGCCGCCCACCACCAGCAAGCTCAGGTTGGGGTGGCGTTGCAGGAGTTCCGGCAGGCAGGCGATGACCCGGTGGAACCCCTTGCCCTCCACCAGCCAGCCCACGCTCACCAGCACCGGCCCGTCCTCTGCCGCCAGGCCGTAACGGGCGCGCGCCTCGGCGCGGGGTTCGGGGCGGAAGCGTTCGCTGTCCACCGCGTTGCCGACCACGCTGGCCTTGGCCGCGTCCGCGCCAAGACGGATGGCGAGGTCGCACAGCTCGCGCGAGACCGCGAACACGCGCGTGGCGCGCTGCATCGCCTGTCCCAGGCGGCGCGCCTTGGCCGGCGTGCGCGTATGCACCAGCTCGGAACCGCGCAGGGTGATGGAGACCGGCAGCCCGAGCCAGCGCCCAAGCCAGGTGGCGGCGTGCCCGTCGGGCCAGCCGAAGTGGGCGTCGATCAGATTGCAGCCCAGGCGCCGTTGCAGACGCCGCACGGTGAGGTAGCTGCCCAGAGCCATGAACAGGCTGTCCCAGCGTTTCAAGAGGCCGGGGATGGAGAGGAAGCGGGGACGATGCACCTCGATGCCGTCCTGAATCTCGAAGGCGGGAGCGGGGGGGCGGTAGTGCGGGCGGAACAGGCGGATCAGCCCCTGCCCCGGCATCCAGGGGCGGGGGGCGACCACGACCAGGGGCAGATGCCGGGCCACCCGGAACATGCGCTGGCGGATGAACGCGCCGCTCTGGGCGTCGGCGGGGCCGGGGAACAGCATGGAGAACACCAGCACGCGGGGAGCGGGGCCATTCTGGCTGTTTACCTGCACATCCTCACCAGCGTCTTTCATATGCGTCCTGTTCATGAACCTGAACGCCGGGTAGAGCCGGCAGGGATGCCGGCGCTACAAGATGCGCGCGCATCGACCGGGGCCAGGAAATCGAAGGGGCGCATCTTCACTGATGGCATGGCCCCGGTCAAAGCGGGGCGAAGGGATCGCGGGAATCGGTTGACGCGGACGGCTCCGGCGCGAACCGGGCCAGCCCCATCAGCACCCGCACCAGCCCGTAGGCCAGCCACGACCCCAGGCGCACCGGCCACGAGATGCGCCGCCAGACCATGCGGTGTACGCGATGCGCGCCCCGGCTCTGGGCCGTCTCCAGACTGGCCATCAGGTGCTGGGCAAACTCGCGGTCATGCACCATGACATTGGCCTCACGCGCCAGACGCAGGCTGAACGGGTCGATATTGCTCGACCCCACCGTGGCCCAATAGCCGTCCACCACGGCCACCTTCGCATGCAGTTCGCTGGCGTGGTATTCGAAGATCTCGATGCCGTTTTCCAGGAAATGGCGGTACAGCGCCCGGGTGGCGGCGCGGAACAGGGGGTGGTCGGTCTGCCCCTGCATGATCAGGACCACGCGCACACCGCGCCGCGCCGCCTCCACCAGGGCGCGGCGGAAGCGCAGGCCGGGAAGGAAGTAGGCATTGGCCAGGAAGATCTCCTGGCGCGCATGCTGGATCGCCTCCAGGTAGGCGGACTCGATGCTGTGGCGGTGATGCAGGGCGTCGCGCATGCAGAGTTCGGCGCGCTGCGCGCCGGCGGGCTGGATCACGGGCTTCAGCCAGGCGTCCTCGCCCCGGCGCAGGCCGAGCCGGCTCCATCCCACCTGAAGCCAGAGCCGGCGCGCCGCCGCATGGATGTCGGCCACCAGGGGGCCCTCCACCTGCACGGCGTAATCGAGACGGGGCGCGGCCAGATTGCGTCCGTTCAGGTCGTCGATCAGGTTGATGCCGCCCACGAAGGCCACCCGTGCGTCCACCACGGCCAGCTTGCGGTGCATACGACGCAGGCGCGAGCGGCGTATGCGCAAAGCGCCCAGTTCGGGACGGAAAAACAGCACCTCCACCCCCGCAGTACGCAGTTCCGCCAGCAGTACGGCGGACAGACCGCGCGAGCCAAACCCATCCATCAGCAGGCGGGCGACCACCCCCCGCCGCGCTGCGCGCATGAGGGAACGGACGACAGCCATGCCGGAGGCGTCGGCGCGGAAGAGGTAGGTCTCGACGTGGGCTTCAATACGGGCGCTGTCCAGCGCCGCCACCAGGGCCGGGAAGTAGGCCTCGCCGTTTTCCAGCAGGGTGAGGCGGTTGCCTTCGCGGATCACCGCAGCGGTTCAGGCCAGGGGACGCAGGTGCGCGGTGAGGGCGGCGTGGTCGGACAGACGACGCCAGTTCACGCCCTGATGCACTTGGGCGGAGTGGATGTTGAACCCCCGGACATAGATGCGGTCGAGGGTGAACATGGGCAGGGCCGCGGGGAAACTGCGCGCGGGACGTCCGCGCGTGACCTCGAACACCTCGCGCAGGCCCAGTTCCTCGGCCAGATAGGAGCCGGTGCGCTGACGCCAGTCGTTGAAGTCCCCGGCGATGATGAGCGGCGCCGTATCCGGCACCATGCGGCGGATGCGCTCGCACAACTGGTGCACTTGCTTGCGGCGGCCCGCTTCGTTCAGGGCCAGGTGCAGACAGATGGCGTGCAGAGGTTCGCTGAAGCCGGGCGCTTCCAGTTCGCAATGCAGCAGGCCGCGGCTCTCGAAGGCGTGAGCGGAGATGTCCACGTTCTCCCAGGCGAGGATGGGGTAGCGGGAGAGGATGGCGTTGCCGTGGTGACCGTGGTCGTACACCGCATTGCGGCCATAGGCGACCTGATCCCACAGGCTGTCGGCCAGGAATTCGTGCTGGGGCTGTTCCGGCCAGGCGTCGTAACGCCAGGAACCCTGGTCATGCCGGCCCTGCACCTCCTGCAGAAACACGATATCGGCGTTGATGCGGGCCAGACGTTCGCGCAGGTCATGCACCACCAGACGGCGGTTGAAAAAGGACAGGCCCTTGTGGATGTTGTACGAGGCGATGCGCAGGGCCGGCTTCATGACGGGGCGTCAGTGCTTGGCCTTCTTGGCGGGGGCGCCATCGCCATCCCCCTCTTCGGCGACCTTGGCCTTTTTGCCCTTCGCTGCCGGGGCTTCAACCGGGACGACGGGTTCCACGGCCTGCATGCTGTTCTTGGCCATGTATTCGTTCATTTCCTTCCAGCCCGCGTACACCGCCGCCTTGTCCGCCTGGGGGTTGAGCCGGTAGCAATCCTCCAGCCCGCGCCCGGCATGGCGACAGGCGCCGCCGATGGCCTTGCCTTCCGCTTCCATCTTGACCGGGTCGTGGATGCCGGCGCGCTCCTTGAGTTGGTCGCAACCGGAAAACAGCAGGATCAGGGCGAGTCCGAGGTACGACTTCATCGCTACGTCCCCTTATCGGTAGAACCAGGGATTGCTGTGCAGCCCGCTCTTCATGCGGCGTTCCGCCTCATGCCCTACGGCTTCGAAGCGCTTCTTGACCTCGTCCTCCACGAAATAGCCGGACACCAGCGGCGGCAGCGGCGCCACGGGCACGACATGGGAACGGTAGATCAGGGTCACCGGGGCGGTGTCGCCCAGGATGCGCCACTCGCCATTCATGGCCAGCACCTTGCCGGACACGGAACGGAAGCGGATGAGCTGGTTGGGGCTTTCCTCCATCAGCAGGACCACGTGATCCGGCATGACAAAGGCAAAAAGCCCGGAATCGGCCACCTGCTCCACCTTCTTGGGCGCGCCCGGCGGCGAGATGATGCGACTCGACACCATGTCGGGGATGAAGGTGGCGAGCTTGTTGTAGTCGGTGAGCGTCGCCCACAGGGTCTGGGCGTCCGCCTGCACCAGCATGCTGGCCTCCACCTTGACGCCGGTGAATCCGGTGTTGGCCGTGACCTTGGCGCCGGCTGCGGCAGCCGGGCTGACCAGCCAGCCAGCTCCCAGCAACCACAAACCGAAGACCATCGGCTTCAGCACACCGCCCCCTGCGGGAAGGCCAAGCGCCCGGAAAGACCAAGGCAGAGGTGGGGCCAAAACGGTGTTCCGGACATAGGGGGATTTCGCGCGCTGTTCACGCCGGCAAGTATAGCCAGCAAACCGGAGCGCACCCATCCCGCCCCGTCTTGGGCGGCATCAGGGGCAGAAACGGCAGTACTTGGGTTTGCCGGGGGCGGCGGGGGCGGAAGGCTTGGCATCCGCGCCGGGAGCGGGGAGGGAAGGCGGGGGCGGTTCCGGTTTCACCACGGCGGGGGCGGGCTCCTCCGGCGCTGCGGGGGGAGATTTTGGATAGGGCTCCGGATACGGCTTGCGTCCGCCAAGCTGGTCATAGCGCCGCTTCAACCCCATGGATTCGGGTCGGTGGCGCAGTCCTTCGACCACGGTTTCCATGGCCTTGGCGGAGTCCTTCATGTCGCTGTACAGGGTGGCGAGACCCAAATAGGCCAGGTCGTATTCCGGGTTCAGAGAGATCGCCTTCTGGTAGGAGGTGATGCCGGCAGCGGTATCTTCACTGGCATTCCTCATGTCGCCGATATGGGTGTGCACCTTGGCCAGCCAGGGCCAGTCCTTGGGCAGGTATTCCGGATTACTGACGACGAAGTCGTAGTCGCGGGCGGCCGCCTGCGCCAGTTGCTGACGCTTCTTCGGGTCGCTCTCACGCAAACGACGGAAGTTGTAGATCTGGCCCCAGCAATAGTGATGCAAGGACTTGGTGCCCTTGGCCATCTGGTATTCGGGGCGGTCCAGCAGCCGGGTGGACTGGAGACGCAACCACCAGCGAGCACCCTTTTCATCGGCGTAGGACAGCACCAGCACACATACCGGCTCCAGAATCTTGACGTCATCCGTGGTCAGGACGATGCGCTCGGATTTTTTCCCCACCAGGGCGCCAACATCGTCCACCCCTGGGATCGGTGCAAACCCGGTCGCCCAGGCGGCAGACGTCGCGGCCAGCAGAAGCATGGCCCACCACGAGCGAGCGCAAGAGGAATCAGAACTGATGCGTGGCATGTGCGCGCGCCAGCGGAGGATTCTTTTCCAGATACCGCTTGATCCCGGCCACGATGGCTTCCGCCAGCTGGGCCTGGTAGTCATCGTCGTTGAGACGCTTTTCCTCCTCCGGATTGGAGATGAACGCGGTCTCCACCAGGATGGAGGGGATGTCCGGGGCCTTCAGCACGGCGAATCCGGCCTGCTCCACCTGACCTTTATGCAACTGGTTGATGCCTCCCAGTTCATCCAGCACGGCGCGCCCCACCTTGAGGCTGTCGGCGATCTGCGCGGTCTGGGAGAGGTCGATCAGGGTCTGCTTGAGGTGTACGTCCTTCACGTCGATGTTGATGCCGCCGATCAGGTCGGCGTCGTTCTCGCGCTTGGCCAGCCATTTGGCAGCGGCGGAAGTGGCCCCCTTTTCCGACAGGGCGAACACGGAAGAGCCCCGTGCATGGGGCTTGATGAAGGCGTCGGCGTGGATCGACATGAACAGGTCGGCCTGGGCGCGACGCGCCTTGTTCACCCGTTCATGCAGAGGGATGAAGTAGTCCGCATCCCGCGTCAGGTAGGCGCGCAGGTTGGGCTGCTTGTCGATGACGGCCTTGAGCCGGCGCGCCACCGACAGGGTGATGTCCTTCTCGCGCGAACCGTTGGCGCCGCGTGCGCCGGGGTCTTCGCCGCCATGTCCGGCGTCGATGGCGACGGTGATGAGGCGGGTGTAGGCCGGTTTGGCGGCGTCCTTGGCCGGCTTGCCGCCCGCGGGGCGCGCTTCGGCGGTCTTGGCGTCCGCTTTGGCGGCGTCCTTGGCCGTCTTCTCGACCAGCCTGGCCGTGACCGTTTCGGGGTTTGCGGCGGCGGGCGGCAGGTCTTCCGGCGGCTTGTTCGGTGCGGGTGGCGCGGCGGGGTACACGTCCAGCACCAGACGATGGCCGTACTCCGCCATGGGCTTGAGGGTGAACACCTGGGGTTTGACCTCGCCCTTCACCTCCACCACCAGCCGGGTCACGCCGGGGCGGTTGCGGGCGACGCGGATGCCGGCGATGAAGGCGTCCTGCGGCGGCACGCGCGTGGCCAGTTCGACCAGCATGGATTCGGGCTGCACCCCCTCCAGGTCCAACACCACGCGCTCCGGGTTCTTGAGCTGGAACTGCTTGAAGGTGACGGCATCGTCGAGTTCGATGGTGATGCGGGTGTATTCCGGCGAGGGCCAGACTCGCGCCGCCTTGATCTCCACCGCACTGACGGACAGCCCCAGACAGGCCAGCCAACAGGTGATCAGTGCAGCAAGTGCGCGACGCATCGTTTTCCCGCCTCGCTCAGGCCGGTGAGACGCGCCACGCGCGCCTCGCCGACGAAATCGAGCCGGCATTCCAGGTCCGGCGCAGGCAGGCGCTCGCCGCCTTTTTCCGGCCACTCCACCAGGCAGACGCTGGCGTCGTTGAAGAATTCGCGGAACCCCGCTTCATGCCATTCATCTGGGCTACCAAAACGATATAAATCAAAGTGATAGAGATTAAAGCTCGAAAGCCCATAAAGTTCAACCAGCGTGTAGGTGGGGCTCTTGACGCGCCCTTCGTAGCCGAGTTCCCGCAACAGGCCGCGCGTGAGCGTGGTCTTGCCCGCGCCCAGGTCGCCGGAGAGCCAGACCGCCATGCCCGGCGTCAGCCCCCGCGCCAGTCGCGCGCCCAGCGCCAGGGTGGCCGCCGCGTCGGCCAGCGGCAGGGTCAAGCTATCATCGTCGGCATGGTTCACGACCGCTCTCCCGAGGCGCTGCAAGCCCTCAAACCCGTTCTGCGCGCCTGGGCGCGGGAACTTGGATTTGCCGATCTGGCGTTTGCGCCGGCGACGCTGGAGGGGGCGGAACAACGGCTCATGGACTGGCTGGGGGCGGGGTTTCAGGGCGAAATGGATTATATGGCGCGCCATGGCGTCGCCCGGGCGCGGCCCGCGGCGTTGATGCCGGAGGTGCGCTCCCTCCTCAGCGTGCGGCTGGATTACCTGCCCGAGGCGACGGACGCCGAGGCCAATCTGGCGGACCCGCGCCGCGCCTACATCTCGCGCTACGCCCTGGGGCGCGACTATCACAAGCTCCTCCGCACCCGTCTGCAACGCCTGGCGGAACGCCTGGCCAGTGCGGTCGGCGCCTTCACCTTTCGCGCCTACGCCGACAGCGCGCCGGTGATGGAGGTGGAAGTCGCCAAGGCGGGCGGGCTGGGTTGGGAGGGCAAGCACACACTCACCCTGACGCGCGGCGGCTCCTGGTTCTTTCTGGGCGAGTTGTATTGCGACCTGCCCTTTCCGCCCGATGCGCCGACACGGGGACATTGCGGAAGCTGCCGCGCCTGTCTGGACGCCTGCCCCACCGGAGCCATCGTCGCGCCTTACCGGCTGGATGCGCGGCGCTGCATCTCCTATCTGACCATCGAGCTGGCCGGCTCGATCCCGGTGGAACTGCGCCCGCTCCTGGGCAACCGCATCTACGGTTGCGACGACTGCCAGTTGGCGTGCCCGTGGAACCGTTTCGCACAGGCCGGGGCGAGGGCGGATTTCCTGCCGCGCCACGGCCTCGATAGCGCCTCCCTGCTGGAACTCTTCGCCTGGAGCGAGGCGGAATTCCTGACCCGGCTGGAAGGCTCGCCGATCCGCCGCATCGGCCATGAACGCTGGTTGCGCAACCTCGCCACGGCCCTGGGCAATGCACCGCCGGAGGCCGCCCTCCGCAGCGCGCTGGCGGCGCGCCTGGACCACGCATCGGCCCTGGTGCGCGAGCACATACAATGGGCGCTGTTGCGGCAAACCCCATCCCCATGAGCGATCCTCTCGACCCTTCCAGCCCCATCGGCGTATTCGACTCCGGCGTGGGCGGGCTTACCGTGGTGCGCGCCCTGATGGAGCGCCTGCCGTTCGAGTCCATCCATTACTTCGGCGACACCGCGCGCGTGCCCTACGGCGTGAAATCGGTGCAGACCATCTCCCACTACACCACCCAGCTCACCGAATTCCTGCTGGAGAAGCGGGTCAAGATGCTCATCATCGCCTGCAACACCATGGCCGCCGTGGCCGCGCAGGTGGTGCGCGACCTCTCGCCCGCACCGGTGCTGGATGTGATCGAGGCCGGCGCGCTGTCCGCCCTGGCGGCCACGCGCAATCGCCGCATCGGCGTGATCGGCACCCCCACCACCATCAACAGCAACGCCTACGCGCGCGCCATCCACGCCATCGAGCCCGACGTGCACCTGACCTCGCGCGCCTGTCCGCTGTTCGTGCCGCTGGTGGAAGAAGGCTGGCTGGAGCATGAAGTGACGCGCCTGACCGCCGAGGAATACCTGCGTCCGGTGCTGGGCGAACACGTGGACACCCTGGTCCTGGGCTGCACCCACTACCCCCTGCTCAAGCCCATGCTGGCGCGCGTGGCCGGGCCGGGCGTGGCCCTGGTGGATTCCGCCGACGCCATGGCGGAACAGGCCGCGGCGCTACTGAGCGAACGCGGCCTGCACAATCCGGCGCGCCTGCCTCCGGAATACCAGTACTGGGTCACCGACGTACCCCTGCGCTTCCAGAGCATCGGCGAGAGTTTTCTCGGGCGCAGCCTGAACAACATCCACGTGGTCCAGCTCTGAGCCAGCCTTGTTGACTGCCCTGCTGAAAATCCTGCGGATACTGGTCCATGTCCTGCATGGCTCCGGCATCGTCCTGTGGCGGTTCCAGGCCCTCACCCCGGAGCAACGGGACCAGGCGCTGGTGTCGTGGGCGGCGCAACTCATGGCCATCCTGGACATCCAGGTGGAGGTCAACGGCGTTGCGCCCATCCGAGGGGTGCTGGTCTCCAACCATGTCTCCTGGCTTGACATCCACGTCCTCCACGCCCTGCTGCCGGCGCGTTTCGTATCCAAGGAAGAGGTGCGCGACTGGCCCCTGATCGGTCGTCTGGCAGAGGCAACGGGGACCATCTTCCTGACGCGGGGACGCAAATCGGACGCCCTGCGGGTGAATCAGCTCATCGCCGCCCGACTGAACGCCGGAGAAATCCTGGCGATCTTTCCGGAGGGCACCACCAGCGATGGCCGCGGGCTGCTGCCCTTCTTCCCCTTTCTGTTCCAGCCCGCAGCGGAAGCCGGCTGCCCGGTGATCCCCTGCGTGATCCACTACCGCCACGCAGACGGCGGCTACTGCCACGACGCCGCCTATTACGGCGACATGAGCCTGCTCGGCTCCCTCTGGCGCGTTGCGCGCATGCGAAAACTGATGGTGCGAGTGGAATTCCTGCCGTCGCTCAATGCGGGAAACCGGCGTGAACTGGCCGCCCTGGCCGAGACTGCCGTGCGGTCGCGCCTGACCGGACCGGCGCTCGACGCCCAAGAAAAAAGGGACCAGGCGAACCTGATCCCTTGAATCATCTGGAGGCGCGTGCCGGAGTCGAACCGACCTACACGGATTTGCAATCAGCCTATCCAGTGATTTTGCATGCATTTCGATCAACACAAGAAAGCACATAAAACAAATTAGAAACAATGCGTTACTGAAATAAATCCACTGATATTGCATTGATTGAAATTGAGCCATATTCACGAAATCTGCTTACTATTCGCTTACTTTTTTCAGTAAGCAGGACAGGGGCGAGACATGGCGAAGGAAAAATTGACGCAAGGAAGGGTGAGCGCCTTCTCTTGCCAACCGGATGAATCCGCCGCGTTTTTGTGGGACACCGTCACCCAAGGATTCGGGCTCAAGGCCTCCCAAGGGGGGCGCAAGACCTTCGTTTTTCAGACCAAGCTGAACGGCAAGGATCTTCGCGTCACCATCGGCACAGTGAGTGCGTGGACTCTCGACAAGGCCCGCCAAGAGGCCAACCGCCTGCAAACCCTGACCGACCAAGGCACAGACCCGCGCGAACAGAAACGCGAACGCATCGCCGCCGCCGAAGCGAAGAAGCTGGAACAGCGCCGCCGGGATGTGACGGTCTCGGAGGCGTGGAGCGCCTACGTTGAGGCCCGCAGAGGCAAATGGAGCGCCCGCCATCTGTCCGACCACGAAGAGTTCGCCAGGGGCGGCGACATTCAACGCAAGCGGGGAACCGGCACGCTCAAGGCCGGCCCGCTGGCCGCGCTGATGCCGCATAGGCTGAATGACCTGACTGCCGCCAAGGTGGCAACCTGGCTTGACAACGAAACCCAAACCCGCCCGACCAAAGCCGCGCTTGCCTACCGCCTGCTGCGCGCCTTTCTCCGGTGGAGCGCCGGGCATGACGACTACAAGGCATCCGTTGACCTTGATGCAGTCGGCTCGCGCATCGCAAAAGACCATGTACCGCGCGCCAGGGCCAAGCAGGATGACTGCCTGCAACGTGAGCAACTGGCCGCATGGTTCGCTGCCGTGAAGAAAATCACCCCTCCCGCCGTGAGCGCCTACCTGCAAGGGCTGATTCTGACCGGGGCAAGACGCGAGGAACTGGCCAGCCTGAAATGGGCTGATGTGGACTTCCAATGGAAGTCATTGAAGATTGCCGACAAGGTGGAAGAGTCGGGCCGCATCATTCCACTCACGCCTTTTGTTGCCGCACTGCTGACCAGTCTGCCGCGCCGCAATGAGTGGGTATTCAGCAGCGCGGCCAGGAACTCAAAGACAGGGCGCATTGCCGCCGTGTGGCAACCGCACGAGGATGCCTTGCAAGTGGCTGGCTTGCCGCATGTATCGCTGCATGGCCTGCGCCGTTCATTCGGAACCCTGGCGGAGTGGACAGAAGCGCCCGTGGGCGTGGTGGCCCAAATCATGGGCCACAAACCATCCGCCATTGCCGAGAAGCATTACCGCCGCCGCCCTCTCGACCTGTTGCGCATGTGGCACGTCAGGATTGAGGCGTGGATTCTGGAACAGGCCGGCATCGAACAGCCGAAGGAAGAGCAGGTCGGCTTGCGGCTGGTGGAAACCGCCTGACCCGAGATTGCCGGGAACTTCCGTAACTTATATGCTACAAATCCAATGAACGAGATACGCGACTACCTGACCCCCGATGGGCGAATTCCTTTCAAGGATTGGCTCTCATCGCTGGCCGATAGGATGGCGAAGGCCAGGATTACCGCCAGGGTGCAACGTCTGGCCGCTGGCAACCTTGGCGACTGCAAGCCGCTGGACGGTGGCGTGTGGGAGTTGCGGATAGACCACGGGCCAGGCTACCGCGTCTATTACGCCCGCGCCGGGGAGCGCCTGATTCTGTTGCTGGTGGGTGGCGACAAGCGCCGCCAGCAAGCCGACATTGAAACCGCCCTGAGCTACTGGGCAGACTGGAAACGGAGGAACGCATGAAAGCATCACGCCCACACGATGAAATGATGGTCGAACTACTGCGCGAGGATGCCAGCTTTGCCGATGAATACCTGGCCGCCAGCCTGGAAGCGATAGACGAACCGGGAGGCCGCGAGGCCCTGCTGATGGCGCTGCGCCAAGTGGCGCAAGCACAAGGCATGGATGCCGTGGCAGACCGGGCCGGCATCCAGCGCGAGAGCCTTTACCGCGCCCTGTCGCCCAAGGGCAACCCGACGCTGAAAACCTTGCTGGCCATCCTGGCCGGGGCTGGGCTGCGCCTGGCTGTCACCCGAGATCGACACCACGAGGAGGCTCAGGCCGCAACAGCATGAAGCCATCATTCGACTGGGCAGAGCTTGTTGAACAAGCGCGCGCGGGGGAAGTTGGGCCACTTGTTGCCGCGTCACGCCAGCTTGCAGCGTGGCATCGAGCCTATAGCTGGCCAATGACCGCGAACGAATAGCCTACGCATCGACGCCGACGCAACCGCAAAAACCGTACAACGCGGCCACATAGTACGGAGGGGGGCGGGCAGCATCCGCATCGACGCCGGGAAACGCCCCGGCATTCATCGAAAGGCGATGCGATGCAAACCCACCTGACTACCGAAGCCCTGGCCGAACGCTTGGGCATCAAGCCGCAAACCCTGCGTGCCAACCTTTGTCGGAACGGGCATTACTTCGGCCTGCGCCCCGTCAAGATGCCGAATAGGCTGCTTCTCTGGCCGGCTGATGCCGTAGAACGCCTGTCCACTGGCCTGCACACCCAGCCGGAGGAAGAACTGGGGCCAGAAATGAGCCCCCCCGTCCATCAAAACGAATCCGGACAGGGCCGGTGACGGCCTGGGCATTGCGCAGGGGATGGATATGAGCGCCGATGACCTGCTTTCACGTCTGGACCGGGTAAAGCGCACCGGCCCGGATAGGTGGATTGCATCCTGCCCGACACGGGACGACAAACACCCCAGCATGACGATCCGCGCGCTACCAGATGGCCGCGTGCTGCTGCACGACTTCGGGGGCGATAGCGTCGATGAAATCCTCGCTGCCCTGGGCATGAATATGTCCGACCTGTTCCCGCCCCGCCCCCTGCTGGATGGGCGGAAGCCCGAACGCAACCCGTTCAGTGCGGCGGACGCCCTGCGCTGTCTCGTCTTCGAGGCCAAGCTTGTCTATCTGGCGGCATTGGAAACCCTGGAGGGCAAGGCGCTGTCGGATGCTGACTTCGAGCGCCTGGCCTTGGCGGTGGAGCGCATCGAAGCGGCGGAGGGGGTGGTATGGACAACCCACTGAGCCGCTATAACCAAGCGGCGGCACGCATTGATGCCGCGAGACAGGCCCGAACAGGCCAGATGACACCCTTGCATCAACAAGCCGGGCGGAACGCGCCAGCGGGCGATTCTGAGGGCAACGGCTGGCCGGAACCGCAACCCCTGCCCGATGGCCTGCCCCCGGTGGCGGCCTTCGACCTCGCCTTGCTGCCCGACACCCTCAAACCCTGGGCATCGGATATTTGCGAGCGTGTCCAGTGCGCCCCCGACTTCGTGGCGGTGGCGATCATGGCCGGCCTGGGTTCCATCATCGGGCGCAAGCTGGGCATCCGCCCGCAATCGCGCACCGACTGGACCGAGACCCCGAACCAATGGGCGCTGGTGGTGGGGCGGCCTGGCGTGTTGAAAAGCCCCGCCCTGGAAGCGGCCTTGTCGCCGATCAAGCGGCTGGCGGCAACGGCGACGGAAGCCCACCAGGCCGAAGCCAAGAACTACGCGCGAGCCGTGAAGCTGGCGAAGCTGCGCGCCGAAGAAGGCGAGAAGGCCGCGCGCAAGGTGCTGGCCAGGGCGCCGGAAACCGACGTGTCCGACTACCTCAACAGCGAGGAACCGGAAGCCCCGACCGTGCGCCGCTACATCGCGGTGGACAGCAACGCGGCCTCCCTGGGAGAACTGCATCGGCAGAATCCGAACGGCTTGCTGGTGCATCGGGATGAAATGGTTTCCCTGCTGAAAGGGCTTGACCGCGAAGACCAGGCCGAAGCGCGCGGCTTCTACCTGACCGGCTGGAATGGCAATTCCTCCTACACCTTCGACCGAATCGGGCGCGGCCTGAACCTGCTCATTCCCGCCGTCTGTCTCTCCATGCTGGGTTCCACCCAACCCGGACGGATTGCCGAGTACATCCGCCATGCAGTGAAGGGCGGCGCGGGCGACGATGGCCTGATCCAGCGTTTCGGTCTGCTGGTCTGGCCCGACACCGGGGGCGACTGGCGCAACGTGGACAGATGGCCGGACGGTGAAGCCAAGCGCACGGCCTTCAAGGTGTTCGAGACCCTGGACACCCTCACCCCCGAGGCCATCGGTGCGCAACGTGACACCGACATGGACGGCGAACCCGAGGGCCTGCCCTATCTGCGCTTTGATGCGGGTGGCCTGGGGCTGTTCCTGGAATGGCGCACCGACCTGGAAACCCGCCTGCGGGCCGGGGAACTACATCCGGCGATGGAATCCCACCTGGCCAAGTATCGGAAGCTGGTTCCCGCCCTGGCGCTGGTGCTGCACCTGGCCGGCGGCGGCACCGGCCAGGTAACGGAACGGGCCACCCTGCAAGCCCTGGCCTGGGTGGAATACCTGGAAACCCATGCCCGCCGGGCCTATGCCAGCGTCACCATGCCCGAGGTGGGGGCGGCGAAGGCCATCCTTGCCCGCATCCGCAAGGGAGACTTGCCCCGGGCATTTGCCAGTTGGCAGGTATGGCGGCCAGGGTGGGCGCAACTCTCCGACCGGACACAGATTGCCGAAGCACTGGGGCTGCTGGTGGAACTCGACTGGCTGGCGGCCACGAAGACCGACACCGGCGGGCGGCCTGGCACCGTGTACGCGGTGAACCCGAGGGGGGGTGCATGATGGGCTACATCGACCGACTGAAGGGCATGGATTCGGAAAAGTGCCCGCCCTCCCCACTGCAAAAACTGCAAGAAGCCCCTTTTGACAGTTTTTGCAGTAGCCACGGGGCACGTTTTCAGGAAAACGCACTTGATCTTGAGCGGCGCATCCTGGCAATGGCCGAACGCTGGAACTACTCCGGCGATGAATTGGCCCTGGCCCTGGAGGCTGCCCGGCAAGACCCGGACGGCTGGCGGCGCGTGGTGGACCTGGATGATGTGGTGGTCGCAGGCGGGGAAATGCGCGGTTCCTCCTGAGCACATCGCCATGCGGGTAATGCGAACCGCGTTGTTCCGCCAGGCGGTGGCTCAGGGAGGTACTGAACATGCAACCCCCATGTGGGCGAGCATGCAGTCTTGCGCATCGAGCCGCCCGATACCCTGAAGCCACCATTCCCCCGCCCCGGCGCGGCGCTTGGTGAGTGGATATCCAAACAGACAGACTCCATCGACCAGGGAACGGACGCCCCCTCTCTCTCGCGTGCGCGGGCGTAGGCGCGCGCGGGGTAATTCCAGACTTCCAGACTTCGGCAGCGACCGCCCGGAGGCGGAGATTTTCCCCCGGCGCATTGATGGGCATTGCCGAAATCCGCTTACTATTCGCTTACTTTTTTCGGCAGGTCCGCAAACAAAAACGGCTTCCCGTCTGGGAAGCCGCATGGACACTGGAGGCGCGTGCCGGAGTCGAACCGACCTACACGGATTTGCAATCCGGTGCATAACCGCTTTGCTAACGCGCCGGGGGCCGAAAACATAAGGGGAAAGCTTTTCGGCTTTCCCCATGGTGATCTGGAGCGGGAAACGAGACTCGAACTCGCGACATCTACCTTGGCAAGGTAGTGCTCTACCAACTGAGCTATTCCCGCTGCGAAGGGTGCGCATTATCTTGATGCCCCTGCATCGTGTCAACAGCGCAAAAGCCGAATTCCAGCGCCCGTGCGGAGGCGTTCTTTTCAGCATGCGCAATTTTCCGTTCCGGCAAATACCCCCTTGGTGATACCCACGAAACCCCGGATGCAGCGGAATTTCGGGGCGCCTGCCGTGTTGGAATAGCCCTCTCTTCCCCGGCAACAGAGGCATTTCGGCGTGACGGTTCGGCGTAGGACTTTTCTGCTTGCAGCGGCAGCCATGGCCGCCGGCTTGTTGCCTGGGTTTTCCTGGGGCGCGGTCAGCGACATCCAGGACGCCATCAACAAGGCCGGACGAATGCGCATGCTGTCCCAGCGCATGGCCAAGGCGTACTGCCAGTCCGGTCTGGGCATCGTGCCGGAGAAATCCCGGAAGATCCTGGATGCGTCCATGCAGTTGTACCGGGAGCATCTGGCAGAACTCAAAACCTATGCTCCCACGCCCGATGTGCGCTCCACCTACGAAGAACTCGAAAAGGTCTGGCGTCAATACGAACAGGTGCTTTCGGGGAACCCCCACCTGGCAAACGCCAAAAAGATTGCCGGTTTGAGCGAAGAAGCCCTGAGTCTGGCCCACTTGGCCACCACGCAATTGGAACTCCAGGCCGGCACCAGCGTGGGCCGCCTGATCAATATTGCAGGTCGACAGCGGATGCTTTCCCAGCGGCTGGCCAAGTTCTACATGTTCCGCCAGTGGGGAATCAGTTCGCCGGAAATGACGCAGCAGGCGCAGCTTGCGCAGCGCGAATTCATCAGCGCCATGCAGGCCCTCAGCCGGGCGCCGGAGAACACCGACAAGATCAAGAGCGAACTCGAACTGGCCAAGACGCAATGGCTGTTCTTTGAACAGGCCCTGCTCCAGCAGGGGGGTGGCAGCCAGGACATAGCCTTTGCCACCGACGTGGCCACAACCAGCGAGCGCATCCTGGAAGTCATGGACCGAACCACCGGCCTGTATTCGAAACTGGCGGCAGCCCCTGAAACGGGAGGCAACAAACTGCGGCGACGATAAACAGCGAGCAACACAAATCATCGCCTCATCGTCCTGAGCGCCAATGCTCAGGAGGGGGGGTGTGCGGGTGCTTAAAGCAATTTGAAGCGGTACACTGTCGGAAGACCCGACTGCCAGTACGCTCATGAATCCCTCGCATTACACCTGCCTGATGATCGCCGTCTGTCTTATTGCGATGCAACCGACCCGTTCCGCAGCGGCGGCATCCGTCTCCAAAGACACCGAGGCGCGACTGGAAAACGCCATGGCGGACCCCAAACTGCGCGCCGCCGCCGTTCGCGCGGGCAAAAAGGCCGCCAGCCTGTGCGCCAACTGTCACGGTGACACCGGCAACAGCGTGCAGGACGATGTCCCAAATCTGGCAGGGCAAAACCCCATCTATCTGCTGAATCAGACCGAAAAATTCGCGGATGGCCGGCGCAAAGACGAGTTCATGTCCGGTCTGGTGAGAGTCCTCAAACCGGAAGACCGCTTCAACATGACGATCTTCTATGCCGCTCAGGATGTGGCGCCCTCCCCGGCGGAAGATTCCCGTCTGATTGAATCCGGTCGCAGACACTTCATGCAGTCCTGCGTTGGCTGCCATGGCGCCGAGGCCAAGGGCAATCATGAGGTCGCACGCTTGGCGGGCCAACGCGCAAGCTACATCGTCAACGCCCTTAAGCAATACCGCGAGGGTCGGGGCATGCGCGTCGATATCCGCATGACGGGCATCTCCAAGACCCTGACGGATCAGCAGATCAAGGCGCTCGCCGCCTTCCTGTCCAGCCGGCGCTGAACCCGTCGGCATTCCCGCTCTACTTCAAGTTTTTTCCTTGCCCGCCGTTAAGGGGGCAGTAGTCGGTTCAGCCGCAGGCGAAAAACGAACCGACCGACAGCGTAGAAACGGATCGGAGAGCGCAGGAAATGCCTGAAAACACAGCAAGCGACTTCACCACCACCCCATCCACGGCAGCCAGACCGGACCTCGACTGGAGCCAGGTGCGGGAAACCATACTGATGCTGAATCTGGCCATGGCGCAGATCGAAATGGCGCTGAAGGACTCCAGCGGTTCCGTCGAGGTGCTGACCAACTCCTTTACAGGCATGTACGGCAATCTGATGGCTCTGGTGGAGGCGGCGCACACCCTGCCCGAATCGCCGGTCAAGCAATCCATTGAGGAGGCCGGCGTAGCGGTTTCCGGGCAGATGCAGCATGCCATCGTCGCCTTCCAGTTCTATGACCGGCTGACCCAGCGCCTGTCCCACGTCTGCCGCAGCCTGGAAGACCTCTCCGGCATCGTCAATGACCCTGGCCAGCTCTACAACCCCTTCTCCTGGCACGCCCTGCAACAGAAGATCCGGGCCAAGTACACCATGGAAGACGAAAAACTGATGTTCGACACCCTCGTCTCCACCGGCGATGTCCAGGCTGCGCTGGAACGCTATCTCAGCGCCCGCCAGGGCCAGGCGGGCGACAGTTCCGATATCGAACTGTTCTGAGGCGGATGTACAAGATTCCCGTCTCGGTGCTGGTCGTCATCCACACCCCTGACCGACAGGTGCTGCTGCTGGAACGGGCGGATGCGCCGGGCTACTGGCAATCCGTCACCGGCAGTCAGGATGCCGGCGAGACCCTGACCGAAACAGCGATACGGGAAGTGGGCGAGGAGACTGGGCTGGACGCCATGCAGTTCGCGCTCACGGATTGGCGGCAGCAGAACCGCTTCGAGATCTTTGAACGCTGGCGCCACCGTTATGAACCGGGCGTCACCCACAACACGGAACATGTATTCGGCCTGCTCACGCCGCACCCCGTACCCGTGACCCTTTCCCCCCGCGAGCACCTCAATTACCTCTGGTTGCCCGCCGCCGAGGCCGCGGACCAGTGTTTTTCCTGGAGCAACGCCGCTGCGATTCGGCGGCTGCTGGCTTGATCTACAGCGTCCGCGCCACCACCCAGGCCTCCACCTCCACCGCTCCCGCCTTTTTCACCACCCGCGCCAATTCATTCAGGCTGCTGCCGCTGGTCATCACGTCATCCACCAGGGCGACGCGCATCCCGCTCAGATCGGCGTCACAGACGAAGGCCCCGCGCAGATTGCTTCGACGCGCCTTCAGGCCCAGACCGGCCTGCGGCGGCGTTGCGCGGATGCGGCGGCAGGCCTCCGCCGCCCAAGGCTGTTGCAGATGCCGCGCCAGACGCCGCGCAATTTCCGTCGCCTGGTTGTAACCCCGCTCCGCCAGACGATCCGGGTGCAGGGGCATGCACAGGATCAGGTCAACTGCGCCCCCGTTGGGGCCAACTCGTTTCAGGGGCGGCCCGGCAAACGCATTGACAGGGAGAACCTTCCCAACCAACTCCCCGGCCAGGGCATGCGCGAACAAATCCGCCAGTTCCAGCCTGTGGCGGTACTTGTAGGCCTGGACCAACGCATCCAACGGAAAACCATAGCGAAACGCCGCACGGGTGCGGTCGAAATGGGGCGGACGCTTCAGGCAGTTACCGCACAACCCCCCATCCGGCGTAGGCAGGGCGCACTGCGGGCAGCGCATCTCCGGCAACTGCGGCAGATCGCCCGCGCACCCCGCGCACAACAGTGCGCCCCGGACCCCCGTCCCGCACAGCAAACAGGACTGCGGCACACGCGACTGCACAAATTGAACGCAGCTGTTCAGATAACGCCGAAACAAAATTGACAACCTCCTTTCACGCCCCCACCATGCCGCGCCACCCTCCGCCAGCCCCCCATACATGAGGCGTCCATGAGCGAAAAGCACCACATCAGCGCCGCGTCCTGCAAATTCAGCGCGCGCCTGTTCAACCTCGCCGCCGTCGGCTCCACCCTGCTGGCGGCCAGCCTGTTCGGGCTGGGGCAGATGATCGCCGACAAGAAGATGGCCTTCCTGCCCATGGCCATGTCACTGCCGCCGGTGATGATCTGGCTCGCGGCCTCCATCTTCGTCTACGCCTCCGTCGCCCACCACCCCAACCCCATCGTGTGCCACTACACCAAATGGGCCGGCTACCGGTATTACGCCATCGTCGGCTTCCTCACCATCCTGTCCAACGACATCGCCCACCTGCCTACCGGCTGGATGGGCGTCTGGGCGCTGTTCATCCTCGCCCTGGTGCCCTGGGCCAGCTACGACCTCTGGCGCGCCGGCAGGGAAGACTGGCAGGACATGGAAATCGACCGGAGCCAACACTGATGACTGACCTCTCCCAACCCATTGCACGGAAGATCTGGGCGCTCGCCGAGGTGGAAGCCCTGTTCGCCCTACCCCTGAACGACCTGCTGTTCCAGGCGCAAAGCGTGCATCGCGCGCACTTCGACCCCAACGCGGTGCAACTTTCCACCTTGCTCTCCATCAAGACCGGCGGCTGTTCCGAGGATTGCGGCTACTGCTCCCAGTCCGCTCGCCACGACACCGGCCTGGAGCGAGAAAAGATGCTGGATGTGGCCGAGGTGGTGGACGCCGCCCGCGCCGCCCGGGACGCCGGCGCCACCCGCTTCTGCATGGGCGCCGCCTGGCGCGGCCCCAAGGAAAAAGACCTGGAAACCGTGGAAAGCATGGTGCGGGAAGTGAAAGCCCTGGGGATGGAAACCTGCGTCACCCTGGGCATGCTCAAACCCGGCCAGGCGGAACGCCTCAAGGATGCCGGCCTGGACTACTACAACCACAACCTCGACACCGCCAGCGAGTTCTACGGCGAGGTCATCACCACCCACACCCACGACGACCGCATGAACACCCTGGCGCGCGTGCGCGACGCCGGCATCCACGTCTGCTGCGGCGGCATCATCGGCATGGGCGAATCGCGCCGCGTGCGCGCCGGTCTGGTGATGGAACTGGCCAACCTGAACCCGCAACCGGAATCCGTACCCATCAACCTGCTGGTCCAGGTGCCGGGCACTCCCCTGTGCGGCGCAGGCAAGGCCGGCGACCTCGACCCCCTGGAATTCGTGCGCACCATCGCCGTGGCGCGCATCACGATGCCCGCCTCGCATGTACGCCTCTCCGCCGGCAGGCAGGAACTGGGCGAGATGGGCCAGGCGCTGTGCTACCTCGCCGGGGCCAACTCCGTGTTCTACGGCGACAAGCTGCTCACCACCGGCAACCCCGACGTCAGCGCCGACGAAGCCCTGTTCGCCAAACTGGGGCTGAAGACCGCGCCGGTGCAGGGCCGCCGCTGCGCGCATTAGGCCTTTCCCCATTAGGCCCTTCCCCCTCTCCCGCCGGGAGAGGGCCGGGGTGAGGGAACCACGCTGGATGCAGCGTGAGCGGTGGATGAACCGCTGCTCCCTCACCCCCCGCCCCTCCCCCGGAGGGGGAGGGGCGCTCACACCATGACCCCCACCTCCCTCGCCTCCTCCCTCGCCGACCTCGACATCCACGGCCTGCGCCGCCGCCGTCGCGTGCTGGACACGCCCCAGGGCGTGCGTGTGCGCGTGGACGGCGCGGACTATCTCAGCTTCTCCAGCAACGACTATCTGGGCCTGGCCAACCACCCTGCCCTCGCCGCCGCCGCCCAGGCCGCCATCGCCGAGGCCGGAGTAGGCGCGGGCGCGGCGCACCTGCTCACCGGCCACCACCGCCTGCACCATCAGGCGGAAGAAGAACTCGCCGCCTGCGTCGGCCTGCCCGCCGCGCTGCTGTTCTCCACCGGCTACATGGCCAACCTGGGCGTGATCCCCGCCCTGCTCGACCGCCACGACGAGGTGTTCGAAGACCGCCTCAACCATGCCTCGCTGGTAGACGCCGCTGTGCTCTCGCGCGCCAAACTGACGCGCTACCCGCATTGCGACCTGCAAACCCTGGAGCGCCAGCTCGCCGCCAGCACGGCGCAGACCAAGCTCATCGCCAGCGACACCGTGTTCAGCATGGACGGCGACCTCGCCCCCCTGGCGGGCCTGATGGACCTGGCCGAACGCTTTGATGCCTGGCTCTACCTGGACGACGCCCACGGCTTCGGCGTGCTGGACGCGCGCCCGCACTCCGTCAGCCCCCGCCTCATCTACATGGCCACCCTGGGCAAGGCCGCCGGCGTCGCCGGGGCCTTCGTGGCGGGCAGCGCCGACCTGATCGAATGGCTGGTCAACCGCGCTCGCACCTATATCTACACCACCGCGCAACCGCCCCTGCTGGCAGCGGCAGTGAGTGCGAGCCTGCGCCTCATGGCCGCCGAAGGCTGGCGGCGGGAACACCTGAACACCCTCATCGCCCAGCTCAAGGTCGGCGTGGCGGACCTGCCCTGGAGCCTGATGCCCTCCGACACCCCGATCCAGCCCCTGGTGGTGGGCGGCAATCACGATGCCCTGCGCCTGGCGGAAGGCCTGAAACAGCGCGGCATCCTGATCCCCGCCATCCGCCCCCCCACGGTGCCGGAGGGCACGGCGCGGCTGCGCATCTCCCTCTCCGCCGCCCACAGCGAGGCGGAGGTGCAGCAACTGCTCACCGCTCTGAGAGACCTGGCCCGTGGCTGAATGCTGCTACCTCCACGGCTGGGGCCTGCACGGCGGCATCTGGGCCGAGACCCGCGCGCTCCTGCCGGGCGACGCCCCCGATCTGCCCGGCTATGGCGCCACCCCCACGGTCACCCCCTACACCGTGGAAACCGTGGCCGATGCCGTGGCCGCCAGCCTCGACGGCCCCGTCGACCTCATCGGCTGGTCGATGGGCGGCATGACCGCCCTGGCCCTGGCCGCGCGCCACCCGGACAAGGTGCGGCGGCTGGTGCTGGTAGGGGCCAGCCCCTGCTTCGTCAACCGCCCCGGCTGGGGCCACGGCCTGGACGCCGAGGTGGTGACCGGCTTCTCGCAAAGCCTGGCCCAGGACTACAAGACCACCCTGCAACGCTTCCTCGCCCTGCAAGCGCGCGGTGATGACGAAGCCCGTGCCGTCATCAGCCGCCTGCGGGAAAAGGTGCTCGCGCACGAACCCCGCCCCGACACCCTGGCCGCCGGCATGGACCTGCTGCAACAGGCGGACCTGCGCGACGTCCTCGAAGCAGTGCTCTGCCCCACCCTGGTGGTGCATGGCGCCTACGACGCCCTCTGCCCCGTGGCCGCCGGACGCTGGCTGGCCGCCTATCTGCCGGACGCCGCGCTGGCGGAACACCCGCGCGCCTCCCACGCCCCCTTCCTCTCCCACCCGGCCTGGTTCGTGGAGACGGTGACGGAGTTCCTGCATGGCTGACTCCGCCAAACGCGCCATCCGACTGGCCTTCGACCGCGCCGCCCCCGGCTACGACGCCTCCGCCTTCCTGCAACGCGAGATCGCGCACCGCCTGGACGAGCACCTGGACGGCATGAAGATCGAACCCGACCTGATCCTCGACGCCGGCTGCGGCACCGGCTACGGCATCCCCCTGCTGCGGGCGCGCTACCCGAAATCCAGCGTCATCGCCCTGGACCTGGCCCCCGCCATGCTGCGCGAAACCCTGCGCCAGCACGGCCCCAAAGGCTGGCGCAAGCTGCTTGCACGTCTCACGCCCCCCCGCCTCACGGCGATCTGCGCCGACCTCGAACGCCTCCCCCTGGCGCACCACAGCGTGGACATGATCTGGTCCAGCCTCGCCCTGCAATGGGCGAATCTGGACAGCGCCTTCCGCGAGGCGCGGCGCGTACTCAAGCCCGGCGGCCTGTTCCTGTTCGCCAGCTTCGGCCCCGACACCCTCAAGGAACTGCGCGCCGCCAGCGCCGGGGTGGACGGCCACGCCCGCGTCAACCGCTTCATCGACATGCATGACGTGGGCGACGCCCTGGTGCAAGCCGGTTTCGGCGGCCCGGTGATGGAGATGGAGACCCTCACCCTCACCTACGGCGACCTGGCCGACCTGTTCGCCGACCTGCGCGGCATCGGCGCCCATACGGTGCTGGACAACCCCCGGCGCGGCCTCATGGGCAAGCTCGCCTGGCGGCGTCTGGGCGAGAACTACGAACGATTCCGCCGCGCCGACGGCCAGCTCCCGGCCACCTACGAAGTGGTCTACGGCCACGCCTGGGCCAGCGGCCCGCAGAAACGGGCGGACGGCAGCCAGGTGATCGAATTCGCCCGGAGAGGGCGATGACCCCCGCCTTCTTCATCACCGGCACGGATACCGGCGTCGGCAAGACCCTGGTCACCGCGGCGCTGTTGCGGGCCTACGCCGCCCTGGGCCTGCGCGTCCTCGGCATGAAGCCCGTGGCCGCCGGGGCGGAATCGCGGGACGGCGTCTGGATCAACGAAGATGCGGCCCTGTTGCGCGCGGCGTCCAATGTGGACGCCGCAGCGGAATGGATGAACCCCTATCTGTTCAGAGAGGCCATCGCCCCCCACATCGCCGCAGAACGCAAAGGGGTGGAGATCGAGATTCCCCGCATCCGCGCCGCCCTGGAGGCGCTTCAGGCGCAAGCAGACCTGGTGCTGGTGGAAGGGGTGGGCGGGTTTCGCGTACCGCTCTCCGCCACCCGCGACACCGCAGACCTGGCCCAGGCCCTGGGACTGCCAATCATCCTGGTGGCGGGAATGCGCCTGGGCTGCCTCAACCATGCCCTGCTCACGGTGGAAGCCATCGCCGCACGGGGGCTGACCCTGGCGGGCTGGGTGGCAAACCGCATTGATCCGGACATGGCGGCCTACGACGAAAACCTGGCCGCCCTGGCCCGGCGAATTGACGCCCCCCTGCTGGCGGAACTGCCGTCCATGCCCAACCCGGACCCGGCCCGTGCAAGCGGGATTTTTGCCCCGAAACGCCTGCTGAAACTCCTCCCCACCCCCCCGTTACCGCACTGCAAAAATCAGACTCGCCTATAAAAATCAAGCCGATATAATCCGACAAAAATCTCCTGGAGTGAGAAATGGTCCTTTCCCGCACGAGTCAGTATGCCGTCCAGGCGCTGATCTACATCGCCACCCAGCCGGTCGGTCAGCCGGTGCTGAATCGTGACATTGCGGAACGCCTCAACGTCCCCGCCGCCTACCTCGCCAAGATTTTGCAAAACCTCTGCAAACAAGGTCTGCTGGATTCCTTCCGGGGCCGCCTGGGCGGCTTCCGACTGCGCGAAGGCATGCACCGCACCACCCTCATGCAGGTTCTGCAACTCACGGAAGGCCCGGATTTCACCAAGAGCTGCATCCTGGGCCTCAAGGAATGCTCCGACGCCACCGCCTGCCCCCTGCACTTCAAGTGGTCGCCGGTAAAAAAGAAGATCCTCCTGATGCTCAACCAGATGAACCTGGAGGAGTTGGCCAAGGCCGTGGTCACCGGCAAATACCGTCTGGCCGATCTACCCGCTTCCGCCCTGCCCGCCCTGACCTGAGATGAAACAGCCCCCTTGCTCGCTACGCTCGTTTCCCCCCGAGGGGGAGGTCAGTTCCTTCGGAACGGCCGGGCGGAACTGAGATGAAACAGCCCCCTTGCTCGCTACGCTCGTTTCCCCCCGAGGGGGAGGTCAGTTCCTTCGGAACGGCCGGGCGGAACTGACATGCGGCGCTGGTTCGTCGCAGTCCTGCTGCTGCTCGCCGCCTGCGGCAAACCGGCCCCGACCTTCAAAGGCACAGACATCAGCGGCGCCGATTTCGGACGCCATCTGGCCCTCAAGGATCACAACGATCGCCCCGCCTCGCTGGAAACCTTTCGCGGCAAACTGGTGGTGCTGTTCTTCGGCTACACCCACTGTCCGGATGTGTGCCCCACCACCCTGTCGGATATGGCCCAGGCCATGAAACAGATGAAGCCGGCAGACGCCGCCCGCGTACAGGTGCTGTTTGTCTCGGTGGACCCGGAACGGGACACCCCGACGCTGCTCAAGGAATACGTCCCCTACTTTCACCCCTCCTTCCTGGGCCTCCACGGCACACCGCAGGAAATCGCCGCGGCGGCACAGGAATTCAAGGTGATGTACCGCAAGCATGTGGAACCGGGCGCCACCGACTATCTGGTGGACCACTCCGCCGGCAGCTATGTGCTCGACCCCCAGGGGCGACTGCGGCTCTACCTGCCCTTCGCCCACCCCGCCGCCGATATCGCGCACGACCTGACGGCCTTGCTATCTCCCTGATTCCCCAATAAAATTCGCGCCCCGTCGAGCCCGTCCAGGAGTCGCATCCGGTCGGGCTCGACGCTTTTCCGCAGTCTTTTTCCATCCTTGCCGTCACCCGGACGCACGGGGCGGCCCCAGTCCAAAAGGAGCATTCATGCGTCATTACGAGATCGTTTTCCTCGTCCATCCGGACCAAAGCGAGCAGGTGCCCGCGATGGTTGAGCGTTACAAGTCCCAAGTCGCCGGCAAGAACGGCTTCGTCCACCGTCTGGAAGATTGGGGTCGTCTGCAACTGACCCACACCATCCAGAAGATGCACAAGGCCCACTATGTGCTCATGAACATCGAGTGCGACCAGGAGACCCTGAACGAGCTGGAGCATGGCTTCCGTTTCAACGACGCCATCCTGCGCCACCTCACCATCAGCCGTGACGGCGCCGAAACCGGCCCGTCGCCCATGATGAAGGGTGAAAAGGCTCGCAATCTTCTGGCGCCGCAAAGCGCCGAGACCAGCAGCGAACAGGCCGCCGCCTGAACCGTTTCGAGCTGATCGCCCGGCTGGACCAGCCCGCGATCCTGCGCCGCACCCCCGCCGGGGTGCCCAGTCTGCGGCTCCAGGTGAGCCACCGTTCCACCCAGGTGGAGGCGGGCAGAGCGCGGGAAGTGGCGCTGAACACGGAGATCGCGGCCTTTGGCCCGGTCGCCGAAGGTCTGGCCAAGGTCGAACCCGGCAGGCCGATACGGCTCACCGGCTTTCTCGACCGCAAGGGCGCGAACCAGCTCGAACTGCATGTAACTGAATTCGGAATTGTTGAGGAGTAGTCAAATGGCTTTCATCAAACGCAAGCCCCGCCCCAAGAACCAGAACGGCAATGCGCTGTTCCGTCGTCGCAAGTTCTGCCGCTTCACCGCCGAGAAGGTCAAGGAAGTGGATTACAAGGACATCGACGTACTGAAGGAGTTCGTGAACGAGCAGGGCAAGATCATCCCCGCCCGCATCACCGGCACCAAGTCCCGCTACCAGCGTCAGCTCACGGTCGCGATCAAGCGCGCCCGTTTCCTGGCCCTGCTGCCCTACACCGACCTGCACAACACCTGATCGGGAGCCGAGAACATGGAAATCATCCTGATGGACAAAGTGGCCAACCTGGGCAACCTGGGTGACGTGGTCAACGTAAAGCACGGTTACGCGCGCAACTTCCTCATCCCCCAGGGCCTGGCGCGCCGCGCCACCGCCGCCAGCATCGCCGCCTTCCAGGAAAAGAAGGTGGAGCTGGAGCGCATCGCCGGCGAGAAGCTGGCCGCCGCCCAGGCGCGCGCCGAGAAGCTGACCGGCATTGCCGTCAAGATCGGCCAGAAGGCCGGTGTGGACGGACGCCTGTTCGGCTCGGTCGGCAACGCCGACATCGCCGAGGCGCTGACCGCCCAGGGCCACGAAGTCGTGAAGGCGGAAGTGCGCCTGCCCGACGGCCCGTTCAAGACGCTGGGCGAATACTCCGTGACCTTGTCGCTGCATACCGACGTGACCTGCGACATCACCGTCACGGTGGTGGCTGCGGCCTGAGCTTCCGCCTCGCCGCAGTGAAGACGAGGGCCGCGCAAGCGGCCCTTGGTCTTTAGAATCTCCCCCTTCCGTCTCCCGCCCCGCCCCCATGGACAGCTCCCTCGACGCCTTCAAGCTGCCGCCTCACTCCGTAGAGGCGGAGCAGTCCGTGCTGGGCGGCCTGCTGCTGGAGAACACGGCCTGGGAGCGCATTGCCGACCTGGTCAACGAAGAACACTTCTACCGCAGCGACCATCGCCTGATCTGGAAGCAGATCCTGCGTCTGGTCGAAGCCGGCAAGCCCGCCGACATAGTCACCGTGGCGGAAGCGCTGGAATCGCATAACAAACTCGACGAAGCCGGCGGCCTGTCCTACCTGGCTGCCCTGGCGCAGAACACCCCCACCGCCGCCAACATCCGCCGCTATGCCGAGATCGTGCGCGAACGCGCAGTGCTGCGAAAACTGGTGGAGGTGAGCGGCGAGATCGCCGAATCCGCCTACAACCCCGGCGGGCGCGCCGCCACCCAGATCCTGGACGAGGCCGAGGCGCGCGTATTCGAGATCAAGGAAGCCGGGGCCAAGACCACCCAGGGCTTCAAGGAGATGCAGCCGCTGTTGCAGGAAGTGGTGACCCGCATCGACGAGCTCTACAACCGCGACAACCCGAGTGAAGTCACCGGCATCGCCACCGGCTTCTCCGACCTGGACACCAAGACCTCCGGCCTGCAACCGGGCGACCTCATCATCGTCGCGGGCAGGCCATCCATGGGCAAGACCGCCTTCAGCCTCAACATTGCCGAGACCGTGGCGCTGGAAAGCGGTCACTCGGTGGCCGTGTTCAGTATGGAAATGGGCGCGACCCAACTGGTGATGCGGACCCTGGGCTCGGTGGGCAAGCTCGACCAGCACAAGCTGCGCACCGGTCGCATCAGCGACGACGACTGGCCGCGCCTCACGCACGCCCTGGGGCGGCTGAACGAAGCGCCCATGTACATCGACGAATCGCCCGGCCTCACCGCCATGGAGGTGCGCGCCCGCGCCCGCCGCCTGGCGCGCCAATGCAAGGACGGCAAGCCGCTGGGCCTGATCGTGATCGACTACCTGCAACTCATGTCCGGCAGCGGCAACGGCGAGAACCGCGCCACCGAAATCTCCGACATTTCGCGCTCGCTCAAGGGCCTGGCCAAGGAACTGCACGTCCCGGTGATCGCCCTGTCGCAGCTCAACCGCGGCCTGGAACAGCGCCCCAACAAGCGCCCGGTGATGTCGGACCTCAGAGAAAGTGGTGCGATAGAACAGGATGCAGACGTGATCCTGTTCATCTATCGCGACGAGGTTTACAACCAGGACAGCCCGGACAAGGGCACCGCCGAGATCATCATCGGCAAGCAGCGGAACGGCCCCATCGGCATGGTGCGGCTCACCTTCCTGGGCGAGTACACGCGCTTCGAGAACTACGCCTCCGGCGGAGGCGGCATGTAGCGCCGGCATCCTGCCGGCATTTCACAAGCCGGCAGGATGCCGGCGCTACATTTCACCCCATGTCCCGTCCCCTCATCGCCCGCATCGACACCGCCGCCCTGGCGCACAACCTGGGCGTGGCGCGCCGCGCCGCGCCGGGGGCGCGCGTGCTCTCGGTGATCAAGGCCAACGGCTACGGGCACGGGCTGTTGCGCGCGGCCCGCGCCCTGCGCGCCACCGACGGCTACGCCGTGCTCACCCTGGACGAGGCGGCGCTGCTGCGCAAGGAGGGCTACACCCACCCCATCGTCCTGCTCGAAGGCTTTTTCTCGGTGGACGAACTGCCGGAGATGGCGCGCCTGCACCTGCGCCCGGTGCTGCACCGGGCGGATCAGGTGGAACTGCTTGCGCGCACGCACCTGGAACACCGGCTCGATGTGCTGCTCAAGGTCAACACCGGCATGAACCGCCTGGGCCTGCCGCCCGCGCGCGCCGCCGAGGCGCTGGCGCGCCTGCGCGAGATCCCCGCGGTGGCGGGCAGTACCCTGATGACCCACTTCGCCAGCGCCGATGAATCCGCCGCCAGCGTGGCGGCGCAGCTTGCGCGTTTCGCACCGCTGGCGGCGCAGGCCGGTGCGCCGGTCACTTTGGCCAACTCCGCCGCCATCCTGCGCCACCCCGCCACGCACGGCGATTGGGTGCGCCCCGGCATCCTGCTCTACGGCTGTTCCCCGTTCGCCGATGCGGACGGCCCGGACCTGGGCCTGCTCCCGGCCATGACGCTGGAATCGCGCCTGATCGCCGTGCAGCGCGTGAAACGCGGCGAGGCGGTGGGCTACGGCGCGACCTTCGTGGCGGAGCGGGACATGAATGTGGGCGTGGTCGCCTGCGGCTATGCCGACGGCTACCCGCGCCACGCTCCCAACGGTACGCCGGTGGTGGTGGCGGGCCACGTTTGCCGCCTGGCGGGCCGCGTGTCCATGGACATGCTGTGCGTGGACCTCGCCCACGCGCCCGCCGCCCATGTCGGCAGCCCGGTGGAGCTGTGGGGCGCGAGCCTGCCGGTGGAGCGCGTCGCCGCCGCCGCCGGCACCATCGGTTATGAACTCCTCACCGCCCTGGCGCCGCGGGTGCGGGTGGAAGAAACGTAGGTGCGAATTCATTCGCACACCCCATCGTGCGAATGAATTCGCACCCACCTCGTTAACGAGTCTTTGCCATGTCCGACATCCTGGAAAAAATCCTCGCCACCAAACGCGATGAGATCGCCGCCGCGCGCCAGCGCGAGCCGCTGGAGGTGGTGCGCGAGGCTGCCGCCTGGGCGCCGCCGGCGCGCGATTTCGTGGCGGCGATGCGCGCCCGCATCGCCGCCGGTCAGCCCGCCGTGATCGCCGAGATCAAGAAGGCCAGCCCGAGCAAGGGCGTGATCCGCGCCGATTTCCGGCCCGCCGAGATCGCGGCCAGTTATGAACAGGGCGGTGCGGCCTGTCTCTCGGTGCTGACCGACCGCGACTACTTCCAGGGCGCTCCCGAGTACCTGCACGCCGCGCGCGCCGCCTGCGCCCTGCCGGTGCTGCGCAAGGATTTCATGATCGACCCGTATCAGGTGTACGAGGCGCGGGCCATGGGGGCGGACTGCATCCTGCTCATCGTCGCCGCCCTTGCGCGGACGCAGATGCAGGAACTGGAGGCGCTGGCGTTTGAGCTGGGCATGGCGGTGCTGGTGGAAAGCCACAACGCCGAGGAGCTGGATACGGCGCTGCATCTGACCACCCCGCTCCAGGGCGTCAACAACCGCAATCTGCGCACCTTCGAGACCTCGCTCGACACCACGCTGGGTCTGCTGCCCGGCATCGGCCCGGAGCGCATCGTGGTGACGGAGAGCGGCATCCTCGTTCCGGCGGACGTGGCGCGAATGCGCGCGCACGGCGTGAACGCCTTCCTGGTGGGCGAGGCCTTCATGCGCGCAACGGACCCCGGCGCGGAATTGGCGCGCCTGTTCGCTCCGGGCGGGCAGTAAAATCGCGCCCCACCTGCGAGAGTGGCGGAATTGGTAGACGCACTGGATTTAGGTTCCAGCGCCTTCGGGCGTGGGGGTTCGAGTCCCCCCTTTCGCACCAGTAGGAGATCGGCTGTGCCGGACGCTCCGACCTGGGCATACGGCTAATCGCCCGGCACAGCCGGGCTCCTACAGGTTCTGATCCCCCATGTTGCCGCGTTTCTTCATCGACCGTCCCATCTTCGCCTGGGTCATCGCCCTGGCGATCCTCCTGGCCGGCATCCTGGTGTTTCCCAAGCTGCCGGTGTCGCAGTACCCGGAGGTGGCGCCGCCCGCGCTCCAGGTCACGGCGGTGTATCCCGGCGCGTCGGCGCAGGTGGTGGAGGACAGCGTCACCACCCTGATCGAACAGGAGATGAACGGCATCGAGCAGCTCCTCTACATGGAGTCGAACAGCGACGCCAACGGGGCGCTGACCATGACCCTCACCTTCGCCACCGGCGCCAATCTCGATATCGCCTCGGTGGAGACGCAAAACCGCATCAAGCGGGTGGAGGCGCGCCTGCCGGAAGAGGTGCGGCGGCAGGGCATCACCGTGGCCAAGGCGCGGCGCAACTTCCTCATGTTCATCACGGTGTACTCGTCCGATCAAAGCCGCGACGCCATCGACCTGGGCGCGTTCACCGCCGCCAATGTGCTGAACAACGTGCGCCAGGTGCAGGGCGTGGGCGACGCCACCCTGTTCGGCACGGAATACGCCATGCGCATCTGGCTCGACCCGCTCAAGCTCGCGAGCTTCAACATGACGCCGGGCGAGGCGCTGGCGGCGGTGCAGGCGCAGAACGTGCAACTGGCGACCGGCGAGTTGGGCCAACTGCCGGCGGTGAAGGGGCAGGAACTGGCGGCCACCGTGGTGACGCAAGGGCGGCTGGCGACGCCGGAGCAGTTCGGCGCCATCCTCCTGCGCACTGACGCCACCGGCGCTTCGGTGCGCCTGAAGGACGTGGCGCGGGTGGAACTCGGGGCGCAGGACTACACCGTCAAGGCGCGCCTGAATGGCCGCCCCACCGCCGCCGTCGGCATCAAGCTCGCCCCCGGCAGCAACGCCCTGGAGACGGCGCGCGCGGTGAAGGCGCGCATGACGGAACTGGCGCTGCATTTCCCCAAGGGGGTGAGTTGGGATGTGCCGTATGACACCTCGCGCTTCGTCGAGATCTCCATCCGCGAGGTAGTGAAGACCCTGGCCGAGGCCTTTGCCCTGGTGTTTCTGGTGATGTGGGTGTTTCTGGGCAAGCTGCGCGCGGCGCTGATCCCCGCCGTGGTGGTGCCGGTGTCGCTGGTGGGGACGCTGGTGGGCATCTATCTGCTGGGGTATTCGATCAACGTGCTGTCGCTGTTCGCCATGGTGCTGGCCATCGGCATCGTCGTGGATGACGCCATCGTCGTGGTGGAGAACGTGGAACGCATCATGTCGCGCGAGGGGCTGGCGGCGCGCGAGGCCACCTCCAAGGCCATGGGCCAGATCTTCGGCGCGATTGTCGGGATCACCGTGGTGCTGTCGGCGGTGTTCATCCCCATGGCCTTCTTCAGCGGCTCGGTGGGGGCCATTTACCGCCAGTTTTCGGTGACCATGGTCATCACCATGCTGTTCTCCGCGCTCATGGCCATCTCGCTCACCCCGGCCCTGTGCGCCACCCTGTTCCGCAACCTGTCGCAGGAGGCGCTGCACCATCAGCGCGGGCTGTTCGGCTGGTTCCACCGTTTCTTCGAGCGCGTCACCGACGGCTACATGGGGCGCGTGCTGGGGGTGGTGAAGCGGCCCCTGCGCATGTTCTTCCTGTTCCTGGCGCTGTTCGGCGTCACCGTGTTCCTGCTCCTGCGCCTGCCCACCGGCTTTCTGCCGGATGAGGATCAGGGCTATCTCATCAGCATCGTGCAACTGCCCTCGGGGGCGACACAGGAACGCACGGTGGAGGTGCTGGCGCAGATGGAGCAGTACTACCTGAAGCAGAAAGAGGTGGCCAAGGTGGTGGGCGTGGCCGGCTTCTCCTTCTTCGGCAAGGGCCAGGATGCGGCCATCGCCTTCGTGCGCTTCAAGGATTGGGACGAGCGCACCAGCGCCGACCAGCACGCGCTCAAGATCGTGCAGCGCGCCAACATGGCCCTGTTCCCGATCAAACAGGCCTTGATCTTCGCCCTCAACCCGCCGCCCATCCCGGAACTGGCGGCGGTGGGCGGGTTCGACTTCCGCTTGCAGGATCGCGGCGGTGTGGGCCGGGAAAAACTCATGGAGGCGCGCAACCTGGTGCTGGGGATGGCGAGCCAGGATGCGCGTCTGGCCGGGGTGCGCCCGGAGGGCAAGGAACCCGCCACCCAGTTGCTGCTGGACATCGACCGCCTCAAGGCCAGCGCCCTGGGCATCCACATGGCGGAACTCAACCAGACCCTGGGCGTGGCGCTGGGTTCGGCCTACGTCAACGACTTCATCCGCGAGGGGCGTGTGCTGCGCGTGGTGATGCAGTTGGACGCCGGCGCGCGCGCCACGCCGGAGGCGCTCCTGAACCTGCGCGTGCGCACCGCGCGCGGGGGCATGGTTCCCCTGTCCGAGATCGCCACGCCGCGCTGGCAGGTGGGCGCGCCCAAGCTGGACCGCTACAACGGCGTGCCCGCCACCAAGATCGCAGGCTCTCCCGCGCCCGGCCACAGCACCGGCGAGGCCATGCAGGCGATGCAGGAGATCGCGGCGAAACTGCCGCCGGGGCTGGGTTTCGAGTGGTCCGCCACGTCGTATGAGGAAAAACTCTCCGGGGCGCAGGCGCCGATCCTGTTCGCGCTTTCCATCATCGTCGTGTTCATGTGCCTGGCGGCCTTGTACGAAAGCTGGAGCGTGCCGCTGGCGGTGCTCCTGGTGGTGCCGCTGGGGGTGTTCGGCGCGGTGCTCGCGGTGACCCTGCGCGACCTGCCCAACGATGTGTATTTCAAGGTGGGTTTCATCACCATCATCGGCCTCTCGGCCAAGAACTCGATCCTGATCGTGGAATTCGCACGCCAACTGGAGGCGCAGGGCCACGCCACCCTGGAGGCGGTGACCGAGGCCTGCCGCCTGCGTTTCCGCCCCATCGTCATGACCTCCATCGCCTTCATGTTCGGCGTGCTGCCGCTGGCCTTCTCCAGCGGCGCGGGCGCCTCCAGCCGCCACGCCATCGGCACCGGCGTGCTGGGCGGCATGATCGCCGCCACGGTGCTGGCGGTGTTCTTCGTGCCGGTGCTGTATCTGATCGTGCGGCGGGTGTTTCCGGGGCCGATCCGGTATCACGGCGCGGCGCTGCATGGGGATAACCATGAATAAAACCCTGGCCTCGCGCATCGCCGCATATTTTTCCCCCCTTTGGAAAAGGGGGGCAGGGGGGATTTCTGAGCCGGGCCGCTTGGCTACCGTCGCCAAATCCCCCTCAGTCCCCCTTTTACAAAGGGGGAAGCCACGCTCGCGCGCCCCCTTGGTTCTGCTCGCCTGCCTGACCCTCGCCGGCTGCGTCACCCTCCCGGAAATCCTCCACCCCAAGCCGGAACTCCCCGCCGCCTGGCCGGGGCAGACCGCGGCGGCGGAACTCACGCCGACCTGGTGGAAGGCCTTCCATGACCCCGCTCTGGACGCCCTCATGGACGAGGCCCTGGCGCACAACCAGGATCTGAAACTGGCCGCCGCGCGCGTGCTGGAAAGCGAGGCGGCGCTGCAAACCGTGACCGGCGCGCACCAGCCCTACGTCGCCGCCTCGGCCTCCACCAGCCACAACCGCCGCAGCCAGGCCGGCTCCACGGTGATCGCCGGCAGCCCCATCTACAACAGCCACGCCCTCGGCATCGAGGCGTCCTACGAGGTGGACCTGTGGGGACGCCTCGCCGCCGGCGCGAGCGCGGCCCGGGCCGATCTGCTCTCCAGCCGCGATGCGCGCGAGGTGGTGCGCCTGACCCTGACCCACAATCTGGCCCAGGCCTGGTTCACCCTGCTGGCGCTGGATGCGAAGGAGAAACTGGCGCAAGACACCCTCGCCAACCGCGAGGCCGCCGTCGCCCTCATCGCCAAACGGCAGCAGGCCGGGATGACGTCGGAACTGGAATTGCGCCAGGCCGAAGCAGAGGCCGCCGCCCTGCAATCCGCCCTGGCGCAGCTCACCGGGCAGGTGCGCCAGCAGGAAAACGCCGTCGCCATCCTGCTCGGACGTTCGCCGCGCGCCCTGGTGGAAGGGCGTCTGGGACGCAGCGCTGCACTGGGCGCGCTGGCGCCGCCCGAGATCCCCGCAGGCCTGCCGTCGCAACTGCTGCAACGCCGCCCCGACCTGAAACAGGCGGAAGCGGCCCTGGTCGCGGCGCAGGCGCGCATCAAGGAGACCGGCGAGGCGATCTGGCCCAGCCTCAGCCTCACCGGCAGCCTGGGCAGCGAGAGCAAATCCCTGTCCGACCTGTTCTCCGGGCGCGCCATGGTGTGGAGCCTGGGCGCGGCGCTGACCCAGACCCTGTTCAACGGCGGTCGCACCGAGGCGGCGTTGCAGGCCGTCTCCGCACGCCAGGAGCAGGCCGCGGCCCAGTACGAGAGCGCCGTGCGCCAGGCCTTCCGCGAGGTGCTCGACGCCCTGGCGGCGCATCGCCAGGCGCGCGAGACGCTGGCGGCGGAGACGCGCCGGAGCGCCGCCCTGGCCGAGGCGGCGCGTCTCGCCAACCGCCGCTTCGAGGCCGGTTCGGTGGGGCGCATGGAGGCGCTCGACGCCGAGCGCAGCCAGTTCCAGGCCGAGGCCGCGCGCATCGACGCACAACGCGCCCGCCTCGCCGCCGCCGCATCCTTGAGCCGCGCGCTGGGCGGCGGCTGGACGCGTGCGGAATGAGGGCCGATTCGGCGCAACACGGACGCGAATGCCCGTGCTACCCTCGCGCGCATTCCCCTGGTTGCCATTCATGAATCTCCCCGCGCTTCTCTCCCGCAGGAAGGCCCTTTTTCTCGCCATTGCCACCGTGCCGTTCCTGGGCGTGGTGGCGGCATTCGGCATCGCGCCGGATACAACGACGGCCAATCTGCGCGTGGAAACGGTGGTGGAGAACCTCGCCATCGAGGAGGCGCACCCCACCGACAGCGGCGCGTTCGATTTCTGGCGCGAGGAACGCCTGCTGCGCGGCCAGACCTTGAGCGCCCTCCTGACCAATCTCGGGGTGAGGGAAGAAGACCGTCTGGCCCTGCTCGAAGCCGCGCGTAAATCACCGGCCCTGTCGCGCCTGACGCCAGGCCGCACCGTGCTGGCGCGCGTCACCTCCAGCGGGCGGTTGCTGCTGCTGCGCTACCTGTCCAACGACACCACCCTGGTGACCGCCGACCGCGTCGAGGAGAAATTCCGCATCCGCGAGCAGGCCATCCAGCCCGAGATGCGTCCCATCATGCGTTCCGGGACCATCCAGAGTTCTCTCTACGGGGCGACCGATGCCGCCGATGTGCCGGATCGCATCGCCTCGGAGTTGGCCGAGATTTTCTCCGGCGATGTCGATTTCCACCGCGATCTGCGCAAGGGTGACCATTTCTCCGTGGTCTACGAGGCCTTCTATCACGAGGGTCAGATGATCCGTAGCGGACGCCTGATCGCCGCCGAGTTCACCAATGCCGGCAAGTCGCATCAGGCGGTGTATTTCAAAGACCCGCAGGGACGCGAGGGGTATTACTCCGGCTCCGGGGAGAGCCTGCGGCGCGCCTTCCTCAAGTCGCCCATGCCCTTCAGCCGCATCTCTTCCGGCTTCACGGCTTCACGTTTCCACCCGGTTTTGCAGTTGTGGCGTTCGCACAAGGGCGTGGACTACGCGGCTCCGACCGGCGCACCAGTGCGCGCGGTGGCGGATGCCGTGGTGAGCTTTGTCGGCAGACAGGGGGGATACGGAAATCTGGTGGTGCTGAACCATCAGAAGCCTTATTCCACCGCCTACGGCCATCTCTCGAAATTCGGCAAGGGCATCAAGCGCGGCGCGCGGGTCAGCCAGGGCCAGGTGATCGGCCATGTCGGCGCCACCGGTCTGGCCAGCGGCCCGCACCTGCACTACGAGTTCCGCATCGACGGCGCGCAGAAGAATCCTCTGACAGTGAAACTGCCCAGCAGTCTGCCGCTCGACAGTCGCTACAAGCCGCACTTTGCGGCCTACGCCAAGCCCTACACGGCCCGGCTGGAGTTGTTGCGCTCCAGCAACCTCGCCAAGCTGGATTAACGTCCCGTTGATTTGTCCGGGTTGTGCTGACCCGGATGCAGCGGCTTCTTCTCCGTGGCAAGCGTCAAATCCGACTTCAAGAGTTGCGCGGCTCGCCGACTGAATCCATCCACTCGCGCCAAATCCTCAACCCTTCGGAACGGGCCGTGCCTTTGACGGTATTCCACAATGGCCCGCGCCTTGACCGGGCCGACGCCTTTCAGCGTCTCCAGCTCGGACTGCGTCGCCCGATTCAAATCCAGCGCGTAGAGCGGGGTTGATATCAACACGCAGCAAAGTGCAACACCCGTTCGATACACGAGAAACGAACGCTAATGCCCCAGCGTCAGCAGTTTGAAGAGGATACCCACCAACAATCCAATCTGAGCCAAGGCGATGCCGACAATCCACTTGATGATGTCGGTTTTGAGTTCGATGAGATCAGTACGAGTAGCGATATCCGAGGAAGACAGTGCGTCAGCCAAGGCTTCCGCTTCCGCTTCCGCCTCCGCTTGCTGCGCCGGAACTCCTGCCGCCTTGAGACGGTTGGCAAATTTGAGCGTGTCGAACGTAATTGTGGTCATGGACATTTCTCCTTGGCGGCTTTGAGTCTAACAATGCGCTGCGGCCGTTGGATATCCAGCCCCCCTGACAGGGCTAGAAAAACTGCTTGGCGAAATTAGCTACGGCGATGGCAAGCAGTACACCCATCATCCATTTGAGCAACGCAGTTTCGTGATCAAGCTTGGCTTCAAGCCGTGCAATATCAAGCTTTGTGGCCAGCGCTGTATCCAAGGCTTCTGCAAACACCTCTTTCTGCGCCTCGGCAAAGGCCTCCGCCTGTGCATCGCTAAGCCCGGCGTGTTTAAGCCGATTGGCAAATTTCAATGTATCGAACGTAATTGTGGCCATGGACATTTCCTCTTGGCGACTGTGAGTCTAACAATGCCCCGCACAAAACAAAACGGGCGCGGCTTGCGCCGCGCCCGTTACAGACTACCGATCAGGCTTGAAGCCGGATTAGAAGCTGTGGTTCAGACCAACGGTCCAGGTCGCAGCATCCGCAGCGGTCTGGTTGTTGTCCTTGTTGTAAGCCAGGTAGGACTGGGTACGCTTGGACAGGGCGTAGTAGGCGCCGACCGTGTTACGGGTCAGGTCAGCCGTACCGTTCTTGTCGTCGAACTTGCCGTACTGGTAGCCCAGGGTGATGGGGCCCATGCCGTAGGTGATGGAGGCCAGCAGACCCTTGTCCTTCTTGGTGCCAGCAGCGTTGCTGGGATCAGAAGATTCCCAGGTCAGGCCCAGACCGACATCACCGATCTTGTAAGCGGCATTCAGCTTGTAGGCGTCCTTGTCTTCAGCGCCGCCCGCGCCAAATTCCTTGTCATAACGCTCCCAGCCGCCGGTAACCTTCAGGGGGCCATTGGCGTACACCAGGGCCAGGGACTGAGCGCCCCACAGACCACGGGAGTTACCAGCCGCGCCTTCTTCAGCAGCGAAACCAGCGATGGCAAAGTGGAAACCGCTCCAATCGGGAGAGATGTAGGCGGTAGCATTGTTGGCGCGGGTGTCGAAGCTGTTGCGACCGATGATGCCGCTGGTGGCCTTCTGGGAGTCAGCGGCGGTATCACCAAAGATGTCGGCAGAGCCGGCCAGCTTGTAGGGGCTGTCATGAGTACCAGCCAGAACGGTACCGAAACCACCGGCCAGACCGATGAAGGTGTTGCGCTGGGTGGTGCCGGTAACGGAAGCAGTGCTAACGCCAGCAGTGCTGTTGTTGTCCAGGTTGTTCAACTGGGATTCCCACTGCCAAATGGCCTTCATGCCGCCACCCAGATCTTCGGAACCCTTGATACCAACGCGGGAAACCTGGTCAGACACGGTCCAGCCTGCGTTCTTGTCACCATGGTTGATGGAAACACGGGCTTGGCCGTAGATGTCCACGTTGGAGGAAGCGGCGAAAGCGGGAGCGGCAAAGGCGCCAGCAACAGCCAGAGCGATCAGGGACTTCTTCATCTTAAGTACTCCTATCAGGTTGATGAACTTACGCCCTTCAGGCCATGACACTTGGCCGGAACCCTAGGGGCTTTAAAAACCTCTCGCGCGAGAAGTTGGCCGCATTCTTTCAAACCACATCAGGCGGGCGCAAATCGCTTGTTACTTTGCAAGAGGTTTTTTTTCGCTACGTTGCGGCTGCGCAACAAGGTCGTTGCGAATGCGCCACACACCCTCTCCGCGCCTTCCCTATCCGACTTCACAACGTCATGACGGGGAAGCGCTTGAGCCGCGCTATTCAATGTTCTGCACCTGTTCCCGCATCTGTTCGATCAACACCTTCAGTTCCACTGAGGCGCGGGTCAGTTCTACGGCCACGGACTTGGAGCCCAGTGTATTGGCCTCGCGGTTGAGTTCCTGCATGAGGAAGTCCAGGCGCTTGCCGGCTGCGCCGCCGTGGCTCAACACGCGCTCCACCTCATCCAGATGTGCACCCAGACGATCCAGTTCTTCGTCCACGTCGATCTTCTGCGCGAACAGGGCCACCTCCTGGTGGATGCGATCCTGGTCCGGCGAGGCCATCAGTTCTGCCAGCCGGGCCGCGAGCTTTTCGCGGTACGCCGCCACGATCTCCGGGGTGCGCGGACGAATGATGGCGATCTGTGCACGAATGGCGTCCAGCCGCTCCCGAATGATCTGACGCAACTTGTCGCCTTCTCTCGCCCGGCTGGCATCGAACTGCGCCAGGGTCCGATCGAGCAGCCCCAGGGCCGCGGCATGCAGGGCCTCGGGGTTCGGCGTGTCCTCCCCCAGCATGCCGGGCCAGCGCAGCACTTCCGCCGTGGTCAGGGGCGGAGACTCGGGCAGGATGCGGCGTACGGCCCCGGCCAGGGCGGCAAGCTGGTTTAACAGGGCGGCATTGGGTTCCGCCGGCAGGGTGGTATCCCGCGTGGCGGACAGATTCAGTCGACATTCCATCTTGCCGCGCTTGACCCGGGCGGATATCCGCTCGCGCAGTGCGGGCTCCAGGGCGCGGAAGTCATCGCCCATGCGGAAGGAGAGGTCGAGAAAGCGGGAATTCACGGAACGCAGTTCCAGGCTTACCTGACCCGCCGGAACCTGGGCCGTCTCCACGGCGTATCCGGTCATGCTGCGCAACGGTTCGCGTGCGGTTTCCTTCATGGCGGTCATGTTCTTGGTTATCCTTCAAGTGGTTTATTAAAAAAGCATCATATCTCGCGGATTCATGGCCTCTCAATCAACGGACCCCCTCGCCCCCGGAACTCGTTTGGGCGAGTACGTCATCGACCGGCAGATCGGCGGCGGCGGTTTCTCCCTCGTTTATCTCGCCTACGACATGGAAAGCCAGCCGGTGGCGATCAAGGAATACATGCCGGGAGGGGTGGTTACCCGGGATGGGCTGGGCACCGTCCACCCGCTGTCGGAGGACAAGAACGCTTCCTTTCGCTACGGCATGAAGTGCTTCTTTGAGGAAGGCCGCGCCCTGGCGGGCATCCAGCACCCCAACGTGATTCGCGTCAGCAACTTCTTCCGCGCCAATGACACTGTATATATGGTGATGAAGTACGAACTGGGGCGGACCTTGCAGAAGCACATCACCGCCACTCAGGAGCCCCTGCGCGAACCCTTCATTCGCAGCGTGTTCGTGCAGCTCCTGAACGGCCTGCGCGAGGTGCATACCAACCGCATCCTGCATTTGGACATCAAGCCCTCCAACATCTACCTGCGCACCGACGGCTCGCCGGTGCTGCTGGACTTCGGCGCGGCGCGCAATGCACTGAATCAGGATCTCCAGTTCGCCTCCACCATGTACACCCCCGGATTCGCCCCGCCCGAGGTCTACAGCCAGCGCGAACGGCTGGGCCCCTGGACGGATATCTACAGCGTGGGCGCCAGCATGTACGCCTGCATCACCCGCAATCCACCGCCCGCCGCGGACGCGCGCATGAAACGGGATGCCCTGAACCTGATGACCAAGTCCCACGGGGGGGAGTACTCGACCGCGTTGCTGGAGCTCATTGACCACATGCTCCGACTCAATTACACCGAACGTCCCCAAAGCGTATTCACCGTACAAAAACGCCTGATCGAGATGACGCCCGCGCCCAAACCTGACAAACCCTCCCTTTTCGGCTTGATCAAGGAGCGCCTGCGGTCATGAGCATGAACTACGCCATCTACCAGGCCAGCCGCACGGGCGGTCGCCCCCAGAACGAGGACCGCGTGGCCTATGCCTACACCCCGGAGTCCGTGGTGATGGCCTTGTGCGACGGCATGGGCGGCCACAGCCTGGGCGAAATCGCCTCGCAACTGACGGTGCAGGTGGTGGTTGACCTGTTCCAGACCCGCGCCCAACCCACCCTGCCCGACCTTCCCGCCTTTCTGCTCGACGCCATCTACGCCGCGCACGACGCAGTAAACGAGTACGCCCTGCGCAAACGCATGGCCGACCCGCCGCGCACCACCTGCGTGGTCTGCGTGGTACAGGGCGACGAGGCCTGTTGGGCGCATGTGGGCGACTCGCGCCTGTACCACTTCAACCGTCATGGCATGGTCAGCCGCACGCGCGACCATTCCGCCGTGCAACAGATGTTTGAACGGGGCCACATCAGCGAAGCCGACATGTCGATCCACCCGGATCGCAACAAGCTCTACAACTCCATCGGCGGCTACATGCTGCCGGACATCGAACTGAGCCAGACCATCAAACTGCGCGAGCAGGATGTACTGCTGCTGTGCACGGATGGCGTCTGGCCCGAACTCACGCCGCAGGAGATGTTCTCCACCCTGCGCGCCTACCCCCTGGAACGGGCGGTGAAACACATCATGGATCACGCCGAATTCCGCGCCGGCCCGGGCTGCGACAATCTCTCCATGGTGGCCCTGCGTTACGGCAACGAACACTTCGATACCGACCAACTGGTGGCGGGCGATGGCCTGGGGCTGGACGGGTTCACCACCCAGATCCGCAACCTCAGCGACAAATCCGCACCGCCCCCGCCCAGCGACGACGAACTGGATCAGGCCCTGGCCGAGATCCAGGCCAAGCTGGACAAGATCAAGACCAAACCCAAGCTCAAGCCCTGAAGGAACCCCCATGGATTACCCGCAACGCCCCTCCGGGCGCGCCGCTGACCAGTTGCGCCCCGTTCGCCTCACCCGTCAATACACCAAGCACGCCGAAGGCAGCGTGCTGCTGGAATGCGGCGACACCAAGGTGCTATGCACCGCCAGCGTGCTGGAAAAAGTCCCGTTCCACGTCAAAGGGTCGGGCGGCGGCTGGCTCACGGCGGAATACGGCATGCTGCCGCGCGCCACCCACACCCGCGGCGACCGCGAGGCCGCGCGCGGCAAACAGAGCGGACGCACCCAGGAGATCCAGCGTCTGATCGGGCGCTCCCTGCGCGCGGCGGTGGACCTCAGCAAGCTGGGCGAACGCACCCTGCACATCGACTGCGACGTACTCCAGGCCGACGGCGGCACCCGCACCGCCAGCATCACCGGCGCCTGGGTGGCGGTGCACGACGCCATGGAATGGCTGGTGCGCGAGGGCAAACTGCCCGCCAGCGTCCTGAAGGACCAGGTCGCCGCCATCTCCGTCGGCGTCTGGGAAGGCCAGCCGGTGCTGGACCTGGACTACGCCGAAGACGTGGCCTGCGACACCGACATGAACGTGGTGATGCTGGGCGGCAACCTGATCGAGGTGCAAGGCACAGCGGAAGGCGCCGCCTTCAGCCGCGCCGAACTCAACGCCCTGCTCGACTTGGCGGAAAAGGGCATCCGCGAACTCATGGCGGCGCAACGGGCCGCACTGAATTAATGTAGGGCCGGATTCATCCGGCCAAGGCGGGCTGAAGCCCGCCCCACCTTTAACCTCACGCCTTCGTACCCCATGAAAAAGATCGTCATCGCCTCCAACAACGCCGGCAAGCTGCGCGAGATCTCCCGCATCCTCGAACCCCTGGCCATCGAGGCCATGCCGCAAGGCGCGTTCGGCGTACCGGAATGCCCGGAGCCGCACGTCACCTTCGTCGAAAACTGCATCGCCAAGGCCCGCCACGCCTCCGCCCACACCGGGCTGCCCGCCCTGGCGGACGACTCCGGCATCTGCGTATCCGCCCTCAACGGCGCGCCCGGCGTCTACTCCGCCCGCTTCGCCGGCGAGCCCAAGAGCGACGCGCGCAACAACGACAAGCTGATCGAATCCCTCAAAGGCCAGAGCGACCGCCGCGCGCACTACTACTGCGTCATGGTCTATGTGCGCTACGCCGACGACCCCACCCCCATCATTGCCGAAGGCGCCTGGCACGGCGAGATCATCGACACCCCGCGCGGCGATGGCGGCTTCGGCTACGACCCCTACTTTCTCCTGCCGCACCTGGGGCAAACCGGCGCGGAACTGCCGCAGGACGAAAAGAACGCCATCAGCCACCGCGGCCAGGCCCTGCGCACCCTGGTGGAAAGGCTGAAGGCGCTGGATTGACCCTGTAGCGCCGGCATCCCTGCCGGCTCTCTCTGAACGTGCCGGCAGGGATGCCGGCGCTACCGCCCCCCCCCCCGCCAGATGAACCGGCTCACCACCCCGCCCCCTCTCGCCCTCTACGTGCACCTGCCCTGGTGCGTGCGGAAGTGCCCGTATTGCGATTTCAACTCCCACGCCACGCGCAATGAACCTCTGCCCGAGGCGCGCTACCTCGACGCCCTGACGCGCGACCTGGAGCAATCCGTCCCCTCGGTATGGGGACGCGAAATCGGCAGCATCTTCATCGGCGGCGGCACCCCCAGCCTGTTCTCGCCCGCGGCCATCGACCGCCTGCTCACCACCGCGCGCACCCTGCTCAGGGTCTCGCCCCTGGCCGAAATCACCCTGGAGGCCAACCCCGGCACGTTCGAGGCCGCCCGCTTCCGGGGCTACCGCGACGCCGGGGTGAACCGCCTCTCGCTCGGCATCCAGAGCTTCAACGACGCCCACCTCCAGGCCCTGGGCCGCATCCATGACAGCGCCCAGGCGCGCACGGCGGCGGAGCAGGCGCTCACCCTGTTCGAACGCGTCAATCTCGACCTGATGTACGCCCTGCCAGGGCAGACCCTGGCCCAGATGCGGACGGATATGGAGACCGCCATCGCCCTGGGACCGGGCCACCTCAGCGCCTACCACCTCACCCTGGAACCCAACACCCCCTTCGCCGCCGCCCCGCCGGACCTGCCGGACGACGACCTCGCCGCCGACATGCAGACCCTGGTGGAAGACACCCTGGGTGCGGCGGGCTACGGCCACTACGAGACCTCGGCCCATGCGCGGGAAGGCCAGCGCTGCCGCCACAACCTGAATTACTGGACCTTCGGGGATTACCTCGGAATCGGCGCGGGCGCGCACGGCAAGTTGAGCTTCCATGACCGCATCGAGCGTCAGGCGCGGCTGAAACACCCGCGCGCCTACATGGAAGCGCTGCTCCCCTCCCCCCCCGGGGGAGGGGTCGAGGGTGAGGGAGCCACGTTGATAGAACGTCGGACCCTTACCCGCAACGACCGCATCTTTGAATTCATGATGAACGCGCTACGGCTCAACGACGGCTTTGCGCTGGACCTGTTCGAGGCCCGCACCGGGTTGGCGGTAAGCGCCCTGAATCCGGGCATGGAAAAGGCGCGGGAACGCGGCCTGCTCACGCGTGACCTGCACCGCGTCACGCCCACGGAACAGGGGCGGCGCTTTCTCAACGACCTGTTGCAGATATTTATATAGGGGACAGCCGGTCCTGGCTGTTCAAGTTCAACTTCAGCGGCTACCGGTCGCGGCGCCTCAGTGACGAATCGACCATCGCCCAGTTGCAATCGCCCGGCACAGCCGGGCTCCTACAGGGCGGACGTTGTAGGAGCCCGGCTGTGCCGGGCGAAACCACGATGGCGGGCGCGACCAGCCCTAGCCCCGCCGCTCCATCATCTCCTGCAACAGCGGCGCGCAGATCACCTCCAGCGCCAGCTTCAACTCCCCGCCGGGCACGGTCATGGTGCTGGAGCGGGTCATGCGGGAACCGGGGATGCGCTGCATCAGGTCCACGAAGTCATAGCGGCGCTTGTCGCGGAAGTGGATCACCAGGATGGATTCATGGTCCGCCGGCACATCCCGCGCCATGAAGGGATTGGAAGCATCCACCAGGGGCATGCGCTGGATGTTGATGTCGGTCAGCCCGAACTGCGGCACGATGTAATGAAGGTAGTCATCCATGCGTCGCAGGATGGTCTCCACCGACTCTTCCACCGAACAGTAGCCCTTGGCGCAATCCCGGTGGATCTTCTGAATCCACTCCAGGTTGATGGCGGGCACCACGCCGATGAGCAGATCCACATGCTGGGCCACGTCGATGCCGGAGCGGCCCACGCGGCGGTCGATCTCGGGGGGGAAGTGGCGCGAATCCACCTGGCGGCGGGTCCAGGTGCTGGCCATGACGCCGCCGTGCTGGCCTTCGTAGAACAGCAGATCGCTATGCGCGGGCAAGGGCTTCCAGGGAGTGAACTCCCCCGCCCCCACCTTCAGGCGCGCACCGTGCACCTCGTTGTGGGCGTATTCCCGGAACACGCCGCTGCCGGTCTCGCCGTAGGTGTGGAAGAAGGCCTCCAGCTCCGGGAAATGGTTGCAGTCCGGCCCAAACCAGGAGATGCGCCGACCGCTGTCCCGCGCCTCATCCAGCAAGGCCGAAAACTGCCGGTCGGTATAGCGGCGGAAGCCATCGCCATGGACGATGGCGGGCTGGATGCGGAGCCGTTCAAACACGGCCTTGAACGCATGTCGCACGGTGGAAAGGCCGGCCCCGGCCATGCCGGTGACGGCGACGATGGGATGCTGCTGTGACACGATGATCCTCCCCAGGAAACGGTCGCGGCGACGATACCACTGCCGTTGGCTGGGGAATCTACCCCTGTCGGGGTATGCTCGCCCCGAAGCCAATTCAGGATTTCCACGCATGAGCGATTGCTGCGACCACGACTGCCCCGGCCAGCCGCCCCAAGGCCAGTTGGGCATCCCCCGGGCGGGCCGCTTTGACCCCGCCGCGTTCGAGCAGGCCGTTACCGACCTGCTGCGCGCCTGCGGCGTGGCCCCTGATTCCACCCACACCGGGCGCACCGCCCGCCGCGTGCGGGAACTGTGGGAACGCCGTCTGCTGGGAGGCTACGAACTGGACCCCGGCGAGGCCCTGGGGGATGGCTTCGAGGACGCCCGCGACGACATGGTGGTGATCCGCGGCATCGCCGTACACGGCGTCTGTCCGCACCATCTGGTGCCATTCCGGGGCGTGGCGCACGTCGCCTACATTCCGGGCGGGCGTCTGCACGGTTTTGGCCGCATCGCCCGCATGGTGGACGCCATCGGCCACCGCTTCACCTACCAGGAGTGGATGACGCGCGACATCGCCGAGGCGCTCATCACCCATGGCCGCGCCAGCGGCGCTGCATGCGTGATCGAGGCGGAACAGCTCTGCCTGCTCCTGGGCGAAGACCGACGCGGCGACGAACGGGTGGTGACCCAGGCCTTCACCGGCTGCTTCCGCAGCGACGCCCAGTACCGCAACGAATTCCTGCGCGCCATCTCCACCCCGGGACGCTGATGCACGACCCCGCCCGCCGCCCCGCCACCCTGATGTTGCCGCCCCTGCCCTATGCCGCGGCGCTGTATGCGGGCTGGCGTCTGGAGCAGGACTGGCTCGCGGCCCCTCTGGACCTGGGCCGCGCCAACCCCTTGCTGGGCTGGCCCCTTGTCACCCTGGGCCTGGCCCTGTTTGCCTGGACCCTGCTCACCTTCCGGCGTCACCGCACCACGGTGAACCCCTACCAGGCCGCCAGCCATCTCTGCATCGACGGCCCCTTTCAATACACCCGCAATCCCATCTACCTGGGGGACTGGCTGATCTTCCTGGGCGTCACCCTGCTGCTGCACACCGCCTGGCCCCTGGCCTTCGCCCCTCTGATCTGGCTCCTGTTGCGCTACGGCGTGATCCGGCATGAAGAAGCCCACCTGGAAGCGCGCTTCGGCGACGCCTACCGCCGCTATCGCCAGCGGGTGGGGCGTTGGTTAGGGCATTCCCGGACGCCCGGTTAACATTTCGGCCTCTCTCGCCTCCTTCGCTCCCGTGGACGTCCAGATCATCCCCCTTGAACGCATCGGCAAATCCACCTGTCACGATGAGCCGGATGGCGACCGCCTGCCCCTGATCGAGGTGCTGGCCGAGATCGCCAGCAACCTCAATTCGGAGTCCAGCACGGAACAGATGCTGCTGCGCTTTCTCCAGATCATGGTGCGCATCTCCGGGGCCAATGCCGGGGCGGTGCGGGTGCTCACGGCGGACAGCGCGCATCTGCGCATGATCGGCGCCGTAGGGCTCTCCCAGTCCCTGGTGCAGAAAGAACGCTATGTACCGCTGGAGTGCGGCATCTGCGGCAAGGCCACCCTCAGCCACAGCACCCAGTTCGACAACGTCATGGAGGTGTGCCAGAAGCAGGTCCGACACATCTACACCGCCCAGAACTGCCACACCGTCTATGCCGTACCGCTGCGCCACAAGGGCAAGGTGCTCGGGGTATACAACCTGTTCATGACGGACGAGACCCCCCTGCCGGAGGATGTACGCATCCTCTTCAACTCCATCAGCGAACACCTGGGCATGGCCCTGGAAAACTCCCGCCTGACGCGCGAGAACATGCGCATCTCGCTGATGAACGAACGCACCATGCTGGCCAACCAGATCCACGACTCCCTGGCCCAGACCCTGGCCTACGCCAAGATGCGCCTGACCGTGCTGAACGAGGCCATGGCCGACGGCGAACAGGACCGGGCCAACCGTTATCTGGGCGACGTGGAAGAGGCGGTGGATCTGGCCTATTCGGAACTGCGCAACCTCATCACCCAATTCCGCGACCGCATCGACCCGCGCGGCCTGGTCCCCGCGCTTCAGGATCTGGCGGAGAGTTTCAGCAAGAAGGCCAACGCCGACGTGGACTTCCTCAACCTCACCCAGGACGTGATGCTCACGCCGGAAGAAGAGGTGCAGGTGTTCCACATCATCCAGGAGGCGCTCTACAACATCAGCAAGCACGCGCGCGCGCGGCATGTGGTGGTGACCCTGGACCTGGACGGCGGCCAATATGTGGTGAATGTGGCGGATGACGGCGTGGGCCTGCCGGTGAGCCCCACATCCAATATGGGCAAGAGTTTCGGCCTCACCATCATGCGCGAGCGGGCCGAAAAGCTGAACGGCGCGCTCACCATCGAAAGCCGGCCTGCCGGCGGTACCATCGTGCGCCTGGCCTTCCCGGCGCGATCTACAGGAAAACCATGACCGTACCCAGCATCATCCTGGTGGACGACCACACCCTGTTCCGCAAGGGCCTGGCGGAACTGCTCGAACGCGAGGGCGCGGTCAAGGTGGCCGCCATCACCGGCAACCCGGCGGAGGTTCCCAGCCTGCTGCGCCTGCATCGCCCCGACGTGCTCATCCTCGATCTCAACCTCGGCGGCACGGACGGCATTTCGGTCATGCAGCAACTGCGCGGGGACGATTTCACCCTGCCGGTGATCCTGCTTACGGTGAGCGAAGCGGAAGAAGACCTGGCGCGGGCGTTGCGCACCGGCGCCAACGGCTACCTGCTGAAAAGCATGGAGCCGGACGAGGTGGTGGACGCCATCACCCGCGCGGCAAGGGGAGAAACGGTGGTGGCCCCGGCCATGACCGCCAAGCTGGTGCGGCTGCTGGACCACAAGGGCAGCGAGACTCCCTCGGTGCTGGAGACGCTGACCCAGCGCGAACGGGAGATCCTGTTGCACCTGGCCAAGGGGGAAAGCAACAAGGCCATCGCGCGCCAGCTCGACATCAGTTACGACACGGTCAAGCTGCATGTGCGCCACATCCTCGCCAAGCTCAACCTGTCTTCACGGGTCGAAGCGGCGGTGTTCGCGGTGGAACACAAGATCGCGGGGAAATGACCCCCCGCTAGATTTTGGGCAGGGTCACCCCGGTCTGGCCCTGGTACTTGCCGCCGCGATCCCGGTACGAGGTCTCGCACACCTCGTCGCTCTCGAAGAACAACATCTGGGCAATGCCCTCGTTGGCGTAGATGCGCGCCGGCAGCGGCGTGGTGTTGGAAAACTCCAGGGTGACGTGGCCCTCCCACTCCGGCTCCAGCGGCGTCACGTTGACGATGATGCCGCAGCGCGCATAGGTGCTCTTGCCCAGGCACACCACCAGCACATTGCGCGGGATGCGGAAGTACTCCACGGTGCGCGCCAGTGCGAAGGAGTTGGGCGGGATGATGCAGGATTCGCCCTTCACCTCGACGAAGGAATTCGGGTCGAAATGCTTGGGGTCCACGATGGAGCTGTTGATGTTGGTGAACAGCTTGAATTCATCGGAGCAGCGCACGTCATAGCCGTAGCTGGAGGTGCCGTAGGACACGATCTTGTCGCCATTCACCGCCTTCACCTGACCCGGCTCGAACGGCTCGATCATGCCGTGCCCCGCCGCCATGCGACGGATCCACTTGTCGGATTTGATGCTCATGGTCAGCTGTTCTGGATCACGATGCTGGGGAACTTGGAGCTATGGTCCACCGCCAGATCGCCCACCTTGACGGCGACGCGGCGCGCGATCTGACGGTAGATCTCCGCCACGCGGCTGGTAGGGTCGGCCACCACGGAAGGCTTGCCGGTGTCGGCATCCTCGCGGATTTTGATGTCCAAGGGCAGGCCGCCCAGGAACTCCACGCCGTAGTCCTTGCACATGCGATCCCCGCCGCCCTCGCCGAAGATGCGCTCCTCGGTGCCGCACTTCGAGCAGATGTGGATGGACATGTTTTCCACCACGCCCAGGATGGGCACACCCACCTTCTCGAACATCTTCAAACCCTTGCGCGCGTCGATCAGGGCGATGTCCTGCGGCGTGGTGACGATGACCGCGCCGGTGACGGGCACGCGCTGGGCCAGGGTGAGCTGGATGTCGCCGGTGCCGGGGGGCAGGTCCACCACCAGATAGTCCAGGTCTTTCCAGTTGGTCTGGTTGAGCAGTTGCTCCAGAGCCTGGGTGACCATGGGGCCGCGCCACACCATCGGGGTCTCCACGTCGATCAAAAAACCGATGGACATGGCTTGCAGGCCGTGACCCAGCATGGGTTCCAGATTCTGGCCGTCGGGCGATTCCGGACGACCATGGATGCCCAGCATGGTGGGCTGCGACGGGCCGTAGATATCGGCGTCCAGCATCCCCACGCTGGCGCCCTCGGCGGCCAGCCCCAGGGCCAGATTCACGGCGGTGGTGGACTTGCCCACGCCGCCCTTGCCGGAGGCCACGGCAATGATGTTCTTGACGCCGGGGACCAGCTTCACGCCCTTCTGTACGCTATGGGCGACGATCTTCCAGGTGACGTTGGCGTTCACCTCGGCAGCGCCGGCGGCCTTGAGCGCGTCTTCCACCATGGCCTTGATCTCGCCCGACACCATCTTCGCGGGATAGGGCAGCACCACGTCCAGACTCACCTTGTCGCCGTCCACCTTGATGTTGCGGGCGGACTTGGTGGAGAGGAAATCCTTCTGGGTATTGGGGTCGATGAGGGCCTTGAGCGCGGCCTGTACGGCTTGTTCGTTGATGGACATGGTCTGGACCTTGAGGGTTGGAAATTGGATGCCGCCTGGCAACAGGCACGGGCGGAACGTGATGGCGGAACAGTGTTTTTCAAGCCCGCGAATAGTTGACAATGCTACTCAGGAAAGCGTTTCGCCGCGCCTACCCGGACGGGGTAGAGGGTAGAACCTAGGGGCAGACGTCGAGCTGGCCGTCCTTGAAGCACAACTTGCGCGGCTTTTTGACAGGGTTGGCTGCGGCCTTGGCGACAGGTCTGGCCGCAGGTTTCGCCGCGGGTTTCACCACAGGTCTGGCGGGCGGCCTTTTCAGCGCCGGCAGCGCCGCCGCAACCGGCGCAGCCTCCTCGGCCTTGGGCTGCGGCGCGGGGAATACCGGCAACTCGGGAGTCGCCTTGACGGCGGGAACCTCCGCCGGCGCAGGCGCTACCGCATCGGGGGCGGGCGCAGTGGGCGGGGGCGGCGCCGGCCACATCCAGAACGGGGTCGGAAAAGGCACCGGCTGGGCCGTGGCGGGCGCCACCCAGACCGGAACCCAGGTCCAGGTGACAGCTTGCTGCGCCCAGACGACAGTGGAGAGCAGCAACCCAAGCAGGGCCAGCACAAGGCGCATGGCCGGTCAGCGCCCCAACTCGGCGCCCAGCTCGGCAAAGGTGCGGGCCACCCCGGCGGTTTCCACCGTGGAACCAAGCTGGCGACTGATCTGCGAAGTCGAGAACATGCCGCGCAGGATCTGGGCGCCATCCTGGCCGTGTTCCACCACCAGGGCGTGCTGGCGGCCATGGGCCTTCAACGTGGCCACCACGTCACCCACATGCGCGCCGGCCAGGTCTTCCACGTTCAGCACCTCCAGACGCTCACGCGGGGTCATCACGTCCTTCACCATCACATCGGCATGGCGGATGCCCTGTGTGCGCACCACCTGCATGGGCTTCTCGCTGGTCAGGTCGGTGGCGGTGATGAGGCCCAGGATATGGTTCATGTCATCCACCGCCAGCAGCATGCGCACGCCGCGATGGATCATCTTGGCGCGCGCCGCCTCGATGGTCTCCAGGGGGAAGATGGTGTACGCGGTCACCACCTTGAAATCGGTCATGACCTGGATCGCCGGGGCGTCCGGCGACACGTTCTCCGGCAGGGCCTGACGCGGTTTGTGGAAGGTGGCCCCTTTCTGCATGGGGGCGGACGGGAGGGTCTTGTAGTGTTGCGTCATGGCGTCGGATCAGGCGCGAACGGCCTGCTTTAAAGGGTGGCGAGTACGACCCACCGGGTCGCAGGTAAGAAAACGTTCCAGCTCGGACAAGGCCAGACGGTAGACGTCGCGCTTGAACTCCACCACGGACTCCGCCGGTTCCCAGTACTCATTCCAGCGCCAGGCGTCGAACTCGGGGTGATCCGAGGCGCGCAGGCTGACGTGGCTGTCCAGCCCGACCAGACGCAGCAGGAACCAGATCTGCTTCTGGCCGCGATAGTGGCCGCGCCACTCGCGCCGCACCCAGGTCTCCGGCACGTCGTACCGCAGCCAGTCGCGCGTGCGCCCCAGGATGCGAACGTGCTCGCGCGCCAAGCCCACCTCTTCCATCAATTCCCGGAACATGGCCTCTTCCGGGGACTCTCCGTGCTTGATTCCGCCTTGCGGGAACTGCCAGGCATCCTGCCGCACCCGCTTGCCCCAGAACACTTGGTTGCGGGTGTTGCAGATGACGATGCCGACGTTCGGGCGGTAACCGTCTCGGTCGATCATGGCCGCCTCAAAAATCCTTTAACTGGGCCGGATTCTCCCACCCTCACCGGATCATGGAAAGCCGCCACCGGCGGCAAGGAAACAGGAAAACCCGACAAGCCTCCAGACCGGTTTCCCTGATTTCCTTACCCCGTTCAGGCGCTACGGAAAAACCGCGCGAGTGACCGGGTCAGCCAGCCGTCCTGGCCCTTCTCCTGCACCAGGTCCGTCATCTTTGCCTTGACCGCGCCGACATAGACCGCATCGTCGTTACGAATGTGGTTGAACAGCCAGCGGCTGAGCAGATTGTGCAATTCCAGCGAGACATCCTGGCCCGCCCGGAATTGCGTCTGCATCTCGGCTACGCGGCGGATGAAGATTTCATGCACCTTCTTGTGGGCGCGGAGGAATTCATACCCTGCGTCCTCCATGAGGCATTCCTCGAAAACAAAGTGCGACAGGGTGTAGTCGACCATGCCGTCGATGACCTCGCCCATCGCCGCCCGATTTCCGGTCAGCCTGGCATCGTCGAGTTGGTTGATGAATTCGACGATGCGCCTGTGTTGACCGTCGATGACGTCAATCCCCGTATTCAGCGTGTTGTTCCAGATCAGGTGGGCCATGCCTATTCCAATGCTCGTTGGTTTTGTGGTTCGCCCAAGGATGGGCGACGCAGGCGCAGCATTGTTCACCTGATTTGTTACATCCCTACTCCCCCGCATCAACCTCCCCCCGCCTCCGCCCGAATCTGCTCGACGCTGAGCGCACGGGCCGGCGTGTCCAGGTGATACGCCTCCGCCAGGGCGAATTTGGGGTCGAAACGCAGGGCCTGGGCGAAGGCCTCCTGAGCCTGTTCAAAACGGTCCTCCGCCAGGTATTTGAGGCCCAGGGTGAACTGGGCGTAGGCGTCCCAGTTGCGGGTATGCACCCGGTCCACAGCGGCGGGACGATCCTTCACCCCCAAAAGATCGAGGATGCCGTGCACGATCTGCTTCTCCATCTCCATGAAGTCGCGCTGGCTGCCGTAGGCCTCCTGCACCCCCAGCAGATTGCCCCGCTGCACGTCGTTCAGCGTGGTGCTGATGGTGTACTTGCCCTCGCCGGTATAGACCCGATCCGGCGGCGCGCCGTTGTAGACCACGCCCACCACCACCGTGCCGGCCCCCAGCAGGCGACCGCTGCGCACCGCCGTGGCGGTATTCACCAGACCGGACTGGGAAAACTGGATCTCGCTCAGCAGGGCGTCGATGCGTCCCCGTTCCAGCACCTTCACGCCCGGCGCATGGGACAGGTCGGTGGCCACCATGGCCATGATCGCCCGATTGAAGGGTCTGACCTCGCCGGGGGCGTCGTTCATGAGCTGAAACGGCATCAGGGCGACATGCAGACGATCCCCCTTCTGCGCCGCCAGTTCATGCTCGCGCGTCACCGCCTGGCGGGCGTAGCGCCGGGCGATCTCCCGTTCCAGCAGGGTGATGTAGCCGCGCACGTCGCGCGTCTTCGGGGTCTGGAACGGCGCGGCCTCGGCATACGCCCGCCACGCCGCCACCGCGCCTTCCAGGTCATTGCGCCCCAGGGCGGCGACGGCGGCGTCGTGGCGGCGCTGCATCTCCGCCTGCACGTCCGGGGCGATCTGCTGCACCGACAGGGGCGGGGCCAAACCCAGACGCGAGCCCAGGCGATCCACATGCGTGGCGCAGCCCGTCAACAAGAAGGCGAAAAACAGTGTGGCAAGTTGGCGGGGCATGGGCGTCCTCATAGGTTGTTATGGGCGGTGGATCACGGGCTGGCCGCATCCGGCACAAATTTCAGCACATTTCCGTTGATGCAGTAGCGCTTGTAAGTGGGCGCGGGACCATCGTCAAACACATGGCCCAGGTGGATGCCGGAACTGGCGCTGCGCACCTCCACCCGCTTCATGCCCAGGGCGCCGTCCTCATGCAGGGTGATGGAGCCGGGCACGGGGTTGAAGAAACTGGGCCAGCCGGTGCCGCTGTTGAACTTGGTATCGCTGCGGAACAGGGGCGCGCCGGTGATGGGATCGACAAACGTGCCGGGGCGTTTTTCATCCAGGTGCGAGCCGGTGAAGGCCGGCTCCGTACCCTGGGCGAAGGCGATCTTCTGCTGCGCCGGGGTCAGCAACTGATAGCCCAGCCATTTCCAGAAGCGCGCCCGGTCGCCGTTGTAGCCGGTGTAGCGCGCCACCTCCTTACCGTGCTCGAACAGGACGATGGTGGGGGTGGCGAACAGGGCCTTCTCCAGTTTCCAGTCGCCCGGCGCGTTGGGGTTGAGGGTGCGCGCCACGGGGAGGGACGATTTCCAGTGGTCCAGCACCTCGGCCTTGAACTGCTTGCAGAAGGCGCAGGCTTCGGCCTCGAACACCACCAGTTGGCGCTCGAAGCTCAACGCCTTGGCATCCAGCTTCGGGCTGACGCTGGAGACATACCCGGCAGCGGCGTTGGGAAACTTCACCCCCGTACCGCCCAGGCCGCAGTAGCCCTTGGGGTTCTTCTTCAGGTAATCCTGGTGGTACTCCTCCGCCGCGAAATAGTCCTTCAGCGGCGCGATCTCGGTGGTGATGGCCCCCTTGCCGGCCTGGGTCAGGGCCTTCTGATACGCATCCCGAGTCTTGAGGGCCACGGTGTTCTGCATCGCATCGCCGGTGTAGATCGCGCTGCGGTAATTGCTGCCGACATCGTTGCCCTGGCGGTCGCCCTGGGTCGGATCATGGCTTTCCCAGAACTTGATGAGCACGGTTTCAAGCGGGGTCTGCGCGGAGTCGAAGGTCACCTTCACCACCTCGGCGTGGTTGCGCTTGCGGCTCATGCCGAAACGCAGGGCCTTCTCCTGAGCCAGAACCGCCTCGTAGCTGCCCTCGATCTCGCCGTTGGCGTAGCCGCTCTCCACGTCCAGCACGCCCGGCAACTCGGACATGCGCTTCTCCGCCCCCCAGAAACAGCCCATGCCCAGCACGATGGACTCCACCTTGGCATCCGCGGGGAACGCCTTGGGCTTGGCAGGCGCAGCGGAAAGCTCGTCCGAGCATCCGCTGAACAAAATACCGAGGCCAAGAGCAACAAGAATGGTGGGAAACAGGCGGCGCGGGAACATGATCTTTTCCTTCGGGAAGTCGTTGGTATGGATTGGTCGGAGATGCCGCCGGTTCCTGACAGCCAGCCGCCCCTACCGGTTCTGGCCCAGTTGCTCTCTTTGCTCTTGCAGATAAGGCCGATCCACGTGTCGAGCCAACAATTCGATCAGATCGGCATTCACCCCGGTCTGTTCGAAGTGCGCACGCCATCCAGCCACCACCTTGGCAACGGTCGCACTTTCCGCCAGGGCTTCCTGCCTGGTGAGCCAAAACGCCTTCGCCATCGACAAGGCGTTCTCAATGGAAGACTCTGCTCCACCCGTTCCGACCCCCATGGCCTGATAGCCAAGACCCTGCCCCGTCGGCAGCACGTCGAAGGCGGGGGACAAATGCAATTGCTGGGCGTCATCCATCAGCAACACATGGTTCTTCTCATGGTCGTCGGTGTTGTCGATCAGGATGTTGAACACCATCCTGCGGAACAACTCCCTCATCTGGCTGCGGTGCTCGCCGGCCTTTGTGCTGCCACGACGTCGCAACAACTGGGCCAGGTCGGGGTAGGTGAGTTCCGATCCTGTAGCGCTCAAGGCCACGTTGGCGGAGATCGCATGGATGCGGCGTCCAGACACGCGATCAAAACGACGCACAGCGATGGCCTGACCTCCCTTGAAAGGGATCAGTCGCGTCTCCGCCACGCGAATCCCGGCCTGGGCCGCCAAGGTCATGGCCGCATGCTCGGCCTCAGGGCTGGTGGCGATGTCCTCATCCGAAAATTTCAGAACCCACTCGGCGCCGTCCATCTGTATGAGCGCCTTGGGCCGAACACCGCCCATCGTCGCGCCGGGAGCGATCAGCCGTTTCTGCACGGGGTCTATGTGTTCCCCTGCCATGACTTTACACACCAGGACGTGGATGGCCTCCACCTCCGCCAGTTCGGGCAATGGCGAGCGGTTACAGGGCTCATACACCGCCTGACTGGTGGAAACGCCCAAGGCGCCAAACCGACCGTCGCCCGCGAAGTAGAGCATTTCCAGAATCGAGAACCGGACAGGCCGGTCGATGAGACGTATGACCCGCTCCCCCCAGCGGTCGGGTCTCGCATCATCCACAGCCCCCGCTGCGCGGTCCTTCACCCGAGGAAGGTGTTCCACATCCACCCGCGGAAGATCCTCGCTGAGCGCGAAGCCATGCCGCAACCAGTTCGGGTCATAACGCAGGGACACGCCGCGCCCAGACATGACGAGGTGGAGCGAACCCACCAGAGCCGGTTGACTGGGCTGGCCGAGATACCAGAGATGCAGGGTATCCAGGGGTTGATAGCGATCCGTATGGCTCATTGGGACTGGACTGACTTCTTGAGGCCGGCGGAAATGGATGCCTTGGAACGAACGGCGCGGGTCTGGCGCGCGTTTCGAACATCGGCCTCCAGCGCCCCCAGATCGTGGATCGGATCAGCGATTTCCCCCAGAGCCTGAGCACGCCCCATCAGCCAAAGCGCCCCGGCATACAGACCCGCGCTGACACTGGGGTCGCCTCGTTCCATGCGGATCAAGGTCGGCGCCGATACGCCCAAACGCTGCGCCCACTGACGCTGCGATTCCTTCCTGCGGACCCGCGCCAAGGCCAGGTTCTCGCCCAAACGGGCGAGAGAGGCCAGGGCTTCGGGAGGGAGCATCGCCAGAGAGGGCGATGATTTCGGCATAGATATAAATTCCTCAATCAATTAATTAGCTAACACATATGTTATTCATAGCTTGCTGGTTCGTCAAAGAAGCGATGACGCCTCACCACTGACATTACGGACCTACTTCCGCCGCTTCCCCGCCTTCACCGCCTTCACCGCCGGCACGCCGGCGCCGCCATCCTCCAGTAGCGAGCGCAACATCCAGGCGTTCTTCTCATGCACCTCCATGCGCTGGGTGAGCAGGTCGGCGCTGGGCTGGTCGTCCGCCGCGTCGGCCACCTTGAAGGCGGCGCGGGCGGTGCGGGTCACCGCCTCCTGGCCCGCCACCAGTTGCCGGATCATGTCGTGGGCGCTGGGCACGCCTTCCTCTTCCGCAATACTGGAAAGCTCCACATAACGCTTGTACGAACCGGGGGCGGGGTGGCCCAGGGAACGGATGCGTTCGGCGATGAGATCGAGCGCGTTCCACAACTCCGTGTACTGCTGCATGAACAGGATGTGCAGGGTCTGGAACATGGGGCCGGTGACGTTCCAGTGGAAGTTGTGGGTCTTGAGATAAAGGATGTAGCTGTCCGCGAGCATTTTGGAGAGGGACTCCGCGATGCGGGCGCGATCCTTGTCGCTGATACCGATGTCGATGGCCATGACGAACTCCTGTGCGGGTTAGGGTGATGTCATTACAGACCCATCGGCTCGACCCATCCAATGGATTGTTTCAACCGCGGCGATAACCCAAGCCTATGGAGGGCCGCCTGGTTTAAGGCTTGATTAAGGCTGACATGAAGAATGCGCCCATCTTCATTCCGCCCGGAGCCCGCCATGCCCCAACGTACCCGCCGCCTGATCCTGGCCGGAGCCCTCTGCGGGCTCGCCGCCTCCGCCCTGGCCGCCCCCGGCGTCACCGCCGCCATCGTTGAGCACTACCACGCCCAGGCCAGGCAGGAATCTCCCGCCTTCCGCGAATTCTCCGCCCAGCGCGGCAAGACCCTGTTCCTTGCCCAGCAAGGCGGCGTGAGCTGCGCCTCCTGTCACACCGACAACGTCAAGACCCAGGGCAAGCACGCCAAGACCGGCAAGGTGATCGAGCCTCTCGCCCCCGCCGCCCACCCCGAACGCCTGACCGACCCCGCCAAGGTGGAAAAGTGGTTCAAGCGCAATTGCAACGACGTGCTCCAGCGCGCCTGCACCGCCCAGGAAAAGGGTGACGTGCTGGTCTGGCTGATGAGCGTGAAATAAGGAACCCCCGCCATGAAAACCCTGCTCCTGATCCTCGCCGCCCTGCTCGCCCTGCCCGTCCTGGCGGACGATGGCGACCACTACTACTCCACCAGCAACCTGCACCCGGATCGTCGCCTGGACCTGTGGCAGAAGGAATGCGGCTCCTGCCACATGGCCTACCCCCCCGGCCTGCTGCCGGCGGCGGCCTGGCGCAAGATGATGTCCCGCCTGGACAAGCATTTCGGCGCCGACGCCTCCCTGAGCGCCAACGAACAAGGTGAACTCACCGACTTTCTGGTCAAGCACGCCGGGTCCGCGCGGCGCGTCGGCAGCGAGGTCATCCGCATCACCGAGACCCCCCATTTCGTGAAGGAGCATCGCAAGATCGCCGAGTCGGTGTGGGAACGCGCCTCCATCAAGAGCGCCGCCAACTGCCAGGCCTGCCACCTCCGCGCGGCGGAAGGCGACTTCTCCGAACGCCAGATCCGCATCCCGCGTTAAAGGCCCGCCATGCACAAGATCCTGGTCTGGGACCTCCCCACCCGCCTGTTCCACTGGCTCTTCGCCGCCAGCTTTGCGGGCGCCTGGCTCACCGCCGAATCCGACGCCTGGCTGGGCGTCCACACCTTCCTCGGCTACCTGATGCTGGGGCTGATCGGCTTTCGCCTGGTCTGGGGGGTGGCGGGCGGACGCTATGCCCGCTTTTCCAGCTTTTTCTACAGCCCCCGCGAAGGCCTCGCCTACCTGAGCGCCAACCGCCTCGGCAGCGCCCGGCGTTATCTCGGCCACAACCCGGCGGGCAGTCAGGCGGTGGCGCTCCTGCTCCTGCTCGGGCTGCTGACGGCGCTCTCCGGCCTGTTCGTTCAGGGCGGCGAAGAACAGCACGGCCCCCTGGTTGACTGGCTGGGCTACGGAGCGGGGCGGGCCATGAAGGAAATCCACGAAGTCCTGGCCGGAACCCTGCTGGCGGTCGTGATCGGCCACCTCGCCGGCGTGGCGCTGGAAAGCTGGCGACACCGCGAAAACCTGCCTCGTTCCATGGTCACCGGCTACAAACTGGCCACTGACCCGACCGCCGCATCCCGCCTGCACCCCTTCAGCGCCCTGGCGCTGGCGGCCCTGGTGGCGCTGTTCGCCGCCGGGTGGTTCCGCTCCGGCCCCAACGCCAACGCCGCCGCCCCGGCATCGACGCGCCTGAGCCAGAACGCCCAGTGGCGGGAAGAATGCGGCAGTTGCCATCTGGACTACCACCCCAGCCTGCTCCCCGCCCGCTCCTGGGAACGCCTGATGGCGCAACAGGACCGACACTTCGGAGAAGACCTCGGCCTCGATGCCGGCATCGTCTCCAGCCTGCTGACCTACGCCCGCGCCCACGCCGCCGAACGCCACGCCAGCGAAGCGGCATGGAAGATCGAGCGCTCGCTCGCGCCCGGCGACGCCCCCCTCCGCATCAGCGAAACCCCCTACTGGACGCGCAAGCACCGCGAGGTCCGCACCTGGACCAGCGCCAAGGTGCACGGCAAGGCCGACTGCGCCGCCTGCCACCGCGACGCCGCCAGCGGCCAGTTCGAAGACGCCGCGATCCGGATTCCACCAGGATGAGCGCGCCGCTCCCCGTGAACCGAATCGTTCACAGGCGCTGTCCTTTCTGTGGCCAAGACAACCACGCGGGCGCGCCCACCGCCTACGGCAACGCCGTCTGGCCCATCAAGGCCTGTGCGGGATGCGGTTTCGTCTACACGGAGCACGCCCCCGTCTACGAACGCCTGATGGACGAATTCGCCTGGGAAAAGACCTCACACATCGAATCCGAACGCCGCACCGCCAAACACCCCATCCGCCAGGCGCTCAGCCAGAAGATGAAGGGATTCCGCCAGAAGGTGCTGAAGCGGGACAAACTGCCCCGACTCGTGCGGGAACGGGTAACCGCAGGCCATGTTCTGGACATCGGCTGCGGCGGCGGCGGGGTGCTCTCCCGCCTGGGGCCGGAGTACATCCCCCACGGCATCGAAATCTCGCGCGCGCTCGCACAACGAGCCGCCGAAACCCTGGCCAGCCGGCACGGAACGGTCATACACGATGCCGCCCTGCATGGGCTGGCCCGATTCCCGCCGGGATATTTTTCCGGCGTGATCCTCAGCGCCTTTCTCGAACACGAGATCGAACCGAAAGCCTTGCTGGCCGGGGTTTTGCGCGTCCTTGCCGCGGGCGGATGCGGCATTATCAAAGTACCCAACTACGCCTCCCTGAACCGGGTCATCCATGGATCGACCTGGTGCGGCTTTCGGCTTCCGGATCATGTGAACTACTTCACCCCGTCCAGCCTGGCGCGCATGTGCAGGCAGGCCGGGTTCGAAATTGACCGCTTTCGCCTGACGGATCGCCACTGCTTCAGCGACAACCTGTGGATCGTGATCCGCAAATCCGCCTGAACGACTGCTTCGCCTGCTATCGGAGCGCCGCAATGGGGCTTGTTCAACCAAGGAACCGCAATTGAAATGCTTGTAGGTGCGAATTCATTCGCACAGAAGTCATTGATTGTGCGAATGAATTCGCGCCTACAGACAGCTCGCAACGCATTGAATTGCCTTGAATTTATCCATCAACTGCGCATTTCAGGTTCAACCTAGGAGCCCTTGGCGATCAACGGGATGGCATCTCCGGCATGTTTCTTCACCTGCTTTGCCGCCTTCTTTTCCTTGGGGGTGAGCAAAGCCTGCTTTTTGAAATTCTTGTTGGATGTTTGTGTCTTGGACATGGCGGTTACTCCTGAGCGGGCGGCAGGATCGCCGCGGAACGCCCGTTCCTTATAGCCCCCCCCTATCCGATCAGCGCACCCGGGCACACGAAAAGGCCCCGTGTATGATGAAATCAAGCGCAGGAGGTTTTCGTCATCCTGATCTTGTCAGCGCAGCCCGGGCAATGGCTCCCTGGCGTCCGGGCCAAGCGGCCCTGAGCACTCCGATCCAAGTCATCCTCACACTGGCGTCTCGCCGCGTGTCGTCACTGCCGCTCACGGAGCGGTCGGGAGGGTGGCTTGGGTTCCGCATCGAAAACCGATTGGACGCATCGTTACGGCCATTGGAGCTATTGGAGCCATTGGAGCCGGGTCCGGGGTTTCTTCAGCCGCCTGGCGGCGGGCATCCAGGGGGCGATTGACCCGGTCAACCTGGAACCGGCGCCGCTGCGGGCGGAACTGTTCAGCAGCGATCAGATGGCGCAGCACGGCCTGCGTCTTGCCGCCGCCCATCGGTTGGCGACGGGGCGCGTCCCCGACCAACTGCTGGCTCGCCTGGCGGCGAACGAAGCGGTACTGGTGGAAACCTGCACGCTGTTGACGGTGGCGATCACGGCAAAGCATCGCATCACGCCGGCGGGGGAATGGCTGCTCGACAACTTCTACCTCATCGAGGAACAGATTCGCACCGCCCGGCGCCACCTGCCCAAGGGCTACAGCCGGGAATTGCCAAGTTTGGCGTCGAATCTGGCTGCGGGCGCATCGAGCGGCTTGCCGCGGGTCTACGACATCGCCCTGGAAACCATCGCCCACGGTGATGGTCGGGTGGACCCGGACAGCCTCAGCCGATTCGTCGCCGCCTATCAGACCATCACGCCCCTGCGCCTGGGCGAGTTGTGGGCCATCCCGATCATGCTGCGCCTGGCCCTGATCGAGAACCTGCGCCGGGTCGCGGTGCGCATCGCCAGGGGCAGGCTTGACCGGGATCAGGCCGTTGCCTGGGCGGACAAACTGAGCGAGATCGCCCACAAAGACCCGAAGAACCTGATCCTGGTGATTGCGGACATGGCCCGTTCGCTGCCGCCCATGACCCCGCCGTTCATCTCGGAACTGGTGCGCCGCCTGCAGGGACAAGGCCCCACCCTGGCCCTGCCGCTCACCTGGATTGAGCAACAACTGGCCGAGTCGGGCCTGAGCATCGAACAGTCGGTGCGGGCGGGGAACCAGCACCAGGCGGCGGACCAGGTCTCCATCAGCAATAGCATCGGCAGCCTGCGCCTCCTCGGGACCATGGACTGGCGCGAGTTCGTCGAAGCCATGAGCTTGGTCGAACGGGTGTTGCGCACGGACCCGGGGGCTGCCTACGCCGGCATGGATTTCGCCAGCCGCGACCGCTATCGCCATGTGGTCGAGGCCGTAGCCAAGACCGGGGTCGTGGACGAGGCCGAGGTGGCCGCTCACGCCATCGCCCTGGCCCAGGCCGGCGCTGACCATAGCGGCATGGACGACCGCAGCGCCCATGTCGGCTACTACCTGATCGACCGGGGCCTCCCTGAACTGGAAAGGCGGGTCGCCGCGTATCCGCCGCTGGCCACAAGGTGGCGGCGCGGGGCTGGCCGAGCTCCACTGCGGCTGTACCTGGGGGCGATGACCCTGCTGACCCTGCTCCTGGCCGCAGGCATCCTGATGGTCAGTCAGGAAGACCCAAAAGGGTGGGCATGGGCGCTGCCCATCCTGCTCGTCCTGGTGGCCAGCGGCCAGTTGGCCTCCGCCCTGGTGAACTGGCTGACCACCCTGCTGGCGTCGCCGCATCCGTTGCCGCGCATGGATTTTTCCCAAGGCATCCCGCCCGGCGCGCGCACCCTGGTGGTGATCCCCACCCTGCTCACCAGCCTGCGCACCATCGACCATCTGGTCGAGGCCCTGGAGGTCCGCTTCCTGGCCAATCGCGATGACCATCTGCACTTCGCCCTGTTGACCGACCTGCGGGACGCCAACGCGGAGACGTTGCCGGAAGATGCGGCGCTGCTGCAACGGGCGCAGGAGCGTATCCAGGCCCTCAACGTGCGCCATGCCGCCGGCAACCCCGACGGCGGCGACAGCTTCTTCCTGCTGCACCGGCCCCGGCGCTGGAACCCCCATGACCGCCTCTGGATGGGGTACGAGCGCAAGCGCGGCAAGCTGGCGGACCTGAACGCCCTGCTGCGCGAGGGCAGGCAGGAGGGGTTCTCCCTGCTGGTAGGCGCCATCCCGCGACTGGCGGAGATGAAGTACGTCATCACCCTGGACACGGACACGCAACTGCCCCGCGACGCCGCGCACCAGTTCGTCGGCGCCATGGCCCATCCCCTCAACCGCCCGCTCTACGACCCGGCCCTGGGCCGGGTGGTCGCCGGCTACGGCATCCTGCAACCTCGGGTGAGCGTGAGCCTGCCTGGCGCCAGCCTGTCGCGCTATGCCCGCCTGAACAGCGGCGAACCGGGCATCGACCCCTATACCCGCACCGTCTCCGACGTCTATCAGGACGCCTTCCAGGAAGGTTCGTTCATCGGCAAGGGCATCTACGAGGTCGAGGCCTTTGAACAGGCGCTCCGGGGGCGTTTTCGTGAGAACCGCATCCTCAGCCACGACCTGCTGGAGGGCTGTTACGCCCGTGCCGGGTTGATGAGCGACGTGCAGTTGTATGAGGAATACCCGGCCCGCTACGGCGCCGACGTCAACCGCCGCCACCGCTGGATTCGCGGCGACTGGCAACTCGTGGGCTGGCTGCTGCCCTGGTTGCGCGGCCCCGATGGACGGCGGAGCCGAAACCCGATTTCCTGGCTGGCGCGCTGGAAGCTGTTCGACAACCTGCGCCGCAGCCTGACCCCGGCGGCGCTGCTCCTGCTCCTGCTACTGGGCTGGACCGTGTTTGCGGAACCCGCTTTCTGGACCCTGGCGGTGCTGGGCGTCCTCCTGATCCCGCCCCTGCTGGCCAGCCTGCTGGATGGGGTGCGCAAGCCGGAGGACATGGGCGCGCTCCAGCATCTCCGCGCCAGCGCCCACGCCGCCGGTCAGCGCAGCGTCCAGGCGACCCTCGCCCTGGTGATGCTGCCCCACGAGGCGTACTACAGCCTGGATGCCGTCCTGCGCACCCTCTGGCGTCTGGCGGTCACCCGGCAACGGCTGCTCGAATGGAACCCCTCTGGCGACCAGGAGCGTTCCAGCCGAACGGATCTCGCCGCCACGTTCCGCACCATGGGGTTCGCCCCGTCCCTCGCGGCGGGCCTGGGCCTGTACCTGGCGGCGACCGCGCCGACGGTGCTGGGGGTGGCGGGACCGATCCTGCTGCTGTGGCTGGCCTCGCCCGCCATCGCCTGGCGGCTCAGCCAGCCCCTGGCCCGCCGCGAGCCCCCCCTGAGCGCGGAACAAACGCGCTTCCTGAGCCGCATCGCGCGCAAGACCTGGGCCTACTTCGAGACCTTCGTCGGCCCGGACGACCACTGGCTGCCCCCGGACAACTATCAGGAATACCGCACCGGCGCCCTGGCCCACCGCACCTCGCCCACCAACATCGGCCTGGCCCTGCTGGCGAACCTGGCCGCCCAGGATTTCGGCTACCTCTCCACCGGACGACTGATGGAGCGCACCCGCCACACCCTGGAGACCCTGGCGGAACTGGAGCGGCATCGCGGCCATTTCTACAACTGGTACGACACCCGGACGCTCCAGGCGCTGCACCCGGCCTACATCTCCACCGTGGACAGCGGCAACCTGGCGGGCCACCTCCTGACCCTGCGCTCCGGCCTGCTGGCGCTGCTGGATCAGCCCATCCTGGCCCCCCGCTGGCGCGACGGCTTGGGCGATACCCTGGAGATTCTGGAGGCGGCGGCGGGCGATCCCGCGCCTGCGCCGTTGGCCTTGTTCCGAGCACAGTTCGAGACCGGGAAGGGCCTGGTGGACGATGCCCAAGCCACCCCGCTGCTGGCCATCTGGCGCCTGTTCGAAGCGTTGGTCCGTGGCGCAACGGCCATGCGCGAGAACCTGGGCCAGGCCCCTGAGAACCAGGCCTGCTGGTGGTTGCGGGCGCTGGATCAGCAATGCCGGGCCGCCTCGGAGGAACTGATTTTCCTGGCGCCCTGGCTGGGTCTGCCCCCGGCTCCGGAGGGGCTGGAACTCCCCCCCGAAGCCCTCGCCATCCCGACCTTGCGCAGCCTGGCGGGACTGCCCTTGTCCCCCGGCCCCGCCACGGCGGAGCGGACCCCGGCGCAGCAGGTCTGGCTGGACAAACTGCACAACCACATCGAACTGGGCCGCCAGCGCGCCCGGATACGCATCGCCGCCCTGCAGGATCTGGCCCTGCGCGTGGGCGAATTCGCCGACATGGAATATGGCTTCCTCTACGACAAGGGGGCGCGCCTGTTGTCCATCGGCTACAACGTCGAGGAACGGCGCAGGGACAGCAGCTACTACGACCTGCTGGCCTCGGAGGCGCGCCTGTCGGTGTTTGTCGCCATCGCCCAGGGCCAACTGCCCCAGGAGAGCTGGTTCGCCCTCGGTCGCCTGCTCACCAACGCGGGCGGCGAGCCGATTCTGCTGTCCTGGAGCGGCTCCATGTTCGAGTACCTGATGCCGCAACTGGTGATGCCGAACTACGCGCACACCCTGCTCGACCAGACCGCGCGCGCCGCGGTGGCGCGGCAGATCGAATACGGGCAGCAATGCGGCCTGCCCTGGGGCATCTCGGAATCCGGCTACAACGCGGTGGATGTGCAGATGAACTACCAGTACCGCGCCTTTGGCGTCCCCGGCCTGGGGATGAAGCGGGGGCTCGCGGAAGACCTGGTCGTCGCACCCTATGCCACGGTGATGGCCCTGACGGTGGCCCCGGAGGCGGCCTGCCAGAACCTGCAACGCCTCACCGACCTGGGAGCGGAAGGCTGGTTCGGCTATTACGAGGCCATCGACTACACCCCCGCCCGGCAACGACGCGGCGAAACCCACGCCCTGGTGCGTTCCTACATGGCCCATCACCAGGGCATGAGCCTGCTGGCCCTGGCCCAGGCGCTGCTGGATCAGCCGATGCAAAGGCGCTTCGCCGCCGACCCGCTGTTCCAGGCCACCCTGCTGCTATTGCAGGAGCGCATTCCCAGAACCTCGACCTTCTATACCCATGCCCCGGAGCTGACCGGGATGCAGGCCGGCGCCAGCGCCCCGGAGATGCCGATTCGCGTGCTGAACAACCCCGACACGCCGGCTCCGGAGGTGCAATTGCTCTCCAATGGCCGCTACCACGTCATGATCAGCCACGCCGGCGGCGGCTACAGCCGCTGGCGTGATCTGGCCGTCACCCGCTGGCGCGAGGACGGCGTGCGCGATGCCTGGGGCGCGTTCGCCTACCTGCGCGACCTCGGCAGCGGGGCCGTCTGGTCCACTGCGCACCAGCCCACCCTGCGGCGCGCCGATCACTACGAGGCCATCTTCTCGGAAGGGCGGGTGGAATTCCGCCGCCGCGACAAGGGGCGCGACGCCCACGGCGGCGAGGCCTTCGACTTCGACACCCACACCGATATCGTGGTCTCGCCGGAAGACGACATCGAGTTGCGCCGGGTGCGCATCACCAACCGCTCCCCCACCCGCCGCCGCATCGAGCTCACCAGCTACGCCGAGGTGGTTCTGGCCGCCGCCGCCGCCGACGCCCTGCATCCGGCCTTCAGCAATCTGTTCGTGCAGACCGAGATCGTCGCGGCGCGCCAGGCGCTGCTCTGTACCCGCCGCCCCCGCTCCCACGACGAGGCCACGCCCTGGGGGTTCCACCTGCTGGCCGTGCACGACCTGGAGGGCAGCGAGTTTTCCTACGAGACCGACCGGGCGCGCTTCCTCGGACGCGGTCGCACCGTCGCCGCGCCGCAAGCCCTGGACCGCGACGAGCCCCTGTCCGGCAGCCAGGGCTCGGTGCTCGACCCGATTCTCGCCATCCGTTGCCGCATCACCCTGGAGCCGGAGCAGTCCGCTTGCATTGATCTGGTCTACGGCGTCGGCGAGAGCCGCGCCGACGCCCTGGCCCTGATCGAGAAATACCAGGATCGACGTCTGGCCGACCGGGTGTTCGAACTCGCCTGGACCCACGCCCAGGTGGTGCTGCGCCAGATCAACGCCAGCGAGGCGGACGCCCAGCTCTATGGCCGCCTGGCCAATGCCATCCTGTACGCGCAGGCCAGCCTGCGCGCCGACAGCAGCGTGGTGCTGCGCAACCGGCGCGGGCAATCGGGCCTCTGGGGCTACGCCATCTCCGGCGACCTGCCCATCGTCCTGCTGCGCATCACCGACCTGGCCAACATCGAACTCGTGCGCCAGCTCATCCAGGCCCATGCCTACTGGCGCCTGAAGGGGTTGGCGGTGGACTTGGTGATCTGGAACGAAGACCGCGCCGGCTACCGCCAAGCCTTGCAGGACCAGATCCTGGGGCTGGTGGCTGTGGGCCTGGAAAACCAGGTGATCGACCGGCCTGGCGGCATCTTCATCCGCTTGGCGGAGCAGATCTCGGAGGAAGACCGCATCCTGTTCCAGACCGTGGCCCGGGTGATCCTGAGCGACAGCCGGGGAACCCTGGCGGAGCAGCTCAACCGCCCGCCGACGCCGGAGTTGCGCGTGCCGCGCCTGATGCCGAGCAAATCCCCGCGCCCCGAAGCGCCCGCTGCCTTCGATCCGCCCCAACGCGAGCTGATCCTGGGCAACGGCCTGGGCGGCTTCACTCCGGATGGGCGTGAGTACGTCATCACCACCACGGCGGATCAGCTCACCCCCGCGCCCTGGGTCAATGTGCTGGCCAACGCCCACTTCGGCAGCGTCCTCTCTGAAAGCGGCCAGGCCTACACCTGGGGCGAAAACGCCCACGAGTTCCGTCTCACCCCCTGGCACAACGATCCCATCTCCGACGCTGGCGGCGAGGCCTTCTACCTGCGCGACGAGGAAACCTGCCAGTTCTGGTCGCCCACCCCCCTGCCCCGACGCGGCGCCACCCCCTACGTCAGCCGCCACGGTTTCGGCTACAGCGTGTTCGAGCACATCGAGAGCGGCATCCACTCGGAACTGTGGGTCTATGTCGCCGCGGATGCGCCGGTCAAGTTTTCACGGCTGCGGGTGCGCAACACCTCCGGGCGGCCACGCCGACTGTCCGCCACCGGCTATGTGGAATGGGTGCTGGGCGACCTGCGGGCCAAGACCGCCATGCATGTGAACACCGAGATCGACCCCTACACCGGCGCGGTCTACGCGCGTAACCCCTACAACAGCGAGTTTCCCGGACGGGTCGCCTTCTTCGATGTGGATGACGCCCACCGTTCCTGCACCTGCGACCGCCTCGAATTCATCGGTCGCAACGGCAGCCTGGCGGACCCGGCGGCCTTGCATCGCACCCACCTGTCCGGCAAGTCGGGCAGCGTGATGGACCCCTGCGCCGCCCTCCAGGCGGTCTTTGACCTGGCGGACGGGGAGGAACGCGAGATCCTGTTCCGGCTTGGTCTGGCCGGTATGCCGGGCGAAGGCGGCCACCTCGACGCCAATCACCTCGTCCACCGTTCCAGGGGCAGCATCGCTGCGCAACGCGCCCTGGAGGCTGTCTGGCAGTACTGGAATCACACCCTGGGCGCGGTCCAGGTGGAAACGCCGGACCAGTCCCTCAACGTGCTCTGCAATGGCTGGCTCCTGTATCAGACCCTGGCCTGCCGCCTGTGGGCGCGCAGCGGCTATTACCAGTCCGGCGGCGCCTTCGGCTTCCGCGACCAGTTGCAGGATGCGATGGCATTGCTGCATGCCGAACCCGGACGGCTGCGCGCCCAGTTGCTCCTGAGCGCCGGACGCCAGTTCCGCGAAGGCGACGTCCAGCACTGGTGGCACCCGCCCTCGGGCCGCGGCGTGCGCACCCACTGTTCCGACGATTACCTATGGCTGCCCCTGGCCACCTGCCGCTACGTGCTGGGCAGCGGCGACACCGGCGTACTGGAAGAGGAGGTTCCGTTCCTGGAAGGACGTCCCCTCAACCCCGAAGACGATTCCTACTTCGACCTGCCCGGTCGCTCCGTGACCGGGCAGAGCCTGTACCAGCACTGTGAGCTGGCGATCCGCCACGGCCTGCGCCTCGGCGTCCACGGCCTGCCCCTGATCGGTTCCGGCGACTGGAACGACGGCATGAACCGGGTGGGCATGGGCGGCAAGGGAGAAAGCGTCTGGCTGGGCTTCTTCCTGTATGAGGTGCTGCGGCAGTTCGCCGTGCTGGCGCGCGGCCACGGCGACCCCGACTTCGCCCAGGTCTGCGCGGAGCAGGCCGCCCTCCTGCGCGAGAACCTGGAACGCCACGCCTGGGACGGCGCCTGGTATCGCCGCGCCTGGTTCGACGACGGCGCCCCCCTTGGCTCCGCCGCCAACACGGAATGCCAGATCGACTCCATCTCGCAAAGCTGGGCCGTGCTGTCCGGGGCCGGCAGCGCCGAACGCTGCCAGCGCGCCATGGAATCCCTGGACACCCGCCTGGTGCGGCGGGAGGCGGGCCTGATCCAGTTGCTCGACCCGCCCTTCGACCAGACCGACCTGGACCCCGGCTACATCAAGGGCTACGTCCCCGGCGTGCGGGAGAACGGCGGCCAGTACACCCACGCCGCGATCTGGGCCGCCATGGCCTTCGCCGCCCAGGGCGACCGCCGCCGCGCCTGGGAACTGACCACCCTGATCAACCCGGCCAACCATGCGAAATCGCAGGAGGCCATCGCGGTTTACAAAGTGGAGCCCTACGTCATGGCCGCCGACGTCTACGCCGAAGCGCCCCACACCGGACGCGGCGGCTGGACCTGGTACACCGGCTCCGCCGGCTGGATGTACCGGCTGCTGCTGGAATCGCTACTCGGGCTGCGCCTGGAAGTGGACCGCCTGCATGTAGCGCCCTGCCTGCCCGCCCACTGGTCGGGGTTCACGGTGCATTACCGATATCGGGAGACGGTCTATCACATCACCGTGGTGCAGGGCGGCGAGAGCGGTCTGAGCCTGGATGGCGAGGCGTTGGAGGGCGGCGCGATTCCCTTGCTGGATGACCAGCGGGAACATGGGGTGGAGGTGCGGGTGGCGGATAGCCCGTTCCACCGCGGTAGCGTGAATCTCCGGAGCGTCGAGGATGAGACACCCGATGTTGAGCAAATCCAGCAGGTCGTCCTGGGCGTCATCGGGCTTGGTGCGGGCCAGCACGGCAGTGACTTCGGCGATGGCAAGGCCGATGCGCCGCCAGCGGACGATTCGAAGGCGCGGCGCTACATCCCCCCGCCTTAAGGTCCGTTTAATCCCCGCTTCGCACAATGCATCGCATGTTCCAGACGAAAGGACTTGCGATGTCCGCCCTGCCCCGCCTTCACCCCCGCCGCGCGACGGCCCCCTCCCCCCAGATCTGTCGCGCCGTCCCGGCTGACGCCCCGCTTCGCACCGAATGCGAGGACTTCATTCGGAACGTGTTCGCCCGCCGCTACGACGCCCGCGTCACCCGTTTCGCCCCCGACCTCTACGCCCTGGAGCAGCACGGCCAGGTGTGCGCCGCCGCCGGCTGGCGCGGCGCCCACAGCGGCCCCCTGTTCCTGGAGCGCTACCTGGACGAAAGCGCCGAAGCCCTGATCTCACGCCTGGCCGGCCACGCGGTGGAACGCCGTCGCATCGCCGAAGTGGGCAACCTCGCCGCCACCCTGCCCGGCGCGGGCATGCGCCTGATCCTCAACCTGGCCGGCGAACTCGACCGCCAGGGTTACGAATGGGTGATCTTCACCGCCACCCAGGAACTCATCGGCCTGTTCGCCAAGCTGGGCCTGCCGCCCCTGGCCCTGACCTCGGCGGACCCGGCCCGGCTGGGCGGCGAGGCGCAGGAATGGGGCCGCTATTACGACACCCGCCCCGTGGTGGTGGCCGGACGGGTGCGCAAGGCCTTCACCGCGCGCGGAGGGGACCATGCCTGAACGCCTGTTCCGCACCCTCGCCGCGCACCCGCGACGCCCCGCCCTGAGCGGAGCCGGATCGGGGATCAACGCCGGCGAACTGCTGCGCCAGATCGAGACCCTGAGCGCCCGTCTCGCCAATACGCGCGTACTCGCCGTCCTCGCCGACAACGGCCCCGCCTGGGTCGCCCTCGACCTCGCCGCGCTGCACGCCGGGGTTACGCACCTGCCCCTGCCCGGCTTCTTTTCCCCCGCCCAGATGACCCACGCGCTGGAAAGCGCCGGGTCCGACCACGTCCTGACCGACGCCCCGGAACGCATCCTCGCCCTGGGGCTGGGCTTCACGGCGGCAGGCGAGATTGCCGGTCTGGCCTCCTTGCGGCGCACAACCCCGGCGCGCGCCCTGCCCGCCGGAACCGCCAAGATCTCCTTCACCTCCGGCAGCACCGGCCAGCCGCGCGGCGTCTGCCTCGCAGCGGCGGGGCTGATGGACACCGCCGAATCCATCCACCTGGCCCTGGACGGCCTCTCAAGTCGTTCGCCGGGCCGCCCCAAGAACGACTTGGCCCCCACGGGGGGCGGCTCGGGCGATTTTTCCGAGCCGGGGGCACTATCTTTGTCGCGCCACCTCGCCTGCCTGCCCCTGCCCCTGCTGCTGGAAAACGTCGCCGGGGTCTACGCCGCCCTGCTGCACGGGGCCGAAGCGGCCCTGCCCAGCCTGGCCGAACTGGGCTGGCGCGGCATGTCCGGCTTCGACCCGGCCTGCCTGATGCGCAGCCTGCGCACCCGCCAACCTGCCAGCCTCATCCTCGTGCCGGAACTGCTCAAGGCCTGGACCCAGACACTGGAGACCGCCGGCGAATACGCCCCCGCCTGGCTGCGCCTGGTTGCCGTGGGCGGCGCAAAGGTCGCGCCGGACCTGCTGGCGCGGGCCGATGCGCGCGGCATTCCGGCCTACGAAGGCTACGGCCTCACCGAATGCGGCTCCGTCCTCAGCCTCAACCTGCCCGGCGCGGAACGCCCCGCCAGCGCGGGCCGCCCCCTGGCGCATGTGCGAGTGCGCGTGGACGAGCGCGGCGAGATCCACGCCGCCGGACGCCTCGCCCTGGGCTACCTGGGCGAAACGCCCTTCCCGACCCGACCCGACGGCCTGCGCGAGATCGCCACCGGCGACCTGGGACGCCTCGACGCCGACGGCTTCCTGCACCTGGAAGGCCGCCGCAAGAACCTGCTCATCACCGCCTATGGCCGCAACGTCTCGCCCGAATGGGTGGAAGCGGCGCTCACCGCGCAGCCGGAGATCCTGCACGCCCTCGCGGCAGGCGAGGCGCAACCCCGGCTGGCGGCGCTGATCGCCCCCATGCCGGGCAGCGCCCCGGAAGCGGTGGCACAAGCCGTGGCGCGCGCCAACGCCACCCTGCCCGACTACGCCCGCATCCACACCTGGGCCGCCGTACCGCCATTCCTGGCCGCCGACGGACTCGCCACCGGCAACGGACGCCCGCTGCGCGCGGTCCTCCTCGCCCGCCACGCCCCCCTGCTCGAAACCCTGTTTACCAAGGAGAACTCCCATGTCGTTTTATGAACAACTGGCCGACGCCACCGCCCAGGACCGCGCCGCCCTGTACGCCGCCCCCGCCATCCGCGCCGCGCTCGCAGGCGGCGTCACGCACGCGCTGTACCTCGCATTCCTGCAACAGGCCTACCACCACGTCCGCCACACCACACCCCTGCTCATGGCGCTGGGCAGCCGCCTGACGCCGCGCCTGGCCTGGCTGCAACGCCCGGTGGCGGAATACATCGCGGAAGAGATCGGGCACGAAGAATGGATCCTCAACGACATCGCCGCCGCCGGAGGCGATGCCGCAGCGGTGCGCGCCAGCCCGCCCGACCTGCCCGCCGAAGTGATGGCGGCCTACGCCTGGAATCTGGTCGAACGCGGCAACCCGGCGGGCTTCTTCGGCATGGTTTATGTGCTGGAAGGCACCAGCGTCGCCCTCGCGCTCAACGCCGCCGACCGCATCCAGGCCGCCCTGGGGCTGCCGGACACGGCCTTCACCTACCTGCGCTCGCACGGCACGCTGGACCAGGAACACACACGCCACCTCGCCAACCTGGTGGAACGCATGGACGCCGACGACCAAGCCGAGGTGGTGCGCTGCGCGCGCGTGTTCTTCAAGCTCTACGGCGATATTTTTCGCGGCCTGACCCCGGCGGAGGCGACGTGGAACTGAACCGCGCCCGCATCCTCCTCACCGGCGCCAGCGGCGGCCTGGGCGCAGCCCTGGCGCGCGAACTGGCGGCGCGCGGCGCAGCCCTGCTCCTGACCGGGCGCGACCCGGAACGGCTGGAGGCCGCCGCCCGCGCCGCCGGAGGACGCGAAACCCGCACCCTGGCCGCCGACCTGGGCGGCGCGCAGGGCATCGCCGACCTGGCCGAAGCCGCCTGCCGCTTCGAGGCCAACGTGCTCATCAACAACGCCGGCGTGATGGCCTTCGGCCTGTTTGAAGACCAGGACTGGGCGCGCGCGGCGGACGTGCTGGAGACCAACCTGCTCGCCCCCCTGCGCCTCACCCACGCCCTGCTGCCCTGGCTCAAGGGCCGGGACGAGGCCGCCGTGGTGAACGTGGGTTCCACCTTCGGCAGCCTGCCCTTCCCCGGCTTTGCCGCCTACTCCGCCGCCAAGGCCGGGCTGCGCGGCTTCTCCCAGGCCCTGCGGCGCGAACTGGCGGACAGCCCGGTGCGAGTCATCCACATCGCCCCGCGCGCCATCGCCACCCCCCTCAACCCGCCCCGGGTGGAAGCCCTGAACCGCGCCCTGGGCAGCCGCAGCGACCCGCCCGAAGCGGTAGCGCGCCAGATCGCCGACACCCTCGCGGCAGGTCACCCCGAGCGCCATATCGGCTTCCCCGAACGCCTGTTCGCCTGGCTCAACGGCAGCGCGCCAGGACTGATCGACCGCGCCCTGGCCAGCAAGCTGGCGGTAGTGAAACACCATGCCACACGCTGACCTCGGTCTTTCCCCCCTTTTGGAAAGGGGAAAGGCGCGCGTGGAGACGTCAGCGCAACCCCAACGGTTCCCCCCCCTTTCCCAAAGGGGGGCAGGGGGGATTTCTGAGCCGGCCCGCCCGGCCACCGCCGCCAAGTCCCCCTCACTCCCCCTTTGGAAAAGGGGGAAGGCGCTCGTGGAAACGTCTGCGCAGACCCAACGGTTT
>JACRNB010000004.1 GCA_016219425.1 Betaproteobacteria bacterium | reverse complement strand
GGGGGAAACCGGTGGGGTTGCGCGGACGCCTCCACGCGTGGCTTCCCCCTTTCCCAAAGGGGGAGTGAGGGGGATTTGGCGGCGGTGGCTGGGCGAACCGGCTCAGAAATCCCCCCTGCCCCCCTTTGGGAAAGGGGGGGAAACCGGTGGGGTTGCGCAGACGTTTCCACGCGTGGCTTCCCCCTTTTCCAAAGGGGGAGTGAGGGGGATTTGGCGACGGTGGCCAAGCGCTCCAGGTTTCTTTCCATCACACACTCCAGTCCGGGCGCTGCACCTTGAGGCGGGTGCTGTAGCCCTGGGCGTTGTCGAATCGGTGCTGGCAGTCCACCACGCGGTAGCGCCCCGCCAACCGGGGGGAGACGCCGGTGAGTTCGATCTCGCGTCCGCTCTTCAGCGCGGGGTCGCCCCGGCACACGATCTCGCCATGCAAAAAACGCTGCGCGGCGCGGCGGAAGCCCCGTTGCGCCAGGGCTTCGGCCTCGGCCTGGGTCTGGGGGAAGGGGTGCGGCAGGACGGATTCGCCTTCCCAGCCCAGGCTTCCCAGCAGGCCGGCCCCGGTCTCGCCTTCCGGCGCCGGGCTGAGGGTCTCGGCGCTGCCGTCGGCGGCGGCGTCGGCGTTGAGGTTGTAGCCATGCACGGCCACGCTCGCGGGCTGGTGGTTGAGGTCTGCGATCAGCCGCACGCGCTCGGCGTTGCGGCCCGGGTCCAGTTGCACCGGCTCGCGGTCGGCCTCTTCATCCCTGGCGCGCAACGTGCCGCCTTCCAGGCGCGGGTGGACGTCGTGGGGCGCGAGCAGGCGCAGGAGGAAGGCGAGGTCGCTTTCGTTGAGCTGGTGCCAGGTGGCGGTGGCGCCGGAGATGTTCGCGTCCGCCTGGAGCCCGGCCCCCTGCGCGATCTGGCGGGCCACGTCGTCCAGGCTCATGTCCTGAAACACGCGGCTGGCGCGGCGGCGCGCGAGGCGGTGCAGGCCGTCTTCCGCCAGCAGGACGATCTGGGGCGCGCCTTCGCCGTAGCGCTCTTCGATGGCGGTGATGAAGCCGTCGAACACGGCATTGTCGCGGGTCTCGCCCAGGTGGATCTCGATGCGGCTGCCCAGCTTGACGTCCTGGAAGCGGAAGTCGGGCTTGCCGTTGGCGTCGCCGCCCCAGTTGAGCAGACGCACCTCGGCGTTGGCCATGCCCGCCAGGGGCTGGCGGATCAGCGCCGCCTGCACGGCGTCGCCCAGGCCGGCATGGAGTTCGCCATCCACCTTGAGGCGCGGACGGGCGGAGATGACGGCGCTTTGTTCAGTCACAGGCCAGTCTTTCGGCGCGCTCACGGGCCAGTTCCAGTTGGTCGAGCTGGGTGTGGATTTCGATGCCCTCCGCCGGGTGGGCGGCGGAGGGCTCCCCTGACGCGCCCTGGGCGGGGGGGAGGATTTCGAGATGCATGTCTTCGATGATCACGGACATTCAGTGGCCTCCAGACAGTTGTAGGAGCCCGGCTGCGCCGGGCGATAAGCCGGCTCGCTCTGGCCGCAGGTCGCTATCGCCCGGCACAGCCGGGCTCCTACAGGGGGTGCGCTCGTTTCGGTTCTGTTGCCGGCGCGTGGTCATGCGCCTGCCACACGAATGAAGGCGCAGACCTTGTTGTTGTAGGAGCCCGGCTGCGCCGGGCGATAAGCCGGCTCGCTCTGGCCACAGGTCGCTATCGCCCGGCGCAGCCGGGCTCCTACGGGAGGATTCATCGGGCGGCTCCCGTTTGGTAATCCGCCATGGCCAGGGCGGGGATGCCGCTGCCGGTCGCGCTGCCCTGCGGGGGGATGAGTACGTTGTCGCCGGTCATGAAGCGGGGGTTTTCCGCGTTGTTGTATTGGGCGATGGCGCGCCAGTCGCTTTCCGGGCGTCCGGCGTTCTTGGCGGCTTCGTTGGCGGTGGCGTCCTTCGCGCCGGCAGGCTCTCCTGGCGGCGGCATGGGCGGAACCTTGGCGAAGGTGGGCGCTTCGCGCTTGCCCGCCTGGACCGAGGCGTCCATGTCGAACTGGTAGCGGTCTTCCTTCAGGGTGAGGCTCAAGGTGGCGCGTAGCGGGATGCCTTCCGGGGCGAAGAAGTCCAGGGTTTCGCCGTAGCTGGAGAGCATGCCGGTGAACTGGAAGCTGCCCCACTGGAAACGGCATTTCTGGGGGGCCTTGGGGGTTTCCGCGTCGCCCTGGGGTTGCATGAAGGCGGCGGCGATGCGCTGGGTGAGCTTGCGCACGTCGCTGTTGGCGGCCACCTTGAAGTCACCGCCGTAGTTCGCGCCGTCGGCCTTGTAGGCGACGTTGTGGCTCATGTCGCGGGTGGTGTCGAACAGGAGTTCCACCGAGAGGCTGGATTCGCTCTTGTCGATGAATTGGGCGGCGGCCCCGGCGCCCCCTTTGCTGTCGGCCTTGAGGCTGTTGGAGAGGCTGACCTTGAGGCTGGCCGGGTTGAACTGGACGACGATGTGCAGGCTGGTGTCGGTCACTACCTTGTCGCCGTCCATGGGGATGAGGATGGCCTTGGCGATCTGGGGTTGCGACATGGTCAGCCGCCTCCTGTCTTGAATTTGCCGCCGCGCGTCAGCGTGAGCCCTTCGTGCACCAGATGCAGTTCTTCCACCGCGACCTGACTGGCCGTGGCGGAGAGGTCCGGGCCTTTGAATTTGGTGGGGAGGGCGTTTTCCAGGGTCCAGATGAGCACGGGTTCATCGGGCTGTTCCGGGTGGAAGACCTCGATGACGCCGGTGTAGCGCAGGCCGTAGTTGGCCTGGCGCGTAGTGAGGTCGAACCAGTTCCACAGGTCGGCGATCTCGGTGACGCCGCGTTTCAGCACCACCGGGGGGAAGACGGCGGGTCCGGAGAGCTGCACTTCGCCCCAGTTGCGTCCGCCTTCCTTGTGCGCCTTGGGCGTCATGCTCGCTTCCAGGCCGCTGACTTCGCTGAACAGGCCCTGGCACAGCAGCGCGCCCTCGTCGGAGGTGAGGCTGGCGCGGAAGCGGAAGGGGATGAACAGGGGGTTGAATTCAGCCACCGCCGATCTCCACCGCGCCGCTGTTGCGGTCGTGCACGAAGGTGAGGCGGATGCGGTCCAGGGCGAAGGCGGGGGCGAGTTCGATCTCGAAGATCAGGGCGGCCTCGCCATCCTGGCGCTGATTCAGGCGGTAGGCGTCTTCCGGCAGCTTGCCGCGCAACGCGCCGGCCTGATGCAGGCCGTCGAGGAAGCGCCGCAGCAGCAGGCCGGGGCGCGGGTCGCGCGGGTCTGCGTTCAGCACCAGCCGTTCGCCCAGGGCCTGGAGTTCGCGCCGCAGCCAGCCCATGAAGCGCATGACCTCGGCGGAGCGCCAGGCTTCGTCCGCTTCACCGCTGCGCAGGTCCGTTTGCGGCAGGACGGAGACGCACAGGCGCTCGTCATCCAGCACGCAGGCGTCGCGCTGCCGGAGCAGGACGCTGATGCCGGGGGTCTGGCGCAACCGGGTGGCGGCATGCTGGCCGACGGGCGGATAAGGCATGGCCTGGCCCGGCAGGGGGTGGCCGGCCATGGAGCGCCAGGGGCCGAGGGCCTGACTGACCTCCGCCTGCGCGCCCGCGATCAGGCCGCAGGGGCTGCCCAGGGTGCGTCCGCGGGCGCGCAGGTAGGGGTAGAGGAATTGCAGGTGGCGCAGCTTGCCGCGCGCCTCGCCTTCCCCGGCCAGGTAGTCGAGAAAGGCGGCGTCCGGGCGCGGCGTTTCGCTTTTGTCGGCGTCATCGAAGGGCACGGCGTAGAGGCATTGCAGGTCCGGGCGCAGGCGCGCCAGGGCGCGGGCGATGGGGGCGATGGTGTCGCTGGCGGGCCAGATGCCTTGCGGGGCGGGGTTCATGCCACCGCTTTCCCCGGGTTCAGGCGTGGGCTGACCGGTTGAAACCGGCCCTACAGCCGGTTCGGCCTTCGTTTCGGCGCAGGGCATGAAGCGCGGCGTCACCACCGGCTGGCGTAGCGGCGGGAGGTCCGTCCGGTGCGCGGGGATCTGCATGCGCTCCAGGTCCGGCAGGGCCAGGAGGCCGGCGCGGGGGATCAGCAGGGCGCGGTCGAACGCGCCCAGGCCTTGGGGTTCCAGCAGGTTGGCGTGGGGGTCGGGCAGGAAGGCGGCGCGGCCTTCGGCCTCCGGCACGCGGATCACCCAGAGTTTTTTCGCGCCGTCCGGCAGGGGGCGCGAGGTCTGGAAGAAATCCTGCACCGCCGGGGGGAGCCAGGCGCGAGCGCCTGCGAGGCGGCTGCGGTAGCTTGCGTCCGCCTCGAACACGCCGGGGAAGAGGTCTTGAAACTGGCCCAGGGAGTAGAGCGGCAGGGGCAGGCGGTAGAGGGCCTTGAGGGCTTCGTCGCCCTCTTCCTCTTCCGCCCCGGCGGCCAGGGCGCGCAGGCGGTCCGTCTCGCGCCGGAAGCCGAGGCGTCCGATCTCGTCCAGCAGGCGTTCGTCCGCCGCCAGGCGGTCCCAGCGGGCGGGGCCGTCCGGCGGGCAGTGGCCGATGAACACGGCTTCCAGCACCGGGGTGAGGGCCGGGGCGGGACGCGCGTCCAGGGCGATGCGGCGGTCTGCGAGCAGTTCCATGGGGAGGCGGGTCGCTCGTCGTAGTCCGGATGCAGCGTAGAGGAATCCGGGAATCACCCCCGGATTCCGGCCCTGGGGCCTGCATCCGGGCTACGCGCGGCCTATTCCTGTTCCAGCATTTCCACGGACAGCACCAGTTCTTCCATGGCGACGTCGCCGCCGCCCTTGGCGGTGAGGGTGGGGCCGGTCCACTTGATGGGCATGGCGTTGTGCAGTTTCCAGGTCACCACGACGTCGCTGCGGTCTTCGCTCATGAGCTTGATGACCACGTTGCGTTTGGCCTCGGAGTGCTTGCCGTTGCGCACGGCGTTGACCCAGTCGTACAGGTTCTGCGCGCCGATGACGCCGCGCTTCAGGGTGATGTCGCCAGCCTTGTGGATGCCGGGCAGCTTCTGGACGTAGTTCACCGGGGAGTTGCCGTTGCGGTATTCGGCCACGGTGATCTCGGCGTTGAGGCCGGAGACTTCGGCGAAGCCGGCCTTGACCTCGGCGCCCTGGCCGGATTCGAGCTCGACCTGGAAGTTGAAGGCGGAATAGGGGGTGTCGCGATAGGTTGCCATTTGGTGATCTCTCCTTAGGCGTCAGCGGTTTTTTGACCAATGCGGAAGACGACGAACTCGGCGGGTTTGAGGGCGGCGACTCCGACCACGCAGACCATGACGCCGTTGTCGATCTCGTTCTGGGTCATGGTGGAACGGTCGCAGCGCACGAAGTAGGCCTCTTTGGGGGTGCCGCCCAGCAGGCGTCCGTTTTTCCATTCGTTGTAGAGAAAGTCTTCCACCGTGCCTTTGATGTTGGCCCAGAGGGATTCGCCATTGGGTTCGAACACGGCCCATTGGGTGGATTTCTCGATGGAGCGCTCCAGGTAGTTGAAGTAGCGCCGCACGTTGACGTACTTCCATTCCGGGTCGCTGGAGAGGGTGCGTCCGCCCCAGACGCGGTGGCCGCGTCCGGGGAAGGAGCGCAGGCAGTTGATGCCGTTGGGGTTGAGCAGTTCCTGCTGGAACTTGTTGATCTCCTGGGCGAAGCGCAGCACGCCCAGTACGGGTTCGTTGGCGGGCGGTTTGTGTACGCCGCGCGTGACGTCGGTGTTGGCGTACACCCCGGCGACGAAGCCGGACGGCGGCGAGGTGACGGTGGGCTGCGCGCCGGTGGGGTCGGCGATCACCACCCAGGGGTAGTAGAGGGCCATCTGCGAGGTGTCGAAGTTGGAGCGGAAGTCGCGCACCTCGGACAGGGACATGTCCGCCTGCGCGTCCACCACGCCGACGCGGTAACGCATGCGGCGGCAGTGTTTCTGCACCTCGGCCACCACGGCCTGGTGCGTCTCGGCGTGGGCGGCGGCGGCGGGGGTGATGACGATGGAGATGTCTTCGATGTCTTCCAGCGCGGTCAGGCCGGTGCTGCCCTTGATCTCGTCGGATTCGCCGCCGTAGTCGGCTGCGCCGGGCGCGTCGCCGTCCGTGCCGCCGGTGAGGGTGATGAGGTAGCGCGGGTCGTCCAGGCTGCCGGCGGCGGGGCTGAGGGCGTCCGCGTTGAACATCGAGTACAGCGCGGCCAGGACGGCATCGCCGGTGGCGCCGGTCTTGAGGGTGCAGCGCAGGGGCGAGGTCAGGGCGTCGTAGCGTTTCTTCGGGCTGGCGACGAGGCGCGCCGCGAGGCTGTTGCCGGCATCCGGCGAGGTGGAGAGGTCGGCGTAGGTGTAGACCACTTCGCCGTCCGCACCGCCCTCGCGCACGCTGAGGTCGAAATTGCGCAGGACGATGATGGCGGAGGCGGAGGCCGCCGCGAGGGCGGAGAGCGGCAGGGTGAGGTCTGCGCCCACGCCCAGGTTGAGCCCCTTCTTCACAGTGAAGTTGACGCCGTCCTTGTCCAGCGCGCCGCGCAACACGCGCAGGTTGCCCCAGTGGCTGGCGCCGGTGTAGGCGGAGAGGTCGGCCTCGGCATTGAGCACGATCTCGGCGGCGGCGCCGTCCGCCAGTTGCCCGGAGGTGGGCGGTTTGGCGTACACGCGGGTGAGCTTGGCGTTGGCGGGGAGCTTGGCGGGGTCCAGCACGGTGATCTGGTTGGAGCCGACGCTGGCGGGGTTCTTCGGGTCCGCCTGGGAGGTGATGACGGCGCGGTTGTTCTTGATGCGCAGGTTGACGCCGTCGAGCTCCACCAAAGCCTGGATATCGACCGGAAACTTGTTGTCCGCCAGCGCGCCGGTGTTCTTGGCCTCTTTGGCGACGCCGACGGCTTGCAGCAGGTAGGTCTTGCCCGCGACGGCGGCGGTGACGGCGGGACGCTCGCTCTTGAGCAGGTTTTCGCTGTCGCGCCAGGAGAATTCCAGGGTGTAGTTGCCCATCGCGCCGGGGAAGCGGCTGGCGAAGCTGACCACGCCGTCCTTGTCCGCCACGCCGCCGAAGGCCGCGCTGCCCTTGGAGCCGTCTGCGTCGGTGGCGTTGACGCCGGCGATGACGCGGGCCACGAAGAGCTGCTTGCCGCCGTTGTCGAAGAAGGCCTTGGCGCCGATGGCGGTGTAGTTGGGGAGGCTCTTGCCGCCCAGGCTGAGGTCGTCCAGGCCGCCGTACATGCGCGCGAATTCGGCGAAGCTGGTCACCACCTCGGGCTTGCCGCGCAGGGGGCCGGTGCGGGTGGGGCCGACCACGGCGGCGACGCTGGTGCCAACGCCTTCAATCGACTTGTGGCGGAAGCTGACTTCTTCCATGTACACGCCGGGGGCTAGGTATTCGGGCATGGATTTCTCCTCAGTGATGGTCCGGGGGTCAGGTCTGCACGACCAGGGTGGATTTGCCGGCAGAGGTCAGGGTGGCGACCGTGCCCGGCGTGATGGTGAAACTCGTGGAATCGGCAAAGCGTGTTGCGTCCGCCATGTCCAGAACCTGGGCGGATGGGTACAGATCGGGATTGGCCGGGATGCCCTGCTCGCGCCAGGCGCGGGAGGCGTCAGGCGAGGCCTGGACGCGCAGGACGGCGGGATAGGTGGCGCTGGGGGCGTCCTTGCCCAGGGCGGGCAGGCGGTCCAGCGGCAGGCGGAATTCGCCGTTGCCGTCCGCCTGGGCGATGAAGGCGAGCTTGCCGGTCAGCGGCGGCGTGACCTCCACCCGAATCAGGGCCAGCGCGGCGGGGGCGTCGTCGTCGAACATCACCCGCCCCTGAACGCCGCCGCCGGATTGGTAGCGCGCGCCCAGAGGCGAGCGGTAGAGGTCGATGGCCAGGTCTTGCGTCTGGCCGGTGAGGCGGGCAAAACGGCGCGGCAGGAAGCGGCCCGTGGGTTCGCTCACCTCGCCTTGCACGTCGTAGGCGTCGGTCCCGGCGTCGAGCCAGGATGCCGGCTGCGGCGCGCCCGCCGCGATGCGGAGGCCCGAGCTGCGCAGGAGCAGGGTCGCGCCCGTCTTGTGCACCGCACGCAGGGCGCGGGGCAGCTGGCTGAAACGGACTTCGAGCGGCAGGTCAGCCAGGGGCTGACGTTGCGGGTCGAGATAACCGGCGCGGTCCACCCAGACGATGCGCGCCACGCCCTGGAACGCGCCGGTTTCCAGGATCACGCTGTCTCCACGGGGACGACGATGCTGCGCAGGGCGGGACCGGCGCTGACCGGGTTAGCCGGTTCGAGGCGCAGGGTCTTGACCAGGTAGGGGCTGGAGAGTCGGTAGTCGCCCGGCAGGCTGTCCCACACCCGCATCAGGTCTTCGGTGCTCATCTCTTCCGGCAGCACCTGCACGCGGTCCTGTTCGCCCCAGTGCGCGTCGGCCAGGCCCAGGTGGGCGATGTCGAGGTCCAGCGCGGAGCCGATCTGCTGCATGGCCCAGGCCACCAGGGTGGTCTCGGCAGCGGCGGACAGGCTCCAGCCGACGATCAGGAGGTGCAGGTTGACGGGGAGTTCGGGTTGGTGCGTCTCGCCAGGACGGCTGGGGCGGAGGTAGCGATTGCGCCCGTAGGGGTCCACCGAGATGCGGTGCAGGTAGAGGCCGAGTTCGTTGCCGGAGGGGTCGCCGCGCAGATCCTGCGAGCCGAGGATGCGTACCTTGGGATTGGCGACGCTGCCAGCCAGACCGGCGGACATCTGGGTTTCCAGATGGTCCTTGATCGCACTAAGTACACCCGCTACCGCCTGGTACGAAGCCACTTTGTCTCCTAAGCGTTTTCTGCTTTTTGTCTTGTTTTTTTAAGCTACCACAGCTCCTGTCGAGAGGATTGAAGTTTCAACACCCCCGCTCTGGGCGGGGTTTTCCGGGCGATTTACTCCGCCGCCTCGCCGCCACCCTTCTTCATGCTCTTGCCCTCGGCGGCGCGCTGTTTGCGCACCTCCTTGGGGTCGGCGATGAGGGCGCGGTAGATCTCGATGCGATCCTTGTCACGCAGGATCTGGTCCGGCTTGGCGAGCTTGTTCCACACGCCCAGCTTGTTCTTCTCCAGGTCGATCTCGGGAAACTCCGCCAGCAGGCCGGAGCGTTCGATGGCCTGCTGCACAGTCGTCCCTTGCGCCAGGGTCAGGGGGATGGCCTTCTGGCTATCGGTGCGGGCATAGACCACTTCCACGTGCACTTGCGCACTCATCAACGCTCTCCGTATTGCTGTTCCGCGCGGTGAACGAAGGCGTCCACCAGATTGTTGGTGACCATGCCGAACACCGGCCCCACCACCTTTTCCAGAAGATGGCTGGAAAACTCGTAGTGCAGGCGGAATTCGATCTTGCAGGCCTGTTCGGCCAGGGCCTTGAAACGCCAGTAACCCTCCATGCTCCGGAACGGGCCGCTGGTCAGGCGAATCTGCATCTCTTCCGGGTAGCGTTTGGCGTTTTCCGTGGAGAAGCGCTGCTTGACGCTGAGATAGCTGATCTCGATGGCGGCGGCGGTGACGGTTTCGTCGCGCCGGATCAGTTCCGTGCCGCCACACCAGGGCAGGAACTTGGGGTAGTCCTCGACGCGATCCACCAGATCGAACATCTCGACGGCGGAGTACGGGACCAGTACGGATTTGATGACTTCGGCCATGGGCAAGGGCTCGGTAGAATCGGGCGGATTCTATCCCGCTGCCCTCTTTCCCCCACCCATGACCATCATCGACAACAAGAAGGCGTTCCACGAGTACTTCATCGAGGAGCGCTACGAAGCCGGCCTGGCGCTGGAAGGCTGGGAGGTGAAGGCGATTCGCGCCGGGCGCGCGCAGCTCAAGGAATCCTACGTCGTGGTAAAGCAGGAGGAGGTGTGGCTGATCGGCTGCCACATCAGTCCGCTGTTGAGCGCCTCCAGCCACATCCACCCGGACCCGGTGCGCAGCCGCAAGCTCCTGCTCCACGCCGCCGAGATCCGCAAGCTGATCGGCAAGGTGCAGCAGGCGGGGTACACCCTGATGCCGCTCAACCTGCACTACAACAAGGGCCGCGTGAAACTCGACATCGGCCTGGCCAAGGGCAAGAAACAGCACGACAAGCGGGCGTCGGAAAAGGAACGGGAGTGGAACCGCGAGAAGCAGCGGCTGATGAAGGCGGAACGGTGAATCCGGGTGCGCCGCGCCGTAGCGCCGGCATCCCTGCCGGCTCCTGTGGGTGGAAGAAACGAGCCGGCAAGGATGCCGGCGCTACAGGGGGATGGAACGGTGAAGTGCGCTGACGCCCCGCCTCCGCGCCGCAGGGAAGGCGCAGTCTCGGTGCAGGAACTGGAAGGCTGGGACGAGATCATCGACGCCCGCTCGCCCTCCGAGTACGCCGAGGACCGCCTCCCCGGCGCGATCAATCTGCCGGTGCTGAACGACGAGGAACGCGCGCGGGTGGGGTCGCTGCACAAGCAGGCCTCCGCGTTCGAGGCCAAGAAGCTGGGCGCCGCCCTGGTCTCGCGCAACATCGCGCATCACCTGGAGACCCATCTCGCCGCCAAACCCAAGGGCTATCGCCCCCTGATCTATTGCTGGCGCGGCGGCAACCGCAGCGGCAGCCTCGCCACCGTGCTGCGCGCCATCGGCTGGCAGGCGGCGCAACTGGAGGGCGGCTACAAGGCGTTCCGCCGCCGCGTCATCGAGGAACTGGGCGCACTGCCGGAACGGTTTGAGTTCCGCGTGATATGCGGGCGCACCGGGGTGGGCAAGAGCCGCTTCCTGCGCGCCCTGGACGCCTGCGGCGCGCAGGTGTTGGACCTGGAGGAGATGGCCGCGCACATGGGCTCGGTGCTGGGCGCGTATGTGGATCGCCCTCAACCCAACCAGAAATTCTTCGAAACCCAGGTCTGGCAGCGCCTGCACAGCTTCAACCCAAATCGCCCCGTATTCGTGGAATCCGAGAGCAGAAAGATCGGCAATCTACAGACGCCGGAAGCCCTGCTGGAGCGGATGCGGAGTGCGACCTGCCTCAATCTGGAGGCGGATATTCCCGTGCGGGTGGCCCTGCTGAAGGAGGAGTACGCCCACTTCCTCGCCGCCCCCGAAACGATGGGAAAACAACTGGATTGCCTCGTCGAACTCCAGGGCCGGGAGCGCATCGAGGCCTGGAAAAATCAGGCGGTCGAGGGACGCTGGGATGCGCTGGTGGAGGACTTGCTGGTGCGCCACTACGATCCGGCCTACCTGCGCTCGCTGGGCCGCAACTACACCCGCGCGCCGGACTCTCCCTGCCTGTGGCTGAAAGACCATCGCCCCGCGGCCTTTCTCGACCTGGCGCAGGACTTTCTCTCGTCGTCGGCTTGCTCACCTTCCGACAACTGCTAGCCTGGGATTGTCGCCTCCGGCGACGGTTCTACGGAGTCCATGACTGACCTTGCAAGGAGCCGCGTATCGCATCGCATCGACAAGGACTACCTCCCCCCGGCCCCTGCCAGGTTTGCAGGCCAGTCGGAGTCGGCACTACCCAAGGAGAGGCCAGCGGCCCGCCTCCTCATACAGCGCACCTCCGGGGCGCAAGGTTGATCTGACCAGTACAAAATCCCGCGTCGCCCAGCTTATGGGCTCCAGCGCGGGGTTTTCGTTTGGGCAGTCCGCATCGCGGATCACTCGTTCACGCCGCGTCCTGCCTCCGCACAATGAGGCAGACCGCCTCGGCGGCAATGCCCTCGCCTCGGCCCGTGAACCCAAGCGATTCTGTGGTGGTGGCCTTGATGTTCACCGCATCGGCAGGAATGCCCAGATCTTCGGCAATGTGCTGGCGCATGGCCGGGATGTGCGGCGCCATCTTCGGCGCCTGGGCGATGAGGGTGGCGTCCACATTGCCCGCACGCCATCCCCGCGCCTCCAGCAGGTCAGCCACATGGCGCAACAGATTACGACTGTCGATGCCTTTGTATTTCGCGTCGGAATCCGGGAAGTGCTTGCCGATATCACCCAACCCAGCCGCACCGAGCAGGGCGTCGCAGAGGGCGTGGAGCAACACATCGGCGTCGGAATGCCCCAGCAGGCCGCGTTCATGAGGGATTTCGACGCCGCCGATGACCAGCCGGCGGCCATGCACCAGGGCGTGAACATCAAATCCATGGCCGACACGAATATTCATCGCCGTACTCCGTGATCGTGATTAACCCCGCATGCACAGGGGATTGCCGGACTGAGGTTCATCGAATTTGATCTACTCAACGCGAGGTCTGGGGATGGCCGACCACGCGCCTCGCGTGGCACGCTTGGGAAGCCGCCGTTCTACCATCGAACTACGCCCGCAAGGTACACTGCGCGGCCCCAAATGCTACTGAAATTGCCGGGGCGCACAAAGTGATCTCCCTACTCGTAAACGGCCACGCACACCAGTTTCCCGCCCCTCTCACCATTGCTGAACTGCTCGAATCGCTCGGGCTTACGGGCAAGCGGGTGGCGGTGGATCGCAACGGCGAGATCGTGCCGAAGAGCCAACATGCCGACGTCCGCGTGGCCGATGGCGACCAGCTTGAAATCGTGGTCGCGGTCGGCGGCGGTTGATTCCGGCGGTTGATTCCCTTACTCACTTCTAAGCGTCAGACCATGGAACCACTCCTCATTGCCGGCAAGGCCTACTCCTCGCGCCTGCTGGTTGGCACCGGCAAGTACAAAGACTTCAGCGAGACCCGCGCCGCCATCGACGCCTCCGGCGCCCAGATCGTCACCGTCGCCATCCGCCGCACCAACATCGGCCAAGACCCCAACCAGCCCAGCCTGCTGGACGCCCTGCCCCCCAGCCAGTTCACCTACCTGCCCAACACCGCCGGCTGCTACAGCGCCGACGACGCCATCCGCACCCTGCGCCTGGCGCGCGAACTGCTTGACGGTCACGACCTCGTAAAGCTGGAAGTGCTGGGCGACCCCCAGAGCCTCTACCCCAACGTCACCGAGACCCTGCACGCCGCCGAAGTGCTGGTGAAGGATGGCTTCAAGGTCATGGTCTACACCTCCGACGACCCCATCATCGCCAAACGCCTGGAAGACATCGGCTGCGTCGCCGTCATGCCTCTGGCCTCCCTGATCGGCTCCGGCATGGGCATCCTCAACCCCTGGAATCTCCAGATCATCATCGACCGTCTCTCGGTCCCCGTGATCGTGGACGCCGGCGTGGGCGCCGCCTCGGACGCCGCCATCGCCATGGAACTGGGCTGTGACGCCGTGCTCATGAACACCGCCATCGCCGGCGCGCAAAACCCCGTACTCATGGCCAGCGCCATGAAAAAGGCGGTGGAAGCCGGGCGCGAGGGCTATCTGGCCGGACGCATGCCCAAGAAGGTTTATCAAGCCAGCCCCTCCTCCCCCACCAGCGGCCTGATCGGCTCCTGAACGCCATGCCGGAAACGCCAGAGGGCGCCGCCCACCCGCGCGCCATCCGTTCCTACGTCATGCGCGCCGGGCGCATGGGCACGGGCCAGCAACGCGCCCTGGAGGCGCTTGGCCCGCACTACCTGATCCCCTACGCGCCCACACCGCTCGACCTCAACGCCGCCTTTGGCCGCGATGCACCCAAGGTGCTGGAGATCGGCTTCGGCATGGGCCAGGCCAGCGCCGAAATCGCACGGCAACAGCCGGAAACGGACTACCTCGGCATCGAGGTCCACACCCCTGGCGTGGGCGCCCTGCTGAAACGCATCGGCGAACTGAACCTCACCAACCTGCGCCTGATCCAGCACGACGCCGTCGAGGTGCTGCACCACAGACTGGCGGAATCCAGCCTGGACGGCGTCCACATCTTCTTCCCCGACCCCTGGCACAAGAAACGCCACCACAAGCGCCGCCTGATCCAGCCCGAGTTCGTGCGCCTGCTGGTCAGCCGCCTCAAGCCCGGCGGCTACCTGCACCTGGCCACCGACTGGGCGGAATATGCGGAGCAGATGCTGGCGGTGCTGTCGACGGAACCGACCCTGGCCAACACCGCCGACGGCTACGCCCCGCGTCCCGCCTACCGCCCCCTCACCAAGTTCGAACAGCGCGGCCTCAACCTCGGCCACGGCGTCTGGGATCTGGTGTTCCGACGTCGCTGAACCGCAAACCCCGGATTCCGGCCTGCGTCCAGGCTACGCTTGCTCCGTAGCCCGGATGCAGCGCAGCGGAATCCGGGAAGCGGCGTTGCCATCGCCCCAAAGCCCCGGATTCCGGCCTGCGGCCTGCATCCGGGCTACGCGGGAAACGACTGATTTCCGTCAGGTAGCCGCTACAATCCCGCAACTCCTTGTTTTCTGAGCATTCCCCTATGAAAAGCAGCGACATTCGCCGCCAGTTTCTGGACTTCTTTGCCTCCAAAGGCCACGCCGTTGTCTCCTCCTCCTCCCTCGTCCCTCATGGCGACCCCACCCTGCTGTTCACCAACGCGGGGATGAACCAGTTCAAGGATGTATTCCTCGGTTTCGACAAGCGCCCCTACAGCCGCGCAGCCACCTCGCAAAAATGCGTGCGCGCCGGCGGCAAGCACAACGACCTGGAGAACGTGGGCTACACCGCCCGTCACCACACCTTTTTCGAGATGCTGGGCAACTTCAGCTTTGGCGACTACTTCAAGCAGGACGCCATCCGCTACGCCTGGGAACTGCTCACCGAGGTCTTCAAACTGCCCAAAGAACGGCTCTACGTCACGGTCTACGCCGAAGACGACGAAGCCTTCGACATCTGGACCCAACAAGTCGGCGTACCCGCCGAGCGCGTGATTCGCATCGGCGACAACAAGGGCGCGCGCTACGCCTCCGACAACTTCTGGATGATGGGCGACACCGGCCCCTGCGGCCCCTGCACCGAGATCTTCTACGACCACGGCGCGCACATCCCCGGCGGCCTGCCCGGCACCCCGGAAGAAGACGGCGACCGCTACATCGAGATCTGGAACAACGTGTTCATGCAGTTCAACCGGGACGAGGCCGGGGTCATGCACCCCCTGCCCAAGCCCAGCGTGGACACCGGCATGGGCCTGGAACGCATCTCCGCCGTGCTCCAGGGCGTGCACGCCAACTACGAGATCGACCTGTTCCAGACCCTGATCCAGGCCGCCGCCCGCGAAACCGCCGCTGCGGATCTGGACAGCCCCAGCCTCAAGGTGCTGGCGGATCACATCCGCGCCTGCTCCTTCCTCATCGCCGACGGCGTCATTCCCGGCAACGAAGGGCGCGGCTATGTCCTGCGCCGCATCATCCGCCGCGCCATCCGCCACGGCTGGAAGCTGGGCGCGCGCGCCGCCTTCTTCCACCGCATGGTCCCCGACCTGGTGGGCGAGATGGGCGAGGCCTATCCCGAACTCGCCGCCGCTCAAGGCCGCGTGATGGACACCCTGCGCCAGGAAGAAGAACGCTTCTTCTCCACCATCGAGCACGGCATGGCCATCCTGGAGGCCGAGTTGACGCAAATGAGCAGCGCCAACATCGCTGTGTTCAACGGCGAAACCGCCTTCAAGCTGCACGACACCTACGGTTTCCCCCTCGACCTCACCGCCGACATCTGTCGCGAGCGGAATGTGGCCGTGGACGATGCCGCCTTCAACGCCGCCATGGCGCGCCAGAAGGAACAGGCCCGCGCCGCCGGCAAGTTCAAGATGGCCCTGAATCTCGAATACGACGGCGCCGCCACCGCCTTCCACGGTTACGAAACCCTGGAAAAAGAGGCCACGATCCTCGCCCTGTACAAGGACGGCAGCCCGGTCAACGCCCTGCACGAAGGCGACCTGGGCGTGGTGGTGCTGGACCACACCCCCTTCTACGCCGAGTCCGGCGGCCAGGTGGGCGACCGGGGCGAGATCAAGGGCGCCGGCCTGTTCGCGGTGGAAGACACCCAGAAGATCCAGGCCGCCGTATTCGGCCATCACGGCGTGGTGAAGACCGGCCAGATCAAGGTAGGCGACAACATCGTCGCGCGCGTGGACACGGCCCTGCGCCTCGCCACGCAACGCCACCACTCCGCCACCCACCTCATGCACAAGGCCCTGCGCGAAATCCTGGGCGACCATGTGCAGCAGAAGGGCTCGCAAGTGGACGCCGACAAGACCCGCTTCGACTTCGCCCACAACCAGCCCATGAGCGCGGAGGAAATCCGCCGCGTGGAGGCCATCGTCAACGCCGAGATCCTCGCCAACGCCGCCACGAACGCGCGCGTGATGAACATCGAAGACGCCCAAAAGACCGGCGCCATGATGCTGTTCGGCGAAAAGTACGGCGACGAGGTGCGGGTCATCGACATCGGCTCCAGCCGCGAACTGTGCGGCGGCGCTCATGTGGCGCGCACCGGCGACATCGGCCTGTTCAAGATCGTGGCGGAAAGCGGCGTGGCGGCAGGCGTGCGCCGGGTCGAAGCCGTCACCGGCAACGCCGCGCTGCACTACATCCTGACGCGGGAGGACACCCTGCTCGACGCCGCCTCGCGCCTGCACGCCCAGGCGGCGGAAGTCCCCGCCCGCATCGCCCAGTTGCAAGACCACGCCCGCGCGCTGGAAAAGGAACTGGAACGTCTCAAATCCAAGCTGGCCGCCGCCCAGGGCGACGACCTCGCGGCCCAGACGGTCGAGATCAACGGCATCAAGGTGCTGGCGGCCAGGATCGAAGGCGCAGACGCTAAAGCTTTGCGCGAGCTGGCCGATAAGCTGCGGGACCGGCTGCCCTCGTGCGTCATCGCCCTGGGCAGCGCGGTGGACGGCAAAGTGGCCCTGCTCACCGCAGTAACATCCGACCTCACCAGCCGCATCAAGGCCGGCGAACTGGTCAACCACCTGGCCGGTCAGGTGGGCGGACGCGGCGGCGGCAAACCGGACCTGGCCCAGGCCGGCGGCACGCAGCCCGAGAACCTGGGTTCGGCCCTCGCCAGTGTGGCGGGCTGGATTCAGGCCAAATTGACGTAAGGAACAGGGGTCTCATGTTCGGATTCTTCAAACGCAACAAAAAAGAAGAGGATTCACCTCTCAGCGATCTGAAGACCGTATCCCGCTGGATGCAGGAACTGCCGTCCGGCGACATCTACACCGCGCTGGAAAACGTGGTGCAGACCCTGATCCAGTTCAACCACTCCGGCCAGCCCTCCAGCAAGGAGCGCCTTCAGGTGTTGATGCACCTGGACGAACAGGCGCGGGACATGCAACACGCCCTGTGCATCCAGTACCTGCGCAACCCGCGCATGTCCAAGGTGATCGAATCCCGCCTGTGGACCGCCGTGCACGCCTTCTACTGGGAAATCACCCGGGGCTACCACACCTTCCTGATGGACCATGTGGCCAACCCACAGGGCTCGGACTTCGGCGCCACCGTCCCCCTGGTGACGGCGCGGGCCATCCGCGGCTTTGCCGACATCTTCAAGTGGCGATACGTCCGCTACGACCGGGCCGACGACAAGTTGTGGACGCGCCTGCACAACCTCTACCGCATCGCGGAGACCGGCAACTACCTCTCCAACCGGTTCAAGCTCTACCCCTCCGACGCCAAACCGTCGTGCTGCATGGAAGAGTATGTGCAGCCCCTGCTGCTGGCGCCCCTGGGGTCCGGCAATCTGGCGCCGCGGCAGATCGAGATGGTGGATCACTGGCTCGACAACTGGTCCGACCTGACCCAGGTCCATGGCGCCTACGACCCCAAACAGCATTTCTACTTTGTCGATATCACTCAAGGCTTCGGGCCGCGCTCGATCCAGTCGGGCGAAAAGACCCAGCCGGACTACCGTTACCTCGGCACTCACCCGATGTTGGCGCGCCTGTCCGAGGTGGAAAAGGCGCTGCGCTCCGGCGCACTGCCCGCCACGCTGGGCCTGGGCGAGGACTTCCGCCTGCCGGACGGCTATGACCTCATCGACCATGTCTTCCGGGAATGGGCGCCCAGAGGCGAACGCGACCGCCGCCTCGGCGCACGGCGCAGCGTTTCCACGCAGATTGAGGTCATGCATGAGCTGGCCCCCATCTGCCACCTGCTGGAACGGGAAGGCTCGCGCGTCAACGCACGCACGGGAAACAGCCAACTCACACCGGAGCAACTGCTGGATATCAAGCTCTACGGTCAAACCGCCGGTCGCACCCCGCCCCCTGCCCGTCCGGCCAGCGCGGCATCCAGTTCCCAAGCCGAACCGCCTCCGCTGGAAAACTGGACCCTGTATGACCAGGGCGACAACGGCATCGGCGTCTCCCTGCCGCCGGACGAAAGCGACTGGGTCAAGGTCGGCAAGCTGATCTGCTTCCGTACCGACCCGGCGGACTCCTGGCATCTGGGCGTGGTCCGCCGCATCACCCGCCAGCAGAACGAATCCCGCAAGATCGGCATCCTCGTGATGCCTACCCCGCCCACCCTGATCCAACTGGAACCCATAGACCCTGGTTTTTCCACCCCCAACGCGCACGACCATTCCCTGACCACCAACCCCCAGAATTTTTCCGCCCTGCTGACCTCCGACTCAAAAGGCGCTCCGGCCATCATCCTGGAAGCGCACAAATACGCCCACGGACGCCTCTTCCGGGCCATACAAGGCGCAACTTCCCAGACCTTGCAGCTAGCCGCCTCGCGTGACAAGGGCGATGGCTGGCTGCTGGCCGCCTACACCGAACAAACCGCACCCACCGCCTGACAGGACTGCGCATGAACCCCCTGGCCAAACCCGTACTGCTGATCGTCGATGACGATCCCCTCATCAGCGACACCCTGCACTTCGTCCTGTCCCACGACTTCGAGGTCTACGTCGCCGAATCCCGCCAACAGGTGAAAAGTCTGCTGACCCAGTTGGAAAGCCCCCCCCAACTGGCCCTGGTGGACCTGGGCCTGCCCCCCGCCCAACACAAGCCGGACGAAGGCTTCGCCTTGATCTCCGACCTGCTCAACTACGACAAGAGCATCCGCATCCTGGTCCTCTCCGGCCAAAACGACGAAGCCAATGCCCGCCATGCGCGCGCCCTGGGCGCCATGGACTTCATTGCCAAACCGGCCTCGCCGGAGGACATCAAGAAGGCGCTGTTTTCCGCCCTGCGGTTCGAACAGGGCATCCCCGGCCCCGTGCAGGAAGACCCCTCCGTCAACACCATCATCGGTTCCAGTTTCGCCATCGACAAACTGCGCAACCAGATCAAGCTCTACGCCGACGCCCCCTTCCCCGTGCTGATCGAAGGCGAATCCGGCAGCGGCAAGGAACTGGTGGCGCGCAGCCTGCACCAGAAATCGCGCCGTCACATCAAGCCCTATCTGGCCCTCAACTGCGCCGCCATCTCCCCCACCCTGGTGGAACCCACCTTGTTCGGCTACGCCAAAGGCTCCTTCACCGGCGCTGTCCAGGCCCACTCCGGCTATTTCGAAGACGCGCGCGAGGGCACCCTGTTTCTGGACGAAATCGGCGAACTGCCGCTAGAGCTCCAGGCCAAGCTGCTGCGCGTTCTGGAGAACGGCGAATTCCAGCGCGTGGGCGAAACCTCCAGCCGCTTCTCCAATGCCCGCATCGTCACCGCCACCAATCGGGACCTGCGCAAAGAAGTGCGCGAAGGCCGCTTCCGCGGCAACCTCTATCACCGCCTGTCAGTCTTCTCCGTGCATGTCCCCCCCCTGCGGGAACAACAGGAAGACAAGAAGGTGCTGCTGGACCATTTCCGCTTCCATATCTCGCGCGAATCGGGCTCCAAGCCCTTTGCGCTTTCCCCGGACGCCGCTCGCCTGTGGGAGGAATACCACTTCCCCGGCAACGTCCGCGAACTGCGCAATATCGTCATCCGCCTCACCACCAAATACGCCGGCAAAAGCGTTAGCGCGCAGGAACTGGAAGACGAATTCGACCTGGACCAGTACCGCCCCGGCAGCATCCCCCACCCCGCCGACGCGGAAGGATTGCAGGACTACGCCCGCTCCCATTTGAAGAGCGTGCATGGATTCAATCTGGATCTCGTCATGAAGCAGTGGGAAAGAAGCTACGTGGAAGCGGCCCTGTCCATGACCCACGGCAACCTGTCCCAAGCGGCCAAGATGCTGGGCGTAAACCGCACCACGCTCTACAGCCGCATGCAGAACTACGAGGACTGACTCCCCGCCGGGAGACGAGACCTCACTCCGCCTTGCAGGCGGAAGGCGCAGCCAGTTCCGCCCCGGTTTCCTGCGCCAGCTTGCGCAACGCCTTCCCGTCCTGGGGCGCGCCGAAACGGAGCACGGCCTTCAGCTCCACAGGCCGGGGACCAGCCAGCGCCCCCTTGATCCCCTTCCCCGCCACCATCCCGACCTGCGCCCTGGCGCTCTTCAGGTCCGCAAAATTGCCCAGGGATACGGCGTGCTGCAACGCCCCGCCGCGCACGATGGACGCCCCCTTGATCTTCCTGGCCTTGAGTTCGCGCAGGGTCTTTTTTGCCGTCGCAGCATCCGCCTCGGGCGGGATGAACGCCCACCAGCCTTTGGCCGCATTCAGACGAATCTCATACTCCGCGCCGGCCAGGGACACGGTCTTCAAGCCCCTCTCCAGACGCTCATGCACCGCCTGGGGATACGAATTCCAGGTCAGGCACCCCGGCGCAGCGGCGGCGTCCGGCGCGGGAACAGCGGGGGCGGAAGGCTCAACCGGCGCGGCAGTGGCCGGTTTGACCGGGTCCGCCACCCCAAGCAGGCGAATCTTGTCGGAATTGATATCCGCAGGAGCGCCCTGTCCCCCCGGCCAAAAGGTCATCAGCGCCCCCGCCAGCAACGCACCCAGATTGAGCATCAGCAACAAACCGGTCAGACGTCGCATCCCAGATCCTTGGCGATCCACCGCAAGCCCTCCAAAACAATGTTGTCCACTTCCCGGCATGGCGCTCGCAACAACCCGACCAGCAGGCTCCGTGCGCCGCCGCTCAACACCACCGGAACACGATCCGCCCCGCCCGGAAACGCCGCACGCACCCCTTCCACCACCCCCACCATGGCATAGGCCGCCCCGGTGGCCACGGCGCTCCCGGTATCCCTCGGCAGCGCCGTAAAGACCCCCCCGTCACCGCGCACCCCGGCGGTGCCCAGGTGCAACGCCCGCCGCATCCAATCCGGTCCCGGCGCGATGCACCCGCCGAGAAACTCCCCGCTGGCGCTCAGGGCGTCCGCCGTCAGCGCCGTGCCGACGCACACCACCACGCAATCCCCCAAATCCATGCGGCGGGCGGCGATCAGGGCCGCGTAGCGATCCGCCCCCAAGCGCTCGGGCGCTTCATAGCGGTTGATGATGCCGTAAGAAGAAAAATCGGGAACCAGCCAGCGAGCGGAAATCCGGTCGGAATCCAGCCAGCCGCGCAAGACCGCATCCAGAACCGGCCCCGCCACCGAAGCGATCACGGCATCGCGCACGGCAAACCCGCCCCAGGGCGGGGAAGCGCACTCCGGCAGACCGGCGCTCGACAGATGGCCCTCACCCCGCACCCGCCCGCGCTCCAGCACGCGCCATTTGGTCAGACTGTTTCCCGCATCCACCAGCAGGATCATGCCGCCGCCCCGCGCAGGCTCACTTCGCCGGCATGAAACCGGCGCACTCCCTCATCCGTGCGCAACCACAGCGCCCCCTGCTCATCCACCCCCTGTGCAATCCCGAACACCCGCGCCCCCTGGCCGTCCGTGAGCGCCACCTCGCGCCCCTGATGGGCATGGCAGGCATGCCAATCCTGGGAAAAGGCGGAAAAACCTTCCGCGTCGAACTGCGCCAGCCCGGCATCCAGCGCCTCAACCATCACGCGCAACACCGTGGTCCGGTCCACCGCCCCCAGATGGGCGCGCAAATCCGTCACCGCCTGCCCGACGCGCGGCCCCAAGGTCTCCGCACCGCACACATTCAACCCCACCCCGATCACCGCCGAGGCCGGGCCCAGCATGTCGCCGCCCAGTTCGATCAACACCCCCGCCAGCTTGGCATCCCCCACCACCACATCGTTGGGCCACTTCACGCGAGCGTCCCGCAAACCCAACCCCTGCAACGCCCGCACCAGAAGAACGCCAATCGCCAAAGACAAACCGGACAGCTCCGCCACGGAACGGCCAAACCGCCACAACAGCGAAAACTGGATGCCGGAGCCCGGCGGCGCCAACCACACACGCCCGCGACGCCCGCGACCTCCCGTCTGCCACTCCGCCACGGCCACGGAACGATGCGGTGCGCCAGCCTGGGCGCGCGCCATGAGATGGCTGTTGGTGGAAGGCAGGGTCTCGAACAACTCGGGCGACATGCCCCGCTTTGCCAGACGGGCGCGCAGACCCTCCAGATCCAACCAGCTCAGGGCCAGAGGCAGGCGATAACCGCGCCCTTTGACCGCATGGACGCGGACGCCAGCGTCCTGCGCCTGCGCCAAGGCGTTGTGCACCGTCGCACGGGAACACCCCATGCGCCGCGCCAGATCAGCGCCGGAGACAAAATCTTCATGGGAAAGCTGCCGGAGAACCTCCAGCAGGCGCGGGCCGCTCAACGCCAGCAGTCCGTCACCTTGCCGACGGTCACGCCGCGGCGACCGGTGTGATCGAGCAGCAGCACGCCACAGGCATCCTTGCCCGCAGGCGTGGCCATCAGGGTGTAACCGAGATCGGAAGTGGCCGGAAACGCAAACGCCGGGTCCAAAGCCTGCACCGGAGCGGCGGCCAGACTGAAGCGATACTTCGCCCCACCCTGGCGCGGACTCTGGGCGTAGGCAAGGCGGACGCCCAGATAGGTCAGGGAAACCGCCTGCTGCTTGCGCAGCCCGTCCGCCAGTTCAAGCATCGACTTCACCGCCTCGGCCCTCGCCTTCTGCGCTTGGCTGTCCTGATAGGAGGCCATGGCCACCGCCACCAGCAAGCCGACGATGGCCACCGCAATGGCAAGCTCCAGCATGGTGAACCCCGCAGCGCGTCGAATGATCTTGCTCATGTCCAATATTCCTTGCCTGACAGCGGCCTCCAAAGGGCCAACGCAAAGGGCCGGAAACCAGGACCAAGCCGCTTCCGGACAGCCCCCGCATTGTGCCGCAAGCCGCGGAAAATCCTAAGCGTCACAACCGGAGAGCCGCTCGTTCCAACCGGAATGCCGCCCATCGAAAGTCTCCCCATCGCTGGGGGTGGGTGTCGATAATCCAACCTGAACCGCAGCACTCGAAAGGAACCGGAAATCGCTTTTCCGTAGATGTCCGCATGCAGACCCCCCACCCCCCCGCTTCAAGGCCGCATGGCTTCACGTTGATCGAGCTGCTGATCACCATCGCCATTCTTGGGATTCTGGCTACGGTGGCCGTGCCTTCGTTCATCAGCTCCCTGGCCCGCAGCAGCATGGATACCGCCGTCAGCGACATGGCCGCCACACTCGCCTTCGCCCGGTCTGAGGCCATCGGTCGCAGCCTGCGCGTGGTGACCTGCAGGAGCGCCGCGCCCTACGCTGCCGAGGCGGCACTGGCGTGCGGAGGCGCCGGCACATGGGAATCGGGATGGGTGACGTTTGCTGACTCGAATTCGGATGGCGCATTCGCAGTGGGTGAAGTTCTTCTGCGTCGGCGCGGCTCCAGCAGCAACCTCACCATCACCACCGGCGCCAATTACGCTACCCTCATCACCTACGACGCCGCTGGTCGCCCGACCCAGAATGACACGTTTACCTTCACCCCCAGCGCCGCTTCCGGCTTGGCTGCCCGAACCATTGCGGTTTCCCGCAGCGGTCGGCTCAACATCTCGCAATGACGGTCATGCGCCCAGGCAATCGCTCCCCCGCGCCCGCTTTCATTCAATCCGGCGCGTCCCTGCTGGAGATTCTGGTCACCATGGTCATCCTGGCCCTTGGGCTGCTCGGCATCGCCGGCATGAAACTCACCGGGATCAAGGACAGTAACCTTGCCTACCAATACACCCTGGCCGGCATTCAGGCTCAGGACATGGCGGAGCGCATGGGCGTCAACTGGGCCGCCACCGTGAGCACCACCAACGGGTTCTACAAGAACTTGACCTGGTGGAATGGCGTTACCGCACGCGGCACCAACTGCCAAGAACTGAGTTGCACCACCGCCCAGATCGCCGCAGATGATTTCTGGCTCTGGAACGATACCAACAGCAAGGCGCTGCCCAGCGGCAACGGCAGCGTCAGCGGGCGTCAGAGCGACAACGCGCAATGCGACACACAGGTATGCAGCCACTACCTCATCGCCGTGCGTTGGTCTGATCCCCAACTCAACGGCGCTCTCGGCTGGGATAGCTTTGCTGGTATCGCTGCTACCCCTTCCACCCCTGCCGTGGCTGCTTCAGACGCCTATACCGCTTGTGGCAATCCCGCTCTGGCTGCCAACCGCAATCTTCGTTGCCACGTTCTTCGCTACCGCCCCTAACCCCGCCACGCCGATGAACTGCCACCACTCACAACATGGCTTCAACCTCATTGAGCTGATGATCGGGGTGGCCTTGGGTCTGATGCTCATGGTCAGCCTGGGCTACATCCTGCTGGGAGGCCGCAGCAGTTTCCAAACCCAGGATGCGAATTCCCGCGTCCAGGAAACAGGGCGTTTGGTGCTGGACACCCTGACACGAGACCTGCGGCTGGCGGGACGTGTATCCATCATTCCCGTCACCACCGACGAGCGAGTCGACTGGCCCGCAGGAACACTCCCACTGGGTGGCGCAGAAGGGGGTGGCAGCGCTTCCGACACGCTGACCGTGCGTTTTCAGTTGGATGACACGGGCGGAGGCAGCATTGAAGACTGCAATGGAAACGCTGGAGGAACCTTGGTCTTCAGCAACATTACCGGCACCAGCAACCCCAGTAATACCAACAACCCCTTCCGCTACGCGATGATCGTCAACCAATACTCCGTGGCGGCGGGAACGCTCAGTTGCCTGGGCAATGGAGCCAACGCCTCACAACCCCTTGCCGACAATGTGGACGACTTCCAGGTCACCTATGGAGAGGACACCGATAGTGACTATGCCCCCAACCAGTATCTCTCCGCAGCCAACGTAAGCACTTGGGAGCATGTCGTCAGCGTTCGAGTGTGTGCGCTGATCCGTTCGGAAAATGGGGCCGTCAGTTCCGGCCAACCCTATACGGATTGTTCCGGAAACAACACCACCCAGGCCGATACGCGTCTGCGCCGCGCCTTCACTACCGTGGTGAACCTGCGTAACCGGAACAAGGCATCGCAATGAAACCTCCGGTGATACAACAGGGCGCAGCACTCATCACCAGCTTGGTGTTCCTGGTGATGCTGACCCTCATGAGCCTGACGGTATTCAACAACGCGGTGCTCCAGGGCCGCATGTCCGGCACCCTGCGCGACCGTCAGATCGCCTATGCCGCTGCAGAATCCGCCCTGCGGGATGCGGAAAAATATGTACGCAATTCAGGCAGGATTTGCGGCCTCACCGAACATGGAAGTCTCAACAACGCCTCCCAGAGTTGTACCAATGGTTTTTGCTACAACGGCGCCAGCATGAGTGAAAACAATGAAAAATGGCCTCAAAAACCCGTTTATGCGATTAACGGAGAAAAGGACGCATACAACATAGTTATTGATGGCAACATGAAATGGGGAGCCAACCAAATAAGTGGAAACGCCATTGTCTTCGCCAACGAAAGCAGAGGTGCTGCCAATTACTACCGACAGATCACCAACTGCCCCCATTGGGCAATAGAAACCAACAGTGCACAGACCAACTATTACAACGAGCCTGCTGCGTTGCCCCTGGTAAGTGCTCAGCCTCAATATCTGGTAGAGGGGTTCCAAAAATCAGCCGGTGGAGAAACGCGTTATTACTACCGAATCACCACTCGCGCGTGGGGCACTCGCTCCACCACACTGGTCCGATTACAGTCAGTGTTTACCCCAACAAACTGACTTGGAGACATCACATGAAAACAAAGCACCCGAACCTCCTCTTGCTAATCCTACCAACAAGTCTGTTGCTGCAATTCTCCAACACCCTATGGGCTCGACCAGGGCTATTGCTTTCGGAAGAACCATTGTTCACCCCTGTGGTTTTGGAGCCAAATATACTGATAACGACTCCATATGAACATATGCACAACGAAAGAAATATGCTTCTGTACTACACCGTAGGGGCTGAATTTGATCTCGTCGTAGGAAGCACACCGGGATTAAATGCCTCGCTTTCAGACTACAATACAGACGTAACCGAATTCAAGAAAAAACGCACCTACTATGACCGTCCAGGCCTTGTACTTCCCTGGCCGCATGCCATCACAGAACCATCGTGTAACGGTTATTTCACCTCCACAAACCCATGCACTCCAATAAATGTATATGGCGAGCTATCAACTCCAAATATCATCGCAGAGAATTCAAAAAAATTCTACACCATTGCCCCGCCAGAGGGCAACCTCCCAACTACCGGCTTTACAGGCAGCAATTACTTATACACCCCCCTGTCACCAAAACTCGATAGTGTTTGTTCCGGATTTCCAGCGTCATCGAAAGACCGGGCCTGCCTAGTTACCGGAGATCGACTAAGTCGATCCAAGGCAAACACGTTATATTTTAACCTTTCACAGCTAAAGAATTATGATCCATGGCCAAGCTACACACATAATCAAACACTCACGACATTTCCGCAAGTTAGTCTGACTGCCGCCCCTCATAACCCGATGGACACAAGCAAAGGCACAAGGGATCTCACAAACATTACAGGATTTGGATACGCCCCTCACACCACCGGGCTTTCTGACAAGGATTATGTTTTTAATTTTGACCTAACCGACCCACAAAATTATGGCAAGACCATCCCCGCCACCAGCGAAGCCCAAACAAAAACCAATCACTACGACACATATTCCATAGTTGACAGCAGCCCAGGAGCCAGCAATGCCAACAAAAAACTTTATTATTACCAAGGAGACACCACCGCAGTTTCGGCCATTTACGCAAGAACCTACAACTCTTCCGACGCCCCATATACGGGCGGCCCAACATACTATGAACCGTTTTGCAAAGTTCGCTATACAAAAACTGGCGGACAGGCATATTCAGGCACATGTTCCTCTAAAAATCTCACCTCTAGCATCATAACAAACAACGAAACAACCTACTCCTCCGCAGCCGACTCAATGGCCAACTGGTACACCTACTATCGCTCCGCATCCCTGGCCAGCAAGGCGGTCGCAGCTAGATCCATTGATGGACTAGTACAACGAGGTACAAACGAACGATTTCGCATTGGTTTTACGCTACCCAATGGAGAGATCATCCCCCCAAAAAAAGCAACCACCACTTGGATCAATGAACTATATAACCACATATACAACATAAATGGTCCAATCAGCTTCTATGCATCCAATGGCGAAGACCATGCCAGCAAATTTTTCAAGACAATCACGCCATACTTACGCGATCCATCAAACCCAAACAGTGGCACCGACTCCTGCCGAAGAAACTACGAAATTCTGATCTTTCCAGATATGACAACGGTATATTCAGGGGAAAAGCTCGGTGCCGGCGGCACCATGACAAGCGCACTGGAGAGATATGCCGACATAGATTCCTGCTCAGATTTACTGGGAGATGGGTCAAGAAAGTGCCCGCAACCTGACAATTACGCCGGGACATTTGCCGACATGGCGATGTATGGGTGGATAACCGACCTGCGGAGCGGCGAGGGGAATGACATGCCCAACAACATTCTCCCAAGCATCAAAAATCCCGCAACTTGGCAACATGTGGTGCGCTATATCGTTTCACCAGGAGGCGATCAATACGGAAAAGTAACCCCTAAGAACAACTCCCACACCTCACCGCAAAACTGGTACACCCCAATCTCAACGGAATACCACCCATTTTTCACTGCAGACAGTCTTTATCACATGGCGCTTAATAGCCGCGGGCTATATTACCATTACCAAGACATCCCCGAAGCAATAGAAAAAGTTGCCGAATCGTTCATTGACATCCTGACACGCAATGCCACCGGGTCCGCAGTCGCCACCAACACTACAGCCATCGCCACGCAGGGCACCATCTATCAAGCAGCACTGGATAATGACTGGCGGGGGCGTCTGCGCGCTTATAAAATCACGGTTGATTCCACTTCCGGCACGGCTAGTATTGACGCTTCACCCCTGTGGGATGCAGCCTATATTCTCTCGGCCCAGACCACGAGTACAAAATGCCTGGGTGTCGCCAACTGTTCCACTACGAATCCAGCCTACACCGATTCACGGCGAATCCTTACCACCAAAAGCAACACTCGGGAACCGATCCCATTCCGATATGATGAGCTGAGCAGTGAGCAAAAAAGAGCCCTTGCGCCCAACGTCATCCAGTCCAACATTACCGCGAGTGCGGAGTACGGAATCGCTAACTCTGACACTTATGATTCCGTTTATGGAAAGTACATGTTGCTGTACTTACGCGGAAATGGTGCATGCGAAGAAAACACCACATGCCCAGAGACAAAAATTTACGCATCAGACCCGCCAAACAATGGGCATTCCATTTCCGCTCCCACCCAATTTCGCCGCCGTGGCCTGGAAATTTTCTCCACATCCAACGAATCATCCCGCCCAGCCCTTTCTGCATCTCAGCCGGATGGGCGAGACATTCTTGGAGACATTGCCAATTCCAGCCCATGGTATGTAGGCGCAACCCTCCCTGGCTATTCTGATGTTGATTACCCGGGATATAACCAGCACAGACTTGATCATTCCACTCGCAAAGGTGTGGTGTATGTCGGCGCCAATGATGGCATGCTTCATGCCATATATTCCCCGGAATGCACCACTGCCGCTGCATGTGCCAGCGCAAATGCAGGTAAGGAGTTGTTTGCCTACATCCCTTCCTTCCTATTTGATAATCTTCGCTCTCTTTCTGTAGCGGGAAGCACTTACAGTCACAAATTCTTTGTGGACAGTTCTCCGTTTTCCGCAGAGGCCTGGGTTGGGGGTGAGGACGGTGAGTGGAAGACCGTTCTGGTCAGCGGCGTGGGGGGTGGGGGGAAAGGATACTTCGCATTGGACGTCACTACCGTTCCTGCTGTGCTTACTGCCGCCGCAGCTGATACTGGAGAATCTGCACTTACCAGCAAAGTACTTTGGGAATTTACAGATAGTGACTTGGGTTATACCTACAACTATCCAGGAATTAATCGAGCCACAGCCCAAGCCAAACAGATTGTGCGCACCAAGGCAGGAGACTCCTGCAACTCAAATTCTGCAAATAACAAAAAACGGTGCAAATGGGCAGTAATTGTTGGAAACGGCTATGACAACACCCCAGGCCGCCAAGCAGCACTTTATGTAATTTTTCTAGATGGCCCTGGAGGGGGGGGTACATGGCAAAGCAATAATTCTCATGCGGGTGACGGGGAATATGTAAAGATACCGGTTGGCAATATAGATTACTCCGGTTCTGGTGGTTACAACACAAACGGATTATCTACACCGACCCCCGTAGATATAGACAATGATGGTTTTGTCGATTACGTCTATGCCGGCGATTTGAACGGGAACATGTGGAGATTCGACTTTACCGGCGTAGATGATAGTTGGACGGTGACTGCGGCATTTGGAGGAACACCCCTCTACACAGCAACTACCTCCTACAGCAATGGACTTAATACCGTGAACTATCGTCAACCGATCATTCAACCCCCAGAAGTCACCATTGAGCCATCAACAGGAAAACCACTTGTTCTCTTCGGCACAGGACAATTACTGGTCTCCTCCGACAAAACAAGTTCCACACCGGAATCCTTCTATGCAATTCTGGATCACCGCTATAACAACAACGGCTCATGGACCAGCATTTCTAGAACAAACCTAAAACAACGCACATCGGAAGATTCTTCCGTTTCCGTATCGGGACGAGACGTAAATTATCGACTGATGACTGATCGCAGCAGCTTCACATTTTGTGGCGCCCAATCAAGCGTGGCCACAGTGGGTGACACCCCATACAATCCTATCAACCCTAGCACCTGCCCATCGTACGGATATTTATTGGGTTGGTACTGGGATATGCCTTGGCTACCACCTACTCAGGCAATACCAATCCTCCCACGCCCACCCAGCGAACGCATGACAGGACGCCCACAACTGGTAGGAACAGATATTCGCTTTAATACCTATATTCCTGATAGTGACGCCTGCAACTACGGCGGCACCGGATGGGAAATGTGCCTTACCGCCACCACAGGAATACAGGCTTGTTCTAAAAACGGGCTTTCCATAACAGATACGACCAAGCGCTACAGCGGCCTAAGCCTGATCGGTGGAGAAAAGATCGGGGCGGCGCTGGGGGGCGTCTCCTACATTCCCACCCAATCCGGCAGCTATCTGAAGATCTACTCACCTCTGGGAGTGACTCACGAAGGCACGCCCCAAACCTCAGTAGTCAGTGACGCCTCCAACCAAGGCCGCGTCATGTGGTACGAGCTCGCCGATTAATCCCGCACACCCCGTTTTCGCGTCGCTCATTCAGAGTTTGCAAGCCGGACCCGCCGAAAACTCCGGCTCAAGGATATTGAGCCGCACCCCAGCGGTGGGCTTCGAGTTGTTGTTGTGTGTCCAGTCTCATTGGCTGGTTTGTGTCCTTGTAAATGCATCCCTGAAACCATTGAGGAAGGCGCCGACAAATTGCTCCACCCTTGACGTGATGGAGTTTTCACCGGATGACAGTGTGGTGCGCAGTAGCTGGTCGATCAGTCGCTGCTTCAGGTAAGCGTCGGTCAAAATGTTAGACACGGTTTTCTCGGTACTGGCTGAACAGACCACTGCTGCATCCTTACCCAACAGCATGGCGCCGGCCAGTTCCGGATCGAAATCGACCGCTTGCAACAAGGCGGACTCGGTTTCGTACAGCCGGTCATAATTTCCAGCATCAGCGTAATACCGTGCAATCAGCAGGAAATCCGTCGCGTCCTTTGGGGTTTCCGGGTGACGGTCGCGCCAGGCGATGAGCTTGAGTACCGCCAGCGAGGGCAGTGAGGTAACCGGTACGATGAGGTCTTCAGCGACCTCCACCATCAAAGCTGAGGCACACGCTTCGGCAAAGCCAGCCACGTTCATCACGATTTCCATCCCCGGGGGCCAGGCGATGGCGCCATCGGCATTTTCGATCCCGCCGAATGGCAGCAAGTCGAGAGGAATGCCAAAGGCGTCTTCCGCCAGTCGATAGATCAGCCGGTGGGCAATCCTCGGTTGTTCGGCAAATCCGCCACCCTGGACCAGCATGCCCTTGAGCGAATCGAGCCGGGACCAGTCATCGATGCAGATGCCCAGATCGACATCCCGCGTCGCTCGACCGGTGTCCTTGCCGAACACATGCAGCAGGATCAAATCCCGTGCCAGCGCGCCACCAACGAAGTAATCGATGCCTTGCCCGCGCGCGACCGCATCAACCCGTCGCAGGATATCGAGAAGCCTGGGCTCGACCGGGAGATCAGGCCGTATGCTGAGTTTGGGCAAGGTATTGGTCATGGATCAACTTCGCGGTTTCGATGTTGCGCGGGTCGGTGGTGGCCATCAGGTCGGCATATACAACCAGGGGTGGTGCGATGTCATCGGGTAGGCGAGTTTCCTTCGTGGTCCAGAATGCTTCCAGGATTTCGATGTCCCCATTGACGTCGGGGCGCAGCCGATTGGTCAGTATCAGGCGATCCGGCTTGCCTTCGACATACAAGGTAACCCGTGCGGGCTTCAGGTAGCCGGTGAGTTTCTCGGCGGCGACTTCGCCTCCCCAATAGGCGTGATGGGGAAGAATATCCAGATCGCGCCACCAATCGGGGATCGCACCGGTGAAGCGGCGGGTATTCAGCTTCGGTCGCAGTTTGATCGGGTAGTGGGTCACCCACTCATCCTTCAGGCGATCCGGGGCCAGAAGGCGGCGTGGACCGGGTTTTTCCGGTGCAAGGTGACCGCGTGCTTCAAGGTCCGCCAGCACGTCCCCCACCGTTCCGAGGGCGACTTTGGCCACTTTTGCAATCTCCCGGTACGGCGCGACGATCAGGTCGGGTTGGTGGAGCAGCGCGAAGACGATTCGCAGACCGGCGGTTGTGAAGGCGCGGTACGCCGTGGTCGGTCGCGCCTGTGGGGGGCGGCGCTTGCCCGTGACGTAGACGAACAACCCCGGCGCTTCGAGATAGGCATTGCCCGCTTCGTCGATGAAGGGCAGGTGCAACTCGCGGCAACGTTCAGCGGTGGTTTCGGTGATATAGGGGGCGACCAATAGGGGTGGATGCAGTGCGGCGCCCTCGCGCGCCTTGATGGCGCCGAGAGCCTGAAAGCGGTCTATGGTCTTGATTTCTATAGCAAAACAGACGGGGTGTCCTTCGACGAAGATATCGAGCAGGGCGTCCGTTCGACCCAGGCCATCGGGCACAGCCCGTGCCTCGGCGTGCAAGCCTGTGGCCGTTTCAAAGGCCATGATTGCCCGCTCAAGAATCCCGTTTGCATCCAGTGGTTCGCGCATCATCTGTCTCGAAGTTACCAAGCGTTCTCGTTACGTGAACGAACAATATTTTCAGAACAAGGCGTCTCGTTCGCATGCTCTAAATATATGCGTTACGTGAACAAAACTAAATACTGAACGGAACGACTGTAGTGCACCTCGCCCCCCCCCCCGGATTCGTCGTTCCCGCGACAGTTAAATCAACAACCTGGATACCCGCTGGAGCCTGCCCTCGGCCCCGACCGGGGCGGGTATGACGGGTTTTTCGAGGCCCCCATTTCCCGACCGGGATGCTTATGTAACAACGGCGCTTGAAATCGCCCAAAACTCCCGATCGGGAAATACGGCTTGCACTAGCAGCGCTTCCGTCCAATAATTTCCCGAACGGGCAATTACTTAAACCATGACATCCATTCGATCACCTCAACAACTCGGCGACGCACTTCGTGCCGCCCGCAAGCAACTCGGGCTGACGCAGCCCCAGTTGGCCCTGGCGGCGGGGGTGGGCGTGCGCTTCATCGTCGATCTTGAAGCAGGCAAGCCCACCTTGCGGCTGGAAAACGTGCTGCGGGTCATCGATGCTTTGGGTGGAGAGATCCAACTGAGCGGGTTGCCATCCCCGTCTGCCGAAGACCCAAACCAGGGCAACGACCATGGCGCATGAGCTGGAGGTCTGGCTATTCGCCGACCGCGTCGGCGCCTTGGCCCTGGTGGATGGCCGACTGAGTTTTTGTTACGCGCCCGCCTGGCTATCGCTGCCGAGCACCGTTGCCCTGTCCGCCTCGCTGCCCCTGCAAGGGGAGCCGTTCGACGATCGCACGACTCGCCCCTTCTTTGCTGGCCTGCTGCCAGAGGGGCGGATGCGCCGCCTGATTGCGCAGCAGTTCCAGGTTTCCGGACAGAATGACTTTGCGCTGCTGGACCACATCGGTGGCGAATGTGCCGGGGCGGTGACCTTTCTGGAGCCGGGGCAGGTTTTGCCGGCGCCTACCCACAACGATGACGTTCAGTGGCTGAGCGACGAGGAAGTCGTTGCCATCCTGGATGAATTGCCGCGACGCCCCATGCTGGCAGGCAAAAACGGCTTGCGACTTTCTTTGGCGGGCGCTCAAGACAAATTACCGGTGGTTTTCGATGGTGCCCGCATTGGTCTGCCCCTCAACGGCACGCCCAGTTCCCACATCCTGAAGCCCGCCATCCATGCCGTTGAGGACAGCGTGATCAACGAAGGCTTCTGCATGGCGCTGGCCGAGGCCATGCAACTCAAGCCGGCGAGGTCACACGTTCACGCCGTCTTGAATCGCCCGTTCTTGCTGGTTGAGCGCTACGACCGGGTTGTGGATGCTCATGGGCGCCGGCAACGCCTGCATCAAGAGGATTTCTGCCAGGCGCTGGGTGTGGTACCTGAAATGAAATACCAGAACGAAGGCGGCCCGGATCTGGCGCGATGCTTCGAACTGGTACGCCGCACTACGCGGCCCAGTGCGCCTCAGGTGCTGCGGCTGTTCGACTATGTGATCTTCAATGCGCTGATCGGCAATCATGATGCGCACGCCAAGAATTTCTCACTGCTGCATTTGGGTGGAAAGTCGAGCAAGCCCCCCGTACTGGCGCCGCTCTACGACACACTTTCGACAGCGGTGTATCCGACACTGACGCCGAAGATGGCGATGAAAATCGGCAGCAAGTACACGTTCAGCGAAGTTGAGAAACGGCACTGGGATCAACTTGCAGAAGGCGTGGGCCTTGCCAGGGCGCAGGCCAAAAGGCGAATTCTGGAGTTGGCAAAGTCGCTGCCCCCCACCGCGCGCAAGCTCCAATCCGACCCAGGACACGGCTTTGCCGGCCATGCCGTGGTTGAGCGAATCATTGCCCTGATTGAACAACGCTGCGCCCTGACGATTCGACGGCTCGCCGAGCCATCCACCTGAGCTACTGGACGGACGCCTACACCGCCACCGGCGCCCGGATCCCCGGATGCGGGTCGTAGCCCTCCAGCGTGAAATCCTCAAACCGGAATGCAAACAGGTCCGTCACTGCCGGGTTCAGCCGCATCGAAGGCAAGGCCCGCGTCTCGCGGCTCAGTTGCAGGTTCACCTGCTCCATGTGATTCAGATAGATGTGCGCGTCGCCCAGTGTATGCACGAAGTCGCCGGGTTTAAGCCCGGTGACCTGGGCCATCATCAGGGTGAGCAGGGCGTAGCTGGCGATGTTGAACGGCACGCCAAGAAAGATGTCCGCGCTGCGCTGGTAGAGCTGGCAACTCAGCTTTCCGTCCGCCACATAGAACTGGAAAAAGGCGTGGCACGGCGGCAGCTTCATGTATGGCAGTTCCCCCACATTCCAGGCCGAAACGATGATGCGGCGCGAATCCGGGTTGGTCTTCAGCGTCGCCAGCACCTCGCTGATCTGGTCGATGTGGCGACCATCCCGCGCTGGCCAGGAGCGCCACTGGTAGCCGTAAACGGGCCCCAGGTCGCCGTTTTCGTCCGCCCACTCATCCCAGATCGAAACGCCGTGGTCCTTCAGATAGCGGATGTTGGTATCGCCCTGAAGGAACCACAGCAACTCATGCAGGATGGACTTGAGGTGCACTTTCTTGGTGGTAAGCAGGGGAAACCCCGCCGACAGGTCGAAACGCATCTGATGGCCGAACACCGATACGGTGCCGGTGCCGGTGCGGTCGGCCTTTTTCGTGCCGTGATCGAGGACATGACGCAGAAGGTCAAGGTATTGCTGCATCAGGCGGACTCCCTCAGCAGGTGTTGGTAAACCAGATTCATGATGATCAAGCGCTGGCTCTGCCCCAGGGCGCTGAACTGTACGCCGAAGGACTTCATCGTCTTGCCCTGTTCATCTTCTTCCTCGCCCACGGCGCGCAAGGTGGCGGGGATCTTCACGTATTCCTCCATGTCCGCCAGCTTGACCTTGAAGGCGATCCAGATGGTGTCGTCCTTCAGTCCCAGGTTCTGGCTCGACAGGATCTTGGCGCCCCCGACGCTGATATCGACGATCCTGCCTGCGGCGGTCTGCCGGCCTTCTTCCGTCTCCGAGATCGCAACGATGAGGCTGGTGGGCGCTCGCATGGCCTTGCGAATACGCATGGCCTGAACGCTCTCCGGGTACGACAGATGCAGATAGGGAAACGGCTGAAGCTGGGACTTGAGCACCTTGGCCTTGAAGGCGCAGACGTTCAGGCCGGAGAAAACCCGCACCAGATAGGTCTGACCGTCCTTCACAAAGATCAGGCGCCCCTCGATGGTGGGCGCCGTGACCAGCACGCTCTTGGGCTTCATGACGCCGATCACGCGCACGTTGAAGCGCTCGGTCTGGCCTTCCAGCAAGGGTTGCAGTTGCAGGGTGTCGCCGGGCAACAGCTTGAGTGCGTCCAGATCGACGTTCTCCTCCCGCGACTTGGCCGCGCCAGCGCCTGCCCGTTCGTCCGCCATCGGCCCACTGTCTTCCAGGCGGGCGTTCACATGGCCGCTACGCTCGCGTTTCATCTCACGAAACAGGCCCTTCTCGCTGATCACATCCACCTGATGCTCCGACACCACCACCACGCCGGCCCGCAGCAACAGATTGCGGTCTGCGTCATAGACGGACCAGGGCAAGGGCCTGCCCACCTCGATCTCGTTCTTGCGCACCGGTGTCAGAAATGAATCTTCAGCCATTGTCTCCGTCCAGGGTTCTCGGTCGCGTGACCGCTGGCGGATTCTAGTGCAGCCCGCCCTTGCCCAACTCGCCCAGGATATTCCGCACCAGTTGCCGCCCCAGAGCGCCCATGCCCTTCATCAGCGCCTCGGCATCCCGTTCGCCGTTGACCAGCCGACGCAATATGGCGGACAGACGCGCCATGTCGCCGCCCGCCCGCAGCATCTGTTCCGCCATGTTGGCCAGGGCCGCCAGGGCCTGGGCATCGCCCCGCCCCGCCGCCTCGATCATGGCGGCCAGGCCCGGCGCAGCGGCGCTGGCCTCCGGCTTGCGGTCCAGGGCCGGCAGGGTGGCGGGGTTGTCGATGCCCCGCAGCACCGCGTCCACGATGATGCCGTCCTCCTCGTCCAGCCCCAGCTTGATGGAGACGTCGCGCCGGCCATCAATGATCTGCCGCAGGGCGCGCACCAGATGAGGCCAGCCCTGGCTCTCCGCCGCATCCAGATACTCCCGCAACCCGGGCAACTGGGAACGATCCCGCAGGGCGTTGACCACGGCGTGGATGAAGGGGGCGTGCAGGGTCAGCACCTGCTCCACGGCATCAGGCAGATCAGCCATTCGCATCCTCGATGAAGGGTTGCCAGCGCCCCTCCCTGAACTGTTCCAGGGGTGGATAGGCGGCTTTGTAAGACATCTTGCGGCACTGGGCGATCCAGTAGCCGAGGTAGAGATACGGCAGGGACAATTCCTGCGCCAGACGAATCTCGTTCAGCACCCCGTACACCCCCAGGCTGCGACTGGACAGGTTCGGGTCATAAAAGGTGTAGACGGCGGAAAGCCCGTCCAGCAGACGATCCAGCAAGGCCACCATGACCGGCTCGCCGTGCAGGCTGAATTCCGCCAGCACACTGTCCACCTGGCTTTGCAGCAGGAAACCGGCGTACTGGTCGCGGTCATCCTGATCCATGCCCGCGCCGGGATGGCGCACGCCCTGGTAGCGCCGATAGAGGCGGTAGTGGGCTTCCTCAAAGGCCAGCGGTTTCAGCCGCAGGGTGAGATCCGCATTCCGCGCGGCGCAACGGCGCTGCGTCCGGTTGGGCATGAATTCATCCACGCGCAGGCGCACGGGGATGCAGGCCCGACAGCAATCACAACGGGGGCGATAGACATGGTTTCCACTGCGACGGAAACCCAAGCGCACCAGCTCGCTGTACACCGCCGTATCCACCCGACCGCCCGGCGCGGCCACCTGCGAACGCGCCAGGCGGTCATCCAGGTAGCTGCACGGATAGGCCGCCGTGAGATAGAACTGGAGCCGAAGCAGAAGGGCCTCGTCGAAACCGCTCATGTTCCGCCCCACAACCCGGGACGCCCCGGCTGCACCGTCAGGTGCGCCAGGCGCGCGGCGAATTCCAGGCGCGGAATCTCGCGCGCCCCGAGCGAGGCCAGATGCGCGGTATTCATCTGGCAGTCGATCAGCCCAAAGCCATCCTGCCGCAGCCGCTCCACCAGATGCGCCAGGGCGATCTTGGAGGCGTCGCTGCGGCGGCTGAACATGGATTCGCCGTAGAACGCCCCGCCGATGGCCACACCATACAGCCCGCCCGCCAGCTCCCCGTCCACCCAGGTCTCGAAGGAATGCGCGTGGCCAGCCTCATGCAAGGCCGCATAGGCCGCGATCATGGGCGCGCCGATCCAGGTTCCCGCCGCCCCATCGCGCGGCGCGGCGCACGCCTGCATGACGCGGGTGAAGGCGGTATCCACGCGCACCTCGTAGTCCGCGCGGCGCAGACGCCGGGCAAGCGAGCGGGAGAGGCGGAATTCGTCCGGGAACAGCACCATGCGCGGGTCCGGCGACCACCACAGGATGGGTTCACCCGGGTTGAACCAGGGAAAGACGCCCCGGCGATAGGCCGCGAGCAGGCGCGGCACGGCAAGATCGCCCCCCGCCGCAAGCAGGCCGTTGGGTTCCAACAAGGCCCGCTCCAGCGGCGGAAAGGGATCATCGCGGCCCAGCCAGGGGATCATCTTCCGACTCTTGCGAAAGGTTCAGACGATGCCGCCGGTACAGCCACGCCCCCACCGCACCGGAGACCAGAAACAGCGCCACCGCCAGGGAAAAACGTAGGGTCGGGTCAAGGCGCACGCCGCTGCCGGCCAGCGCAAACACCACGGTCTGGGGCAGATAGCCCACCCCGCTGCCGAGCAGAAAGGGCGGGAAGCGCACGCTGGAAAGCCCTGCCAGCAGGTTGGTGACGAGGTTGTTGCCCACCGGCAGCAGGCGGATCACCACCGCCATGGAAAAGGGATGCGCGCCGAGAAAGGCGTCCACTCGCTGGATGCGGTGACCAAAGCGCCGACGAATCAGCGACTGCCCCAGCCAGCGCGCAAAGAAGAACGCGCCCGCGCAACCCGCCATCACCGCCAGCGACGCGAACAACGTCCCTTCCAGCAGCCCGAAGACGTAGCCGCCGAGAAAGGCGACGATCTGGCGCGGCACGCCGACGCCGGAGGCGACCGCCCCCAGGCCGATGAACAGGAGATACCCGGACCAACCCTGCCCGCGCACCTGCGCGTCCATCCAGTGTTCGGTGAGCATGTCGGTGAAATGCAGGCGCTCCGCCAACCACGCCAGCGCGGCCAGCGTGGCGATCATGACCAGGCCTTTGAGCAGGGATTTCATGGCGTCTTACTGTAGCGTCGGCATCCCTGCCGGCTCTTGTCGGGGAAACCACAACGAGCCGGCAAGGATGCCGACGCTACAAACCAGACGGCGCAGGGCGAGGCCACCCGCCTCACCGGAACGCCGCATCCACCATCGCGCACCAGACATGCCCCACCAGGATGTGGCACTCCTGAACCCGCGCGGTGACGGCGGAAGGCATCACCAGGGCATGGTCCGCCGCCGCCTTCAACGCCCCGCCGCTGCCGCCCAGCAGGGCAATGCTGACGACCCCCTGCTCGCGCGCCGCCTGCACCGCCGCCAGCACATTCGCGCTGTTGCCGCTGGTGGAGATGGCGATGAGCGCATCGCCCTGCCGCCCCAACGCCGCCACCTGGCGCGAGAACACATGCAGATAGCCGTAATCGTTGCCGATGGCGGTCAGCGCCGAGGTATCCGTGGTCAAGGCAAGGGCGGGCAAGGCGCGGCGCTCGGTCTCAAAGCGGGCGACAAGCTCTGCTGCAATATGCTGCGCGTCCGCCGCACTGCCCCCGTTTCCGCACAACATGACCTTGTTGCCGCCTTGCAGACACTCCACAAGCAGCGCGCCCAGACGCTCGATTTCCGGAGACATCCCGGCCAGCGCTTCAACGGTTTCGCGGTGATCTTGGATCAGTTTGGAGACAAGCGAAGGCATGAAGGAATCCGCCAAAGTAGAATGCGCGCGATTGTAAGCGCACCCATCCCATGCACCTGAAACTACCCAACTTCTCGACCGCCAGCGTTCTGGTGACCGGCGATGTCATGCTGGACCGCTACTGGCAAGGCCCCGCCCAGCGCATTTCACCGGAAGCGCCCGTACCGGTGGTGCGCGTGGATAGCGAACAGCTTCGCCCCGGCGGCGCTTCCAACGTGGCCCTCAACATTGCCGCCCTGGGCGCCCGCACCGTGCTGGTGGGGCTGGTGGGAGAAGATCAGGAAGCCGTGCTGCTTCAGGATCTGCTCTCTGCGCAAGGGGTTGAATGCGCCCTGGCCCCGGTGCCGGGCAGCCGCACCATCACCAAGCTGCGCATCCTCTCCAAACACCAGCAGTTGATCCGCCTGGACTTCGAAGACGGGTTCCCCGCCTGCACCGGCGAAGGCGTCACCCGCCGATTCCAGGCCGCTCTGTCCGGCGCCCGCGCTGTAGTGCTGTCGGACTACTCCAAGGGCGCGTTGCGCGACGCCCCGGCCCTGATCCAGGCCGCGCGCGCGCTGGGCCTGCCGGTAGTGGTGGACCCCAAGGGCACGGACTTCACCCGCTACGCCGGCGCCACCGTGCTCACCCCCAACCAGTCCGAATTCGACGCCGTGGCGGGCAAGGCCAGCGACGACGCCGACCTGATCGCGCGCGGCGAACGCCTGCGCGACGACCTGGGTCTGGCCGCCCTGCTCGTCACCCGCAGCGAAAAGGGCATGACCCTGCTGGAACGCGGCCACGCCCCCGTCCACCTGCCCACCCACGCGCGCGAGGTGTACGACGTCACCGGCGCGGGCGATACGGTCGTGGCCGTACTGGCCGCCGCCCTCGCCGCCGGCCTGCCCATGCGCGACGCGGTGGCGCTGTCCAACCTCGCCGCCGGCGTGGTGGTGGGCAAGCTCGGCACCGCCACGGTCTCGCCCGAGGAACTGGAAGCCGCCATGTCCGCCCACATCCCGGTGCGCGGCGGCGTGGTGAGCGAAGACGAACTCCTGCTCCAGGTCGCGCGCGCCCGCGCCGCCGGCGAGCGCGTGGTCATGACCAACGGCTGTTTCGACATCCTCCACGCCGGCCATGTGGACTACCTGCAACGCGCCCGCGCCCTGGGCGACCGCCTCATCGTCGCGGTAAACGACGACGACTCCGTGCGCCGCCTCAAGGGCGCCACCCGCCCGATCAACGGCGTGGAGGCGCGCATGATCGTGCTCGCCGCCCTGGCGGCGGTGGACTGGGTCGTGCCGTTCAGCGAAGACACGCCCGAGCGCGTCATCTGCCGCGTCACGCCCGACCTGCTGGTCAAGGGCGGCGACTACCGCATCGAAGACATCGCCGGCGGCCCCTGCGTGCAGGCCGCCGGCGGCGAGGTGCGAGTGCTGCCGTTTGTGGAGGGGCATTCCACCAGCGCCATCATCAGGAACATTCAGAAGGGTTGACGGCGGCGACATGGTGTTGTCATTATCAACAACATGAAAGCCGTACTTCTTGAACGTCGGCGCGTCATCCTGAGCCCGACTGCCTTTGCCGAGATCGTGGTGTGGCGGCTGCCCTCCCCCGTTTCCGGATGCCGCCATTTATTCAAATACCGGTTGGCCCTGGTCGAACACGGCGCATGCGTACTGCGTTACGACAACGAATCCGGCAAGGGCGATCATGTCCATGTCGGCAAGGTAGAACAGCAATACGAATTTCAAAGCCCGTCCAGACTGCTGGCGGATTTTTCGGAAGCAATCGAAAGGTGGCGACATGAACACCGTGAGACTTGAAGTCAAGCCGCTGGCCGATGTGCTCTCAGAGACTGCCAAGAGCATGGAGTCGGGCGTCCCGGCGGCCAATGCCCGCATCGCTTTTGCCTCCACGGACCTGCTCTGGCAGGTGCTCACGGCCAAGCGCTGGGACATCCTGCGCGCCATGGCCGGGGCCGGCCCCATGCCCCTGCGCGAGGCGGCGCGACGCGTGGCGCGCGACGTGAAGGCGGTGCATGGCGACGTCCACGCCTTGCTGGACGCGGGCATTCTGGACAAGACCGAGGATGGAAAGATCGTCTTTCCCTATGACACGGTGCATGTGGATTTCATGTTGAAAGCGGCCTGATCGGCCAATAGGAGAACAGTTCATGTACATCGTCACCGGCGGCGCAGGCCTGATCGGCAGCAATCTGGTCAAGGCGCTCAACGGGCGCGGCATCACCGACATCCTGGTGGTGGACAACCTCAAGAACGGCGTCAAGTTCCGCAACCTGGCGGACTGCGACATCAAGGACTATGTGGACCGCCTGGACTTCATCGCACGGGTGAAAGACGGCCAGTCCTTCGGCAAGATCGACGCCGTGGTGCATGAAGGCGCCTGCTCCTCCACCACCGAGTGGGACGGCGAATTCATCATGAAGAACAACTTCGAGTACACCAAGACGCTGCTGCACTGGTGCCAGGAGCAGAAGGCCCAGTTCATCTACGCCTCCTCCGCCTCGGTCTACGGCATGGGGCCGGTGTTCCAGGAAGCGCGCGAACACGAGCGCCCGCTCAACATGTACGCCTTCTCCAAGTTCCAGTTCGACCAGTACCTGCGACAAGTGAAGGGCAGCCTCACCAGCCAGGTGTGCGGCCTGCGCTACTTCAACGTGTACGGCCCGCGCGAGCAGCACAAGGGCAGCATGTCCAGCGTGGCCTTCCACTTCCACCACCAGATCCTCAAGGGCGAGAACGTGCGCCTGTTCGAAGGCACGGACGGCTACGGCCACGGCGAGCAACTGCGCGACTTCATCCATGTGGAAGACGCGGTGCGGGTAAAGCTGTGGCTGCTGGACCACCCGGACGTCTCCGGCATCTTCAACGTCGGCACCGGACGCGCGCAGAGCTTCAATGACGTGGCGCGCGCCGTGGTCAAGTACCACGGCGAGGGCGCCATCGAATACGTCCCCTTCCCGGACCACCTCAAAGGCCGCTACCAGAGCTACACCCAGGCCGACATCAGCCGCCTGCGCGCCGCCGGCTACGACGCGCCCTTCATGAGCGTGGAGGAAGGCGTGCCGAAGTACCTGGACTGGCTCACCCAGCACCCGGCGTGAACGACATCCCATGCCCACCATCCTCGTCCTGCTAGGCTGGCGTCTGTTCTTCTACGCGAATGAAGGCAGCGAACCCGTGCATGTGCACTGCAAGAACGGTGATATGGAATGCAAGTTCTGGCTCAACCCAGACACCTTCGACATTCGGGAAGCCTTCTCACACAACCTGTCGCCCAAGGATAGGCGGCAGATTCGCAAGATCATCTTCGAGCACTTCGACTACATCACCGAGCAATGGCAACTTTTCCAGCGGGGGCGTTGAACATGGGCGACTACCACAACGTAAAGAACATCCGCATCGAGCGCGGCGTGCTGCATCTGGAGGTGGATGGGCAAACCATCCAGGCATCGCTGCAGGGACTCTCCCCCCGCCTGGGCAATGCCGCCGCCTCGGATCTGGCGCAGTTTGAAGTCTCCCCTTCCGGCTACGGCATCCACTGGCCCCTGCTCGACGAGGACATCTCCATCGACGGCCTCTTGGGCATCTCCCACGCCCCGGTGGAGTGGAAAAAGGTCGCGTGAGCGATCCAACTCCGGGCGCCGATGCGCCCGCCATCCTGATCGTCGGCCCCTCCTGGGTGGGCGACATGATCATGGCGCAATCCCTGTTCATGACCCTGCGCGCGCGCCAGCCCGAGGTGCAGATCGACGTGCTCGCCCCAGCCTGGTCGGCGGGCATCCTGGGGCGCATGCCGCAGGTGCGGCGCGCCCTCCCCTCCCCCTTCGCGCACGGCCAGTTCGACCTGGCGGGCCGCCGCCGTCTGGCGCGGGCATTGCGCGCCGAGGACTACGCTCAGGCCATCGTCCTGCCCAACTCATGGAAGTCCGCCCTGGTCCCGTGGCTGGCGCGGATTCCGCTGCGCACCGGCTATGTGGGTGAGTTCCGCTACGGCCTGCTCAACGACGCGCGCACGCTGGACCAGACGGCGCTGCCCTTGCTGGCGGATCGCTACTGCGCGCTGGCGTCCCCCCCCCATTCCCCAAGGAAGGCCGGCCATCCCCGATTGAGAATTGACCCGCAGGCCCAGCAAGCCGCCCTCGCCCGCCAGGGCCTGAACACGGACCGGCCCATCCTGGCGCTCTGTCCCGGTGCGGAATTCGGCCCCGCCAAACGCTGGCCCGAGGCCCATTACGCCGCCGTGGCGCGGGCGAAGCTGGCGCAGGGCTGGCAGGTGTGGCTGTTCGGCTCGGCCAAGGACCGCCCCGTCACCGACGCCATCGCCGCCCTGCTCCCCGCCCCGGTCGCCAACCTTGCCGGCCTTACCTCCCTGGAAGAGGTGGTCGATCTGCTCGCCCTGGCGCGCGCCGTGGTGAGCAACGATTCCGGCCTCATGCACCTGGCCGCCGCCGTCGATGCGCCGCTGGCGGCGATCTACGGCTCCAGCGACCCCGGCTATACGCCGCCGCTCTCGCCCCGCGCGCGCGTCCTGCGCCTGGGCCTGGAATGCAGCCCATGCTTCCAGCGCGAATGCCCGCTCGGCCACCTGGACTGCCTCCACAAACTGACGCCGGAACAGGTGCTGGAAGCCCTGCCGCAATGAGCCGCCAACCCTATTCCCTGGTCATCGTCACCCTGAACGCCGCGCCGCTGCTGCGCGACTGCATCGCAAGCGCGCCGGACGCCGACGAGGCGCTGGTGGTGGATTGCGGCAGCACGGACGGCACCCAGGCGCTGGCGCAGGCGCTGGGCGCGCGCGTGCTGCACCAGGACTGGCTGGGCTACGGCCCGCAGAAGCGCTTCGCCGCGCTCCAGGCCCGGCACGACTGGGTGTTGTCGCTGGATGCGGACGAGCGCCTCACCCCGGAACTTCGCGCCAGCATCGAGTCCGCCCTGCTCCCCTCCCCTCCCGGGGGAGGGGCCGGGGTTGAGGGAGCCACGGCTCAATCCCCACCCCCCGCCGCCTACGCCCTGCCGCGCCGCAACCGGTTCATGGGGCGCTGGCTGCGTCACGGCGAGGGCTACCCGGACTGGTGCGTGCGCCTGTTCGACCGTACCCGCGCCAACTGGAGCGCGGACCCGGTACACGAGAAGCTGGAGACGGCTGGGCCGGTGGCGCGCCTGACGGGTGATCTGCTGCATGAATCGGAACAGGGCCTGGCGGATTACCTCGCCAAGCAGAACCGCTACACCGACCTCCAGGCCGCGCGCATGTACGCGGCGGGCCAGCGCTTTTCCATGCTGAAGATGCTGCTCAGCCCGCTCGCGCGCTTCGTGAAGTTCTACCTGCTGCGACGCGGATTTCTCGATGGCGCGCCCGGCCTGGTGCACATCGCCCTCGGCTGCCTGACCAGCTTTCTCAAGTACGCCAAGCTGCGGGAACTTCAGGCCAGACGGCCCTCCAACCGTTCGTAGGCGGCCACCACCGCCGCCAGCGGGATATCCCTGACATCCCGACTGGGCCGTTGCAGCAGCTCATGCTCCACGCCCCAGGGATGCCACACCTCCGCATCCGAGTTGCCGAACAGGCAAACGATGGGCTTTCCCAAGGCTGCCGCCACATGCATGGCCCCGCCATCCGAGCAGACCACCCGTTGCGTCAGCGCCAGACCGGCAATCAGTTGTTGCAGGGTCTCGGTGGGAAAAGCCTGTACCGGCAGGTCCGCGCACGCCGCGAGAATGGCGGCGGCCTTCTGGTCGTCTCCGGGATGGTGCGGATTGTTCTCGTCGCCCGGGGACCAGAACAGCAGAAATCGGCAGCGCCACTGCGCATGCAAGGCGTGCAGAAGCTGGATGAACCGCTCTGCCGGCCATCGCTGGGGAACCTTGCGAGCGCTGATGTGTATGCCCAGGAGCCGCGGGCCGCCCCCCCGCCACCCGGTCTGATCCACCCGCCGGCGCGCGTGCTCCAGGGCAATGGGGTCCGGCGCCACCCGCATGGCGGGCATACGCCCCTGGATGCCGAAGGGCTGAAGCAGGGGCGCGAGTTCTTCCACCTGGTGTCGGGCGGAAGCGGTTTGATAGGGGATGGGGATATCCACCCCGCGCGGCGCCTCGCCCGCTCGCGCAAACCCGATGATGTGTTGCGCTCGCACCCATCTGGCCAGTTTCAGCGCCTTGTCCAGGGGCGGGGCGCTGGCGATCAGCGCGTAATCGAAACGGGCTTTCCGCAACCCGGAAAAGAGCCGCCAGCGCCGCCAGTACACCGCGAACAGGCTCTCGCCCGCGCCGCGATGCTTCGCTTTGGTATAGGCGTGGACCGCATCCACATCCGGGTTGTGTTCCAGCACAGGGGCGTTGTAACTGTTCACCAGGGCGGCGATATGCGCCTGCGGAAAACGGGTCCGCAAAGCCCGGATCAACGGCGTGGTACAGACCAGATCCCCGATGTTGTCGCGCCGAATGATCAATATCCTGGGGCGGACTTCAGACGATTCCGGATTCATGGCGCAGGAAGTTGGGCCAGGACATCCGCCAGGGCGGACACCCGGGCCGTGAAGGCGGCCTCGGAAAAGCGCGCCAGGTGTGTTTGTTCCTGCGCCGGGGCGAGACGGGGCGCGTCTGCGGCGGCGAGCCGGTGCAGGAGCTGGGCGAAATCCGCGCCCTGGTCCTGGCGCGGGTCGGCGTAGAAAAACCCGCCCTTGGCGTCGATCAGGGTTTCGGTGAAGGGCGCTGCGCGCACGGCCAGCACAGGAAGGTTGCAGGACTGCGCCTCGATCACGTTCAAGCCCAGGGCTTCCTTCTCCGGCAGACCGGCGAGCAGGTAATCCAACTGCGCGTACACGCTGCCCACGTCCTGCTGATAGCCCCAAAACCGGGCGCGCGCGCCCAGAGGACGGAGGGCCCGGCGCAGGTCGCGCACCGAGGCGTAACCGCCCGCGCCGAAAATATCCAGCGTCACGCCCTCCTGGCGCGCGATATGGGGCGCCAACAGGCTCAGCAACACGGGAAACTGCTTGATCGGCGTGAGTCTGGAGACGATGCCCAGCGTGAGACCCGGGCGTCGCTCATAGTTCTGGACCGGACGCAGCCGCTGCCAGAGCGGGTACAGACGGGCAAGGATGCGATCCCGGCCCTTGCGCAGATCCCAGTCGTATTCACTCCGTCGGATCAGGGCGCTCTCGGCGGAAGCGCGGCGGGACACTGCGGCGATGCCGTACAGCGGAACGGGATATACCTTTTCACGCGGCAGCGCCGCTTCGAGGCTGCCGCGCACATAGTCGGACACGGGAATGACCAGACGGTGATGCCGGAACGCATCCGCTCGCCGTCCATACAAAGGCATGTGGGCAATGCCGACAAGACGATGGCGCGCCGCCAGGGCCTGCGCGATCTCCGGCTCCAGGCCGCCGTGGGTCAAGACCAGGACAGAGCGGGCAGGCAGCCCCTGAAGCAGGGAAGCGTCGCCCGCCACGGCAATACGCTCGCAATCGTCCGGCCCCAGCAGACGGTCCCAGAACCCGGTATGGGGAGAGGTCGCCAAGGTGGTCTTCACCCCCGCCTGCGCCAGAGCGCGAGTCAGGAACGCGGTGTAGACCTCGCCCCCGCCGAAATGCTTCTGGAGGTTGATCTGGTACACACGCTCCAGGCTCATCCCCGCCCGTCCCCTTCCGGCGGCGGCACAGCCAGCCAGGCCAGGGCAATGCCCACGAGCAGGATCAGAGGTTCCCAGGCCTTGGTCTCGGTCAACCCGTGGATGCCGTACGAGGCGAGCAGGGCGGTAACGATGGTCAGGCCCGCCAGTGCGTGCTGCCGGCGGGCCGGTGAGTCGGAGCGCAAACCGATCCAGGCCCGGTGCAACAGGGTCGCAATCAGGCCGGCAAGCAGGATGCCGTACAGCATCAAGGCGGGGAGGCCGCCGGCAAAGGCGGTACTGAGATAGCTGCTATGGGCGCCCACCGAGTACCCAACGGACCACTGCCGATTGGCGGGGGCCCGCTGGTTGAACTCCCGATGGAACACGGCATCGCCAAAACCGAATCCCGTCAGCGGACGCTCCCGGATCATCGACAAGGCCGGTCCCCAGGTGCCATGGGCGCGCAGCGAAGTGGAAGCGCCCGCCAGGATTCGGTCCTTGACCAGACTGGGCGGGGCCAGGAGGCCGCACGGAACCAGCACAAGCGCCAGTGCCAGCAGGCCTCTGGAGGCGATTCGGGCAGGCAGCAAAGGCCGGGCCGCCCATACCGCCACAGCAAAGGCCAGGGCAAATCCCAACCAGGCCCCCCGCATGCCGGTGAGCATCAACATCACCAACCCCAATGCCACCCCGCCAAGCCAGGCAACACGGCGAGAAGCGGAAACCGCCTCGAACACGCGAGCCAACATGAAGGGCAAAACCACAATCAACCCGTCGCCATAACGGCGATGCGCCGAAATGTCATCCGGAACCCGGCCCAGTTGATGAATCTCCCCCAGGTACTGGAGCAGATTCAGGGAGATCAGCATGACCCCGGACCAGGCCATCACCCGGGCCAGCCGCGCCTGGTTGTACGACGAGGCGAAACTGGCCAGCAACAACGGCACGGCAAGGCTGGGCAAGATCACCTGGTAGGTGAACACGGTCAGTTGCTCCGGCGCACGGGTCAGCGTCGCAACGCCAAGCGCCAGAATCCATCCGAACAGGAGGAGGAGACCGACGCCGACCCGACGACCTCGCGCCCCGCGCAAGGTCTGCCCCACTCCATGCAGGAATCCCGGCCTGCCGATGCGCCGCACCAGCCCGATTACGAGCAACAACACCAGCACCCCGCGCCAGACGTGGGGGACGTCCTGTTTGTAGAACAGAAAAAACGCCAGCAGCAGCAGGCCGCATTCTTCGACCCGCGCCAGGGCGCCGCGCCAATTGCGCAAAAGGGAGGGCAGATCAAACGTCGGCATAAAGCTGTTCCAACTGCACCGCCACCGTCTGCCAGCCATGGCGCTCCGCCACATAGGCGCGGGCGGCAGCGACCACCGCCTCCCGTTCCGGGCAAGGGTCCAGCAGGGAAAGGATGCGCGACGCCAGGGCATCGTCCCCGCCCTCCGGGATAAAGAAGCCGGTTCGATTCTCCTGCACGATTTCCCGCAATCCGCCGCGCCGCGCCGCCAACAGGGGCGCGCCGGCAGCCATGGCCTCCAGCGCCACCATGCCCAGAGGTTCATTGAATTCCGAGGGCATGACCACCAGGTCCGCACAGGCATAGACCTCGTGGATGCGATCCGGCGACACCGATCCCAGGCACAGCGCCCGCCCCGCAGGCAAGGCGGCCAAGGCGGCGCGCACCTCTTCGCCGTAGCGCACCCGCCGGTTCTGCGCCCCTCCCTGAGAAAACTCGCCTGCCAGGACAAAGGCCACATCGTCGCGCGCGGCCATCACCCTCGCCAACGCACGGACCAGCGGCAGCGCCCCCTTTTCCGGCGAGACGCGCCCGGCGAACAGGACCACCCGCCGCTGTGATGCAGCCAGGCCGGGAAGCAGGCGCAGGCGCGCCTCATGCCGGAGAGGCGCATGGCTGAACTGCTCCAGGTCCACCCCGTTGGTCACTACCCGAATACGCGCAGCCGGCAATCGTTCCCGATACCACCCGGCCAGGTACTCGCTCACCGCGATCAAATCCGCCTGTTCCAGGCCCTGGAGGTTGTCGCGTTCATTGTGCAGGTGCAGAAGGTAGCGGCGGGCGGGGTTGCGGGAGGCCGCGCGCAGACGGCGGAACAACTCCGGATCGTTGTGGACGTGAACCAGATCCGCATCCACCGCCTCGATCCGCGCCGCCGCCCGCGCCGCATACCCCCACGGGTCCAGGCGAGTGAGCTTCTGGAACAGTCGCTTATACAAATGGGAAAGATGAAGGCGATGGAAGCGCACGCCCTCCAGCGCCTCCTCACGCGCATACCCCGGCGCCCAGGTGCAGACGATGTGGGCGTGATGCCGGGTGAAACGCCGGCTCACCTGCCACATCCACCACTCCACCGCAGCACCGAGACGGGGGGGGATGGGATGGATGGGCGCCGCCACCATGACCACTGTCCGCTTCACCCCTGGCTCTCCTGCCCAAAGAGCGCGGCGCGTCCGCGCGCCAGATAGGCAGGGTCTTCGTACACCCCGCAACATGGACGACCGGCGGCGCAGGCCTGGACGTCATGCCGCACCAGGTAGTTGCACGGCACGCAGGGCATGGGCGTGAACACCACCTGGGACAAGGCCGCGGGATGCAGGGTGTGCTGGGGCAGGTCGTGGGACATGAAGGCCACATGGCGCTGCGCCGCCAACTGCGCCACATGGGAGATGAAGCTGTCCACGGTGGCCGTCACCCGACTGTGCGCCACCACCGCCAGCACCGCATCCAGGTCCGGCGCCACCTCGCAACGCAGGCCGGCGGCGCGATAGCGCTCGATGATCGCATCGCCAGGGGCCAGATAGCAGGCGTAGTCCTGCGCGGACAGCCCCTCCACCAGGGCGGCGACGAAGGCCGGAGGCATGGTCTGATACGCCTTGCCCACCGGAAAAATGGCGACGGGCGGTGCGCCAGCGGGAAGCGGTGTGCGCGCGGCGCGCTCACGCAGGCGCACACGCAGATCCTGGTAGGACTGATGCAGGCCGCGCAGAAGGTCGATCTCGCTGAAACCGTGGCGCGCCGCAAGGGGCGTCCACATGCGCTGGCCGTAGTACACCGGGCTGGCGCGGCGCCAATCCAGGCTGGCGTACAGGCATCGCTCAGTGAGCCAGTTCTGCATGCGCTCCACGCCGCCGGGGATGGGAAACCCGAACGAGGCGCGCCGACGCGGAGATGCAAAATTCACGTAGTAGTCCGCGCCGAACCAGTTGCGCGCAACGGTGGACCAGGAAGTGTTGGCCGAGGTGTGATAACGCGGATGCGGGGCATGCTTGCTGAGGGAGATCGACTCGACATGAACCTCCGGCAGCATCCAGGCGATCAGGGGCGCGGCCAGACTGCGGACGTAGCACACCGCCTCCGGCGCCAGCGCGGGCGCCCCCAGGCGCAGCAGGGCGGCGAGGCCGTTGGCGGCCATCACCACATCCCCCTGCCCCCCCGTCATGACAATGGAGCGCAGCGCCGCCGTCATAGCCGCCCCCGCATCCAGGTCAGGATCGTGGCTGCGCGCTGTTCCCAGCCGCAGGCGCTGGCCGCCGCCGCCGCCGCACTGCCGAGACGCGCACGCAAGGGGGCGTCCACGGCCAGGGCCAGAAGCGCATCGGCCCAGGCCTCCGGCTGGTCCGGGGCAGCCAGAACGGCATCCATTCCAGGTTTCACAATATCTCTCACCGTAGGCAGATCAGAGGCGAGGATCGCCTTTCCCATGGCCATGTATTCGAATAGTTTGAGGGGCGAAGTGTAGCGCGAGGCCATGCCGGACCGGGCGGTCAGGGGCAACAGGGCGAGGTCCGCCGCTGCAATCGCCTCGAACCGGCGCGCGGGCGGCGTCGGCCCCAGCAGGCGCACACAGTCCGCCACGCCCAGCTCCCGCGCCAACTGCTCCAGCTCCTGCACGCGATGGGGCTCGCCCCCGACGATCACCAGATCCACCCGGCTGCGGGCGCGGGGCATGGCGCGCAACACCGTTTCCACCCCCTTCCAGGGATGCAGGCTGCCCAGGTACAGGGCGGACACCCTGCCCGCCGGCCTGACCGCGACATCCGCCCGCACCGCCCGCACCGCCTCCAGATCGACGCCGTTGGGGACCACCAGTGCGGGAAGGTCGGCGCCGTAGTCCGCCCGGATGTCGGCAACGATGGGCGACACGGTGGCGACGATGCCCGCCGCGCCCCGGTACACCCCTCCCTCCCGCGCCGTCAGCGCCGCCAACCTGCGCCGCTCGCGCCAGCGGCCCAGGTCATGCTCCTCGCGAAAGACGCGGGCGAAATGTTCGTGGGCGTGGAAGAACAGCGGCGGCGCGCCCGGCGTTGCCAGGAGGCGTTCCGCCAGCTTCAGGTTGCGCACATAGACGGCGTCCACATCGCGCAGCCCCCCGGCGGCGATCCAGCGCCCCAGCCGCGCCAGGAACGGCTTGTTGCTGCGGGACAAGCCCAGAAGCCGGTAGATCAGGCCATGACGCGGATCGTCCAGAAACTCCAGGTGCAGCCCCGGATGCACGGGACGCCCCAGGATCTCCGCCGTCCCGGCGGCGCGCGGGGTGAGCAAACGCACCTCGGCCCCGGCAGCGGCCAGGGCGTCCGCCAGTTGCAGGAACTGGAGGCTCTCGGTGCGCTCGCCGCGCAGGGGGGCGGGGTCGATCAGGGCCAGCCGCATCAGGCTCCCTCCAGCGTTGCCAGCAGGCGCCGCGCGGACGCCTCCCAGGTGTAAAGACGACGGATGCGTTCCGCCCCGGCGGCGCCCAGGATGCGGCGACGTTCCGGGTCTTGCGCCAGCCCCGCCATGGCCTCGGCCCAGGCGCGGGGGTCGCCGGGCGCAGCCAGGAGGCCGCAGTTGCCCTCATTGCCCACCACCTCGGGAATGCCGCCGATGTGGCTGGCGATCACCGGCAGGCCGCAGGCCATGGCCTCGGCGATGGTGATGCCGAAGGCCTCGTCGCCGATGCTGGGAAACACCCCGGCATCCGCCAGGGCGTACAGGTCCGGCAACTCGCGGTGGGGGACCGCCGCATGGAAGCGCACCCGCTCCGCCACGCCCAGACTCGCCGCCAGCCGCTCCAGGCCGGGGCGGGCGTCGCCGTCGCCGATCAGCAGCAGGCGCGCGGGAACGCCCGCCAGGGGCGGCTCCGCCAGGGCGCGGAGGGCCACCGCCAGGCCCTTCCAGCCCACCATGCGCCCGGCGAAGGCGAACACCACATCCTCCGGTGCGAACCCGAGCCGGGCGCGCGCCGCCTCGGGCCGCGGACGGGGGGCGAAGGCATCCGTGTCCACGCCGTTGTAGATGACGCGGGGAAAGGTCTTGTAACGATGCGCCACCTGCCAGGCATTGAAGTGGCTGCATGCCGCCCAGGCGTCCAGCCTGCGCGCCAGGATGCGGTCGCCGCGGAAGAAATCCGTGCCGCCGCTCATGAAGCAGAAACGGGTGCGGGAGCCCTTCGGCATGCGCCAGGGCCAGAAGAAGTCGAAGGGCTTGGTCAGGATCACCCAGTCAACCCCCTCCGCCGCCAAGGCCGGCAGGGCGTGGCGCGCAAAGCTCCAGCGCTCGACGATGCGACGGAATCGGGAGCCCAGGTCCAACACGCGTTCCCGCGGCGTGAACGGAAAGGTGCGAACCGTGATGGCGCGTCCCCCCAGATCCGGTCGCACCGGCCCCTCGCCGCCATAGACGGTCACCTCATGGCCCAGGTCATGCAGGCTGCGGGCCAGTTCCCACACAGCGGTCTGGATGCCGCCGAAAAAGACCGTGGTGGTGACATCGACGAAGGCGATTTTCATGAACATTCCCGCAGTTGGCGCAGGCTCTCTTCCAGGATGACAAGTTGCAGAACCCCCTCGGCCAGGGCCTCGCGCCCGCCGTGGTAGAGGGCCAGAAAGGCGGCCACGGCGCGGGCGTCGAGCACGCCGTCGGTGACTGTCTCCAGGCGACGGTCGAGACCGTCCAGGCGTTCCGCCAGATCCTCCCGCAGCCACTGGCGCAGAGGCGGATTGAAGCCGCGCTTGGGCGCGCCGAACAGGCGCTGCGCCAGGTCTGGCGGCAGCAGCGGCGCAAACAGGGTCTTGGCGGGCCGGGTGAAGCGGTCGGCGTCCGGCAGCGCCAGGATGGCGCGGTAGAGGGGAACGTCCAGCAGGGGCGCGCGCAGTTCCAGTCCGTGCGCCATGGTGGTGAGGTCGCCCTTGCGCAGGATGTACTCCGGCAGGTAGTTGGCCATGTCGATGACCAGGAGCCGATGCAGGGGCGACACCCCTCCCCCCTCCGGCAGACGCCAGCGGGTGGCGGGCAGACCCGCCGCCCGCGTCGGCTGGAACCAGGCCCGCTGAGCCGGGGAAAAACCGGAGAAACGCAGGCTGTAGGCGCTCTCCCAGTCCAGCGCCAGTTCCTGGCGCAGCTTGGCCCAGCCCTGCGGGTCGGGGTGGGCGGTCCAGCCCCGTTGCGGCCAGCGCAAACTGCCGCGCCAGGCGCTGCGCAGGTGCTGGCGATAGCGTTTGTACCCCGCCAGGAGCTCGTCGCCGCCGTCTCCTGCCAGCACCACCTTCACCTCCCGCGTGGCCTCGCGCGCCAGATACCAGAGGGGGAAGGCGGAGGGGTCGGCGAAGGGCTCGTCCAGGTCCGCGACGATGCGCGCAAAGTCGTCGCGGATGCGCTCGGGGATGGGCACGGCGCGGTGGCGCAGGCCCAGCGCCGCCGCCGTGCGCGCCGCCTCGGCGGATTCGTCCATGGACGAGCCGGGAAACGCGGCGGTGAAGGCCAGCAGGGGCTGGCCCATCTGGTGCAGGCGCGCCGCCACCAGGGTGGAGTCGATGCCGCCGGAGAGGAACAGCCCCACGGGTCGATCCGCCACGCAGCGCAGGCGCACGGCCTCATCCAGACGCTCGCGCCAGTCCGCGCCGGGGTCCGGGGCGGGCTGCCAGTGGGCGAACAGGCGCGTCTGGCGCGTGTGCAGGCTGAAGCTGAGGGCATGCCCGGCGGGCAGGCGCTGCACACCCTGGAATACGGTGGCCGGAGCGGGAATGGTGCGGTGCGCCAGGTAGGCGTCGAGGGCGTCCGGGTCAAAACCGGGGCGCTCCCCCAGCAGGGGCAGGAGGGCGCGCACGGTGGAGGCGAAGGTCAGTTCGCCGCCGCGCACGGCGTAGATCAGGGGCTTCTTGCCCATGGGATCGCGCGCCAGATGCACCTCGCCGCGCCGCCGGTCGAGGAGGGCGAAGGCGTACATGCCGCGCAGCCGCCGCAGGGTCTCCTCCAGGCCCCAGCGCTCATAGGCGCGCAGGATGAATTCCGTGTCGGAGCGGGTGCGGAAGCGCGCCCCGGCGGCGCTCAGTTCCGCGGCATCGTCGGCCCAGCCGTAGACCTCGCCGTTGTAGCAAATCCAGACCTGACCATCGTCGCTGGACATGGGCTGATCGGCCTCCGGACGGGGGTCGATGATGGCCAGCCGGGCATGCAGCAGCGCCTCCTGCACGCCTGCCTGCGCGGGCTGGCTGTGCAGGGGGTGTCCATGCAGGGGGTGTCCATGTGCATCCCAGGCCGCGCGATGGCTGGCGTCCGGCCCGCGCCGCGCCAGGCGTTCCAGGGCGAGGTCCAGGGCCTTCGCCGGCCTGGGGGCGCGTCCGAAGAAACCGGCGATGCCGCACATCAGCCCGCCCCCCGCGCGTGACGCCGGAAGAGGGTCTCCATGGCGTCCAGCATGCGTTCCTGGCCAAAACGCTCGCTGGCGCGGGCCTGCCCGGCGGCGCCGAAACGCGCCCTCAGTTCCGGGTCGCGCATCAGGCGCGCGAGGCCGGCGGCCAGGCCCTGCGCATCCCTGGCGGGGACCAGCAGGCCGGTCTCGCCATCCGCCACCGCTTCGGCGATGGCCCCCACCGGGGTGCTCACCACCGGCAGGCCGCAGGCCATGGCCTGGAGGATGGATTGGGGCACCCCTTCGTCGCCATAGGAAGGCAGCACGAACAGATCAAGGGCGTTGAGCCAGTCCGGCACGTCATCCCGGTTGCCGGGAAAGGCGACCCGATCCGACAACCCCAGTTCCGCCACTCGACGCTCCAGGTTGGCGCGCTGGGGGCCGTCGCCGATGCACACCAGACGCCAGTCGGGGAAGTCCGTTCCCAGCGCGGCGAAGGCGTCCAGCAGGTAGGCATGGCCTTTCCAGTTACGCAGGGTGGCGAGGATGCCCAGGGTGGGGACGTCGGGCAGGCCCAGGGCGGCGCGGGCGGCGCGCCGGTCGGCGGGGGCGAAGCGGGCGAGGTCGATGCCGGTGGGCACGGAGGTCATGGACTCCAGGGCAAAGCCGTTTTCCTGGTGCAACTGGCGGCGCAGGGCCTCGCCCGTCACCGCGACGTGGCGCACCGCGCGCTGGTACAGCCAGAAGGTGGCGCGTCCGTCCGACACCGGGGAGGAGACATGACGGGTGCGCACCAGCGGCGGCGCGCCGGGAATCAGGCGGGCCGCGAGGGCGGTGAGCCAGGAGTCCGTGGAACTGTGGGTGTTGATCACATCGACGCCGCGACCGTGCCGCGCCAGCCAGCCCGCCAGTGCGAACAGGCCCTTGAGGTTCTTGCGCGCGATGGGTAGGGCCGCGACCGTCAGCCCGCGCGCAAGGGCGGCGTCATGGATGCGGGCCTGGGGCGGGCAGATCAGGGTGACCCGGTGGCCGCGCCGGACCATGCCCTCCGCTTCGGTGAGGATGCGGATCTCCTGCCCGCCCCAGCCGCAGGAGCTTTCCGTGTGCAGGATGTGCAGCGGGGGCCTCATGCCGGAGCCCCCTGCGCCAGCAGGCGTTCCGCCGCTTGCGCCACCGACTCCACGGAGATGGCGGCCATGGAGGCGGTGTGGTCGCAGGCCGCGTCCGCCGCCGGGTGTTCGATCACCGCCAGGGCGGGGTGCTCGCGCGGGGCCAGCCAGCGCCCGCGATGGCGGCAGTGGTATAGGGCGACCATGGGCGTCCCCAAGGCTCCCGCCAGGTGGGTGGGGCCGGTATCGACGCCGACGTAGAGGGCCAGTTCACCGATCACCGCCGCCGCCTCGCGCAGGGGCAGGCCGCCGGCCAGGCTGGTGACGCGGCCCGGAAAGTGGGGGGCCAGACGGGCGGCGAAGTCTTCTCCCAGGCGGCGCGACTCGGGACCGCCCAGCACGGCGATGCCCGTGCCGGGTTGCGCCAGGAGGCGCTGCGCCAGGCGCTGGAAATGCTCCGCCGGCCAGTCGCGGTAGGCCTTGGTGGGGAAGCTCTGGAGTTGCAGACCGATGGGCCGCTGCACCCCCGGCAGGCGCTGGTGCAGCAGGGCGCGCGCACGTTGGCGCTCCGCCTCCGTCGCCAGGTAGGCGAGCCGCCGCCCTTGCGGGGCGATGCCGAGTGCGGTCGCCAGTTCCAGCCGCTCATCCACCGCGTCCATCAGGCTCGCTGCGGGTTCCACCATGCGGGTCAGTCGCCGATTCAGGGCAGGGTCCGCCTGGCGCAGGGCGATCACGCGCCGGCATACGCGCAGGGCGTAGCGCACCAGGGCGGCGTCCTGTCCGTACACCACGCCCCAGTCGTAGCGACGGCCCGGCAGCCAGCCGCGCCAGGGTGCGCTGCGTTTGTCGATGCTCCCCAGACGGTGGATGAAGGGCAGGCCCTCCAGCACCTCGCGCCGCCCCGGATGCGCCAGCACGGTGAGCGCCCCCTGCGGCAGCGCCGCGCCCAGGGCGCGCAGGGCGGGGGTGGCCAGGAGGGTATCGCCGATGCGCGCCACGCAGATCAGCAGTACCCGCGCATCAGGCCGCAGGGGTTCCATGGGGAGGTTCACGATGGCTGCGATGCAGACGGGCGTAGGCGCCCTGGCGCTGGAGCAGTTCCGCGTGGGCGCCCGCTTCCACCACGCGCCCCTGCTCCATGACCACGATGTGATCGCAGTTCTCGATGGTGGTGAGGCGATGGGCGATGACCAGGGTGGTGCGGCCACGCATGAGTTCTTCCAGGGCGATCTGCACCTGGCGTTCCGATTCCGTGTCCAGGGCCGAGGTGGCCTCGTCCAGGATGAGGATGGGGGCGTCCTTGAAGAAGGCGCGGGCGATGGCGATGCGCTGGCGCTGGCCGCCCGAGAGCTTGACGCCGTTCTCGCCGATCAGGGTGTCCAGCCCCTCGGGCATCTGTTCCACGAATTCCCAGGCGTGGGCGGCGCGCAGGGCGGCCTCGATGCGGCTCCGGTCGGCGTCCGGCCTGCTGTAGGCGACGTTGGCGGCGACGCTGTCGTTGAACAGGCGCACGTCCTGGGAGACCAGGGCGAATTGACGGCGCAGGTCGGGCAGGCGAATTTGCGCCAGAGGCAGGCCGTCGAGCCGGATCTCCCCCTGTTCCACCTCGTAGAAGCGGGTCAGCAGGCTCACCAGGGTGCTTTTTCCACTGCCCGAGCGGCCCACCAGGGCCACGGACCTGCCGGCGGGGACATCCAGGTCGAAGCCGCTCAAGGCGGGCCGGGCGACGCCGGCATAGGTGAAGACCACCTGGGAGAACTCGATACGTCCCGCGGCGCGCTCAAGCCGGAGTTCGCCCCCATCCGGTTCCGCCGGCTCATCCAGCAGTTCAAACACGCTTTCCGCCGCCGCCAGCCCGCGCTGAAGGGTGGAGTTGGCCTCGGACAGCCGTTTGATGGGGGCCAACAGCATGAGCATGGCGGTAAGGAAGGACATGAAGCCTCCCGCCGTGGAGGTGGCTCCTTCCCCGCCGCCCAGCGCCACGGCGATCACCACCGAGACGGAAATGGCAGTGAGCATCTGCACCAGCGGCACCACCGCCGCCGCCGCCACCGTGGCGCGCATGGCAAAGCCGCGCTGGACTTCGTTGGCGCGGCGAAAACGCTCCGCTTCGTAGTCCTCGCCCTGGAAGATCTTCACTACCTTCTGGCTGGTGCAGGCCTCTTCGATCACATGGGTGATCATGCCCATGGAGCGCTGCGTCTCACGGCTGACCTTGCGCAAACGACGGCTGGAGTAGCGCACCACCAGCATGATGGGCGGGGCGATGACGATGGAGATCAGCGTCAGTTTCCAGTCCAGCCAGAACAGCCAGCCCAGGAGGCCGGCAATGGTGAGGGTGTCGCGCACCACCACGGTCAACACCTGGGTGGCGGCCCCGGTCACGTTGTTCACGTCATAGGCCACCTTGGACACCAGAACGCCGCTGGAACGGTTGTCAAAAAAGGCGCTGGGCAGATGGATCAGGTGCTCGAACATGCTCACGCGCAGGTCCGTGATCACCTTGTTGGACACCCAGCTCGACAGGTACGAGTTGGAGAAGGTCAGGATGCCGCGCACCAGAAACAACGCCACCATCAGCACCGGCGCCCAGAAGATGAAATCCCGGTTCTTCTGGGTGAAGCCTTCGTCCAGCAGGGGTTTCATCAGGGCGGGGAAAAGCGGCTCGGTCGCGGCGATCAGCACCAGCGTGACGATGGAGAGGGCGAACACCTTCCAATAAGGGCGCACATAGCGCAACAAGCGGAACCAAAGCTGGCGGGTGGTCATGTCAGTTCCGCACGGCCATTCCGGAGGAACTGACCTCCCCCTCGGGGGAAAACGAGCGCAGCGAGTAAGGGGGCTTTCATGTCTGGGGAGTCAAAAGTCGGGCGTAGAGGTCGCGGTAGGATTGCTGCATGGCCTCCAGCGTGAGCGGCAGGGCCGAGGCCCTGGCGGCGTCCCGCGCCTGCCGCCTCCGCTCCGGCGCCAGCCACGCGAGGAGGATAGCACGCCACTTTTGGGCATCCAGCGCGTCCGCCACATCCCCGTTTTGCCCGGCGACAATCCATTCCGAGGCGCCGCATTTGCTGCTGGTGAGCACGGGCAGGCCGCACGACAGCGCCTCCAGCGCGGCGTTGGAACAGGGGTCATACAGGGTGGGCAGGACGAACACATCCGCCAGTCCATACCAGGGCCGCACATCCTTCTGCGCGCCGACGAAATGGACCCGCCCCCCGCTCCCGGCGGCCCGTTTCACGCATCGCTGCATGCTGCGGTCACGCCCCGCCACAACCAGGTGGGCATGGGCGGGCAACTGCGGCCACAGATCCAGCAGCAGGGGAACGCCCTTGCGCTCGAAACCGGAACCGACGAACAGGTACACCACCGCGTCTTCCGGCAACCCCAGTTGCGCGCGCAGGGCGCTCCGGTATTCGGCGCGCAAGCCTGGATGGAAGGCGTCCGTATCGACCCCGTTGTAGATCACATGGAGTTTTGTCCGGTCCACCCCGAAATGGCGCTGGATCTCCTCACGAACCATGTGGGCGTTGCACACCACCGCCTTCAGTCCGGGGCTGGTGAACAAGCGCCGTTCGGCGGCCAGGGTGTAGCGATGGTAGGGATTGAGGCGATCCAGGCTGCGTCCCACCAGCCCCCGCTGACGCGCCCGCTGCATCAGCCACTCGCGATGTACGCCGTCTCCGGCCCGGTACACATCGCAGCAGGCGATGCGCTCGTGGGATTGCACCAGATCGAACTTGCCGGCGGCGACGGCGCGGCAGGACGCCCGTGCAAACCCCGCATCGCGCCAGGTGCTGCCGAGATAAAACGGGTTCAGGGCGAGGATGCGAACCGCGCCGGAGACGCCGCTCCCCGGCCAGGAGCGGGTGATGACGGTGATCTCCATGTCCTCCCTGCCCAGGGCCGCTATCGCCCGTTCGAGGAAACGCTCCGCGCCTCCGAATGGGGTGTAGCGCTGCCGCAGGATCGCCAGTTTCACGCTGATCTCACGCCGGTCCCAGAAGCGCGGCGACGGCGGCGTGGACTTCTTCCACAGAGATGCTTTCCAGGCAATCGCTGCGCTTGCTGCCGCCGCAACCATCGCGCCCGCAGGGACGACAGGTGTGGCGCGAGGTGATGACGCGGCTCTGCGCCATCCACGGCCCCCAGTCGATCTCGCCGCTGGGACCGAACAGGGCCGCCACGGGCGCGCCCACGGCTGCGGCCATGTGCATGGGGGCGGAGTCCACACCGATGAACAGACGAGCGCGGGCGATCAGGGCCGCCAGTTGCGGCAGGGTGAGCTGACCGGCCAGGCTGGCGACCGGGCGTCCGATGCCGGCGCGGATGCGCTCCACCATCGCGGTCTCGCGCGCATCGGGTCCGCTGGTGAACAGCAGGGAATGCCCCTCTTCCAGCAGCCGTTGCGCCAACTCCGTCACCCTGGCCTCGGGCCAGCACTTGAACAGCCAGCGCGAGGTGGGATGCAGCAGGAGGTAACGGCCAGCCGCGAGACCGAGTCGATCCAGATGCGCCTGCGCCGTCTGCGCGGCCTCGTCCCCCGGCATCAGGACCAGGCGCTTGTCCGCCGGTTCGGGCCAGATGCCGATGCGGCGCAGGCTGTCCAGGTTGTTCTCCACCGTATGGCGTCGGTTCCCCCCCACCTCCTGGTAAAGATGGGTGAAAGAGCCGCGCCAGAACCGTCCCGGTCTGGCAGGCGCCACGGAACAGGCGGGGGCCAGCAGACGCGCCAGCCAGGCGCCCCGGTTGTGGGTGGAAAGATGCACCAGAAGATCGTACCGACGGCCCTTGAGCTGGCCCAGCAGGGCGCGTTCGGCGCGCCAGCGGGCCAGCAGCCCTGCCTGCCTCCAGGCGCGGTCTATCGTGTGCAACCGAGCCAGCGCGGGGTGGCCGGCCAGCATCTCCCGCGTGTCCCGGTACACCAGCGCGTCGATCTCCGCCTCGGGAAATCTGCGCCGGAGCGACGTGAGGACGGGACTGGCCAACAGCACGTCGCCGTGATGACGGAGTTTGGTCACCAGTACGCGCCGGACGCTGCTCAGATCAGGGTATTGGTAGCTCAAAGGGGTCATGGGACGAGGGGGTGCGGCAGTCTATCAGCCAGCCCCGACGGGCCGAAGTGTTACCCTCGCCCCATGCGTATTTTGATCGTGAAAATGACGTCTCTGGGCGATGTGGTGCACATGCTGCCCGCCCTCACCGAGGCCGCCGCCTGCATCCCGAATCTGAGCGCCGACTGGGTGGTGGAAGACGCCTTTGCCATCCTTCCCGCCTGGCACCCGGCAGTGGCGCGGGTGCTGCCCGTTGCCCTGCGGCGCTGGCGCAAGCGCCCGTTCGATGCGACGGTTCGCGCCGAATTCGGCGCATTCCGCCAGCAACTCCGGGAAGCCCGGTACGACCTGATTCTGGATAGCCAGGGCCTGCTCAAGAGCGCGGCCATCGCCCTGCTCGCACAAGGTCCGCGGGCCGGGCTGGATCGCGCCAGCGCACGGGAGCCGCTGGCCAGCCTGACGTATGCCCGGCGCTACCGCGCCCCCCGCGCCCTGCACGCCATCACCCGCAACCGCCTGCTCACGGCCCAGGCCCTGGGCTACGCCCCGGGCGCGGAGGCGGACATCCGCTACGGCGTTGCGCCGCCCGCGACCGAGGCCGGACTGCCCGCGCGCTATCTGGTCGCCCTGCACGGCACCGCGCGCGCGGAAAAGGAATACCCGGAGGCCGCCTGGCTGGACCTCCTCGCCCGCCTCGATCTTCCGGTGCTGCTGCCCTGGGGCAACGACGCGGAAAAGGCGCGTGCGGAGCGTCTGGCTGCGCGTTTGCCCAATGTCCGGGTGCTGCCGCGCCTCGATCTGGCGCAACTCGGCGGCATCCTGGCCGGCGCGCGCGCGGTAATCGGCGTGGATACCGGACTCATGCACCTTGCCGCCGCCTTCCGCCGCCCCGGCGTCGGCCTCTATCCCGCCACCCCGCCGGAGCGTTTCGGCGCGCGCGCGGAGCCCGACGCGCCCGCGCTGATCAACCTCGCCGATCCTGCCGCCATCGCCCCCGCCCGAGTCGCCGAAACCCTCGCGCATCTCCTTGATTCGGCTTGATTCCGGTCTGGCTTGCACCCGGTCTGTTGTCGCCAATTCCGCCCAATTCTGGACAAGATGAGGCGAATTCCGGCAAACTCGCCCCCATTCCAACGACCGGCACGCGAATCGCATGACCCGCAAGCGCTCGCCGAAAAGCCCCATCGACCAGGAGACCACACCCCCGAATCCGGGGCGGCGCATCCTGGTGTTGCACGGCCCCAACCTCAATCTGCTCGGCACACGGGAACCGGCCCATTACGGCCATCAGACCCTGGCCGAGATCGATACCGCGTTGGTGCAGCAAGGCGCAGAAGCCGGGGTCGAGGTGGAATGCTTCCAGAGCAATGCCGAACACGCCCTGGTGGAACGCATCCACGCCGCCGGTCAGGAACACATCGGTTTCATCATCATCAACCCCGCCGCGTTCACGCATACCAGCGTGGCGATACGCGATGCCCTGGCGGGGGTCGCCATTCCGTTCATCGAGGTGCATCTGTCCAACGTCCACGCCCGCGAGCCGTTCCGCCAGCATTCGTACTTTTCCGACAAGGCGGTCGGCGTGATCTCGGGGCTAGGGGCAATGGGGTATCTGTTCGCCCTGGGCTATGCCCTCCACGCCTTGGAGGATTGATTCATGGATTTACGCAAGCTGAAGAAGCTGATCGACCTGGTGCAGGATTCCGGCATCGCCGAGCTGGAGATCACCGAGGGCGAAGAAAAGGTGCGCATCACCAGCGTCCTGCCCAACAACCAGCCGATCTACGCCCAGGCCCCCATGCAGTACGCCGCCGCTCCTGCGGCAGCGGCTGCCGCCCCGGCTGCGACCGCCCCCGCCGAAGCGGCGGAGCCGGACGGCCACACCGTCAAATCCCCCATGGTGGGCACCTTCTACCGTTCCCCCTCGCCCACCGCCAAGTCCTTCGTCGAGGTCGGGCAGAGCGTCAAGGCCGGCGAAACCCTGTGCATCATCGAGGCCATGAAGCTCATGAACGAGATCGAATCGGACGTGAGCGGCGTCGTGAAAGCGGTCCTGATCGAGAACGGCCAGCCGGTGGAATACGGCGAACCCCTGTTCATCATCGGCTAACCAGGGGCGCCCCATGCGGCTGACCCCGGAAGAAGCCAGCATCATCCGCCGTCAGGTAGGCCAGGTTTTCGGCGCCGACGCCCGCGTTTGGCTGTTCGGTTCCCGCACTGACTGGTGCATGAATATCTGAATGACCCGGCGGACATGCTCTCCGCTCTGGGCGAGGCCCCGCGCCTTCGTCGCGCACCTGCGCGACGCCTGGAAGCGCATGCGGGACTACGCCACAACCTTGCGAGAAAACGATGTTTGAAAAAGTACTGATCGCCAACCGCGGCGAGATTGCTCTAAGAATCCAGCGCGCCTGCCGCGAGATGGGCATCAAGACCGTCGCGGTCTACTCCGAGGCGGACGCCGAGGCCAAGTATGTGCGTCTGGCCGACGAGGCCGTGTGCATCGGCCCCGCGCCTTCCGCCAAGAGCTATCTCCACGTCCCCTCCATCATCGCCGCCGCCGAGGTGACCGATGCCGAGGCCATCCATCCCGGCTACGGTTTCCTGTCCGAGAACGCGGACTTCGCGGAACGGGTGGAGAACTCCGGCTTCGTGTTCATCGGCCCGCGCCCCGAGACCATCCGCCTGATGGGCGACAAGGTCTCCGCCAAGGACGCCATGAAGGCGGCTGGCGTGCCCTGTGTGCCCGGTTCCGACGGCGCGCTCGGGGAGGACATGGACGAGTGGAAGCGCATGGCGCGCGACATCGGCTACCCCATCATCATCAAGGCGGCAGGCGGCGGCGGCGGGCGCGGGATGCGCGTGGTGCATACCGAGGCCGCCCTGATCCAGTCGGTGCAGATGACCCAGAACGAGGCCGGCTCCGCCTTTGGCAACCCCACGGTGTACATGGAGAAATACCTGGGCAACCCGCGCCACATCGAGATCCAGATCCTGTCCGACGAGCACGGCAACGCCGTCCACCTGGGCGAGCGCGACTGTTCCATGCAGCGCCGTCACCAGAAGGTGCTGGAAGAGGCCCCCGCCCCCGGCCTGGAGACGAAGCTGCGCAACAAGATCGGCGAACGCTGCGCCGAGGCCTGCCGCCAGATCGGCTACCGCGGCGCCGGCACCTTCGAGTTCCTGTATGAAGACGGTGAGTTCTTCTTCATCGAGATGAACACCCGCGTGCAGGTGGAACACCCGGTCACCGAGTACATCACCGGCGTGGACATCGTGCAGGAGACCATCCGCATCGCCGCCGGCCTGCCGCTCTCCATCAAGCAGAAGGACGTGCATTTCAAGGGTCACGCCATCGAGTGCCGCATCAACGCGGAAGACCCGAAGAAGTTCGTGCCCTCGCCCGGTCGCATCACGCTGTATCACGCCCCCGGCGGCCCCGGCGTGCGCGTGGATTCGCACGTCTACCAGAACTACTACGTGCCGCCGCACTACGACTCCATGATCGGCAAGCTGATCACCTACGGCGCGACGCGGCAGCAGGCCATCGCGCGCATGCGCATCGCCCTGTCCGAGATGATCGTGGAAGGCATCAAGACCAACATCCCGCTGCACCAGGATCTGCTGGTGGACCAGGCTTTTCTGGATGGCGGCCTGAGCATCCACTACCTGGAACAGAAGCTGGGTCTGAACAAGCACTGAGCCGCCCATGCCCTGGCTCTCCCTGAAACTCGCCGCCACGCAGGATGAAGCCGAGGCCCTTTCCGACCGCCTGATGGAGGCCGGCGCGCTCTCGGTCTCGATCGAAGACCGCGACGCCGGCTCCGAGGCGGAAGCGCCCCAGTTCGGCGAGCCCGGTCTGGCGGACCCCAAGGCCTGGGACCGCAACTGGGTGGTCGCCCTGCTGGAGGCCGGCAGTGACGTCCCCGCCCTGCTGACGCGCATCGGCCTGAACGGCGAGCGCGAACACCAGTGCGAACGCATCGAAGATCAGGACTGGGTGCGCCTCACCCAATCCCAGTTCGACCCCATCCGCATCTCCCAGCGCCTCTGGATCGTGCCTTCCTGGCATATCGCACCAGACCCGACGGCAATCTGCATCGAACTCGACCCCGGCCTCGCCTTCGGCACCGGCAGCCACCCCACCACGCGCCTGTGCCTGCAATGGCTGGAGGCCAACGTGCAAGGCGGTGAGCGCCTTCTGGACTACGGCTGCGGTTCCGGCATCCTCGCCATCGCCGCGAGGAAGCTGGGCGCGGGCCGCGTCACCGGCGCAGACCTGGACCCCCAGGCCGTCACCGCCGCGCGCGACAACGCCGGGCGCAATCACACCGAAGCGGATTTCCACCTGCCGAATGACCTGGCCCCGGGCCAATACGACATCCTGGTCGCCAACATCCTCACCAACCCGCTGAAGGCGCTCATGCCCCTGCTCGCCGCGCGCGTGAAGACGGGGGGGCGCATCGCCCTGTCCGGCATCCTCGCCGCCCAGGCGGACGAGGTCATGCGTCTTTATGGTCAGTCCTTCACCATGCGCCTGTGGCAGGAAGAAGAAGGCTGGGTGTGTCTGGAAGGCAAGAAAACGTGATTCGCCGCACGGCCTAGCGCATGCAGACCACCTGCCCGGAATGCCGGACCACCTACCGCATCGCCCAGACGCAACTGTCTTTGCGTCGCGGCCTGGTGCGCTGCGGTCACTGCAACACGGTATTCAACGCCTACGACAGCCTGTTGCCGGATCTGAATGCGGAACCGACCCCGGCCCCCGTTCCGCGCACCCCGGCCAGGGTGCTTCCGCGCAACTACGCATCGGACCAGGAACCCGCCTCCCTCACCGAGGTCGTGCGCCCCGCATCGGAAGTTCCGGCGGACGACGCGCCCCCCCTTCCCCTTGTAAGCGCCCCCGCAGACAACCCCGACGACGCCTTGCCTGGGGAAGAGTCCGCGGCGGACAAGCCGGATTCACCGGACATCAGGGCGGCGCGAGGACTTGCAGAGCCTCCGGAGACGCAAGCGGACCTCTCACCCGCCACCGACCCTGCGCTGATGCAGGCGGCGGAGGAAACCTCGGATTCCATCCTTCTGTCCGAACTCCCGACCGCCCGGCAGGAAGACAGCCCCCGCGCCCGCGCCTGGCTCACGGCGCTGTATGCGCTGCTCACCCTGCTGCTGCTGGCGCTCCTGAGCCTGCAAGTGATCGGGTTCCTGCGCGCCGAGATCGCCCAAACCTGGCCTGCCGCGCGCCCGGCGCTGAACCGGGCCTGCGCGGCGATTGGATGTACCGTGGCCCTGCCCCGCACCCTGGGCAAGGACGCCATCATTTCCTCCTCGCTGGAGCATGACGCGGAGAACAAATCCCGCGTGCGCCTCACCCTGCTGCTCGCCAACCGCACCGGTCAGGCCCAGGCCTGGCCGGACGTCGTGCTCACCCTCACCGACGTGCGCGACAGCCCGGTGGGCCAGACCCCGTTCAAGCCGAACGCCTACCTTCCCAAGGGCGTCCATCCCGCCGCCGGCATGCCGCCCGAGAGCGAGTGGGAGATACGCCTGGACCTGGAAATCGGCAACCTGGACGCCTCGGGCTACGCGCTGGACCTGCTCTACCCGTGAGATTTGCCGCCTCTTGGCGGCCTCCGGTATAGTCCGGCCCGCTATCGTTCTCGCGGGAGAGCGCCAGTTCACTGGCCGCCGAAGGCGCAACGCCACCCGCAACCGCTCAGGCATCAAGGACCGCGAGAATTGGGCAACGCTGGAGAGCGCCGCTGGATTTCCATCCACGCGGCCACCGATGGGGCAAATCTCTCAGGTAACCGGACAGCGGGGTGATCACGGCGCAAGCCGCGAATTTCAGCCACACCCGACCTGGAACCCACGCCCCATGCTGAATCAGACCCCCCTCAACGCCAAGCACCGCGAATCCAACGCCAAACTGGTGGATTTCTCCGGCTGGGAAATGCCCATCCATTACGGCTCCCAGATCGAGGAACACCATATCGTGCGCCGCGATGCGGGCATGTTCGACGTCTCCCACATGCTGCCGGTGGATCTGAAGGGGGACGGCGCGCGCGCCTTCCTGCGCCGTCTGGTCGCCAACAACGTGGACAAGCTGCAAACCACCGGCAAGGCGCTCTACTCCTGCATGCTGCACGAGGGCGGCGGCGTGGTGGACGACCTCATCATCTACTTCATGCGCGAGGACTGGTTCCGCATCGTGGTCAACGCCGGCTGCGCCGAAAAGGACATCGCCTGGATGGAGACCCAACTCGCCGCCTACGGCCCGGATCTCACCCTGACCCCGCGCCGCGATCTGGCCATGATCGCCGTGCAAGGCCCCAACGGACCCGCGAAGCTGTGGCAGGCCATGCCCGGCACGGAGGCGCTGGCTGCGCCGCTGAAACCCTTCAACGCCGTGGTGGTGGGCGAGATGTTCGTCGCCCGCACCGGCTACACCGGCGAGGACGGCTTCGAGATCATGCTGCCGGCCAAGGCCGCGCCCTTCCTGTGGCAAGCCCTGCTGGAGGCGGGTGTTGCGCCCTGCGGCCTGGGCGCGCGCGACACCCTGCGCCTGGAGGCGGGCATGAATCTCTACGGACAGGACATGGACGCCACCGTCACGCCGCTGGAATCCGGTCTGGCCTGGACCGTGGACCTCAAGGCCGAACGCGATTTCATCGGCAAGGACGCCCTGCTGCGTCTGCCGCGCTCGCGCCAGCTGGTGGGCCTGAAGCTCATCGACAAGGGCGTGCTGCGCGGCCACCAGAAGGTGTTCACGCCCCAGGGCGAAGGCGAGATCACCAGCGGCACCTTCTCCCCCACCCTCGGGTTTTCCGTGGCCCTGGCGCGAGTGCCGGTCGGCGTGAACCTGGGCGACGCGGTGGAGGTGGAGATTCGCGACAAACGCATGAAGGCGGAGGTGGTGAAGGCCCCCTTTGCCCGCAACGGCAAAGGCCTGGTCTGAGGCTTCATGAAGATGTCTATAATTGCCATGCAATGTGGACATAAGGAGCGCACCATGGACTGGAACATCGCCGAAGCCAAGCAACGCTTTTCCGAAGTGGTGAAGTTCGCCGTGCAGGAACCGCAGATGATCTACAACCGCAGCCAGCCCGTGGCCGCGCTGATCGCCGCCGAGGAGTTCGCGCACTACCAGGCCTGGAAGGCGGAACAGACCCGCCCGCGCAGCATGGCGGAGGAGTTCGCAGAGTTGCGCAAGCTGCTCATCGACGCGGGCTGCGAAGACGGCCTGGAACTGCCCCCCCGCACCACCCGCCCCAACGCCTTCGATGAGATGCTGGAGCAGGAATACCCCACCGGGGCAGGTCAGTGAGTTATCTGCTGGACACCAACATCGTCAGCGAACTGAGCCGCCCTCGGCCCAACCCGCAGGTCACGTTCTGGGCGGAGGGGGTTGAGACGCACCTCGTCTCCGCCATCAGCGTGGAAGAACTCCGCTACGGCATTGCCCGTCGCCCATCGCCGCAGTTGCATGCCTGGATGGAGGCTTACCTGGCGCGTCATCAGGTGCTCGACGTCAATGAAGAGATCGCCCGCAGCGCGGGTCAGATGCGCGGCGAATTTTCCAAACGCGGCGTTGTCCGCCACCAGGCCGACATGCTCATCGCCGCCACCGCCAAGGCCCACGGCCTCACCCTCGTCACCCGCAACACCCGTGATTTCGACGGCTGCGGCATCCCCGTTTTCAATCCGTTCAACGCTTAACCTCAACGCTTAACCCTCAGCAGGAGTCCTCATGTCCATCCCCGCCGATCTGAAATACACCAAGTCCCACGAATGGGCGCGCCTCGAAGCCGACGGTACGGTCACCATCGGCATCACCCACCACGCCCAGGACCTGCTGGGCGACATGGTGTTCGTGGAAAACCCCGTGGTGGGCCGCACCCTGGTCGCAGGCGAGGAATGCGCCGTGGTCGAATCGGTCAAGGCCGCGTCCGACGTCTACGCCCCGGTGGCGGGTGAAGTGGTGGCGGTGAACGAGGCGGTGGAAGCCAGCCCCGAGGGCATCAACCAGGATCCCTACGCCGCCTGGATGTTCCGCATGCAACCTGCGGGCGACCTGTCCGCCCTGATGGACGCCGCCGCCTACACGGCGCTGGTGGAATCCGAAGCCCACTAAGCCATGCCCTTCAATCCCCATACCGAATCCGACGTCGCCGAGATGCTGGCCAGCATTGGCGCACCGTCCCTCGCGGCCCTGTTCGACGAGATCCCGGCGGAACTCAACTGCGGCGGCCTCGCCAGCATCCCCGAGGGGATGAGCGAGATGGCGGTCAGCCGCCTGATGCAAAACCGCGCAGCGCAGGACGGCTTCTACAGCACCTTCATCGGCGCGGGCGCCTACGAGCACCACATCCCGGCGGCGGTGTGGCAGATCGTCGGTCGCGGCGAGTTCTACTCCGCCTACACCCCCTACCAGGCCGAGGCCAGCCAGGGCACGCTGCAACTGCTGTGGGAATACCAGAGCATGATGACCAGCCTGACCGGGCTGGATGTCTCCAACGCCTCCCTCTACGACGGCGCCAGCGCCGTGGCCGAAGCCATCCTCATGGCGGTGCGCGCGAACAAGGCCAATGTCCGTCGCGTACTGGTCCCCGCCACGCTGCACCCGCGTTACCGCGCCGTGGCCGAAGCCACGGTCAGAAACCAGGGCATCGAGATGGTGAGCGTGCCCTGGTGCACGGAATGCGGCCACACCATCCCGGCCAGCCTGGAACGCTACGCGGCGGAAACCGCCGCCGCCCTGGTGATCCCGCAGCCCAACTTCTTCGGTGTACTGGAACCCGTGGACGCCCTTACCGACTGGGCGCACGCGCACAACATGCTCGCCATCGCCGTGGTCAACCCGCTCGCGCTGGCGCTGCTCAAGCCGCCCGGCCAGTGGGGAAACAAGGGCGCGGACATCTGTGTGGGCGACGGCCAGCCGCTGGGTGCGCCGCTCTCTTCCGGCGGCCCGTACTTCGGCTTCATGACCGCAAAACAGGCGCTGGTGCGGCAGATGCCGGGCCGCATCGTCGGACGCACCCTGGATGCCGACGGCAACCCCGGTTTCGCGCTCACCCTGCAAGCGCGCGAACAGCACATCCGCCGCGCCAAGGCCACCTCCAACATCTGCTCGAACCAGGGCCTGCTGGTCACCGCCGCCACCATTCATATGGCGCTGCTGGGGCCGGAGGGGCTGAAGAACGTCGCCCTCGCCAGCCACGCCAACACCCGCGCCCTGGTGGAAAGGCTCACCGCCATTGCTGGCGTGGAGCGCGTCTTCACCGGCCCCGCCTTCCACGAGACGGTGATCCGGGTGAACGCCCCGGTGGCCGACGTGCTGCGCGCCCTGCGCGCCCAGGGCATCCTCGGCGGCTACGATCTCGGCGCGGACTACCCTGAATTGAAGGACTGCATCCTGGTCTGCGCTACCGAGACCAAGACCGACGAAGACCTCGCGGCCTATGCGCAACAGTTGGAACGGATTCTGAGTCGGAGACGAGAAGCGCCTCCCTGTGCGTACAAGTGAAGTAACCCCAACCAAGGAGCAACTCTCATGGCAACCGTAACCCTTGGCGGCGAGCCCGTCACCGTCGCCGGCAACTTCCCCCGCCCCGGCGACACCGCGCATTCCTTCATGCTGGTGGACAAGGATCTGAACGACGTCTCCCTGTCCAGTTTCTGGGGCAAGAAGAAAGTGCTCAACATCGTCCCCAGCCTGGACACCCCGGTGTGCCAGGCCTCCGCGCGCAAGTTCAACGAGGCCGCCGGCGCCCTGCACAACACCGTGGTGCTGGTGATCTCCGCCGACCTGCCCTTCGCCCAGAACCGCTTCTGCGGCGCGGAGGGTTTGAAGAACGTCATCACCCTCTCCACCCTGCGCGGACGCGACTTCCACCGCGACTACGGCGTACTCATCACCGAGCCCCCCCTGGGCGGCCTCACCGCCCGCGCCGTGGTGGTGCTGAACGAGAACGACAAGGTGGTCTATTCCGAACTGGTCCCCGAGATCAAACAGGAACCCAACTACCAGGCCGCACTGGACGCGGCTGTCGGCGAACCCTGAAACGCCCTGTAGGAGCCCGGCTGCGCCGGGCGACCTCTGCGCCCCCTCCACCCGAAATCGCCCGGCGCAGCCGGGCTCCTACACCCACCGCCGCCATGCTCATCTTCGAACACTCCCGTCCCGGTCGCCGCGCCTTTGCGCAGGCCCCTGTCTCCGCCCCCGCTGCCGCCGACCTGCCTGCCGACCAGTTGCGCGCCCTCCCCCCGCTGCTGCCGGAGTGTTCCGAACTGGACGTGGTGCGCCACTACACCGGCCTCTCGCGCAAGAACTTCAGCATCGACACCCAGTTCTACCCGCTGGGTTCCTGCACCATGAAATACAACCCGCGCGCCTGCAACACGCTCGCCATGCTGCCGCAGTTCCTCGCGCGCCACCCCCTGGCGGACGTGGAGACGGGCCAGGGCTTCCTCGCCTCCATGCACGAGTTGCAGGAGATGTTGAAAGAAGTCACCGGCATGGCCGCCGTATGCCTGGCGCCCATGGCCGGCGCGCACGGCGAGTTCGCCGGCGTGGCCATGATCCGCGCCTACCACGACGCCCGCGGCGATGCCGCCCGCACCGAGATCATCGTCCCGGACGCCGCGCACGGCACCAACCCCGCCACCGCCACCATGTGCGGCTACGCGGTGAAAGAGATCCCCACCGACCGCGACGGCAACGTCGATCTCGACGCCCTGCGCGCCGCCGTCGGCCCGCAGACCGCCGGCATCATGCTCACCAACCCGTCCACCCTGGGCGTGTTCGAACCGGCCATCGGCGAGATCCAGAAGATCGTGCACCAGGCCGGCGGCCTCACCTACTACGACGGCGCCAACCTCAACGCCATCCTCGGGCGCGTGCGCCCCGGCGACATGGGTTTTGACGTCATCCACATGAACCTGCACAAGACCTTCTCCACCCCCCACGGCGGCGGCGGTCCCGGCGCCGGCCCGGTGGGCGTTTCGGAGCGCCTGCGCCCCTACCTGCCCATCCCCTATGTGCTGGAGGAAAACGGCGCCTACCGCTGGGCGGAAGAGGCGGATTGCCCGCACAGCATCGGACGCATGAGCGCCTTCGGCGGCAACATGGGTGTGCTGATGCGCGCCTTCATCTACGCCCGCATGCTCGGGCGCGACGGCATGCATCGGGTAGCGGAATACGCCGCGCTCAACGCCAACTACCTCGCGGCGGAACTGAAAAAGGCGGGCTTCGACCTCGCCTTCCCGCAGCGCCGCGCCTCGCACGAGTTCATCGTCACGCTAAAGAAACTCAAGGACGAGACCGGCGTTTCCGCCATGGACTTCGCCAAGCGCCTGCTCGACTACGGCTTCCACGCCCCCACCACCTACTTCCCCATGCTGGTGCCCGAGTGCCTGCTGATCGAGCCCACCGAAACCGAGAGCAAGGCCACCCTGGACGCCTTCGTCGCCGCCATGGTGGCGGTGAAGCGGGAAGCGGAAGGCAACGCCGAACGGGTGAAGACCGCGCCGCATACCCTGCCGGCGCGGCGCATGGATGATGTGAAGGCGGCGCGGGAGCTGGATCTGGCCTGGAAGCCAGGCTGACCGGCCCCCTCCCCCGCCGGGGAGGACTGGTGAGAGGACGCCATTGAGTCCGGAGGATTGTTGGACCTCCTGCCCCACCCTAACCAGGAGAAATATCCACGGCAGCAGGTGATGGTGGTGGACTGCGACGGTTACGCTTACTTGGCGCCCTATGTGGAAGAAGAAGGATATTTCTTCCTGAAGACAATCATCCCGAGTCGCAAAGCGACCAGGGACTATTTGAAACAAGGTGATGCCGATGCCTGAACTGGACCAAGAAGAACGCGAAATCCTGGAAGCCTACGAGCGCCGGGAACTGAAATCCGTGGCCACCAAGGAAGAACTCGCGCGCCTCAAGGCTGCGGCTCGCGCCACGGCCATCAAAGACCGAAGGGTCAACATCCGGCTCTCCTCTGGCGACCTGAACGACATTCAAGTGAAGGCACTGGAAGAAGGAGTGCCTTACCAAACTCTGATTGCCAGTGTTCTGCACAAATATGTAACTGGTCGTCTGGCGGAGCGCGCAGACCTCTCCACCCAGGCCGTCCCTGCGACGAAGCGTCGCGCCGCTTCAAACCGTTAACCCAGCCCCGATTCGTCATTCCGATACAGGCCCTCTCAAGTCGTTCGCCGGGGTGACAAACAGCCATCCCAGCCCTCCATGACCACCGCCTTCCTCCTTCAACTCCTACTCCAGGTCTGGCTGCCCATCGCCCTGCTGGTCGCGGCAGGGGGCTTGTGGGTGCGCTTCCGGCCCCAGTTTCCGCCGGACCCGCTGCGGATCAACCTGAACCGCCTGGTGGTGGATGTGTTCGCCCCGCCCCTGCTGTTCGCCCTCTCGGCCCAGGCGCAGATCAGCGCCGAACTTCTTACCGTGCCCATGCTGCTCATCGCCAGCATCGGCATCGGCTTCGCCCTGCTCTATCCCCTGCTGTTCCACTCCCCCCTCGGGCGCGGCCTGGCGCGCGAGACCCGCGCCGCCATCCTGCTGGCGGGCTGCTTCGGCAACGTGCTGTTCATGGGCTACCCCACCCTCACCTTCCTCTACGGCGACCTGGGCGGGAGTTACGCCGCGTTTGCGGACGTGCTCGCCTCCACGCCGGTGCTGTGGGTCTTCGGGGTGTGGATCGCCACGCGCCTGGGGCATGAAGGCGGCCACGGCCAGAGCCTGCTGCGCACCGTGCTGACCCTGCCCCCCATCTGGGGCTTTGTGCTGGGTTTTGCCGTGAACCTCGCCGGCATCGACGTGGCGCCGCTGATCAAGGCCGCCAAGTTCATGGGGCAGGCCACCATCCCCATCATGCTGTTCACCCTGGGGCTGTCCATCCCCTGGGGCAATCTGCGCCCGACCCCGCCGGTGCTCGCCGCCGTGCTGGTGAAACTGTTGCTGATGCCCTTTCTGGTGCTGGCGCTGGCCCGCGTCACGGTGGGCGAGTTGCGCGAGGCCCAATACGCCGCCGTGATCGAATCCGCCATGCCCACCATGATCATGGCCGCCAGTTTCGCCGACCGCTTCCACCTGGACGTGCGCGCCGCCGCGCTCACTGCCAGCTGGACCAGCCTGGGCTTTCTCCTCACCTTGCCGCTCTGGATCACCCTGCTGAAATAGCCCTGCCGGAGGCGTTCATTGGTAAACCATGCCTTCGGGTCTAGCATGGAAAAACCGGGCTCATCCCGGTCGATGACATGAGGAGACTTACCATGGACAGCCATACCGAACCCCAGGGGATTGCCCAGCGCGAGCGTCGTCAGCACCCCCACCTGCGCGCCATCTATCCGGATGCGCGCGGGCGCATCGACCACTTCTTCCACAACACCCACGAGTGGGCCGGCAGTCCCATCGACTACCTGGCCCACCGTCTCATCCACGAAGCCTATCCGCAGCTCACCACTGCGGACGTGCGGGTGCTGGTGGGGGCCATCGAGCGCAAACATCAGGAAGAAGGCGGCACAACCCTGATCAAGGGATTCGCCCTTTCCCCGGGGTAACATCCGGGGGGTTCCCCACCCCCCTTTTGCCGTATGGATTACAGCCTTTTGCGCGCGGTGCATGTGTGCGCCGTGGTCGTCACCCTGGCCCTGTTTCTGCTGCGGGGGTATTGGATGCTGATGGACGCTCCCCGCTTGCAGGCGCGCTGGTTGCGCATCGTCCCCCACGGCAATGACGCGATCCTGCTGGCCGCCGCCCTTGCCTTGCTCGCGGCGGGCGGACTGACCCCACTGGAGCAACCCTGGCTGCTGGCCAAGATCGGCGGGCTGCTGGCCTACATCGTGCTGGGTTCCATCGCCCTCAAACGGGGCCGCACCAAGCCCGTCCGCATTGCCGCCCTGGCCGGGGCGCTGGCCGTCTTCGGCTACATCGTCGCCGTAGCGCTGACCAAACAGGTGATGCCGTGGATGAGCGCATGAACCTGGAAGCCAACCGGGAACGACTCATCGCCCTGCGCCACGACCTCCACGCCCACCCGGAACTGGCTTGGCAGGAACAGCGCACCAGCGACGTGGTGGCCGCCTTTCTGGAGACGCGCGGCATCGAGGTGCATCGCGGCCTGGCCGGTACTGGCGTGGTGGGGGTGCTGCGCAACGGCGGCGGCGCGAAACGCATCGGCCTGCGCGCCGACATGGACGCCCTGCCCATCCACGAGGGCAACGCCTTCCCGCACCGCTCGCGCCACGACGGGCGCATGCACGCCTGCGGCCACGACGGCCACACCGCCATGCTTCTGGGCGCGGCGGAATACCTGGCGGCGACGCGCAATTTCGACGGCACGGTAGCGTTCATCTTCCAACCCGCCGAGGAGGCCGACGGCGGCGCACGGGTGATGATCGAGCAGGGCCTGTTCGAGCGCTTCCCGGTGGACGCGGTGTTCGGCATGCACAACTGGCCCGGCCTGGCGGCGGGAACCTTCGCCGTGCACAGCGGCCCGGTGATGGCCTGCGCCGACCAGTTCGACATCGTCGTGAAGGGCCACGGCGCCCACGCCGCCATGCCGCATCAGGGACGCGACCCGCTGCTGGCGGGCGCGGCGCTGGTGCAGGCGCTGCAAAGCGTGGTCAGCCGCAGCCTGGACCCGCTCGACAGCGCGGTGCTCTCCATCACCCGGTTCTTCGCCGGCGGCGAGCCCTACAACGTGATCCCCGCCGAGGCGCGCATCGGCGGCACCGTGCGCGCCTTCCGCGGCGAGGTGCAGGATCAGGTCGAGTCCGCCATGGAGCGCCTGTGCGCCGGCATCGGCGCGGCGCACGGCGTGCAGATCGTGCTGGAGTACCGGCGCGGCTACCCGCCCACGGTCAACACGGCGGCGGAGGCGGCGTTCAGCCGACAGGTGCTGGCAGGTCTGGTCGGCAACGAGAACGTGCGCACGGACGCACCGCCCTCCATGGGCGCGGAGGACTTCTCCTACATGCTGCGCGAACGCCCCGGCTGCTATCTCTGGATCGGCAACGGCCCCGGCGAAGGCGGCTGCATGCTGCACAACGCGCACTACGACTTCAACGACGCCATCCTCACTCTGGGCGCGAGCTACTGGGTGCGGCTGACGGAGACCTGGCTGGCCGGGGCATGACGCCATGAACCTCGCCCGCACCGTCTGCCTCGTCGCATTCCTCTCCACCCCCGCCTGGGCCGCGCCGACGCATCTGGCCTTTGGCATGCCCGGCCCGGCGGACATGCTGGACAGCGCCGACGTCACCGCCAACATCGCCGAGCGCTTTGATTTGCAGGTGGAAAAACTCCTGCGCGACCAGTTCGACCAAGCCCGCACGGCCTTTCTCGCGGCGCGCCTGGAGTACGACTGGAGCGCCGCCGAGGACGCCGCGCGCAAGGCGCGACTGATGGCGGAGAACGCCCATGACGCGGGCCGCCTGGCCCTGGCCGACGCCCTGCTGGGCACCGCCCTGGTGCAGCAGTCGCGCTACCGCGAGGCCGAGCCGATCCTGCAGCGGGCCTACCGGGCGCTGGAGCAGCAGCAGGGCGAGGCCCACATCCACACCCTCTGGGTGCTGGCGCGGCAGCAGGAGATTCGCCTGCGCCAGGGCCGTCTGGCCGAATGTCTGAGCCATGCGCGCGCCCTGCCCGCCCAGGCCGAAGGGGATGCCGAAAAGGAGGAACGCATCGCCGCGGTGCTGGATGCGCGCTACTGGCCGGCCCTGGCGGCGCTCCAGTTGGGGCGCATGCAGGAGGCGGAGGAAGCCATTGCCGCCCTGCGCCGGGATTCCGAGCGCTCCCGCCACAAGGCGGTGCAGCGGGAGCGGGCGAAGATGCACGAACTCGCAGCCCTCCTGCAGCAACAACGGGGCCGCTGGGAAGAAGCGGCAAGCGAGGCCCGCGAAGCCCTGTCGCTGCGCCGCCGCACGGACCCCGACTCCGGATCGACGGTCCAGGGAACCCTGTTCCTGGCGCAGTTGTTGCAGGCGGGGGACCGGCGCAAGGAGGCCGGGGAGCTGGCCCGGAGCGCCGCAGACATGGCCCTGCGCACCCTGGGCCCCCAGGATCTGCTCACCGGCCAGGCCCTCCGCCTGCGCGCCATGGACGCCCTGGAACGGGGCCGAACGGAAGCCGCCCGCGCCGACCTGGCTGCCGCCCTGGACATCTTCCGTACCGTCGGGGTGCGTGCGGAGCAGGCGGATGCCGCGCGCGAGCTCGCCCGCCTGCTGCGCAAGGCGGGTAAGGACGGGGAGGCCGAGGCGCATTACCTGGAGGCCCTGGATCAAGCCGACGCCCTGTTCGCCTCCACCCGCGGTCTGGCGGAAGGCCAGCGCCAACGCCTGCTGGAGCGCTATCTGCCCTACTACCACGAGGGCGTGGAGTTCCTGCTGGAACGGGAAGCCGCAGCGCCGAATGCAGGACAGGGCGCGCGCGCCCTGGAAACCGTCTCCCGCATGCAGAGCCGGATCTTTTCCGAATTGCTGCGACTCTCCCTGGCGGGACAGTCCGCGGGCGATGCCGCCTTCCAGGCGCAGGTGAAGACAAGGGATGCCGCCCAGAGCCGCATCGACCGTCTGGCCGAACGCCTGCTGCGCCTGCCCAAGGCGGGCGATGACGAGATCCTGGCGGGACGGGTGGCGCGCATGGCCGCCGATCTGCGCGCGGAGAGGGAGACCGCACGCAGCGCCCTGGCCGAATCCAATGCCCGCCTTTGGCGCGAACACCCGCGTCCCATGGAACTGGCCGAACCGCGCCCGGTGCGGCTTCAGGCACTCCAGGGCAAGATCCTGAGGGCGGACGAGACCCTCCTCAGCTACTACCTGCAAGCGAACCGCGTCGTCCTTTTCCTGGTGCAGCGCGACCGTTTCCTGGTGCGCAGCGTGGCCCAGGGGGAACAGGAAGTGGCGACCCTGGTGCAGCGGGTGCGTCAGGCCATGAGCCAGGAGCAACGACTGGAACCGGCGGACCTGCATCGCCTGTACCGCCTGCTGCTGGAACCGGTGGCGGACGTGATGGGCCAACGCGTCACGGTGGTGGGCGATGGCCCCCTGCACGCCCTGCCCCTGGAAATGCTGCTGACGCAGTGGGACGCTGCGCAGCAAACCGCGTTCAAACAGGATCAGCAACGCGGCGACGACCCCTATTCGCGGCTGGCCTATGCCGGCAGCCGCTGGCGCTTCTCCTACCTGCCCAGTCTGGCGGCGCTGGTCGCCGCGCGGGAAGCGCCGTCCCGGCCTGGGGGATACCGCAACGAGCTGGTGTCCTTCGCCGACCCGGTCTTTTCCCCCTCGGAGCAGGACCGATCCCCGTCCGTGCGGGGCGTGCGGCTGGCCCGTTTGCAGGAAACCGCCGAGGAAGCCGAGGCCATCTCCAGCCTGCTGGGCGGCAAATCCAGCCTGCTCCTGCGCCAGGCGGCGCAGGAATCCCGCGCCAAGGGCCTGCAACGCGGCGAGGCGCGTTACCTGCACTTCGCCACCCACGGCCTGTTGGGGGGCGAGTTCCTGCAACTCCAGGCCGAACGGGCGCCCATGCCCCACCCCGGCCCGCTGACCCGCAGCCTGGGCGTGGTCGCGGAGGACGAGACCGACGCGAAGGACGCGCCCCCCGTCCGCGCCGAGGGACAGCCCGCCCTGGCCTTGACCCTGGCAGGCGACCTGCACGGCGAAGACGGCCTTCTGACCCTGGCCGAAGTCATCCAGCACCTGCGCACCGATGCCGAACTGGTGGTGCTCTCCGCCTGCAACACAGCGGGCGAAGGGGGCCGACCCGGCGGCGGCGAAGGGTTTTCCGGCATGACCCGCGGCTTCATGTTCGCCGGGGCGCGGGGCTTGTATGTCTCCCACTGGAGCGTGGAGAGCCTGGCCACGCGGGACTTGATGATCGAGGCCTTCAAGCGCCTGCGCACGGGCGCCAAGCCGGTGGATGCGCTGGCGGAAGCGCGTGAAGTCCTGCGCAGCAAACCCGGGCGCGGGCATCCGCTGTACTGGGCGCCTTTCGTGTACCTTGGCCCCTGATTCTCGACACCCACCCTCGGCTTCCGGCATGACCCCCCTCTTTCTGTACGACACCACCCTGCGCGACGGCACGCAGCGCGAAGACATCTCCCTTTCCGTTGAAGACAAGCTGACCATCGCGCACCGTCTGGCCGCCTTCGGCATGCACTACATCGAATGCGGCTGGCCCGGCTCCAACCCCAAGGACGCGGAGTTCTTCGCCCGCGCCCGGCGCATGAACCTGCCCGCGCGCCTGTGCGCCTTCGGGCGCACCCGCCACGCCAACGCAACCTGCGACAGCGACGCCAACCTGCGCGCCCTGATCGAATCCGACACGCCTGCCGTCACCCTGGTGGGCAAAACCTGGGACTACCACGTCACCCACGTCCTCAACGCCACCCTGGAGGAAAACCTGGCCATGATCCGCGACAGCGTGGCCTGGATGAAGGCGCGGGGGCGCGAGGTGATCTTCGACGCGGAACACTTCTACGACGGCTACAACGCCCACCCGGACTACGCCCTGGCCGCCCTGGCCGCCGCCCATGAAGCCGGGGCCGACTGGCTGGCGCTGTGCGAGACCAACGGCGGCAAACTGCCCTGGGAGGTGGAGGCCATCACCCGCACCGTGGCGGAGCGCCTGCCCGGCGCGAAGCTGGGCGTGCACTGCCACAACGACACCGGCTGCGCCGTGGCCAACTCCCTGGCCGCCGTGCGCGCCGGGGCCAGCATGGTGCAGGGCACCATCAACGGCTACGGCGAACGGGTGGGCAATGCCGATCTGGTCACCCTTCTGCCCAACCTGCAACTCAAGATGGGTTTCGACGTGCTGCCGCAGGAGCGCCTGCGCGACCTTACCGGCCTGTCCCGCTTCGTGGCCGAGGTGGCCAACCTGAAGCACGATGACCATCAGCCCTACACCGGCCATTCCGCCTTCGCCCACAAGGGCGGCATCCACGTCGCCGCCATCCTCAAATCGCCCGACACCTACCAGCACATCGACCCGGAGCGGGTGGGCAACGAGATGCGCTCCGTCACCTCCGAATTGTCCGGGCGCGGCAACCTCCAGTTGCAGGCGCAACGCATGGGCCTGGACCTGAACAACGAGGCAGCCCAGCACGTCCTCTCCCAGATCAAGCGCCTGGAGCACGAGGGTTTCACCTTCGAGGCCGCCGAGGCCAGCGTGGAACTCATGTTCCACCGCCTCAACGCCGACTATGTGCGCCCCTTCGAGCTGATGGACTACTTCGTCATCACCGAACGCCGCCACGGGCGCGGCCTGCTGGCCGAGGCCACGGTGAAGGTGAAGGTGGGCGGCGAGGTGAAATTCACCGCCGCCGAAGGCAACGGCCCGGTCAACGCCCTGGCCACCGCCCTGCAAAACGCACTGGTGGACGTCTACCCGGTGCTGCGCTCCGTGCGTCTGACGGACTACAAGGTGCGCATCCTCGACGGCGTCGCCGGCACCGCCGCCAACACCCGCGTGCTGATTGACTTCCAGGCGGGCGAGGAAGGCTGGACCACGGTGGGCGCCAGCGCCAACATCATCGACGCCAGCTGGCGCGCGCTGTCGGACAGCATGGAGTACGCGCTGGTGCGGTTGGGGGAGGCTCGATCATGACGGGTGTTTCGTAGCGCCCAAACACCCCTCTGTAGGAGCCCGGCTGTGCCGGGCGATGCCTTTGGGCGGCGCGAGGCTGATCGCCCGGCACAGCCGGGCTCCTACAAGGGGCGCACGGGCGTATCCCCGGCAAACCATGTGGTAACGTACCTACATTTCCGCCCCAGCGAGGGAACGCCATGACCATCACCACCCTCTCCAGTCGCCAGTTCAATCAGGATGCCAGCAAGGCCAAGAAGGCCGCCCAGGAAGGTCCGGTGGTCATTACCGACCGGGGGCGGCCCGCCCATGTCCTGCTGACCTTCGATGACTACAAACGACTCACCGGGGCGCACACCAGGATCGCTGACCTGCTGGCCATGCCCGGCGCGGAGGAAGTGGAACTGGAAATTCCACAGTGGGCTGAACCCGCACGGGCGGCGGAGTTGGGCTGATGTATCTGCTGGATACCAATGTGGTGTCTGAACTGCGCAAGGTCCGCCTGGGGCGAGCGGATGCCAACGTGGTGCGGTGGGCCGACAGCGTGGAGGCCGATGACCTGTTCCTATCCGTCATCACCCTGCAAGAACTGGAGATCGGCGTTCTGTTGGCGGAGCGCCGGGATCCTTCCCAGGGAGCCGTGCTGCGAAAATGGCTGAACCAACATGTGATACCCGCATTCCGAGGCCGCATCCTCCCGGTGGATCAGGCGGTGGCCTTGCGTAGCGCGCAACTCCATGTGCCGGACCCGCACCCGATCCGTGATGGCCTGATTGCCGCCACCGCTCTGGTCCATGGCATGACCGTCGTCACCCGCAACGTGACGGACTTTGCCTCTTCCGGAGTGACCACCCTGAATCCATGGGCGGGTGCCTGAGAGGGCCTGGGCGTGAAATAATTCGCCCCTTTCTCTATTGCACCGCAACACCATGAGCGCACGCACCCTGTACGACAAGCTCTGGGACGACCATGTCGTCCACCAGGAGGCGGATGGCACCGCGTTGATCTACATCGACCGCCATCTGGTCCATGAAGTCACCAGCCCCCAGGCCTTCGAGGGTCTGAAGCTGTCCGGACGCGCGCTCTGGCGCGGCTCCACCATCCTGGCGACGCCGGACCACAACGTACCCACCACCGCCCGCGCCGCCGGCATCGTCGATCCGGTCTCGCGCACCCAGGTGGAGACCCTGGACGCGAACTGCGCCGAACTGGGTCTGAACGAGTTCCGCATGAGCGACCCGCGCCAGGGCATCGTCCACGTCATCGGCCCGGAGCAGGGCTTCACCCTGCCGGGGTCCACCCTGGTGTGCGGCGATTCCCACACCAGCACCCACGGCGCGTTCGCCGCGTTGGCCTTCGGCATCGGCACCTCGGAGGTGGAGCATGTGCTGGCGACCCAGTGCCTGTGGCAGAAGAAATCCAAGGCCATGTTGGTGCGGGTGGAAGGCGATCTGCCCGCCGGCGTCACCGCCAAGGACATCGCTCTGGCGGTGATTGGTCGCATCGGTACGGCGGGCGGTACGGGCTATGCGGTGGAGTTCGGCGGTTCCGCCATCCGCGCCCTGTCCATGGAAGGGCGCATGACCCTGTGCAACATGGCCATCGAGGCGGGCGCCCGGGCCGGCATGGTGGCGGCGGACGAGAAGACGATTCGCTATATGGAAGGCCGTCCCCAGTCCCCCAAGGGCGCGGATTGGGATCAGGCCGCGGCCTACTGGCGCACCCTGCATTCCGATGCGGGCGCTCAGTTCGATGCCGTGCTGGAACTGGCTGCCGCCGAGATCACGCCGCAGGTCACCTGGGGCACTTCCCCCGAGATGGTGGTGGCGGTGACGGACCGGGTGCCCAACCCCGCCGACGCCCCCAACGCCGTGAAGAAGGCGGACTGGGAACGCGCCCTGGCCTACATGGGTCTCACCGGCGGTACGCCCATCCACGAGATCACCATCGACAAGGCCTTCATCGGTTCCTGCACCAACTCCCGCATCGAAGACCTGCGCGAGGCCGCTGCCGTGGCGCGCTGGGCTACGGCGAAGGGTCGTCGGGTGGCCGCGAACGTGAAGCTGGCCATGGTGGTGCCGGGTTCCGGTCTGGTGAAGGCCCAGGCGGAGGCCGAGGGGCTGGACAAGGATTTCGTCGCCGCCGGCTTCGAGTGGCGTGAGCCGGGCTGTTCCATGTGTCTGGCCATGAACGCGGATCGGCTGGAGCCGGGCGAGCGTTGCGCCTCCACCTCCAACCGCAACTTCGAGGGGCGGCAGGGACAGGGCGGGCGCACCCATCTGGTGTCGCCGGCCATGGCCGCCGCCGCTGCCGTGTTCGGCCACTTTGTTGATATTCGGGCGTTGGCCAACGCGTTGACCATTGAGGTGCTGCAATGACTGCGAAAAAACTTATCGTGATTGGCGTGGTGAAGCTGGCGGTGATCGCCGTGGCCGTGGGCGTGGTGTTCTCGATCTACGGCTGCAACACCGTGCATGGCATCGGCCAGGACATCGAAAAGGCCGGCGAGGCGATCAAGAAGGCGGGCAACAAATGAAACCGTTCACCCCCCTGAAGGGCCTGGTGGCGCCCCTGGACCGCGCCAATGTGGATACCGACGCCATCATCCCCAAGCAGTTTCTGAAATCCATCAAGCGTTCCGGCTTCGGCCCCAACGCCTTTGACGAGTGGCGCTATCTGGACCGGGGCGAGCCGGGCATGGATTGCACCAATCGCCCGGTCAACCCGGACTTCGTGCTCAACCACGCCCGTTACCAGGGCGCTTCCGTGCTGCTGGCGCGGGAGAACTTCGGCTGCGGCTCCAGCCGCGAGCACGCCCCCTGGGCGCTGGAGGACTACGGTTTCCGCGTCATCATCGCGCCGTCCTACGCCGACATCTTTTTCAACAACTGCTTCAAGAACGGCGTCCTGCCCATCGTGCTGGCCGCCGAGACGGTGGATCGCCTGTTTCAGGAAACCGAGGCCAGCGCGGGCTACGCCCTGACCGTGGATCTGGCGGCTCAGACCCTCACCACCCCCGGCGGCGAGGTCATCGCCTTCGAGGTGGATGGTGAGCGCAAGCATCGTCTGCTCAATGGCCTGGACGACATCGGTTTGACCCTGCAACTCACGGATCAGATCAAGGCCTACGAAGCGCGCCGGCGGCAGGAAGCGGCGTGGCTGTTCCTGTGATGCACCTATAATTGCACCATTCTGTACATTTTGAGCGCGTCATGAGACAGGCCACCTTCACCGAAGTCCGCAACCACGCCAAGCAGTTCTTCGACATCGTGGAACTGGGTGAATCCGTGCGCGTCCTGCGCAATGGCAAGCCCATCGCCGACATCGTCCCGATCCAGCCGGACCTGCCTTCCTGGAAGCGACGCCAGGCGCAACCGCTGGTGCTGGATGGCGTGTCCGTCAGCCGCATGATTCTCGAAGAACGCGAAGTCGGTGTGTGATGCGGGTCTTTTTCGATTCTTCCGCCTTCGTCAAACGCTATGTCAGCGAACCCGGCACCGATGCGGTGCTGGAATGGTGTGATCGGGCCACGGAAATCGGTCTGTCCGGCATCGCCTTGCCGGAGATCGTTTCCGCGTTTTGCCGTCTGCGTCGGGAGGAAAGGATCACCGACTCCCAATACCGGCAACTCAAGACCCTGTTGCTGGCGGACATTGAGGATGCGGCCATCTGTGACCTGACCCCCAGGGTATTGGCGGATGCGGTCTCCAGCCTGGAAAACAACGCGCTGCGCGGTATGGATGCCATCCACATCGGCAGCGCCATGGCCCTGCAGGCGGATGTCTTCGTTTCCGCCGACAAACGCCAGCGGGAAGCGGCAACCCGCGCCGGATTGCGGGTCGAATCGGTGTGATTTTTGGTTAACTTGTTGAACAGGAAGCTGTTTTATGAAACTCGCAGTGTTGCCGGGTGACGGCATAGGCAAGGAGATCGTCGCGCAAGCGGTGAAGGTGCTGGACGTTCTGAAGAAGGACGGCGCCAGCATCGAAATGGAATACGCCAACATCGGCGGCGCGGGTTACGACGCCGAAGGCGACCCGCTGCCCGAGACCACCCTGAAGCTGTCCAAGGCCGCCGATGCCGTGCTGCTGGGCGCTGTGGGCGGCCCGCAGTACGACAAGCTCGACCGTCCCCTGCGTCCGGAACGCGGCCTGCTGCGCATCCGCAAGGAATTGAACCTGTTCGCCAACCTGCGCCCGGCCCTGCTGTACCCGGAACTGGCCGCGGCGTCCTCGCTCAAGCCCGAGGTGGTGGCGGGCCTGGACATCATGATCGTGCGGGAACTGACCGGCGACGTGTACTTCGGCCAGCCGCGCGGCATCGAGATTCGCAATGGCGAGCGCGTGGGTTTCAACACCATGATCTATTCCGAATCCGAGGTGCGCCGGGTGGCCCATGTGGCCTTCGGCATCGCCATGAAGCGGGGCAAGCGGCTGTGCTCGGTGGAAAAGGCCAACGTGCTGGAGTGCTCCGAGCTGTGGCGCGACGTGGTGGCCGAGGTGGCGAAGGAATACCCGGAGGTGGAACTCTCCACCCTGTACGTGGACAACGCCGCCATGCAGTTGGTGAAGAACCCGAAGCAGTTCGACGTCATCGTCACCGGCAACATCTTCGGCGACATCCTGTCGGACCAGGCCTCCATGCTCTCCGGCTCCATCGGCATGCTGCCCTCCGCCTCCCTGGATGCGAACAACAAGGGCATGTACGAGCCCATCCACGGCTCCGCCCCGGACATCGCCGGGCGCGACATCGCCAACCCCCTGGCCACCATCCTCTCGGTGGCGATGATGTACCGCTATACCTTCGCCGACGCCGTCACGGCGGACCGCATCGAGGCCGCGGTGAAGAAGGTCATCGCCCAGGGCTACCGCACCGGCGACATCTGGACCGAAGGCTGTACCAAGGTGTCCTGCACCGGCATGGGCGACGCCGTTGTGGCGGCGATGTGATTTTGTAGGTCGGGTTAGCGGCTTGCCGCGTAACCCGACAAGATTGGTGGGTTACGACGCTGCGCGTCCAACCCACCCTACGGAAAGCAAAAGGTGAACAAATGAAACGAGTAGGACTGATCGGCTGGCGCGGCATGGTGGGCTCGGTGCTCATGGGCCGCATGAAGGAAGAACACGATTTCGATCACATCGAGCCGGTGTTCTTCACCACCTCCAACCCCGGCGGCAAGGGGCCTGCCATCGGCAAGGATGTCCCGGCACTGAAAGACGCCAACAGCATCGACGAACTGAAGGCGATGGACGTCATCCTCACCTGTCAGGGCGGCGACTACACCAAGGAGGTGTACCCGAAGCTCATGGCCGCCGGCTGGAAGGGCTACTGGATCGACGCCGCCTCCACCCTGCGCATGAAGGATGACACCATCATCATCCTCGACCCGGTGAACAAGGGCGTGATCCAGGACGGGATAGCAAATGGCGTCAAAACCTACGTGGGCGGCAACTGCACCGTCTCGCTCATGCTCATGGCCATCGGCGGTCTGTTCGACCGGGGCCTGATCGAGTGGATCGCCCCCCAGACCTATCAGGCCGCCTCCGGCGCCGGCGCCCGCAACATGCGGGAACTGCTGCAACAGATGGGCGCGGTGAACGCCGAGGTGAAGTCCCTGCTGGACGACCCCGCCTCCGCCATCCTGGAGATCGACCGCAAGGTGATCGACTTCATCCGTTCCGACCGCTACCCCCTGGACGCCTGGCCCGTGCCCCTGGCCGCCTCCCTGATCCCGTGGATCGACGTGCAACTGGAATCCGGCCAGTCCAAGGAAGAGTGGAAGGCCCAGGTGGAGGCCAACAAGATCCTCGGTCGCTCCGACCGCCAGATCCCCATCGACGGTCTCTGCGTACGGGTGGGCGCCATGCGCTGCCACTCCCAGGCCCTCACCATCAAGATGACCAGGGACGTCCCCATGGATGAGGTTCACAGCATCATCGCCGAACATAATCAATGGGTTAAGGTGGTTCCCAACGACCGCCAGATCACCATGGAACAGCTCACCCCCGCTGCCGTCACCGGCACCCTCACCGTGCCGGTGGGGCGTATGCGCAAGCTCAACATGGGCAAGGAGTACCTGTCCGCCTTCACCGTGGGCGACCAGCTCCTGTGGGGCGCCGCCGAGCCCCTGCGCCGCATGCTGCGCATCCTGCTGGAGTCCTGATTTGACCTCATCAAAGTTTGACCTCGCCGTGCTGGGGGCGGATGACCCCTTGGGCGAAGCCCTCCTGCGCGCGCTGGAGGAAAAGGAAATCCCCATCGGACGTCTGCGCCCCCTGACCCTGGGAGAGGAGACCGAGTCCGGCACCACTTGGCAGGGCAGCGACTGGCCCTGTGAGGGCCTGGCGGGGTTTGACCCCGCCCAGGTTCAGGCGGTGGTCTGCGCCAACGCCTCCGCAACAGCGGCCCGCCAGACCAAGCTCTGGCGCGAGGCCAGGCCGCACATGCCCCAGGTCGGCCCGGAGGACATCACTCCCGCCCCCGCCGTAGCCGTGGCGCGGGTGCTCAAGGCGCTGGTCGCCGTCGCCGGCCCGGTGCGCGCCGACGCCTTCTGCACCCTGCCCGCCTCCCTGGCCGGCAAGGCGGGCATCGACGAACTGGCCAACCAGTCCAAGGCCCTGTTCAACCTGGAAACGCCGGAATCCGAGTGTTTCCCCCTGCAACTCGCCTTCAACCTCCTGCCTCAGGGCCAATGCCTGACCGACGCCTACCTGGAACGGTGCGTCCAGGCCTGCCAGGCGGAAGCAAAGGACGCCGAGGTGCAGTTCAGCGCGGTGTGGTCGCCGGTGTTCTACGGCGCCAGCGTCATGCTGCACGCCCGCGCCGGCAAACCGGTGGACGCCGAGGCCCTGCGCGAGGCGCTGCGCCACCGGGATGACGTCACCCTGATGGAATCCGAACTCGCCGCCGGCCTACCCACCCCGGCCACCGACGCGGCAGACAGCGACGACGTATTCGTCGGCCAGATCGCCGCTTCGGGAAACGGTGTGCGCCTCTGGCTGGTATTCGATCCGCTCCGCCTGGAGGCCGCTCAGCTGGCCGCTGCGGTGGAAAATTGGATTGATATTCCGTCAGATTCAGTGCTAACGTAGAGCAATGCTTCAAGTAAATCACCTAACCCCATGAGACTTCTGGAAAAAATGGGTTTTCGGATGACGGAAATCTTGTGACGGGACCAGGAACAGGTAGAGAGCAATGACAGGATCGAGACGATTCAGCGGATTGATGGTGGGCCTGCTGCTGGCATGGGGGAACGCCGACGCAGCCGGGCTGGGCAAGCTATCGGTAAGTTCCGCTCTGGGCCAGCCACTGAAGGCGGAAATCGAACTGCTCTCCGTCAACCGCGACGAGTTGCCCGGCATCATCGCCCGCCTTGCCAGTCGGGAGGCCTTCGCCCAGGCCAGCATCGAACGTCCCGCCAGCTACAACAACCTCAATTTCAAGGTGGAGCAGCGACCGGATGGCCAACCCGTCATCCTGATGACCTCCCCCACCCCCGTCTCCGACCCCTTTCTGGATCTGCTGATTGAACTGAACTGGAGTTCGGGCCGGGTCATCCGCGAATACACCATCCTGCTGGACCCGCCGAGCGGCCCCCCCCGGCTTGAGGCCGAAACGATCCCGATCGCACCGCCCGAAGCGGCTCCGCGCGCCCCCGTAGTCGAAACCCCAAGGCTCGCGGAACCCCCAAAGCCCCCCGTGGAAGCAGCCCCCGCGGCGAAATCCGCGGTACGCCCGGCTGCCGCCAAACCGCTCCCGGCTGAACCTCCGCCCAAGGCCAAGCCGGCTGCCGCCGCCGATGCAAAGCAATACGGCCCGGTGAAATCCGGGGAAACCCTGCATGGCATTGCCGCCAAACTGAGAGAACCCGAGATCACCGTCGAGCAGATGATGGTGGGTCTGTATCAAGGGAATAAGGACTCTTTTGTCGGCGCAAACATGAACCGCCTGCGTAAGAATCAGGTTCTGAACGTGCCCGACGCGGCAACCGTGGGCGACATCTCCCAACGCGAAGCGGCCAAGACAATCCGTGGCCATGCCGATGCCTGGCATGCCTATCGCAGCAAACTTGCGCAGACTCCGACCGAGGTTGCAGAGGCCAAACCCGCGGAAAAGGCGGCAACCGGCAAAGTCACCGCCAAGGACGCCGGCAAGGCTCCCGCCCCGGCCCCCTCCGCCAAGGACGTACTCAAACTGTCCAAGGGCGAACCCGTCGGCGCCGGCAAGGCGGACGCGAAGGCCGCGGCCAAGCTCCAGGCGGCGGAAGAGGAACTGACCGCCAAGAATCGCGCCCTGGCGGAATCCAAGGATCGCGCCGCCCAGCTTGAGCGCACCGTCAAGGACATGCAGAAGCTGATGGAGCTAAAGGCCCAGCAGCAGGCAAAACCGGCCCCGGCTGAGGCAGCCCCCCCCGCACCCGCCGCCGCCCCTGTTGCCGCTGCTGCACCGGCCCAACCCGCCCCGGCGGCCCCCAAACCCGCAGTTGCTGCGGCGGCCAAGGCTCCCGCCCCGGCTGCGCCGCCCCCGTCGAGCGAAACCAGTTGGCTCTCCGCATTCCTCAGCAACCCGCTGTACATCGGCGGTCTGGTGGCAGCCCTCCTGCTCTCCGGCCTGCTGTGGATGATGATGGTAGGCAGCCGACGCAAGCAGGGGCTGAACCAGTTTGAAGACAACATTTTGACGGGAGGAGAACTCAAGTCGAACTCCGTGTTCGGCACCTCTCCCAAGGCCAGCGGCCCCTCCACCCAGGGCAGCATGCTGCTCACGGACTTCAGCCGCATGGGGCTGGGCGCCATCGACACCCACGAAGTGGACCCGATTGCCGAAGCCGAGGTGTATCTGGCCTACGGACGCGACGCCCAAGCGGAAGAGATCCTGCGTGAAGCCTTCAGCAAAGACCCCAACCGGCATGAACTGGCCCTCAAGCTGTTGGAGATCTACGCCTCCCGCAAGGACCGCATGGCCTTTGAAACCACCGCCAGCGAGCTTTATGCCTCCCTCGGCGGCGAGAACACCCAGACCTGGCAGCGGGCTGCCGAGATGGGCCGCTCCATTGATGCGGACAACCCCCTCTACCGTACCGGGGTCAGCGACGCCGCACCGCGCTCCGCCCCCGCAGCAAGGACCGCCGCCCCTGCATTCAGCGCGGCGGATGACTTCTCCATGCCTGACACAGCGGACCTGGGGCCCTTTGCCTCCACCCCCGGCAACGACTTCGGTTCCAATCCCTTTGACCTGAGTTCGCTGGAAGGCTTTGGCGAAGAAAAAACCGATGGCCCGAAGACCCTGCCTGCCGCACCGGCCATGGACTTCTCGTTCCCCGACCCCAACCCCGTCCCCATCCCCGCCGCCCCGCAGCCGGAACCGGAGGCCGACCTGGATTTCAGCGCACCGGAAACGATGCCGAATGACGGGTTGGATTTTGATTTCGCCCCCAGCGCCCCCTCCGGAAGCCCGACGGGCAGTCTTGAAGTCACGCCGGAAACGGAAACCGTCCCCGAATTCAGCCTGGATGATTTTGCAGAACAGGACTTGACCCTGCCGCTGACCCCGGCCCCTCGCCTGGATCTCAGCGGCATTGACCTCGACCTGACCCAGGGCGAGCCTGATCTGGCGCCAGACTCAGCCTCGGTTGACTTTGATTCGCTCGGCTTCTCCGTGTCGGACGCCGCCGCCCCGGATGCGCCCCCCGCGTTTGAAGAACCGGCCCCCGCCCCGGATTTCGGGCTGGACTTCGCACCAACGCCCGCGCCCGCCGCCCCCACCCTTGATTTCGATCTTCCGGAAGCGCCCGCGGCTCTGGAGGGGACGCCAGCGCCCGAAGCCGCCCCGGCCCTGGGCGAAGAAATCGACCCATCCCTGCGGGAAGAAGTGGAAACCAAGCTGGATCTGGCGCGCGCCTATATCGAGATGGGAGACAGGGAGGGCGCCAAGGAGATCCTGGAAGAGGTGCTTTCCGAAGGCGACAGCGGACAGAAGGCCAACGCGGAAAAACTCCTGGCCGAGGCCGGTTGATTGCATCCGGCAGTTCGACTCCTCGCCTACCTCATCGCAGCCCTGGTTCTACCGGGGCTGCCTTTTTTCATCCTGCCGATTGTGCTGGCCCTGGGCCTGACCCTGGGCTGGCGGCGTCCCCTCCTGCGTCTGTTCTGGCGCACCCGCTGGTTGTTACTGGTGATGCTGGCGGGCTATGCCTACACCCTGCCGGGCGCGGCGTTATGGCCCGCACTGGCGCAATACTCTCCATCGCTGCCCGGCCTGCGCCAGGGGGCCTTGCAGGTCATGCGCCTGCTGACTCTGCTGGCCTGGCTGGACCTTCTGGTTTTGCGCCTGCCCGCCGACGCACTCATCGGCGCGCTATACACCCTGCTGCGGCCACTCCGGCGCGTGGGATTGCATGTCGAGCGGATTGCCCTGCGCCTGGGGCTCACCCTGGCTGCCATAGAGGGCATGGAGCGGGGGCGCGGCAACCTGTCACAGCTGTTCGCGCCTGATGCGGGCCAGGATCTGCCTGATCGGGTCAACCTCTCGCTCACCCCCTGGTCGCTGCGAGACCGCTGCATCGCCCTGAGCCTGTTCGTCGGCGCATTCGGACTATGGTTCAGCGCATAGCCCTGGGCCTGGAATATGACGGACGCGCTTTCTGCGGCTGGCAGACGCAGCCGCAGGGCTGTTCCGTACAGGACCGGCTGGAAGCCGCGCTGGCGATCATTCAGGGCGCTCCTGTCCGCACCGTCACGGCAGGGCGCACGGACACCGGGGTCCACGCCGCCTTTCAGGTGGTGCACTTCGACTGTGGCGAACCGCGTCCCCTGACCGCCTGGGTCCGCGGCGTCAACGCCCACCTCCCCGCCGACATCTCCGTGCTCTGGGCGCGCGAAGTGGCGCCAGACTTCGACGCCCGTCGCAGCGCCCTGGAGCGTCATTACCGCTATCTCCTGCTCAACCGGGATGTCCGCCCCGCCTTGCTGGCGGGCCGAGTCGGCTGGATGCACGGAAAGTTGGATCTGGAGGCCATGCAGGCCGCCGCACAAGCCCTGGTCGGCGTCCACGATTTCACCTCTTTCCGCGCCGCCGAATGTCAGGCCAAAACCCCGGTACGAGACCTGCGTCGAGCGGAGGTCCAACGCCACGGCGAGTGGGTGCTGTTTGATTTTTGCGCCAACGCCTTCCTGCATCACCAGGTACGCAACATGGTGGGCGCCCTGGTCCGTGTAGGTCTGCAACGCCGCCCGCCGGAGTGGATCACGGAACTTCTGGCCCTGCGCGACCGCTCGCAGGCGGCGGCCACTTTCGCCCCGGACGGCCTCTATCTGGCGGGGGTACAGTACGACCCCCGCCACGATCTCCCCCCGCCCGCTCCTTTCCTGCTTACGCCCTGCACCCCATGACCCGCATCAAGATCTGCGGCATCACCCGCATCGAAGACGGCCTTGCCGCCGCACACGCCGGGGCCGACGCCATCGGCCTGGTGTTCGCCAACAGCCCGCGCCGGGTGACGCCGCAACAGGCCTGCGCCATTGCCGCCGCCCTGCCGCCCTTCATTACCACCGTCGCCCTGTTCGTAAACCCCGCTGTAGATGAAGTTGCGCGCGTGATCGAGACCATGCGCCCGCACTGCCTGCAATTCCACGGCGAGGAACCCCCCGAGTTCTGCGCCGGGTTCGGCCTGCCCTGGCTCAAGGCGCTACGGGTAAGGCCGGGGGTCGATTTGCTACAATCCGCCGCCCTGTACGCCGGGGCGCAGGGCCTGCTGCTGGATGCCTGGAGCGCTGCGGCCCACGGCGGCACCGGCGAACGGTTCGACTGGGCGCTGATCCCGCCCGACCTGCCCCTGCCGGTGGTATTGGCGGGAGGACTGACCCCCGACAACATCGCGCAAGCGGTGCATGCCGTCAGACCCTGGGCAGTGGATGTCTCCAGCGGCGTGGAAGCCGCCCCCGGTATCAAGGACGCCGAAAAGATCGCCGCCCTCATCAAGGAAGTGAAGCATGCAGATGTCGCCGTCACCCTATAACCTGCCTGACGCCACCGGCCACTTTGGCCCCTACGGCGGCGTCTACATGGCCGAAACCCTGATTCCCGCGGTAGAGGAATTGCGCGACCAATACCTGCGCTTCCGCGACGACCCGGAGTTCAAGGCCGAGTTCGCGTACGAACTGAAGCACTACGTGGGCCGACCCAGCCCCATCTATCACGCCAGACGCCTGTCCGACGACCTGGGCGGCGCCCAGATCTACCTGAAGCGGGAAGACCTGAACCACACCGGCGCCCACAAGATCAACAACGCCATCGGCCAGGCCCTGCTGGCCAAGCGCATGGGCAAGAAGCGCGTCATCGCCGAGACCGGCGCCGGCATGCACGGCGTCGCCACCGCCACCGTGGCGGCGCGCTTCGGCATGGAATGCATCGTCTACATGGGCGCCGACGACATCCAGCGCCAAGCCCCCAACGTGTTCCGCATGAAGCTCCTGGGCGCCACCGTAGTGCCCGTGGTCAGCGGCTCCCGCACCCTCAAGGACGCCTGCAACGAAGCCATCCGCGACTGGGTCACCAACGTCGAGACCACCTTCTACATCTTCGGCACCGCCGCCGGCCCCCACCCCTATCCCATGATGGTGCGGGACTTCCAGTGCGTCATCGGCAACGAAGCCAAGGTGCAGATGTTGGAGATGGCGGGACGTCAGCCGGATGCCGTGATCGCCTGCGTCGGCGGCGGCTCCAACGCCATCGGCCTGTTCCACCCCTACATCGAGGAGGCCGGGGTGCAGATCATCGGCGTTGAGGCGGGCGGCCATGGCCTCGCCAGCGGCCAGCACGCCGCGCCCCTCACCGGCAACGCCAAGGTGGGCGTGCTGCACGGCAACAAGGTGTACCTGATGCAGGATGCGGACGGCCAGATCATCGAGACCCACTCCATCTCCGCCGGTCTCGACTACCCCGGCGTCGGTCCCGAGCATTGCGTACTGAAAGACCTGGGCCGCGCCCAGTATGTGGCCGCCACCGACGACGAGGCCCTGGCCGCGTTTGACGCCCTGTGCCGCTTCGAAGGCATCATCCCCGCGCTGGAGTCGAGCCACGCCCTGGCCCACGCCATCAAGATCGCCCCCGGCCTGAGCCGGGACCAGATCCTCCTGGTCAACCTTTCCGGACGCGGCGACAAGGACATGAACACCGTCGCCCGCATCAAGGGCATCACGCTATGAACCACGCAGTGAATCGTATCCAGACCACTTTCGAGCGCCTCGCCCAGGCAGGGCGCAAGGCGCTGATCCCCTTCATCACCGCCGGCGACCCCGCCCAGGACCGGACCGTACCCCTGATGCACACCCTGGTGCAGGCCGGGGCCGATGTGATCGAACTGGGCGTGCCCTTCTCCGACCCCATGGCCGACGGCCCCACCATCCAGCGCGCCTCCGAGCGGGCGCTGAGGAACGGCATGACCCTGCGCGGCGTGCTGACCATGGTGGCGGAGTTCCGCCAGCAGGACAGCGTCACCCCGGTGGTGCTGATGGGCTACGGCAACCCCATCGAGGCCATGGGCTGGGCGACCTTCGCGCAACGTTGTGCGGAAGTGGGCGTGGACGGCGTACTGACCGTGGATTTCCCGCCCGAAGAAAGCCACGAGGCCTTCGAACATCTGCAACGCCACAACATCGCCCCCATCTTCCTGCTCGCCCCCACCACCAACGAGGCGCGCATCCAGCAGGTGGCGCAGTTGGCGCGGGGTTATGTCTATTACGTTTCGCTCAAGGGCGTGACCGGGGCCGGCCACCTGGATATCGCCGCCATCGCCGAGAAGATGCCGCAACTGCGCCGCCACATCCGCCTGCCCATCGGCGTCGGATTCGGCATCCGCGACGGCGATACCGCGCGCCAGGTGGCGGATGTCTCGGATGCCGTAGTGATCGGCTCCCGCATCGTGCAGGAGATCGAGGCCTCCGCCCCGGAGGCCCTGCTGGAAAACGTAAAGCGCTTCGTGGCTGGCGTTCGCGCCGCCCTGGACAAGTAAATCCCTCTCCCCCATCCCCTCTCCCGCCTGCGGAAGAGGGGAGCATCAAGCGCCGCGAGCGGCGTGCAGAAAGGATGAAACGACATGAGCTGGTTCCAAAAAATCATCCCCCCCAAGATCAAGCGCCGCGTGGAGGCCGCCAAAAAGGTGGTGCCCGAGGGCCTGTGGAGCAAATGCCCGGCCTGCGATGCCGTGCTCTACGCCGCCGACCTGGAGAACAACCAGCACGTCTGCCCTCAGTGCAGCCACCATCACCGCATCGGCGCGCGCAAGCGCCTGGACATCCTGCTGGATGAAGAAGGCCGGGTGGAAGTGGGCGCCACGGTGCAACCGGTGGACTCCCTCAAATTCAAGGACAGCCGCCGCTATGTGGACCGGCTGGATGACGCCACAACGGAGACCGGCGAGAAAGACGCCCTGGTGGTGATGGACGGGCGCATGCACGGTTTCCCGGTCACCGCCGCCGCGTTCGAGTTCCGCTTCATGGGCGGCTCCATGGGTTCCGTGGTGGGCGAGCGTTTCGTGCGCGGGGTGCAGTCCGCCATCAAGGGCAAGCGTCCCTTCATCTGCGTGGCCGCCAGCGGCGGCGCGCGCATGCAGGAAGGCCTCACCTCGCTCATGCAGATGGCCAAGACCAGCGCCGCCCTGACCCAGTTGTCCGGCAACCGCCTGCCCTTCATCTCGATCCTGACCGACCCCACCATGGGCGGCGTCTCCGCCAGCTTCGCCATGCTGGGCGACGTGATCGTGGCCGAGCCCAACGCCCTGATCGGCTTTGCCGGCCCGCGCGTGATCGAACAGACCGTGCGCGAGAAACTGCCGGAAGGCTTCCAGCGCGCCGAATTCCTCCTCGCCCACGGCGCGGTGGACATGATCGTGGACCGGCGCGAGCTGAAGCAGACCCTGGCGCGCCTGTGCGCCCAGTTCCAGCGCAAGCCCGCGCCGGTCTGAACCCTTGTAGGAGCCCGGCTGCGCCGGGCGATCGCCCGGCATAGCCGGGCTCCTACAGGTTCCGTTCCATGAACTGCCTTTCCGACTGGCTAGCCCGCCTGGAGGCCCGCAACCGCGAGCCCATCGTCCTGGGCCTGGAGCGGGTGCAGGCGGTGCGCCAACGCCTGGGGCTGAACCCCGATTTCCCCCTCATCACCGTCGGCGGCACCAACGGCAAAGGTTCCGTCTGCGCCTGTCTGGAGGCGATGCTGGCCGACACCGGCTACCGCGTCGGCCTCTACACCTCACCCCACCTGCTGCGCTACAACGAGCGCGTGCGCATCGACGAGCGCGAGGTGGTCGATGCCGACCTGTGCGCCGCCTTCGCAGCGGTGGAGGCGGCGCGGGAAGACACCCCCCTGACCTATTTCGAGCAGGGCACGCTGGCGGCGATGTGGCTGTTCCAGCGCGCCAGGCTCGATGTCGCGGTGCTGGAGGTCGGCCTGGGCGGACGCCTGGATGCGGTCAATGTCTGGGATGCCGATTGCGCCGTGGTGGTAAGCGTGGACCTGGACCACCAGGGCTTTCTCGGCGACACGCGCGAGACCATCGGCTTCGAGAAGGCGGGCATCTTCCGCACCGGACGCCCGGCCCTGTGCGGCGATGCCGCACCGCCGCACAGCCTGCTGGAACACGCGCAGCGCATCGGCGCCAACCTGCTCTGCGCCGGCCAGGACTTCCAGTGGGAGACCGAGGCGGCGAGCTGGACCCTGCGCGTGCGCGGCGCGGTCTACCCCGCCCTGCCGCGCCCGGCCATGGCGGGGGCGCACCAGTTCGGCAACGCGGCCTGCGCCATCGCCGCGCTCTGGAGCCTGCGCGAGCGCCTGCCCGTGGCGCTCAAGGCCCTGCGCATCGGCCTGGGCCGGGCGCGCCAGCCGGGGCGCTTCCAGGTCATCGGGCATGAACCCCTGCGCGTGGTCGATGTCGGCCACAACCCCCATGCCGCGCGGGCGCTGGCGCGCATGCTGGCCGACCTGCCGCCGACCGGGCGGGTCATCGGCGTCCTCGCCATGCTCGCGGACAAGGATGTGGATGGGGTCATCGCGGCGCTCAAGGGGCGCATCCATCACTGGCATCTCGCCGGCCTGGATGCGCCGCGCGGCCTCGCCTGCACCGATCTGGCCCGGCGCGTGGAGGCCGCCGGGGGCGTCTGCCGCTGCCATGACAACGTCGTAGCGGCCTGGCGCGCGGCATGCGGCGAGGCGAAGGCGGCTGATACAATCCTGGCCTTCGGCTCCTTCCTCACTGCGGCATCTGTGTTGTCCGAGACTCCCCCTCATGGCTGAATCCCCTGCAAGTACGGAAGAACAGGCGCTACGTCGGCGTGCGCGCCGGCGTCTGGTCGGCGCGGTAGCGATTGCCCTGCTCACCATCGTCGTCCTGCCCATGGTCTTCGATCCGGACCCGAAACCCCTCGGTGCGGATATCGACGTCCGCATCCCCGGCAAAACCACTTCCTTCGAACCGGCCACCCGCATTGCCCCCGCCGCGCCAGTGACGCTGGAACCCCAGCCGGCCACACCCATAACGCCACCTGCCACGCCGCCCGCCACGCCTTCCGAACCCGCTGCCGCCGCAGACGTGGCGCCAGCAACGCCTGCGGCTCCGCCGGTTTCTCCTGCTCCCGTCCCGGCGGCCAAACCCATCGCCAAGCCTGCCGTCCACGCGGCCACCCCGGCGCCTCAACCCGCCGAGCCCATGAAGGCATCGCCGCCGCCCCAGAAGCCGGCCAAGCCCGCAGAGAAACCAGTGGACAAGGCCGCCGCGAAACCCGCTCCAAAACCTGAAACCAAGCCAGATGCCAAGCCCGCTTCCGGCAAGACCTATTTCCTGCAATTGGGCGCTTTCTCCAGCGAGAACAATGCGCACCAGTTGCAAAGCCGCGCCCAGGCTGCCGGCATCAAGGCCATTCTGGTCTCGGCCAATGGTCAGTACCGGGTGCGGGTCGGCCCTCTGGGCGACCTCGACAAGGCCATGGCGAAACAGGGTGAGCTGAAATCCAAGGGCCTGCCTGCGGTCCTCGTGACGCAATGAATTCACTGGACATCACCGTGCTGGGCATCCTGTCAGGCTCCATGGTGTTGGGTCTGATGCGCGGTCTGGTGCGGGAGACGTTTTCCCTGGCCGCCTGGGGGATGGCCTTTCTTGGCGCGCGCCAGTTCGCGCCCGCAGTGGCCGCCTGGCTCCCCGGCGCCGACGCCCCCGGTCTGCGCCACGCGGCGGCCCTGGTGCTCACCTTCATCGTTCTGCTGCTGGCAACAGGCTTCGTCGGCGGCCTGCTCTCCGGGGCCATGAAGAAGGCCGGGCTGGGCGTTCAGGATCGCCTGCTGGGAGGAATTTTTGGCATTGCACGGGGCGGCATCGCCCTGGCGGGCCTGACCATCGTGGCAGGCCTTACCGCTCTGCCCAAGACCGATTTCTGGCTTCAGGCCATCAGCCGCCCCTATCTGGAACTGGCGGCGGCCAGGTTGCTTCCGTGGCTGCCCGCTGATCTGGCGGCCTTGCTCCAATACTCCTGAGATCCCCCCATGTGCGGCATCCTCGGCATCGTCTCCCAATCCCCCGTCAACCAGTTTCTGTATGACGGCCTGCAACTGCTCCAGCACCGCGGGCAGGATGCCGCCGGCATCGTCACCATGGACGGCAGCATGTTCCACATGCACAAGAGTCTGGGCATGGTGCGGGATGTGTTTCGCACCCGGGACATGCGCAACCTCATCGGCAACGTCGGCATCGCCCATGTGCGCTACCCCACCGCCGGGTCCGCCGCCAGCCCCGCCGAGGCTCAGCCCTTCTATGTCAACTCGCCCTTCGGCATCGTTCTCGGCCACAACGGCAATCTGACCAATACCGAGGCCTTGCAGGACGAACTGTTCCGCGACGACCTGCGCCACATCAACACCAGTTCGGATTCCGAGGTGCTGCTCAATGTCCTGGCCAATGAGTTGCAGAACGCGGTGCAGGGTCATCGCCTGATCCCCAACGATGTGTTCGTGGCGGTGGCCGGGGTGCATCGGCGATGTCGCGGCGCGTATGCGGTAGTGAGCATGATCGCCGGCTTCGGCTTGCTGGCCTTCCGCGACCCGTATGGCATCCGTCCCCTCCTGATCGGGCGCATGGATACGGAGAGCGGTACGGACTGGGTGGTGGCCTCCGAGAGCGTGGCCATCGAGGCCCTGGGTTTCCGCGTGGTGCGGGATGTGGCCCCCGGCGAGGCGGTGCTGGTGACCCGGGACGGTCGCTTCCACAGCCAGCTCTGCGCCCCGGCCATGCCCTATGCGCCCTGCATCTTCGAGTTTGTCTACTTTGCGCGTCCGGACTCCATCATCGACGGCACTTCGGTGTACGAAACCCGTTTGAAGATGGGCGAATTCCTGGCGGAGAAGATGCGGCGCCAGTGCGGCGACATCAAGATCGATGTGGTGATCCCCATCCCCGACACCAGCCGTCCTTCCGCCATGCAACTGGCCCAGCGCCTGGGCCTGCCCTACCGGGAGGGGTTCATCAAGAACCGCTACATCGGTCGCACCTTCATCATGCCGGGGCAGGCGGTGCGCAAGAAGTCGGTGCGCCAGAAATTGAACGCCATGCCCCTGGAGTTCAAAGGCAAGGCGGTGCTGTTGGTGGACGATTCCATCGTGCGCGGCACCACCAGCAAGGAGATCATCCAGATGGCGCGGGACGCTGGCGCCACGGCGGTGTACTTCGCCTCCGCCAGCCCGCCGGTGCGCTTTCCCAACGTCTATGGCATCGACATGCCCACCCGCGGCGAACTGCTGGCCAATGGCCGCACGGACGAGGAGATCGCCGCCGAGATCGGCGCTGACGCGGTGATCTATCAGGATCTGCCAGACCTGATGGCGGCGGTGCAAAGCGTGAATCCCCTCCTCACCCAGTTTGACGCGTCCTGCTTCGATGGCCGCTACATCACCGGCGATGTGACCGAGGACTATCTGGCGCGTCTGGAAGGACAGCGCAACGGCCAGATTCCGGTGACCACCTCGCCTTCCACCCGGCAGATGGATCTGAATCTGGCGGGAAACTCGTAACGCAGGCGCCCTCGCCTGCAAGCGGGCTGAAGGCCCGCGGGAAACGTGCAATCCACCATGCAGGCGAGGGCGCCTGCGCTACCAGACCCCGCTTTCCGTCATGACTGACACCCTGCATCCCGACACCCTGGCAGTACGCGCCGGCGCCTTGCGCACCGAGTTCCAGGAACACTCCGAGGCGATGTTCCTCACCTCCAGTTTTGTCTTCCGCAGCGCGGCGGAGGCGGCGGCCCGCTTCTCCGGGGCGGAGCCGGGCAACATCTACGCGCGCTTCACCAATCCATCCGTGACCATGTTCGAGCAGCGCTTGGCGGCCCTGGAAAAGGCGGAGCGTTGCGTCGCCTTCGCCTCCGGCATGGCGGCCATCCTGGCCACGGTAATGGGCCTGATGAAGGCGGGTGAGCATGTGGTGGCCTCCCGTTCCATCTTTGGTTCCACGGTGCAGTTGTTCCAGAACATCCTGGCCCGCTTTGGGGTGGAAACCACCTTCGTTTCCCCCACGGACCCGGAGGAATGGCGCGCCGCAGTACGGCCATCGACCCGCCTGTTTTTCGTGGAGTCCCCCTCCAACCCGCTGACCGAGGTGAGCGATATCCGCGCCCTGGCGGAGATCGCCCACGCCCACGGCGTCTGGCTTGCGGTGGACAACTGTTTCTGCACCCCCATCCTGCAACGCCCCCTGGAACTGGGCGCGGACATCGTCATTCACTCCGCCACCAAGTATCTGGACGGCCAGGGGCGGGTGCTGGGCGGCGCGGTGCTGGGCGACAAGACGTTGATGGAGGGGGTCTACACCTTCCTGCGCACCGCCGGCCCCACGCTTTCCGCATTCAATGCCTGGGTGCTGTTGAAGGGATTGGAGACCCTGCCAGTGCGCATGCAGGCGCATTCCGCCCATGCGCTGGAACTGGCGCGCTGGCTGGAGGAACATCCCGCCGTCACGCGAACGCTCTACCCCGGCCTGCCCTCACACCCGCAATACGCCCTGGCCACGGCCCAGCAGAGGACCGGCGGCGGCATCGTGGCGTTTGAAGTGGCGGGGGGGCGGGATGCCGCCTGGCGAGTCATCGACGCCACGCGACTCATGTCCATCACGGCCAATCTTGGGGATACGCGCACCACCATCACGCATCCCGCTTCGACCACCCACAGCCGCATGAGCCCGGAACAGAGGGCGGCTGCGGGCATCGGCGATGGCTTGATCCGCATCGCCGTGGGACTGGAAAACGTGGAAGACCTGAAGCGCGACCTGGAGCGCGGACTCGGCTGATGCGCCGACCCCTTCAGACTGCGTAGTTGCGCAGCTTGGTCGCATCCATGACCAGAATGGAGCGGCCTCTGACCTCGATCAGACCCGCCTCGGTGAGGTGCCCCAAAACCCTGGAGAAGGTCTCCGGCGCCAGACTGAGCTGGGAGGCGATGGTCTGCTTGCTGGTGGGCAGGGCGATCTCGAAAGGGGCGTGGGCGTCGGCGGGGGCCAACTGATTCAGGAAGCAGATCACCCGCTGCGCGCTGGTGCGCATGGTGCAGGTTTCCATGTCTTCCAGCAGCGTGTGCAGACGCATGGACAGGCTCGCCAACATCTTGCGGCACAGCACCGTATTGGCCTCCATGGACTCATACAGGACGGTCTTGGACACCAGCAGGACGATGCTGTCCTGGGTCGCCTGGGCGCTCACCGGGTAGGCCTTGTCGAGGAACACCACCGCCTCGCCGAAGGTGCTTCCGGGTCCGCACATATGCACCACCTTCTCGGCGCCGCTGGACGAGGGGATGAACAGCTTGACCTGCCCCATCACCACCACATGCATGCCGACAGGCATGTCTCCCTTGAGGAACACCATTTCGTTCTTGCGCGCCCTGAATTCCCGCGTTTCGGCGGCGATGGGCTGCAATTCGGCGTCCGACAACACGCTGAACAAGGGCTGGCGCGAGAGGATCTCGACGATGGAGTGACGGGTTTCCTGGATCAAGGGCGGCTCCTATCTGGGGGCGAGCGATTAGCGCATTCAAGCCTTCGGCAAAACTTGATTCTTGTCAAAGCGCAAACAAGACCCGCTCATCAGGATTCGTCCCAGTCTAACCCGAGGAGGAAGACTGTGAATCTGTCAGGAATTCTGGTGGTGGCCAAGCCCGAGTGGCGTGGTCATGTGGTCGATGCGCTCAACGCCCTGGAAGGGGTGGAGGTGCATCAGGTGGACGAGGCCAGCGGTCGCATCATCGCCGTGCAGGAGGCCGAAAACATCCACGCCGAGATCGAGGGCGTCAAACGGATCAAGGCGCTTCCCCATGTCATCGTCGCCGAGATGGTCTACCACTATCTCGCCGAGGATGAACGTACGTACGAATCCCTACCGCCGGAGTTGCAAGAGCAGCAGGATGGGTTCGAAACCTGTGCCGTACCGGCATATCTGAACAGTTGATCGAGCTAGGAGGCTGAGATGGGCATTTCACGTCGTGATTTTCTGAAAACCAGTATTGCCGGGGCCACCGCTGCCACGGTGGGTATGCCGTTATCCAAGGAAGCCGAGGCCGCCGTTCTGGCCGGCGAGAAGGACTGGCAGTGGGACAAGGGCGTGTGCCGCTTCTGCGGCACCGGCTGCGGCATCATGGTGGCCACCAAGGGCGGCCAGATCGTCGCCACCAAGGGCGACCCGGACGCCCCCGTGAACCGGGGTCTGAACTGCGTCAAGGGCTACTTCAACGGCAAGATCAACTACGGCGCCGACCGTCTGACCCAGCCTCTGCTGCGCATGACCGACGGCAAGTTCGACAAGAAGGGCAAGTTCACCCCCATCTCCTGGGAACAGGCCATCGACGTCCTGGAAGAGAAGATGCGTTGGGCGCTGAAAGAAAAAGGCCCCACCGGCATCGGCATCTTCGGTTCCGGCCAGTACACCATCCATGAGGGCTATGCCGCCGTCAAACTGATGAAGGCCGGCTTCCGCTCCAACAACATCGACCCCAACGCCCGCCACTGCATGGCCTCCGCCGTGGTGGCCTTCATGCAGACCTTCGGCATCGACGAGCCTCAGGGCAACTATGACGATATCGAGCACACCGATACCGCCATCCTGTGGGGTGCGAACATGGCCGAGATGCACCCCATCCTCTGGTCCCGCATCACCAACCGCCGCCTGACCCACAAGGACATGAAGGTGGTGAACCTGTCCGTGTACGGCAACATGTCCTCCGACATCGCCGACCTGGAAATCATTTTCTCCCCCAGCGGTGACCTGGCGATCCAGAACTACATCGCCCATGAAATCGTGGCACGGGACGTCATCGACCACGACTTCGTCAAGAAGCACACCCAGTTCGCCACCGGTCCCTATGACATCGGCTACGGCTTCCGCCCCGCCAACGCGGAAAAGTTCAACTCCCCCGCCGAAATGGAGATCGTGAAGAACGAGAAGGCTCACGTCATCGACAAGTGGGAAGCCATCGCCCAGCGCAAGAAGGAAGGCGAGGTGGTGGAGCAGAAACACACCGCCGGCCTGCTGCCCATGAAGGATTGGGCCATCAGCTTCGACGACTTCAAGGCGGCCCTGGCCCCCTATACCCTGGACTTCGTGGCCGAAGTGGCCAAGGGTGATCCGGACGAATCCCTGGACGCCTTCAAGGCCAAGCTCAAGCAGTTGGCTGATCTGTACTGCGACCGCAGCCGCAAGATCGTGTCCTACTGGACCATGGGTTTCAACCAGCACCAGCGCGGCACCTGGGTCAACGAGCAGGCCTACATGAACCACCTGCTCACCGGACGTCAGTGCAAGCCCGGCGACGGCGCCTTCTCCCTCACCGGCCAGCCCTCCGCCTGCGGCACAGCGCGGGAAGTGGGCACCTTCGCCCACCGCCTGCCTTCCGACATGGTGGTGATGAACCCGAAACACCGGGCCAAATCCGAAGAAATCTGGAAACTGCCCGCCAAGACCCTCAACCCAGCCATCGGCAGCCACTTCGTCAAGCAGATGCGCGATCTGGAAGACGGCGCCATGCTGTTCTCCTGGACCCACGTGAATAACCCCTGGCAGAACACCGCCAACGTGAACCACTGGATCAAGGGCGCGCGCGAGATGAACAACTTCATCGTCGTGTCCGAGATCTATCCGGGTGTGTCCGCCAAGGTGGCCGACCTGATCCTGCCCGCCGCCATGATCAATGAGAAGTGGGGCGCCTACGGCAACGCCGAGCGTCGCACCCAGGTCTGGCGTCAGCAGATCCTGCCACCCGGCCAGGCCCGGCCCGACATCTGGATGATGATGGAGCTGTCCAAGCGCTTCAAACTGAAGGACGTGTGGGGCGAGCAGAAGATCCCCGGCCTCAAGGCCCCCGGCTTTGAAGACGGCAAACTGCCCAGCGTGCTGGATGACGCCGTGAAGATGGGCTACACCCCGGAAACCACGCTGTACGAGGTGCTGTACGCCACCCCGGACAACAAGAAGGTGGCCTGGCCCGACCCCATCGCCAAGGGCCACGGCAACATCACCGCCGATCTGCTCAAGGACGGCTGGTTCCCGGAAAAGGCGCTGTTCGAGGAATACCGCAAGTTCGGCACCGGCAAGGCCCACGATCTCGCCCCCTTCGACGTGTATCACGACGACAAGGTGCGCGGCCTGAAGTGGCCGGTGATGGAGAAAGACGGCAAGTGGGTGGAAACCGCCTGGCGTAATAACGAGAAGTACGACCCCTATGTCAAAGCGGGTTCGGGCTTCGACTTCTACGGCAACAACGGCAACAAGATGGTGATGGGCGATCTGGACAAGGCGGGGGACGGCAAGACCACCGTGGACATCTCCGGCAAGGCCAAGATCTACTTCCGTCCTTACGCCTCCCCGGTAGAGAAGCCGGACGCCAACTACGACCTGTGGCTGTGTACCGGTCGCGTGCTGGAACACTGGCACTCCGGCACCATGACCCGGCGCGTGCCCGAACTGCACCGCGCGGTGCCCAACGCCGTGTGCTGGATCAACCAGAAGGACGCCGACGCCAAGGGCCTGAAGCGTAACGATCTGGTCTGGGTCGAGTCCCGCCGCGGCAAGGTCAAGGTGCGTCTGGAGACCGGCGGTCGCAACAAGATGCCGCGCGGCATGGTCTACGTGCCCTGGTTCGACGAGGGCGTGCTGATCAACAAAGTGACCCTGGATTCCACCTGTCCGCTCTCGAAAGAAACCGACTACAAGAAGTGCTCGGTGAAGATCTACAAGGCCTGATGACCTGCTGATGTAACCCGTCCCCTCTCCCCCGTGGAGAGGGCCGGGGTGAGGGAATGGCGAACGGTTCCCTCACCCCGGCCCGAAAAGCCCCCATGTTTCGATAGGTGAACACGATGTCCGAGCAAGGCCCTGGCGGCCTGAACCCCAACCGGCGGGATTTCCTGGTGAAGATGGCCCAGGGCGCCGCTATCGCCGGCACCGGCGGTCTGCTTTGGGACCACCTGCTACACCAGGAGGCCCGCGCCGCCCCCTATGCCCTGCGCCCCCCTGGCGCACTCCCCGAGAATGACTTCAACGCCGCCTGCATCAAGTGCGGGCAGTGCGCCGTGTCCTGTCCGCCCGTGATCCTGAAGATGGAACCGGCGGGGGGCGATCTGCCTATCGGCACACCCTCCTTCGTGGCGCGCACCGGCCCCTGCATCATGTGTCCGGACATCCCCTGCGTGAAAGCCTGCCCCACCGGCGCCCTGTCGCCCAAGCTGACCAAGATAGAAAACGCCCGCATGGGTCTGGCGGTGATCGACATCGAGAACTGCCTGTCCTGGAAGGGATTGCGCTGCGAGATCTGCCACCGGGATTGCCCCCTCAAGGGCAAGGCCATCACCTTGCAGATGGAAGATCGGGGTCTGTCCAGGCACACGGTGTTCAAACCCATCGTCAATTCCGATTCCTGCACCGGCTGCGGCATCTGTGAGAAGGCCTGTCCCACCCAGATCTCCGCCATCCGCATCCTTCCGCACCATCTGGTGCAGGGCAAGATCGGCGACCACTACCGCCTGGGCTGGACCTTCGACACCCAGATCACCCAAGACTTCAAGCCCGGCGCGGGCGCTCCCCCCGCCGCCGCACCCACTGCCGCCCCCGGCTCCGTCGTGCCACCGGGCGGCAAGGCTCCCGGCATGGATTACCTGAATAGCGGTGGCCTATGAGCGCGCCTGAAACCCGCCGCCACGCCACCCAGGACAACCATTCCATCCCCACCGGGCTGATGGCTTGGCGCTACCTCATCCTGCGCCGCATCAGCCAGGCGGGCATCCTGCTGATGTTCTTCGGCAGCTTCCACTGGGCGTGGCATGTGGCCAAGGACACGCCCTTGTTGTCCGGCAACCTGTCCGCCTCCAAGTTCATCGGCCTGATCCCGCTGACTGACCCCTTCGCCGCCCTGCAGATCTTCCTGACCGGCCATGTGCTGGCCCAAGAGAGCGTGATCGGCGCGGCCATCGTGCTTGGTTTCTATCTGTTGCTGGGAGGCCGGGTGTTCTGTTCCTGGGTCTGCCCCGTCAACATGGTCACGGACGGCGCAGGCTGGCTGCGCAGTCGGCTGGAGATCCAGCCCATCATGCACCTGCCCCGCAGCCTGCGTTATTTCGTGCTGGCGGCTTCCCTCATCATCACCGTCATCAGCGGACTCGCCGCCTTCGAGTGGGTCAGCCCCGTCGGCATGGCGCACCGGGAGATCATCTTTGGCCTGGGCATGGGCTTCACCGCCTTGCTGGCCATCTTCCTGTTCGATCTGCTCATCCTCAAGAACGGCTGGTGCGGCCATTTTTGCCCGCTGGGGGCGTTCTACAGCCTGATCGGACGCACCGCCCTGCTACGGGTGCGCTTCGACAAGACCACCTGCACCAGTTGCGGTGAATGCGCCCGGGTCTGCCCGGAACCCCAGGTTCTCAATCTGAAAAAGCTGGAAGAACGCGGTTATGTGTTTTCCGGGGAGTGCAGCAATTGCGGTCGTTGCACCCCCATCTGCCCCGAAGGAAGTCTCAAGTTTGATTTCAAACCCCTGATCCGCACTCACAATGCGCAAGCCCTTGCGCACGCGGACGCCATTGACGTTCAAAGGAGGACGAAATGAGGAAGAGTGTATTGCTGAGCATGCTCCTGGCTTCCGTGTTGTCGCTGCCCGCTGCCGCGGTGCAAGACCAGGCGATTCCCGATGACGCCATCGGACTGTCCAAGACCAGTGTCTATGACGTACCTACCCCCGCCATCACGGAATACGGTAACGCGGACGCAGGCAGCGTGGGAAAACGCGCCGAGCGCTCCTACATGACGGCCCCCCCCATGATCCCGCACACCACCAAGGACATGGTGCCCATCACCCGAGACGCCAACCTGTGCAAGGACTGCCATGTGCAGCCCGCTCTGATTGGCGAAAAGCTCACCAAGGGCATGCCCGTTCCGGCTCCGGTCAGCCACTACGAAAACCTGAAGGAGGGCCAGCTTTACATGGGCCGCTGGAACTGCATCCAGTGCCATGCGCCCCAGGCCAAGGTGGATGTATTGGTAAAGAGCACGTTCAAGGTGCCCGGCGCCAAAAAGACCAAGTAATCCTCACGGATTCCTGCAAACAAAAAAGGCGGCTCAAGGCCGCCTTTTTTGTCGTTGGCGAGAAGCGATCAGTCCCGCTCGCCCATAAAGGCCATCAGCAGTTGCAGCAGACTGACGAACAGGTTGTAGATGTCCAGATAGATCGCCAGGGTGGCCATCACATAGTTGGTCTCGCCGCCGCTTACCACGCGCTGCACATCGAACAGGATGAAGCCGGAGAAGATCAGCACGGACACAGCGGAAATGGTCAGGGCCAGGGCGGGAATCTGGAAGTACAGATTCGCCAGAGAGGCAAGAATCACCAGAACCAGCCCAATCATCAGGAATTTGCCCAGGAAGCTGAAATCCCGTTTGGTGGTGGTAGTAACGCCCGCCAGAGTCAGAAAGATCGCGCCGGTACCGCCCGCCGCCAGACCGACGATCTGGCCGCCATTGGAGAACCCCAGGGCCACTTGCAGGATCGGCCCCAGCATCACGCCCATGAAACCGGTGAGGATCAGGAGCAGGACCACACCCATGGCGCTGTTACGGGTGGCATTGATGCCAAAAAACAGCCCCATCATCACAGCCAGACTGCCCAAGGCGAACATGATCGGGTGTTCCGCCATGAAGCCAAAATTCATGCTCAAACCGAGGAAAGCGCCGATGACCGTGGGAATCATGGTCAGGCCCAGCATCAGGTAGGTGTTGCGCAGAACCCGGTTGCCCTGGCCTGCGGCTACAGAGGTATCGGGCTGGAGAACGGTATCGAATCGCATAGGGGAAGCTCCCGTGGGTGAAAACGGCGGTAAGACTACCAGAGTCGGCTTTGGTTTCAACGGGCGGGGACGTTCCAGTAGAATCGCCCTCTTTTCAACGAGATAGCGAAGAAGATGGCGTTAATCGTTCAGAAGTACGGCGGCACCTCAGTGGGGACCATCGACCGCATCCGCAACGTCGCGCAGCGTGTGGCCAAATTCAAGATGCTGGGGCATCAGGTTGTGGTGGTGCTCTCCGCCATGTCAGGCGAGACCAACCGGCTCATCGCCCTGGCCAAGGAAATCCAAACCGTGCCGGACCCGCGCGAGATGGATGTGCTGGTCTCCACCGGAGAACAGGTCACCATTGCCCTGCTGGCCATGGCCCTGAAAGACCTGGGTCTCAAGGCCAAGAGTTATACCGGCAGTCAGGTGCGCATCGTCACCGACGACGCCTACACCAAGGCCCGCATCCTCTCCATCGACGAAGAAAACCTGCGCGCCGATCTGGATGCCGGTCATGTGGTCGTGGTGGCGGGTTTCCAGGGTGTGGATGAGACCGGCAACATCACCACTCTGGGCCGGGGCGGCTCCGACACCACCGGCGTGGCCCTGGCGGCAGCGCTCAAGGCGGACGAATGCCAGATCTACACCGATGTGGACGGCGTCTACACCACCGACCCGCGCATCGTGCCCGAGGCGCGCAAGCTCGACGCCATCACCTTCGAGGAGATGCTGGAACTGGCCAGCCTGGGCTCCAAGGTGCTGCAAATCCGTTCGGTCGAATTCGCCGGCAAATACAAGGTCAAACTGCGCGTGCTTTCCAGCTTCGTTGACATCAATGGCAGCGAAGGCGAAGGCACCCTCATCACTTTCGAGGAAGACTCCATGGAACAAGCCATCATCTCCGGCATCGCCTTCAACCGCGACGAAGCCAAACTCACGGTTCTGGGCGTACCTGACCGTCCCGGCATTGCCGCCGCCATCCTGGGCCCCATCGCCGACGCCAATATCGATGTGGACATGATCGTGCAGAACGTAGGCGCCAATAACACCACCGACTTCACCTTCACCGTACACCGCAGCGAGATGAAAAAGGCTCTGGAAGTGCTGGCCCAGGTGAAGGAAGAGATCGGCGCGCGGGAAGTGACCAGCGACGACAAGATCGCCAAGGTCTCCATCGTTGGCGTCGGCATGCGCACCCACGCCGGCATCGCCAGCAAGATGTTCCGCAGCCTGGCCGGGGAAAACATCAACATCCAGATGATCTCCACCTCCGAGATCAAGATCTCCGTCGTGGTGGAGGACAAATACATGGAGCTTGCCGTGCGCGTCCTGCATCAGGCGTTCGAACTGGAAAAAGCCGCGGCCTGACTGCGTTTTCGTTGCTATTGCCAAGCCGCGCAGGTATCCTTGCGCGGCTTTTTTTCGGGCGTCACAGTCCGTCAAATGGAGACGTGGCCGAGAGGTCGAAGGCACTCCCCTGCTAAGGGAGCATCCGGTCAAAAACTGGATCAAGGGTTCGAATCCCTTCGTCTCCGCCAGCCATCAAATATGCCGCGCCTTGCAGGGTGTGCATCCGCAACGCAGAACCCCCCCCGCTTTCTCAGGATGTGCCGCAGGCTTCCCGCGACGACATCACAGCGGACCTCCCGCGCGCCGTGACGGACACGGACCCGCACATCCGGCGCTCGAACGCCGCCATGCAGAGCACCACCCGTCAGGACGAACGCCCCGGATTTACCGGCAGTCGGCGGCAGTGGGGGGCGGCTCAGCCCTCAGCTTGGGCGACACGCTGCGGGGTTGCTGCACCTTGGGCTGAAGCTTGGGAGCGATGAAATCGCCGCCGCCGTTGATGGTGCCGCGAACCGAACTGTGTTCCGACGAACCGGACCCTACCCCACCCGCCGCCCCGCCCGTCTGGCCGCCAGCTGCGCCGGTGGATTTCACGCAATTTGGTTTGGCCTGCGGAGTGACGGCGGCATGTTCATTGGCGCCTTTGACCGTACCGCCCTTCCCGCCCCAACTGCCGCTGAACGCAGCGACATTGGGGGCGGCGAGAGCCAATCCTGTCGTAATCGCTAGTACCAGAAATTTTTTCATGGTGTTGCTCCTTGCAAAACCAACCTTGGCGAGCGCATCCGCCCCACCTCTCGGCGCGAACCCTAATTCGCCCCGGATGTCCGCTTTAAGCATAGGCAGCAACGTCGACCCCGCGCAGAGAACGCCTTGACCCCGCGAAATCCGGCGTGCAAGCTGCCAGACAGCCTCATCCCAGCACGAGCCCCACGACATGACCGCCCTCCCCGCCTGCCCGCAATGCACCCTGGAAAATGTTTACCCGGATGGCGAGCGCTACGTCTGCGCCGATTGCGGTTACGAATGGTCCATGAGCGCCCAGGCCAGTACGGAGGACGATGCCGACGCCCCAATCAGGGACGCCAACGGCAACGTCCTGGCGGACGGTGATTCCGTGGTGCTGGTCAAGGATCTCAAGGTCAAAGGTTCATCCATCACCCTCAAGGTGGGCAGCAAGGTGAAAAGCATCCGCCTCATCGGCGGCGACCACGAGGTGGATTGCCGCATGGACGCGGGCAACTTCCTGCTCAAGGCCTGTTACCTGAAGAAGGTGTAACGCGTTCTTCGCGTCATCCGCCATGGACTACCGCCGCCTCGGCCACAGCGACCTCCAGGTCTCCGCGATCTGCCTGGGCACCATGACCTTCGGGCAGCAGAACACGGAAGCGGAGGGGTGCGCGCAACTGGATTACGCGTTTGCACGAGGGGTCAACTTTCTCGACACCGCGGAGATGTACCCCGTACCACCCAAGGCCGACACGGTGCATCGCACCGAGAGCATTGTCGGCAACTGGCTGCACCGGCAGCCGCGCGACAAGGTCATCGTCGCCACCAAAGTGACCGGGCCGCGCCGCGCCATGCCCTGGATACGCGGCGGCCCGCCGGCCCTGGACCGCAGCAATATCCGCGCAGCGGTTGAAGGCTCGTTGCAACGCCTGCGCACGGACTACATCGACCTCTATCAACTGCACTGGCCGGAACGCAACGTACCCATGTTCGGCAAATACCTGTTCGAACCCGGCCAGGAGACCCGCGCTGTCCCCATCCTTGAGCAACTGGAGGCGCTGGCGGAACTGGTTCGGGAAGGCAAGGTGCGCCATATCGGGCTCTCCAACGAATTTCCCTGGGGGGTGATGCAGTTTCTGCGCGAGGCCGAAGCGCACGGCCTGCCCCGTGTGGTCAGCATCCAGAACGCCTACAGCCTTATCAACCGGGTATTCGAGCACGGCCTGGCGGAAGTCGCGTTTCGGGAAAATCTGGGGCTGCTGGCCTACTCCCCTCTCGCCTTCGGCCTGTTGAGCGGCAAGTACCTGACGCCGGAGGGCAGCGGGCGCATGACCCAGTTCAAGGGTTTCGGCCAGCGGTACGAGAAGCCCAATGTCACGCCCGCCGTGACCGCCTATGCCGATCTGGCCCGTCGCCATGGCCTCAGCCCGGCGCAACTGGCCCTCTCCTTCGTTTATCGCCGCTGGTTCGTGGCCAGCACCCTTGTCGGCGCTACCAGCATGGAACAGTTGCGGGAAGACCTGGATGCCTGGGACAAGCCCCTGCCCGAGGCCGTCCTGGCGGAGATTGACGATCTGCACCTGCGCTACATGAACCCTGCGCCGTAACACCGGCGTTGCCGCGCCTTTCAAGTCGTTCGCAGGGCCGCCCCAAGAACGACCTGGCCCCAACGGGGGGGCAGATCACCCGTCAGTCTGCTCTCCCTTGCCCGCCCGGTACGCCGCCAGCATGGCCGCTTTCAGATCCGGGTGCTGATCCAGGTCGGAAACGCCCAGGGTCCGGGCTGCGATGGCCCGCAGAGCGACCAGCTCGCCCTCCTCCCGCTGAAGTCGCACATAACGCCGCCAGTCGAACTGCCCCAACTCGCAGCACTGCGCCGCCACCCCCGTGGCCGCGGAGAACTCGATGTCGTGAGATTCCACCACCTCATATAGATAGGAGTAGGGGTCGATGGCTGCCGCCTGCGCCAGGAGGCGATGAAAATCGGGCGGCTCTTCGGCATCCAGGGGGAGGGAATCCAGATCAATGACCGTATGGAGGTCGTGGATCTCACCCTTGAAAGAGCAGGAGAGGCGCGCGCACAGGGTATTCATGGCGGTGTGCCTACATGCGCGCGAGCCGCTCCAGCGCGAGCTTGATCTGGCGTTCCGCCGGGGTGAAATCCGGGTGTTTCGTAAGCAGGGCCTTGAAAGTGTCCACCGCCAGATCGAAGCGCCGTGCGTCCATCTGCACCAGGCCCTTGTCGTACTCGGCCCAGACCACGGGGTCGGCGCCCACGCTGCCGGCATCGCCCAGCTTGGTTTCCAGGTTCATGGCGATGAGGTCCGCCATGTAGAGCATGTTTTCCAGGACATCCGCGATCTGGCCGTTGATCGGCTCGGACATGAGCACCTGGGAGGTCTCCACATCCACCACGCGCACGTCCACGCGCAACACGCCGCCAAACAGGGTGAAGTCGCCGAACACCATGCGTTTGGCCCCGAGGATGCGCCCCAGGCGGACGCGCGAGTCCTGTTCGGCCAGGACGCTGCTGCCCAGTTTTTGCTCTTCCAGCGCCTCGCGCAGTCGCACCCGTTCCACCACCTTCAGTCCGGGGGCTTGCACCAGCCGCGCCAGCAACATCTCCGGCAACACCCGGCGCAGGTGCTCCACGGACTGGATGACGCCCATGGCGCCGGGGGTGTTGTTGTCGAAGTCCCAGATCGCAAGGGTCTGGGGCGCAGCCAGCGCCTGCCCGTGCGCGAGGCAGAACAGGGCGGCGGCGAGAAAACGGCGCAGCCAGCCCATCTCAATCCTTTTGCACGATGCGCTGGTTCTTGTCCCAGGCGGCAGTGCGGGCAACCACCGCACCGTAGGCGAGGCCGTCTTCCACCTTGGTGACGCGCAGGCTGCCCAGCTTGGTCTCACGCTGGCCCAGCACCTTGCCGTTCAGTTCGATGGGTTCGGGCTTGCCCAGCACGCTGAATTCCTGGCCCATGGCCACGCCGTGCTTCTTGCCCAGGTTGAGGATCACCGTTTCGCCTTCCACCAGGGCCAGACGGCCTTTCAGCGGGTACTTGTCACGAATGGTCTTGGCGATGGCGGCAGCCAGGCTCTCGGCGGTTTGGGCCAGATCCGGGTTGGCGCTCATGCGCTCACTGGCGGACATGGCGATGCCGGTGGTCTCCACGTCCACCAGACGCAGGGTGGCGAGGGATTGGTTGCCGGCATTGGGATGTACGCCGCCGGTGGCCATGAGGCGGGCGGCCATGACGCGGCCCAGTTTGAGCTGGGTGTCCGGGTCCGCCAGGGCGGAGGAACCCAGGTTGAGTTCGGCCAGCAACTTGTCGATCACGGCGCGTTCGACCACCTGGACGCCCTTGCCTGCGAGGGCGATCTGGAGGTCGTGGTGCAGTACGCCCGCCACGCCCAGGCGCGCGGTGAGCGGGTCGCCCGCTTCTTCCTGAAGGTTGAGGATGCTCACCACCATGGGCGGGCTGGTCCAGTCGTCAGCGTTGGCGGGGGTCTTGGCCTGGTTCTCGCGGAAGCGGGCAGCCAAGTCCTTCACGGTCTGGTCGATGTAGCGCTGACGCTCCAGATCCTTGCTCTGGCCGATGGCCGCCTCGGCCTGACGCACAAGGCCGTGCAGCAGCTTGTCGGTGGGGTCCAGCCCGCCCGCCTTCTTCAGCACTTCCAGCGCCTGCTTCGGGTCGCCCGCGGCTTGCAGCAGCGCGCCCTGGTTGCTCAGGGCCTCGACGGAGTGGGGGTTTTCCCGGGCGGCAATCTTGAACGAGGTCAGCGCGATGCTGGGCTCCTTGTTGCGCAGCAGGTTGCCCTTGATCAGGTGGGCGTCGGAACGCTGGAAGGAGAAGTCGCTCTGGGCGCCATCCTGGGTGGCGCGGGCGATGGACTGCTCGGCTTCCTTGCCCTGCCCCTTCTTGTGCTGGGCGCGAGCCAGAATCAGGTTGGCGGTGCTGCGTCCCGGAATCATGGCCAACGCGTCGTTGGCGTACTTGATGGCCTGGTCCGTCTGTCCCTTGGCCAGGTAGACCTCCGCCAGCCCTTCCAGCCCGCGCACGGCGGTCTGCTTGTCCTTGTCTTTGGTGAGGGCGCGGAATACGCCCTCGGCCTCATCCAGACGGCCTTCCTTGAGCAGGCTGTGGCCGATGCCGGCCTTGGCCAGGGAGCCGCCGCCGGCCTTGTCGGCCATCTCGAAGATGCCCTTGGCTGACTTGGTCTTCTTGCGCTGGATCTGCTTCTCGGCCAGGGAGATCAGCATCGCCTCGGTGGATGCGCCGCCCCCCTGCAAGACGCCCAGCACCTCGCCGCCGGGGCCGGTGACGTAGGTGACGGGAAGCACATATTGGGCGTTGTAGTTGGCCAGGGTCTGCGTGTTGCCGGCCAGCAGCACGAGGGGGCGCTCGGCGACAGGCAGTTTCTTCAGCGTACCCAGATCCTGCTTGCCCACGGCCACCAGGCTGATGCGGTCATCGCCATACTGGCTGGCCACCTGGCGCAGCCGCTCCAGGCCATCCAGGCAGACCGCGCATTTTTCGGTGGAGAAGAAGTACATCACGCCCAGGTCTGCCCCTTGCAGGGTCTTCTCCGTGACCTTGACGCCGGAGGTGGAATCCAGGGCAAACGGGGTGACTTTGTCGCCCTTGCGCGGGGCGGCGTCGGCCTGGGCCGCGGCCAGCAGCATGGAAAGGAACAGAACCTTGAAACGTGTCGCCATCATTGCCTCCTGCATTTCAAAAAGGGCTGGGTACGCGGCCCAGAATCGTTGAACTTGTGGTGTATCGCTATGCGATGCGTCACTGGCTGGAGACCAGTTCCGCATCGAAAGGAATGAGGGCGCCGCGGGGCACTTCCACGCTGGCTTCGATCTCGTGGAACCCATCCTTGCGCAGCACGATCTGGTGCGCCCCGGCGGGGACTTCCAGACGCACCGGGGCGACCCCGCCGTAACGCCCGCCATCCACCAGCACCACCGCGCCGGGAGGGGTGGAGTTGATCAATATCCAGCCGGCGTCCGCCGCAGGCTTGGCCTCCACAGCGACGGGGGCGGAGGATTCGCCTCCTTTCCCCAGCATCACAACGCCGCCGCCCAGGGCCAGCGCCAGCAGGATGGCTCCGCCCAGGAGCAGGGGCTTGCGACCGGCAGCGGCGGACGCCGGGGTGGCCGACGCAGCGGGTGTTACCACCTGGGTCTTGGCCGTGGGGGAGATCACCTGGGTGGAATCGTTTGCAGCGCCGGCAGGCGCCACGACCACGGTGGCCTCCTCCACGGCCTGGGGCGCCTGGCCGCGGGCCGGGCGGGCCGGGGCGGCGCCTTGCACCACCGTGGCGTCCAGGTCGCTCGCCGGAGCAGGCGCTGGCATGGGGCGGCCCGCCTTCGCCAGGGTCAGGGCCTCGGCGAAGGCCTTGGCGTCCTGGAAACGATCATCCGGGCGCTTGGACAGGGCCTTGAGAATCACGGCATCCAGTTCCGGGGTAACCAGCAGATTCAGATTGGAAGGCGGTGTGATCGGCTCCTTCAGCACCTTGTGCATGATGGTGGCGAAGGAATTGCCGGCAAAAGGTTTCTCTCCAGTGAGCAGCTCGTAGAGCATGACGCCGACAGAGAACAGGTCGGAACGCCCATCCACCCGCTGCCCCATGAACTGCTCGGGAGACATGTAGCTGGGGGTGCCAAGCATGGTTCCCGCCTGGGTCAGGCTGGAGGACTCCAGCCGGGCAATGCCGAAGTCCGTGACCTTGATGTTGTTGTCCGGCTGCACCAGGATGTTGGCCGGCTTGATGTCCCGGTGCACCACGCCGTTGGCGTGGGCGTAGCCCAGGGCGTCCAGCAATTGCAGGACGATGCGGATCGCATCGGCGGGATCGAAATACTCGCCATCCTGCACATACTCTTTCAGCTCGCGCCCACGCAGAAGTTCCATGGCGATGAAGACCTGGTCGCCGTCCTCGCCGTATTCGTAGATGGCTACGATGTGGGGGTGGTTGAGCCGCCCTGCGGCTTGGGCCTCCTGGCGGAAGCGATCAAGGATGGGGCCGCGCTCGTTCTTGTCCAGCAGGTCGGCGCGCAGAACCTTGATGGCCAGCTCGCGCTTGATGAAGGGGTCGAGCCCGCGGTAGACGACGCCCATTGCGCCCCGCCCGAGTTCGCCCAGGATGCTGTATTTGCCTAGTTGTTGCAGATCAGTGCTATCGGACATGGTGTATTGGACCTGGCTTCGAGCCAGCGCCGCAGCGCCGGGGCTTGAGCGGAATTGGGTTCTAGTTGCAGATAACGTCTGAAATTCTTGTCTGCTGACTCATGATCCTTCAAGCCCTGCGCATACACCACGCCAAGATTCAGATAGGCCAGAGCATAGTCGGCCTGGATCGATAACGCTCGCACCAACACATCCCGCGCCTGCTTGTGACGCCCCAGCAGCAGCAGGGCCAACCCCTGGTTGTTGAGGGCCTCGACGTAATCCTGTCGCTTCAGGCTGGCGGTTTCGAAGATCTCGCTGGCGCGTTCGTAGTCCCCTTTGGCCAGATAGGCCAAACCCATGTTGTAGTAGGCCTCCGCCATCTCCGGCGCGAGCATGAGCACACGCTGATAACCGGCAATGCGGGCGTCATGGCTGCCCGCGTTGCGCGCCTCACCCCACAGGGACGACAGTCTGGCCTCCTGCTCGGGCGTGAGGGCGGCGACCGCCAGACCGTTGGCCGCCATAAGCTCGTTGAGGTCGGCGGCAAGGATGGCGAAATTGATCTCACTCGCCTCGCGCATCTGCCCATGCACGATGCCCACCACCTCGCCCTCGCGGTTGACCAGCGGGCCGCCGCTGTTGCCCTGGCTGGTGGAGAGATCGGTCTGGAGCAGGCGCTTGCCGTCGATCACTCGCTGCGGCTGGCTGATCATGCCCCGCGCCAGGGTGCGCGACAGACCCAGCGGGCAGCCCACGGTGAAGATCTCGTCGCCCATGCGAGCCACGGCGCGACTGACCGGAAGACCGGAAAGTTTGTTGAAAGGCACCCGCAGCAAGGCCAGATCCGTAGCCTTCTCCTGCGCCATGACCTTTGCCTCCTGCACGCCGCCATCCGGCAGGTGGACCTTGATCCGCCGGGCCCCGGTCACCAGATGCCGCACGCTGGCGATCACTCCGGGACGCACAAAGAAGCCAGTGCCTACGGCGCGGCTGCGATCCGTATTGGCGGTCTCGATACACACCACCTGGGCGCTTACGGGTTCGTAGTTCTGGGTAATGCCGGATGACGCCCGCGCACCTCCCATCAGGACCAGACTGCCGACGAGGGCTGCCAGGGCGGGACCGAAGAAGGCCGGCGCCCCTTTTCCGACCGCCTCAGGCATGGGCGCCCCCTGCGTCACCGTTTACTTCCCCACGAGGAAGAACGTGTACTGCTCGCCGGCGATTTCGATCAGATCCTTGTGCTGCAACATCGGCCATTCCGCACCGACATTCCGGCTGTTCAGCACCGCGCCGTTGCCCTCCACATTCATCAGGACATAGCCCTGGGGACGCCGCATGATGGCCACAGTCGCCCGGCCCGGCTGGCCGAACCGACGCAGCACCGGCTCCAGCGAGATCTCCTTGCCGGCATGAGCGCCCTTGAGGCCGCGCACGCCGCCCAGGGGGAAAGACACCCGCACCGCCCGCGCAGTGGACACCTGATCGGTGTTGGCCGCCGCCGCCGCCGCATCCTCGCTGAAGGCGACGCCCAGGTTGGGATCGCCGGAGAAGATCATGGTGCGGTCGAAATCCATGTCCTTCAGCGCGCGGTGGTTCATGTAGCGAATGCGGAACTCGCCGATCTCAATGATTTCTTCATTCTGCAGGACATGGCGGGAGACCGACGCGCCGTTGACCTTGGTGCCGTTGGTGCTCTTGAGGTCTTCCAGGATGTGGTCATTGCCGATGGAGAGCACCGCTGCGTGCTCCTTGCTCACCGACGCGCTGGCAAGGCGGATCTGGCACTGCTCGCCGCGACCGATCACCACACGCGGCGCATCCAGATGCAGCTGCGCCACCAGGGTTTCTCCGTTGTTCACTACCAGTTTGGCCATTTCGCCTCTCCCTCACAGACCGAACATGCGCATCAGGCGGCGACCGAAACCCGCCTCTTCCTCAGGGGGCTTGACCTCGTTCACCCGCAACAGGAGCAGGGTGACGTTGTCGTGTCCGCCGTTGTCGTTGGCAATCTCCACCAGGCAGCGCCCAGCCAAGGGCAGGTTGGCGCCGACCTCGCGCATGGTGTGGTGGATGTCGATGTCATCCACCATGGTGTTGAGGCCATCTGAACAAAGCAGGAAGGTGTCCCCCTGCCGGATGTCGATGGGCTGCACCTCCACCTCGACCCGAGGTTCCACGCCCAGGGCGCGGGTCACCAGATTGCGGTTATGCGAGAACTTCGCCTCGCGGTTGGTCAGGACGCCGGCCCCCACTTGTTCCTGCAACAGGGAATGGTCCTGGGTGAGCTTGGCAAAGTCGGCCCCGCGCCAACGGTAGGCGCGGGAATCGCCCACATGGGCCAGGACCGCTTTCCCCCCCCGCACCAGAATCAGGACGATGGTCGTACCCATGCCCTTTTGGTCCGGGGTTCGCAGGGCGGCAGAGCGAATCTCCTGGTTGGCGAACTCGACCGCGCTGCTGACTTCAAGGGCCAGATCGGCATCGCTGAGAGGACTGCCGGCGAGGGCGTTCTGCAGGCGCTTGCGCACGGCGTCCACGGCGATACGGCTGGCCACATCGCCCGCGCGATGTCCGCCCATGCCATCCGCCACAATGTACAAACCGAGAGATTCATCGACCAGAAAACTGTCCTCGTTGTGATCGCGAATCATGCCCTGATGCGTTTGACTGACTACTTCCATGGAGATGTCCCCCTACCGACATGTCGTGATGGTGAATGAGGCGAAACCCGGCCCATTAGGATGTAGATCACACCCCGGCGGGACCGGCGGTCAGACTGAAGAAGGAAAAGTCCTCGGTAAACCCCTGCAAGGGATGACGTCCCATATCCCGCGCCTGGACCGCGCCGGAGAGCCGATCCCACACCGGCGCGCTGATCAGGTCCGGAACCTTGAGCTTTCCCGCCAGCTTTTCCATGCGAAAAACGTAATGCACTTCGCTGCCGGAGATGCGCTCTTCCTCACCGATGGCAACGCCGCCGAACACCACGGGGGCGAGATGCAGAACAAAGCGGAAGGCCGGCTTGGCTTGGGATTGAAGACCATGCAGGGCCTGGATGGAACGCAGGATCTCCGTGTCCATGGCGGGACCGTCACGCCAGTAAGCAAAAAATCCGTCGCCCATGAACTGATTGATGCGGCCACCAGTGGCTTCGATGATCTCGCGGCACTCGCGCAGCCAACCGCCGGTCACCAGAGGAAGCTCGTCCGGCGCCAGTTCATTGACCAGATGGGTGGAATTGATGATGTCCGCCACCAGCAGCCAGCACTGCACCTGACGCACATCGAAGATGGTCCGGTCGGAAAAATTCGCCGCCGGCGCCGCCTCGGCGGTCACGGACGCCTGGCGAAACACGAACTCATCGGCGCCCCCCATTTGCAGGACGTCATCGGAATGCAGGCGGGTGGGCTGGGTGATGCGAGCGCCATTCAGATAGGTGCCGTTGCTGCTGCCGAAATCCACCAGCCAGTATTCCCCTTCACCCTGAAGCTGGATCGTGGCGTGACGTCGGGACACGCGCGTATCCGGAATGACGATGTGATTGGCCGGAGCGCGCCCCAGGCTGCACGAACCACGCACCGGAGTCTTCTCCCCCTGGCGGTTTTCGACCCACGCCTGCCAACTGATCGACGCATCACTCATGCCTTCTCCATCCAGATGAATACTTCGTATTTCCAGTGCTACTCGTCACATCGGAGCGCTTGCGGCGCATGGTAAATTTTAGCCACGCTGGAAAGGAAGCCGAATCTGGCGTTGGTCTGTCCGAGCGCATCAGTCTGAACCCGTGTGGAGCGCCCCGTGTTATCTCATTTTTACAGCGTTACGCGCCATTTGCTCGCAGGGATGTTGTCGCTGTGCCTCATCGCCCCGGCGTGGTCGGACATGGGGGAGAAGCCGTTCATCCCGAAGGAAATCAGCGCCGCCCCCCTCGCTGAGGAACCCGGCAAGGTGCTGGCCAAGACCCAGTTGATGGTGGGAACGCCGCTGCTCGTGCGCGGACGGACAGCCTTCCCGGTACGCGAGAACCAGACCTTTGGCCTGGATGATGTCATCCATACCCCCGCAGACGCGCGCCTGCGCCTGAAACTGCCCAACGGAGATGCGCTCCACATCGGCGAAGGCTCCACCCTGGCTGTCTCGGAGCAGGCGGATGCCAACTGGTTGGTGCAGATTTGGGAGGGCGCCGTCACCCTCTATGCCGCACCTAACGCCCAAGGGCAGGGTCGCCTGGAAACCCCCTTCGGCGTCCTGGCAGCGGGCGAAGGCAAATTGGGCGTGATTGTCCCCGGCGACCGCCCCGGCCTCACCGTCTACGCCTTCAACAACTGGCGCGCCTGGGACGCCAAGGAAAAAGAGGCCCAGTTCCGCCTCAACAGCGCCAGCCAGGACTGGAGCGTGGACGCCGCCTGGAAGGGCAAGGTCGGCGAAGCGGTCTCCCTCTCTGCCGGCAACATGCTGCGCCTCTATGAAGAAGGCGCCCGCATCGACCGGTTCAGCCCGGAGATCGAGGTAGACCTGACCTTCCTCACCAGCCCGGAGGGGGAAGCCCTGCGCGAGGCCGTGGTGGCCTTTGACAAAGGCCAGGTAGAGCAGGCCCGCAACCGCCTGCTCCAGATTCAGACCGCCTTCCCCGGCAATGCCCAGACGGCCTACTACCTGGGCGCCATTGCCCTGGAGCGCGGCGAACACTTCGAAACCATTCGCCAGTGGCAGCAATTCATCAAGACCGACCCCAATGGCGCGGCGACCAAGGGCGTACCGGAGCGCCTCACCCTGCTGATCAATCAGGAAATGCGCGCCGAAGTGGAAAAGGCGCTCAAGCTGGAATCCACCCTCAGCCAGGCCGCACCCGAGCCCGGCACCGTAGCCGTTCTGCCTTTCGCCAACCGGGGCGACGCCAACCAGGCCATCCTCTCCAAAGGGCTGGCCGCCATGATGATTTCAGACCTCAGCAAGGTGCCCAACCTGCGCGTGCTGGAACGCTCCAAACTACAAATGCTGGCGGATGAGATCGCCCTGTCCCAAAGCGGACTGGTGGACGCGCAAAGCTCCGTGCGCGCCGGGCGCATGTTGCGGGCGGAGAAATTGCTGATCGGCGATTACAAGGTGCAGGACGATGGCAACTGAGCAAAACGCCCCCTTCCATCTCCCCCCTCTGCGCCCGCTCGCCTTCGCTCTGGCTGCATGGCTGTCCGCGGATGCGGGGGCGCAGACCCTTTCCGTCAACAGCATCACCATGGATGCCGTCTCCGGCAACGCCCTGGGCAACCAGTCGCGCCAAAGCCCCATGGGGAGTTTCCACAAGCTTCAGAAAGACATGGTCTTCGCCGCCCTCCAGCATCTTGGCGTCAAGGTGGATGAATTGCCTCCCAAGATCCGCACGGAACTGGAAAAGCCCCAGACCACCAATCCCCAGGCCTTCCTCGCCTTTGCCAAGGGCCTCGACAAGGCCGACCAGGGTCAGTTTGCCCAGGCCGCCACCCTGTTCAAGGAAGCCGGAAAACTCGATCCGGATTTCAAGCTGGCCAAGGGCATGGAACGCATGATGCCGCCAGTGGACATCGCCCCCGGCGGCGGCAAACAAGCCGTCCAGGAAATGAAGAAAGAGGTCAAGGAAGACGCCCGCAAGTCCTCGGAAACCCTGGTGGGCGCCCAGGATAAAAAGGACCAGAGCATCGGCGGTCAGCAGGGCGGCGGCGATCAGACCAAGAAAAAACTCGCATCGCTGGCCTCGGGCGACGCCCCCGAAAAGAGACAGGAAGACAAGGAAGCTGGCAGCCTCAAAAAACAGCTCAATGCCCTGGGCATGAGCGACCAGGGTGAGACCAGCAAGCTGGAGCCGCCTCCGCCAGCCAATGACCCCGGAAAATCCGGCGCAGAGCAAGGCGGCGCCCCCAAGCCCAACGAGCCGGCGGCAGGCAACAAACCCGCAGAGGGAAAGACGGGCGACAACGCGGCAGCAAAATCACCTGAAACCAAGCCCAGCGGCGCTGCTGGGGATGTAGACGCCCCGCCCGGCCCCAAAGAGCGCAAGCCTCAAACTGCCGCCCCCAACATCAACGAAAGGACAGAGAACGCTCCAACGGGAGTAGGAAAACCCGCCGATACCGGGACCGATGCCGCCACCGGAGACCTCCCGGACACCCGGCCTCGGGGACGGGAACTCTCGGCTCCCGCACGGAGTGAGGGCGCTTCAGCGCCCGACCAACCTTCAGGGCTGAGCAATTCACTGCTCGACCCCATTGTTTTTGCCGACTCCATGAGCAACGCGCCAGCCACCGGCGCCGCAGCCCCCCCCCCGCCCCCGCCAAACAATTTCTTCGGCGCAACGGAACCGGGCGCGCTCCCGCCCCCTGCCACGCTGATCACTACGGCCAACAACACCTCCAACCAGGACATCCTGCGCACCCAAGCCACCACTAACACCACCACAGTCACCACGACCACTACGGATGCCAACGCGTTCAGCGCCCCCTACAACTGGAACGGCACCTTCGGCAGCAACTTCAAAAGCGGAACCAACAGTTACGCCACCGACAACCGCAACGGCAGCCTCAGCGTGGCGGATCTGATCTTCCGGCTGAAACGGGATGGCTATGCCCCCGGCCAACTGGAATACCGCGCAAAAACCGGAAGCAGCACCGAGTACTACTACTACAACCAGTCCATCTGGTCCGACGTCAGCGGCTCCGCAGACGGCAGCGCCTACGCTCAGGGCACGGACGCGTTCCACCTGACGTACACCAACAAGGCCGCCGCCACCTCCAGCGACGTCAACCTGATCGCCTACGGCGGCAACCGCACCAGCACCAGCCAGCTACTCAGCAGCGGCCAGAGAACCTACTTCATCGACATCCTGGCCACCGACAGCAACACGAATACAAACGACAACAAACCGTTCACCAACAGCAGCCAACTCACCGTGGATTTCGCCACCAACAAGGTATTCATGCCTACGCGCATCAATCCGAACGGCGACTCCATCCCGCTCACCCTGGGCAGCCTGGACCGCAGCAACACGTCCATCAACGCCCAGGCCTGGGAAAAACAGGGCAATACCGGAAGCACCACCAGCAACTGGAATTGGGTCACCACCTCCGGCATGAGCCTTGAGCTCTTTGGTTCCAGCGCCAACGTCCTCGGCGGCTCCTTCAACGTGGAAGGACACAATGCCAGCGGCGCCGTCAGTACCACAGGCCAGGGCGTGCTGGCCGGGCATACCAACGGCGCTTCGATCTACCAAAGCCAGGTCACCCCCGGTGACAACACCCTTTGGGAAGGCTTCAGCAGCAATCTGATCAAGAACCGCAGCACCGGCACGCTCAGTACCAGCAATGGCACAACCTCCATCACCCTCACCCCCTCCACGGGCAAGGTGACCGGTTCCTTCACGAATGGCATTGGCGATTCCTTCGCCAACACGGATACGGACCCCAACGCCTTCCTCGCCACCAGTGCCTTCGGCGCTTCCAAAGTCACGGATGGGGGCGCCAATCTCTTCTATTACTCCACCCGCAGCACCTACACGGACTGGGAAACCATGCATTCCTCGGTGCTGAACAAATACATGGGAAAGCTGGCGTACCACTATGTCGGCTCCTGGTCTGGAGACACCAGCAGCAAGACCGTCATGCCCATGTCCAACTGGGTGGCGGGAGCGGTCACCAGCAGCCCTAACATCACCAACGCCCTGGGTTCCGTGTCGTACTCGGGCTTTGCCACCGGTCTGATCATTACAGGCACCGGAGGCGTCGATTACATCTCCGGGCTGTTTGACCTCAAGGTGGATTTCGGAACAGGCGGACCTGGCAAGATAACTGGCCGAATCAGCAACCTGACCCCGGAAAAGGCAACCAACAACCTGTCAGCCTCCGGGTTCGAATTTGTCAACAACTCATGGGTTTTGTCCAACGCCTACAGCTTCACTGGTCTGACTGGCCCGAGTGGTAGCGGCTACACCACTGCCGAAGTGGTTGGCAAGTTCTACGGCTCCTCCGCCCAGGAAACCGGGGGGCGCTGGGGCATGACCATGACCGGCACTGAGCAGGTTTTCGGCATATTTTCCGGCAAGGACCGTACCGGGCTGGATTGGGGCGCAGGGGTGCTGTCGGACATGAACACCTCCGGCGTTTACTCCACCGACAATCCGCTCTCGGTCATGGTAGAGAACTACACAGACAGCGCCAATGCCCAACGTCTCAAGGCTTCATTTCTGGTGCCTCAGGCCCTTGGTTCATTCACCACAGGCGACACCACAAACGTAGGCTTGGTTTCTGGCAAGAACTACAGGCAATGGGATTTAAATGGTTCCGACAGCTCCTTCCAGATCAATTACAACACCACCAGCTATGCCAGTATCGATTTCAAAACCACTGGCTCCTATATCCAGTACACCCAGGAAAAGGATTTCTACCGCTACTTCCTGACTAACGCCGTCAATAATGCCGTGGTGGAGGGCTATTACGGAATTCGCAGCACCACAAAACCAACAACAGGCGTCACCAGTTTTGATTTCCACCAATCCACTCTCTACGACGGTCAGAGTTATCGCAGCACGAAAACAGGCAGCAGCGGCAATTTCCCTGGCCGCATGTATGTCAACTGGGCGACCAATCAGGTCTACGGCTACGACATTCTCCCGGGTATTGGCAACGGCGGCATGGGCATTTTTGTAGGCAGCTTGGGCAACAATTTCGAGATCAATGGTGATTACATCGTAAAAACAGACAACCTATACAACGACGTTTCCACACCCCGATATCTGAGCGACACCAGTAAAACAAAATTGGTCATGTATGGCTCCAACTCGGGCATGCCGTCAGGCATCGGTGGCGTATTCGGCATGAACTGGCAGGACAACACAGTCAATGACGCCCCGGCCACTGGAGCCAGCGCAGCAATTACCGGGATGCGCTCCTCCAATTCGGTCACAGGGCCTACTCCAACCGGGGCGGAAACCTGGAAGGGTTTTGCCACCGCCGTCGTCGCAACCCGCACCACCTCGGGCAGCGCCGATCTGTTTGTGAACCAGAGTCTCGACGACGTTCAAATCAATCTCCCAGGGACCACTGGAAACACACTCACGGGAACGCCCACGGGAACCATTACCACCGACAAAAAAGCCGATGGCACCGGCACAGGGAGCAATACCCCCACCATCAATTTGAATACCGGGACAGATACCGCTTATGTCAATGCCCATGCCTTTGCCATCGTAAAAGACAGCGGATTGACCAACGACACCCCCACCTTTATTGCGGCGGCTCCCGAGGCCATCAAGCAAGTCAACAGTTCTGCAGACACCAATTACAGCTACACAACCTGGGGATTTTGGGGGCATGACTATGACCAGACCACAAGCGATCGCAACCGCACAGTAAGCCCTGCCTCCATGTGGGTAGCAGGCAACCCAACACCCAATGCCAACTATTCCACCAACATCCAACCACTTGGCTCCGTCACATATAGCGGTCTTGCCATGGGGCAGGCCACGGGAGCGGGCTTTGTTCAGGGAACGTTCAACATGGGCGTCAATTTTGGCACTCAGCAAATCACCAGTCTGAACCTTGCCTTGAACAACAGCAGCGGGTCATCCTGGGCCTCGGCGAGCTATACAGGCGCCCATTCAATCAATACCGGTTCCCCCGGCTTGCCCTTTACGGGCCTCGCCACTACCGTCACGGGAGGTGGCGGCAAGGTGAATGGCGCGTTCTTCGGCCCCCAGGCTCAAGAAGCCGGCGGCAACTGGTACATCGACAAGGGATCGGATAAGGGCGTCGGCATTTTTGTAGGAAAGCGCTAGCCGCCGTGATTTAATCCCCCTCGTTTACATCAGCACACATAATCAGTGAGTTACGGGCGCATCCTGCCAGGGCGAGTGAAGTACGTTTCCCCCCTGTTTTTCTTTTTTGCCTGCATGCAGGCATTTCCCGTTGCCGCTCAACAGGTTCCTTTGGCCACGGTTGGCGCATCCGCTCGCCCTGCCACACCCACCTCCCTCACCGCCCGCAAACGCGCCGTGTTCCTCATGAATGCAGGCAAGTTCACCGAGGCCTACGAGATCCTCAAGCTGGCCCTGGTGGACTCCCCCGCCGACCAGGATGTGCGCTTTCTGCTCGGCCATTGCGCCATGGAACTGAACCGCCCCGCCGAGGCCATCGCCCTGTTCGAGGCCATGCTGGCGGCCAACCCCAACCTGCCCAGGGTGCGCCTGGACCTGGGCCGCGCCTATGTGGCGGAACGGCGTTTCGATCTGGCGCGGGAGCAGTTCAATCAGGTCATCGCCAGCAACCCGCCGCCCCAGGTGGGCGACAACATCCAGAAGTTCTTCAGCATGATGGACGCCCAGCGTCCCCTGCACCTGCGTCTGTCGGTGGCGATGATGTCGGACTCCAACGTCAACACCGGCCCCGGTTCCGCCTCCATCCTCACCGTGGCTCCCACCTCCGAGACCATCACCAACCGTTCCGACAACGCCTGGAATGCGGTGGTGAGCGTCAACCATGTGCATACCGTGAACAACCAGTTCGCCTGGCAGTCCGAAGTCAGCGTCAACAGCCTGGACTACATCCAGGAGCAGGCCAGCGACCTGCTCATCCTCTCCGCTTCCACCGGCCCCACGGTGGCGGTGGACAAGTTCGTACTGTCCGTCCCGCTGGTCTACGACAACATCGTGGTCGGCCATGACCCCTACAGCCACTCCAAGGGGATCGCGCCCCAGCTTCAGTACAGCTACTCCACGGATGTGCAGTTCACGGGCGGGTTCTCCAACTCGCGCCGCAAATACCATCGGGTTGCCAGCCTCACCCGCAACGGGCAAGTCAGCGGCGTGACCGCGGGGGCGCGGATCAAGGCGGGGGAATCCCTACAGTTGCAGCCCACCCTGCGCTTCGGGCGGGAACACGCCTACGAGCGGCAATTCAACAACCAGAGCCAGGGTCTCAGCCTGGGGGTCAGCACTCCCCTGCCGGAAGGGTTCAGCCTCTACCTGCAACCCGGCGTCACCCGCACCGTGTACGCCATCCCCGACCCCTTCCTCGCCGGCGCCTGCAACGGTTGTGAACACGCCCGGCGCGACTGGCAGTACGCCATCACTGCCAACCTCTCCAAGCCCATCGGCAAGACCGGCCTCACCGCCGCCCTGGGCTACACCTACACGCGCAACGATTCCAACGTGGGGCTGTATGACTATTCCCGCCACCAGGGCACGGCGATGCTGACCTGGATCTACTGAGCGTGCAGACCCCCGTTCGATAAACCCACACTTTGCCGCCAGGGGCTCACAACGACATGGATGACCACACGCACCGAGCCTGAAAATGCTCACGGCGTCATCGCCCCCCTGTTATCTCACCTTCACACATTCCGATTTACCACACCAAAAAAGAGGCTGCGCCATGGCTCACGAACTCATCGCTGTTGGGAGTGAATTTCGGGTTAATACTTACACTGGGAGCAGTCAGTTGCACTCCAGTCTGACCGCCCTGTCGGATGGCGGCTTTGTGGCGAGTTGGCAGTCCTTCAATCAGGACGGCAGCGGTGAGGGGGTGTACGCCCAGCGCTACGACGCCCAGGATCAGGCGGTGGGCGGCGAGTTCCGGGTCAATGCCTACACCACGTATGCTCAGTACGACCCCAGCCTGACCGCCCTGCCGGACGGGGGCTTTGTAGCGAGTTGGGAGTCCTACGACCAGGACGGCAGCGGCTACGGTGTGTACGCTCAGCGCTACGATGCCCAGAGCCAAATGGTGGGGGGGGAGTTCCGGATCAATACTCATATCACGAGCGATCAGTACGCCCCCAGCCTGACCACCCTGTCGGACGGCGGCTTTGTGGCGAGTTGGCATTCCTACAGCCAGGACGGCAGCGACTTCGGTGTGTACGCCCAGCGCTACAACGCCCAGAGCCAAGCGGTGGGTGGCGAGTTCCGGGTCAATACCCACACTGCGGACGGTCAGAGCGCCCCTAGCCTGACCGCTCTGTCGGATGGCGGCTTTGTGGCGAGTTGGCATTCCTACGGCCAGGACGGCAGCGGTTTCGGCGTGTACGCCCAGCGTTACGACGCCCAGAGCCAAGCGGTGAGTGGCGAGTTCCGGGTCAATACTTACACTGCGGGTGATCAGGTGCACCCCAGTCTAACCGCCCTGTTGGGTGGCGGTTTTGTGGCGAGTTGGTATTCCTACGGCCAGGACGGCAGTGGCAACGGCGTGTACGCCCAGCGCTATGACGCCAAGGGCCAAGCGGCGGGGGGCGAGTTCCGGGTCAATACCTACACTACGGACTCTCAGCGGTACCCCATCCTGACCGCGCTGTCGGACGGCGGTTTTGTGGCGAGTTGGACGTCCTCCGGCCAGGACGGCAGTGACTACGGCGTGTACGCCCAGCGCTACGATGCCCAGGGCCAAGTGGTGGGTGGCGAGTTCCGGATCCATACCTACACTTCGGGCTCTCCGTGGGATTCCAGCCTGACTACCCTGTCGGACGGCAGCTTCGTAGTGAGTTGGGAGTCCTTGGACCAGGACGGCAGCCACTACAACGTGTACGCCCGGCGCTATGGCATCGCCAACGTTGTCCCGACAGGAGATCCTGGCCCCCTCCCCGACGGCCAGGAGGACGTCCCCTACCTGCTCACCACAGCGGCCCTGATCGCGGGCATCACCGACGCCGACGGCGACCTGATGGCCGTGCTCAACCTGACGGCAAACCACGGCACGCTCAGCGACAACGGCAACTTCACCTGGACCTTCACGCCGGACGC